>PGYB01000027.1 GCA_002839445.1 Candidatus Riflebacteria bacterium HGW-Riflebacteria-1
TAATAATGACGGTTCAACCAGCAACGTCACATTTACAGACGGCACAGCCGCTGATTATACCGCCAGTCCGGCAAACGGTGCGACATTGACCAATGCAACCCACAACGGCCAGCCGGTAACGATTACTCATACAGCTTCAAGTAAAACCGCGAACACCGGTAATCTTGCGGTTGCGGCTAACCCGGCCAAAGCAATCACAGCGTTTGACTTTACCAGTCCCGCCGCGACCGGCGTTGTTAATGAAGGTGCCAAGACAATTGCAATAACGGTGCCGTTCGGCACGGTCGTAACTGCTCTGGCACCGGCTATAACTCATACTGGTGCCAGCGTCTCGCCAGACAACGATGTGGCACAAGATTTCACGAGTCCTGTTACCTATACGGTAACCGCCGCTGACGGCTCAACAGCTGAATATACTGTGACCGTTGAGATCATTTCGGGAGTTATGAGTGCCAATTCTTCTACACCTGACGGAAGCTACAAAGTCGGTGCAGACATTGATATTCAGATAACTTTCAGCAAACCGGTTGATGTTACCGGCGTTCCGCAATTGACACTTGAAACCGGCGATACCGACCGGGTTGCCAATTATCAGTCTGGTCACAGCACTAGTGTTCTGACTTTTAGATACACGGTTCAGGCCGGTGATACCTCTACCGATCTCGATTATGCCGGCACAAATGCTCTTGCTCTGAACGGCGGCACAATCAAAGATGCTGCCGGCAATAATGCCGCTTTAACTCTCGCTGCTCCTGGTGCCGCCGGTTCACTTGGCGCCAATAAAGCTCTGGTTGTCGATACTGTTCGACCAACGGTAACGGTCAATCAGATGTCTGATCAGAATGACCCGAGCAATTCGGCAACCGTTCGCTTTGAGGCTTTGTTCAGTGAATCAATTATGGGTTTTGCTGCTGAAGATGTTCTATTGTCTGGAACAGCCGGTGCAACAACAGTATCTGTTGTTGAGATTGCTCCGGCTGATGGTAACCCGCCTCAATCTACCTATAGAATAGACGTCAGTGGCATGACTGTTGATGGAACAATAATTGCCTCAATTAGTGAAAATGTTGTTTCAGACATCGCTGGTAATCTGAATGAGGAATCAACGAGCGCAGACAGCACAATAACTCGCGATACTGTTGCCCCGCTTCTTGTGCAAAGAAATCCCAGAGACCCGGCAGATGAATCGATAAATATTTCACCTTCCGCTGTGATGAGGCTGTCATTCAATGAAAACGTAAAAATTGGCAGTACTGGGTTGATACATCTCTACAAAACTGGTGCAACGCTTGTTGAGAGCTTTAACAGCCTTTCTTCAGGCCTGACTGTTCAAAATAATGTTCTGACGATAAAACCAACCTCGGTTCTTGATTCAGCTCAGGGCTATTATCTGACGGTTGAGACAGGTATTGTAACAGACATTGCAGGAAATGCCTTTGCCGGCTTTTCTCTTAATACAGACTGGAATTTCGTCACAGCTGACAATAAGTCGATTACCTACTTCGCCTTTGAACGAATCCTGCCTCCGACCTTAGGGGCGATCGATCATGCTGCCGGCACGATTATGCTAGAAGTCCCATGGGGAACAGATGTAACAACCCTGGTGCCATTTATTCAGCATACAGGTAACTCGGTAAGTCCTGCTGCGGAAACACCCAATAATTTCTCTGCGCCACAGAACTATACTGTTACCGCCTTAGACACCACCACCAAGGCTTACGTTGTTACCGTTAAAGTCGCTTCACCGGTAGCGCCGGGCAATGCCATGCTGGACGTCGCTCAGAAGAAGATTCTGAATGCAAGTGTTAATATGCAGTATTCGAGAGATAATGGTTCAACCTGGGCTGCCTGCAATGGTTCAGTTGTTGACTTGACTGCAACTCTGGCAGTAGACGATCAGGTCTGGGTAAGAGAAACCGATAATGACTCTTCAAAAGTATTTCTTGGCCAGGTTGGCGCTCTTTCAGGTCGACCTGATATGGCATTCGCAGCAGATTCAAGGGTTTCTCTCAATGCAACTTTTCCGGATGGGAGTGAAAATTATACCTATGGTTCGATTGGCCAGAGCATGAAGGCATGGTTTTTTTATCACAACATTGGTGACAGTTCGGTTACCTCATTCAATTACAAAATTATGCTTTCGAAAGACCGGGTAATAAGTTTAAGCGATCAGATGATCGGATATTATTCACATAACCCGTCGCCAGGAAGTCCAGGCAGATTGCCCGTTACAGCAGGTAATTATTACACAGCTGATTTCAGCGTTCCGTCTGTTGATCCTGGGACCTATTATGTCGGCATCATTCTGGATACCGATTCTGGTGTTGCTGAGTTAAACGAAGGAAACAATATTACCCCGCCTGACAAAGTTGCCACTCTTGTTGTCAAAGACTCCAAGCCGGTTTCCTCCGGGGCTTTAAAGTTCGTTAACTCATGGGGGACTAATGGCACATGGGAAAAAGTCAAAGATGGCTGTTACTGGGTGACCTACGAAACCATGAAAAAACAGCAACTGGCTATCTCATACAACTATGTTTCGACGATAAGCCCGTATAAGCCTACGGCACTGGCGGCATTCCAAATCGCTCACCCTTATCGAAACGAATGTGTCATTACCCTTGGTCTTGGTAACCCCGCTTCCCCCTATAAGAAGAAAGTGGTGAGTGCGTTCTGGTCAGATACCAATATTTTGTCGGGCCACACCCCCTTTCCTGATAATAAAATCGTCATTGATGTTTCAGAGTTTGCGCCTTATCTGAATGACTATAACTTGTTTCTAGCAGTCAGGAATCGTGATGTTACAGCAGGTTCGATTTCGAGCTTAGAACTTGAACTGTATGATCAGAATGGCACTTCGATAAGGAATCTGACTTCGACAACACCTGGCGCACCGGTTTCGATAGTTGCCAATACAGTTTCTTCGATTCAGATTAATTCGGCCGGAAATCTAACCACAACTGAGATGCAGCAGATAATGCCTAACGCGAGGTCTTCATTTGGCGACACAACATTTGTAGAAGTTCTTCCGACGTCTGACGAACTTGCAAAAGATATGGAAGCTGTTGGTGTGTTCGACCCGGCAAAGAACTATAACAAGCTCTATCAGGGTAAATATGGCACCGGGTATCAGCCTCCGACACTTGAAGACTGGAAGTCGATGAGGAAGTTGACCGGCGTACAGTCGGCAAATGTCAGGGGCACCTATCCTGAGTCGGTTGACAACTCTGCTTTGCAGTATTTCCCGCCAATTGGCAATCAGGGTTCCGAGGGTTCATGCACCTGCTTTGCTGCAGGCTATTACGTGCACACATACATGATGGCAAAGAAAAACGGTTGGAATCTCAGCCCTGCAACCTGGGAATTTCCTGACCCGAAGGGTGGTTTAACCAATTCTGGCGGGCCGAGTCTGGCATATCAGGATAAAATTATCAGCCCTGATTTTATCTACCATCAGATAAACTCCGGTGCAGATAACGGTTCGAATCATAGACAGGCGGTAACCTTGCTTAACCGAATTGGCGGTGCTTCATGGAACACCATGCCGTATAAAACAAATGATTCGGTTTCATGGCCAGACGAGGTCGCCTGGCGTGATGCGGCCAGATTCAGGGGCCGTGAGGTGCAGAATTATACGTATGAATCAGTTAACAGTGGTTACCTGGTCATTCGTACTGATGATGATATTCAGTTGTTAAAAAGCATACTCGCTGCCGGTTATTGCGTTACTACGGCACTGAATTCCGAAAATCTTTTTCTGAAACTTAGTGAAAAAGATGTGTTGCATGACCCGATTTCAGAAAAAATGGTGACAGATCACGCACAAACCATTGTTGGCTATAAGGAAGGGGCTGCCTGGAATCCAGATAACCCGGATTCGTAAGCAATTTGTGAGCTGATACTATTCGTCAGTGAGAGTTCCTGATAAGCCGGGCGGTTCGCGCAAGCGGGCCTCCCATGGCTTTTTGGGTTTTTTCGGTTGATTACATGAAGCGGGTCTGAAAAAAGGTTGACATCAATATTTAATCGCACTCAGGAAAAGTTGCCGGGTTAAATGTAGAATCCTTCGGATTGGCCGGCATGCGGGAACGGGCTGAGCGCCTGGGCGGCAGCGTTAGCGTTGCTCCTGTTGCTGCGGGCGGAACCTGTGTTACAGCGCGCATTCCATTGGCAACCGAATAATAACAGGAATTTAGGATTAGTATAACATCATTGAAAATTCAGAGGTATGATTTGAAATTTCAAGAAAGACTCCTGCCATTCAGCCGCTGAGAAACTTCTACGCCTGCTCGAAGCCTGGCACAAAGCATCGATACATTACGAAAGCTAACGTATGCAGAGAAAAAATGAATCCTTTGCGTATAAAAAGGAGCTGCCCTTGCAGGCAGCCACGATGAGAGAGGATTCATTTCTTTTATTTTTGCACAGCTGACGCAAAAAGCCTGTAAGTAAAAACACGTACAAAAAAACTGATTTTCATTTCACCGAGCAAGGTGCAACATGCAAAATTCGGCCGACTGAGATTGCTTCGCTTCGCTCGAAATGACAAAGCCTTTCTCTGCCTCAATTTACGGCGAGTAATCAGCTGGAAAGGATCTGTTCCAGTCTGGAAGGTTTTGATCGACAGGATGTTCCACTTCCGCAAGGATTCCCTGCATGAGAAGTTGGTGATAGAGGTTGCTCCATAGAGCTTTGTTTGGGGCTTCCCACATCAAAGACAGCACTGTCTTACCCTGCATGTTTCTGAAGCGAGTATTGGCTCCGAGGTTTATCAACAGTTGTGCGGCAGCTAAATTGTTTTGCATGATCGCATAGTGCAGAGGAGTATCACCATTCCAGTTGGGCTGGTTGATATCGGCGCCGGCACTGGCCAGAATATTGATCATGCGGGGAATAAATTGCATATCTACGCCATAGGTCAGAAGAATCTGGTGAAGCGGGCGATTTCCATTGAACAATATGGCATCGGGATCTGCCCTTTGTTGCAGAAGAGTTGCAATAAACTCCTCCGAACCACTTTTCAGCGCGTTTCCCCACAGACGCTTAAACGTGGCTGAGTCTTTCAGGTGAGGGTTCAACCCCTTTGGCCTTAATTTCTGAAATGTGGCAAAATCGGTTGCATAAAAAGCCGGCGGGCACCCGTCCAGATCGGGAGTGTCGCTGGCAAAACCGGATTGCACAATTTGATCGAAAAGTTCATGGAAGCCATTTTGCACAGCAAGGTGCAGCAGGGTCGCTCCGTCCCGCGTAAACAGCAACACGGCTTCAGATGCCGATGGAAGTGCCTTCAGCTGTTCTGGATAACGGAGATAATGAACTGGCGTATAGCCGGAAGAATCAAATACTCTCCAGGGATCATATCCCATGCATGCAGCCAGTCTGCTTAGCGAGTCAGCGTCAGCTCCGGCATCAGCCGCCAGGTGTAGAAGCGACTTCTCGCCCGGTTGGAATTTTAATGAATAACAGGTTATCTCGTGTCTGGCAAAAGCGATGATTGTGCGAAAATGCCGAATCTCAAAAGCACGTTCCAGCATCTGCGTAAGCTGAGCAGGGGGCCTTCTCCATCCTGGAACGGTCATCAGCATTTCGACCAGAGTCGCTTCCTCTTCATCTGTGAAAGTGCCAGTGCGATAGAGGAATATCTCTTTAAAGGCGCCATCAGGAGAGGACCCATGCTCGATCATAAACTTCCATACAGATGGAAAAGCCTGCTCGCTCTCAGCAACGGCATGCCAAAGTTCGTCGCGCATGAGCAACCACATAGTCGGAGCGAGATATCGGATCGCTTTTAATTTAAGCAAGTCGCCCTTTTTGACCGTTTTCTCGACATTGTTCAGAAGCAGGCTGTAAAACATAACGACAGCTATACAAAACACATAAGCCATTGCTGTAGAAACTTTTTTCTGTTTATTCGCACATAAAAGCAGCCAAATCGGAAAGAACAGCATCATGACGAGCAACATGCCCGGGGCGAGATACTGGAGCTCCTGAAATTGAATCAGCCCACTAATCTTGATATTTTCTACATCGCTCACAAGCAAGCCGTAAATAATAATGGCAGCTATAAAAAACACAAAAGCCGTTGCAGCAGAAGATTCTTTTTGCTTGATCAGACAGAAAACCAGGCAAACTGGCAGGAACAGCAGAAAGCCTGCAAGTGTTGCCAGTCCTGATAACCAGACCATCACCTGAACCATCAAATATCCTCTCTTAACTCTGTCAGCGAAAGAATGGTTCACGCATTTCGGAGCCTGGAATGCTTTGCCAAGTCTATGCGAACAACAAGGTCAACAATCTCAGCGGGACTACTTACTTTCCTGGGTGATGATGTTTTCCCAGCCTGTGGGTGGCGGAACAATCAGGTAACCTTTAATGCGGGTGTGCAATATGCGGGCGGGCTTGTCTCCTGGTTGTTGCGCCAGATGCACAGAAAGCAGGCGTTCAGCTTCGGCGAATTCTCTTTTTTCAACAGCGGCGTTAGCGGCATCGTAAGCAGTTTTGCGGGCCTTTGCTTTGTCGAGAAACATTTTGTCAGAATCGGCATGCTCGGCAAGAACTTCATACACGTAAACCTGTTTGTCTTTGCCTGCTACTTTGAGTTTGCCAAGACAGCGCGACAGAATAACCGATTCGGCAAGCTCGGCTGTGACATCACTGACAAGAATTTCTGACTGAAACAGCTTGTTGGCGGTTTCTAGACGCGCGGCCAGATTGACGTTGTCACCGATTACCGTGTAGTCAAAGCGCATGGTTGAGCCCATGTTGCCGACCACGACCACTCCAGTGTTGATGCCAATTCTGGCTTTTATTTCTGGTTTGCCTTCCTGCCGCCACTTTTCGCGCAAACGCGCCAGGGCTTTCTGGTTTTCGAGCGCGCAGCGGCAAGCTCTGATCGCGTGATCCTTCTGGTCGATGGGTGCTCCGAAAACGGCCATGATCGCGTCACCCTCGTATTTGTCGAGAAGACCGTCATACTTGAAAATAATCTCGGTCATTTCCGATAAATATTCATTCAGAAGGCTTACCACATCAAGCGGAGACATTCCTTCTGAAAGGCTGGTAAAGCCTTCGATATCTGAGAAAAATATTGTCAGATTGCGCTCTTCGCCATGCAGGTTGAGCTTGGAGGGGTTTTTGAGTATTTCGTTTACTACCGATGCGGTGACATAGTGCTGAAACGCGTGTTTGATGCGGAGCTTTTCAGATAGCTCAATATAATATTTCTTGCCAATTGTGTATGAAAGCGCGATTAACAGCAAAAAAACCGAAGGGGTAACGTCAAATATGCGGTTATAAAGGGTCAGCGAGACAAGTGAGCTGCTGATCAACAGCAGTATCGTAATGATGCTGACAATAAAAAACGACACAGGGTTTAGATGCGTAAATATTACGAACAAAAATAACGCAAGCAGAACGGCGGCCATTCCGACGGTAACAAGCTTGTCAGGCGGAACAAGTGCTGACCTGTTAAGAAGATTTCTCAGAACCAGCGCGTTCAGGTAAGGGCTGTATTCGTTGCCACCCAGCGGCGTAAAGAACTTTTCCTCGGTCATTGAGTTGGCATACCCGATTATTACCAGCTTGTCCTGCAGTCCTTCCTGCTGAAAGCTGTTGTTATACAGGTCATAGAAAGACATGGTCTGGTAAGCCCTGGTCGGATTGTCATAGTTGAGCCAGAGATACTCACCATTACTCAGCGGAATCTGCATCTGCTGATCGGCAAGCTTTACCAGCAGTTGATCGTCTTTAAACTCAAAGTCAGCCGGTTTCAGGTTGAAAAATCTGCGAAAAGTCTCGGTCTGAAAAGATGGCGTAACCTTGCCGGCTTCAGAAGTAAATTTCATCGAAATACTGCGAATAGACTCGTCACGGTGCGTGCGAAAATATGATGGGGCAGGCGAGCCGCTGCGCGACAGTTCGGGGTAGGGAAGCGTCATGCGCCGGTCGTCGCGTCGATAAGCGCGCAGTACAACGTTGCCTGCCTCGGCTACCGCTTTGGCCAGTTCAATATCCTGAGCCTGATCATCAGCAGAATTGGCGGCAAAAAAGACATCGAGCGCAATTACTTTTGGTTTGCAGGCAGACAGGTTTCTCAGGGCCTGGGCAAAGATGTAGCGGTTGCCCTGAAAGAGCCCGGGAATACCAAGTATCGAGCGGTCGTCGATTATCACGACAACAATGTCTCTGCTCGGGCCGTCAAGGGGAAGAAGTGCGTTCATCAGGCCAGGAGAGCCCGATGAACGCACATTCAGTCTTAATCTGAGGTCAAGCCAGTTGTCGTGCAGCCAGTTATCGAGTCTGGCGAAGAAGCCAGAGAAGAACATTATGAATATTATTCCAGCGCAAAACAGCACCAGGCTGTCGGCAGCAATTTTTCCCTGACGTCTGAAACCAGAAGACATTGTGCGTGAATCTTGCTTGATCAACATTTTCCCTTTGTTCTAAGTAATTCTCGGCGAGCAGTCAAACCCGCATAAATAGATGAAACATAGAAATTCTGCCCGAGAATTTCTATGCTTCTCAGCCGATGATTGCATATTTGATAATATGGCTCGGTTACAGTTAATCTGGCTTAGGAAAACCGAGATATTTGCCTGGCCACCAGCCATCATCATCTTTGTCGCCATCTTTGCCATCAGCGTCGTCATCGCCATCTTCATCATCACCGTCATCGCCTGGGTCAGGGGTCGCTGTAGTAGTAGTAGTGGTAGTCGTCGTAGTAGTCGTAGTAGTATAAAGCCCCGGATCGGATGACATCGGTGCTGATGGCAGTTTGCTCTGAATAAAGGCTTTGATTTGTTCAGGAGTTGCGCCGTTCTTTACCATTTCTTTGACTTCTGCGCGGAATTCTTTGGCGTCAGTCTTTTTCCAGTCACGTTTGTAACCCTTGCTTTTTTCGTGTTTCTTGTCATACCAGCCGGCGGGGTCTTTGGGCTTGTCTGGCCGGTAAAGCTTGTCTTCGCGCAACATTTCGAGAAATCTGGCATACGCGTTGCGATATTCCTGCATCAACTTGACCAGCCTGCTGCGAACGTTTTTATCTTTGGATTTGCGGGCAGCAGTATAAGCTTCAAATGCCAGCATATATTCCATTACCGCCCTTTCGAGCTCCAGTGGCGCACGCAGCTGAATTTCATCAACTTCAGATTCACTCGGAGGATCTGCAAATGCCGGTTGGCAAGCCATGCCCAGAGCTATAACCAACATAAGAAACAAAAGTTTTTTCATACCTCTCTCCTTAACTCTAACGTGTCAAAAAAACTCACATCGAGAGTTTCTCAGATGTAAGAATATCCACTACTTCGGACCAGTCAGGAATCAACTCTTCAGGCAGCCGGCTTGACTTCGCTCGAATTTCTCCCGAATACTGCGCCGGCGTAGCGTTTTTTTCATAGTCTCTGGTCTCGTCGAGACGCAGCAGGTCGACTCCTCTGTTGTTCTGCATGCTCAAAACATCGGCTACCTGATCAATTTCATAGGGTTCGACAGTGTTCCAGAAATCGCGCGTAATTACCAGCACCGGCGGATCCGGCTCGGGATTGAATTGTTCTGCCTCAGCCATAATTACGTAATTATGATTCTTAATTTTGCTGCTCGCAAGAAGGTAATATAGACTCTGCTGGAAAAACCCCTTGCCGGTTGGGCGCAGGTTGAGGGAATATGACTCGTCGCCGACGAGCTGATTTGTGAGATTTTGATAGCCGCGCAGGTTGCCACGCAGACGCGAAATTCCTGCGTTAGTTCCGGAGAATGCGGTAGTTTCGGTCAGCAGATTTTCGTGGTATTTGAAAGCGAGCTTTGTCTGCGAGCTGCCAAGTTGCGAAAGAAGATAAAGTACAGGAACAATAACGGCCACCAGTCCGATGACCATAATTATCGCGATACCTCGTCTATTGCAGATTTGTCTCATAATTTCTTTCATCAATCAGGCAATGTCGTTCAACGCTGTCTAACTATATTTTAGCATGTTATCTGATAATTCGTTACTCATTCATCAAATAGACGGTCTCAAGGCCAAAGGTTCCCTTTACTTCCATGAAAATATCTATCAGCCTGTTTCCATCGTCACTGGCTGTAAACATTACTTGTGAAATATTTTTTGCAACAGGATCCGGGTCAATTTCTGGTGACCCGGGGCCGTTAGGAACCTTGCAGCGCCTTATCTCCTGATCTCGCGCAACGTAGTAATAACAGATGATATCACCTGAAAAGCTCTTGAAAACTACCTTTGAATCACTGCGCAGCGAATTGTCGGTATTGATTCTCGGAAAAAGTATGCTTCTGGCGGTGCGCAGTTCCTGCATCATCGCCCACGAAGCCTGTCTGATTGCCTGCTGGGCATCGCTGACATCAAACAGTCTGCGTTGCTGCTGGCGTTGAATGAAAAACCAGTGGCCGACAAGCCCCCCGATAAACGCGAGAATAGCCGATGCAACCATGATTTCAACCAGGGTTACGCCGGACCTTTTGCGAGCTTGGTTATAGCGAGGGTACATAAACATAAAGCCTGTACATCATATCCTTGTTGTTTTCGTTCCAGGTGATGAGAACGCCGACACTTTTGATTTCGTCGCCATCGCCAAAGCTTACATTGCTTACCGACAGCGAATAACGAAAATCATGATGTGCCAGATAATTGTAGAAATCAGGCATATCGGCCTGAGTGATTCTTTTGGCTCCGGCGCTGGAACCGGTGTTGTTGAAAAAAGGACCGAAAAATGATCCGACCGGCGCGTCGCAGAGCGAAATTCCGGGCAATGGAATTTCTTCAATGTCTTCAAAGCGCATCACCATGAGATGCTGCGAAATTCGCCGCGCCAGACTGTTGGCAAAACTGAAATTGCGGGTTTTGAATACTGCCTGCCCAGCTGTAGAAAACATATTCATGGCGGGTATAAAGATAGTTATAGCGATGCTCATTGCTATAACTATCTCAAGCAGCGACATGCCAGACTTTTTCATTGGCGCTGCTCCTTGTTCTCGGCATCAGTTGCGGTTTTCGATAAAACAAAAATTCTGTCAGGATACAGTGCCTGATACTCGCTGATAATGGCCTTGGCCTCGTTTTCCTTGCCAGAACCATGCAGAAAATTGGCATATTCAATAGCTATCGCCGGGTCTTTATCAAGTTCCAGTTCTCTTTTAAAATGATGTTCTGCAAGTTGATTGTTTTTCTGGGCAGCAGCGATTTTTGCCAGAAGCAGATTCGCATGCCGGTATGCAGAATCGATCTTGAGAGCCTTTTCAAGCGAGGTTCTTGCGCCTGGATAATCTTTGATGTTAAATCGGCAATAACCGACTCTATACAACGCCGGCAGGTGATCTGGTCTTGTCGAAAGGGCGTCTTCGAACAGAATCAGAGCCTCTGAGTAGCGATCGCGGGTCAGATAGAGTTCGCCCATGCGATAGTCTTTGTCGGCGGCCAGATATTTTTGCGTGATCTGCTCCCTTGTCGCTGAATCAGTCCAATACTTGGGGGCTCGGTCGGGAGCCACTCGCGCATATACTGCTGGCGCAGTATCAGAGATCATCCAGCTGGAAATGCCGGTAGCGATAAGTGCCAGAGTAGTCATAACAAACAATATCAAAAAGGCGGTGCGATTTGATTCAACCAGATTGACAAGAGATGGCGGCAGAAAGCTTTTTTCCGGGCGTGCAGCAACCGCGGCAGATTTGCGTCGGTCTGGCTGATACCGGGGAGCTGGCTTTCGGCTGGTTTCTGCCGGCTTATCATTTGCTTGCTTGGCTTCGGCTGGCATGGCTGCCTCTGCTTGATCTGCTGACCTGACCGGCTCCGAGGCTTGAGCGGGTTCTGTATGTTCTGGTTGTTCGGCAGTTATACCAGCTGTTGTCGCGACAGTTGCTGATGACTGCGTTTCGCCATCAGGTGTCAATGACCGATGTGCTTCCTGACTCGCAAGAATCTGACAAAATTCAGTAAATGCATCTTTGGTAATAACTGACTGTTCACTTGCAGCAGCTTCTTTAAGCAGCGCACAAACTTTCTGGGCGTCGCCAGGCCTCACCAGAAAAGAAAGATTGATCAGATCGGCCTGCTGCCATAATCTTGCGCCCAGAAAATACTGAAAAGCCTCGGGAGTGAGATGCAGCGACGTTCTAGCCGCCAGATAAACTGCTGTTGATCCGCGAAAATCGGGTCTGTACATGCATGGCAGAAGCGATTGAGAAAGGTCGTCAGAAGCTAGCAGCTTGAGCAGTTGAATTAAGCTCTCATCAGGAACTTTACTGATGACTGATTCGATGACACTCCCAAGCAGGGTGACGCGCTCTGCTGATCTGTCAGGCGTTTTCAGCACAGCAAGAAGGATGGCGTAAGTATCTGATTTACAGTCAGATTGCAAGAAGTCGGGTGGAGCATCATGAACAAGCTGGCGTAGTTTTATCCAGGTAGGCCTGTTTGCCAGCAGGCCAGCTTCATGCAATAAAGCATCAGCCAGTTCATAAAATTTATGTTTGGTCTCTTGCATTGTGCTAGCCCTTCGTCACGTATAAACGCAAGAATTAATCGTCATTGCGGGGAGGATACCTGTCCGACGAAGCAATCTCATGGTCATAAGGGTTGCTTCGTCGCTACGCTCATCGCAATGACGATCATTAAACATATAATTCAACTGTGACAGAGGACCGATTGTATGGTCAGTAGAAATAAACATGTGTTCAGTTCATACTAACACAACAACAGGTGCAGTAAAAGAGCTGGCGAGATTTATTGGCCGATTCCCTTGGCGTAGGAATAGATGTTGCGCGCGTATTGGTCAACGTTCTGACTTCTCGGCACAAACAGCTGCTTTGCAATGATTTCTTCCTGGGTGGTCAGCTTGATGCCGAGACACATTTTAAGCTTCAGGCCGTATCGCCGTGTTTCTTTTGGCGCCTTGCTGTCATTCACAAATGAACTCCACGACTGGTCAAGTCTTTTGGAATAAGGTCCCATATTATATGCGCAACCGGCCATGATTAGCTTGTCGAGGGATGGTTTGCCGGCAACTTTGCCCTTGTTGAAGATGTTTCCAAAATACTTGGCGCCGCCGGCTATATTCTGTTTTGGATCGCGCGGATTAACGCCCAGGCCTCTGGCTGTATTGGGCATAAGCTGCATAAAGCCAAGAGCACCACAGCTGCTGGTTATAATCTGACCATTTGATTTCTGATGTACGCCGGTGCTTTCAATGTAGATTATCGACTTTAAAAAGGCTTCTTGAGTTACCTTTTCGCCATACATATTGGTAACATTCGGAAAGTTCCAGCCCTGGGCGATCTGAGTGCCATTAGCGAGCCAACTTTTGAACTGCGGCGATTTCGAGGTAACCATGCCGCTGATACCGAGTGGTTTTCCGGCTGGTGACGGGACGTTGGAGGTTGGTGTGGTAGTCGCGCTACCGGTGGTTCCGGCGGTAGTAGAGCTGCCGGGCAGGCTAAGGCCGGCAGGCAGAGGTGGTCTGATTGCCGGGTCGATTTTGATGTACATTTTCAACAGGCGGTTGGTGAGATCGATAAGCTTGAGTCTTATCTGCACAACCTGTGATTTAACAGCATTAAGGCTGCCATTTTTCATGAATTTTGCCGGATTAGCAGCCATCTGTTTTGTCAGAGTGCTGTATTTGGTCCTTGTTGCGGCCAGCAGTGCCAGAGCGCGCCGCAGCTCATCAAGTGAAGAGTCATCATTGTCGTAAACCTGACCAGCCACCAGACTGTCAGCGCTTGTACCAATAACCACGACAGATGTATCAAAAGGCGACGAAGCGCTTAATGAGCTGGTAACAAGGAACGTAAGAACAGCAACGAATCCGAGTGTTCGAAGATTCATGATATCTCTCCACGCATAACAGTTAAATAATATACTGATTATACATGAAAAAGTTTGATTCAGGTCATTAAACCGCTATTTTTTAGCGGTACTGCAATTAACAATGTCAGAGGAAGTTGTTTGTCGCTGAAAGTATAATGTGGGGGCAGTCTGTGCTATAATGGCCTGAACAGTAATTTTCAGGAGAAAACAAGTGCCTTGGCTGATATTAATCATAGCAGGATGTTTTGAAGTACTCTGGGCGTTGGGTTTGAAGTCTTCTGAAGGCTTCACCCGTCTGGGACCTTCCGTGTTCACCGTAATAACACTCTTTCTCAGCCTCTTTTTGCTTTCAGTGGCATTGCGAAATATCCCAATTGGCACAGCATACGCGGCATGGACAAGCATCGGCGCTCTCGGAACCGCTATTGCCGGAGTTATGCTCTATAACGAACCAATTGGTTTTGTAAAAGTAGCATGCCTGTTAATGATTCTCGGCGGTGTTGCCGGCTTGCGCCTGATCAGCTGATTTATCGAGGCCATACAGTTTCAGCAACAGATAGATCGGCTCGTAAGTTTTTTTAACTCTTCGACAAGAGAAGCTTCGTCAAAAGTTTCGGCTTGCACAAAAAAACCAAGATCACCATTCTCGTAGACCAGTTGTGAAGGCAGAACTTTTTCGACGCCGGCGCCGGTTATGAATGACCAGCGCCGGCCGAGTTTACGGCATTGCCATATTCTTATCTGATATGCGTTTGCAAGCCTTTCGAGGTCAAATGTAGAGATCTCGTTCGCCATTGATGATCCTTTCGTAGTAGCTCATGGTCAGATCATACAACTTTTTGCTGAATATAGTTGGCGTCTGTTTTTTGACCTCATCGATTTCTTTGCGAATAACTGCTTCGCCTGCTTTTTTCGTTTCCTCGCTGGCGAAATCGTCGAGCCATTCGCGATAGGTCAAAATTGCATTAAGCTTGCAAAAGTGCTTTTCATGCCCTTTTTTGAGCATATCCATGATCTGGTCACCAGTGCGCCCGCATCGATAGCCCGCCGTGCAGAAAGAAGTTATCACGCCGCGTCTGGCAAGATCGAGAATAAGTTCTTCGAGCGACCTGGTGTCGCCGAGCATAAACTGCTGTTCGTCGATGTTCTGCTTACCGGTATTTTTTGCATAGCCACCGATGCCGATTACGGTAGAAGCGTCAGTTTGCGTGCAACCGACAAAGAGCACGTCGTCACGTATTTCTCTTTTTTCGCGGGCGGTAATAATCAGCCCTGTATAAGGAACCGCGAGACGTATCAGTGTGACGATTTTTTTGAAATCTTCGTCTGAAACAAAGTGTTTTTGATGATCAGGTTGCTTGAACAGCGGCGAATCACTGGCCGGGGTAATTCTTGGAAAAGAGATCGTATGCGGGCCAACACCAAATTTTTCTTCGAGCTCATGAGCGTGATAGAGCAGGCCCATGACCTCGAAACGCCAGTCATAAAGGCCAAAAAGGCAGCCGATGGCAACATCGTCGATTCCGGCTTTGTAGGCGCGATGATGAACATAAAGGCGCCACTGATAATTGCCTTTAACTGTATTGGCAGGGTGCAGTTTACGGTAGGTTTCGTGGTGATAAGTTTCCTGAAAAACCTGATAGGTGCCGATGCCTACCTCGTGCAGTTTGCGCAGGTCGTCCACACAAAGCGGCGCAGCATTTACGTTGACGCGGCGTATTTCGCTGTGGCCTTTTCGCGTTTTTACGCTGACTTCATAGATGCTCTTTATTGCTTCGGCAATGTAATTGGCGTCACTGTCGGGGTGCTCACCAAAGACTGCGATGACACGCTTGTGACCAATTCTGCCAGCAATAGCTTCGGCTTCGGCTTTAATCTGATCCATGCTGAGGCGTTCACGCTTTTCGTGAACATTGTCACTGCGAAAGCCGCAATACATACAATTGTTGACACAATGATTACTGCAATAAACCGGTGCAAAGGTGATAATGCGGTTGTCATAAATTTTATGCTTGATGCGGGCAGCCATTTCATACATTTCCTGCCATACTGCCGGATCTTTAACTTTAATGAGAGTTGCGAGTTCTACAGGATCAAGGGTTTTAATAGCAAAGGATTTGGCCAGAATTTCGCGCACGCGCTCTAATGAAGGCTCCTGGCTTGAATTCAACTGTTCCCATATTTTGTCGTCGTCAATAAAATCTTTGCCGTCGACCAGATACGGCTCGTATTCTTCTGGCTTTATAACCTGGTTAACCCATGCAGTCGCAGGAATTTTTTCGTTAATTGAATGCATATTTTGCCCCCTGTTGTCATAGTCAAATCATGTTCGTGTCAAAACGGTCTTGACGCTGACATCTGGGAGTTGACCGATTTTTCCGGTCATGGCACCGATTTCTTCATTGGTTCCGTCAACAATCAAAGAAACGACCGAAACGCCCCGCTCTTTGTAAGGGAGGCCCATTCGGCCAACTATGATCCCGGAATATTCGTGAAGCAGCGTATTAAAATCACTGAAGGACCGGTCAGGGTTCTTTAGTATCACTGCCACAACGCCAAGGCGGCGCTTATCCGGCGCATTTTCTGAAGAATCGTTGCTCATTTTTTTCTCCTCGGTGTCAGGCCTTTAGCCCTCCAACTCAGATACGGCAGACAAAGCGAAAATTATCACAAAGTCTGTTATTATTATAACTCGTTTACAAATTATTGCAAGCACTTTGCCACGAAAAATTGGCGTATGTTAACTGGCGTAAAAAAACATGGCTGTTCGTTGGTGAAACAGCCATGTTTTAGGGCTTACAGAAGCTTATTTGAAGAGCAGAACTGGTGTTATGCCGTTCAATAGAAGATTGCGAATTTCTGAGCGCAGGGCCGGCACACCTGAGCTCATTGAACTCATTTCAGAGATGATTTCCGAAATTCCCTTCTGGGTAACGCGTTTAACCAGAGCGGCATTATCAATTTTGGCCATTTCACAAGCTTCGGCGATCGCGTCTTCACGATAACCGATCGCGTCGATAAGACCG
Organism: Candidatus Riflebacteria bacterium HGW-Riflebacteria-1; assembly: GCA_002839445.1. GTDB lineage: Bacteria > Muiribacteriota > Ozemobacteria > Ozemobacterales > Ozemobacteraceae > Rifleibacterium. The sequence goes on from PGYB01000027.1 coordinate 16,834, forward strand.
AGCTCTTTTGCACGAGCAGCAGTAAAGATACCGCCGTCAGCTATTTTGATAACTTCTTCGCGGCGTAATTTGCGGCTTTCGCTTACTATGTCAATAAAGCGATCATATATGCTGTTGATGATGGTCATCAGCATTTCACGCTCTTCGGGCGTGATTTCTTTGAAAGGCGAAAGCACGTCTTTCATCGGGGTTTTTTCAGACTTCAGGGTAACTGCCTTGAGCCCGACTTTTTTGGCCAGTTCTTCGAGATTCATTGCCTGCATGAGAACGCCGATGCTGCCAATGATCGAGGTTGGGTGCGCCACGATTCTGCCCGCGGCGCAGGCGACATAATAAGCGCCAGAAGCGCCCATGGTGCCGATGATCGCGACTACCGGCTTTTTGGTTTCGCGCTGAATTTTTTTCAACTGCTGGTAGACGATGTCGCTGGCGGTTACTTCGCCGCCTGGCGAGTTGATTTCGAGAAGTATCGCCTTGACAGCTTTGCGCTTGCGCACGACTTCAAGATCTTTTCGCAGGTTTTCGAAAAGATCTTTTTCGATTTTGAACGGCATGCCCTCTTCGCTGTCAGCCTCTTGAATAACGCCTTTAATTTTGATAAGAAGAATCTCATCTTTGGCAGACTCGTCGCCATCGACGAATTTTACGCGGATAGCTTTTTTGGCATCGGATCCACCAAACAAGCTGAACAAACCCTGCGCTGGCAATGAATTTGCACAACACAAAGTGATCAGTAGCACTAGTGACAAAACTTTTTTCATATAAGTCTCCCGTTAAAGAATTCTGGCAAAGGGAATATGGCGATCAGGACAGCCTTTGCTGGCTGCAACGCAGACCTTGCAGCGCAGGCATGGCAGTTTATTGGAAAAATCATCGAGGTTATGAGCATAAGACGGCCAACCCGGGGAACGATTGATAGTCCTGCCCATAGAAACAAAATCGCAAAAATCTCTGGCAATCTTATGATCAGCATTTGTAGGCCGGCCAATCTTGCCAGACAATATCAGCGGGTGCTTGACTTCGATTCTGAAAATCTGCGCGTCTTCTGAAAAAGGGCTCTCAGGGGCATTCTTGCCCACCGCAGGATGTATCAGTAATGGATTGCCTGTAATCAGGCCCTCGGTAACATGAAAAATATCGACGCCTTCCTGTTTGAAGAGCTTTGCCATGCTGATAGCCTGGTGCAGGCTGGTTCCGCCCGGTAGCAGGTCTTTCATGGAAATTCGCATAAACAAAGCGAGATCGGGCGTGACACTTTTGATTACTCTGATCGCCTGCCGCGCGAACATTGCTCCATAGGCATTCTTGATGCCATACTCATCGTCGCGCGAATTGGTTAGTGGTGAGAGAAACTGCTGCGCGAGACTGCCATCAGCTGCCTGCAGTTCGATGCCTGAGAACCCGGCGTTCCAGGCCATCATCGCAGCTGCCGCGTAGTCTCTGATTATCTGATCGATCATTTCATGGGAAAGCGGCCTGATCTCAGCAGTTATTTTCTTCAAGGCTGGCCTGCCTGGCCCATACGGCTTTTTCCCGGCTACAGGTATTGAGTTGAAACCGCCATGGTAAAGCTGAATAATCGGCAAGGCCCCACCGCGGCGAATCTTTTCTGTGAGCTGCGACAGTCCTGGAAGCGCATCTGGACTTGTTATGTCTAGATGTCGCACCCAGGCTTTTGCGGTTGCCGAAATAGCGGCGCCTTCGACAATTACCGCGCCAACGCCAGTTTCGGCGAGGCGTTGATAGTAATCAACCGTGTCTGCCGTAACCATGCCATTGAAGTCGCAGGTAAGGCTGGGCGGAGGCGCAGCGAACATGCGGTTTTTCAGTTCGCGATTGCCGAGATTGAACGGGCTGAGCAGGCTTGAAATCATGCTTAGATATTACAGCGGGTCCCTGCAAGAATCAAGCAGGTGATTTTCGTGAGACATTGTGTTAAGATTCACGACTATGAGTAATATACCTGAATTTCCACAACAAACTGAACTGAAACTTGAGCACAACGACATTATCAGGGCTGCAATAACAGCCCAGGGCATCAGATCTGCTGAATATTCTTATTACTACCTTACCAGCTGGTATTATAACCGGCCGGCTTTGCTGAGCAGAATTGGCGATCGCTATGTTCTTGATGTAGAGGGCAAGCAGGGTGGGCATATTTTTCTCGGGCCATTCGGAACCGGCCCGCTTAAACCCGCTGTCGAAAAATTGCTTGATCACGCAGAAAAAGATTTTGGTGAAGAGCGCGTACTGCACTTTCTGCCAGGCAGTCTGGCCGAAGCAATCATGGCAGAAATGCCTATAAAAAAGAGTGAAGAGCACCGTGATTATTTTGACTATCTGTATCTGCGTGAAGAACTCTCAGACCTCTCTGGTGGCAAATTTCAGAAGCGGCGTAATCAGCTGAACAAGATACAGCGTGAGAATCAAGCCGAAATAGTGCCCTTGCGCGAAGAAGATATTGAGCAGATCTACTTTTGTTTTGACCGCTGGTATGAAAAATATGGCGACGGTGATCCATTTCTTGAAATGGAGAAGCAGTCGATCCGACGCGCGCTGCCCAATCTCTGGAAGCTTGGCGGCGCCGGTATAAGAGTGAGAATTGCCGACAACATGTGCGGCATCAGCTGGGCGGTGCCGATTTCTGACGACACCTGGCTGGTTCCGGTTGAAAAGGCTGCCCGTGACGTCAAAGGAATGTACCAGTATGTCAACTGGGCGCTTGCCAACAGCCTGCCACCATCAGCTAAAATACTCAACCGCGAAGCTGATCTAGGCATCGAAGGCTTGCGTACCGCTAAAGAGCGCTACAACCCCATGGGCTTCGAGAAAAAGATCACCCTCTGGTTTTAACAGTCTTTTACGCCCGACGTATGCTGAAGGCAGCACATTTGCGCGCCATTACTGTGGCGCAAATGTATAAGACCATCCGTGGTCAAAAAGCCAGCTCTGAGCTAATCTCACGGACAAAGAGATTGCTTAGTCGCAGAGCTCCTCGCAATGACAGTTTTTTAACAGGAGTTTAAGAGTTCGCCGTCATTGCGCTCTGGATGAGTGGTTTGGCGAGCGCGTGTACATGGCATGTCAATTTTTTGCGGGATTATGCCGATATATAGAATAAGACTGCAGGAGATTAACCATGAAAAAACAAAGGCAAACAGGTCTGTTCTGGCAGTTGACGAAAGCGATATTGTTGTTTGGCGCTACAGCTCTGATTTTAAGCGGCTGTGCGGCAGAATCGCCAAACCCGCTGGCAGTAGAGAATCTTAATGGCCCCCCCCCGAAACAGGAACTGGTCACAATGGACCTCGACTGCCGAGGAGTTATCAACGGTCTTTATCAGCCTGGCGGTACCGAGCCATACCGGCCCTATATGTATCCAATCAACTATACTGGTGACTGGCAGCTGCTGCACAACCAGAAGAGCCAGTGGTATATGATCACCACCAACGATGCCGGCGCGCGAATCGATGTGGTTGCTACCATGAGTCGCGTTGTTTTTGACTTCTGGAATTACGAGATGTATGAGAATCCCGGAAGAGTCACTTTTCTTATTGATGACAAGCCGCTTGGCACCTTTGACCTCAATCGTGCCGCGCCAGACGGTATGCCATACCTGAATTATCAGATCACGACCCAGAAAAACACGGTAGCGACTATCAGCATGATACTTGAATCAGGCCGGGTAACTCTGGTCGGCTATCTGATCAACTTTCTTGATCCGAACTTTCCTTATTAGCCGCCACCGACCATCAGCATCAGTTCGAGCTTGTCGCCATTTTTGAGACTGTCGCCATGCGCGCACCTCGTGCCGTTTTTAACGATCTGAATAAAATCGAGATGTGATTTGTCGAAATGCAGGCATTCGAGAAAATCTCTGACCGACGATTTGTCTTTCACTTCAAATTCCTGAGCCTTTTTATAGGGCCCACTGCTTATTGCGCCAACGAATTCAACATTGATTTTCATGTCTGCTCCTTAGGGTAATGGCCGACAATGCGGGCATGAATCGCTTTGCATAACCGCAAACTTTCTGAAACGATGCTCCCAGGCATCGTAGTATTTAAGATCATGATCGATGTGCTTTTCGACGAGGTATCTGAGCGCGGTAGCAGCGCTGATCGAGGCAATGATCGTCACTATTGGCGTTATAACTCCGCTATTATGAACTGTTGGAAAATTGTGCAGCGCGTCGGTGTCGGGAATCAGGCAGCGCAGACACGCGGTTTTTCGCGGCATGATGAACATCGATTGCCCTGAAGATGCTGTAACTGCCGAATGTATCCATGGAATGCTGTGCGCGATTGCCTGCTGGTTAAGCACAAAACGGCTGGCAAAATTATCTGTGCCGTCAAGTAGAAGATCACATTTCTCAAAAAGATCGGCAAAATTATCGTTGTTAAGTCTCTCAACAAAGGCTTCTATGCGAATGTCTGAATTGATGCGCGAAAGCTTTTCGGCAGCACGAACAGCTTTGCTGAAGCCAATGTCGCCCTCGTCAAACAACATCTGGCGCTGCAGATTTGACAGTTCAACTGCGTCTGAATCGACCAGAATCAGTTCGCCAACACCGCTGCGCGCGCAAATTGAGGCAAGATTAGTACCAAGCGCTCCGATGCCCAGTATGCCGACCCGGCTTTTATTAAGGCGATGCTGACCTTTCAGGCCGATTGGCTTGAACAGCAGCTGTTTTTCGTAGCGTTCAAAAACGTTCTCTGACAAAATTACACCACGAGTACTGTCTGGCCTTCGATCTCAACACGCATTCCTTTGCGCAACTTGCGGCGCTTGCGTGATTCAACCTCGCCATCGACTTTTACCAGGCCGTTTTCAACAGCCAGTTTAGCTTGACCGCCCGTCTGGCAGATGCCAACGAACTTGAGCAATTTGATCAGTTCGATAAAGTCCTCGGTAAGTTCGAAGGTTAATGGTTTATTGCTGCTCATTTTTCGCTATCCTTTTCGTCGTCATCGATGGCGCCAATTTTATTGAGAATTTTCTGGGTGATCTGTGCTTTGTAAAGCTTCCACTTCATTTCGCGGAATTCTTTGTCACTGCCGCCCGACAAAAATCCAACCGGAATTTCAAAGCCACCGGCCGCCTTTTTCCCGCCGCCAAAATATCGCCCGCTCGTGTCTTTGCCGAATACGCCCTTGAGAAACTCATCGGGGTCAATAGTAATGCGAGAAGTGCGCATTGAGCCGACAATGGTTTCTTCCTGATCTGATGTGATGATGACGCCAAAAACAATGGCGGTATGAATATTCTCTTCGGTCAGCAAAAAATCAGCAGCCTGCGGAATAGCATCACGCTCTTCGCAGCGCACGTAACCGATGCCTGATATCGAGTAGCTTTCTTTGATGGTGCGGTTAGCCAGCGCCTCTTCGATGATGCCCATCGTCTGTTTTGAGCGAGACTGGCTGGTAATCTGCGCGAGAAGATCATTGTCGACAAAACGGCTGAGGAAAGAGGCGGCCATGAAATCTTCGCTGCCTGCTCTTATAAATCCGTTGGTGTCGGTCTTTATGCCGTGCATGAGGGCGGTTGCAGCCTTCATATGATCAGTTCTCGTGCGCTCAAGATGAATAATGCCCTCGCGAAGATAACTCGTGTAAATTGTCGCGGTTGCTCCTACCTTTCGGATATCAATGAATTGAGGCTTAAGGCGGCTCTGTAGCTCGTGGTGGTCGACGACGATAAGTTCTGGAATCCTCAAGGCCTGCACTGCATCGATTATTGGTCCGACTGTCGTTCCTTGATTGTCGACAAAGATAACTGCTTGATAAGGTTTGAGGTCAAAATCAGTATCCCATTTTCGCAAGTCGATGCCTAATACCTTTACCAACGCGATGTTTTCAGGATGACTGATTACACCTGCGTATACAATGTCAACTTCAATTCCGAACTGTTCGGCAATAATCTTGTGCGCCAGTCCGGTCGATATTGCGTCGGGGTCGGGGTAGCTCTGAACAATGACCAGGTGTTTCTGCCCTTTTAAGCTCGAAAGCAGCGATACAAGCTCGTCTTTGCGTTTGCGCGCAAGATCATTTTCGTCAACTCGTATCGTCTCGGCAGCAGACTGAATTGGTGAGCTGTCGTCTTTCATGCGGTAGGTCTCCTTACTGGTCTTCTCTGATTAATATCATATAATATCTAAATTGCACCATCTCAAATTTTTTTGCGGCCCAATAAACTCAGTCAGCGGGCTCGATATGCACAAGGACATCGACGATGTCTGGGCCTTCTGCTATGAGATGCCGTTTGGCCATGCCGGATATCACGTGTCCATCTCTTACGCTCAGGTCACCGTCTACCTGGATGTGCAGGTCTACCTGCAGGCCGGCGCCATGAAACCTTGACCGCAGCGCGTGAACTGACCTTACGCCGTCAACTTTGAGTACAATCTGCTCGATTTTTTTGAGATCTTTTTCGTCAGCGCCGGCATCTGCCAGCTCGCGCAGCGCCGGTGTGGCTATTTTGTAAGCTGCCTGTAAAATGAACGCACCAACCGCGAGAGCTGCTACCGGGTCTAGTAATGCCCATTTTGGGTCAATCAGCGCCATTCCGATTGCCAGAGCAACTGCAATTGATGAAAAGCTGTCGGTGCGGTGGTGCCAGGCGTTAGCTTTTGTTGCTGGTGATTTAAGACGTTCGCCAACACGGTATGTCCAGCGAAAAAGCAATTCTTTGCTGACTACCGAAATAAGTGCAACGACTAGAGTGACCGACGCCGGCACAACATAGCCGCCAGTGCGAAACTTTTCGACGGCTTCCGTGCCAAGAAAAATTCCGGCCAGGGCCAGTGCGATGCCGATCAAAACAGTGACCATCGTCTCTATGCGGCGATGACCGTAGGGGTGACAGCTGTCGGGAGGCTGGTTCCAGTACTTCAAACCAACCAGCACTGCTACGTCGGTTGCCGAGTCGGAAAGACTGTGTATGCCGTCTGCTATTACCGACTGACTGTTGCCAAAAACACCTGCAACGATTTTGATCACTGTTAAGATCAGATTGACAATTAATCCAGTGACTGTAACATGTCTGATTTCTGAGTTCTGGGATTCTACAGCGTTACTGGCGCTGCTCACACTCGCATTCATAAGAGCCTTCTTTGCGCGATTCAAGTATGTCCGAAGAATAGTTGTTTTTCAGGCCTTGTACCAAGCCGCGTCGAGTACCGAAAAAAGATGAATCAGCCAGCCAAGCAGGAATACCCACATTATGGCGCTTACTATAAAGAAGAAAAGGGCCGCAAAAGGGCGCCCCTGGATCAGCTGCCCGAGACCGGGTATGAAGAAGCTTGCAAGAGCCGCGATTACATTTCCTGATGAACCTTGTCCAGACATGGGCTATCTCCTGTTTAGATAGTTGAATTGTAGATAAAACCACAGCTAAATGCAAGCTGGAATTACCTTGACTAAAACAGTGGCTGGAAAGTGGCAAGAGATTGTGTTAGAATCGCGCATGCATTTTGCAGAAGCAAATCCAAGCATGAGGAACACCAATGAGTGTCGAAGAAACCCAGAAAAGTTCGAATTTTATTCGTGACATTATCGATGCCGATCTCGCATCAGGCAAACACAGCAAAATAGTGACGCGCTTTCCGCCTGAGCCAAACGGCTATCTGCATGTCGGTCATGCTAAGTCAATCTGTCTGAACTTTGGTCTGGCCCGTGATTACCAGGGGCAATGCCATCTGCGCTTCGATGATACCAATCCGACCAAAGAAGAGCAGGAATACATCGACGCGATAAAAGAAGATGTAAAATGGCTTGGCTTCGACTGGGGTGAACACGAGTATTACGCCTCTAACTATTTTGAGCAGCTCTTTGACTGGGCTGTTCTGATGATTAAAAATGGCAAAGCCTATGTCGACGACCAGACTGCCGATGAAATCAGGCATAACCGCGGCACGCTGACTGAGCCCGGTAAAAATTCGCCGTGCCGCAACCGCAGCGTCGAAGAAAATCTCGACCTCTTTAATCGCATGAAAAGCGGTGAATTTAAAAATGGCGAACGCGTTCTCAGGGCCAAAATAGATATGGCCGCGCCAAATATCAACATGCGCGACCCGGTATTGTATCGAATTCTACACGCAGAACACCCGCGCACCGCCAACAAATGGTGCATCTACCCGATGTATGATTACACGCACGGCCAGTCTGACGCGCTTGAGCGTATTTCACATTCGATATGCACGCTTGAATTTCAGGATCACCGGCCGCTGTATGACTGGTTTATCGAAAATCTGCCAGTGCCGGCAAAACCACATCAGTATGAATTTGCCCGACTTAACCTGACTTACACAGTAATGAGCAAGCGCAAACTGCTTCGTCTCGTTCAGGAAAAGAAAGTTTCGGGCTGGAATGACCCGCGCATGCCGACCATTTCAGGAATGCGCCGACGTGGCTATCCGGCCGCATCTCTGCGTGAATTCTGTGATCGTATTGGCGTGTCCAAGGCCAACAGCACCGTTGAATTTGCCCTTCTCGAAAATTGTGTGCGAGACGAACTGAATCGTAATGCACATCGCTTCATGGCGGTTTTGCGCCCGATCAAGCTGGTCATTACCAATTACCCGGCTGATCAGGTTGAAGTATTTGATGCTGACAATAATCCCGAAGATCCGAATGCCGGCACGCGCAAGGTCGCTTTTACCCGCGAACTCTACATTGAATCAGAAGACTTCATGGAAGACCCGCCGAAAAAGTATTTCAGACTTTCGCCAGGCGCTGAAGTGCGGCTTAAACACGCGTATTACGTAACCTGTCGTGAAGTTATCAAAGATGCTGCCGGCAATATTGTCGAACTGCACTGCGAACATGACCCGGCCAGCCGTGGCGGCTCATCTCCTGATGGACGCCGGGTTAAGGGCACTTTGCACTGGGTTTCAGCGACTATGGGCAGAAAGGCTGAGATACGCCTTTACGACCATCTGTTCAACCAGGAAAACCCTGACAAGGTAGAAGAAGGTGAAGATTTTATCAACAAGATCAGCCCGACTTCGCTGGAAATACTGACTGACAGTGTTGTTGAACCTGCTCTCGCCGATGTGTCGGTTGGGTCGCCAGTGCAGTTTATACGCATGGGGTATTTTTGCATGGATCCAGATTCAGGCGGCGATCACCTGGTGTTTAACCGCACCGTATCGCTCAAAGACGGCTGGGCCAAGATTCAAAAAAATCAGCCCGACTAACCGCTCTAAACTAGAAGAGCCGCGCCGGCAAATATGCTGGCGCGGCTCTTTTTCCCTTAAGTGGTTATTCGAGGTAAGTATAGCCGTAGAGACCAGAACGATACATGGCGAGAAATTCTTTGCCTTCGGTAATGGTGATGCGGCCTTCTTTAACTGAAGCGGCAACCCAGGTTTCCATTGTGCGCACGAGCTTTTTAGCGTTGAACTGCACATAATCGAGCACGTCGGCCACGGTTTCGCCGTCGATGATCTTGTCGATGTCGTAACTGCCATCATCATTAACGGTTATGTGAACGGCATTGGTGTCACCAAAGAGATTGTGCAGGTCGCCGAGGATTTCCTGATAGGCGCCGACCATGAACACGCCGAGGTAATACGGCTCATAAGTTTTAAGATTGTGCAGCGGCAGGCAAGGGTTAAAATTGCGGTTGCCGATGAAACGGTCGATTTTGCCGTCAGAATCGCAGGTGATATCTTGAATTGTCGCAGAGTGCGTCGGCTTTTCGCCAAGTCGGTGCAGTGGCATGATCGGAAACAGCTGATCGACAGCCCACGCGTCCGGCAATGACTGAAACAGAGAAAAATTGCAGAAATACTTTTCGGCCAGAATCTTGTCGAGCTGGCGAAGCTCTTCGGCAGAATGTTTCTGCTGTCTCGCAAGCTCTCTTACTTCGTGAGCAATACCCCAGAACATTGTTTCAGCTTTTGCACGTGATGGTAGATCGAGCATGCCAAGATTAAACAGTTCAAGAGCCTCTTCGCGCAGTTGTTGAGCGTCATGCCAGGCTTCGATCATGGTGAGATCGGTAAGCGAGTCAAAAATTGTGTGCATATCACGGACAATCTCGTGGTCTTTTTTGCTGATCTCAAGTGAATCAAAGTCTGGATTCGGCGGCATTGTGGTTTCGAGAACGTTGAATACAAGAATTGAATGATGTGCTGTCAGTGCGCGGCCAGACTCGGTGATCAGGTGCGGGTGCGGCAGGCCGTTTTTGTCGGCGGCATCCTGCAGGGCAGATACCGCGTCGTTGGCATATTCCTGAATCGAATAGTTGATGCTGCTCGATATTGTCGTGCGGGTGCCGTCGTAGTCTACGCCGAGACCGCCGCCGATATCGACGTATTCAATATTACAGCCCAGCTTGTGTAACTGCACATAGAATTGCGAAGCCTCTTTAAGACCCCTTTTAATCTTGCGAATATTGGTGATCTGGCTACCGAGATGGCAATGAATAAGTTTGATGCAGTCGATCATCTCTTCTTCTTTCATGTGCTCGACAGCTTCGATCAGCTCAATCGGGGTAAGGCCAAACTTGCTCTTGTCGCCGCCAGAGTCTTCCCATTTGCCACTGCCAAATGCGGCCAGTTTGATGCGCATGCCAACATTCGGGCGGACTTTATGAATTTTAGCGAGTTTGCAGATAAGTTTCAGTTCGTTAAATTTTTCTGCAACGATGAAGATGCGCTTGCCCATCTTCTGAGAGAGCAGGGCGAGTTCAATGAATTCTTCATCTTTGTAGCCATTGCAGACGATTATGGCGGCGGGGTTGTCCATGAGCGCAAGTACTGCGTGCAGTTCGGGTTTTGAACCGGCTTCAATGCCGATGTTGAATTTCTGGCCATAGCGCACTATTTCTTCGACAACAGGCCTCTGCTGGTTAACTTTGATCGGATAAACCGTGTAATAGTTGCCGCCAAAGCCATACTCTTCAGATGCGCTCTTGAAGCAGTTCGAAATGGTCTCGATACGCTCGTCGAGAATGTCAGGAAATCTCAGCAACAAAGGAAAAGAGACATCCTTCAGGCTCAGGTCATCAAGAATTTCTTTTATGTCGACTGCCTGCTTGGGTTTGCGGTGTGGCATGACGGTAACATTTCCGGCCTTGTTAACTCCAAAATAACCAATTCCCCAGCCTTCGATGTTATAGAGTTCAGCAGAATCTTCGGTACGCCATTTTCGCATCGCAACCTCCAGTAATGAAATAAGCAGGCGCTTATATTAGATGTAAATTTGTATTATATCAAGTAATTTATGCTTGTTTATGAACGTTTCTGGGAGTATATTTATAAGCTCATCGAGTCAACTGCATGAGCAGTAGACAGAGGCAGGAGATTTTTATGAAGGAAGAACTCAGCGCGGGCCGCAATGATTTGTGCCCATGTGGCAGTGGACTCAAATACAAACGATGCTGCATGCATGGCCGATCAGCTCATGAGGTAAGTGTCGCCGAGCTGTATCTCAGCAATTATCGGATAAAGCTCAAGACCGCCAAAGATATCGCCGGCATGAAAAAGGCTGGCAAACTGGTTGTTGACACTCTCAAACTGGCTGAAGAATTTGTCAGGCCTGGCATAACAACGAATGACATCAACCGTCTGGTTCATGAATATACAATCAAGAATGGTGCACGGCCGGCGCCTCTTAATTATCGCGGCTTTCCCAAGAGTATCTGCACTTCGATCAACGAAGTGATCTGTCATGGCATACCCTGTGATCGCGTATTGGTCGAGGGAGACATCGTAAACGTCGATGTAACTTCGATTCTTGATGAATATTTTGCCGATGCCAATATGACTTTTTTTGTTGGCGAGTGCAGTCCTGATGCTCACAAAATAGTGAATATCGCGCGCGAATCGCTTAAACGCGGCTTAAATGCAGTGAAGCCAGATAATACCATCGGTGACATCGGCTTTGAGATTCAACAGTATGCCGAAGGGCAGGGTGCTTCTGTCGTTCGTGAATTCATCGGTCACGGTATCGGCAAGGTATTTCATGAACCGCCTGATGTGCCGCATTTTGGCCGGCGCCATTCTGGTATAAATCTAGTTCCCGGAATGGTTTTTACGGTTGAACCGATGGTTAATCTTGGCAAGCGATTTTTGCGTGTGCTCGACGATCAATGGACAGCGGTCACCCGTGATGGTTCGCTTTCTGCGCAGTTTGAGCAGACGATAGTGGTTACCGAAGATGGTTACGAAAGTCTGACGCCTTACGAACTCTGATTTAAAAAATTAACGCTGGAGGAAACATGGAAGAACTTCTGCTGGACTATCTCAGATACATCGAAGACGAAGCTGACAGCGACAAGGAATTTGACCCTGACCGCAAAATAATTGAGCAGTTTGACGAAGTACTCGACGAAATGGACTTTCGTATAGCAACCGTCAAGTTCGAAATGCACGCAATGGTAGACATTCCGCGCACACCCAAAAATTACGAACTTACCTTGCGCGAACTTGTCGAAAAAATCAGCGAACTGTCAAAAATCAGCAAAGCTAATGTACCGACCTTTCTGAAAAAGAAAAAAGCTGAACTGGCCCGACTTGCCCGCGAAATGGCCGCCGATCTGCAGAATTTGTTCAACTGACTCTGGACACTTCATCATAATTTCCTTACAACTAAAGTATGCGTCCCACAGGGAGGAAGTTATGAACAAGATAATAACCGTGCTGGTTCTGATAAGCATGTTTTGCAGCGTGCAGGCCATGGCTTTTGACGAAGCCGGCTTTCGCTCGATTCTTGAAGGTTATAGCAAAATTGTAACAAAGCTTGCCAGCCTCGGTAATAATGGCAATGCAGATCAGGGCGCCAAAGGCGGCAAAGGCAACCCGTCTGACGACGAATTTGTCTGGCTCAAAGCCGATAAGGTTAACGCTCAGCTCGAAGCGATGATTCGTGGTATTGAAACTGCCAAAGGTGTGGCAACTGCTCTTGCTATCATCATTAACCTTTACGAAAGCGATCAGATAACCATTGAAGTGGCATATGCCTCGATCAAAATGCTCAGGGAACGCGCTGTTTTTATCAAGCTTTTCATCACCAATGGCAATTCAGAAATCGAAATTCTGATTCACATTCTGAATGAACACGAAGCAGATTTTGGCCAGAAGGCTCAGGCAGCCAGCAAAAAGGTCAACATTAAAGCCACTGGCAAGATCAAGAACCCGGCTCCCGCCCCTGCCAAACCGTAAAATTTAAACAATAAGAAAGAGCTGTCTCAGTGTTGAGGCAGCTCTTTTTATGTACAGATTTGCATAGCTTTTTTGTTTGCCGATTGTTAACGAACCGCTTAGACGCGCGTTATGGCGATATTTCAGAGCAGCAATTCTCGGTCAAAATCAACCGCATTCTGCGCGAGCCCGCTCATTGCACTGCGAAGCTTTAGCGAAGCAGGGTCAGGCGAAGTCGCAGAATGACGAATAAAAAAGCGATGCCTCAATATCATGATCTCTGTTGATGATGGCTTTACGACTCACCGAGAATTGCTGATTTCAGAGTGATTTGAGAAAATCAATTACTTTGCTGGTGATAAAATCAGGCGTTGACGCGCCGGCAGAGACAACCAGGCGGTTGACCCCGGCGAAGTCATCGCGATTTAGTTCGGCTTCGGTCTCAACATGAAAGGTGCGTGGACAAAGTGCACGCGCAATTTCTGCGAGACGACAGGTGTTGGCGCTGGCTTTTCCGCCCACGATGACCACTGCGTCAGCATCGGCGGCGAGACGTTTAATTTCTTTTTGCCGTTCAGAAGTTGCCTGGCAGATAGAGTCTGAGATGACCGCGTTCTGCGCGCGCGACTTCAGCAGTTGCGCGATCTTGTTGAATTCGTCGGCATTGTAGGTGGTCTGGGCAATTATCATGATTTTGGCCGGCGGTTGCTCTTTTTCGGCTTCGGCGTAATCAGCGATCAGGCGGTGATTTTCCTGGGCGAAGCTCTGCAGGCTCAAAATCTCAGGGTGGCGGGGGTCGCCGATGATATAAACGAAATAGCCCTGTTCACTGTATTTTTTGATCTGACGCTGGCTGGTAACCACATGCGGGCAGGTTGCATCGACTACGCCAAGGCCCTGCCCCCTGATTTTGTCGATGCTGCCATTGGGCATGCCGTGAGCGCGAATTATTATTGTGCCGGCGGCAACAGTCTGCCAGTCAGAAACCGAGTCTACACCGTGTTCCTGCAGATAGGCGACCGCCTGCGGATTATGAATAAGTGGCCCGCAGGTATACACGGGCTGATCTGAGTTTTCGGCGGTGTTTATCGCGATCTGCATGGCGCGCTTAACACCCATGCAAAAACCCGATGTTCTGGCAAGTATGATCTCCATGGTCATTCGACCGGCCAGGCTGAGTCTATTGTCTGAAACTCGCCGGAGAATACATGTGCCAGGGTCTTTCTAAACTCTTCTTTTATGCTTACTGAGGCGCGGTTGTGGCGTCGAGCAACCCTTACCACATTGCCGGCAGTGTCAAATTCAACTTCTGCCGAGAACAGAGGCTTGTCTGGTGCCGTTAGCAGTCCGTAGCGCATATCATTGAGCAGGACTCTGCGCCGACCGTTTTCATCGACAACGCTGCGCACCTGCAGCATATCCATGGCAAACCATTTGAACAGTCGGGCATGCTCATGCTGCATGGCTTTAAGCGCAAACTCGTCGCTGTCTGATTCATGCAGCAAAACATCAGTCAGCGGCTTTTGCGATGCTGTTTTAAGATAAGTGACCATGATGCGACCGGTAGCATCGCGGGCAACAACGCGAAACACCGATATGTTCATAAATGTCGGGTTGGCGCGTGTTTCGACCGGTTCAAAGCCCTGCGCCCTGAAAAGTGCATTGCCCCTGGTGATCATACTTTGCGAGTTATAGTAGCCATAACCGGCGTATAGCGTTGTTATGGCAAGCGCGACGAGCGCCAGTTTTTTCAGGCGCAAGGGCGACATAAAGGCAAAAAAACCGAATAAAGTTGCTACCAGCAGCGGAAATGAGTAGACCGGATCGATAATCGAAAGCGCGTCGGCAGCAAAGCGGCGGTCAGTAAACGGCCACCACAGGCTTGTTCCATAAGATGTGAACCAGTCGATTACCGGGTGGGTGATCAGGCTCAAAAAGGCCAGGCCTATCCAGTGTTTTTGGTCGACATCTGAGCGGGCGAGGCGTTTGCAGAGCATACCGGTCGGAATCGCAAGAATGGCCAGAACAAAGAAAGCGTGCGTCGGGCCGCGATGATACTTTAACGACGCCCATGGCCCGAACAGACCGGCAATAATGTCGAAGTCAGGAAGAAGGCCAATTATAAAACCATAAAAGGCGCTTTTCCGACCAATTTTTTCGCTGTAACCAGCTTGTGCAGCCGTAGAGCCAAGTAAACCCTGTGTGATTATATCCATAACTTTTACCTTGTAATACAAAGTTAACCATCATTACAGCATTTGGCAATCTGTTTGTAATCTCTGGAGAGTTTTTTATGTGCACTTCTTCACAATAACAGGCCGCCGGTTTGCCATCAATAGTCGAACAAGCTCCATAATGCTTGACTTAGAAACACATATGTTGAATAAGTCGCGCGACGTGACAAATCTGGCGCGCGGTGACGCGAAGACTGTGTTCAGATAGCCTTGATCAGAGAGTTACGCCGTAGCGGCTTTATTGGCATGACTGTTGCTGAAATGTTTGCTATCATTTTTTTCTGGCATTTCAGAAAGGGGCTATTATGCAAAGATTATTTCTGTTATTCGTGTTCATGCTTGTTCTGCTGCCGGTCTCATACGCTGAAGAGCCCGACGAACCGCAATGGAGAGCGTTTGGCAGGATCTCGACGCCACAGGCGATATGGCAGCGCCTGATTGAGATTGAAGAATTAAAGCCCGTCTATGAAGCATGTCGTGATGATTTCGCCAATCTTTTTCCATCGGACTTTTATAGTGTTCCTCCAGGAGCCGGCATCGATAAAACATTCTACGTCGCCATCGGCAAGAGCAAAAAGCGTGAAACTTCTGATTACTTCGTATGGGTAAATGAAGCAGACAACAAAACCCTGTTTCTCGGAACATTTCCGAGTTATTACTCTTTCATATACACATCTTACAGGCCTGACAGGTCATACTATTACCGCAATAATGAAGACGGCACGCCATTTAATATGCCAATTCCACCGGCGCTGCTCGATCTCGACAACAAAAGCATGGTGCACATTAAGTTTCTCAAAGACTCTCTGCTGCAAGAGGTCAAGTTTGATCTCGAAAACGAGCTGTCAAAAGAAGATAAACTTTCTGAGATGACTTGCCGAAAGCAGGCGCATAAGTTGACCAGACTTATAAGAGCCGGCAGCAGTGATCCTGAAGCTGTAGAAAAAATCGCATGCCCGCTGGGCGGCGCTTACAATCTCGACAGTTCCGGTAAAAAATACGTCTGCAATCACGTCGTTAAAGCCCTTGATTACCGTAAAACACCTCTGCAGGGCCCAGCCCTGGAGGCTCTGACTCTTATCGAATCTCTTGAAAAACTTTCAGGTGTTGAGTTGAAGATAATGCCTGATTCAGCCGCTTTAAACGTCGAAGTCAGCTGGAATGATACGGCAGTAAATTCAGATAAAAATCTGTTTGAAGCATTGCCTGAGTTCAGATGGATCAATAATATACACAACTATGACCGCCTGAGCCCGGTCGAATCAATGCATCTCGCGTTGGATATAGACTGGATAAGTTTTCTTGCTAAAATTCGCGAGTATGAGCCATCTTATGATCTTCTTGGCGGAAAACTGCCTGCAGAATTGCTGCCAGAAGGGGTTATGCTGCTTTCGACTTCTGGCACTTTCGATCCTTTTACGCGAAGATTGCCACAGGCTACTCTTTCGCTGGGCATGACGGCTGCGAAGATGTCAAATTGCAAAGCTCTGCTGCAGGGCGCCCCACTTCGCTTTAGCGAATACGAACTGCATGGCAGAGATGTCGAAGCTTTTGAAATTCCTGAGCTTGGTCACGCGTTTAATTCTAATTCAGACACTGATAATCGCATATTTGTTGTGCCAGGCAATAACGATCGGGTCAAGCTTTGTTTCGGTGAAATAGCGGCGCGGCGCCAGATTGAGCTTGAATGCGGCGAAACAAAGGCTGTTTCGTTGTGGCGCGACATTGATGTTCCGGTAAAGTTTGCCATGGCTTTTCGAGCCGATGCATGTGCCAGAGCCTTGCTTAAAAGCGCTAACGAGATGAGATTTGTCACTGAGACCCGAGTCTGTCTCGACAAAATCGACAAGTGGCGCAGTGCAAACCCCAAGGTTGCCGAGCAGATTAAAGAAAGCCGCGTGATACCTGAAGATCTCAAGAAATGCTGTAATCGCGAAGGAATAATGCTTGATGTCCGTTACGGTTACGTTGGGTGCTCTGTGCACAAGTTTCATAATTCTTCATCAATTGAAGATCAGTTTTACGCGGCGAACATCTCGTCTGATCGCTGGCTGCGCATTTATGTGCGCCAGGGCAACGGCAGAAGCTCTTTGATTGTCGATCTGACCAAAGCAGCGGAGGTGAAATAGCATGAAAAAATTAACTCTGATAATGCTGACAGTTGTTTTTTCGACCATCTCACTGACTGCCATAGCCAATGGCACGCTTTCATGCAGCACCCCGTGGGCAAAATCTGTTCCGGTGCATCTGGTCGAACGCAAGGTTGTTGCCAGTTCGCAGAACGGCATAGTGTTGATGGAAGTCGAAGATATCTTCTTCAACCCGACTGATTCTCGCTGTGAAGGCGTTTACAAATTCAAAATGCCGCCCGGCGCTTTTGCCTCAGGATTCTGGATAAACACCGACGAGAAAGAGTGGGTAAAAGGCGAGATTCGCAAGATAGCTGAGGCGCGCAAAATTTACCAGACAATTACCAGTCGCCTGATCGACCCGGGAATTCTTGAACAGAAAGATGACGAAATTACCGTCAGGGTCTTTCCAATCGAGAGTAAGAAAAAGGTTGGAATTCGCTTTCGCTACTTTTTCGCGGCGCATGGCGACAAAGATCGCCTGGTTTTCAATTTTCCGATTGGTTTCGCGAACTCAATTACACCAGATGAGGAGCGCCGCGCTCGCGCTGAGCCGGTGCCGGCCAGATTGAGTTTTGTCGCCACACTCTTTGACGCTGACTCGATTGTTGCAGCTGAGGCCAGCAATGATCAGGTAAAAATTAATGCCACTGGCAGTTTGTGCAACCTCAGTCTGTCTGCCGAAAGCGCACTTGTTGATGATTTATCGGTCTCTTACCGCACTGGCGCAGATGAAAAAATTTCGGTAGTGCCCTGTAAATCGCCTGATGGCAGCAAATACAGTCTTATCAGGGCTAGAAACATTGAATACCCGAAGGTAGATGACGTTTGTCGCGTTGGAATAATCGTTGATGGCAGTGGCTCTATGGGCCATCGCAACAAAGAACGCGCACTAAAAGCCATCACCACTATTTCTGCCATGCCAAAGGTCGAGGTAGAGCTTTTTGTTGCCGCGAATGGCGATTTGCGAAGGGTTGAAGCGTCTGAACTCCAGAAAATGGAGTTCTATGGCAATACGCAATGGGATTTCGTCTCGACATTTCCGGCCGACAGCAATTATGCCGGAGTTATTCTGATAACAGACGGCGACAACCTGAATGCGAAACATCTGCAGACTCTCTGGCGCAAGACTTCCCGCCGTCCTGTTCAGGTAATATATCTGCGTCAGGCTTACAGTCGCGCACTGGCGGTCATGGCAGAGAATTTTGGCGGCTGTTTCTTTTATGGCAAAGCAACTGCACAAGATCAACTGCCAGTTGCCCTTGCCCGGCTGATAGATGTGTTGAGCAACAATCCATTTCTGGTTCTTCCTGGTGATCGTAAAGTGATGCCGTTGTTCGGTTCTTTGAGCGACGCCGCGTATTACGTTCTGGCTTTCAAGACCGGCAATTACAGCCTCAAAACATCTACAGGCAAAGATCTGGTGAGTTTTGATATTGCTGACAACATGGAGCCGCGTGAGGTCTTGCCGTGGTTTGGTGGAATAGCTGGCCGGCAGCTGATAAAACAGCTTGAAGCCAATGAGCAGACTCCCGAAGTCATGCAAAAGATAACCGAACTTGGCCTTCGCTACGGGCAGACAACTGATTACACCGCGTTTCTCGCGGTTCCTGAAGAGATTGCCATGATGCACTCTGATGCGATGAATCCGGCTTATTTAGCGATGTTTGCTGCCCCGAACTTTAGACAATCTCGGCAGCAGGCGCGAGACAAGGCCTGCTTCGCGAACCAGCGTGTTCTCATGGGCGCCCTCGAAATGTTCTGTATGGATACCAATTTTAAAGACCCGGAAACCGGCAAAGATATCAGCGAGACTCTTGGCAGCCTTGAACATGACCTCTATACCGGAGTTTTCAAAATCGACAAGCTTGTTGAGCTGAAATATCTCAAGTCCATGCTTATTCCGCCTGAAACAGATTGCGAATACCGCATCATCGGCAACTGGATGAGGAGTGGTCTGGTCGCCTGCATGGTGCATGGTCCTGTTGATGAGGCAAAGCCTTCGATAGAAGAAATGGTCAAGCAATACTGTGCAGAAAACAATCTGAATTTCGATGATTTTGATCTGCCTTATGAGTTATATGGCGGTTATCCATGGTCAGTGTCGCTGGAATGGAAACTGCAGCAACACTTACTCATCAGGCTGTTTTTCAAATTTATGCTTTAAACACCTGCGGGCTGCGGTCGGTGTCTGGCGACCGCAGCTTCTTAAGGCTGAATAATTACCTGGCCGCTTTAAAGGTGAATTTCTGGCCACTGATGGTGGCTTCGTACATCAGACCGGCATCGGGAATTACAAACACCAGCGTACCATCTTTAAACCCGGCAGTTTCAGCGGCGCCGACATCAAACACGACGGCAGAAATATTGGCGCCAAGTTCGAATTTACCGTTTTTGAACTTATTCAGCGTAAATTCATCCTGAAAGAAAATGACTTCGCCGTAAACCTGACCGCCAAGCTGAAAGCCGATTGAGACCTGCGACATGGTGGTGGTGCCGATAAACTTGCCTCTCTGATAAACGCGGCCATTGCCGCCGGCTCCGCCAATACCAATGCCAGCCTTGCTGATGCGTGGAAAAACTGCCCAGGCAAACGCTTTGTCAAAAACCTTCTGAACATCAGGATCTTTTTGTTTCATGCTCTTGATGAGCAATTGGCAATTCTCTTCGCCACTGCGTTTATGGCGCTGTTTAAAAAGAGCATGCACCGGGGTTTCGGCAAAACAGCAGAACAAAAGTGTTAAAACCACTAAAAGGCTGAACTTTTTCATTAAATCTCCTCAACGGATTACAAATTCTATAAAGCGATTGTATGGCAAACTCTGCAAGTTTGCCATAGTCATAAGTGGCTCCTTTAATTTTGCATCGAACGCCCTCTCTCACTTTACGCGTCGACGTCTGGTCAGCGCTTTTCTCAAATTCCGGAATATTATCTCCAGACAGCATCTTATGCTACTTTTACCATAAAATAAAAATACTATAAATTTAACAACGCAGCTATAATTAATTGAAATGTCCGTATCTGCGGGCATCGGCTTTGACAAAAATGTGTTGTGTTTTCAGGCATTAGCAGTATCATATGTATTCAGCCGCTTTTTATGGCTGACAAAGCTTAGAATGAGAGAGACTGCTTTTTGAGACGGGCCATCAACAGGGTATGGCAATCGGAGGTTCGATTTTGATACTGTGCAATTTTAGAAGCATTCGCCCCAGATATCTGATAGATCAGGAAGCCACGCTGTCATGGCTGGCGGAAGCGCATGCCCGCGCGGAGTCCTGTAAAGATGACAGTTCCGGGAAACTACAGCCTGAGGGTGCCTCTTCAGATCGCATTGCCCGTCTCGTGAAGCGTTACGGGTGTTCAAGCGAACAGATCGCTGTTCGCGGAACAGAAATATGCGATTTCACCCACACGAACTGGGACAAAATGGAATTGTTTCATTTCAGGGACGGCCCTTCTGGGCCTAATATGAGCCAGCGATCAGCACAATTCAGTGAAATTTCCAAGCGTATCTGTGGCCAGTTTTTCACGCCCGAAATCACTGCTCCTGACCATATTGTTCATGTTACCTGCAGCGGCTATATTTCCCCGAGCAGCGCACAGGAAATAGTATCAAAAAACAACTGGCATCAAAAGACCGTTGTAACTCATGCTTATCACATGGGTTGCTATGCCTCCCTGCCAGCGGTGCGCATGGCAGAAGGCTTTCTCGCTAAAGCCCGCCTTGGTCCTGGCAGTCGCCGCAGTGACTTTCGTGCAGACATCTTTCACACCGAGGTCTGCTCCATACATGTTCAGCTGCAAGATCACTCACCAGAGCAACTCGTCGTGCAAAGTCTTTTTGCCGATGGTTTTATCGTCTACTCAGCTGTTCACCAGGAAGAACTCGGGCGGGTCAACGGGGCCGGGCTTCTTGTTGAGGCTCTTCAAGAAGAAATTGTTCCCGGGACAGAAACGTCGATAACCTGGGATTGCTCTGAATGGGGTATGCGCATGGGGCTTTCATCAATCGTTCCCGAAGCAATTTCGGCAAATCTCGCCGCCTACATGCAACGACTCTGCCGGCGCTGCAACGTTTCATTCGAGGAAATCTGCGCCAAAGCAGTATTCGCCGTTCACCCCGGCGGGCCAAAGATTATCGATCGCATTCAGGCATTACTCGGTCTGCGAGATGAGCAACTGAAAGCCAGCCGCCATATTCTTAAAACTTGTGGAAACATGTCATCTGCGACTCTGCCGCACGTATGGCAAAACATCTGCGCCGATTCGTCTGTGAGTGACGGCACTCTGGTAGTCAGTCTGGCGTTCGGGCCCGGACTGTGCATTTCTGGTGCGACAATGCGCAAGATCGTTAACTCATGAAACTTTCGGTTGCCACAAATTTTGACAACAGGCTTCTTGCCGACATGGCTGGTCATCACGTAGAAGAAGTCTATGGCAAACTTCCCAGGGACGTGGCCGGCGGCGGCAGAGCAAGTTACTCTACCGGCGCAACTGGGATGCCCCAGCTTGAAAGCCACATTCAAGCGGCGCACGACAATGGCATACGCTTTAATTACCTTTTAAATGCGGTATGCCTCGGAAATCGCGAGTGGAGCCGCAGTGGAATCAAAGCTATTCGTGAACTTCTTGATAAGCTGGCGATGATGCGGGTCGATGCAATAACCGTTTCGACTCCATATCTGGCTGAGGTTATCAAAAAGCATTACCCCATGTTCCGCTTAAAAATCGGCATTTTCGCCAACATCGACACGCCAACACGCGCCAAATTCTGGCAAGACCTCGGGGCAGATACGCTCGTGCTCGAATCTTTTTCGATCAACAGACGCTTTCCACTGCTCAAATCAATTCGTGAATCAGTGGCGTGCGAACTTCAGTTGATCGCGAATTTTACCTGCCTGCCCAACTGCCCGATGCAGATATATCACATGACAGGAATCTCGCACGGTTCAAATACCGTTGACAAGGTGCCATTCATCGATTATTGCATTCTAAAATGCTCAGCAGCAACTCTTAATGACCCGGCCCTGCTGATTAAATCAAACTGGATACGGCCGGAAGACACAGACCGCTACGAGCAAATGGGTTTCAGCAGTTTCAAGCTGCTTGAAAGAAATGCGCCATCTGATCTAATGCTCAAGAGAGTCCAGGCCTATTCAAGCAAAACTTCGCCGGCCAACTTTCTTGAATTGATTCAGCCTTTTGGCTTTAATAAAAACATAAAAATGCAGTTTGGCTGGATACCACGTCTGATTTTGGAACGCCCGAGACTGATTTTACCTCTTTACCAGCTGCTTAAAACGCGCGGCATGCTTTTTTCTTTGCAAGGCACCCCGGCAAAAATTGACTCAGCTAAAATTCCCGCGAATTTTCTTGATGAGATCTCACGGCGCCCCTGCTCAAAAAATTTGCTCTGCCAGAATTGCAACTATTGTGATCAAATTTCAACAGCAGCATACAGCATCGACCCGACCTACCATCAGGAATGCACGCGCCTGTATAAGAGGGTTTTTAAACTTTTATGCTGAATTCTGCCCGAATCGAGGCAATGCAATGAGCCTTTCAACTATCTTAAATGAGATGCGTTCAATAGATGTTAGAAGCACTGAAAAAGAGTTCATGGACGACCCGGAATTTAAGGGTGCCGATCTGACTGAGAGTTTCAGATTCATAAAAATCACAAATATGCTTGGCGGAGGCCGACTTGCGGTAATCAACTGCATCGGCAAAGCTTTGCAGGACACTCCTGGCCAGAGAGATATCAGTGTTCTCGATATCGGCTGCGGCATTGGCGACATGGGCGGCGCCATTATCAGCTGGGGTGAGCGCCACGGCAGAAATATCAGCTACACCGGCCTCGAAAAAAGCGGCTACATACTCGATGAGGCCAGAAAACAGAATAAAAACAATAACCTGAGGTTTATCAGCGGAGATCTTTTCGCCAACGATCTTCCTGAAGCTGATCTGGTGATAATCTCAATGGTTCTTCATCATCTTGATGAAGCTGACGTAATTCGCGCCATTCGAAACCTCGCCGCAAAAGCCCGCATTGCTCTTATTATAAGCGAACTTGAACGCTCGGTTCCTCCCTACATGATTTGCCGACTTTTCTCTATCGCGATGAAAAATTCCAGCGCCGTTCATGACGCACTGCTTTCGGTGCGCAAGGGTTTTACGGCATCCGAGATGAGCAACCTGATTGCCAGGGCAGGGCAGCGAGGAATTGTGCGTCGCGGCCTGGGCTGGCGAATTCTCGCAGTAGTGCCAAATGCGTGTTCTTGATCGGTTGATACAACAGACTATAAGAGATGGTCCGAGCTGGCAGGTCAAGTTTTTGTAATTTATGAGTGATGCTCCTGCTGCCCGCTTGATCTGGAGTTTGCTAAAGCAAACCATGTCTGATGCAATTTGTGTTTTTTGGGGTCGAACGCCTGGTCATGACCGGAGATCACTGGCGGGCGCGGGTGCTGCGCAAGCAAGACCCGTGGTCCGGCCGATTTTTCCGCGTCGCCGCGATTGTTCGACCTCTTTAATATAATTCGATTTTTATGAATTTTGAGTATTGTTTGAAATCATTATCACAGGTGAAAATTGGAATTTTGTTTCTGACTGCTACAGCACATATCAAAAAATCAATGTGCCCTCCCTGAATTCCATTTTTTCTGCACTCATTTGAAAACTCTGCGGCAAGAACGTAATCATCGTCTATTATTTGCAAATTGGCAAAGGCATCAAGTTTGTTCTTAAGTTCTTTGAACTTTTTGTGATCTGAGTATCCAGACAAGATTTCCTGACGAATCGGCCCAATAATCAAAGCATCGTTGTGCAGAATGAGTTCAACTAACTTCTTTTCAATGGCCTTATTGGCTATTCTGTCTCTTTGCAGGACAGACGACCAAATACACGTGTCAACGAGAGTTTTCATTATTATCGTCCCGACTTATAATCATAGTCGGGGTCAGGATCAAACTTCCCAAACAATTGGATAATTTCTTTTTGTTTCCTTTTTTCAATAAATTCTTTTAGGGCTTGGTTAACTGTTTCCCTTTTGGTTCGAAGTTTTCCAATTTCTAGAGCAAGTTTCAGAAGATCATCATCAATAGCAAGATTTGTAGGCATAAGCTTCACCTCCACACATGTTGTAACACATATCAATGTGTGGCGTCATTTGCGTTTTTTTTTGGTCGAGCGCTTCTGAACCTGCGCCTGCAGGGAGACAGGTTCAGTGACTGATTGGCATTATCGCTGGTTGAAGACAGTCCATCTTTAGAACTATCATCCAAACATCTTTGGCCTGAAACAAATTTCTTCGAAGAACTGCTAAGCCCTTGCCAACGAATCCATCTAAATGAGTGGGCTTCCGCAGTTATTGCAAAACTTCGTCTGCATACCATTTTTTTCCCCGCAATTGACACACTGAATTTCGTTCACTGCCTTTTCGAAGATTGCTCCATGTTTGACCCCATTGACTCTGAAGATCTCGACAGGCGTGGCTTTCCCCTTGTCCATGATCGATTTCATCTGCTCAATCAGAAAATACGCCTTAACATGTTCATAGGTTGATCTGGTAATCAATAGTTCCATTGGCTTCGCCTCGGCCATGACGAAAGCAGCGAGGTTTACGTCGGCTCCAATGACTGTGTGTGAAAGGTGCTTTTCCGAACCAATGGTGCCTATGGTAGCCTCACCGGTATTTATGCCGATTCCTATGCTGATTGACGGCTTGCCCTCCTTCTCCCATTGAGGCTGTAACTTAGCGAGAGCCTCAAGCATCTTGTAGCCGCAAAGAACCGCTCTCAATGGATCATCAGGCATAGCAACAGGGTCACCGAAAAATGCCAGCAACTGATCGCCCATATATTTGTCGAGAGTACCCTTCATTTCCGCCAGAATATCCGACATCATTATGAAATACAGGTTTAAGTGCTCCAGGACAATGTTTGAATCAACATGTTCCAGCATATTGGTAAAACCTCGAATGTTGGAAAAAAGAACCGTGACTTTGCATTTGCTTCCACCAGGTTTCATAACGGAAGATTCGAGTAAATCAGCCCCTTTAAACGTTGCTGGAACGATTTGGCCAAGCATCTTATTTAGATCCTCGTTCCGCTTTATCTGCTTTTCACAGTTCCTTTTTGTCGAAAGGAGTTCTTCCGTCATAGCAGAGAGGAGTTTTGCATTTTTTATAACCAGGCCGGCAATATCCGCGCAGGTCGCAATAAGGTTTTGGTCCTCTTTTGTATAGTCTGGGTTTTTCATCTTCTCGACGTTAACAATTGCAAACACCTTGTTCTCTACATAAATCGGCGCTGCAAGGACCGTTTTTATGGGCGCCGTTGAGGCGACAAGTCCTCTGATACGAGGGTCAAGCATGCATTCCTTAACCCCGAGGAACCCGGGCATTCCGATAAGCTCATTGAACTTTGGCTGGGCAAGAAAAGTCGGGATGCAGTTTTGTTCGTAGGAAACCACGGTATTACGGCAATTCCTGGCAGTCATTCCTTCGGCGGCGATCAATACGAGTTTTCCATTCTTTTCATCGTTGAGAAGAAGTTGAACCCGGTCGGCATCAAGAGCTTTGACCACGATCTCAATGATGGTCGAAAATATTTCGTCGCGATCAACACTCTCTATAAGCTTCCTGAGCCTCAAAAACGTGGTCGACAACTTCATCGATTTTTCTGAAAGCTTATCCTTGATCTCGTGCAGATCCTCATCAACAGACTGTTCTGAAGGTTCTTCCGAATCGGTTTCCATAGGCTCCCGGTTGTTGTCGAATATATTGAAAGCATCAATCAGGCAGCGCAATTGTTCTTTATCGAACCCTAGCGAGTATACCCTGGCAACTTCCGCTTCGATAACTTCATCGGTAATATCGGATGTCACCATTGAGCGCAGTTCCTTCAATCGAAGCGTTCCAGGTTGTTGTTCCCCTGCGGCTTTCCTTTCCAGATAAGACTGGTTTCCCTTGAGAACATCCAGGTAACCTCGAATGACCTCCTGGTGGGAGAGAGATAAATTGTCAAGTGCCAGCAGAAGCCAGGCAAGCGATTCGTCTTCATGCTGAGGAGTTCCTTGTCCAACTGCGAACGCAATCCCCAATACTGCCTGTGCCTGCGTGTGCCCTTTTAGAGCCGCCCGCATCAACCATTCCAGTCCCTCGCCAATGGCAGCTGAGTCTTGAGAACGACAAATACAAGCCTTGCCATACGAAAATCGTGCGTTGCAGTCACCGGCCCTGGCAGCAGACAAATCCGGGTGAACAGTCTCCTTTTTTTTACAGCCAAAAACACGTTCAAAGATCCCCATTTTGCCTCCTCAACATCATTTCACACAAAAACAGTTCGAGAGATACTACCAAAGCCTGTGTTTTATAAGCGCCCACCGACACTGAAGTTAATGACATCTCTTTTGTTGTGGTGGTCAGTCGAACGCCTGTCGTGACCGGAAAAACGAGACGGGCGCGGGTGTTGCGCAAGCAAGACCCGTGATCCGGCCTTATTTTAAGAGTTCACGCACATGTTATCTGATTATTTTCTCACAATTATTCTTAAAAATTCTTCTGCATCAAGGACTTTGAATTTATCATTTTTAAAGTCTTTTTTGTTCCTTGTTATGAGGAAATCCACATTGTTTTCTGCGGCAATCGAGCTGTGTACATCGTCTTCAAAGTCCTTGAACTTGTTGGAAACCGCTTCTTTAACATTCCTTAGAGAAATGCCTGGCACTGAAAAGATCCGCAAACTATCAATGATGAATTCATCGGCAATTTTTTTGTTTAATTCTTTTGAGATGATATAATAGGTATTGGCCAATGTAAGAGGCGAAACTAGGCCTAAAATCTTCTTGGTTTCAGTCAATTCAATTATTTTGGCGGAATATGATGAAAAAGGCTCTCTGTCCAAAAGCCAATCAAGCAAAATATTGCAGTCAATGTATGTCTTGATCATTCTAGGTGCTTGCCTCGCAGATAGCTTAATTTATGGGTTTCTGCGTCAAAATCGGTGCTACTTATAATACCTTTATACTTTTTTGCGATTGGCGAGAGGATTTCTGATTCTGCATTATCCTTGCTTCTCATTAGATATGATTTATACAATTCTTCGGTCAGCGCACTGAGTGACTTCTGTTGCTTTGAAGCGTAAATTTTTATTCGTTCTATTATTTCTTTATCAAGTCTTAATGTAAGCTTTGTATCCATATCAACTCTCCTTTGACGTATCTATAATAATTATACGTCAACCTGCTCGGTCGGTCAAGGCAAATTGTCTTTCCAGATAACGCCTGTCGTAACCGGAAATGGCCAGACGGGCGCGGGTGTTGCGTAAGCAAGACCCGTGATCCGGCCTCGTTTCCAGCGTCGACGCGATTGTTGAGCGTCCTCTTCATTAATTTGAATTATGGGCTTTCTTCTCACACTGCCCAGTTTATTTTAATCTTCTTTTTCTTTTCAACACAGTCTCGAAGGTAAAAGTTAATCAGTTGCTGGTAAGGTACACCGATTTCTTTTGCCAGGTCTTTGAAATAGCTGATAATATCCGAGCTTAACCTTATGGTTACTGGCTTTTTCAATTCTTTTGTGTGTGGATTCTTTTTTGATTTGGAAAAATCATATTCTTTTCTCATAAAAACTCCTGATAATGCCTCGCTTCAGAATTAGTGGCCTTTCGCGCTGAGTTGATCTGACTGTTTTTTCGTCTTGCCGGTAGCAGTGACAAACCGTTAGAATCCTGACATTTGCAGAAATCCCAAGCAAATGAAACCTGTCTTCGTTATCTGAATGCTCCGGGTCAGGAACAATTCTTGCGTTTTCGTCAAAGAAAACACTTTGCGCTTTCTCGAAGGAAACCCCATGTTTCTTCAAATTGCCCCTGGCCTTATTTTCGTCCCATTCAAAAACAAACATATATTTATATTGTATTTACTTTGTATTTATTAGACAAGAATCTTTTCACATACGTTAGCACTAGAAAAATAGTTGTAGAAACAAGCCTTTGTGCAGGGTTTTGATTTGTTCATTTGTCGCTCAATGCGAAGTTCTGCTGAAGTCGGGCTTTTTAGGCTTCAGCAGAAACTTTTTGTTAAATCATCTTTTTTCAGAGCAAGAGTGTGTTTATTCTTATAGTATTAACCTCTCGCCTCTCTTCCTGGCTCATCTTCAGCTACACGGAATCTCCAATACATATCAGGCTTAACCCAAACCACATTATTTGGAGTTAATTTTTTAAATGCTTCTAGAACGTTGCGATTGAGGACTTGATTGCCATCGCTATTTTCTCTTAATAGCATTTCGTTTTTTGTTTTTACCAAATAGTCCACAACATCATCCTGGTAAATGCAACCATTAGCCTCAATCTCCGATAGCATCCACTTGGCTATTGAATTAGCATCCATGCCTACTCTTCTTCAACTTTAAGAATTGACTGAAGTGAGAAAACACCGCTATCAAGTTTCTTGCCTGCAAACCACTGACATTTTAGAGCCTCAATCTTATCACTACCATTTTTTGTAATGCATTCTTTTACAGTCATATCAGGACCACCTGACTTTAATTTCACGATGTCACCAATTGCGAATTTAATTTGCTTGCTCATTTTCGTCTCCTTTTATGATCTTTCATTAGTAATATGAACTGATTTACATTTTAAATTTAACGCCTGTCGTAAACGGAAATAAACTTTACAACGAAAACAATCGTGTGTACAAGAACAATCTTTCCCCCGCGTCATCTGGTTCTAACATTACGGATTTGTTTGGTGTTTTTTGTCCTGTTGTCCGGTTGTATTTAATTCTTAATTCTTCCATTTATTTTGTCATACGTAAGGCTAACCGGTGCGGAGCATCCGCATTGAGTCGATGGTTAGGCCTTCGCGCCCCCAGGTGACACAGCAGCCGACGCTGTCGTTCGGCTACCCTTCGGCATTTGCGATTCGCACAATGGCGTCGGCGATATCCTCGGGAGACAGCACGAAATCCACGAAACCGCTAGCGATAGCGCTTTCAGGCATGTCCGGCTGCTTTGCGGTGTCCAGGCGCTGGGCGATAGTCGTGCCCCCAACGTCCTTGATACCCCGAAGCGCGTCTGCGCCGTCACCATCATAACCAGAGACTATCACGGCGATGAGTTTACCGTCCCAGTGCTCCGTTAACGAGCGCAGGAAGACGGTGATCACATCGGGCCATCCCCTAGGCTTCGAAATCGGCTCTAGCCGAAAGTCGCCCTCAAGCACGTGCAGGTCGCGCTGTTCAGGGATTATGAACACCCGATTAGGGCGAATGAGCAAGCGATCCGTAATCAATTCCACCGGCATCGTTGAGAAGCGCGGGAGAATCTCGTGAAGCTGAGTGGCGAAGGTTCTCACATGGTTGACGATGACGACGGCGACACCCATGTTGTTCGGCAGGTTTTGCAGCAACCGGATGTATGCGTCGAGACCGCCAGCGGAACCGCCAACGCAGACGATAGGAAATTCCCTTTCATTGCGAACGACTTTCATCCGTCATGTCTCCTACTGCGGTGTCATCAAAGTAATAGCCTCATTTTCCGCGTCGACGCATTGGTTATGCCTCTTCAATCATTTCGAATGATAGTCCAGAGACATCGTTGAAATGAGAATCACGGGTTATCAATGTTAAGTTGTATTGCATGGCTGTGGCTGCAATCCAGATATCGTTTTCTGGAATGGGTTTACCAATTGATTTTAAGCCTGATTTTATCTCACCATAAATTTTGGCCGTATGCTGATCACAGCTTAAAATCTCGTTTTTTAAGGCAAACTCGTTGATCCGGGTAACATTTTCTTTGATTTTACTGGACTTAAATGCCCGAACATATAATTCTCCAACAACAATGCTGGGAGTAAAAACGCTTTTAAACTGGATTATTTTGTCTAAAATCGGCTGTTCGCCTTGGAACAATGCAATTACGATGTTTGTGTCTAATAGATACTTACCACTCATCTCCTTCGATTCTCTCACATCCTGATTCAATCTCTTTTTTCATTAGTTCAAGGTCTTCAGCAGAGATACAACCGGCAAATTTCGTGATTGAACTACCGGGAACGCCTTTTAGTCCAGTTTTCTGCAGACTCTTAACATATTTTAAAACTTTCTGCTGCATTTCTTCAGGAAGATGTTCAAGTTGTTTCGTAATCAAATTTTAGGTTGATGAAGTCATTTGTCCTCCACATCTCTTCAATCATTTTAACAAATTCTAGTTTGCAATACAAACTTTCGTTTGCAAGCGTGTTTTTTCAGGCATAACGACCAGGCAAAACTTCCCAGGGCTGCCGGGCTACTCGACAAGGATTCTACAAGGAAACCTGCCCGGCAGCACCGGGTAAGTTTGGGCGCCTTGTTTGGCCGTGTTATCATTTGTGATTGCTGAATCAAAGAGTCCTGCTCCGTCTTGCCCCCTTTGATTTCTCCGCCGCAATCGGCTTCGGCGGCGGGTTGTCACGCGGTTTTTGCGTTGCTGCGCTCGTCGCCTTCAACCCAAGCTGACGCGGAAGGCGAACGGTGAACGTCGTGCCTTGCTGCGCCGTCGAGGCGACCGCGATCGTTCCCCCCTTGGCGTTGACAATCTCGCGCACGATGTACAAGCCCAGCCCGATGCTGCCCGGAGCCCGCTGCAATGACGATTCGACCGTAACATGACGCACCAGCGGATCGAAGAGCGTAGGCAGCGCCTCTGGCGGGATCGGCGTGCCTTCATTATGCACGCTCAACACCACTGCCGGCCCTTCTGAAGCGGCCGACAGTTCGACCGGCCCATCTGGCGACCCGTGCTGAAGAGCGTTGACCAAGAGGTTGGAGATGACCTGTCGGATTCGTGCCGCATCCCAATTGCCGGTTAGGTCGCCGCGCGGATTAAAGTGCAGCGTGCGTTGCGGGTGCGTCGCGCGAAATCCGTCAAACACTTCACGACAGAGCATTTGCAGATCGCCCGGCTCGCAATTCAGCGGCATGGCGCTGCCCAGCCATGTCGATGCGAAGTCGATCATATCCCTGATCAACTTTGACATCGCCTTAGATTCTGTGCCGATCATCGACAGCGTCGCACTAGACTTCAGGTCTTCATTTTCCTGCGCGACAAGCTGCGCGCCCATGCGGATGGCGATCAACGGATTGCGCAAATCGTGACCGAGGATTGCCAGGAACAATTGGCGGGAGCGATTGACGCGCTCGGTGTAGCTGCCGACGGCCTCGGCGAGAGACTGATCGATCGACTCGTTAAAGCGGGTGATGTCGTCGATGTCGTCGATGTCGGGCTGCGGCAAGCTCTTGCGCCAGAGGCGCAGGACGCTGGCGCGCAGAGCGCGGTATTCTGAGACGACCTCGATGATGTTGAATCCCGAGCCGACACGCTCCTCGGCGTGCCGTGCCGAGGCGATGTCGAGCCGGTCGCTCTCCTTTGCGCCCGCGATGCCGTGGCCTTTGGACTTACCCTCCTGCTGCGCGAGGCTCTGATCGACCTGCATGCCCCGCGCGGATGCCAGCAGGATCGCCTGGGCGTCGTCACGCAGGGCGAGTTTTGTCATCGTCTCCCCTGGCGCGAGAGTGGCCGCAAACGCTTCCCATTCAGCGAGGATGGGTTCGACGTTCGCTAGAATAAAGTTTGCCAGTCGCATTGATTGCTCCTTTGGGTTGTATCAGCCTCCGGTGGCCGAACGCCTGTCGTAACCGGAAATGAGAGACGGGCCGCGGGTGTTGCGTAAGCAAGACCCGTGATCCGGCCTCATTTTCCGCGTCGACGCGATTGTTACAGCTCTTATTCATTTAATTCTGATACTCCGCAAAACTCTTTTTGAAAGGTAGTCTCTGAGATTAAACACATCACATGGGTGGCCATAGTCTCCTGAATATAAGCTTCAATGACTTTTTTTGTTGTTGCTTTCATAATTGTTTCCGGTTCAGGATAGTAATGACAATCTGGATCATGGTGTCTTTTTCTGCGGGTTTTGATATGGCGATAAGCAGTGTCAATGCTGCAAGTCCATCGTTACTGATGATTTTTTGACCGTCAGGAGTCGTCAGGAGGTTATTTTTTTCCAGAAAATAGAGGAACAGCGCAGCGGCTATACGTTTGTTCCCATCTACAAAAGAATGATGCGGAATTGGGTTCCGCGCTTCGAGTTAACCCGGTAACCGACTGAGAGTATCATGTCGAGGTTGTAGTGGAGGATATCTCTGCGCACCTGCCGCTTACCCTCCTGCCGAACTTGTGCAAACTTTGCACAAGTTGCTGCTTCTTCCAGTTCGCCTGTATCAAGAATATTTTGAATATGTTTAACCAGAGATGTTCGCTCGGTTGCAAAAAGTTCTTCCAGCTGGCTTTGAGTCAGCCAGAGGGTTTCAGCCTGCAAACGAACCTCTGTTTGGACAGTGCCGTCTGACGCAGTGTAGATGACGATTTCGCTCTTATCAGCGGCCGATGGCATTTTTTTCATAGCACCTCACGCACATCAATCTTGCCAGTCACTGCTGAGCTGATAAGATCAATTCTTTTATTTTACTATCAGCGTTTTCAATTTGCCAGATCTTTTCTTTTTCGTAGTCATTTTTATCTAAGATATTTTTTAATCCTTTTAAGATATATTCTTTTGCTTTTAATGAATGATCAGCCATATGTGCGGTCGCAACAGTATGTCCGCATGCTCTAATAATTGCTTTATTAAATTGTTCTGGATTTTCTCTTGCTGCATTATGGGCAGAAAATGCGGCATTTCTTGCATCACCTACTGTTACCTTCCCTTTTTCCCATTCTTTTGCTATTTGAATAGCATTTAATGCTCTTTGATCAATATTTTTTAAATAGCTTATTTCTATTGCATGTTCAACACATTTTATTGCCCAAATGATGAGTAGTTTATGATTTTCAATTGTTAGCGGTCCGCCGGCATGATTTGCTATAAATCTTTTATCTCTCATTTTCTCTCTTTCCGCGATTGTTCTGGCTCAATTTATCAGTTCTGAGACTCCTCGAAACTCTCATTGGAAACCAATATCTGAGACCAAACACATCAAGTTTTTCGCTTGCGTTCGTGCACAAATAATCAAAGCATCTCCATCACATCAAACAAGCTAAACAAACTTTACAACGAAAACAATCGCGTGTCCAAGAACAATCTTTTGCCATCGTCACCTGGTTCTACCGTTACGGATTTGTTTCGGTATTTTTTGTCTTGTTGTCCGACTCTCTAAAACACGTTCATCCAACGATTTTATTACATCCATCACCGTATGCCTGCCGTTCAGTCGCTCAAAATCTCATATTGTCTAATAGCCCAGCATAAGAATTCTGATAACAATTTTTCATCTTTGCGGAATCTGATAGTAGGTCTTATTGTTTAAATTCCTGAACAAAGCCTTTCCAGGGATAGTAAAAGCAACAAAAACAGAATTGGCAACATCTGGAATTGACGCCGCAAGATTCAGGACTGCGATCATTCCAAGAAAATTACTGTTGAATAAGCCAAGGTGCAATAAATACAGTGGAAACAATGAAAGGGAGCAGATTGGGGTAATTGCTGAAATATAGAATTGAGTTTTCGAAAGAATCTGCTCAGTATATACATAGACCGATGCAAACTTGATGTTGGCAATTAAGTAGATATCAGCTTTTGGCTCATAAGTATAAAACACTGCCAGATGTAGAAATTCATGAATTGGCAATATTATCAAAAAGCCCAGAAGCATTTTTGCATTCATTTCAAGAGCTGACAAGAAAACGTCATCCGGGTTAACTACAAAAAAGCTGCCTAACCAGGTTTCTAAAATGAGATATACTGAAATTACAATTGAGCCAAATAGAATGAGAGTTCTTGGAGGGTCGGATACTTCTGCCCATTTATTATGGAAATCTTCATCAACAAATCTATCTGTCGGAAAATTCTTTAATACTTTCACTTCTAATCCTTGAGGTAACTTCAAATTTGTTGCT
This sequence comes from Candidatus Riflebacteria bacterium HGW-Riflebacteria-1, assembly GCA_002839445.1. Lineage (GTDB taxonomy): Bacteria > Muiribacteriota > Ozemobacteria > Ozemobacterales > Ozemobacteraceae > Rifleibacterium. The sequence continues at coordinate 51,287 of PGYB01000027.1, forward strand.
TGCGATCGCGCACAAACAATCAAAGCATCTCTGTCACATCAAACAAGCCAACAAACTTTACAACGAAAACAATCATGTGTCCAAGAACAATCTTTCGCCATCGTCGCCTGGTTATACCATTACGGATTTATTTGGTATTTTTTTGTCCTGTGTTTTTGTCCGGTTGTATTTAATTCTTCAATTCTTAATTCTTCATTTGCCATAACGCCAGTCGTGACCGGAAAAACGAGACGGGCGCGGGGCTTGCTTCGCAAGGCCCGTGATCGGCGGTCATTTTCCGCGTCGACGCGATGGTTATGCGACTTTTTGGTTCTTTATTTTCTTTTCAGGCTTTTTATTCTTCTGCGAATAAAATTCTAGCAGCTCATTATCAGACATAGATTTGGTCTCAAGATATATATTATCTCGTATTTTTCGAACCATATCCACGCATTGTACATTAGTCTTTTTCATTTCTTGCAACCTCCATCGGGGAGTAAATCTGAATTTGTCTGTAACCAAGCTCAATGTTAGCAGAGTTGTAAAGCAGAATCTTGTCAAATCTTACAATATGCTTAAAGTTCCAGCTGACCAGAACATCGGCATTTGCATAAGTAGCAATAGCAATATGAAGGAGGTCGTTGGTAAATTTTGGCTTTAAAATAGCCTTCGCCAAATAGGCATTACGAATCTCAAGAATTTCTTGGTTGAGTTGAATGATCTCAGGTTCCAGTTTGAGGAAATCTTCAAATTTCTTCTGAACCTCGGCCGGCGCAAATTCAATTTCCTTTTCAACTACTGCCGATGTCAGCGGAACAAGAATTTTGTCTTCAAAATTTTTGAAGAGCACATTTGACCACTTCTCAAATTCTGGATCGAAGCAGCCACCAATTACAGATGTATCAACATATACTCTGATCTTCTTCACATTTTACCCCTTGAAGCATCTCAATCACTATTATATCAGAAACCTTGTTTGTTCGCATTTTGTCGCATAACGCCAGTCGTGACCGGAAATGGCCAGACGGCGCGGGGCTTGCTCCGCAAGACCCGTGACGGCGGTCATTTTCCGCGTCTACGCGATTGTGTACGCCCGGCATGG
>PGYB01000028.1 GCA_002839445.1 Candidatus Riflebacteria bacterium HGW-Riflebacteria-1
TTTCTACCTGAAGCTTATCGGTAGAAAGCTCCTTACAAATCACTGTTCATGGACATGCAGCACATATATTCACCACAAGGTGAATATATAATGACAAAGAAAAGGCAAAAGAGCCCTCAAAAAAGGATTCGTCATACCTGCGCCCAGTCACGAAACATCTACTATATGATACGGGTGTGTCTGCTTACTCACCGTGCGTGCAGTGCGCTTCGAGATTTCACTATATGATACAGATTTGGCTGCTCACCGAGAACTGCTCGATGTACACTGATGCTTCACTGATAATCTGCGCCCATCTGCGTAATCGGCGGATGTCTTTGCCTTTTTTTGGCCGACGGTATTTGTTTTCTCTTTCTTCTCTGCGGCTCTGCGCGAGGTGTCTTCAGCTCTGCGGTTTGTTCGCGGCTGGCCCCTTGAAATCCTGCGCGACGAGAAAAAGCTCGCGGCTGCGGTTGAGTGAAGCCTTTGGATTAAACGACTTGGCGAAGCCGAACAGCTTTTTTGTGCGCTGCAGAAGAGCCTGATACTCGGCACCTTCGAAGACTTTGGCGACGAAACTGCCGCCCGGCTTCAACAACTTTTCTGCGATATCGAGAGCAAGATGCACCAGCATCGCCGAGTTCTCGGTGTCAGCATAGTGTACCCCGGTGGTGTCGGGGGCCATGTCACTCAAAATCACATCAAGTTTGCCGGCGGTCAGCTCGATAATCTTCGCCTGATTAGCGGCATCACGAATATCACCCTGCAGAATGATGACACCGTCGATCGGCCGTACTTCGAGCAGGTCGATGGCAACTATTTTCGCTTTGCCGGCTACTTTGCGCATGGCGTATTGCGACCAGCTGCCGGGAGCAGCGCCGAGATCAAGGATCTTGCAGCCCGGTTTGATCAGCTTGTATTTTTCGTCGATCTCTTCGAGCTTGTAAGCGGCGCGCGAACGATAATCATCGGCCCGCGATTTTTTGAGAAAAGGGTCGTTGAGACGGTTTTTGAACCAGGCTTTTGCCATGCTAGTCGAAAAGTTCTTCGCGCAGTTTTACGTTGAATACACGTTTTTCCGGGCGTTTTTCGATTACCTTCAGTTCTTCGATGTGTTTGATAAGGGCGTCACGTACCAGGATTGGCAGTTTTTTGTGGTTGGGAATCTCGCGCAGATAGGTAAAACCATCACCGCCTTCGGCAACGAAATCGTTGAATGCTACGCTGTATATTCTTTCTGCTTCGAGTTCTTTTCCATCTGTGGTTGTCAGTTTAAGTAGTCTCTTCATCGGTGGCAGAGTAGGATCATAGGTTATATGCAACCCGGAAGGCAAAAGAATGCCATGCGGAGATCCCACCATGAGCTTTGTGCCGTCGCCATTGTTGCGGTGCTGCTCTTTTGCGTCCTGCCTGTCGGCGGCGTCCATTGGGCGTGATTCGTTGGAATAAGCCTTTTCGATGAGGTTTCGAATCATAAAACCGTTCATATCGACAAGCTCTATTACATTGTCAAATGGTTGAACGAGAAAAACGTCTTCAACTGTGATCGGTCCCTTGGAAAAAGGCTGGCGAACTCCACCAAAATTGATGAATGCAAAATCAGCGCCGGACGATTTACGCATGGCATCTGCAATCAGCGAGCCTTCTGGCGAGTCGCCGCCGCTGATTCCACGGGACAGGTGAACCTTACTCTCGCCGACTACCCGCGCCATTTCAGCTTTAAGCTCCAACAAATAGGAATCTTCAAGCTGTTTCGTTTCGGGATGCTCTCCGATTGCGTCAACATAAAGTGGCACAGACTCAAGGCGCAGAATGGGTGCTGCTGCATCGGTCAGATCAATATGGATGATCGATGTGTTTTCGCTTGAGCTGCCGGGATGAGCAATCGGTATGTTGAAGGGCGGTGCCCAGGTGAACTCTTTGGTCAATCTATGGGTGTGACCACCAAGGATTAGATCGATACCTTCGATCTGGGAAGCAATTTGCAGATCAGCTTCGTATCCGAGATGCGACATCAGAATGATGAAATCGACACCTGACTTGCGCAGCAACTTAACCAACGGTCGCACTATTGGCTCGGGCTGGCAGAAGATCAGGTCTTTGACATTTTTTTCAAACGACATTTTGGCTGTTTCCGGGGTATCAATGCCGATAATGCCTATCTTCCGGCCTTTGTGCGTGAATATCCGGTATTCTTCGGCAAATTCTGGCAGCATGCCGGTGGCCTTTTCAAAGACATTGCAGCAGATGACGGGGAATTTTTTCTTTTTGAACTGCTCTACCAGATTCTGGTAGGTGTAATCAAACTCGTGATTTCCCATGGTGACGGCTTCGACATTCATGTGGTTGAGAAAGTCGATCATTACTGCACCTTTGGTGCGGTCGACGATCGGGGTTCCCTGGAAAAAATCGCCGCTGTCGAGATACATGATGCGCTTATGCGCGTGTTCAGCGCTGCTGCGATAAGAATTTATCAGGTTCTTTAGCACGGCATAACCGCCAATCTGGCGTTTCTCGCCATCTTTGCCGTTGGGGTCGGGGCGGGCGGCTATGGCGCCATGCACGTCACTGGTATGAAAAATAACGAATTCGCCGGCATTGACCTGCGCAGCGAATAGAATGAACAGGCTGAGCAGCGCAATGGCATAGCTGCGGCAGAAAAAGCGGGTGAATCGTTTCATAGTCTGGCTCCTGGATTATCTGATCATCAGCCTTGTTCAGCCGGGTCGCGTTCTTCGACAACGAGCTCTATCATCTTCTTGTTTACAGATATGAATGGAGCCTGCACAGTAACGTCATTGCGCAGATCGGTGATCGATGCGCCGGTAATCGGCAGAAAGTCGCGTGAAACGCTCTCAGTGTTCAAAATATCAGAGAGCCGACTGTTCTGAACCAGGTGCAGCATGCCTCGAATTCTGTGCTGGGGCGTGTATACTGTTACATGTAATTGTTCTTTTTTTGCGCTCATTTGCTGGCTCCATGAATTATAATTTCGGCAAATCGGCCTTCTGACTCGGCAAGCACGCTGCCGTCTGGCAGAATGACCGATCCGCGCGCGAAATGCAGGTTCTTGCGCTGGCCGACGAGAGTAGCGACGAATTTTAAAGGCACGCCTACCGGCGCTGGTCTGAGGAAGCGTACGCGTATGTCGGCAGTAACCGCGAGCGTCTGCTTTTCCGCGCCCATAACTGCGTATGCCATTGATTCATCAAGAAGTGTGCTCAATACTCCACCATGCACTATGCCGGCGTAGCCCTGGTAAGCTGGGCCGGGTGTCCAGGTGAAGGTACAGGTATGCCCCTCAACCGATTTATTCATCGGAATGTGCAGGCCGCTGTGATTGCGCGGCCCACAGACAAAGCAGTGGTCATTGTCGACGAGATTGAGCCCGGAAAGGTTACGGCGCTCAATAAGGCTTCTCGTGTGGGCGATGGTGTTGATGACCTCTGGCCGGTTAATGGCCGCGGTTGTCGACAGGGTGCCGCGCTCATAAAGGAGGATGTTATGGGTTTCAAGTCGGGCTTTGAGAGTTTCGTAGCACGGAATATCAAAGTTCGGGTGGGTCGGGTCGCCGCTGAATATCGGCACAGAACCGAGGTCGTTGAGCCCCGCCTCGACTAGTTCCGGAAACCGGTAGAACAGCCAGGGCGGCACCGAAATATGATGCACTGGAAAAGCGCGTCTGAGAGCTGCTACCGCTTTTTCAACCGCAGCAAAGGGCAGGGGAGGCCGCCCAGACATTGCGCTGCCCGGAACCGGTTGAAACGGTATAAGCCTGACATCCTGCAAAAGAGGGTCAGCGGTGCAGAAACGACCGGTTTCTTCGATAAAGCTCAGGCGCTCTTCTTCGCTTTCACCTATGCCGATGACGAAGCCTGCTGAATAAGGCAGTTGAGCCGCGTGCGCTGCTTCAATACAGGCTTTGCCCATACTCGGGTTTCGGCCGCGAGAGTTTTCGAGGGCCTGACCGGGTTCGGAAAGTGCCGCGGGCACGAGATTAATTCGCGCCGAGCAGCCGGCTGCACTGAATTTTTCCCAGGTATAGGGATCGAGGTAACCGACTTCAAGCACCGGCAGAAGATTTGCTTCTATCGCGGTCTGGCAGACAGCAATAAGATAGTCGGCAAAAGAGCCGTAGCCGCTGTTGTGCAGAGCGATCTGAATATGCGGAAACTCCTGGGGTCGCTCGCCAGAAATGAAGATCACTTCGGTCGCGTTGCGCCGTGCCAGATCTGCGACTCTGACCTTGATTTCAGCGATGCTGAGCAGGGAGTCGTCACTGCGGAAAAAACCACAATAGCCGCAGCTCTGGTGACAGGTGCGCGTCAGTTCAATGTATGAGCTTGAAATATAAGAAATTGAGGCACAATTATTCATGCTAACAGGTTAACATATCCAAAAAAAAAATCAATTATTCGGTAAAAACTGCGCTGTATTTTTTTGGAACTTTTGTTATTCTGCGTGGTCTATTGTTTCAGAATGCAGGAGGTGAGTGCGGTGCGCACTACAAAGATACTAATGTTAATGCTGCTGTTGATGCTCGTTGGCGTGCATCAGGCTGCTGCTTTATCGATAGAGGCCGAGGTTGACCGCAACGAGGTCGGCTTTGGCGAGTCGCTCAACCTGGTGGTAACCCTGACACAGGAGCTTGGGTCGGGGCGCACACAAACGATTGGTCTGCCGAGAATCGGCTCGATTCCGGGTTTCGATATAGCTTCGACGCGCAGTGGTCAGAGCACAAGCTTTATTAACGGGGTGGGGCAGGCCCGCTCTCAGGTTTTGTATGAACTGGTGCCACAGGAGCCCGGCAAATTCACGATTCCGGCGTTCAGCTTCTCTGACGGAAGCGGCCAGAACTACAGTACTAAAGCCATCGAGGTTACGGTTCTGCCGCCGCCAACCCAGCAGGAAAAGCCCGAAGAAGAGCAACCGGCGCCATCTTCGCCGGCGGCTGCTGGCGAGGGATCAGCCTTTTTTAAAGCGCTGCTGGTGCTTGGTCTGCTGCTGGCGGCAATCGTTGCGCCAGTTATGATACTTTCTGCGGTGACCGGTCAGCGTAAACCGGCAGTCGATTCCACTGCTGCCGGCCAGCCGGGCGGTCATGCTGCTGCTTCTCAGTCACCTGTTAAGAGCAGGGAACCCGCCATCGAAGACGCCGAGGTCGTAGCAAATTCTGCGCCTTCGTCGCCGTTGCCGCGTCAAGCGGTGAATTTTCCGGCTGAAGTTGAACGCCTCAAGCGCCAGCACTCTGAAGCCGACAAAATTTTCTATCAGCAGTATTTTCAACTCTTCGGCCGCGCCGCTCTCGCTGGCAGTCACGACCTCAGCGAAAGCATGACATCTGACGAAATGCTGGCCAAAGCCGGCGAAATGTGTCACTCTGACACGGCGCGCCAGGCCTGCCGACGACTCGCAGGCGACATCGAACTGACACTTTACGCCAATCGCGCGCCGGCGCGGGCCTTTTCCGCCATAGATGCCGATGCGCGAGAAATTATCAACGCAATACTACAGTGAACGGGAGAGAACAATGAATCAGACGCCAGAAATCGAAAAGCGAATCGAAGAAGCAGGTCTGCTCATCGAAAGAATCAAGAACGAGGTCAACCGCGTGCTGGTCGGTCAGTCCGAGCTGCTCGACAGTCTGGTGCTCGCTCTGATCTGTGACGGGCATATTCTGCTCGAAGGCGTGCCCGGTCTGGCAAAGACTCTGGCGATAAAGGCGCTGGCGCGCACGGTTAAAACCGGTTTTTCGCGAATTCAGTTTACGCCGGATCTGCTGCCCGCCGATCTGATCGGTACCCGCATTTTTGATCAGAAGACTTCTGAATTTCATACCCACAAAGGCCCGATTTTCTCGAACTTTGTGCTGGCAGACGAAATTAACCGCGCCCCGGCAAAGGTGCAGAGCGCCCTGCTTGAATCCATGGAAGAACGCCAGATTACCATCGAGCACGAAACTTTCAGGCTGCAGGAACCCTTTCTGGTGCTGGCTACCCAGAACCCGATCGAGACCGAAGGCACCTACACCCTTTCTGAAGCGCAGGTTGATCGTTTTCTGTTCAAAGTCGTCGTAAAATACCCGTCATTCGAAGAAGAGCGCCACATTGTGCGCCGCATGGGCCTCGCCGAAAAGACGCATCAGGTCGAAATCATCGAGCCGGTGGTGACGGCCGAGCAGATTATCGCTTTGCGCGGCCTGGCCCGCGAGGTATACGTCGATGACAAGATTATCGAATATGTGCTGCGCGTTGTCGATGCCACGAGAAACCCGGAAAAATACGGGTTGCAGCTGAAAAGCTATATTCGCTTTGGCGCCTCGCCGCGCGCGTCGATATACCTGACCCGCGCGGCGCGCACTCGCGCCATGGTGCGGGGCCGCAGCTATGTTAAACCTGACGACGTCAAGGCGGTAATGCCCGAGATTCTGCGGCATCGCGTGATACCGACCTACGAGGCAGAGGCCGACGACATCGATTCTGACGAGATCGTAAGCCGAATAATGGAAGGAGTGGCCGTGCCCTGAGGCATCGCCGTCGACCATAATGCTTCCGAAAGAGTTACTCAAAGAGGTTCGCCGCATCGAGATCAAGACCAGGCACCTGGTCGATTCTCTCTACGCCGGCGGCTATCGCTCGGTGTTCAAGGGCCGGGGCATAGAGTTTGCCGGCATTCGCGAGTATTACCGCGGCGACGAATTCAGGTCAATCGACTGGAAAGTTTCGGCGCGCAGCGGCAGACTGCACATACGCGAACACATCGAGGAACGCGAGTTACAGGTGGTCGTTGCACTCGACCTCTCTGCTTCGATGGCCTTTGGCTCAGGAAGCCGCGAAAAGCGTGAGAGCGCTGTCGAGTTTGCTGCCGCCATCGGCCTGGCTGCTGAGCGCAACAATGACCGGGCTGGAGTCTGCCTGTTCACCGACAAGGTCGAAAAATTCATCCACCCGGCCAAGGGGCGCACCCATATTCTGCGCCTGATTCGCGAACTTCTCTATTTTATACCGCAACGGCGTGGCACCGACCTCAAGGCGCCGCTGGATTTTCTCAATATGACCCTGAGCCGGCGTTCGGTGGTTTTTCTGGTTACTGATGCCCTGCGTATTGGCAGCATTGAACGTGAACTCAGAATAGCCGCCGCGCGGCACGATCTGATTCTGGTTATGGTGCGTGATCCAAGAGAGCAGCTCCTGCCCGATGTCGGGCTGGTAGAAATTGCCGACCCCGAGACCGGCGACGAAATGGTTATCGACACCTCTGACCGCGCAGCAATGCAAAGTCTGGTTGAGCGACAGCAGCAGCTGGATCAACAGTTGATCAGGGTCTGCCGCAATTTCGGCATGGATTTAATTACGCTCACCGCGGGCGAATCTGTAGTGAAACCGGTCTGTAAGCTCTTCGCAGAACGCGAACGTCGCATTACAGGCCACAAATAAAAGAGGAACAGCATGAACAGTTTACGAAGCATCTCGCGCAAAATCGACGCCATGTTGGTAATGATCATCGCCGGGCTGGTGCTTTCGCTTGCCCTGGCCTGGAACTATTATCAATCGCGGCGCATGACCTATGTCGAAAAGGAAACTCTCGCGGCCAGTCTGCTTGCGCACGGACTTCCCAGTGAAGCCGCGTCGGTTATCAATGAGATGATTCAGCGGCAGCCGGTTTCTAACAACAGTCTCAAATTGCGCCGGGTGCTGTCTGAAGTCTATATGAACGAACTCAACGACTTTGAAAAAGCCCTGTCTGAGCTGGTATTCATCAAAAATTTCGCGCCTGATTCTGAAATCGCTAGTGGAAGCGAAGAAGCGATACGTTACTGCCTGAACCGGCTTGGCCGTGTCTATGATGTCGAGCGCCGTCGTCTGCTTGAGGCCGGCGAAAACCCGGTTGAGAATACGGTAAATGCCGCCAGCGTGGTGCGCTTTGGCAACCGGCACGCAATCAGCATTGATCAGGTCAGGCAAAAACTTGCGCAGATGCAGGGGCGTGCAATCAATAAAGAACTCATCGAAGCAGTGGTCAACGGCATGACTCAAGAACTTCTGCTCGCCCGCGCGGCCGAACGCGAGAATATCAAGCGCGACTCTGATTTCATCGAACAGGTGCGCAGATACGAGAAGAACCTCGCGATAAACAACTATCTGCAAAAGAAAGTGCTTACCGACGGCAGCTTGACCGAAGAAAAGCAGCGCGAACTGATGACCAGTGAAATCGGCCGCCTGGCGCGGCTTGAAGAAATGCACATCGACAGCGACCTCATCGCCAAAGAACTCCTCGGCCAGACCGCCACAAGTTCACCCGCCCCAGCGCCTTCTCAGCACTGAGTTTTGAAAGCGGAGTTTTGGCATAAATTATAAACAAAGACAATACAGCAGTGTTAAAGACTGAAATCAGTGATATTAGAGTAATTATTAAAACTGAATCCGGGGGTAATGTTAGTGTTTGATAAGCTGTCATTGGTCGGTTCGTTCGCACTCCGGCGACTCACCGACACTCGGCCATCCCTGGCCTTCGCGAGGAGCCGATGGCAGATTAGGCATGGGTGGTCCTGTGCTCTTGTGGAAGGATGTGGGTGTAATGAAAGATAAAAGGCAGGGCAGTCGCAACAGAGGTCGTGCGAGTTTCCTTCACAAGGCAGGATTTAGCAGTCCGGTCACCAATTTTGCTGCTTCGGCAACAGTTGCGGTGGCTTCGCAGCCCGCTTTGCCGCCTGGTGAAGAAATCTATGATCTCATGCCGGCCCACATGGTTGACCTGCCGCTCGGGCATCTGCTGTTGCAGGCGCTGGCAGTGGTGGTGGCGTTCTGGCTGTTGTGGTTGTTTTATCGCTGGCTGACAACGCCGGTGCAGCGACCGCGCCGCACGATCGAATTGAGCCCGCAGCAGATGGCTTTGCGTGCCATTGCCAGACTTGAGCGTTCTCCAGTCTGGCAGCAGCGCCAGATGAAAGAGATCTGCGAGAGTCTGGCCGGCATTCTTAAGACCTTCGCGCACGACGCGCACGCCATCGGAATTGGCCCGGCAGCAACCAGTGATGAGCTTCTCGATAGCCTCAGGAGCGGTGGTATCGTCGGGCAGATCTTTGCCCGTTGCCGTGACCTGCTTAACAACTGTGACCGCATCAAGTTTGCTGGCGCACGCGCCGAAGCGAATCTTGCTGACAGCATGCTCGGCGACCTCAAGCAGCTGATTACCCAGGAGGACTGGCGCTCATGAAGTGGAATAGTCCAGAATTCATGCTGCTGTTTCTGTTGATTCCGCTAATTGCCGGCTATCGACTCTATATCAGTCGTGCCGCCAAAAAAGGCGGCCTGCGCTTTCCACTTGCTTTTCTCGCAACCGATACTGTGAGTCTGCGTGCCCGTCTGCTGTTTCTGCCAGACCTGCTGCGGCTTGGTGTGCTTTTTCTTCTGGTTTTCGCGATGATGCAGCCGCAACATGGCCAGGAACAGGAAACCGTCAACCGGCAGGGCATCGACATCATGCTGGCGATAGACGTTTCAGGCAGCATGGCTGCCGAAGACTTTAAGCCGAACCGTATCAAGGCTGCACAAAAAATTACCGAAAACTTTATTTCGGGCATTCAGGACCACCGCATCGGACTTGTCGTGTTTGCCGGACTGGCGCTGACCCAGTGCCCGTTAACCATGGATTACGGCGTGGTTACCGAGCTTCTGCGGCGAACTTCGCTCAACATGCTCAAGTATGATGGCACGGCGATTGGCGACGCGATAATCAACGCGGTTTACAAGTTTGCCAATGAGCGCAAGGACAAGCGCGACCGCGTTGTCATCCTGCTCAGCGATGGCGAGAACAACTCGGGAGTTGACCCGCTCGAGGCGGCAAGAGTGGCCGCCGACAAGAATATTCGCGTTTATACCATAGGAGTCGGCAGTCTCGAAGGCGCACCGGTGCCGATGATGCAGGGTGGGCGCAAGGTCTACGCGCGTAATCGCGACGGCTCGATGTATATTCCCAAGATCGATGAACAGCTGCTAAAAGACATTGCTTTCATGACGAATGGCCAGTATTTCAGGGCCACCGACAATTCAGCGCTCGAAGAGATCTATAAAACCATTGCTACTCTTGAAAAAGGCAAGCTCGACATCAGCCGGACAATTCAGTATTCCGAGCGGTTTTACTGGTTTCTGGCGCCGGCTTTCGCACTGCTGGTGCTCGAAATTTACCTGCGCAGCAGAGTCTTTCAGAGGTTATTCTGATGTTCAAAAATCCTGACAGCTTCGTGTTGATTTTACTCACCGCAGCCTGGGTTGCGTTGCTGTGGCGGGTTACTGCGCGAGATATCCGCAGGCGTCGCGAAGCTTTTGCCAGTGTAGTTATGCTCGAGCGCATCGCCAGCCACAAACCGACGCGCCGCCCTGTCGTCAAATGGGGCATGATTCTTGTCGGACTGGCGCTGCTTGGCTTTGCTCTGCTGCGTCCGCAGGGCAGCATTTTCGAAGAAGATGTGGTCGGGCAGGGGCTCGACCTCGTTGTTGCACTTGATATTTCGAAGTCGATGCATGCTAATGACATAGATGGCAATACTCGTCTTGATGTTGCCAAGGCGATGCTTGGCCGAATGGCCAATGGCCTGCGCGACGACCGTCTCGGCCTTGTCGTTTTCGCTGGCGAAACTATGGTGCAGAGCCCACTTTCTTATGACAAGGGCGCGTTTCTGACCTTTCTCGAGAGGGTCAGTCCCAATCTATTGTCAAAGCAGGGCACTGATCTTGCTGGGGCCGTGCAGACCTCGCTCGACCGCTTTGATATGAACGCTTCACAGTCAAAGGTCATTCTTTTGATTTCTGATGGTGAAGATAAGGACCCGAATCGGCTGCAGGCGGCTATTGCCGAAGCGGCCCGCAAAAAAATTCCGGTGTTCACGGTTGGAATTGGCAGTGAACGGGGCGGGCGAATTCCGGTTTCGCGCAACTGGTTTGGCGATGTCGATTATCTCAGGCATAAGGGACAGGTCGTAGTCACCAGGCTCGAAGAAAACACGCTTAAAGAGATTGCTGAAAAAACTGGCGCGCGTTATTTCAGAGCATCTGATATCTCAAGTGCGAGGGAAGTAGTCGGCGGACTCGACGGTATCAAGAGGGTTGCCGTTTCAGGCGGGACAAGGCTGATACGGCACGAACTTTATTATATTCCGGTATTGCTGGCGTTCTTTTTGTTGTTACTTGAATGGATGGTCTCCGAGCGCATACCCTATGAGCGTGAACGTGACCACTGGCTCAAACGAATATGAGTACATTTTGGGCCTCCGGCTGGTTCGCTTCAATCCTGATGCTCACCGGCACCTGGCTATCTCTGGTTTTCACGAGGAACTAAGTGAAGAAGCAATCTGAAATTTATCATAAAAATTCTGTTATAAAAGCTGTTGCCGGCTTGATCAGGCTGGCGATGGTTCTGACGCTGCTTATCAGCGCCGCGACATCGTTGCAGGCTCACCCGGCCTTCAATATCAGGAGTGGACTGGCAGCACTGCAGAGTGGAGATCTTGAGCAGGCTGAAACTGAACTGCAGCGTGCCAGATTCGCTGCGCCTGATAACCCGACCGTTTTTTACAATCTTGGTGTTGTGAGTTATCGCCGCCGCGATTACCAGAAAGCTGCCGGATTTTTCATGCAGGCCTCCTCTGCCGCCGGGGTTGATGAGCAGATGAAATTCGACAGTCTTTATAATCTTGGCAATACTGCTTTCAAGGCCGGAGATTATGCCGCTGCCGTTTCGGCCTACAGCGGCAGTATCGAAGTAAAAGCCGATGAAAAGGCGAAATATAATCTCGAAGTTGCCCGCAAAAAGCTGCAGGAACAGCAGCAAGAGCAAGAGCAAGAGCAAGAGCAAAAGCAGCAGAACGAGCAGAATAAACAGGACAAGAATCAGCCGCAGCAGGATCAACAGAAGCAGGACCAAAAGGGCCAGCAGGACAAGAGCGATCAGAAATCCGGCGAACAGAATGATCAGCAGGGTGATCAGTCCCAGAAAAACCAGAACGATCAAAACGATCAGAAAGACCCGCAGAAAAAACCGGGGCAGGACCAACAGAACGCCAGCGGCAAAGACTCAGAGTCAGACAGTGAAAAGCAGAAACAGGATGAGCAGCAGAAAGCCGACCAGCAGCCGGCCGAGCCGAAGTCTGGCGAAGAGTCAGAGCAGCAGAAAGCCGATCAGCAGCCATCAGAGCAGCAGGAACAAAACGCCTCACAGACGCAGCAGTTGAGTGAAAAAGCAGCCGCTGATTCTTCTGAAAATCGCGAAGATGTCAACATGGCTAGCGAGGCCCAGCAACAGGAACCGCAAAAGCCCGATGCCTCAGAACGTGCTCGTGCGCTCAAAAATATACGGCTGAATCCATACCAGGTCGAGCGCCTGCTGCAGCAGATGCAGGAACGCGAACGCCAGGCGCAGCTGCATTATCGCAATGAATCTCAGCGCATGGAAGAAGTTGACCCGTTTAACATGAACTCGCAGCAACTGCACGAATGGTTTGAAAACCGTGGCCGTCGCCAACAGCAAACGCCTGCCGACGAGCCAGACTGGTAAAGCCTACAGCTCGACGCTGATCGTGTGGTTTGCCGATTTGCGCGCGTTGTAGAGAGCGAGTTGTGCGCGCTGAATCAGCTCTTCGAGGTCTTCCTCATTGTCGCGTAACTGGGTGATACCACACGAAAACGATGTTTGTATCGCATTGTCGGTAAACGTCTTTTTATCAAGGCTTGCGTTGAACTCGTTGATAATGGCGGCCGCCTTTATGGCATCGGTGTCGGGCATAAACAGAATAAACTCGTCGATTCCGTGCGCGCCAAGCACGTCGCAGCCTCTGATATGCTTTTTGAGGGTTTCGGCCGAAGATTTCAAAACTTCGCGCGCGGCTTCTTCGCCATAAAGGTTGATGATGGTCTTGAAGTTGTCCATGTCGAGAATCGCCAGCGCCAGGGTGTGTGGCTCAAACTGCGTGTCGTGTATCTCTCTCTCAAGGCGGTTGATGAAATACTGATGCGAATACAGGCCGGTGTCGATATCGAATTGGCGCAGTTCTGATATCAATTTTAGCAGTTCTTCTTTTTCGAGGGCTGCCGAACAGGCACCGGCCATCGCCAAAAAGAAATTGCGGGTCGCGAGGTCAAATTCAAATTCGCGATCGAAATAACAGGCAAGAAACCCGTAAGTCCGGCCTTCCCAGCCGATATGGGCAGCAGCGCACATGGCGTAGTCGGTCTCGATTCTCATTTCCTCATAATCATCAGGGCTGCTGTCTTTGGTGATGATATTGAAACTGTCTTTAAAAAAGATGCGGCCAATTGTGTTGCTGCCGATTTTTTTGTGGAAATCGTTGAGAGCAGTGCGGGGAACACCGTGCGCGTGAGTTATGTCCAGATACGAAGTCTTTCTGTTCTGCTGGGCGATGTAGAGATAGCGCGCGTGTAATTGCTGTTCAAGGGTGCGCAGTGTTTTTTGTATCAGTCGGGTGGCGTTTGGTTCGGTAAGGTAGCCTTTCAGCGCCTGGGAAAGGGCTATCAGCAATTTTTCTTTCATCAAAGCTCCTTGACAAAACCTGTTTTCAGCTTGGGCAGAATTGTTCGAAACATTCCTGCAACAGCCGGCAACGGTGGTAAATCTGCTCTAACTCGTTGTTAAGTTCATCGTTACCCGGATTCAGATCAGGATCGGCGAGTATCTCAGCTTTGCGCTTCTGCAGCAGATCGTAAAGCGCATGAAGTTGCGCGCACAGAATCTTCTGCGAAAAAACACTGCCCTTTTTGCTCTTTTCCATTGCGCCTCCTGCCCGAAGTTTTAGCTGTTGAGCAACATGCAAAATTCGCTTCTAGAAGATTGCAATGAGTCTATTATAAAACAAAATGCCCCGGCCGCGCAAAATAATTGCACGCCGGGGCATTGCTGGCCGACATTATTTTTTGTCGAGAACTTTCTGATTCATCTCGATAACGCGCTTATAGTTTACAGCAGCCTTGTCGAGATCATTAGAATTCTTGTAAATTTCGCCAAGGTGCAGCAGTAATCTGCTGGCCGCGGCCGGGTCGTCGGTCGAGAATTTTTCTACGCCTTCGTTAATGATCTTTTCGGCATCAGCGATACGATCGTTCTGCAGGTAGAGTCTGGCAATTTCATGGTAAACCGGAACAAGCTTGCCAGAAATCATCTGCCGTTCGCGTTCAGGATTCTTGCCGGGTTTTGCTTCTGTCGACATCAGAACGAGAATATTTTTCAGCTCACTGGCAGCTTCGTCGATTTTACCCTGCTTTTCATAGACGTATGACAGTTGTTTGTGAGCCTCTGCCATCGCCATTGCTGAATTGTGGCGCTCCATCATTTTCTGCATTTCAGGGTCAAAGCCTTTCTGAAGGCCACCTTCATGCGGTGGAAAACCCTGGCCTTGTTCAGACCCACCCTGTGGTCCCATGCCTGGCCCCTGCGGTCGCATTCCAGGCTTCATGCCGGGTCGCATGCCATGTCCGGGCTGTCCCATTGGGCCCGGTCGCTGTCCCTGAAATCCTTGCCCCTGTTCAGGAGCATTTTCGCCTCTGAATGCCGGGTCACCCGGGCCGGCGGGCTGCGCTGAAACGGGCACAATCAGGACGACTGCGAACATCGCCAGCAAGAACCAGAAACTTTTGCTCATAAATTTTCCTCCTCGGAATAGTCTAAAAACGTTATTTCGTTGTCGAATTCGACAAAGCTCATTATTTCAGAGTCATCGTTCGCCAAAAAGGTTACATCGAATTTTTTTTCGGCAAAAAATACCGGCAATTCGCGCGCTGCCCCTTCAACAAAATTGACCTGCGCCAGAGACCTTTCGAGCGCCTTTTCGCCGGCATCAGGCAGTAACTGCAGAATGGCAAACCCGAACACGATTGACAGTCCGAACACCAGGCCGTAGGTCATGCCGTTGACATAGCTTTTCCAGAAGGTTACTGGTTCAGTCTTCTCAGCGGGTGCTTCAGCTGATGTTTCCGGCAGGTTTTCAGGGAAACAGCGGGCGGTAGCTGTCTGCCATTGCGCGGGCGTCAGCCCCATCGGTGGTTCGGCGATTTCGCGTTCGAGCCATGTTGAGCATTCGTGGCAGCTGCCAAGATGTTGCTCAAGCTCGCTTTCTATGCCTCCGCCCTCTTTCATAAGAGATCTGAATTCTTTACATTGCATTTGTGGTGTCTTCCTTTCTGCCGTGCCTTTGCCAGAGGTCGGCGAAGCGTTTGCGGGCGCGAAAGAGAACAATTTTGCCATTGTTCTCGCTGATTTCGAGAATTTCAGCGACTTCTTTGAGTGGCAGCTCGTCCCAATAGGTCAGCAGCAGAATCGAACGATCGCGTTCCGGCATGCTGTCGAGTATTGCCGCGACATCAAGGCGGCACTCGATACTGTCTGTCTGCCCTTCACCGGCGGGTTCAAACAGGGACTGCCGTGGTGCCGGATTTTTACTGAGCAGTCTCATACAGTTGTTGCGCAGAATTCGGTAAAGCCAGGTGCGCAGCCGCGCGTCGCCGCGAAAACTCGCGAGGCTTCTGAAGGCAGCGGTAAAGGTTTCCTGTACAGCGTCTTCAGACAGTTCGCGATTTTTCAGATAGCGCAGAGCGTGCGTGAAAAGAAAGTCGCCGTGGTTCGCAAAAATGGCGCGAAAGCCTTCTTCGCGACCATTTAAAGCAGATTTTATAGCTTCGGTATCATTCATCATCTTTTTAGATACCAAGCTTAGCACTCAGGTTACATAAATCGCAAAAAAATATTTGCGTTAGTCCTTTGTCGCAGTTGAGAGAATAAATTTCGTTGTAATATTCACAAAAGATCCGTTCACAGCCAAGGACTGGACAAAAAAGCAGCCCTTGTAACTGCCAGCGACGACGATTACGATTACGACGCGCAGGATGCGCTGTTGCCAGGGCGCCTGAGGATTAGGCAGCTTTTATGGCTTCAGCCGTTAGAGCTGCGTATCCCGCAGGGCTCCCCGGGGCAGAGCGCCCAGGTGCGTGCACGAGCACGAGAAAACGCAATCATACAATGCCGAAGGTGTTACGAACGAAACAAGTAGAATTGGTATAATTCAGACTTTACCGACGTAGAGGACTTCTTCGCACAGCTCGATGCCGAAGTCTTTTAAAACTTTTTGTTTGAGCATGTCGGCGAGGTGCTTAACATCGCTGGCGGTCGCGCTGCCTTCGTTGATTATAAAATTGGCGTGATTGGCGAAAACCTTCGCGCCGCCGAATGACATGCTTTTGGCTCCGGCCTGCTCGAGAACTCCGCCGGCGGCTCGGCGTCGCTCTTCGCCCGGTAATGGCGGTAGATTTCTGAAAAATGAGCCGGCGCAGCCGATTTCGTAGGAAGGGTGTTTGCTGTGCCGCTGTTCGATAATGTCTTCCATTTTGGCTTTTATCTCATCGCGGTT
The DNA here is from genome assembly GCA_002839445.1 of Candidatus Riflebacteria bacterium HGW-Riflebacteria-1. Classification (GTDB taxonomy): domain Bacteria; phylum Muiribacteriota; class Ozemobacteria; order Ozemobacterales; family Ozemobacteraceae; genus Rifleibacterium. The sequence goes on from PGYB01000028.1 coordinate 16,391, forward strand.
TCCGGGTTCAAGCTGAAATTTTGCGCTCAATATTACATAGGGCTCTTTTTTGAGGCGACTGCTGCGGTAATCGAACTGAAAAAAAGCGTTGGGAACTGTTTGTATGCTGCCATCAGGAAACAGCAGCTGCGCGTCAACCAGAACGTCGGCCATACTACGGCCATAAGCGCCGGCGTTGCCATAAATAGCGCCGCCAATTGAACCCGGTATGCCGGCAAAGCTTTCGACCCCGCTCATGCCAAGCTGATGTGCCAGTTCTACCAGAAATTCGAGTTCAAGTCCTGATGACAGGCAAACCTGTCGGCTCTCGTGATCAACATGCTTAAGGTCGCTCGCTTTATTATGAACCACCAGGCCATCCAGGCCCTCGTCGGCAATGACCAGATTAGAACCGCCGCCGAGCAAAAACCATGGCATGCCTGCCTGTCTGGCGAATTCTATCGCCGCAGTCAGACCGTCAGTTGAGCCGGCTTCATAAAAATATTCTGCCGGGCCACCGAGCTTGAAGGTTACCAGGTTCTTGAGCGGAACATTTCTTTTAAGGTTGTCGATGGTGAGCTTCATAATAATTCCTTTGCGCGTGAGTCGATGTAACATTTATCGGTATTTTTCTCACGCTATGACAGAGGGTACGCGAAAGTATCTGACAAGCAGCTACAAAGGGGGCATTTTCCGCGGAAGGTTCGCCTAAAAGGGCATTGCTTCAGATTCTGACGGGCAGAACCCGAAGCAATGCTTTAGCCGAAGATGATTATTGCTGGTCCTGGATTACAGAAACCTGCATTTTGTCGCCCTGTTTGATCTTTTCGGGCACGTCATGACCAGAAACGAGCTGGCCAAATACAGTATACTGGTTGTCAAGATGAGGGATAGTGTCGAGGCAGATGTAGAACTGGCTGCCACCCGAATTGGGATCGCTGGAGCGCGCCATGGCCAGAGTGCCTTTGAGGTGTTTGCGTGCGTTGAACTCTGCCGGCAGAGTGTAGCCCGGGCCACCGGTTCCGGTTCCAAGCGGGCAACCGCCCTGAATTACAAAGCCGGAGACCACGCGATGAAAGGTGAGGTTGTTGTAGTAACCCTTTTTGGTAAGGGTCAGCATGCCTTCGACGTGTTTGGGTGCTGCATCAGGAAAAAGCTCGAGCAGCATGTCGCCCTTTTCGGTAGAAATTTTGATAACCGGGTTAGTTGCTTTCTCAAGGGTTACGCCGGCTGGAATCTGTGAGGTTACCACCGGTTCAGCAGCGGGAACCTGTGCCATAGCCATTGGTGCGGTCAAAATGAGTGCGATAAGAAGCGCCTGCCACATTATAGAATCTCCTGTATGGAAAATTTGATACCATATTTTACCTCGGCCGCCATATAATTGCAATTGCCTGATCAGTCAATGATTTGAATTGACAAAGTATTGAAGGGTGAATTAAGCTATGAGTATGGACATAAGAAAAGCATTATCAGTAGTTTTGGCTGTCATTTTCGCTACCGTTTTGATAACCCCGGTGGGTTTTGCCCAAATTATGGATGCCGATGGGCTGCTGGTAGATATACCTGAACCACCCGGAGCCAGGTCAGAACTGCCTTCGCCAATTCCCATGGTCTATGAATTCATGGGCGCAATGATGGGTGGCGAATACGACATTTGTCTGGCAAATTTTGATGTCCAGACCTTTCTGGCGCTGCTTTTTGACCGCCAGCTCAAGCGTATGAGCCCCGAAGAATATCGCGAGATATTCTCTTTTCAGATTCAGACCCACCGTAACGAATTCAGATTTTTGTCCAAAATCATGAACCGGGTCGCCAACGGTGCCAAGATCAGCTATTCAGACCCGCGCTATCACAAGGCAATTCAGAGCAAAGTCGTTATCAAGCTTGAAACTACCCGCGGCAATTTTGAATTCGTCGTCTATTGCCGGTTTTCAAACGAGCGCTGGTTTATCTACGATTACGTGTTGAACGGGCAGCGACTCACTTCAATATTCAGAGACGCGCTCAAAGGTATTGGCATCGACAACTATGTCGCTTACCTCAGACCTTTTTATGCTGAACGCCGTGGTTTCAGGCCCATACGCAACCGCGATTTTGAATTCGGCTTTATGGTGCCCAGTGATTTTCAGGTCAAGGAAAATGTCAGCCCGGCTTTGCTGGCCTCTGTAGGCGCATTTGAGGGTCAGTTTCTTCTGCATGTGCAGGCGGCAACCTATGATGAACCACAAACGCTCGCTCAGGTTGGCGCAGCGATCAAAGAGAGTCTGATGCCTTTCGGCCCGCGCCTGTTTGACCAGTGGAAATCAGAACTCGCCGGCGTCGAAATCGGCAACATTCTGTTTCATTTTCTCAAAAACGATAAGCGTCTTTACGCGCATATGGTTATTATTCCGTTGGGACGCAAGCTTGTTGTCTTGAATTTTTATCACAGCAGTCTTGATATGCTCAAGCATATGACCAATATTCGTGAGCGTATCATGGAAACGCTGACGTTGCCTAAAATTGAGGCAATTGGTGGACTCATGCCTGGTGAAATTCCTGATGAGCTGACAATTTCTGCGGCCAGTGACTTTGGTGAAATCGACTCATACCAGGAACCAGCCTTTGAGGGCGGTGACGATATTACCATCACCCCGGCAAATCCTGCCGACTCGGGCTGGACAACCACAACCACGACCACGACCAGTCCGGAGCTGCCACCTGCTACTGACGATAATGACCCCGACATGTTGCAGCCTGATTCTTTTGGTTACGACGACTACCCTGAACCTCCGCCGCCACCCGACGATAATGGCGACGCTGCGCCGCCAGACTTTTATGGTGACGGAGACGACGATATCCCGCCACCTCCCCCGCCGCCCGATGGAAGTTATGGCGATGGCAGCAGCATAGGCGGCGACGATGATGATTATTCAGGTGGTGACGACGTTTCTTTCTGATACTATCTTATAACATCAACTCTGAGCATGAACCGGCGGTCAATCTGGCCGCCGGTTTTCTTGTGCCCGATCTGGCCTTTGCGGCTTAAACTACCAGTATATCCGCTCTGACTTGAACTCTGGTCAAGGCCGCCAAGGCTGAACCATTCTCCGGCCCTGGCTTCGACTTCAGTCAGCAGAACTTCAGAAGCATTCTGGTCGCCCTGCGCGAACCAGACCTGAACGATGATGCGGTTATCATCGCTGAGATGCCCGGATACCTTGAGGCCATGCGACGTCGTTATCTGTACAGCTTCTGGACCATACCAGCCGGGGTATGAATAGATCTTCACTATTTCATCGGTCAGCGAGGCTTTGGCAAATTCCATGGCCACAACGCTGCGCTGACTGGTTGAATTCGTTGTCGAACGCGTGGTTTCAGCACGGCCACGACCTCTTTGCACGCCAATAAAGCGCGAAGATTCGTTGCCCTGTGAGTCGCTTTGAACGGTAAAGCGAAAAGTTGCCGGTCGGCGGTCGAGAACTGCCGCAAGCTTGGCTATTTCTTCCATTTCATAATTGTCAGAGACGCTTACCGCAACGGCATTGAGCGAAGGTACCGGAATCGCGTTAACCTTACCGCCAAAGAGCGCCTTAATCGTTGTTGCAACCGAATTCGGGTCGGCGTAGTTCAAGCGAAATACCCTTATTTCGCTGGCATCAGCAAAGCAGGCAACATAAAACAACGCTACAATCAGTAATATGCATTTTAATGGTTTCATACTCTGATTGTACCCTAATTAATCTGAATCCCGAAAGCCCAGTTTAGAATTGCGGGTTTACTGTGGCGAAGCTTGAGTGGTATATTTGATATCGCTGGTTTCGAGTATCTGATGTCTGCTGACGGCGGTTTTAAATTGCGAGTATTTTCGAATAATGACGAATAACTGAAAGTATTGGATCTGACTGAAACATCTGAAAATGGAATGTTTAATATGACTGCAAAACCCGTAATAATGCTTTTACCCTATGCCGGCTGCTCGGGCCTGGAATTGTTTGGTTTACGATTCGCACGCGACCTGCTTGATCGAGGTCATCGCGCCATGGTTGCCGCACCTGTTGGATCTTTGATCGCGCAACAGTGCGCTGATCGAGGTATCGAGCTCTATCCGTTTCCGCTCACCACTAAATATGAACTGGTGAGTTACCCGGCCGCGTATCAAATGTTGCGCGAACTTGAGCCTGTTGCTGTTGTGGGGTTTCGTACGCAGATGATGTACCCGGTTCAACTTGCAAAGCTATTGACCGGTCAGCATGTGCCCTTTTTTCTGTTTTATCGAATTGGCGCTGGTTCGCTTTATCGAAAAGATCCGCTGCATCGCTATCTTTTCAAAAGCCTGGCCGCCGTGGTGCCGAATGCAGATTATGTTAAAAACCGCATTATACAATTCTGGGGAATTGAAAGCTGCAAGGTGCAATGTATAAAAAGCGGCGTTGACACAAATAGATACCGGCCGGATGAATCAGCCAGACGCAGGATTCGTCAGGAACTTGGTTTGAGTGATGATGCGGTCATTGTTGGTTCCAGTGGAAGAATTGAGCAGATGAAGGGCTCTGAAGATCTTTTGCGCGCCATGTTTGATGTTGGTGGCGTCGCCAGGTCGCTTGAAAATGTTCATCTCGTCTACATCGGGCGCGAGACCGAAAAAGGGTATATCGATCATCTGCGCAAGCTGGCTGCAGCATTCGGTTGCAGTGGGCGTTTTCATATTCTCGGGTTTCGTAACGATGTAGAAAAGGTATACCCTGCTTACGATGTGTTCGCTTTTGCGGTTAACGTGCGAGAAGCCTATGCTTATGTCGTTCTCGAAGCCATGGCTTCAGGCGTTATGCCGGTTGTGCCTGATGTTGGGGGACTCGGTGAAATGTTCTCGCATGCTGCCGAAGGCTTTTTCTTTCAACACTGTAATCATGAAGCTTTAAAGGGCACCCTTGCCGAAGCCCTTGCCCTAGAACCGTCGCGCCGTCGTCAGATGGGATTGTTGGCGCGCCAGCGCATTATTGAAAAAGCCAGCTGGCAGCAGATGATGCAGACGTATCTTGACCTGTTCAAGCGCTGCCGTGTTGCCGGATTTTGAGCCGATCGACCCGATATTGTTGATTGTCGTTCAGAGCATTGCTGTGTCTGTTCGGCTGGGAAGACAATTTTTTCAGTCCAAAGTTGACTATTTGGCGGGGTGCACATAGAATGTTTACACGGGCTTGTTGTCCCGAAATAAGGAATTGGAATGAGTGAGGAAAGAAAATGAAAGCTGTTATCATGGCTGGCGGTTTTGGCACGCGTTTACGACCGATCACCTGCAATATTCCCAAGCCGATGGTGCCTTTGGCAAACGTGCCAATGATGGAGCACATCGTCAATCTGCTCAAGAAGTATGGTTTTAACCGAATCTGCTCGATTCTTTATTTTCAGCCCGAAGTTATCACCAAATATTTTGGCGAGGGTACAGATTTTGATATTACAATGGAATATCAGATGGCCACTGCCGACTTTGGCACGGCCGGCAGCGTTAAGAACACCGAAGAAAAGCTCAAAGACGAGCCATTCATAATTATTTCCGGCGATGTTCTCACAGACTTTGATCTCTCTGAAGCGATAAAGTTTCACAAAGAAAAGAAGGCCATGGCTACCATGGTGTTGACGCGCGTTACCAACCCTCTTGAATACGGCGTTGTCATTACCGCCGATGACGGCAAGATCATCAGGTTTCTCGAAAAGCCAAGCTGGGGAGAAGTTTTCTCAGATACCATCAACACCGGAATTTACATTCTCGAACCCGAGATTTTCAAATACATCCCGGCTAAAACCGAGTTTGATTTCAGCAAGAACCTTTTCCCGCTGATGCTCAAAGAAGGTCTGCCACTTTACGGCTACATCGCCCAGGGCTACTGGAAAGACATCGGCAATCTCGAAGAATATATACTTGCACACCGCAACGTGCTTAATGGTGAGGTCACCCTGAAGATTCCCGGTGATCGCCTCAACATCATCGGGCGCGATGTCTGGGTTGGCAAAAACTCAAACATATCTGCCAAGGTTAAGTTCAAGGGCGGCGTCATTGTCGGCCAGAACTGTATCATCGAAGATGGCGTCGATCTTGAGAACTGCGTGCTTGGCGATGGTTGTGTCATCAAGAAAAACGCCAAGATCAAGGGGGGGACCCTTTGGGATGGCGTTCATGTCGGCGAAAATGCTGATATCCGCGAAGCGGTGATCAGCGGCAACACCCTTATTCAGGATAACGTTATCGTCGAATCAGGAGCGATAATCAGCGAGGAATGCCGCATCGGCAAGGGCGCGATTATTCGCGAGAACGTTAAAATCTGGCCCAAAAAACATGTTGAAGAGGGTTCTACCGTTTTTTCCAGTATCATCTGGAGCGACAAGTGGACAAAGAATCTGTTCAGCGATTATGGCATTGCCGGCCTCGCCAACATTGAAATTACTCCGGAAATGGCCTGTAAAATTGGCTCTGCCTATGGCTCAACCCTGCCCAAAGGCGCCAGTATTATTACCTCACGCGATTCGAATAAAATCAGCCGCGTAATTAACCGCGCGATCATCAGCGGATTGAGCTCAACCGGCATCAACGTTGCCGACCTTCGGGTAACTCCTGCGCCGGTGGCCCGTTACAAGCCGAGTGCTTTCATGCGCGGTGGCGGCGTTCACGTAAAGCTCGCCGGCGAGGACACCAACCAGATCGAAATCAAGATATTTGACGTCGAAGGTCGTGATATATCAGTTGCCCAGAAGAAGTCGATTGAACGCCTGTTTAATCGCGATGACTTCAGGCGCGTATCGATTCAGGAAGTCGGCGAAATCAGCTTTCCGCCACGCGTGCCTGAGAACTACGGCGAAGAGTTGCTGCGCTGCATAGATGTCGAAGCGATCAGTCAGCGCAAGCTCAAGATTGTTCTCGATTATTGTTTCAGCGGCGCCAGCGGCATTTTCAATACTTTCCTTGGCAAGCTCAACTGCGAAGTGATTACGCTTAACGCTTATCACGACGAAAACCGCGTAACCATGGTTACGCCTGAACAGTCACAGGCAAGTGTGTCTTCGATCGTTAAGTCGCTGGGTGCGGATCTTGGCATTATCATGGGTGATGGCGCCGAACGCATCACCTTTATTGATGATCAGGGTCGGGTTATTAAAGACACCGAGGCGATGGTGGTCTGGGCAAAAATGGTTCTCGAATTGATTCCCGGCGCGCGCATCGCGGCCCCGGTATCTTCTACCCACCAGCTCGAAGTTCTTGCAGGCAAGCTTGGCGGCACAATCGTGCGCACCAAGACCAGTGATCGCGCGCTTATGGACGCGGCGCTTAACGAGAAGGTCGAAACCTGCCTTGATGAGCGTGGCGGCATCATTTTTCCGGCATTTCAGGCGGCATTTGATGGCATGATCGCCAGTGTCAAACTGCTCGAATTCATTTCACAGTTACAGAAGCCATTATCAGAAATCGTCAACAGCATTCCTGATTTTTATGCGCGCTCCTGCCGCATTCCATGCCCCTGGGAAGACAAGGGCAAAGTAATGCGTTACGCCATGGAATTCGCCAAAGACAAAGAAACGCAACTGCTCGATGGCGTCAAGATCATGCTGGGCAATGACGAGTGGATACTGGTATTGCCTGATCCCGATCGGCCGTTTGTAAACCTTTCAGTCGAAAGCACCAGCGAAAAGAAGGTGCAGGATCTTCTCGCAAAGACTGTTGCCCGCGTCGAAGAGTGGAAGAAAAACAACGACTGATCTGCATTAAATTTCAATAAAAAAACGCCGCGACGGCTTTATAGCCGCTGCGGCGTTTTTTTATTTCATGGTTTCAGCCCGAAAATACGCAGCTGCCGTCAATATAAAGTCTTTTTACCTTGAGTTCTGCCAGGTGCGACTCGGCGATTTTGAACGGGTCCTGGTCGAGGCAGACAAAGTCGGCATGATAACCGGGTTTGAGATGCCCGCGGATCAGCGAGTCGCCGGCAAGCTTGTGTGGTTCGCTGATAAAAAGCGCCAGTGCCGAGTTAAGCCGTAATCTCTCTTCGGGGTTGCTATGGTGAACCAGCGCGGCAATACCCAGCATCGGGTCGATGGGGGTAACCGGGCTGTCTGAGCCGGCTGCAAGCTGAATGCCGAGATCAAGCATGGTCTTGAAAGGATTGAGACCGCTTGCGCGCTCGCGGCCAAGTCGTTGCGCGTAAAGTTGGTCAGGCCCGCCCCAGTAGTAGTCGAAAGCTGGCTGAACACAGATGTGGGTGGCGTTGTCGCGCGCCTGCCTGATCGCCTTGTCAGAGGGCATGATGAAATGTTCTATGCGATCTGCTATCGCCGGCTTTCCCCACTTCTGGTTGGCCCAGGCGTAGCTCGCAGATACCAGATCGATGGCGCGGTCGCCGATGGCATGCAGAGCAAGATGCAGCTGGTGTTTTCGGGCGGTGGTCAGCAGTTCCGCGATATCATCAGCGCTGAGATAAAGATTTCCAGAGGAGCTGGCGGCGTCAGCGTACGGCTGGGTCAGTGCAGCGGTGCGCGTGCCGAGGGAGCCGTCTACCAGCAGGCAGCCGCCCATACCTCGCCAACCCTGTTTGAGGGCAAGAGTCGGGTCGCCGGACTGGTGATAAATCGTTGTGCGCAATGCGCTGTCTTTGGCGAAACTGGCAACAGCGGCCGTGTCTGCCGTTGATTCGCGGCTGCCTTCGAGCGCATGAATAGAAGCCACTCCCTTGCTGAAGCAGCGTTGTTGTACCAGCTTGAGGCCATTCTGTTTGAACACTGCCGGTAATCTGTCAATGAGTTTGTAAGCGAGCAGGTTGTAGTCTGCCCCGGTGACCAGGCCTGCTGGAGCGCTCAGATTCGGGATGATTGTTCGTGCCCATTGCAGCGCGCTGGCATTGAGCACGGCTGAATGCAGATCCTGGCGCGCTGCCCAGACAAAATTTTTCGGGCAGATACGGTCGAGTTCGGCGCAGGTTGGCAGCCTGCGTTCTTTAAGGCGGGTTTCTTGCAGTCCCCAGCCAAGCACGAATTCGTTGCGCTTAGACTCGGCGCCAAGAAGCGAAAAAACACTGTCGAGGCTGTCTGCCGGTTCGAGCTGAACACCGGATAATGCTATTCCGGTCTGGGTCATGTGTACGTGGGCATCAGAGAATGCCGCCAGCACAGTAGCCTTTTGCAGATCGGTCGTTTGCTGATCGGTTTGCGAAGAGGTGAGCTGATAGCCGGTTTTTACAATGCGGCCGTTTTCGACGAGCATGCTGTCAAAGGCGTGTTGCGAGTAATCTGGCAGGTTGCGCCCGGAAAAATTATGAAACAGCTGCAGGGGCATGCTTAAAATGGCAGGTTGCGATAAAAGTTAACGGTCGCCGCAAAGCAGTTGCTGATAAACTTCAGCGGTGGTAGCAGCAGAGCGCCGAACCAGCCAAGAACCTTGCCAAGCCTGGTAATGCGCAATACCCAGAACAGTGCCAGAAAGAGCAGGGCCGCACCAACGACAAAAGCCGAATAGAACAGCCAGACGCCTGTTTTCTCGCAGGGTCGGCAGATCGCGTCGAGCTGGCAGGGCGAAAGTTTATTGCCAAGAAGTCGACAGACAATCTGAGCCGGTATAGCCCTTGCTACTGGCCGTTTTGAACATGTTCTGTTAAGATCGCGCAGCGGTACCATAGCTGCATGATAGCAGAACCTCAACTACCCGGCAATACAATCTTTAAAATACAACAGCAGTCATTTTTGTGATTTTTAGCGGTGTTTCTTGCAGCTGATCAGATAATAGTGTTATAAATGTTTCATATTAAAGCAATGGATCTGAAATGACAAAAGCGCAATTTATGGCGGAAAATGCCGATGGCTTTGGCCTGATGCCGCTCAGCTTCAAGCCTGGCCGGCTAAAGAAGCTGCTTGGGCACAATGAGTTTGTCATTGATGCTGAATGCCTGCAATTATGTGGTAATGAACCACAGAGCCTTGCTTACGCTGATTTAAAGGAAGTTTGCGCGCAACGCGGCCGGCTGCGGGTCGAATCTGTCGATGGCCGCAGCTTTTTTCTACGCAGCGCAACTGATGCTGATACTCTTGCTGAGCTGATCAGGCAGCTGGTCGATCAGGCTCGCGAGTATACAGCATTTATGGCAAATCCTTCTGCCTGCACTGTTGAAGAAAGTATGCAACTGTTTGCACGATGCCTCAAATTCAGGGCTCTGCCGTATGTTTGGGCCGTCGATGTTTTGTTGACCACAGCTGCACTGAACCACTTTTCAGATATTCATCTTGAACCTCTTGACGTTGCGCGGGCGCGGCTTACTTTTCGTGCCAGCGGCCAGATCAGGCAATCGCTTGATCTCGATCTCAGTCATCAGCAAAGGTTGCTGGCCAGGTTGAAATTTCTTGCCGGCTGCCATTCTCATATTGCCGACATTGTTCAGGAAGGCGCCTTTAAACAGGCTGATTTTGATGTCAGGCTGTCGACTTTTCCGACCGACCATGGTGAGAGGGCGGCTTTGCGAATTATTTCGGCGTTGTGTTTTCCGAATGTTGCGGCACTCGGCTGGCCAGATAAGCTCGCGCAAAAATGGCTGGAGAATCTGCAGAACAATAGAGGCCTTTTTATAATTTGTGGGCCGGTTGGCAGCGGCAAGACTACGGCGATGTACGCGAGCCTGGCCGAACTTGCCGGCATGGCTGGTGGTTTGCGCGTCGTTACTATCGAAGACCCGGTTGAGGCAAGAATTTCAGGCATTTGCCAATCTTCGCTCGACTCAACCAGAGAAAAGAGTCTTGCTGTTGCCTTCAAGCATCTGCTGCGCCAGGACCCCGATGTTATCGCTCTTGGCGAGATAAGAGACTGTGACTGTATTAAAGAGGCTCTGCAGGCCGCGTTGTCTGGCCATCTCATTCTCGCCACCTTTCACGCCGGTTCGCCAGCCGAAGCACTCGACCGCATCAGGCAGATGGGCATCGACGATTATCTGGTGTTTTCAGGCTTGCGCGGTATTCTGCATCTTGAACTAAAATATGCCGACGGTTGTCTGCAGCCACAGGCAAGCTTTGCCGGTTGCAGCGGCGGCAGACTGGTGGATTCACAATGAGTTTATACCGCCTGGCTTATAAATTTGAGGCATTTCGCAATATCTTGTTCGGGCTCAACAGAGAGAGCTTTATTCAGCTCGGCATGCTGTTGCGAAAAGATGTTCCGCTTGCAGAGGCGCTCTACCGGCTTTCGCAATCGTCGACGTCGCAGCGTATAAAACTGGCCACGGGTCTGGCTGCTCGCCGCCTGAGCAGCGGCGAGGGCTGCGACAAGGTTTTTGCAGCGGCTGAGATGGCCGTTTTCCCGGCAATAACAAGATACATACTTGCTTCGCCATTGAGTGACGTCACCAAGGGGCGCCTGATCGCCGACTGGAAATACCGCGACCGCAGGGATTTTCGTTTGGATACGGCTTTGACTTACCCGGCGATAAGTCTCGGTATGGCAGGCTTGACCAGTATGTCGCTCTATATTTTTGTTTTCCCGCAATTTCTCGAGATTTTTGCCGGCCTTGGTGTTAAATCCACGCCATTTATTGACTGGATGCTGCGGCGATGTGACGGTTTTCTTTTCTGGGATTTAGCCTTTGTTGCAGGGTTTGTGTTTCTGCTGCAGCTGGTGGTTTATGCGACAAGACACATCTCAGGGTTTTCGCAGAAGTTAGATGAAATGAATCTGCTGCGCATGCTGGCGGTTCTGCCGCTGCAAGAAAGAGTGCGCGCCATCGAGGTTATGGCGGTCAAAAGCTATTTTCCTGCGCTGCATAACCGATTCAGAAGATTCGCGCAGGCAATCGCTTCTGGCAGTGATATTGGCACAGCTGGCAATGCCGCGGGTGTCAGCGACATGCTGACCTGGTTTGTCGGGCTGGCTGTCAATGATGACAGCGGTGAAACAACGCTTCTCGATGAAGCCGCTGATTATTGCAACGCCAGCGTCGAAAGTTCGGCAGCGAAAACTGTGAGCATGCTGGAAGTGGCGAGCACATTGTTTCTGGCGGTAGTGTTTGGTTCGACCGCCTACGCGTTAGTGCAGATGATGATACTTATTACCGAGTCGACATTCTCATGACATCACAAACCAACAATCAGGAAGCAATTGTTTTTTGTCAGATTCTGGCGCTGGCCTTAAAGAGCGGTCGCCCTCTGCCTGAGTCGTTCGCGGCCATGGCTGGCCATCACGGTGACAGCAAAGCTTCGCTCTGGTGCCGCGAACTCGCCGGCAAAATGGCGGCCGGCTACTCGACGCAGGAAGCCTGCAGCGATCTTGCTGATTTTGACCCGGTGCTTGCCCGGCTGATTCCGCTGCTTGGCGACAAGCGACTGCTCAAAGTTCTTGAGCTTTATACCAGATACCTGATCAATCTTGAAACAGTAAAAGAACGACTCAAGGCGGTGATGTTCTACCCGCAGGTGGTGATGATCGTGCTGCTGGCGAATCTTTGCTATCTCAATCTCTACCTGTTTCCGCAGGTGCTTGTTGACATGGGCGGTCCTCAGCGCTCGCTGCCGATTATGGTGCGCCTTCTGCATTTTACCGAACCGACACTCTGGCCGTTTTCGCTGGTGATCCCTACGCTTATCGTCATCGTGCTCTACGTCATGATCAGGACTTCATTTGGTCGGGTCGACAGCGATTCTAGCATTACCAGGATATACGGGGTTGCCTATGCCATGCGGCTTCAGGAAATAGCCCGGTTGCAGGGTCTGATAAGTCTTTATCTGCAGGCAGGCTTTTCGCTGGAAGAGTCTGTCGAAAACAGTGCGCAGCTTGCTGATCAAAATGATGCTACCGACCTGGTGAGCGTCAGCAGGGTTTTGTCGCAGGGAAAAACTGCGCAGGAAGCTTTTGCCTACAGTGACGTATTTTTCGAGATAGCGCATGCCGATCTGACGCCCGAATTTTACGCAGAAAAGCTTGCCTATGTTTCCGACAGCAATTACAAGGACTCTTATGCCCGCATCAAAAACAGTTCGCAGAACATGCTGCTGCTGGCCATGCTGATGACTGGTTTCTTTGTTGCTATGGTGACCTCTGGAGTTTTTGATACTTATTACTGGCTGATATGGATTTTTTCATGAAACAACGCAAAGCTTTATCGCTTCTGGAAATGTGCCTGACGTTAACTCTGGCGTCAATTCTTATGGCCAGCCTTTTTGCCATGGCTAAAAACCAGAAGAGAACCTTGCAACGTCTGCAGGATAATACTGTTGCGCTTTATATGCTTGAGAGCATGCGTAATTTTGCGAGGTTTCAGGTCGAACGCGGCGTGGGTCTTGACGCGATCAGCAGCGGCGACCTCGAAGCGCTTATCGAAAGCCGCAATAACTGGGCGGTTCTCGTTAAAGTTTCTGAAACTGATGGATTTCGCAAGCTGGTGATAAGCCTTGCCCGTGTCGATAGCGAAGAGCCAGATGCCGTCTACGTTACCGAGGTGGTGGCAAAATGAAGCGAGCAGCCTTTACATTGATCGAGCTGATGATAGTTATAGCTATTCTGGGCATTGGCCTGCATTCGCTGTATCTGGGGTTTCCGACCCTGTTCAGCGGTCACGAACTGCGCCAGAAAATTGTCGAAGAGAACGCCAGCCTTACTCTCGCCTATGGAATGATCCACAGTTGTCTCAAGAATTGCCGTAGGATCGCTACGATAGCTGAAGGCCGTATTGTTTTTGATAACGATCAGTACATAGCTGTCGAAAACTTTGGCAAAGACCTGCGGGTAAATGGTAATCTGCTGCAGCTCGCCGGTCGGGCCAGTATTACTGAGGTCGAGCATGTCAGTGATACAATGTTTATAACCCGCGTTAATACCGGGAATGGTGTGATCAGAGTTATCTGGAAAGCTGGGGTGGCAAATGAATAAGTCATGCAACTTAAGCCTGAAAAATGATCGCCGCGGTTTTACCATTTATCTGATGATGCTGGTGATGTTTTTGCTTCTTTTCAGCGGCTTTATGTCGCAGAGCAGCGAGATTCTGGCGCTGGCACAGTTTCAGTCAAGACTGATCAAGGCAGAGGGCCAGGTAAAGCCGGGTCACACCTGGTATCTTGATCAGTTGCTGGGGCCATCTTTGCAAAAATAGCCATTGTCGGCAAAACCTGTGATTGGTTATTGCGTAAATGCCTGATTTTGATTAAAATCACTACAAGCTGCTTCAGCCATTGCTCTTTTCGCGGTGGGTTTTCGTAAAGAATGGCATCGCTACAAACCTGTTCAGGAAGTCGTTAATGAATTTTATCTACCTCTCACCACACTTCCCTCCCAATTTCTGTGATTTTGTTATCGGACTTGCCAATCGTGGCATTAAAGTGCTTGGAATCGGCGACGAAGATTTTCATCATTTGCCGCCAGCGCTGCATGGTGCGCTTACAGATTATTTCAAGGTTGATTCGCTTGATAGTTACGAGCAGGCTTACCGCGCCACTGCCTTTCTGATTCACCGCCATGGTCGCGTCAGTCGTGTTGAATCGCACAACGAACACTGGATGATGCATGAAGCCAGACTTAGGGAAGACTTCAACATACCCGGCCCTGGAATTGAGCAGACAGTAAAGATAAAGCGCAAGTCTGAGATGAAAAAGATTTTCAAAGCCTGCAAAGCACCGGTTGTAGAGGGTGAACTGGTTGCTGACCGCGCTTTTCTTGACAAATTTATAGAAAAACACGGGCTGCCGGTTTTTACCAAGCCAGACATTGGCGTCGGGGCAATGGCGGCCTATAAAATAGAGAATCAGGCTGATATTGACAACTTCTGGCAGACAAAGCCGGCTGGCGATTATTTTGTTGAGCCGTTTATCGACGGTGAATTGATGACCTTTGATGGCATCTGTGATCAGAATGGCGAAATCGTATTCTGCTCATCGTTGCGCTCAGTTAACGGCGCTTTTGATCTGGTCGCTTATAACGAAGATCTCAGTTATTATCTGGTACGCAATATTCCCGAAGATGCTGCCGAAATCGGTCGCAAGATCGTCAAGGCGTTTGATATTCGCGCCAAGTTTTTTCATCTCGAATTTTTGCGCAGAAAAATCGATGGCCGCCTGTTTGTGCTCGAAATGAACTGTCGCCCGCCCGGAGGTTATACGGTTGATCTGATGAATTTTTCTGCCGATGTAAACGTTTATCAGGAGTGGGCGAATATTATTGCTGAAAACCGCTTTATTGCCAATGTTGAGCGCAAATATTACGCGGCGCACATTGCCCGGAAATCTGGTAAGAATTATCGAAATTCGCTGGAGGCAATTTATAACCGGTATAGTAACAGAATTGCCATGCATGCTCAGGTTCCACTGGTGTTCTCAGAGGTAATGGGCAATGAAGCCTTTCTGGTGCGCTCGCCCGATGAGAGCGACATTTTTGAGATGATCGACTTTATTCAACAAAAGGTCTGATCTGGCGAGAACTAAAAAGATCCGATAATAAAAAAGCGGCCTGGGGAATGATCCCCGGGCCGCTTTTCAGAATTCAGATGATCAGCTGGCTTCTTTTGTTTTACCGTTTTCCTGAGCAACTACGGTCTTGCAGAAGTTAAGAACATCGGCCTTGGCAATGGTAAAGTCGGTTGCAAAGGCAACGTCTTTCTTCGCATCGACGATTTTGATATTAAGGCGGTCACCAGGATTAACCGCTGCCATACTTGACTTGCCAGACGCGTTAAGAACAAAATTGATCTGGGCGTCATTCTCGGGGTTGATATAGCCGGTTGTTTCAAGACCGTTGGTCTCGTTGCGCAGCATTGCTTTGTAGCCAGTAGAGCCGTTTGTGGCAATGAGTGCGGAGTGTTTTTTCGATTCGAGACGAACAAGGAAATACTTGGTCAGATGCTCTACCAGGCCATCGGTTTCCTGGTTAAGGTCGAAGTCGAGGTCGACGACGCAGCGCCCGGTCAGGATTTCTTCTTTTTCGAGGTAGTGCGGGGCGAATCTGATTATGTTGCCGGTCTTGGCTTCGGCGATCTGGAAAAGAAGGATGTCCTGGCTGGCGAGAAGACCGAGGGGCGACAGATCAAGTTCGGCAGTGCCGGATTCGAGCTGGGCCGCGTTGATAGCTTTTTGAATTGTCTTTGAGCTGCCGACGTTTTTGATATGCAGCACTGCTTCAGCAGGGAAATGCACCTTTTCATCGCCACTGATAAAGTTAACGACCGCTTTGAGTGCTCGGGTAGCCGCGTTGACATCGGTCGCGTCTTCGAGGTGCTGTTTGGCCAGGCGCCATATCGAGTCTTTTTGCAGCGATTCAAGTTTAATTTTGGCTTCTTTGTAGTTGGGGTTGATTGCCAGCGCCTTTTTGAACTGGGTAATTGCCAGTTCTGATTTGCCGGCAAGATGGTAGAAGTTGGCCAGCTTGGTATGCAGATCGGGGAACTTCGGGCTGGTGTTCACAAACTTTTCGTGCAGATCAATTACAGTGTCGAGTTTGCGCAGATAGCCGGCAAGTTCGAAAAGTCTGGGTCTGAGTCCTGGGTATGCCGGGTATAGTATGGAGGCCTTGTTATAAGCTTTGTATGCAAGATAGAGTCGCCCTGACTGATAGAAAATCTCGCCGAGTGTGAAGAACAGCCGCGGGTTTTTATTTTCGACGCCAATCAGCATTTCGATAGCATCTTCACTCTTGCCGATTTTCGACAGGCTGATGGCGAGATTGATCTTGGCTTCAAGATAATTCGGATTGGATTTAAGGGCCTTTTTGAACTGAATAGCGGCTTCTTCGTAATGTTCGTTGATCATCAGGATTTTGCCGTAGTCATTGATCAGATCAAGATGGTTGGGGTTGGCCGCAATTTTGGCTTCTACAGCCGAAATTGCCCGATCAAAGCTTTCTTTGCTGCCAGACAGGAATGACAGGTAGCCCATGGCAACGTGCTGTTGATCATCGAGAGAGACCGCCTTCTGAAATGCTTCGAGAGCTTCTGAAAGCTTTTCTTCGATCAGAAAGATTTCGCCGAGCAGTTCGCAGAGGGGGGCTGAGGTCTGGGAATATTCCATGAACGAGAGCAGGTTGCTCTTTGCTTCTTCGATATAGCCAAACAAAAGGTTATAGCGAACGTATTTTACCTGTGAACGCACATCGCGAGGATTGATGATTGGCGAGAATGAGCTGCCATCAGGCGGGTGAAGCTGGCTGAGCTGCAGGTTGATAACCTGCTCTGGATCGCGTTCACCAAACAGCATCGAAAATATGCCGCCTTTGGTTTGCGGCTTTTTGAGGTTAACTTCTTTCAGTACATTGCGAACCAGCAGGCGCAATACTTCACAATATGGGCTGGTCGGGTTCACGTCGTAGGCCGGTTTGCCGAACTGCGGCTCAAAATCAGCTATTTTTGGCAGGCCGCCGATAACCGGGTATGGGAACACGCGGCTGGTCTTGCTGGTAGAGAAGTCGCTGCCAATGTTGTTGCCAAGAAGTATCAGACGTTCGCGCGGATAGCTCAGCTTCGAAATGCCGTGGAAAAACCTGACATTGTCAGTGATCGTCGAGAGGCTTGCAAAGTTGATGATGAAGAAGACAAAGTCTGAAGTATCAAGCACGGTGTAGAGGTTTTCATCAAAGATTGAGCCGGTGTCAGTCACAACATAGTCATAATATTTTTTTGCTTCTTTCAGCAGCTTTATTATGTCGGTCGCATGTATCTGTTCGGCCTCAAGAAAACTGCGTGGTGCCGGTATCGTAAACAGGTTCTCGCTGAGCCTGATGCTTTCGCCGAGCAGGTTGAATTTTTGTTCGTCAGCGCGGAACTTGTTGGTGATGTCAACTATCGAACGTGGCGAGTGTACACCCAGCAGGTGGGTGCCGCCGCCAAAATACAGGTCGAGGTCAAGAAAGAGAACCTTTTTGTTAAGCTCAAGAGAGAGAATTCGGCACAGACTTGTAGCAAATGTAGTCTTGCCGTAACCGTCTTTAGCCGAAGCCACTGTAATGAGCTGGCATTCTTTTTTCTGCCCGGTGATGACCGGACCGCTACCAGTAACTACCTGTCGGGTAGTGTCGCGCAGTCTCTGCGAGAGGGTCGCAAGTAGCTTGAGGCTGATAGATGGGTAGTTATGAATAAGCTTTTCGAAGTCGGGGCCTTCGATTACTATCAGAGAGGTTGTCTGAAGAGTGCGAGCTGACGCGGATCGGGTAGCAGCTTTTTCAAAGAAAGCCATTTCGCCGAAGTAATCGCCGTTCTTCATGACGCTGATGGATTGTTCACCACTCAGTGGTGTACGCTTGAAAATCTCTACCTGTCCCGTCTCAACGATATAGATGTTCTTTTCATAATCACCCTCGTTAAATACAGCCTCGCCACGAGTCAGATGTATTCTACGCGCAATGCTGTTAACCTGTGAGATTTCGGACGAGTTGAGCGAGGAAAAGAGTTCTATTTTTTGAAGATCCATAGTAGTCCTGTCACTTCTCTTAAGATTTTAGTACCTAAGAAGTATATGTTAATAATTTGTCGCAAGTCAACTGATGCTTGATTAAACACTAAAAAAAATTGTATGCTGTTTAAAATATCTGGGGGGTGTCCAATGTCTGCACAATCCGGTGGCTCTCTGAATCAGAAATTCGAACTCAGGTCTTACGCTGTTTATTTCGATATAGTCGACAGTCTCGCTGCTGAAGAGCTTCTTGACTGCCTCGACCGGGCAACTCCTGTATTTAAGCAGGTCTTCAATTTTCAGCAAGACCCGCCAGGCAGTTTCTTTATCATGAAGAATGAATCAGATATTGAACAGGCCACCGGGACTTCGGTTAAGGCAGGGGAAACGATTCGTCTTGACTATCAGAGCAATTCAATATTTCTAATCGGCGACAAGCTTGATACGAGCATTGGTGAAGTAGCGACGCGCGAGCTTGGTCACCTGTTTTTTAACAACCGGGTAAACGAGAAAGAGCTTGCTCTGCGGCAATGGCGCACGCCATCGTGGTTGCGTGAAGGTTTTGCACTGCAGGCAGCTTACAAAATCAGAACCGACAGTCGCGAGTGGCTGCAGACGGGCTGGGGAAGACTTCAAGAGGCGCAGAAAAGCGGGCAATTGATCAAACCTGGCATCATGACCAAAGATATTCACCTGATTCCAGACCCTTCGCGCCGGCAAATCGCTTTGTTTCAGTCTTTCTATATGGTTCGTCTGCTGCTCGGCATATACTGTGACAGCTTTTTTTCCAAATACTCAACATTAATGGGCGCCCTGGAAGATATGGAGGCAGAGGCCTGTTTCAGGCAGATCACCAGTTTTGATTTTGAGAAATTTTACGCACTTTTCAGCGACTGGGTACAGAAGACAAACGCCTGGTCGGCAATGGAATAGCGGAGGTCACCGTGCAGGAATCAAACGAAGCAACCCGCTTTCTGATTGTGTTGCTGGTCGTAACGCTTATGACTGGCGCTCTCGTGCTCGTTGTCAAATCTGATTACCGAATCAACGATAATGTTCTGTCGAATCTCGAATATTACCCGCACATCAAGTTAGATAAGGGAACAGACTAACCTTGCTGACATTCATTATCCTCTCGCTTGCATTTATCGGTGGCATGAGCTTTGCCGTAATTACCGGCATCATGGCCGGTGGTGTTTTTCTGTTGCTGACAGGCGTTTTCCTGCTGTGCGCGATTATTCCATTCTGGTTTAAGCACGGCAGCACCCTTTTTGCTGGCGGTTTAAAGGCGATAAGGGAAGACGACGAGCCGATTCCTGCGCTGAGCATGCTTTTTCTCGTGCTGACTTTGATGATGTTTGGCTCATATCGCTATGTTTCTGAGTTGCGCAATGACTATGCCGGCCATTTCCAGACAATATGCGAAAAGCATGACGAGTCAGCCACCTGGCGCATCAGAGGGCGCGTCATCGAAGAGCCCAAGCTGCGCGGCGACTATCTCGAAGTTCTCGTACAACCAGAAACAATGCGCCGCGTCGAGCGCAAGCGGGTGCGCGTGCAGAACGACTCTGGCGGCAAACAGAGCGGTGGAACCTATGAATCGGTTGACGAAACCGCGTCGGTAGAAACGGTTACTGGCGGGCTTCTTATGGTGCAGGTTTTTGAAGATAACGAGGTTTTTCGCGAAGTCGACTTTAACCAGACTGTAGAAATAGAGGGGCAGCTCGGCGAAGCTTCTGAGAAGCGCAACCCGGGCGCCATGGATTATCGGCAGTATCTGCGTAATCGCGGCATTTTTCGCACCGTCAGAATCATGCCGCGGCGAGCTGCTTTAAAAGTCGTTGACCAACAGAGTTCTGGCGCCATCTGGTATCGATTTGCCCTCTATGTTAAGAATGAAGTACTCGGGGTCATCAAGCAGACCATGCCTTTTCACGAATCGAGTTTTCTCGGTGGTGTTCTGCTCGGCCTGAAGGGCGGCCTGCCGCCAAAAGTCTCTCAAGAATTCAGAATGACCGGGGTCTCGCACGTTCTGGCGGTATCAGGCCTTCATGTAACGATTATCGCCGGGTTGCTTTATGGAATTTTTGCGATGTTCAAAATTCCGCTGCGCGTTTTCGCGCCGCTCATTGTTTTTTCGCTGTTTACTTTTGCCATGATCGTCGGTTGGCCAAGTTCAGCTGTGCGCGCCGCGCTGATGAACAGCCTGTTTATACTATCGATGGCGTATCTCAAAGACACCGGATTCAAGATGTCGGTTCTCTTTTCACTCTGTGTTGCGTGCGATTACATTCTTCTGATGAGCCCTCTGCAGCTGACCGAGCCAAGTTTTGTGCTTTCGGTTATGGCTATTTACGCTCTGGCAATGTTTTCTGAGCCTTCCGGCGCTATATTGCTGCGCATGTTGCGCGGCCCCGGCCTGGCCTTCGCCGCACTGGCCACCATGGGTTTTTTCGTGGCGGTGATCGTCAAAAAGAGTCTGGTACTGCATCCATATTTCTTTCCACTGACTTTTTTTTATATCATTGCAACCTGCTATGTTTCGACAAAACTTTCTGACCGCTCGACTTTTCAGAGTTTTGCTTTTGAAATGCTGCCGGGCTGGCTGAAAGGCTTTCTTGCCGCGCAGATCGCCATTTTTGTCGCGATGATGGGGCCGCTCTCTGCCTTTTATTTTGGTCAGCTTTCTCTTGCCGCTCCAGTAGCCAATCTTATTGCTATTCCCCTGATCGGTGTGATCGTTCAGATCGGCTTGATTGCAGGTCTCATCGGTGCATTTGTGCCGGTTATCGGCATCTATATCGCACTTGTGCTCAATGCTGCCAACTGGCTGGCGGTTAAATTCTTTCTCGGCATGGCGTCTTTTTTCGCCGCCCTGATACCATTTCCGCGCATATCACAGCCCACATTCGGCGAGCTGGTTATCTATTATCTTTTGCTGCATGCCATCTACTTCTGGAGTGAAATCAGAACCTGGACTCTCGCAATCTATGGCGCGGTTCAGGAAATCTGGGATGATGCCGAATATCGCACTTCGTTGTCGGCACTGGCAGTATTTATCATGATTTTGATTGTTTCGGGAGCGGTTTTTGCCTTCAGCGGCTTAGAACGTCGCCCGGATCTTCGCATGACCATGCTTGACGTTGGCTTTGGCTCATCACTGATGATCGAAGCGGCTGGCAAGGTTACTCTGGTCGATGCAGCTCTCAATGATACACTTGCCGGCGTTGATCGTGGTGAGCGCGTAATTCAGCCGGCGCTCTCTGGCAAACAGGTGCGCGAGATCGACGCCGTAATTCTGAGTTCGGCTTTGCCTGAGCGCATCTCCGGCCTGAACTCGGTAATGTCGGCCTATCGGGTTAACAAGCTGTATGTTGCTTTTCCTCTGGCGACAGACGGTGTTCGGGTTAATTTTGAAGAATACGTACGGCTTTTTGCCTTTGGTGACATCAAGATGGAACGCCGCCTCAAAAGCGGTCAGAACGCCGGATTCCCGCCGGGTTACTTCTGGGAACTGGCTTATGAATCCTATAACCGACTTATCGAAGATGTGTATCGTTACAAAACCCCGGTGCAGCAGATCAAAGCCGGCGACAAAATCAGCGACACCGGCGTTGACATCGAAGTTCTTCATCCACATGCCAGCAAAGACACTTTTCAGCAGTATTATGATGGCCTTGTTCTCAAGATCAGCTATGGCTCGCAGAATTATGCCTACCTGTCTGGAAACGCTCACCCGCTTGCTGATATTGAAAATTTTAAGCCTGATTTTATTTTCATTGCTGATTTGCCGTATCCCTATGAAGCATTTGAAAAATTTGCTAAAAGCGCAAATCCTGCAGGTATAGCCATCAGCTTCCGCTTCCCGGCAGCCTGGTTGATGGAAAATTTTCACCTCTCAGGCACAATCAGCGCGCGTAATCGCAATTATGCGCCAAGGTTCCGCCAGCTCAGTTTCCCCGTCTATCTTACTTCTGAAAAAGGCGCTATACAGGTTGATCAGCTGCGCAACACTGTCTACACCAAAGTTTTTGTTAAGGAATAATTGCTCATGGTTCTTACCAGACTCGAAAAAATTACTTTTGTAGCGCTGGTCATGCTTCTGGGACTGGGAATTTTTCTGCTGATCGGCAGAATCAGCCTGGCGCGAGGCAATAATAAGCAACTGGTTCTCAAAATTCAGGAGGTGTCTGTGCTTACCGACCAGAACCCCCTTGAAAAGGGCGAATATTTCAGTGAAGAAGAGAATGCCGGCAAACTCAATCTCAATCGCACCGACCTGAAAAGTATCAGGGCGTTGCCTGCGATGACTCCGGCTCTGGCGCAGCGTATTTATGACTTTGTGCAGCAGCGCGGCGAGATTAAGGATATGAACGAACTGCTCGGGGTAAAGGGGTTTACTAAAAGGCGCCTGCGCCAGCTCGAGAATTACGCTACCGCTGTTGGCGGACATTCTGGTCAGGCAGCATGGGGGGACAAGCTGAATCTTAACTTTGCAACTGTTGATGATATCAAGGCGCTTCCCGGAGTTGGCAAAAAACTGGCCGAAAAAATTGTTGATTTTCGCAACCGCAACGGCGGCTTTTTCTCAGTCGAAGACCTCAAAGAAGTGCCCGGCCTCAGTGAAAAAACCATCAAAAAGTTCATCGACAAAATTGAGGTCAGGTAGATTATCATGACAAAATTTGGCTACGAACAAAAATCATTTCAGTCGAAGAAAACCAATTTTGTTTTCGCGGCTATGCTCGTTTTTGTATTTTTCATCTGGGCATTGTTGCTCAGCCCTGATCACGGCGGCCTGGTAGCTGTTAACATCACCCCTGAACTGCGTGTTGACTTTATCAACGTGGGCCAGGGCGATGCCATTCTTGTGCGAACCCCCATGGGCAAGAACTATCTTATCGATGGCGGCGCCAACGTGCCGATAGCCGAGGCTCGCCGTGATGGGCGTGAGCTCACGCATAACTATCTGCGAACGCTTGGCATCGGGCGACTCGATGGCGTTGTAATCACGCATTGGCATAACGACCACCTGGGCGGCCTGCTGCCGGTGTTACGACTTTATGACGTCGGGGTAATATATGAACCGCCCGGCGCTTTCGAAACCGAGGCTTACAAAGACTTCGAGGCGATCTGCGTCAAGCAGCACATAAAACGCGTCACGACCAAGGCTGGCGATGTGCTGGAGTGGGGAAACGAACTTTTCGTTCAGGCACTGCACCCTGAAAAGCCGCTGAGCGGCAAAGAATACGCCGATGTCAACAATCTTTCGATTGTGCTGCTTATGCGTTACGGCAAGGTGCAGATGCTCTTTGCTGGCGATATTGAAGAAGACGCTGAACGCGAGGTCATGAAATACGGCGAGGCGCTGCGCAGCCAGATTTTCAAGGTTCCGCATCATGGCGCTGATACCAGTGACTACTTCAAGTTTCTGCAACTGGTCTCGCCCGAAATCGGCATTATCATGGTGGGCGCCAACAACGCCTTCAGGCACCCGTCGGTAAGAACACTCACGCAATACGAACGTCTGGGCAGCAAGCTTTATCGAACCGACAGGCATGGCAATATCAGGCTGTTTGTCGGTGGCAAGAACGATAAAGACTTTCGTTTCGAGCTTGACCAGCGCTAAATTCTCAATCCGCAGACAGGCAACAGTTCTCTCATTAAGGCAGAATAGCCAACCAGCATTCAACCGGCTTGCGCGCTTCTGGCGTTTTAGTTGTTGACCTGAGACTTTACGCCCAACTATACTGCTAGGGTTAATTAAATCACCGAAAGGAAATATTATGCAGGAAGCGGTCATATTGCAACAGGAATTTAAAAACGTAGAGGGCTATCAGGCCCAGTGGAATCGCCTTAAAGAAGGCAGTGAGGGTTTGCAGAAAATTCTGCAGGTCATCGAAAAACCAGCAACTGCGCTGGTTTTTAGCCATGACGACCCGGATGGAGTTACCAGCGGTCTGATTTTCAAGCGCACGCTCGAAAAAAAGGGCTGGAAGGTGACCTACAAGTTGCCAGAAGGTTTTATGCTGCAGCCAGAACAGCTGGAGCAGGCGATGAAAGAATGTCCCGCCGCCAGTGCCATCTTTCTGCTCGACAAGGGCACTCTCGCTCCTTATGATAAATACGCTGACAAACTGCCAGTCTATCTGATTGACCACCACCCGGCCCCCGCGCTTCCGACCAAATGCGTGTATTTCAACCCAAGCGTGCCGGCATACACCTGGTGCTCGACTTCGATTCTTGCGCACGGTATCGCCACTCTCGCCGGCACTCGCGACGACTATGACGATTTCCTCTGCCTGATGGGCCTCAAAGGTGACTGGGCGATTGAACCGGTAATTGGCATGCTCTCAGACTTTGCCAAGCCATTTTTCGTCGAATACGGGCCGAAGTTCAAGAATCTGCTGACTCTCGTCAAAGAACGCCCGACGCAGTTTGATTTTGAGCAGCGCGATTACACATCACTGCTTTCGCGGGTAACTGAATTCGTGCATGCCACCGGCGGCGGCGGATTTTCTTACTTCTATCACGATCGCGAAGAGAGCCTCAAAGACGTAAACCACGCCGAATGCATCGCAACAGCTCTTGGCGCAATCGCTGACAAAGCCGGCCAGCTACAGAAGATCAAGAGTCTCGATGAATTCGTAGCTCTGCTGCCGCAGCCACAAAAGGGCCTTCTTGAAAAGATTTTCAACTATTTCCTGCAGGACTGGGAAAGTGCGAGCAGCATGCTCAATTCATCAACACGCGCGCTGCAGCTTGGCGACACCGCGATCTATCTGTTCGTCGGTCCCAAGGTGCCGTTGCTGCCAATGATTGGCTCGATCAAACTGTTTGAACTCAGACAGAAAGCCGGCGACAAACTTGCTCAGATCATCATGGTCAGTTCGGTCAGCTCAGATTACACGCACGTTTCAGTGCGCGGCTCTGGCGATCGCGTTCACTCTGGCAAGATCTGCGGCGAACTGCAGGATTCAATGCAGGCCCGCTACGCTGAGTATAAAGACAAAATAAGCGGCGGCGGCCACCCCAAGGCTGCTGAATGTACGTTTAAGACCGACAAAGTGTCGTTTATGAATGTGCTGACCAGAGTTACCGAAGTTCTCAGCGAAATGCAGGCACTCGACGCTCAGGCGCGAACCGGCACTCTCAACGACACTCAAAAAGCCAGAGCTGACAAGCTTGGCCTCGAATATCTCAAAAACTAAAGGAAAAGCTGATGTCATTCAAAGAAACCGACTTTCCCGCTCTGATAAAGTATCTTAAAAAGATCGTCGAAGAAGAAAAAGATCCGATACTCGTAAAAGAGCTGGTAACCCAGTTGGTCAAAATGTACGAAGAAGTCCCCTTGTATCCCGGTATTGTGAACATGTGTATCTTTGGCGTTGCCAAAAATATTAAGCCCGAAGAAGTTCAGGTTGGTCAGCGCGTTTTCATCAGAAACCGCGAAGACTGCTTCTGTGGCACTGTCGACAAGAAAGAGGGCGATGGCATCGTTCTTAAAGGCGTGAAATCAGTGACCAGCGAAGACGAGCTCGACCTTGGTTATCGCGAAATGGAAAAAGTAACCGTTATCAACAACGACGCTCTCAAGGAAATGTGGCCGTCACTGGTATTCGACAAGGGGCAAAAGTAATGCAGATTAACCTTAAGAAGAATGAATTCTATCTGTTGGATGGCCCTGCCAGCGTAAAAATCGACTCGGGCGCGATCGAAATTATCGCCGCCCGACTCGCTGCCGGTGAAAAAATCAACGTTCCGGTTGGCAAGAAAATTCCCTTGCTCGGTATTGATGACGCAGCGCTGACTATTGAAGCGCCTGCCGAAGCTTTGACCAAAATGGAAGCCAGCTCGATTCCCGACGAATGGGATGAACTTGCCGACAAAATCGCTGCCGAAAAGAAACCGGGGACTCTCTACAAGATTCTCGTGCTTGGCGAAGTAGATACTGGCAAGACTTTTTTCAGCACTTATCTTGCTAACAGGCTTCTCGCCAAGGTCGGCAAGACTGCTATTCTCGACTGCGACAGTGGCCAGTCTGACATCGGCTGCCCCGGAACATTTGGCATGCTGCTGCTTGCCAAACCGGCTATTTTCCTGACTGAACTCGAACCAACCCACATGTATCTGCTCGGCGCACATTCGCCGGGCCTGCACTTTGTACCGGCTTTGACCGGTCTGGTAGAGATGCTGCGCAAGGCCGAAAAAGAAGCTGATGCGCTGATCATAGACACCACTGGATGGGTACAGGGCGACGGTGGCCGTGCCATCAAAAAAGCCAAACTTGACATAGTTCAGCCCGACAAGGTTGTGCTGATGCAGCGTGGAATCGAACTTGAACACCTGGTAAGACACCTGCCCGCCGAAAAAATCGTACGTCTGCCAGTCTCTAAAAAAGCAACGTCGACCAGCCAGATGGACCGCAAAGAATTGCGTGAACTGGTAAGCCGCCGCTACTTTGCCGATGCAAAAGTGTTTGAGATTCCATTCAGACAGGTATTTACTGACCGCTGTTATTTTCTCACCGGTAACAAGATCGAACTCGAGGGTACACTCCACGCCGAGAAGCTTTCAGGCTGGGAGGGCACATTTATCGTTACTTCGGGTCCGCTGCTGCCAGAAATGATAAAAAGCTGGCCAAAGGATCTTGGCATGCTGCGCACCTTCATTGCCGGTCAGGAAAAGGGACTGATGGTCGCTCTTCTCGATGCCGACCAGAACATGCTGGCCATTGCCAGACTCGAAGAGATGGACTTTCTTAACAACAACTTCCGGCTGCGCTCTAACTTCAAGGGCGATACCGGCAAGATCAAGGGCATTCAGTTTGGTTCGCTCAAGCTCACTGAAGCTGGCAACGAAGCCGGTTTCATTGAACCCGGCGCCTTCTGATCAGCTTTCACAAAACCTGCCTGCGCAACTTGCGCAGGCAGGTTTTTTTATGCTTCATACACAAAGTAGCAGGTGCGTTTTGTGCACGTCGCGTCGACCTTCGGCATGATGCAAGTCAGCTGCCCGGGGTATGTTGTGATAGCGGGTAAAACAGGTTCAACGTGGCCATTGAGGCTGAAAAGCGCATTGTGATTGACTCGAATTTTTTTCGAAAAATGCTTTGACTTCGCGCCCTGAAATGTGGTGTAATCTAACCCTACAAATTAAGCGAGAATTAAAGTTTGCTACAGAAAAAATTTACAACATAACAGACTTTAGTTGCTCAGAGTCACGTTCTTAGTTTTCCAGAATTTTTTTCCCATACATTCTGTCGTGTACAGAATTTTTGCCGTGCATTTTTTATCAACAACAACAGGGAGCAGTCATGAAGCAGGGTCGCGAATTGCAGTTCATCGAAAACCGCCAGGGCAACATAGTACCATTCAATCCAGAAAAAATTCGGGCAGCCATCGAGAAGGCCGGCAGAGCCACCGGCGAATTTGGTATGGTTGACTCGATGCGTATGGCCAGCCAGGTAATCAATATTCTGGCGCATCGTCATCAATCGGGTACACCAAACGTTGAAGAGGTTCAGGATGTCGTTGAACATGTCTTGATTGCAAACAACTATTTTACTACCAACCGTTCTTACATTGTTTATCGCGAACAGCACAAGCAGATGCGCGAAGGCCGCAGATCAATGGTTGACAGCATCAGTTCGATCAATGAGTATCTTGGTCATCAGGACTGGCGCGTAAATGCCAATGCTAACCAGGGCTATTCCCTCGGCGGCCTGATTCTTAATGTAGCAGGCAAGGTAACTGCCAATTACTGGTTGTCACATGTCTATACGCCAGAAATCGGTGATGCCCACCGTGAAGGCGACATGCACATTCACGACCTCGACATGCTCTCTGGTTATTGCGCCGGCTGGTCTCTGCGAACCCTTCTGCAGGAAGGATTCAACGGCGTTCCCGGTAAGGTAGAATCTGCTCCTCCCAAGCATTTTTCGAGTGCACTCGGTCAGATGGTAAACTTTCTTGGCACCCTTCAGAACGAATGGGCTGGTGCACAGGCGTTCTCGTCTTTCGACACATATCTTGCTCCATTTGTCAGACTCGACGGCATTGGTTATGACGAAGTTTTTCAGGGCATTCAGGAATTTGTCTACAATCTGAATGTGCCATCACGCTGGGGTACCCAGACGCCATTCACCAACCTGACCCTCGACTGGAACTGCCCCGAAGACCTGCAAACCCAGCATCCGCTCATTGGCGGCAAACACACTGATTTTACTTACGGCGAACTGCAGGCAGAAATGGACCTTATCAACCGCGCCTTTATCGACGTGATGAGCATGGGCGACAATAAGGGCCGTGCTTTCACTTTCCCGATCCCGACCTACAACATTACCAAAGACTTTGACTGGGAGCATCCCAACTGCAAGCCTCTTTTCGAAATGACAGCCAAATATGGTCTGCCATATTTCCAGAACTTTATCAACTCTGATCTTGAGCCCAAAATGGTCAGATCAATGTGCTGCCGCCTGCAACTCGATCTTCGCGAACTGCTCAAGCGGGGCAATGGCCTGTTTGGTTCTGCTGAACAGACCGGTTCTATTGGTGTTGTCACCATAAATCTCGCCCGTCTTGGCTATATGTACAAGGGTAATTACGAGGCGCTGACCACCCGTCTCGAACACCTCATGGAACTCTCCAAAAAGAGCCTCGAAGTTAAGCGCAAAGTTATTCAGGCCCGCATAGACAGCGGTCTGTTTCCTTACACGCGACGCTACCTCGGCACCTTGCGCAGCCATTTCTCTACCATCGGTATTAATGGCATGAATGAATGCATTCGCAATTACTCAGAGAATGACTATGACATCTCGAAGCCGGAAGGCGTTGAGCTGGCGCAGAAGATTCTCGATTTCATGCGCGAAAAGATCGTGCAATACCAGGTCGAAACCGGCCATCTCTACAATCTCGAAGCAACTCCAGCCGAAGGCGCTACCCATCGCTTTGCCCGCGAAGATCGCAAGCGTTTCCCCGACATTCTTCAGGCCGGCACGCCGCAGGCAGCCTACTATACCAATTCAAGCCAGCTGCCGGTTGACTACCAGGGCGATCTGTTTGATGTTATGCGCCATCAGGAAAAGCTGCAGACCAAGTATACCGGTGGTACCGTTCTGCATCTTTATGTCGGCGAACGCATTCCAGATGCTGAGTCGTGCAAGCGTCTTGTTCAAAAGACTCTCACCCAGTTCCGTCTGCCTTATATCACTATTACTCCTACTTTCAGCGTGTGCCCGAAACATGGTTACATTGCCGGTGAACATCAGTTCTGCCCGACCTGTGATGCTGTTGAGACACGCAAGACGGTAGCCATCGCCCAGGCTGAAGGCCAGGAAATGGCACCTGAGAACGTGGTTCTCGCCGAAGAAAATCGCCAGGTCTGCGAAGTCTGGACTCGCGTAATGGGCTATTTCCGCCCGGTATCGCAGTTCAACGCCGGCAAGAAGAGCGAATACCGCGAACGCGTGCTTATGCGGCCCACTGAGCTGGTAAGAGAAGTCGTCTGATTAAATGAAAAAATGTCCTGAACAACTTCTGGTCGGGGGCTTGCAGCCCCTGACCATGATAGACTTCCCGGGCCGGCTGTCGAGTGTGGTATTTACCCAGGGCTGTAACCTGCGTTGTCGCTTCTGCTACAACCGTGGTCTGTTGCCAGATACCGCGCATGATATGCTTTCCTGGAAGTCGATCACCGACTTTCTCAAAGATCGTCAGGGGTTCATCGAGGCCGTAGTATTCAGCGGCGGTGAGCCATGCGGGCAGAGCGTGCTGCTCGATGCCATGCGCGAAGTTAGAGAGCTCGGTTTTGAAATCGCTCTGCATACCAATGGTTTTTTTCCAGCTGTTGTTGAACAGGCGCTTTCTGAGAGGCTTCTGCAATTTGTTGCCGTTGATTTTAAGGCGCCGTTCGAACGCTATGAGGCGGTAACCCGACAAAGTATCGTTGCTGCAGACTTTGGCCGCCTCGCAGATTTACTGGTAGCCGCTGGTGTAAAACACGAGTATCGCACGACGGTTCACCCCGGCCTGCTCAGCGATTCAGATATAATGAACATGGCCGACTGGCTTTGCGAAAAAAAGATCGGCAGTTACGCGATTCAAAAGTTCAAGCACGGCGAGGCTCTCGACGCCACACTGCAACCGGTTACTGCAGCCTGTCTGCAGCCGGCAACGCTTTTTAAGCTGCGCTCACGCTTTACTGATTTTACTCTGCGTGCCGACGCCAGCGACGACGCCATATTACAGAAAGTGGCTTGAATAGGCTGATTCAGCGCAGCAGCGCTTTATAAACCTGCAGGTGCAGATACAGCTCTTTTTCGGCTGTGTAGCTCTGGGCAACTATTCTGGCGGCTCTTTGCCCGACTTCGCTTGCCTGACCAGGATTGTCGAGCAGAAAGCGTAGTTTGTTGGTAAAATCTTCGCCATCGTGAATTCGCGCAAAGCTGCCAGGCCCGGGCGAAGTAAAATATAGCCAGCCGTTTCCCAGGCCTTGAAAAGTCTCTTCATTTTTGATAAAGGCATGATTGCCGTAAACATCGGCAGCCAGCACCGGTCGACCCGTCTGCATCGCGCTCAAAAGGAACGGGTTGTAGCCCTCTGCATGCGAAACATTGATAAAGACCTCTGCCTGACGGTACAGAAATGGCAGCAGGCCATCTTCGGGGCGGTCAATCAGCCTGATCCATGGACGCCCAGGTATCTCTGCCACCACCTGTTTTTGATAGTCAGTATCAAAAGGCGTTTTAAAGATGATCAGGCGCAGCTCAGGGTAGTCGGGTATCAGCTTTTCGAGGTAATGAATGGCAAAAATTACGTTCTTGGCTGGCAACAGCCCGCCTTCGAGTATTATCAGCCGCTCACCCTTGCTAAAGCCAAAATGTTCGCGCGGAAAGTCAAATTCTGAATTAAATGGCGCAATGCCGGGCGCAATTACTTCGATCTCGGTATTGATCATCAGCCGTGACTTAATGAATTTGCCCATCTGCGGGTAAGGCACGATCACCTTGCGGGCGAATTCGAGCACTTCCTGCAGTTGCGGGCGCAATACACTGTTATACATGTCGATATAAGCGTCAAGCCCAGTGCAGGTAACTACCAGCGGCAGGCGCGCTTTTTCTGCGAGCTTGTGGCAGGGCATGCCGGCCTTGGCCGCGTGAAATGCGTGAATCAGCGAAGGCGTTCCCTTTATGGCGTCAAAGGGGTAGGGGTCATCAGTGGTGAATTCGCGGGTGTGGCAAGGCAGAGTAGTCAGAGAACCGATAAGGCGCTTCGAGATTTCTTTTTCTTCTATGTTGCCTGTATCGCCAGAAGGAACACCGAAGTAAATATTCAAACGGTAACTCGCTTTCGAGGGTTTCTTGACTTTGTCAGGGTAGAACAATTATAAACTACAGAATACTATAACAAAGTCCAGCTCCTTTGAAAACATGCAAAATTGAGAAAGGCTCGATAATGGAACTTAAACACGAAGACCTGTTGATTCAAAATCTCGGCAAACCTGCCTTTGACTCGCCTTTGAAGCTCTCCAAGATAGACGGTGACTTTTTGACCAACTATGTCGAAGATCACGAGCGCGTTCTTTATAACAACAGTCTTTGCAAGGTTAAAGAAGAAATGGCGGGAGGCCGTGAGCCGCTGTCATTGGAAAAGGCCGGCCCGCGCGAAAGAATATTTTTCGACCCTTCGCGCGCGCGCGCAGGAATTGTCACCTGCGGCGGTCTGTGCCCGGGCATCAACGATGTTATTCGCGGTCTGGTCATGCAGCTGCATTTCTGGTATGGCGTCAAAAACATTTATGGCTTTCGCTACGGCTACCTCGGCATGGTCAAAGAGTCTGGCCTGCAGCCAATGGTGCTTGACCCCGACGCGGTTTCTGAGATCCATCAACAGGGCGGCACCATTCTCGGTTCGTCGCGTGGCCCGCAGGACGTCGGCCTGATGGTCGATCGCCTGATGGATTACAAAGTCAACATTTTGTTCTGCATCGGCGGCGATGGCACTCTTCGTGGCGCCGCCGAGATTCATGAAGAAATCACCAAACGCGGCCTGGCAATTTCGGTTATTGGCATTCCCAAAACAATCGACAACGATATCGGCTTTATCGAGAAGACCTTTGGCTTCGAAACAGCCTTTACGCACGCCGTAGACTCGATCAGAACCGCGCATGTCGAAGCCCGTGGTTATCAGAACGGCGTCGGCCTGGTTAAGCTGATGGGCCGTCAATCAGGCTATATCACGGCTAACGCGTCGATTGCCTCGCAGGATGTTAATTTCTGTCTGATTCCTGAGATTCCGATCGATCTTGAGGGCGAGAATGGCTTTTATAAGCATCTTTTAGATCGTATTCAACGGAAAAATCACGCGGTAATTGTCGTTGCTGAGGGAGTTGGTGACCGTTTCTGCTCTCTCGATGAAAAAGACGTTTCGGGCAACCGCAAGTCCGGTGATATCGGGATTTTTCTGCGTGAAGGCATTGGCAGATACTTTAAGGAAAGAAAAGTGCCGGTAGCGCTTAAGTATATCGATCCCAGCTACATTATCCGCAGCTCATGCGCGATTCCTTCTGACAGCATTTTCTGCAACCAACTGGCGCAGAACGCGGTTCATGCCGGTATGGCCGGTAAAACCGGTATGCTGGTCGGTATCTGGAACAACTGTTTTACGCACGTTCCCATTGATATCGCCATTCGCAACCGCAAATTCATTGATCCCGAAAGCATGTTCTGGCTGAACGTATTAGAAACCACCGGCCAGCCGCGCTGGATGCAGAACATTCCGCGCGTAACCGGCTAAGCGCTTAAGCCCCTAAGTCCCGAGGTGGCTTCGGCGAGAAGCCTGATGCATTTTTTTATGCAATTCGCTGTTGGTAGCGAGCAGTTCGTAATTGTCGAGCTGCATTTTGCTCCCGCAATTTTATAGTTCCATTCCGGGATGTTTCCTTTTCCTTGCTTTTGATTTGGGACTGGATATTGCCATAATTAATAATGTTAAATTGGCGTTCGATAAATGCCGATAATAACTATATGTACTAATTATTTGACGACATAAGCATGTTTTATGGGGAATTTTTCAGAGTCTGGTTTTTTGCTTATTGTTTCGTCAGAGAAATTCTGAACCAGCTGGCTATCTGGAGCATCAGGCGATACTGTCATGGGCAATGAATTGTTCGATATTGAGCGAGAAAGGAGACTTCTGTGTCAATTGTCATTGGAATGTCTCTTGAGCAAATCAGTGCACTGAGTACCGCTACTATCCGGGATTTTGCTGCTGCTGATTTCAGGGCCATGACAACTGAACAGGTTGGAGCCTTAACTTCTTCTCAGATTGACAGCATCGAAACTCGCGATCTTGTAATACTTAGCACCGGCCAGATTCAGGCGCTGACGCTTTATAATAACAAGGGACTTCTTGCCAGCCAGGTAAAAGCTCTGTCTGCGTTGCAGGTCAAGGCGCTCACCAGCACTCAAATTGCCACCTTTGACACTGAGGACATCAAGGCGCTTTCTGCCAATCAAATCAAGGCTATTGATGCGTCAGATTTCACAATTCTGTCGACCGATCAGCTCAACGCATTTTCGTCCGATCAACTTCGCGCTATAAACGCTGCTCAGATCAAAGCGATGACCACTGATCAGATTGCCAGCATGAAAACTGCAGCCTTTGCGGCGCTGACAGCCGGCCAGATTGCTGCTTTGACCACAGACCAGATAGCGAACCTGACGACTGATCAGATTGTTGCTCTTTCAACGACTCAGGCCAGGGCACTGACGACCTCTCAAATTGCTGCTCTGGGCATCACCCAGATTGCCATGATGGAGACGCAGGATATCGCAGCGTTGTCGGCCGTTCAGATTGCCAGGATGACCACTGATCAAGTCGCGAATGGCTTGACAACAACTCAGTTTATAGCGTTGACTAATTCCCAGATATCGGCGCTGACCACCAGTCAGATCGCGAATCTGACGACCGACCAGATTGTCGCCATGACTTCGAGTCA
>PGYB01000043.1 GCA_002839445.1 Candidatus Riflebacteria bacterium HGW-Riflebacteria-1
AGACAGTTGCATAAAAACCCACGACCGGCAAATCATAATAACCCACCAAAGCGGGCTCCTTGACCGGTAAACATTTATTACCGCCCACCGTCAATGAAGTTATGTGGGCGAATAAGGAATACCTTAATGTGACAGGACTCTCTCTTCAGGAGATCGAAGGGAAAAAGTGTTACTCAGTCTGGCGACTTGATTCCCCTTGCCGTGGCTGCCCGGTGACGCTGGCTATTGAGGACGGAGAACCACACGAAGCGGAGTTGACGCCGCAAAACCAGTATCAGTGGCCAATCTCACAAGGGTCGTGGTTGTCAAAGGCTGTGCCACTTAAAGACGCGGAAGGCCGCATCATCGGCGCGGTGGAAACGGCTCATGACATCAGCGACCGCAAAAAGGCCGAGGCGTCTCTGAATCAGCTAAACAATGAGCTGGAAACGCGTATCCGGCAGCGCACAGCAGATTTGGAGAAAGCAGTGGAAACTCTGAGAAATGCTTTCGATTGTTCGCCTATCGGGAAGGCACTGATCTCCCCCGACGGGCCTTTTCTGAGATTGAATCCCGCGCTTTGCCGGATGTTTGGGTATTCCAAAGAAGAACTGCTTACTAAAACCTTCCAGGATCTTGCACACCCGGATGATCTCAAAGCCATTCTTGCGAATAATAAACAGTTGCTGGCTGGCGAGATTGACGCTTACGAGATGGAGGTGCGCGGCTTTCACAAAGAGGGGAGCCAGGTCTGGGCTCAGATTAATGTGTCATTAATCCGTGATAGTGCCGAGCAACATTCTCTCATCGCCCAGATTCAGGACATCACCAGGCGCAGGCAGGCTGCAAAAGAAACGGAAGAGCTCAGGACTCAGTTTATGCAAGCCCAGAAGATGGAAACGGTCGGTCGTCTGGCCGGCGGGGTCGCCCACGATTACAACAACGTACTCGGTATCATCATTGGATACTCGGAGTTATCTATAGACAAACTGGAACCAGAGAGTCTGCTGCGTGACGATCTGAAAGAAATCTTAAACGCCGCCGCCCGCGCCAAGGGCATTACCCAGCAGCTGCTGGCCTTTGCCCGCCGACAAGCCATTGCTCCCAAAGTGCTTGATCTGAACGCGATCGTGAAAGACATGCTCAAGATGCTCCAGCGACTCATAGGCGAAAACATTGATCTGGCATGGATTCCAGGAAAAGACCTGTGGTATATAAAAATGGATCCCTCTCAGATCGATCAGATCTTGGCCAACCTCTGTGTTAACTCCCGGGACGCCATTGCCGATGTCGGCAAGATCACCATTGAAACGAAAAATGTCGTATTCGACGAAGCCTACTGCGCCGACAATGCAGGGTTTGTTCCGGGAGAATACGTGATGCTGGCGGTTAGCGATAATGGCTTTGGAATGGACAAAGAGACCCAGGACCAGATTTTCGAGCCATTTTTTACCACAAAACAGCCCGGTAAGGGAACCGGCCTGGGCCTTGCCACAGTGTATGGCATCGTTAAGCAGAATAACGGGTTTATAAATATATACAGTGAACCGGATACTGGAACAACTTTTCGTCTCTACCTATCCCGGCATGTGGGAAAAGTATCCAGCATTCAGAAGAAAAGCACCGCGGAAATCCCGTATGGCAGTGGCGAGTCTATTTTAGTTGTTGAAGACGACGTTTCGATACTGAACCTCACCCGAAGAATTTTAGAAGAACTGGGTTACATCGTGCTGGCCGCGAACACACCAGAGAACGCTATACGTATGGCCGAGGAGCATGCCGGAACAATTCATCTGCTTATCACAGACGTGGTGATGCCAAAGATGAACGGCAGAGATTTGTCCATGCGGTTGCAAAGCCTTTACCCGGAACTTAAGTGTCTGTTTATGTCCGGCTACACGGCAAACGTGATCGCCCATCATGGTGTTCTGGATGAAGGTGTGAACTTCATCCAGAAGCCGGTTTCAAAAAACGACCTGGCCGTCAAAGTCAGGGATGTCCTGAAAAATTCCGGTTGAACTGGCAAAGAGGCTATTGATGGCCAACCTTCGCATCAACTCGGACTGGCAAATCTGCTACGCTCCATTGCCAGCTGGCTATGCTGGCGTTATCGCAAAAACAATTAAACTTATCGACAAAGTTAATCAATTCAAAATATGATTTTCTCAGCCAAAGAGTTAAGAATGAAGACAATTAAGCTTCAAGAAAAGATGAAGAACAAACAGCCAAAACAATTCAAACATCAATAATGAATTCAAAAGCGGTAACAATCGCGTCGACACGGAAAAATCGGCCGGATCACGGGTCTTGCTTACGCAACACCCGCGCCCGTCTCGTTTTTCCGGTCACGACAGGCGTTATCGCAAAAAAAGAACAAAAAATTGAAGAATTAAATAAACCCGGACAACCGGACAAAAAATACCGAAATAAATCCGTAACGGTAGAACCAGGTGACGAGGGCGAAAGATTGTTCTTGGACACACAATTGACAAATTGTAGCCGAGCGGATACACTCTAGATATGTTTGAAATTCGAAAAACTGAAGTCTACGCCAAATGGATCGATAATTTAGCTGACATCCGAGCAAGGGCAAAAATTCTTGTTCGTGTTGAACGACTCGCGTCTGGCAATCTTGGTGATGTTAGGCCTGTTGGCGAGGGAGTGTCCGAACTGAAGATTGATTACGGTCCAGGATATCGAGTTTATTTTAAAAAACAAGGGCAGGAATTTGTTATTCTGCTGGCTGGTGGAGATAAAAGCTCTCAGACAAAGGATATTAAGTTGGCTTTAGGCCTCGCACGCAATCTGTAGGAGATTAGAATGAAAAAAACGACTACAACCAGATACGATGTTGCCGAACATCTTCGAAATCCAGAAGAAATGGCCGCATATCTTGAAGCATGCCTCGAAGAAGCCGATGGAGACGCCGCATTTATTGCAAAAGCATTAGGTGATATTGCCCGCGCCAAAGGCATGACTCAAGTTGCACGAGACGCTGGACTCTCTCGTGAGAGCCTATATAAAACACTGTCCGGAGATAGAATTCCGGGATTTGATACTGTTCTTAAAATAATTAAAGCTCTAGGGCTTAAACTTCATGCTGAAGCGGGTTTAATTCCAACTCCATCGAAAAAATAAATTGAAGAGCGATAACAAATGCGTCAACCGGAAATTGGCCGCCGTTCACGGGCCTTGCGGAGCAAGTCCCGCGCCCGTCTGGCCATTTCCGGTCACGACTGGCGTTGGCCATATAAAAGGATTTAAAATGAAAAGCAAAAAAGTGTTTCTTGCAGTAGCCTTATTAATTTTTTCAAATAGTGTTTTTGCTCTTACGCCTCAAAAAATTGAATCAATAAAAGATGTTCTTCGAAACGTTCAGAAAACGGACCAGGACACCAGGCTTGAAATTCAAGAAAAGCAAAAAACAATGATGCCAACATCTCCAGAAATTAGATCGCTTTGGGATAAACAAAATTTTATTGATTCTGAAAACCAAAGAAAGATTGAAAAAATTTTGGAAGAAATCGGCTGGCCCAGGAAAAGTGATTTTGGAAGTCTCGGACCGGCTGAGGCTATTTTTCTTGTGATTCAACATAGTGATTTGGACTTTCAAAAGAAATATTACAAACTATTAAAGTTAGCGGCCGAATCTGGAGATCTCAGCAAAAGCTCGTTTGCAATTTTTGAAGACCGAATTTTGGTTCGTGAAGGGAAGAATCAAAAATATGGTAGCCAGTTAAAGATTGATCAGAATACTGGGAAATATTCCTTTTATCCGATTGAGGATGAAGAAAATGTAAATAAAAGAAGATCAGAGGTTGGTTTAGAATCATTAGATGAATATGCCAAACGATTCGGAATTGAATACATTCAATAAGGCCAACAAATGCGTCGACGCGGAAAAATCGGCCGGATCACGGGTCTTGCTTACGCAACACCCGCGCCCGTCTCGTTTTTCCGGTCACGACAGGCGTTCGATGGAAAGATAAAAAATCAACTTGACAAACACGACTAGTCTGACTAGACTGAATATGATGGTTATGAAAATTTGGGAGGCCGAAAATGAAATCATTTTGGAAACTTCAGGATGCCAAGGCAAAATTTAGTCAGGTTGTTGACGAAGCAATTAAGAATGGCCCTCAATATGTAACCAGGCATGGTGCTGAAGCCGTTGTTATTGTTTCGGTTGAAGAGTTTGAGGAATTAAAGTCCTCGAAACTGCCTTTTAAAGATTTTTTATTATCTTGTCCCA
Source organism: Candidatus Riflebacteria bacterium HGW-Riflebacteria-1 (assembly GCA_002839445.1). Classification (GTDB taxonomy): domain Bacteria; phylum Muiribacteriota; class Ozemobacteria; order Ozemobacterales; family Ozemobacteraceae; genus Rifleibacterium. The sequence goes on from PGYB01000043.1 coordinate 4,232, forward strand.
AAGCAAGTCTTGAATTAGAGTTCAACCGGCAAAAGGATCTCCCAAGGAGAATTGACCTTTGAAATACCTTGTAGATACCTGTGTCATTTCAGAGATCGTTAAACCTTGTCCGAATAAGTTGCTTATTGAATGGCTTGAGGACACCCCATCGGACCGACTTTATTTAAGCGCTTTAACTATTGGCGAGATAAGAAAAGGTGTGTCAAAGCTTCCAAGTTCCAGAAAAAAAGCCAAGCTAACAGAATGGCTTAACACATTGATTGAGGATTATAAAGACCGGATTCTTCCTGTTGATTTGACCGTTGCTGAAAATTGGGGTGAAATGCAAGGCTCTGCAGAAAAAGCAGGGCTGACACTCGCAACAATAGATGGTCTTATCGCATCAATTGCCAGAACTCATAACCTGATTCTGGTAACAAGAAATGAAAGTGATTTTCAAGGGTGCGATATTCCATTGTTTAACCCATGGAAAACCGAAAAAATTGATTAATGAAGACCATCGAACAATCGCGTCGACGCGGAAAAATCGGCCGGATCACGGGTCTTGCTTGCGCAACACCCGCGCCCGTCTCTCATTTCCGGTCACGACAGGCGTTCTGTGAAAAGAGAAAAAAACAAATGAATCTACTCTGTCACAATGGTATAATGTCTTTGAACCTTTGAGCAGATGCGAAAAATTCTCGTATAATGGGATCAAAATTATGAAACAGGAAACTATAAAACTAGAACTTATTGAATGGCTGGCCAAACTCAATGACAGCGATACAATTCAATATTTGAAACAATTTAAAGATGCCAGAACAAAGCACAAAGACTGGTGGAATGATCTGACTGATCAGCAGAAAAAAGGTATTAAGCGTGGTTTGGCCGATATTGACGAAGGCAAAACGATACCTCACGAAGAAGTAAAAGTTAAATATGGGCTATAAGCTTCATTGGTCAGAAGAAGCAGTAGCGAATCTTGAAGGGATCCTAGAAAGCCTTTCTAAAAACTGGACCAATCGGGAAATCGAGAATTTTAAAAAGATACTGGGGTTGCAGCTGGATTTAATTATAAAAAATCCATATATGTTTCCGGTTTCTGACCACATACCTAGATTGCGAAAAGCAGTTCTTAGCAAGCAGACCACCATTTTTTACGAAGTTAAGGATAAAGCCATTTATCTGGCTTATCTACACGTTAATCGAAAAGACATTGATAATTTAAGATGATCACAGAATCGGGCAAAGAGGGGGCTTTCCCCCCTCCTTCCCACACCACCGGACATGCGGGTCCGCATCCGGCGGTTCATGAACTTTATCGGGCCGTGGCCGGATAATGAATTTTCACCCACAGATCTTTCACGCAGATCAAACCTGTTTTTGTAAGCCAGCTGTTTGATATTCCGATTTGAATGGCCTTGGTTCTGGCGCTGTGCCACGGGCCTTTGCGACTGATTCCTGCAAATATTGCAGATTTCAGATTGGTGCCCAGTTTTCTCAACTCTCTTATGCGAGTCCTCGGCCTCTTCCATTGCTTCCACAAGCAGGCTCTGATCCGTCTTCTTAGCCAACTATCAATTTCAGAAACCGGGTCATAATTTTCGGAAATTCCGAAAAATTCATCCAGCCCCGAACATAAAGTGTCAGCTTTTTCAGACGATAATCGAGAGAAACGCCCCAGCTTCTGCCGGTTAATTCACGCACCCGGCGCTTGAATTCAGAAAAGGCTTTGTCACTCCAGCGCACCTTGAATTTCTTGAACACAAAGCCCAGAAATTCGGTGCCATCTGTCGGGCCAACTCTGCTCTTTTCATCGTTCACCGTCAATTTCAGACGACGTTCAAGGAATCGGCGAATGCTTGCGCTTACCCTATCCCCGGCGCGGCGGCTTTTGACGAAAACGATGAGGTCATCAGCATACCTCACGAATCTGAGACCGCGCTGTTCCAACTGCTTGTCAAAATCATCGAGCATGATATTTGCCAGCAATGGTGACAGCGGGCCGCCCTGAGGAACACCTCTGACAGTTTTCTGAAATCGGCCTTTTATCTGCACTCCGGCGCGAAGGAATTTGCCTATAAGGCTCAGAACTCTTTTATCGCGCACTTTTCTGGCTATTCGACACATCAGAACGTCATGCTCCACTGTATCAAAGAATTTCGCCAGATCGGTGTCGACAGCAGTTCGATAGCCTTCTCTGATATATTCTTTCGCCTTTCTGACAGCATCATGGGCTGATCTGCCCGGACGAAAACCGTAACTGGTTTCTGAGAAACCCGGATCGAAGATGGGCATGAGAATCTGGCATATAGCCTGTTGTATCAGTCGATCAAGAACACATGGAATTCCCAACGGGCGAGTTCCGCCAGTGGCCTTTGGAATATCAACCCTTTTTACAGGTAATGGGTTGTAACTGCCTGCCAGAATGGATTTTCGAATATCATTCCACTGTGGTCGAAACTGATCTGGAAACTGGTCTATGGAAACATCATCCACTCCCGGTGCGCCTTTATTGGCTTTCAGCCGTTCCCAGGCGATTCTGACATTGTCAGTAGAAAGTGTTCGTTCCAGCAGGTGAAGATTTGGGTCGGGCGCTCCGTTGACGCGCCTTATAGTCGCTCCTCCGGTCGGATTCATCGCGTTATAAGAGCTCATCGGTGCCCTCCCCGAGTTCAAGTTTGGCCCTTCGCTTTTGACAAGCTATTATGGCCTCGGCTGACTCCTCTTTGATCACCACAAATGTTGCCACCTGTAGCGCTGCTTTATCAAGCTGCATGTCAAAGAGGTCTCCCCGGATAAGAACGTGAACTTTCACCAAAGCCGGGCAAAAAGCGCCTTCCTGGCGCATGCCCGACACTTGCACATCCTGTGCTTCGCTACCTTGCATTTACCATATTCAGTGAAGTCTGGGCTTCGTCTTGTTGTGCAGACTCGCCGCCGAACTTGGCCTTGGCCGAATGAAGGCGACCTCCTGTCGCCATTCGGCACTTCGACCATCCTGGTCTCGTATGCTGTTTCTGTTCGTCAGCTCGTGGC
>PGYB01000029.1 GCA_002839445.1 Candidatus Riflebacteria bacterium HGW-Riflebacteria-1
TTCTACCTGAAGCTTATCGGTAGAAAGCTCCTTACAAATCACTGTTCATGGACATGCAGCACATATATTCACCACAAGGTGAATATATAATGACAAACATAAAGACGACTCCGATATCCAGTTTTTCGCTGTGAACGAATTTTCTGTGAATGGTATTAGTTGTCTGTGAGCTCTAACTTGAGTAGTCTGGTAATCTGTTTCGCAAGATCGCACAGGCTGGTATAGACTTCTCTAAAAAATGCCCAGGCGCGTCACATGCTGTCGCCGGTATGACGCACCTGGGCGTTTTGATTTTGCGTAAACCTTTATTCCTGGAAGAGTTTGGCGGCTTCAGCGTAGGTTTTATACAGCTTTTGTACCCATTTGCGGCAGGCGTTGACTTCTTTTTCCTTCATGCCGAAAACCTTTTTGAGGCGGTTGATGACCTTGTCTTCTTCTATAGAAAAATCGCCATCGCAGGCTGACAGGCCGATGAGTTCAAGCATCACAGCTACCCGGGAAATCCTGTCGGGAAAAAACGCTTCGAGAACCTCATCAGAGGGGTTGCAGATCATCTCAGGTTGCCCCATTTCGCCACTGAGTGAGGCGATCATGGCTATTTCGTGGTCGGTAATTTTTTTGTCGGCTTCGATAAGTTCTTTGGCCAGGCCAAGAAACAGTTTCTGCTGGTTAGCGTTGAGATCTTTCAAAAACATTCGTAGGCCTCCCGAAAATAGTGTTCTGTCGAAACAAGCCTAGCAACTTTTGCGGCAAATTTCAATAATCTTTGTTGGTAAGCTCAGCAAGCCTGATTACGTGTAGTGTTGGCTAAATATTGATTTGCAATTGCAGCTATTATGCATAATATAATACCTTAATATGAACCGCCAGAATGTTTTTGGAAAGTGCTGACAGCTATTTGCGCCTTTTTATGGGAGTGAAAAAATGGGTGAAATTATTTTTCTGACTATTCTCAGCGGTATAGTTATATGCCCGCTTTATTTTCTATACTGGACAATCTCCAGAATAAACCAGCTTCAGAAAGAGTCGAAAGAGCAGATAGAAACGCTAGAAGGTCTACAGGAACGCCTGACCAGACTGCAGTCAAGCCTGTGGCGAATCGAGAAAGCTGTCGGCTCAGATCATGATAAGACTCCGGTGGCGCAGGCTCAACCCTCGCATTCTGTAGCGCGCGTACCAGAAAAAACCGATAAACCTGATTTTGCGCAAATTTCGGCACCTTCTGCAAATTCGCCAGTGTCGACCGAAAAACCTGTTGCTGCAATGTCTGGCCGGGTTTCCCCCGAAAACGTCATCACAGGTCACGACGGTGCAAAAGTCCAGCACTCGAAACCCTCTCCAGATATGCTCGAAGCAGACGCCAGCCCGGGTGCAGCTGATGATGCCCAGGCAGTTGATTCGCGCCAGGTTAATGCCTTTTTTGAAAATATTGAACGCGGTGCGCATGATGGCACACGCCAGGCTGGTGCCGATTCAGCGTCACGTCGGTCAAAATACGCTACGTCGCGGCCAGAAAGACCTCAGGCAAGCGAACAGACCGACTGGAGCAAAATTGATTTAGAATCGCTGATTGGCGGTAACCTGATGAACAAGGCCGGCGGGTTTCTGCTGGTTATAGGTCTGGCGCTTTTTCTTAACTACAGCTTTGCATCGCTCGGGCCCTGGGCAAAACTGGCGGCCGGCGCAGCCTTTTCTGCAATTCTTCTGGCTTGGGGAGTCTTTCTTGAGCACAATCGTGGCGGCAATCTCATGGCAACGGGCCTGATCGGCAGTGGCTGGTCTTGCCTGTATTTGACAGCGTTTGCGGCGCACGGCGTCGCGGCGACAAAAGTAGTTGAGTCACCATTGCTGGCAGTATTGTTGTTGATAGCGGTTTCGCTCGGCATGATCATTCATTCGCTGCGCTATCGCTCAGAGGTGGCGACCGGCCTTGCCTTCATCTTTGCTTTTGCCGGCCTTTTTGTCGCTGAGGTTTCGCTGTTCAGCGAAGTCGCAGCTGTGATCATGGCGATTGGCATGTTGGCTGTGTCGTGGTATTTCGACTGGCACCAGCTGGCGACCGCAGGCCTGCTGCTGACTTATGGTTCGATGCTGGCGCGTCTGCACATGAATGCGCCGCCACCAAGCCTTGGGCCGCTGCAGCGCGTAATGTTTTTGCAGACACTCCTGTTCGTGCTGTGGTCGACATATGAACTGACCAGCATGACCTTTATGCGCCGCAATCCGAAAAGCGAAGAGCCTACGCGTTTTTTGTTTCCGCTGAATTTTGTCGCCTATCTGGGAGCTTCGCTGCTTACCTGGCCAATGGTCAAGGAAACCCCTCTGTACTACCTGGCTGGCCTGATTACTCTGCAGTATGTTGCAACTGGTCTGGCGCGCGGGATGTGGTGCAGTAATCCCGGGGAAGCCGCCGTCGAAAAGGCGCGATTTTTCCTGGGTTCGTGCGAAGACAGTCTGGTCATTGCTGCTGGCGCGCTTTGCTATGGCCTCTGGTATTTGCTGCCCTCGCCAGTCGTGGTTATCGGCTGGGCTGTTGTTGGCCTTATTCTTGTCGAAGTTGCTTATCGCCTGCCCTGGCAGCTTATGCGTTTCTTCGGACATTTTATCGTGACCCTGTCGTTTTTCAGGGTATTTATCGCCAATCTTGCCATTGACGGAAATGCGGCAGGCATCTCGCATCGTCTGCTCACCGTTGTTCCGGTGATTTTCATGATGCTGCATCTTTATTATCGCACCGACACTGAATTGACCTGGGAAGCGTCGCCAACCGGCGGTTCTCGGCAGTTCGCACCTACCTATTCTTACTTTTCGGTGGTGCTGGCAGCCGTCTTGATTCGTTTCGAGTTCGGGCCTGGCCTTACCCCGCCCATTTGGGCCGTCGCGGCCCTGGCCATGACCGGCTTAGGTCAGTATCTGAAAAACTGGCATTTCAAGCGCCAGGGACTCTATCTTGCGGTGGGTGCGCTCGGCTACGGTCTTGGCAATGACTGGCGCTGTGACAGTATCTACCCGATATTGGCCAGTCCATGGACAACGGGTATTGTCACCGTCAGCTGTTTGTATGCTTGTCATTGGCTGTCGGCTAAAGACACGGTGCCGCTGCCGGATTCGATTATTTCAGGCATCGACGGGCTTCGCCCGCATATCCTCTCGCTGAGCGGTTCGATTGGGCTGGCGTTTTTGCTGTATGTGCAGATTTCCGGGGGCTATCTGACTCTGGCCTGGTCGTTGCTGGGTATGGGGCTTCTGGTCGTCGGGTTTGTGGCAAAAGACCGCCTGCTGCGATTTTCTGGACTGGGACTGGTGGTGCTCTGTATCGTCAAAGTTTTTCTCTATGACGTGCGCGTTCTTGAAGCTCCGTTGCGTATACTTGCCTTTATCTGCCTCGGCGCAACAATGATGGCGATCTCATGGGCATACACCAGGTATAGGGCTAGAATTGAGGAGCTCCTGAAATGAAACCAGTTTATTCACTGCTGGCTGTAATACTGATGCTGGTTGTTGCCGGGATAATCGTGATGCGCGGCGAACCCGACGAAAAGGTCGGCCTGTCTGGTGTTATGGAACTGGTTGGCGATGCGCAACGTACCGCGGTTAAGCCGGCAATGATGGCTACCCGGGTTACTCCCGCCGAAGAAATGGAGCTCGGGCGTCGCCTCGCCGGCCAGATGTATTTCAGACGCAAACCTGACAATGACGACCCGGCGTTTAAAAAAGCCGAACAATACGTGCGCCTGCTTGGTCGCTCATTGCTTGGCAGTATTGCCCGCAAGGAAATTTCTTATGAGTTCCATCTCATTGATGAAGGCATGGTCAATGCATTTGCTTTGCCAGGAGGGCAAATTTTTGTTTTCAGAGGCCTGCTTGAGTTTGTCGAGTCAGAAGCTGAACTTGCAGCAATCATCGGGCATGAGATAGCCCATGTCGATGCCCGACACTGTATTGAGCTTTTTCAGGCCGAGATAGCCGCCGAAAAGATCGCCGGCCCGATTCTTGGCGGTTCAAGATCGCTGGCTGGCATCGGAATGCGCCTGGCCAGCCGTATAATTCAGGGCGGCTATCAGCAATTTCAGGAGTTTGAGGCCGATGCCCGCGGGCTCAGGTTCGCGGCAGATGCCGGTTACGCGCCGGGTGAGGCAGAGCTGGCCATGGCGCGCCTCGGCATGATGTTTCAAGATGAAAAGAGACCGTCAAAGGCTTCAGATCCGGTTGCCGAGCTGCAGGGTGCCATAAAAACTGCTGCTGGCAGTTACTTCCGCTCGCACCCGCCGACAGCAGAACGCGTCGAAAGACTGCACAAACTCGCTTCCAGTCAGTTCAGTAAGAAAAAGTTCTACGTTGGCAAAGAAAACCTCAAATTGCGCGAGACCCGTGCTCAAAATGAGATTGCAACAGAATTTCTCAGTAAATGACTGCTGCTGGTGTGCACCGATAATATATTTTCTTTGCCGCTAACATGCTCAAGGAGCAGGATTTATCTGAAGTCGCTGTTCTGGCGTTTTTTTATGGCTGTGAGCTGTGCTATAATGAAAGTGTAGATACTTTTCCGGTTCTGGTTATTGTAGTCTCAACAACCCAGCGTCAGAAAAATACCACAGAAGTCATTCTCAGGAGCAAATCATGGAAGGTAAAACCGGAACCCGAGTCGTTATTGCAGGCATTTACAAATGCAAAGATCATCCCGAAGCCACCAAAACTTTTGCCAAGAACACGACATTTCTGCCATGCGGCCGCGACGGAAGCCACGGAACCACCTGGATACTCGTACGCAAGACGGGTTGATTAAGAACAGCCTGTTCTGAGCAGTCACAATACCGCTGTGAGTTTTTTTGGCCGACTATACCCTCTGGCAGAGCCCGGCAACGGCCGAATTTCAGCTGTTTAACTTCTCTTCCAGCTCTTCCCGTTCTAATGCTTCCCGTTCTATTGCTTCCAGTTCCGCTGGGAGGATGTTTTTGCGGGCGAGAAACTTTCTTGCTGCAAGCAGAAGAACGAAAGATACCGAACACAGCAGAATATCGATGACCGAGAGGTCTGGTTTCATGGTCTTTCTGGCAACAACAAAAGCAAGAAGTTCCAGAACAGCTTCGAGTTCGTGCGTTAGCAGTGTACGAATCAACTCGAGACAGATGACCAGCAGCAGAATTCTGTTGATCAGTTCGTAGAGCGTGTCGACGTTTGACCAGTTTTCGCTGCCCATAGAAGACAGCGATGAATAAAAGAATACCGCCATCCCCATAAGTATCGAAATAGCCAGTATTCTTTCTGACCAGAGTGTAACACGCCGTAGCAGGTCAGATATTTTAGCAACTCTCGGCATTTTCAGCCCCTCCTGATATAGTGTCGAGCGTTTGCCTGATTCCATTTTTTCTATTTTTACCATATATGAGATTAGATGCTGCCTCGCTATCTGTCAATTGAAAAATTCAGGGTATCAATTTTGCTGCGCGCTGTAAAACTTGACTCTCGCAGCAAGGGAACTTATACTCTGACTGAGAGATCAAATACGGCTGCGGGAGCATGGAGTGCCGATAGACGAACTGGTTCAGGCATATCTCAAGTCACCAGATGAGCAGGATCGAAAAAAGGCGATCGGTGCCCTTTTTCGTGCTGCCGATCGCGAAGCGGTAATCGCGCTGCAGCAGATTGCCGAAATCGACGAGAGTCTTGAAGTCCGCTTTTACGCCCGCCGCGCCCTGGCTGCGGTAAAGAGCATTCGTCGACCGAAGTCTGATGATGAGTCGGCGATTTCCATTCCAGACCCGCTCGATGCCGAAACATTTAGCAGCTTTGATGATGAGCAGAAATGCGCTTTGCTCAAGGCGCTGATTGATCAGAACCGCTCAGATTCTTTGCACTGCCTTCTTGCGGTAATGCCGGCAGAGCAGAACCCTCGCGTTCTCGCCACCCTGGTTATGGCAATAGGCGTATTCGGAACTCTTCTTGAATGCCGGGTTCTGATACCATGCCTTTCGCACCGCGATGCCAGAGTTCGCGCCAATACTATCGAGGCGCTCGAAATGCTGGGCAATCTCAAGCTTTTTGCCTACATTTTCCCAATGCTCGAAGACCCCGACAACCGGGTGCGCGCCAATGCCGCCAGAAGCCTGAAAAGTATTGAGCCTTTCACCAGCTTTCGTTTGCTGCAGGCCATGATTACCTCTGGCAAGATCGCTTTTCAGGCCTCGGCGCTATATGTTTTGCGCTGTTTTGAATCAGATGCCAGCGCTGCTCTGGTGGCGCCGTTTCTCGACAACCCGCACGCCGACCTCAAGAATAAGGCAGTGCAGACTCTCAGAATCCTTGCTGATAGAGGCGTTGAGCGTGCTGTCGAACTTGTTGCTAATCTGCCGGCGCCGGTTGAAGAGCCTTCGCCTGCCGCCATGATGCAGGAGCTTGCTGAGCAGTCCGAAGCAGAAGAGGACGGCAGTCTGCGACTGCAAAAGGCTTTTGCTATCGAAGACCCACGCGAACGTCTCGAAGTTATCGAGAAAGAGAGCGTGCAGCTTGGGGAAAAAGCTGTCGAGCCTTTAATGAGCTATCTTGAACGCGAAACCGATCAAATGGTAGTTGGAAAAATTTATGTTTTACTTGGGCGACTCTATGATACGCGCGCTATTGCCAGTTTGCGCAAAGGCCTTGCCAACGAGGACGCCAGGTGCCGAGCCAATGCTGTCGAAGCTATCGGCATGATCGGCGAGGCCGAAAGCCTGCAGGAACTCATTCCATTTCTCGATGATCCCAATAACCGCGTGTGTGGAAATGCCATGCTGGCTTTGCGTTCTGTTACCGGAGTCGACATCGCTACACCGCTACAGCGTCTTGCTGAAAGCAAAGATGAGTTTTTTCAGCGTACCGCCGTCTACGTATTGTCTGAACTGCAGCGCGTCGAATTTTTTCCAATGCTGCAAAAATTGTCGCGCGCCGCATTTCCGATCGTTCGCAAGAACGCGAATACTGCGATCACCGCGCTTAAAAAGGCTGGATACTATTTCCCTGATGCAAAAGACGGCGCCGGGCAAGGTCTGGTTGCCTCCGAAGAGGGCGAAATGGTCGATATTATCATGAACATGGCCGGTAGAGCTGGCACTAAAGCCAAAAAGGCCAGTGTTGCCGGTCATTCTGCTCCCAGAGCTTCAATCAGCCACTCTGCTGGAGTATCTGGCCAGAGTCGTCAGAACTACATTGCCGTCTTAGCGATTGTGATCGTTCTGGTTCCGGTTCTTGCCCTTCTGGGTAAACTGGCTATAGATTACAACGAAGAGTTAACCGTCAGGGCTGCCGCCGTAGAATCTGCGCTTGCGAAGTCTCACTCGTCGCAGAAGAGCGCGCGTGCCTTGGATGACGAAATTGCCGGGGCAATCAGCCAGGCAGCTGACATACAGGCGGCTTTTGATCGCGAATCAGTCGGAGCCGTCGCTGCCCAGAAAAAGCTGGATAAGATGCGTGTCGCGGTTAAAGGCGCTGTTGATTTTGTTGCAGCGGTTAACGAGGTCTTTCGCAGTCTGCAGAAAGCACATCTGGTAATCGAGAAAAACTGCCGGAATCTTGCCAGAATAGTTGGTGATGCGCGTAGATCGATTTCTGAAAAGCCACGCCCGTTTGCCGGAGTTATCGACACCAAAACAATAAGAGATGAGCTTGAAGCCTTTGCAATCGTTAAGGCCGATCTGGCTAACGCCGAGACTTTTATTGCCAGGATGTCAACTAGCTTTCAGAGATTACAGAATGATCTTCCTAAGGCTGCTGAGATAGAACAGGAACAGGAAAAATTCAAAAAACTCAGCGAAATGCTGCCGAATGCTGCCCGGCCGCTGGCGGCAGTAGATGCTCTTGACGCCAGCATTCAGAACGCGGTTGACCAGATCGGCAGTGCTGAAGAGGCTCTGGTAAAAGTCAGTCCGCGCGACCAGTTCCTCGCCGAACTTGCTGCTGCAAAAACCGCGCTTTTTGATGGGCGGGCGCGTCTGCAAAAGTCTCGTGAAAGCCTGGTGACCGCGTCAGAAGCAGCTGTTAATCTCACCCGCAATGGCAGTTTGCCTGAGCTTGTCGAAGGCCTGAACAAGGCTGCTGCAAGGCTGCAGGCGATTTCAAAACCGCTGACCCTGCTTCCTGATATTCCCGAAATGCTTGTGAAATCACAGGCCAGCATGGTCAGGACGCTGACGATACTGCACCAGAAGGTGCTGGCCGAAGCCGTGAGCATCGGTATCGAAAGCGATTTTACCACAAACTGGGATGCCGTTGTGAGCAGTGAGACGGCTAGAGTCGCGCTACTTTACGGCAACGCTCACGCTTTAAATGGCCGCCTCAGCGTCGAAGAGGCGACTGGCTTTTCACATGTCGACCTGATCGATATTGACGATGAACTGCAGGCTACTATCACTATCGTCACCAATGCTACTGCCTACTTAAGCAATGCCGGTGCATTTTTCGACACCGCTATTCCAGAAACAGATGCTGCTGTGCCTGTACAGCCAGCATCCGCCACCGTCGCCGCGCCGTAGAAATATATTGAACGGTTGTGCTAAGTGGTGTAAGGTAGTGCTAGGATATTGGTGAGGATTGTGGATGAAAACAGTAAAATTGTTTGTCTTATTCCTTCTTATGCTCGCAACCACTTCAAGTTTGGCTTTCGCTGCGTTTCCCTGCGAGGTAATCGACTGCCACGGTAGAAAAGTGTTGCTTGCCCAGGAGCCAAAACGCATTGTAATCGCCGGTCGTGCTGGCTTTATGATAACTAACGCGGCATTTTTCTTCAGAACTGCGCCAGATAAGCTTGTTTCCTACAGCAGATCCTTGCAGCTGGTTAACAACGATCGCTTTTACCAGATGGTTGATCCAGGTTTCGCGAAGCGAATTTTTAACGATTTCGAAACCAGTATCGAAGAGCTTGCGGCGATGAAGCCAGATATTATTCTATTGCGTGGTTTCGAGCGCCAGAAATACGAGCGCAGTTTTGACTCCCTTGGCATAAAGGTGGCTTTTTTCAGTCTCGAAAATCCAGCCAGTCATACCAGTGAAATCGAAACACTTGGCAAGATTTTTGGCGAGGCTGGTCGCGGCATTGAGATTGCCGAATTTTACCGGAGCTGGCAAAAGAAGATTGCTGCAAGATTGCTCAAGTATAAAGTCCGCAATCCGCAGGTTCTGCATATTTATCCATCCAGCGAAAGCGGCGCGGTATCGCATCATCTGACGACACCGCCCGCAGCCAGAACCCCGCGGGTTCTTCACCTTTACTATTCCGAAAAAGGCGGTACCGTGTCGTTCAATGTTTCGCCGGCCAGCTGGATTCAGGCTTGGCTGGTCGAGCAGGCTGGCGGCGAGGCGATCTGGAAAGATGCGGGTGTTGGCGGCGGCTGGCAACAGATTGGTTTTGACCAGATTGCCGCCTGGCAACCCGAATTCGTTCTGGTAACTTCTTATGGCAGTGATGTAGAAAAGGCCAGGGATAAGCTTCTTAAAGACCCGCTCTGGGCCGAAATGGCCGCAGTAAAAAAGCAGAAGCTGTATGCATTTCCAGAAGACTATGTCTGCTGGGATCAGCCAGATTCGCGCTGGATACTTGGTCTGTGCTGGCTGGCAGCCACTCTGCGGCCTGAGATTACTGAGCTGCGAACCGACATGCATGAGCTTTATCAGAGCTTTTTTGCCCTTTACGGCCTGACGCCCGAGCAGATCGGCGCGATTGAAATCAGAGGAGATTACTTTTGAGCACTGCGCAGGCAGATTCAGGCCCGGTACGGCGCGCCCGCATGCTTTTTGTCGGGTTGGGCGCGCTGCTGGTGGTAATCTTTGTGCTGTCGCTGCTGGCCGGGCGCTACCCGAGTCCTGGTCTGCTCAGCATCGAGCAGATTCAGACTGATCAGATGGCGTACAATATCGTGTTTCGCATGCGATTGCCGCGCGCGCTTCTGGCCGTTGCTGTCGGCATGAGTCTCGCCGCCGCCGGCACGGTCATGCAGATGATTTTTGGCAACCCGCTGGTTGATCCCGGCTTTCTCGGAGTTTCGCAGGGCGCCGCCTTTGGTGCCGGTCTCAGCATAGTTTTTCTTGGCAATTCTCCCTGGCTGATTCAGGGCTCAGCGGCTTTCTTTGCCTGCCTTGGCCTGATTGTCTCATATCTTGTTGCCTGGAAAATACGCTACGGATCATGGGTGCTGCGCCTTATTCTGGCGGGCATCTGCGTTTCAGCAATTTTTACTTCGCTGCTCGGTGTGATAAAATACGCTGCCGACCCGACTTCGCAACTGGCAGAACTTACCTTCTGGCTGCTTGGCGGCCTTTCAGCCATCACCTGGCAGGAGGTCTCCATAGTTGTTCCACTGGTTGCATTTTGTCTGACAGGCCTGCTGCTGTTTCGCTGGCGCCTCAACATTCTCGCGCTCAAGGATTCTACCGCATTTGCGCTGGGTGCTTCGACTTCGCTTGAGCGGCTTTTTATTCTGGCATTGGCTGTTATAGCCACTGCTGCCGTTACCGCCGTCAGTGGGCTGGTTGCCTGGGTTGGGCTGATAATGCCGCATCTGGCGCGCCGTCTTTTTGGTGCTGATGCGCGCTTTGCTCTTCCGGGCAGCATGCTGCTTGGCGCAGTGACTGTTCTTGTCTGCGACAGTTTGAGTCGGGTTCCCTTTGCTGCCGAGATTCCGCTCGGGATCGTCACATCTCTGTTCGGCGCACTGTTTTTTATGGCGCTGATGACCAGCGGTTCGGTCGGGGTGAAAAAATGAACGAAGCTATTCTCGAATTCAACAGCTTGCGCTTCGCCTACCAGCAAGGCTCGGCTCTGGTGCTGGAAGATTTTTCGATGCAGATTGGTCGTGGCGGCGTGGTGGCGGTGCTTGGCCCGAATGGGACTGGCAAGACCACTATGCTTATGCTCGCGCTTGGCTGGCTCACACCTGCTGCCGGAACGATAAAACTTCTTGGGCAGCCGCTTGCGCAATACGCGCGTCGTGAACTTGGCCAGAAAATCAGCCTGGTGCCGCAGTTTGAGCCGACGTTTTTTGATTTCAGCCTGATTGATTTCGCGTTGCTTGGCCGCGCGCCATATCTGGGAAGCTTTTCAATGCCTGGCCCGCAAGATTACGAGATTGCCAGACAGGCACTGGCAAAGGTTGGCATGGCCGAAAAAGCCGAACGCTCGGTGATGAATATCAGTGGCGGCGAGCATCAACTCGTGTTGCTGGCACGTTCGCTCGCGCAACAGACCGAGCTGATGCTTCTCGATGAGCCTACTTCCCATCTCGATATAAAAAACAAGTCGCGGCTGCTCGCAATTTTGCGTGAACTCGTTGCCGAGGGCAAGACAATCGTTTTTACAACACACGAGCCTGATGTCGCGGCGATGATTGCTGATTCGGTGATCATGGTCAAGGGCGGGCGCGTTATGCACGCTGGTCGCGTCGCCGATGTGATGACCGGCAAAAATCTCAGCGAAATCTATGATACGCGTATTGAAGCCGGCGAATATGCTGCGCGCCGCGTTTTTTTGTGGGATTGAACATAATAGTTGTATTATAGCCTCTTGAGCTCGCGACGGTTTGGTGTTATAGTCTGCAGGTCGCAAATCAAGAATCATGAAACTCAAAAAACCCGAAAACATCGCACCATACACCGAGTGTAAAAAAAAGTTCAATGCCCTCGCTGAGTCAGATCAGCTCATGGTCGAGGTTCTTGCGCTTTTTTACACGAAGATTGATGCGGCTGATCTTGCCAGAGTTCTCAGGCTGCTGTTTGCCAACACCGGAAACAACTATAATTTCAACATTCAGGTTGTTCACAATATTTTTGGTGGGCTGGCGCGCAAGGGTTTCGCAAGCGTCGAGAGTGATGTTATCAGCTGCCGCGAGCATTACATCGACATAGCCTGCCGCAGCGCGGTTTTGCGCAAGCATATTCTGCCGATTTTCAGCGCGATTCAGGGATTTTTCAAAAGTGCCTCTTTCGCCACCGGTTCAACCGATTTGACCAGGTATTATTCGCAGACGCGCCTCGACCGCCTCGAATTTTTCAGCGGCAGAATGACTTTTCTCCCCGAAGCGCGTTTTCCGCTGGGTGGTGTGACTGAGGCTGAAGCGCTCAAAGGCATGCCCATTTTCAGGGCTGCTGTCGTACCATTCGAAGCAGACTGGTTTGACTGCCTGCCGGTCCTCTGCCAGGTCAGCATTTTTAAGACAGCTCAGCGTTTTTCCCAGGTGTTCTTTTATGGATTTCCTGAGCTGATCGAGTATTTTTCTGAACGGCGCTGGCTTAAATCAGAAGCTTTCTGGCGCTTTGGTGCTTTGCCAATGGCAGAGTATCAGCTGATGCGAGGCGATCTTGATCGCGCTCGGATTTATGCCGAACTTTCCCAGCAGCCTGAGGCCGGTGGAATAATTGCCACCGTTGATTATCTGCGTGGCGATTCTGCAGGTGCTCTGACCGTTTTTAATAATACCGTCAAAGCGACACGCAAGGCTCACGGCCGCAATGGTGGCTGTTTTGACAGCATCGCCGACTTTTTTTGTCTGGTGGCATTACTCGACGAGAATAGCGCGGCAGGCTTGAAAAAGGCCGAAGATGTGCTGCTGTCGGTCAGCCGGCAGAGCAGTGTAAACTATTCTGCGCATGGCTTGATGAGCAATTTGTTCAAGTTCAGATGTGGTGCCAGGCCGCCATTTGTTTCAATCGACGATGCGGTCGGCAACAATTTTACGCCATTGCATCTCTGGCTGACAGTTCTCGCCTATTGCTGGATGAACGGCGTCGATGAATCTTTACTGCCAGCGCTGGAACAGATAAGCTCAGTTGCTGGCCGGGCCGGCTTTCGACTGCCACACTGCGAAGCACTGCTGCTGAAGCAGAAACTTGCCGACACTTTGACGGCCACCGAACGCAAAGCATTGTCGGAATGGAGCAAGGAAGGGTGTCGGCAACTGGCGGGGTTGCTCGAGGTTCGGCCGCAATGGCAGATCGTGCTCGATTCTCTTAACAATGTGCTGGTGCCGGAAGCCGATATTGAGCAGCCTGATCGGCTGCTGACCTGGGGTGTTTCATACGCTCTCTCTGAAGGTAATGTCGACTATTTTTTGATTGAGCCGCGCGAAAAGATACGCCTCAAGTCTGGCAGATGGTCGGCCGGCAAGGTTCTTGACATTGGTGACATCGATCGTGACCGGCCAGAGTTTCCTGAACATTTTACCGGACAGGATCAGCAAATTGTCCGGCAGTTTTTAAATTGCCATGTCAAGGCGATGGGAAACCTTGACAAGGGTTTTGCCGAAGCCTTGCAGTTTCTTGTCGGACATCCGCACATTTATGACATACGAACCCGGGCGCGTATTCAGATTGGCGCCGGCGAGCCCATGTTGATTCTCTCGCAACCAGCAGACAGTTTTGAGCTGAGGTTTCAGCCTGAATTTGCCGGCAATGAAATTCAGGTAATCGAAGAGTCAGATAATTTTTTGCGGGTTTACTGCTTCAGCAGCCTGCAGGCAAAGACTGCTAAGCTTCTGCAGGCAAACAGTCTGTTTCCTGTCGCTGCCAAATCGCAGCTTGCTGCAACAATCACCGCGCTTTCCCGCAAGATGCCGGTTCACTCAAGCCTCGCAGGGACCGAAACCCTGACCACCGTCGAGACAGTTTTGTGCAGCAAAGAACTTTATCTTCAGCTGCAACCGGCTGGAGAAGGCCTGCATCTTAAAATTCGTGTAAGGCCTTTCGGCAGCGACGGTCCGGCATTTCTGCCCGCGCAGGGTATGCACGAGGTATATGCTCAGATCGACGACCGCAAAATGCACACGGTCAGGAACTTTGCCCAGGAGATGCAGCAGTTGCATGATCTGGCCGAACAGGTCGCCATTCTCACCGGGATCAGTTCCGAGAACCCTGACGTTGTTTTTGCCGAAGCCGACCAGGCTCTTGAACTTCTTTTGCAGCTTAACGACGCAAGCGGTGTCGTGCTTGAGTGGCCAGTTGACGCGCGTATTAAAAAGGTCCGCGCCGTGTCATTCGATCGTCTACGCCTTAAGGTGCAGAGCTCGCAAAAGTGGTTTGCTCTTGAAGGTGAACTTAACATTGATGATGAGAGGGTACTTGACCTGCAGAAACTTTTACAGCTCTATGCCGAGAATGGCAGCAGGTTTGTACCGATTGGCGAAGGCCAGTATCTTGCTCTGACTGAAGATTTTCGCCGCCGACTGAATGATATTTACAGTTTCAGCGAAAATCTGCAGGGCCAGTTACGCGTGCACCAGTTGGCAATTCCGGCTCTCGACGAAGCTTTCGCCGACCAGCCGAACATCATTTTTGACGATCGCTGGCGCAAGGCGCTGCAGAGACTGAAAACTGCAGGAGCCATGCAGTTTTCAGTGCCATCTACTCTGAGCGTTGATCTTCGTGAATATCAGCATGAGGCTTTTCAGTGGCTGTGCCGCATGGATTATCTCGAAATGGGTGCCTGTCTGGCAGATGATATGGGTCTCGGCAAGACAGTTGAAGCTCTCGCCATGCTTGTGCACAAAGCGGCAAGGGGCCCGGCACTTGTTGTGGCACCAACCTCGGTGTGCATGAACTGGCTTGAAGAAACACATCGTTTTGCGCCGACGCTCAACCCGGTCATTTTCGCGCAGTCACAGCGTCGCGAGACACTCGCCAATTTAGGCGCTTTCGACCTGGTAATCTGCAGTTACGGCATAATGCAGCGCGAAATTGAAATGCTGTCAGAGATAAGCTGGGAGACGGTAATTCTTGACGAGGCGCAGGCGATTAAGAATATGGCAACGGTGCGTTCGAAGGCGGCCATGGCGCTGAACGGCAATTTTCGCGTGATAATGACCGGTACTCCGATCGAAAACCATCTTGGCGAGTTGTGGAACCTCTTTCGTTTCATCAACCCCGGACTGCTTGGCTCGGTAGATAGCTTTAACTCGCGATTTGCCAACCCGATACAGGCGCAGGGCGACAAATTTGTGCAGCGTCAGCTGAAACGCCTGCTGCAGCCATTTGTGCTGCGCCGCACCAAAACCCAGGTTCTGCAGGATCTGCCGCCACGCACCGAAATCACACTGCATGTTGAGCTCAGCAAAGATGAAACCGCACTTTACGAGAGTATGCGCCGGCGAGCTGTCGACAAGATTACCGATTCTGAAACCGCTGCCGGCCAGAAACACATCATGATTCTGGCAGAGCTCATGCGGCTGCGTCGCCTTTGCTGCAACCCGTCGCTGGTGGCACCAGAACTCAGCATTCCGAGCTCTAAGCTTTCGTTGTTTGAGTCTGTTGTTGATGAGTTGCTCGAAAATCGCCATAAGGCGCTTATTTTCAGCCAGTTTGTCGATCATCTGGCGATTGTCAGAAATCTGCTCGACAAAAAGGGCATCAAATACCAGTATCTCGACGGTTCGACGCCAACGCGCAATCGCACGCGCGCAATCAATGATTTTCAGTCAGGCGACGGTGATCTGTTTCTGATCAGCCTCAAGGCCGGTGGCCTCGGGCTCAATCTCACCGCTGCCGATTACGTGATTCATCTCGATCCCTGGTGGAACCCCGCCGTCGAAGACCAGGCGTCTGACCGCGCGCACCGCATTGGCCAGCAGCGACCGGTTACTATCTATCGCCTTATAACCAGCAGAACTATCGAAGAAAAGATCGTTGCCCTGCATCATCAGAAGCGCGAACTCGCCGACAGCCTGCTCGAAGGCACTGAAATGGCCGGCCGCGTCACCACCGCCGAACTTCTCGCGCTGCTGCGGGAAACTTCCCTCGCCTGATCGAGATTTTATCTTCCGCTCATGTCGTTGAGCCAGACTTCGAATTTGCCGCTGATTCCCGTTTCGTCATCGTTCAGACTGAGGCTTCCGATATAAGCTTTGGTCGCCTTGTAATCTGGTGCCTTTTCAAGTCGCAGATTTCCGATCGGAACTTCTAGACTGCTTGTTCCTCGGCTGTCGCCAGAATTGTTGGGCGCGGCAACACTGAAGACATCAGCAGAAAAGCTTGAAAAATCATTCTGGAAGAAAACAAATCGCAGAGTGTATTCGACACCATTTACGACAATATCGCCATCAGAGTCAGCGGCGATTTCTATTGGAGGCTGGTCAGCCCCACCCGGAACCAGTCTGCGGCCCTGTCGCAACCTCTGGTCATACTTTAACTGTGACTCTGATTTGCGGGGAGCAGTTCCCGCTGGTTGCCGATTGTTGGCCAATCTCTGGTCTAAGCGCCTCTGCAAATCGGATTTTTGTGGAGCACCTGAATCATCTCCGGATATCTCGCCTGATTGCCTCTGGCTTTGCAGCCGCTGGTCAAGGCGCATCTGTCGTTCTGATTTTCTGAAACTTGGCGCTGATTCAGTCGCGCTGGCATTCTCTGTGCCTGATGCGGTTGTCGTAACAGGGGTTTCGAACGCTTCTGACGGTTCTGCTTCCTGTGCGCTGCCAGGTGTCCAGAGTGTTACCGCCAGCGATTTATAGGCTGATCCCTGAAAGCCAAAGCCGACTGCTTTCAGAAGACCGACCTGCAGAGTGTATGGTATTGATGGGTTATATTGCGCGTATACGGGATTAAATGCAACAAAGAGGGCTGCCAGAAGAAGCGGTACTAGTTTTGTCATGTTTTTTCTCCCCGATCTGTTCTCTTGCTGTCTTAAGAGCAGTTTGCAAAATTCGGTTTCATTGAGATTTGCTCCGAGCTGATCTCAAATTTGCAGAATATTGCAAGCCCTTTTCTTTTCTGATTTTAATCCTATTTTACAAAAATTGCAAAAACGCCAACACTGAGCAAATTCTTTCTGCAAATTATTCGCAAAGTGTCCGGAATGGCACTAAGTTAAGGCGAAACATGTCATTCAAGAAGATCTTCTCGTGCTCAGCGAAGCGGTGCTCGTAATCAGCGAAGCGGTAATCGTAATCGAAAAATCGACAGTCTTGTCGATTTCGGGCACCAGGCAGGAGCACAAGCACGATTTAGAGCAAAGTTAAGCTTTACTTAGTGGTATTCGCAAAGTCTTCGTAAAGTTTTCGCAAAGCAATTTTGGCCTTGTTTATTCTGAAGTATCCGCCAGCCAATTATTTACAGCTCATCATTTTTGCAGGCAGGCCTACAGAAATTAATAATACTTAACATGCGGGTGCTTCTTTTTTGTTGATAACTCTGCGATAATTGGACGGTGTGGAATTGATCTTTCAACCTGCATGAAAAGAGGTTTGTTATATGAAAAAACTGTTGTTGGTTCTTACTCTTTTATTATTCTGCGTCGCCGCGCCGCTGCTTGCGGCTTTTTGCCACCATTGTGGCAAACAGATGCCCGATGCAGCAAATTTCTGCCCGGCCTGCGGAACCGCATCGGCTGGTTCTTTCGACAGCGCCCCCCCGATGGGCACGCCTCCTGCAAGTCCGCCATCTTCAGCGCAGCCGAAGCAGTCGGCACCGGTCATAATCAGTGGCCCGGTTGTTATTCAGCCGACAACACCCGTGACAATAAACCAGCCCGTAATGTCGCCGATAGAGATATCTCTGGCTGATTATGATGCAGTTAACCAGATGGAACTGCTTCTCAGCAACAGCAATTACGACGTTGCCAGCCGCGAGGCGCTCAAACTCAAACGTCAGCACAACGAACGCATGAATCTGATTGCTTCGCGCTACTCGGGCTATGGGCCTTATCAGAGGCGTCTGCACGACCTGCATGTTCTCAAGTTCAATGCTCTCGAAAACTACCTCGAGTCCTGGAAAGCCTCCGAAAGGGGCCCGGACGTGGCGCGCGCCCAGGCCGAAAAAGACCGGGCTCTGTTTATGCTCGCCCAGACCAATGAAGCTATCGATGTTCTGTTGAGCGGCGGTGGTTCTCTCTCTTCAATAGCCGAAGCCGAAGAAATCGAAAGGCGCATGAAAAGAACGACAGTAAACTATGTGGTGACCGCACCTTACATACTTGTCGATAATCAGCGCCTTAATCGCGGTGAACCACTCTGGGTCATTGATGTATTGTCAGGCTCGGCAAAGGTGCTGCATATGGGCCGTGGACGCTCGTCACAGCCGATCTGCGGCTGGGTGTCGGTCTACGATCTCGAAAGACGCAGCAACTGGCGCTCTGATCCTGTTTTCTTTTATTCTTCAGCACCTGTGCCGCCGGTTACTACTACTGTTATCTACCGTGAGCCTGAACCGAAAATTATCATCATCGCCGGAAAGAAGCGCTACCCTTATCGGCATCGGCCATCGCCATGGCCATGGCCGCGCTATCCTGACCGCGACCGCCACGATAAACATGACAAGTATGACAAGCGTGACAAGCACGACCGCCACGATAAACGTGACGACAAACGCGGCCCCTACAAGCATCACAGCTACGTCATTGTCGATCCCAAGTTCTGGTGAGTGAGATAGACTGTCATAGATCACATGCCTCGTGTAAAGTATGTAAAAGTTGAATGATACGTTATAATCAGCAGACAGTTTTATGCAAAACAGAATTAAACTCGAACTGAAAACGCCACTTGAGCAGTTTTTCGGCGCTCTGGCCCTGCTCAGTCCTCTTTTTATTCTCATGGGCTATCAGCAGATGCAGCTCGGCGATCGGCCGTGGCTGCTGCTGGGCTCTGTTATCGTATTTTTGTGTGCTGCCTTTTCCTATTTCGCTACCGACAATTATTATCTGCTCGATCTCGACAAACAGGGACTGTTCTTTCGCTTCAAATATCTGTTTATCGAAAGACTGAGCCTGGTCACCGCTTTTTCTGGCATTCACGCGGTAACCCTTAATGTCAACGCTATTCGCGGCAAAGGCAGCCACAATTTCACTTACTACTACGTGGTAACGATCGTGCTTTTTGATGGACGCGTGCTGCCAGTTACAGATATGCAGCAACAAAGGGCTGAGGCCAGAAAACTGGCAGACTTTATCGTAAAGGCAACCGGAGCCAGTCTTGTTGAGAACATCGGTACAGCGAAAATGGGTGCGGCAAAGCAGGGCGGGCGCTACACCTTTAAACCGCTCACATATAATGATTCCGGGTTTAACAGTATCTTCGCAAAAATCATCGCCTTTATCATGATTCTGGTATTGAGTGCATTTATTGTAATGTCTTTGTATTTTTTTGCTACGCGCGGATAATCGCCGGCAGAGACTGTCGGAATCTGCGCCAAAGCTCGCTGTGGAATTTCATCTGATCGCAGGTGTATCATAAGCAGATAATGTTTGGAGGAGCAGGGGGGGATTTGACATGCTTGTCTACCTTGCCGTCTGTTTGCTGATGTTTGCAGCGAGCGAAGTGCCGGCTGTCGCAGGCGAGCTGGTGATGCGAACATTTGCAACCGGCCTTTCAACTCCTGCTCAGCGAAGCGGTAATCGTTCTCGTAAGCGATCTTTCTTGCTGCTTTATGATTAGCTGAAACTCTTGAATATATGCATGCTGATGACCTTGATAGAAAAAGATTTGCCAAGAATTGGTTTTTTGAAATGGAGGCTCCTATGTATCGTTTTATTGCCATTCTGACAGTTGTTTTTGCCCTTGTCTGTTGTTCTGCCCCTTTGCCGGCGCAGGTTGCACCGTCTGGCGCGCGTATGCTGCATTACCCGATCGGCAACGAATCGCACTTTATGGTCAGGTTCATGCAACCGCGGCAGGACAATGAATACTGGTATTACCGCACGCGCCCGGTCAGCGTTAAAGACCAGCGCAAGGGCGAATGGGTCTCGTCATATGTCTACACCAACTGGCAGTCTGGCAATGTGGCTTACGAAATTTTTGCGTGGGGAAAGCTCGCTGGCAAGCCCGCTGATTTTAAGAGCAGGTTTCAGCTTGTTGTGGGAAAGGAGCGGCGCGACGTTTCTTTTGACGAGGTCGTTGAGAGTCCCTTTGCCCGGCTGATCTGCGCGAGTGCCGAGACCGGAAAGTCGCTGGCCGGGATTCCAGCTTACAAGGCCTGGGCACAGGCTTCGCAGAAAGAAGTTGCCAAGTGGCAACCGCTGCTGGATCACCTCAATCCCCGCGATGCTCGCCGCGATATGGGGCGTGGGCAGAACCTCGATCTTTACAGTGTTTTTACTGGAGTCAGTGCGATTCGTGAGACTTTGCAGACCGATGTGAATCTGAACAGCGGTGCACCGGTACATGACCGCTTCTGTATGGCCAATATCAGAACAATTCAGGGCGCCGTTGAGATGTACAACATGGATCGCTCGACAATGATGGAAACTCTTGATATGGAAGAATTGCTCAAGGGCGGCTATTTGCGGGTAAAAGTTAGCTGTAACTCCGGCAATGAATATTACTCGAAAAAAGACGGAAATGACATTCTGGTGCGCTGCCCGCTGCATGGCGATCTCAATGACCCGACTCCTGATTCCGTCAGTCAGGATAAGGCTGGCAAACCCGTTAAAGTTGCCGGTCTTGACGGGCCAAAGGCGCCTTCGCATCCGTGGCGCAAAATGCTCAAAAACCCGAATCTGGTGCTTCCAGAAGTTTACGGACTGATTCCCGCTGATTGCGCCTTCGTGCATTTTCCCTCGTACACAGCCTTTCGCAAGTCCTTTGACTTTTTTGACGACTGGGCGACTGCTTTTGGAACCCTTGCCGGCAGCGAATCCGGCAGCTCTAATTTCAATATCGAAAAGCGCATAAAGGATCAGCTGCTTCTCAAGACCGACATGTTGACCCGGCTTTTCGCTGATCTGGCGTTGAGCGACATCGTATTTGCCTGCGAAGATCCTTTTATCTTTGAGGGAAGCGCTATCGCGGTGTTTCTCAAGATCAGCAACGAAACGCTGTTGCGCGAAAAATTGACGATGACAGCTGCCGAGTTTCGTAAGGAAAATCCTTCTATCAGCGAAAGCACGCTGACCATTGGCGGCCGGCAGGTGCAGGCTTTTACTTCGCCGGATTTCAGGTTTCGCTCTTATCGCGTAACTGCAAAAGGGCACCAGATCATTTGTAATTCGCCGCTGCTCATGGAAAAGATCATCTCGGTCCTCGATGGCAAATCGCTCGCTCTCACCGAATATCTTGATCTGCACTATTTCTACGAGCACATCGAAAAGAATTTTTCCGAACCGGGGCGTATTTTCAGCTTTCTTTCTGATGCCTTTATCAGAAAGCTTATTGGCCCGGCTTACAAGATTGCGACCAAACGCCGGCTCGACTGTATTCGCACAAATCTTCTGCAGACTCACGAAATAATGGTTAATGGCCAGCTCAGCGCTGCTG
The DNA here is from genome assembly GCA_002839445.1 of Candidatus Riflebacteria bacterium HGW-Riflebacteria-1. Taxonomy (GTDB): domain Bacteria; phylum Muiribacteriota; class Ozemobacteria; order Ozemobacterales; family Ozemobacteraceae; genus Rifleibacterium. Next base: position 21,195 of record PGYB01000029.1, read on the forward strand.
CGCAGTGCCCTGAAGGTGGCGCTTATGAATACGTCGACGGCGAAATCCGTTGCCCGCGTCATCGCGCAATCGGGCGGCTGACGCCGGTCAGCGAGTGTCTGCCGAGCGAGGTCAGCAGCGAAGAAGCCGGCAGCTACGCGCAGTTTGTCACGCAGTACAATCAATACTTTTCGCAGTTCTTTGACCCGATTGGTTTTGTCTTTATCACCGAACCAGACTTTCGCGGTCGCCTGCTGATTATGCCGCTTGTTGAAAATGGCGTGTACAGCGAGTTGCAAAAGAACGTGCGGCTCGAAGCAATGAAGCCGGCACCACAGATTAAGACCTGCGTTCTAAAAATTGGCGCGAATTTAAAGGCTGACACCTTGCCGGTTCCAGGCTACTGGCAAGGTAACCCGCAACTAAGCCGGCGCGTTGAGCTTCTCAAACGCTGGTTTACCGGCTGTTTGTGGGCGCAGGTCGGCGACCACCCGTTGCTGTTTCAATGGGATTCGAACATGCTGGCACGTGGAATTCTGGGTGCATTCGGCGGCGGTCGCTCCAGCGATTTCGCAGTGCTCAGCCCGGCGCTTCTCAGCTTTTTCTCGCCGGTCATGTTTGCACTCGAACTGACGGATCCGTCGCATTTTCAGGCAATTATCGACTGGATACAGATGGAAATCGAAGCAACCCGTAGCCAGGCTTTTTTTGATCCACGACTTCAGCTTTCAAGGCTCGAAGAAAACGGGGTCGAAATGTATGTTTTCTCATTTGACCTTTTTGCCATTCGCAAAACCTATTACTTTACCAATCGCGACGGCTTTTTGCTGGTTGCCAGCAAAAAAGAGCTTTTCTTCGAACTCGGCCAGCCTGAAGAACGCGAAAAAGGCATATTTACCGGCAATTTCAACCTGGTGCTATACCCGAAAAACATTCGGCTGATGCGCCCCGATCTGCTTGAAATTCGCGCCCGCTCGCAGCGCGAAGCCTGTCGCGAAAATCTCAAGAACATTCATTTTGTAACTTCTTTTCGGCCAGACAAGCTCAAAGAGAGTTATCAGATTCTCTACGGTTCAGCGCCAATGTGCCCGGCCGGCGGTAAATACTCGTCTGAGTTTCCAGTCGCCTGTTCTGTGCACGGCACAATCTCGGGTGGTTCGCTCAAGCCGGTTTCTGACTTCTTTAAAGGGGTCGGCGCCATCTCGATTCAGAGTTTCGTCGACTCCGAAGGCTTTCAGAGCGAGGTTCGCTTTTTTCCCGAATAAGCTTATCTCAGACTGAAGGATGGGGCTGTTTCATAGCAATATGAAGCAGCCCCGTTTGCTGTAATAGTATGCGGCTATAGTTGTTTTTTTCTATTTCCATAAGAGTTTGTAGCTATTTCAAGGTTGTTTAAAATGCCTGACAATTGTAAAAGCCTTACGATCCATTTCATGAACATAGAACAAAGAGAACAAAATCAGATAAGGGAGGTTCAAGAGCCATTAAACAATTATTGTGCTGTTTGTTTGTTCATGGTGTGTAAAGCGTCCGAAGAGGGTCGAAGAGCAGGAAAAAAGGAGCAGGCATGAAACGAAATTTCATCGGTATTGTGGTTTGTATTATGGCGGTTATCATCGCAGTTAGTCCGGCTTTTGCTCAGCACGGTGCGAGAAAAGAGAGAACGGTATCCCCGGCTCAGAAGGATCCTGCGCCACAAACTATAGAGCGTATCAAGCCGACTTCACTGATCGGCATCCCGTCGAATCTCGTTGCTGTTCATTATCGAAGGTGTCCAATGGATGGCCAAAGGTTAAAACAAGGAAAGCCCGTTGTATTCGAAGGCAAGGTCTATCGCTTCTGTTGTGACGCCTGCGTCGAAAGATTCTGGGAGAAACCGGAAGCGGTGGCTCTCAAATTGAAAGACTGCGAGGAAACTCCTCTCACGATTACGAATAAAGATGGCAAGTGCTTATGCTGTGAGCACCCCGCATCACGTGAGTTCAGTCGCATCTACAGGGGTAGCATTGCTTTTTTCTGCTCTTCAGCCTGTCGTGATAAAGACACGAGAGGGCATCGAACCCCGGTGTCCCGCCAGCAAGAGCAAATGGGAACCAAGAAATAATGCTTTCCAGCAGGCTGGCCGGCTCTGCCGACCAGCCTGTTTTATAAAACAATGCTGCCCGGTTCGAGCATTAACTCGATGAAAGGTGATTACTCGGCGAGCAGGAGCCAGAGGCGGCCGTAGTGGTGCAGGTCACCGGCGCTGTCGCCAGCTTCGCGGCCCTGGCCGTGATAGAGGTCGATATGGCCGGGGCCTTTGATGGCGCCGCCAGTGTCGTGGGCGAAAAGGATATCGTAGCGGTGGCCGGTCAGAACGCCGTGTTCATCGAGCACGGGAATCTCAGCCAGCAGACAGGCACCGTAGGGAATGCATGTTCGGTCAACTGCGATTGAATGCATGGCAGTCACTGGCACGCCGGCGGCACCGGTGGGCGCGGCCGATCGCCATTCAAAAAATGTGTAGGACGGGTTATTGTTGAGCGTTGGCACCATCTGTTCGGGGTGCGCGGCAAACCATTCGCGGATTGCTCGCAGCGAGATTTTTTCTGCGGGTATCGAGCCATTGGTGACCAGCATTTTTCCGACACTGCGGTAGGGATGGCCGTTGGCGCCGGCAAAGCCGATATGCCTGACATTGCCGTTGCCGAAATCGAGCACTCCGGAACCCTGCACCGACAGGAAAAAATTGTCGAGCAGACTGTCTGTGTAAGCCAGTTCCAGGCCGCGCCCGGCCAGCGCTTTATCGTGGTCGATTTCTTTTCGCGTCGGCATTCTTCCCAGCTTTGGCATGGCATAAACCGGGTATTTAAATACAGCATCGGGCTTGTCGCGCGCTGCCAGCTTCGGTGTGAAATAGCCGGTAAAATGGACGTTGCCGCGGTCATCTTCGCCTTTGATCTGGTAGAAAGACAGTTGCTGCAGCGCTTCAGCCTGGTCGTACATCGCGAAGCGGCCGATAATTTCTGTGGCTTTTATGAGTTGGTTGCCGGTGATCTGCAGGTTTCCAGCGGTAAAAATCGCATCGGCAGACATGCGCGAAACGTAGCGGGCATTTCGCTGTGCCGCTTCCCGCAGGCCTGGTGTGATCTTCAGTCTGCCCAGTTCCTGCGAGGTTTTAACGTACATCTGCGGAAACTCGACTCCGGGTATTTTACCGTTATTATCGAATTCATAGCCGTGCCCGAGTGGCGCCGCTTCGCTTTGTGCACTGGCAAAATGCGCGAGCAGCAGTATCTGAAAAGCAACCAACAGAATTTTCGTCATGTTTCCCTCCAGAAATGGTTGTCAACAAAGTCATTTTAACACATCAGAGTTGCTTCATTTTGTATCTGGCTCTTAACAACCAGTGGCTCGCATAAGAGCGGAATCAGATCGGATGGTGCAATTTTGACTTCATGAATCGGGAGACCAGGTGATACGGTAGATGGCGTGTGAGAAGTCGTCAGAAAGCAGCATGGAGCCGTCATCGAGAATTTCCAGGTCGACGGGGCGGCCGAAGACTGAGCCATCTTTCATAAAGCCGTCAGCAAAGGTTTCGTAGGCGACCGGTTTTGCGTTCTCAAGGGTTACTGTGGTGATGCGATAGCCTGACTTGTTGCTGCGGTTCCAGGAGCCATGTTCGGCGATGAAAATGCGGTTGCGATATTTGTCGGGAAATTGTATGCCGGCATAAAAGCGCATGCCCAGCGCGGCGACATGTGGCCCGAGTTCCTGCGCGCAGGGCACAAATTCTGCCGGATTTTTCCCATTGGCGAATTCGGGATCTGGAATCTGGTTGCCATGAAAATAGGGGAAGCCGAAGTGAAGACCAGCCGTTGGTGCGTGGTTCAGCTCGTCCGGTGGCAGGTCGTCGCCCATCCAGTCGCGGCCGTTTTCGGTAAACCAGAGCTCTTTTGCGGCAGGATGCCAGTCAAAACCCACGGTATTTCTGATGCCGCGCGCAAAAATTTCGAGATCGGTTCCGTCCGGGTTCATGCGCATTATTGATGAATATCTTTTGTCATCAGAATCGCAGACATTGCATGGTGCGCCAACCGGTATGTAGAGCTTGTCGTCAGGGCCAAATCTGATGAATTTCCAGCCATGCCATTCATCTGATGGAAAAGAATCGTTGACCACCACCGGCGCCGGTGCGCTTGCCAGCGAATTCTCGATGTCGTCAAAGCGCAGAATTCGGTTTACCTCGGCAACGTAAAGCGAACCGTTGCGAAAAGCGACGCCGCAGGGCATGAAGAGACCTGTCGCGATAATATGCGTGGTTTCACCGACCTTGTCGCCATCTTTGTCAACGATCGCATAGACATTTCCGGCTTTGCGCGAGCCGACGAACAGGGTGCCCCTGTCGCCAACTGCCATTGATCGGGCATCCTGGATTCCCGAGGCATAAAGAGCAATCTTGAAACCAGCCGGCAACCTGACTTTGCGCAGAACAGCCTGGGAATCGCCCGGTCCGATGGGCGGGTTTATGCTGTGACGTCTGGAGGCAATAATAACGATGCCAACGATTATGGCAACAATCATTACAAGTCTGAAATACATTAATTTACGTTCTGTGTTCATATTTTACTCAAATGTATTGCAAGACAGATAGCTATAAAGCAACTTTAATGAAGTCGCGAAGCTCTAAACGATGTATTTGATCAATCAAAGTCCTTGAGCATTCTTAAAATGTGTTTTGCCAGCTTTTCGTTGATTTCTCTATGCCGAGGAGTCGGCTGCGATACTTTTGTTTTGGGATTTTGATACCAATCATGATTGCCACCATGTCGGATCATTACGCAACCGGTCTTGGCAATCATTTTCAATAAATCGTTTCGCTTCATGCTACTTCAAGTTCATCAATTCTGCGTATAGATGGAATTGAGCCTGAAGAGAGGTCTTTGTATAAATCTTTCAGGTTTTCTTTCAGCTCATCCAAAGTTTCGCCCTGTGTTCTGTAGTCGGGATAATCAGAGAGATAGCCAATCCAGAATCCTTCATCCTGCCAGTAAATAAATTGAGTTTTCATCTATTCCTCCGGTAGTTTTTTATTATTATAACATTCTCCCAGCGAGGAAAGAATAACTTTTGGCCTAGCCGCCCACCAGACGATTTATCTTGTCATTCTTGCGTCGCCATATGACGAGCGCCTGGCGCATTAGTATTACTGCTGGCCGTATTTATAGATTATTTATTTCGTTGTAATGACGGGTGTTTTAAAAAATGTCGCCCCTTTTCGGTCAGGCGGTATTTCTGCAGGCGGCTGGTAGGCTTGCCGGGAATCGTCATTTCGATAAGGCCCGCAGTCAGTGCAGCTAGAATATATGCTTCTCTGAAATGGAACCTGTCTTTCAGTCCCAGCGCTGCTTGCAGTTGTCTGCGATTCATCTCGCTATCCATTATTTTCAACAGTTCCGTGACTTGTGGGGTAGCTTTGGCTTTTATCGCATTCAGAATCGTTTCGAGCATGAATTCAATGAAAGGCGATGACTCGGCTATTTCGGTGCTTTTTGCCAGCGCTTCATAATATGCTGCCTGGCGCTCATAAATCATGCTTTCAACCGGAAGAGCAGCAAAAACCGGCTGCCGGCAACTCAGTATGAGAGTCTGTCAGAGGCGCCCCATGCGGCCAAGTGTTTCGCAGATTTCCTCAACCAGCGAAACAATTCTGGCCGTTATGTTAAATGGCGGTTCGTAAGGCATGCATAATTATACCATGAAAGCTTTGTGGCTTCTGCTTACTCGTCGTCAGCTTTCGGCAGGTCGGCCGGCGGTTTGACATCAACATATGGCGTTTTTTTTCGCAGATGTTTAATGCAAACATCGCAATTTTACGGTAAATATCTTCAGGGCAGTCTCTAACCTGCAGTAACGGCATCTGTTTCACCTCTGCATACATTATACATGCAAATGTATGCGCTGGTCTATGGGCTCTCTTTTTAAGCGCGCAGCGGACTCAAAGTTTCAATAACAACTCATGCGGCTTTTTCGACGGGCAACGGCTGGATGAGAAGTTCGGCAGGAATGCCGGCGCCGACAAGCTTGCGGATCATCGCCATGCTCAGAGATCTTTTTCCCGTCATTATCTCGGAAACTCTGGCACGGCTGCCCAGGAATGGCTCAAGATCCTTTCTCGTCATGTTGTTCTGCTCCAGCCAGAATTTTATTGCTTCTATCGGGCTTATGTCGTCGCATGCGATCTGATGAAAACGCTCTTCGTAAGCTTCAACCAGTATCGACAGGATTTCCAGACGGTCGCTTCCAGATGTGCCGGGTTCGCTGTCGATAAGGCGCTCGATCTCGGCCAGTGCCGCCAGATAGTCCTTTTCGCTTCTGATTGGTCTGATTTCCTTCATGCTCACCTTCCTGTCAAATAGTTTCGGCAATCTGGGTCTGGCGGAATGGTGCGATTAAGTCTGAGCGCTATTGGCCGAATCGGCTTAGGGCGCGGTAAATAGCGTTGGTGCCGAACTCGAGGGCGGCAACCGGAATTCGCTCGTCGGCGGCATGAATTGTTCTGGTGAAATCAAAGCCTTGTGGCAGCGGCATCGGCAGAAACCCGTAGGTTTGAATCCCGAGCCGCGAGAAAAAGCGCCCGTCGGTTACCCCGCTCATCAGCAGAGGAATCGGCACGCAGCCGGGATCAGCTTCTTGAAGAATGTTGATAAGAGTGGGGTAAAGCCCCATGTCCGGCTTGCCTGGCCCCTCGCAATAATGTACGACTTCGAGCTCGACGTCGTTGCCGATGATGCCGCGCAGTTCCTGCAGCATGTCTTCCGGGCGATAACCGGGCAGCAGTCTGCCGTCGAGTCCGACAGATAATTCTGAAGGAATTACGTTCATCTGTTCGCTTGCCCGTAGCACTGTCGGGCTGACCGTGTTATGCAGCAGCGAGTCGAATAGCCGGCCGCGCAGGCCTATCAGGTCGAGCACCCTGTCTGTCAGCAACGGATTTTTGAGCAGACCGATCAGCAAACCGCTGATTCCGCCGGTAGTTGCTGCTACCCGGCTGATCATCTCGCGTGGCACCGGCGTAACATGAACCGGCAGTCGGTGCCGGTCGATCTGCTGCAGAAGCCTGCCCAGCCTGGCCATGGCACCGCCGCGAACCGGCATCGAACCGTGCCCGCCCATGCCGCGGACGGTCGCTTTCATCCAGCACAACTGTTTCTCTGCGACCTGAATAGGATAAAAGGTTTTGTTTTCGATGGTAAAAGTGAAACCGCCGAACTCGCCGATGGCGTAACGCACACCACTGAACAATTCGGGGTGCTTTTCGACAAGGAACTTCGCGCCGAACTCACCGCCGGTTTCCTCGTCAGGGACCGCAGCCAGAATGACATCGCCCGGCAGCGCCAGGCCAGAGGTTTTTGCGCGCAGAAAAGCGGCCAGCATCATCGCCACGCCACCCTTCATGTCGAGGGCACCGCGGCCCCACAGATAATCGTCGACGATTTTCCCTGCAAATGGCGGATGCTGCCACTGCTGACTGGCGGTGGTAACCACGTCGACGTGGCCGTAAAGCAGCAATGGCGGCGCGTTTCCCTGGCCTGGCAGACGGGCTATCAGGTTCGGGCGCTCCGGCGACCTTGCCAGCAGCTTGGTCTCAATGCCGGCATCGCGCAGAAGCTGGTTGATAAAGAATATGCACGCCGCTTCGTTTCCCGGCGGGTTCGTGGTGTCGAATTGAATGAGCTTTTGCAGCAGCGGCACGGGTTGATGGTATATCTGCATATTATTTTCAGTTCCTGGCATGTTCAGCCGTTCCTTCCATAACTTCTCTGACCTTCTGAAGAAATTCTTTATTCGTAAAAGGCTTGTTAAGGAATGCGATTTCTGATTCTAGCGCGCTATGCTGTAGAAGCCTATCATCAGTGTAGCCAGACATGTAAAGCGTGCGGCCGGCTTTTCTCAGGCTGGCTACCCGACGCCCGAGTTCGATGCCATTCATAACTGGCATTAAAATATCAGTTATCAGGAGATCCACAGGTTTATCCATTGCTTCCAGTTTGAGCAGAGCCTCAGCACCATCTTCTGCCGAAATGACGTGGTAGCCATTTGACGAGAGAAGGAGCTCGAGCATTATTCTCAATCGGCATTCGTCTTCGACAAGCAGAATTGTCTCGTTGCCGCGGACCGGCGAACTTTGTTCCTCATTCTTGCCGGCATCTTCTCCAGCTTTGTCTGCCTCTGGAAAGTAAATTCGAAACGAGGTGCCAACTCCGGTTGCGCTGGCAAAATCTATCTCGCCGCCGCTTTGCTTGACGATTCCATACACAGTGGCAAGGCCAAGTCCGGTGCCTTTTCCCACCTCTTTCGTGGTGAAAAAGGGCTCAAACAAATGCTCTCTGGCTTCGTCCGTGAGTCCATGACCTGTGTCGCTGACACTGATGCAGGTCAGTGCTTTTCTGGCAAGTTCCGGGAAGCGTAATGAAATTTCTTCGTCAGCCGTCAACAACTCGGTTGCAACCGTCAGAGAGCCTCCTTGCGGCATGGCGTCACGTGCATTGACTGAAAGGTTTACCAGGATTTGATCGATTTGCCCGGCATCTGCCTTTACAAAACAGGGTTCTGGCGACAATCTCATTTCGAGGCGGATGTTTTCTCCGATCAGTCGAGCAAGCATTTTAAAAATATTGCAAATTGCTGTGTTGAGATCAATCACCTTGGGGTTGAGAATCTGTCTGCGACTGAAAGCAAGGAGTTGTCTGGTAAGCCCGGCTGCGCGATTCCCGGTTGCCAGTATTTCTTCGACGCTATGCCGTCTCTTATCGTCTTGCGGCAATCCTCCCAGCAATAAATCAGCGTAACCAATGATGACGGTCAGAAGATTATTGAAATCATGTGCCACGCCACCAGCCAGCCGGCCGATAGACTCCATTTTCTGGGCGCTCTGAATCTGAGCACGCATTTCTTCGCGCTCTTTTTCTGCCCGTTTGCGCTCGGTAATATCAAGAAAGCTGACAAGGCTTGCCCAGATTTTTCCATTCGCATTTGTTACCGGACTCCCGAAGACTTCAAGTATGGTCATCTCGCCTTCTGGGCGAACTATTGCCATGTCACTGACTGAAGAGGTGATCCCCTGCATACCCAGCAAAATCGGCATTTCATCAGGAGGATAAGGGTTTCCGCCAGGAAGACGAACAGCCTTGTATGCTTCGGCCAGGCTCTCACGCGTTGCTTCTGACATCACACCGCGCCCGAGAATTTGCAACGCTGCCTGATTCGCAAAGATGGGTTTTCCTGAAGGAGCTTCAACCATGAAGACTCCCACCGGCATGTTTTCTATCAGGGAATTGAAAATTCCATTCCTGCGATCCAGTTCCCGTTCTGTGCTTTTCTGCGCGGTAATATCGTTTGCTGTAACGACAAAGCGCTTGTTCATCCAGGATGCATAAAATTCACAAATTCTGACCTTGCCATCTTGACAGGTGATGTGATATTCACCCCCATGAACTGGCGACTCCGAAGCTCGTGCCTGCTGCAAAACAACTTGCCAGCGCGCCATAACCGTCTGCCGGTAATCATCATCAGGGTAAGCAGACAAAAACCAGTCACTGGCGTTGCGGGGAGCATGGCCAAACAGCTTGACAGCGCATTGGTTAAAGTATTCAACGGTTTCACAGGATTCATCAGTAACCACAACCGGATACGGCGTGTAATCAAGAATTGCCCGAAAGGATTGGTTGCTTTTATCGATTTGATTGGCAGCCTCTTCCAGGCGTAGCGCCGTAAGTTCGAGCAACTTTTTCTGCTCGATTTTCACGGTTGGCAGTTTTTCATGCCCGTTGCGAGCCCCCCACATCGCTCCGGCCATGGCTCCAATGGTATCGACATCGCCTTTTACAGCGATTATAAATGCAAGCATTTCATCAAATGCGCTATCGATAAAACGCAAGGCAATATAGAGCGCAGTCGCACAGGATCGATGAGCAGCAATACCATTCCCGAGCTTTTCGGCGACTTCAGAAGGAGACGCCAGATAATTGTCGCTTAACCATTCGATTGCTGTCTGAATTACGGTCATCATCTCTTCTGTTCTGCAATTAGCTTTTGCAGCCGAAAGCACCTGCGCAACATCCTGATCTAAGAGCAGCTGTCTGGTGGCAACGCCGATGAGAACAGCCCCATCGATGCCAATCGCATGTGCGTGGGTTACTTCGGAAGCTGCCCTGGTGTTCTCTATCAGCTCATTCAGATTATCTCTGAAAAACAGAGCAAGCACTGGAGCGCGCATTGCCGCACCGTTGCCGAATGAGCCTTCTCGGAATACGCTTTTCGCAGCCAGTCGCCAGTCGACGCCTTTGCCGATCAGAGACAGCACGCGAGAAGCGCCGGCGCCATATCCTCGGCTCCAGCTGTAGCTGCGAGCAAAACGAATTGCAAGATCATCCTGCAAGAGACGACCCTGTATCAATAAAGATTCTGCGAGATCCAGCGTCATTTGTGTGTCGTCGGTCCAGCGCATTGCGCCATCGGCAGTCTTGCCGATCAGTCGCCAAAGAATGCGCTCAAGAAAGCCACCCTCGAAAGGCGCTCCCAGCGCATCGCCTGTCGCGAGTCCAAGCAGGCAACCGAGATATTTATTCTGCATTCCCACTGATTTTCTCAACGCCTCACACATCTGGGGTAATTGTCTATGTCTCTGTAACACAAATATAGCATGATAGCGGCGAGAGCTCAAAAAAATAAGCTATAAACACACAAAATTATTTCAGGGCGCAATCACCTTTTTAAACATTCCAGCTTGTATGCGGCTGATATGGCTGCCGCGTCATTATTTGTTCTTTTGCGCCGGGCAAAAATGCCGGCGATACCGAGTTTTTTTCGTCGGTGGCGCTTTTTTGTGCAAACGGCGGCGTAATCATGTAGAATGTCGGCACCATGGATACCCGCCTGCTCGATATCAGCTACGACCATTTTCGCTTTCTCGCCGCGACCGGGCGCCAGAAGGTCTATCTCGTCATTCTCTCGTCGCTCTATGATGAGCGCCTGGCGCACCAGATCGAGATATTTCACGACGACCTCTACCTCAAGGTCACGCCCAAAATCGAGAGCCTGTGCGGCGAGAGCTACCATGAAGCGCTTTTCCGGCAGGATATCGATCAGCTGGTCGAGTGGGGAAACATAGATCGCAAGCTCGAGGGCCGCCGGGTCAGGTCGCTGAGCGATAACAGTCTGCGCCGCAATATTCTCAAAATCACTGAAACAACCTTTCAGCTGATGCGCTTTCTGCTGCAGCAGAGCCGGCCCGACCCGGGCAAAACCGCGGCGCGCGGTTTTCTGCTGCTCGAAGACCTCAATGCGATGCTCGACGAGCTCGAAAAGCTGGTGGCAAGTTTTCATGCCGGGCAGCGCAGCGAAATCGCGCTGCAGCGCTCGCAGCACGTTATCGAGAGCATGGACGCCAAAATCGACGACGCGGTCGCCGAACTCACCGGCCTCGCCGACCAGCTGCATTCCTTTCTCGACGACAAAAGCGGCTTTGAATCAGAACGCTACGAAACCATCATGAGCCAGCTTACCAACTATAACCAGGCCTACCTGTCGCGACTCAACACCATGGTCGATCGCATCTTCTCGCGCCTGTGCGCACTAGAGCGCCATCAGGCTTTTGCCGATTTCATCGCGGCCCTCAACCTCGGCGACGATTTGACGGCCGGCGCGGCGACTCCTGCCGGAAACTGCTTCCAGCTCATGCTCGCGTTTTTTGATCCGGGCAGCGGCCGCCTCGATTTTTATTGCCGCCGGGTGCACGCCGAACTCTATGACGCCCTCCGCCGTATCCGCAATTACCTGCGCATCCGCCGTGACAAAACCCTGCGCGTCGAAGAGATTCGTAACCGTATTGCCGAAATGCTCAGCGCTCCAGAAGAAGATTGCTTCGACTGGGTCGATCGCCTGTATTCGTCGGTCGTCGTGCCGATGCTGCTCGCAGACGGAACCCCAGCCGAAAAATCGGTAGCACCTCTGCCCCGGCGCAGCAGCAGTCGGATCGGTGCAACTGCCGCCGCGCAGGCGATTTCCGCTAAAGTTGCGACGCCGGAAGAGAGTCGCGAACTGGAAACGCGCCGTGTTGCGCGGATAAATGAGTTTTTCCTGAACAAGGTTCTGCGCGGCCTCAACGAAAGTCCGGTACACGATGCCGAATTCGAAAATATTGACGATCTCAAAACCTACATGCAGGGCCTCAAACTGTCGCTCGGCAAAATCCGCAAGCTGACGCAGGCACTGCAGGTAAGTTTCGAACGGCCGCCGGCCGGTGCCGATGCTGCCGCGTTCGACCTGGCAGACTGTAAGTTTGACTGTCCTGACCATCTGATCCGGAGAAAAGCCAATGACTGAAGAACTCCACGACAACGAACAGATCGAAAAAATCGGGCGCGATACCTATCAGGCCATTATCAATATCCTGACCGAAAGCCCGTTTTTCTATGCCGATGACGACCCGCCGCGTTTCACCAGCCTGCGCCGCCATAAAAGCGCTTTTGAACGGTTTTTCAGCAAGTTTTTCGGCTGGCGACTCTATGTCGATGCCAAAATGGCGAGACTGATCCGTGACAGAAATTTCAACGAAGCGCTGCGTCCTTCGCATCAGCGATATTTCAACCTGACTTCGCGATTGGAATGCGTGCTGTTCCTGGTGCTGCTCGAGTTTTACGAACACGAAGGCGACCAGCAGAATTTCAGCTACGAAGAGTCGCAGAATCTGCGCTTCACCTACGGCAGCTACTATGGTTTCTGCCGCATGAAGCTCGATGCCCAGCTCGGCGAGGGTGCGCCTTCCGACAGAATCCTCGACCAGGAAACCCGCGCATTGCTGAGCAAACTCGAAACTTACCGGCTGCTGCGCATTATCGAAACCGGTCAGGATAACTCGGCCGAATGCGGGCCCGAGCTGCTGATCGAGGCACTGCCCGGCCTCAGCTGTTATGAGGGCGCGAAAATGGCCGATTCGATCATCAGAAAATCTTTCGGCGTCGACAAAGACGATTTCGCCGATGCCAACTGTGCCGCGCCCGCCGAAGATAATGGCGATGCTGCGCCTGGTGCCGGCCCGGTAAACGGGGGGGCTTCCGATGATTAAGGGCTTTGCGATCAAGCGCATCAGACTGATCAATTTTCATAACTTCATCGATGAGACCATCGAAATCAACGGTCATCTCTTTCTCATTGGCGGCAACGGCTCGGGCAAGACGACAGTTCTCGATGCCGTGCATTTTGTTCTGACCGCCGGCAAATACAGCATGGAACTCAACTCAGCCGCGCGCATGGCCGGTCAGCCGCGCACTCTCGGGCGCACTCTGCAGGGCATCTTTTTGCGTTACGATCTCGAGCGTGGCCAGCGCAACAACGATAAGACCATCGGCTACGCCGTGCTCGAATTCGAGAAACCGGGCAGCGAAGAACGCTTCTGCCTCGGCTGCGGCGCGCTCGCCACCAATCTGCAGACGGCGCCGCATATCTGGGGTTTTGAAGCGCCAGGCCGGCTCGATCAGCTTGAATTGACGGTAAGACAGGGCGAAGAGGTATTTCCGGTTAACCAGGAAGACCTCAAATCACGCAACTGCAAGGTCTATAACCGCGACCGCTATGTTGAGGTGATCGCCGAAAAGTTTTTTGACAGCCGTTCTTCCTATCGTGAAACCATGAAGCTGATCGCGGCCGGGAAATCTTATCGCGAGCTGGTCAGCCGCTTTCAAGACCAGAGCCAGCTTTTTCGTGAACTGCTGCCACCGCCGGATGAAGCCGGTTACCATGAAATTCAGAGCACGTTGCAGGACATCGAAAAGATGCAGGCCGACATCGAAGATCAGAAGGCCCGGGTCGATCTGTTACGCAATCTCGCGATCGAACTGGCAGAGGCATTGAAGCAGCGCGAGCGCATTGGCCGTTTTGCCTATATGCACGCCGATCATCGCCGGCAGCACTCGGAAGACGAGCTGAAAGGCTTTGTCGAAGCCGAAAAAAAAGCGCAACAGGAACTCGTTCAAAACCGCGCAGCGATCGAAGGGCACGAACAGGAACTCAGTCGCATCACCGCCCGCGTCGAAATTCTCAAAGATTCTGACGCCTGGAAAAGCAGTCTTCTGCTCACCGAACTGCGTTCACAAGCCACCCGTAGTCAGGCCGCGTTACAGGAAGTCGAGCGCCGTCTCAACCGGCAGCGCGCCGAAATCAGCAAGCTCGCAACTCAGCAGCAGGAAAGCCGCGCGCAGCTCGAAAGTTTCTGGCAGAAGCTATGCGGGCAATATGAAGAATGCCGCCAACTGCCAGACCAGGCAGATTTGTCCGCCCCTGAACCGGCGCAGCATGAATTCCGCCCGCAGCACCAGCACCTCAACAGCCGCCTGCAATCGCTGCGTAACGGTTGCGCCGAAGAATCGGCACAGCTGGAGCATGCGAGCAAAGAGCGCAAAAAGCGCGGCGCTGAGCTGAACAAGCAGATCAGCCGCCTGCGCGCCGAAAAGGAAGCCGCGCCTGATGCCGCTGGTTATACCGCTCTCGAACAGCGCCTGACCGAGGGAAATATTGAATTTGTGCCATTTTTCAAGACAATCGAGCCGGCCGCGGAAATGAGCGATGCACTTGGACGAGTTATCGAAGAGATTGTCGGGCCGCAAAGGCTTTGTGCAATTCTGGTCGCCGGCAACCAGCAGAAAAAGGCGCAGGCAGCAGGTATCGCCGAGGCATACAATGTACCGGTTATTGATGCCTGCGAGAACCTGCCGCCGTCTCCGGCACCCGGCGGGCTGCGTCGCTTTCTGACTTTTAAGGGCGATTTTGCAGCGGCGGCCGAGACTTATGCCGCCGTCATACTCGATGCTTACCGCCATGTTTATTCTGATGAAGAGCTTTTGCACAGTGGTGAAAGCAATATGGTCAGCGCCGGCGGCCTGGTGCGCGAAGATGGTTCGCTGCGCCGCGTTGATGCCACCACCAACCGCTTCGTTGGCACCGCCGCCCGCGAAAGCACGCGCCGTGAACAGATTGCTATACTGCAGGCGCAGGCCGAAGAAGAGGCCGCCGCTTTAAAGACGCTGCACGAAGGTCTCGATGCCGTGCGCTCTCGCCAGAATCAAATCGGCGCGATGATCGAGGCATTGAGCCGCATCTCACCTGAAATGTTCAGCCGATACCAGCATGAAATCGAACAACTGGTGGCCAGAATCAAGGCCGCCGACGAGCTGCGCCAGGAAGACGAAGCGCAGGTGCTAACCCTGGAGCGCGAACGCGCGGTGCTCGAAGAAAAAATCAACGCGATTGCGCAGACCGCCGAATCAGCCGATTACGAGGCAACCGAAGCTGAACTGGCTCAGCTGGCGCGTGCTAAAAAAGAGCGCGAAGATCTGCTCAGCCAGTGCCGTTGCCAGCAGGGGCGTCTCGAAAACACTATCGAAAACACCAGGCAGGAAATGCAACATGCCGCCGGGGTGCTCGAGAAGCGTAAGTCAGAGTTCTCGGCACAGCAGGCCAGACTGCTTTCGCTGCTGACTGAAGTTGATGAGGGTTCCCTGCGCCAGTATGTTTATGTTACTCAGCGCGGTCAGCAGCTGAAACCGGAAAACTGCGAAGCGCGCCTGCGTGAGGGCGAAAGAGAGTTCGCCGGCCAGCAGCAGAAGATAGAGAGCCTGTTGCAGCATAACACGATTTTGCAGCGAGATTTCAGCTTTGCTTTCGACAAGGAAGCCCTGGTCATTCAGAACCGCGACGGCAACCAGCTGGCAGAACTGGCACGGCAGCATCAGCAGAGCTACGACGAGGCCTGCGCCATTCTTGATGCCAAGAATCGCAAGCTGTTCGAAGACATAATTTTCAGGGATATTGTGCACCGTCTGTGCCGCGAAGAAGAGACGCTCAACCAGACGATCAGGCAGATGAATGCACTGCTTTCCGAACTGAAGTTCGGCAACACCGTCTACTCATTCAAAATGCAGCTGCGCAGCGAGTTTAAAGAGTTTCGCGAGCTGATTCGCAAGGTTTCGCTTACTGACGAGGTCGCGCGCGGGCAGCTGCGTGATTATTTCGACGCGCATCGCCAGAGCCTGGTGCGTGAAGGCAGCGAGTTGCCGGATTTTCTCGATTACCGCAAATGGCACGATGTCGTGCTGCAGGCTCGCAGCGTCGGTGCCAGCAAGGATGTCATACTGAGCCGCAGGCAGCTGAGCATGGGCTCTGGCGGCGAGCAGTCGGTGCCCAACTACATTCTGCTGCTGTCGCTCGCCAAGGTTCATCTCGACCACACGCGCTCGCGCATTCGAATTATTCTGATGGACGAAGCCTTCTACGGCATTGACCCGCAGAGACGCGACGAGTTGCTGAGCTTTGCCGACCGGCTCGATCTCTGTCTGATTATCGCGCACCCCGAGCTCGACGGTGTGACCGAGGCGATGAGCAACACGACGACGCTGCTCGTCGAAAAGACACATGCCGGTGACATTTACCTCGGCAAATGCGATTTCACTCAGAAAAAGCCGCAGGGGCTGTTCGATGAACCGCCACCACCACCTGATGCGGTAATTTCAACGCATTGAGAGCGAAGAAGAAGAAGAAGAAGAAGAAGAAGAAGAAGAAGAAGAAGAAGAAGAGGAAAGAATCCACAGATTGCGCAGATGATTTGGATGAGTAATAAAGAGAAGTGAAACTTATTTTCGATTACGAGAACGATTAGGATGACGAGCACGAGTAAGAAGAAGACGAGCGATGAAAACTGAGATTGTTTTGCAGGCGATCAAGGCGAACCGGGCGTTAGCGAAATTCGTTAACGCTTTGCTCGATCGCGTCGACCGGCAGGGTAAGCCGCCGGCCGTGTTCTCGCTGAAAGCCGCCGACTGCCCCGATGCTTTTGCCATCCAGCTTTTCTTCGGGCACGCATATATAAAAACCGACGTCTCAGGCCGGGTCAGTCTCAATCTCAGCCGCTATCTCGCTGGTCAGCCCGAAGCTCTCGACCGTTTCTATGCTGCGTTAAACCGCCGCCCCCGCAATCTGCGCGAAGAAAACGACGATCTGCTGGCACGCCTGAGCAGTTTAATCGACGGATTTGCCGGCGCTGATACGCATGCTGTTTTTGCGGCTTATCTGGCCGATGAGCGTGAAAAAATGCAGTCGGGCAGGGGAGAGCTATACGCTCTGGCCGAAAATTCAGGCTGCCCGGCAGTGACGAAGTATCTTGAAAATCTTCGGCGCGGTATTACCGCTATTTATGCTGACGAAACTCCTTTGCGTCTGTCGCATTTCAGCCGGGCGGTTACTGGCGACACCAAGAGTTGCCGCGCCGGCACTGCTCTGTTGCGAAAATTCGCCGACCTCCTCTATAGCTACGATCCTGCCATCAAAAACGAAGTCGACCTGCTCGAACCGGTTGGCAGCGAGCAGCGGCAACGAGCCGTTCTCGACCAGACCCGCCTGCAGATCGACAGTTCCGCAACCCGCATACTGGTTTTTGGCAGTCTTGTTTTCAGCAAGGGTGGGCGCCAGTTCGCCTATGTCGCCGAACATGCGCGGCTTGGCGAACCTGCTGTTCTGACGCAGGCACAGTTTGCCGGAGCAGTTGTGGAGCGTGCCCCGCAAAAGCTTGTGTCTATAGAAAACGAAACGAGTTTTTACGACTACGTCGAGCAGGCTGATAGCAGCCGCGAACTTGTCGTCTGCAGCATGGGTCAGGCGAATCGCCTGTTGATAAGGCTGCTGAAATCCCTGAAAGGCCATGCCGGCGAATTAGTGCACTGGGGCGACCTTGACCGCAGCGGGGTGCTGATTCTCGACAGCCTGCGCCGGCGCACCGGTCTTGATATCAGGCCGCTGCATATGGACCCCGAAACATTCGGCCGGCATCGAAGTCTCGCCCTGCCACTAGCTGGCAGCGAGCGTGATCTTATCGCTTCCCTGCTGCAGCGCCGCCCGCAGATAATCTGCGCCGACCTGCTCAAAAGCATCATCAACGCCAACGCCTGGCTCGAACAGGAAAACATTCCGCCCGCCGCCGGCTGATTCTGCCTGGCTCAGCTTTGTTAGAGCCGGGGGAACAGCGTTATTTTTTTTCATTTTTCGGTGAGAATATTCAGAATTGCTTTCAGTTCTTCAGCTAGCCTGGGAACATCGTTTATGGCACTATCAAAAACAATGCCGTCATTCAACCGATCGTAAGCATGAATTACAATATTCCGAAATAGAATAATGTCCTGCCAGTCTGTAACATCGTTAAGCAGCTCTGGAGACAGCTTTTTTATTCGGTTCAAGGCTTCCCCGAGGATTTCGAACTGTCTTTCCACAGCAAATCTGGTTTTGGGGTCGCCAAGATACTGTTCAAACGAAATTCCAGCGGTGAATTCAATAATGTACTCGCATGCCGTCAGAGCATCAAAAAAGCATACCTTGGGATTATGACTCATAGCATTTTTGAACTCTGGAATAAATGCTTTCTTTCAGATAAGGATTTTTAACTGTTTCAGGCATGACCAGATCCACCTTTTTTTGTAGTAGTTGTTCAAGTTCGGCTTTTATGGCGAGATATCTTTTCAGCCCCTTGTGAAAGCCATACAACTCCAGTAAGAAGTCGAGGTCGCTGTTTTCTGGGTCAAATTCATCGCCAAGCGCGCTACCAAAAAGGGTCAGACTCCTGGCGTCATATCTTTTGCAGATCTTTTCAATTTCTGGCAGATAGGGTTCAATTTTGAACATAAATATACCTGTTGCGTCAGTTTAACAACACAATTTTAACACATAAATCAGATATAACAAGCTTCTCCCGACTAATTTTGGCCGGTGGTAAGATCGCGCCGGCTAAAAGCGACAAAACTGCTGATCGGGTATGTGGATTGCTGGAGCTTTACTGTGATTGCCGGTTAAAGTTTTCTATCATCATCAGTACGTCGGGGTCGGCGCTGCCGTAGCTGACGATGTACACTTCGAGGTTGTGCTGTCGGTAGAGGTCGAGTGCGCGTCTTATCGAGTCGAGTATCCAGGTTTTTTTGTTGCCGAAGGCGCCGCCGCCGAGAGTGGTGAGGAAAAGGCGGTTGCTGCCATTCTGCTGCGCGTTGCTTACTGCCGCAGCCAGCGTGGCTTCGTAAGCGGCTTCGAGCACCAGGCGGGCGAAACTTTCCCAGTATTGATCAGAGATTTCTGAGTAGGCGACCGGCAGTGCCGAGCAGTAAGCCTGCGAGACCAGGTGCCCGGCGTGGTCGAGAGTGACTTCTGTCTGCCAGTGCAGGCCGATGCGCAGAAGCTTGCGCAGGCGGTCGCGACCGGTCTCATCGGTTTTGCGCAGCAATGCGTCGATTTCTTCGAGACCCTGGCGGGTAGGTAGCGCGTAGCCGTTTTGCATCTGCCAGAGCCGGTTGCTTTCGTTGCCGAGCGCGGCGCCGAGGTCGGCCAGGCAGTCGATCTGGCTGTCGGCAGTCTGCCCGATCTGGCCGTTGACCGGCGCGAAATAGTTGCGATAAATGGTTCCGGCACCGGCCGAAATAGCGCAGGCCGGACCCTGTGTGTGGTCATGCTCATAGATGGCGACGCCGCGCTCAGGCGTGACCTGTGGACCGGCCATTTCAAGCAGGTTGAACTGTGAGGCGACCTGAAACATCGCACCGGCATTGGCGGCGTCAGTGTGCATCGTCTGCACGTTGCCGACAGCAGAATGAAGGCGCAGACGGCCGGTCGGGGTGGCTATTGCTGCGACGCGCTGCCTGAGTTCGCCAAGCGAAGGGATTTCGAGTGTGCCGCAGATCCATGCTTTTCCGTTCACCAGCGATTTTAGCTGCTTGCCTTCAACCATCAGGTTTTTGCGCACCTGTTCGGGCGATTCTTCGCGGAATCCGGTCAGAGATGTAAACCACGACATGTTTTCTCTCACTTGTTCGGTTGTATTGCTGCTGCTTTCGCCTGCCAGCATGTTCGGCAGGTCTGCTGGCGCTGCCGGCCTGGGAGAGCAGGCAAGCGCTAATGCTGCCAGCAGCAGAATGTTCACTCTGTTCATTCTTTATCTCCCATCAGAATCAGTCGAGCAAACCATAGTATTAATATCTCTCATAAAAAACCAAAAGTCTTTCTAGCCCCCTGAAAACAATGAGATTAGCTCAGAGTTTGCTTTTTAGCCATGAATGGCTTTTGCCACAGGATTGGCGAGCAAATGCGCTACCTTCGGTATACCGCATTGTCCGACTAACACAAAGGATCAGCTGTTTTATCGTAGTATTGTTGCGACGTGAAGGGCGGGCAAGGGTCACTCTTTGAGTCTGCCATCAGGTGTGCGCGGCATATCGGATTGCTCTTCGTCATCGTCTTCCTGAAGCTCAGGCATCGGGGCGCGTAGAATGCTGTCGTCCATGATCGGCTTCGCGGCAGCCTTTTCCCGCAGCTGCGTGAGCTCGACTTTGAGATTTTTCTGTATTTCGATTTCGTCGAGCGTCTGGCAGTTCTGAAAGTAGTTTTCGAGAGAAGCTTCAAGCGTGCTGACATTCTGCTTCAATATCCAGAGCATGAGCATGGAAGTCATAACCATAATCAGCGCTATCGGCAGCATGGTTATAAGAGCCATGCCCTTGGCTGCAGCCGAAATCATCATCGGTATCAGCAGTAGCAATGGCCAGCCACCTGCCAGAGCCTTGGTGCTGGTTGGCAACTCTTTGTTGCCGGACCAGGTAATGTTAGTGCCGCCATCAGGAGCTGTGGAAAACTCAACGTAAGCGTCGATTGTTTTGGCATGCGGGTGATAGACTCTGATCGGGGCGTTGCTGCTGGCACTGATTGATGCGTGGTCGATTTTTACCATCGCCATACCCGGGCCGGTGTGCGATTCGTTCATCAGAAAATGTTTTAAAAATGCTTCGCGAACCTGGTCAGGGCTGTCTGAAAGGTGAAATTTTTTAAACTGCTTTTTGGTGTCGCGCATCGCCTGTTCGAGAACTTCAGGTTCGATGCCGAGGCGCGCAGCAGCTGAATGTAGGTCTTCGATGGCAAAACTGTCATCCTGCTGTGTTTTCTGTAGACTTTTAAGCTCAAGCGCCCGTTTGAGGACCTGTTCGAATTCTTTTCTTTCCATGCCTGTCACTTTCGCCAAGAATATAAATTTACCACGGCCAGTTTTCAGTAAAAAGATACCACAAAGTGCAGCAATTCTCACTTATATTCAGGCGTTCTGGCGTTGTGTTCAAAAAATGCTGCATTTTTGCGCGGGCAGGAGTAAGATGAGCGAAAACACTGCAGGGGTAGGGAAATGAGTGGCTCAATCGTTCTGCTTGCTTCGCTTGTTCTGTTGATCGCTGCCTACGCGCTTTATGGGCGATGGGTGGCAAAAAAGTTTGGTGTAGACGATACACTGCTGACGCCAGCGCATCGCCTGCGCGACGATGGCGACTATGTGCCGGCGCGCGCACCAGTTCTGCTTGGGCATCACTTTGCTTCAATTGCCGGTGCGGCGCCAATTATCGGGCCGATCAGTGCAGCCGTATTCGGCTGGGTGCCGGTTCTGCTGTGGCTGCTGCTTGGCGGTATCTTTTTTGGTGCCATGCATGATTTTGCCGCCTTGTTCGTCTCGGTGCGTAATGACGGGCGCTCGATCGGCGAAGTCATCAAAAAACATGTCGGCAGTCGCGGAAGCATTCTGTTTCTGCTGTTTACCTGGTTCACGCTGGCGCTGGTAATCGCCGCCTTCGCAATCATCGTCGCCAAGACTTTCGCGACGGTTCCGGCTGCGGCGAGCTCTTCGCTGATGTTCATCGCGCTGGCGGTATTATTCGGGCTTGCGCTGAACCGCTTCAAAATGTCGCTGGCGCCTGCGTCGGTCGTTGGCGTAACTATGTTGCTGGCCATGGTCTGGCTTGGCCAGATTTTCCCGGTCAGCGCTGCTGAATCCACATGGATCTACATTCTGCTCGTGTATATTTACTTCGCTTCAGTGGCGCCGGTCTGGATTCTGCTGCAGCCGCGCGATTACCTGAACTCGTTTTTGCTCTACATACTACTGTTCGCAGGCTTCATCGGCATGCTGTTCTATAACCCTGAGATTGTCGCTCCGGCTTTTACCGCATTCAAGGTCGAATCGCTGGGCTATCTGTTTCCGATGCTGTTTGTAACGGTTGCCTGTGGTGCCATCAGCGGCTTTCACTCGCTGGTCGCCTCGGGAACAACTGCTAAGCAGCTCGACCGCGAAAGTGACGCGCAGCCGGTCGCTTTTGGCGGCATGCTGATCGAGACTTTTCTCGCCATTCTTGCCCTGTTGACGGCAGCCATGCTCAGCAGCGAAAGCTATGCGGCTGATCTGGCGGCAAAAGGTCCGGTCGGAGTTTTTTCAAATGGCATGGCGCATGCGATCAACGCGATACCCGGCCTCAAGTTCGACCCGGCCGTTCTGGTCAGCTTTGTTTCTCTGGTTGTTTCTGCGTTTGCGCTGACGAGCCTAGATACAGCGACCCGCCTTGGTCGTTTCGCCTTCCAGGAACTCGCCGAATTTATGCCCGATAAAGCTCGTTCAGTCTGCCGGAACAAGCATGTCGCGACTCTGCTGGCGATTCTACCGGGTGCGCTGCTGATGTTTACCGGTCAATGGAAAGCGATCTGGCCGCTGTTCGGTTCAGCCAATCAGCTGCTCGCCTCGATCGCGCTGTTGAGCGTAACCGTCTGGTATTTCCATTCGTTTCATTGTAAGCCGCTGTTTATCACCGTTCCGATGGTCGCGATGTTTCTCGTGACCTGTTGCGCGTTAATCAACGTTGTTGACGAAAACCTCGCCAAACAGGGCTACCTGATGGCCGGTCTAAGCGGTACCTTGCTGTTGCTCGCCGTTTTCCTGGCCTGGGAAGCCTTCGGCATCCTGCGCAAGGGCCATCCCGAGTCAGCTGTTAACTGACAGAAGCAAAGTTGGGCTTGATATGATTGTTTGGTAAAATGCACTCGTGAATAGCCGTAAAACTTCGGTATAGGGGTTCGGTAAAAAAGTCTGGTAGTAACGGGCATAGCTGTTTAATGAGTTCGGTATTGCTGGAAAAAGTTCGGTAATTTTTGCGGTTTGCTTGAAATTGTTCGGTGAAATAGCTTTTGAAGAGGTAAATATGGCTTTAAATTTAAAAACTACGGTTAAGATGATTCGTCGGTTTGTGTCACTGGGTCTGCTTGTGCTGTTGGCAACTGGCGTTGCGGCTCTGACTACTGGTCCGCGGCAGGTCGCGCAGTTTGAGCGCGAGGCCTTGCGCTGCGCCCGTGAAGTTTTCAGGCACCCCGGCCATTATTCTGGCAATGATTATGTCATTGAGCTGAATAATCAGCCAATTCGCGAAACTATGATCAGGAATGCAAAAATTTCTTTTGCAGGTCTCAAACAGGGCGATCTCGAAAAATTCAAAGGTGGTGATTTTGACTTTGCCGCTCTTAAAGATGCCACCGACATCTCAGTCGCTGCCTTCATCGAAGCCGCCGCCGTGAATGAGCTGGTGAACCGCGAAGTCAGGCGCATCGCCGCGAAACGTCGCATTTTCGCTGACGTCGCCATTGTTTTTGCCGCTGGCCAGGTCAGGGTTTCCGGCAAAATCGATATGAAAAAGGTTCCCGGCAATCCGTTTATGTTTATGCCGCAGAGCATGTCGCCCTTCGACGTTACCCTCAGCGTCAGAAGCGAAGGCAGCCAGCTCATGCTAGATATTATCTCAGGCGAAATGAATAATCAGCCATTAACTCCCGAGCTGAGCAAGATGTTCCTCGACTGGCTCAACCCTCTCTGGGATTTCGCCGCCCTGCCGTATCAGGCAGCGCTCGATCAGCTGCACATAACCCCGGCCGGCGTCGAATTCAGCGGTCGCCTGTTCTGGTAATCCCGGGCTTTAATCTGACGCTCTGCTACCTGATATAAACTAAAACCATTCGACTATAGTCGAATGGTTTTGCTTAAAATTGAAAAGTTTCGATTATAGTCGAATGTTTTTGCCTAAATCTAAAAAGTTTCGACTATAGTCTAAACTTTTTTGCTGCGGGTCACTTTTTACAAGAAGCTTTGCGTGCGGCGTCTAACAGGCTTTCCAATTCTCTGATTCGCTCCTGATACATGATGACGTTTATCTGATCGTAATAGTCGCCCTCCCAGTCAGAGCGCTCCTGGTAAGCCTTCAGGCTGTGGCTAGCCTCATCAATGCGCGGCAGCAGGAAATCTGCAAAACGTCTGTCAACCGCCGGCAGAAGCGCCTGAAAGACAAAATCGCCATCCTGCGCGGAATTTCTTACCATATCAGCAAGCAATTCCCTCTGCAGGTCGTTCAATGGCCTGCTGATATGCTCGCCGAAGACCCGGCGTGCCATCGCTACATGCTCATTGTCGGAAGGATATTTAAGTCCCCATGGAAACCCCATCAGATACAATTCGTAGGTTGCCCGCGGGTCGCTGAACTCTTTTAACCGTTCGGCAAAAGCAGGCAGCCTGGGCCTGTTCTGCTCAAGGCGGACAACCTTCAGCCAGTCGCCCAATTCGTCTTTGATGTAATCAGGATAATCGCAGCATTCTTTCACTGCGTCAAAAAAACTGCCCGGGCGTGAAGAACGCGATGAATCTGACATCTGTTCAAGCCAGATGTGCGCCGCAGATGACATGTTAACCATAAAAGCCCTCCATGTTTTGACATTACCACAGAAGGACCTCTCTTTACTCGAATCCCCGATGCGCTGTGAAAGCCAATAAACCTTCGACTATGGCCGAAGGTTTCGATGCGGGCAAAAAGCTGATTACAGCTCAGTCGACGGTGATCGATTTGCTGACGTTTTTGGGAACGTCGGGGTGAACGCCGTGACTGGCGATTTCGAGGCGGTCCATGAATTCCATTTTTTTCAGGCTCATTTTGAAAGCCAGCATCTGCAGCACCACGGTGATCGAAAAGATCGGCAGAATTTTTGAGTCGGTGCGCGGAATCGTGATGTAGCCGTATTTGTAGGGGTAGGTTGTCGCAGGCGCTACCGATACGGCTTCGCGCAGTTCGTTATTGTCTTCGGCGATCAAATAGACGTTGGCACCCCTGATTTTATGAGTGTTTATCTGCGAAATGGTCAGGTTGATGTCGCGCTTGCGCGGCGTTGTGATGAAAATGAGCGGGTAATTGTCGTAAAGGCTGCCAAACACGTTGAAATGCTTGAAGACCTCGTCGAAAACCTCGCGCTCTTCGACGCTCAAGTAGTTCGGCGGCAGATCCTTGAAGGCATACTCGCTGATCGCCTTGAACATGCGCAGCACGCCGCGCGGCTTGAGCGGTTCACCCTTCTTGTTTTCGAGCACAAAGTTGAGCACTTCTTCGAGCTTCGTCATCAGCTCGGCGACAGCGTCGAGCCCGAACACTGAATTGAGGCCGAGAATCGTATTGGGCCCGTGTTTGAATTCAGAACCCTCAAAGCCCTCGGTGTGATTAAGCACAATTTCACGTATCTTGAGCGCGCCCTCTTTGGCAATGCCGAGAATGCGCGTCGCGAGAATGTGCATGCTGGGCTTGAGATAGAGCTGCCCGGCAACCATTTCGGTTTCCTGCTGCGTGGTTTTCAGGGTCATATCGATCAGGCCGGGGATTTTCTTCATCTCTTCGAAGTGAAAGCTGGCGGGAAGCCCGTCGCCAATCTTTGCGTCGCCCGCTTTTTCGAGGCGTGATTTTACTTCGAGCGCCAGAGCGTAAAGCACCAGCAGCTGGTTCAAGAAGCTCTTGGTCGCGGGCACTGCGATTTCCGGGCCGCAGAACAACGGCACGTAGATATGGGATTTTTCAAGCGCCAGCGTTGAATTCGTGTTGTTAAGAATGCAGATACGCTTGACGCCGGGGTACATTTCTTCAAGGAAGCTGAACACGTCGATCAGGTCTTTGGTTTCACCACTCTGGCTGATGCCGATGACGACATCGCTGGCGCCAAGCGACCGGGTGCACTGTGCCCTGAATTCACCAGGCAGCAGCGGCGTTACCGAAATGCCGGCGATCTCGTTGAAGAACAGTGGCGCGGTTTTGGCCGCGTGAAACGAAGTGCCACAGGCGAGAATATAGATCGAATCGCCGTTGTTGCGCGCCTGCACGATGATGTCGACGAATTCGCGCATGCGTTCTTCAAGCAACTTGATGTTTTCAAATTCAAATATGCCGTCGATCAGCCTTATCAGAGCCGGACTGCCACGTTCGCCGCCGATTTCGTCGAGCGCCTTGCGCACGTCTTCGAGCAGCGAAGCAAAGCCAGATTCAAGTTCAAGAGATACTTTCGCGGTGTCGAGATGGCGAGTAAGCTGGGCCAACTCGGCGATCTGCGGCGATTCAAACAGTTCGCCGACCCGGCTGACAAATTCCTCGTGCTCGGTTACCTGGGCCAGTTTCTGCAGACTGTCGCTGATCTGAGTGTAGCAATCGACGTGCGTTGTTGCGTTGTCGCGCAGCAGCTTGATTACATCGTTTCCGCCGGAAAGCAGGCCGATCAGTTTGGCGGTGTTCTTGCTCTGGCTGAAGATTTCCTGTTCCATGAAATAGCGGTAAGGATGCTGCAGGCGAGTTTCTTCGACCTTGAGCAGACTGCGCTGGCAGGTGTGTTCGATGTGACTGCCGTCGCGGATGTCATACATCCTGAAGTCGCTGCTGTCAAAAATCGCGAACTGCTTTTCCTTGATTGGAATAAGAACCTTGGTGAAATTAAGAACTGACGCCAGATCTGAGGAGGCCAGATAAAAGTCGCCGAGTTCTGGATTGTGGCCCTGCCCAATGTAAAGACTGCTGCCAGCCTTTATCGCTACAGTGCGGCGCGCAACTGGATCGACAATAATTGCGGCGAATGAACCGGTTGTCTTCTGACAGGCTTTGACTACGGCGTTTTTGAGGGCGTCGTAGCGGTCCTGCATGTTGTTTTCGTCTTTAAACTTGAGCTCTTCGGCGAAAAAGTGCTCGACGGTGTGCACAACCATCTCGCCGTCGTTGTCGCTGACGACCTTGTGTCCGAAAGAAGTCAGCCATTCCTTGAGCTGACTGCAGTTGGTGATGTTGCCGTTGTGGGCGCCGTAAATGTGGGTGTGGCAGCTGACTTCGTGCGGTTGCGCGTTGTCGCGGGTGACCGCGCCAAAAGTGGCCCAGCGCACCTGGCCGCAGAAAATCTGGCCAACGAGTTTGTCGATGCCGAGTTCATAGACGACCTTGCTTGGTGCGCCGACATCTTTCCTCAGACTGATGTTGCCAGCTTCATCCTGAATCACGGCCCCAGTCGAGTCGTAGCCGCGGTATTCAAGCATGCGCAGCAGCTGGCAGGCGGTCTGCCCCATTTTTTCAGAGTCTTTAGCGAGAATGAGACCGAGTACACCACACATATATATATTCCTTTCGCCGCTGCGCCGCTGATTTTTCTGGCGCGCTGTCTTTCGCGTATATATAGCACAACCGGCAAATTATTGCAGCAGCCGTAAGAGGAAGAAGAAGAAGAAGAAGAAGAAGAAGAAGAAGAAGAAGAAGAAGAAGAAGAAGAAGAAGAAGAAGAAGAAGAAGAAGAAGAGAAGAAGAAGAAGAAGAAGAAGAAGAGCCTTTCCGCAGATTGCGCAGATTGTGCAGATTACGCAGGTAATAGTTTGCGGCGGAGAAGAAGAAGAAAGAAAATTCGATTACGATTACGACGCGCAGGATGCGCTAGTGCCTGGACGCCCGAGGATTAGGCTGCTCTTTAGGTGGCTCTTATGGCCTTTAGCCATTAGAGCCACCTAAAGAGCAGTCCTTATAGCCGTTAGAGCGGCCTATCCCGAAGGGCTCCCCGGGTCGGCGTGCCCAGGTGCGAGAACGACGAAGAGGATGCACCAATAAAGCCTTCTTTCATCTGCTGCGAAAGCGGGTTGCATTTTTACTTCTCTCTTTGTGGCTCTGGGGCTTCGTGCGAGCAATTTTCGATTGCATTGCGCTTGCTTCTCTTCTCTAAGGCTAAGCAGGTAAGGCGAGCACGAGCACGAGCACGAGCACGACAAAGAGAATTCGCTACCTACACTCCTTTCATCTGTGATGACTGCTGATCTACTGCGTTTCCGCTCTGTGGCTCTGGGGTTTCGTGGGAGCTTTTTTGACTGCGCCTGACCGCGCGCTTAGCATGAGGCGGTAATTTACATTTGATTATCCGGGATGTTTTCTGTAGAATGAGAACAGTAGAGAAAATTCTATCGTTATTTAGGTTAAATTGCTGCTGCTAGAACAGCGCAAAATGTCGGTCTGGAGAGGCCTTTTGAATAGATACTGCAAAGTATTACACTTGCTTGTTGCGATAATTCTGTTTTGCTGTGTGCTGTACCCCGCAGCTGCGGCCAGAAAGGTCAGAGTCGGCGTTTACCAGAATCCGCCAAAAGTTTTCACCAGCGAAGACGGGAAGCCGGCCGGGATATTCATCGATGTCATCAATTATGTCGCTCAACAGGAAAAATGGGAACTTGAGTTTGTCAATGGTTCCTGGATGGAAGGGCTTAACCGCCTCGAAAATGGCGAAATAGAGCTGATGCCCGATGTTGCTTATACTGCTGACCGTGCCAGGCACTTTTCTTTTCACACGCGACCGGTTATCTCCTCATGGTTTCAGGTCTATGCGCTCCATGGGAGCGGCATCAGGTCGCTTCTTGATCTTGATGGCAAAAAAGTCGTCGTCCTGGAGGGTTCTGTGCAGCAGACGAGTTTTCTGGCGCTGGCTCAGAGTTTTCACCTGCAGGTTTCTCTTGTGGGAGTCCCAGATTACCACACGGTATTTCAGAAAGTGGCCGATAAAGAGGCTGATGCTGCGGTCACCAACCAGTTTTTTGGCAATATGAACGCCAGAAAATACGGTCTTGAGGATACTTCGATTATCTTCAGCCCGACGTCGCTGCACTTCGCGACCTTGCTGGGGAGAAATATCGGACTGCTCAGCAAGATCGATGAGCATCTGAAGACCCTTAAGCAGGATACCGGATCGATGTATTACAAGTCTTTGAAGCGCTGGACATCAGAAAACGTCAGATTCCAGGTTCCACAAGAATTGAAAATCATTGGCATGGTAGTGCTTGGTTTTCTTTTTCTGAGCCTGGCCGGGAGCTTGCTGCTAAAACATCAGGTCAACGTTCGAACAATGGAATTGCAACAGAGCCATGCGGAACTTGAACAGCGCGTGCTCGCGCGCACTGCCGAGCTTGCAGCCGCGATGGAGCGCGCTGAGGCTGCTGACAAGCTTAAGTCTGCATTTCTGGCCAGCATGTCGCACGAGTTGCGAACACCTCTCAACTCAATAATCGGGTTTACCGGAATTTTGCTGCAGGGGCTTGCCGGGCCACTCAATACCGAGCAGAGCAAGCAGCTTGGCATGGTTAAGAAGAGCTCAAAGCATCTGCTTTCGCTGATAAATGACGTGCTCGATATTTCGAAAATCGAGGCTGGCCAACTCGAACTCTCGCCATCAGCATTTGATCTCAGACCCTCGCTTGAGAAAGTTGTGATGCTGTTGGCCCCGCTGGCCAAAGAAAAGGGTCTTGAGCTGCAATCGGAGATTGCTGAAAGCGTTGGCGTTGTAACAGTCGATCAGAGGCGGCTTGAGCAGATCATTATCAATCTAGTCAATAACGCGATCAAGTTTACTGAAAAAGGCTCGGTCAGGCTTTCTTGCCGAATTGACAGCAGCAATTGCCAGGTTGAAGTCTCAGACACCGGAATCGGCATGCCGAAAGAAGCGCTCGAAACTATTTTTGAGCCGTTTCGTCAGATTGATTATGGATTAGCGCGCAAACATGAAGGTACAGGCCTTGGCTTGTCAATCTGCCGAAAGCTGCTGGCAATGATGGGCGGCAGCATACGCGTAGAAAGCCAGCCTGGGCAGGGCAGCACTTTTTACGTTTCTTTTCCGGCCAATAAGGAGGTAGATAATGCCTAAAACGCTTTTGATCATCGAAGACAACGAACAAAATTTTTACATGATGCGTTTTTTGCTTGAGAATAAGGGGTTCAAGGTAATAGGCGCAGAAAATGGTCGCCTCGGCGTCGAAATGGCGTTAAAACATGTTCCTGATGCGATATTACTTGATATTCAGCTCCCGGAAATGGACGGTTACGCTGTGGCGGCCGAGTTGAAGAAGCACTCTGAAATTGATAACGTTCCAATAATCGCGGTTACTTCATACGCCATGGTTGGTGACCGTGAACATATTCTGGCGGCCGGCGCAAATGGTTACATCGAGAAGCCGATAAATCCTGACACCTTTGTTGACGAAATAGCAAATTTCATTGCCAGTGACTGAGCGAAAGCGGGAATTCCTATGAAAATACTTGTTGTAGACGATCGCGAAGAAAATCTTTATTTTCTTCAGGCCCTGCTTGGCGGAAGCGGCCACAATGTGCACTCATGCCTGAACGGAGAAGAGGCGCTGAGTTATCTGCAGTATGAAAATGTCGATCTGGTTATCAGTGACATTCTCATGCCGGTGATTGATGGCTTTCAGCTGTGCCGCAAGATCAAGGCTAATGAGAGAACCGCTTTCATTCCGGTAATTTTTTACACGGCGACCTACACCGGCCCGCAGGATGAAGAACTGGCAATGAAAGTCGGTGCCAGCAGATTTATCATCAAGCCTTGCGAACCTTCGTTTATGTTGCAGGAAGTCGAAGCCGTCTACGCCGAAGCCTGCCAGCGCAAGGTCAGCGCCGTGGTGTCCATTCCGGCCAGTGAAGAAGAGGTCTTCAAGCTCTACAGCGAGCGACTGGTGCGCAAACTCGAGCAGAAGATGCTTGAGCTCGAAAAAGAGGTTGTTGCCCGTGAAGAAACCGAAAAAGTGCTGGCCAGCAGCGAAAAACGCTACCGGCAGCTTTATAACAGTATTCGCGATGCAATTCTGGTTACCGATGTCAATCGTCAGATA
This sequence comes from Candidatus Riflebacteria bacterium HGW-Riflebacteria-1, assembly GCA_002839445.1. Lineage (GTDB taxonomy): Bacteria > Muiribacteriota > Ozemobacteria > Ozemobacterales > Ozemobacteraceae > Rifleibacterium. Next base: position 52,027 of record PGYB01000029.1, read on the forward strand.
ATTGACTGGAACCCGGCTTTTGAAGCCATGACAGGCTATAAAGCCGACGATATTCTCGGCAAAAATACGCGAATTATATATGAGTCAGATCAAGATTACGAAAAGATGGGCAAGGTTATTGCCGAGCTCAGCGGAACAGAAACCTCGCTGGAGTGTCTAAATTTCAGGCGATCTGATGGCAAGATTTTCATCGGTGAGTCCAGCGTTTTTTGTCTGCGCAGCGACGAAGACCCTCTTGTTGGCTACATCTGCCTGATTAGAGATATCACTGAGCGTATAAACGCAGAAAAGCAGAAGCGCGAGCTCGAAGAGCAGCTGTACCACAGCAAAAAAATGGAATCGCTCGGTCTGCTTGCCGGAGGCATCGCGCACGATTTCAATAACCTGCTGTCGGTCATTCTTGGCTACTCCGAGATCATGATTTCGCGGAGCAACCAGGATGATAAGCGCAGTGATTTTGCCAATGAAATTTATCAGGCCGGTCTGCGCGCTCGTGGTTTAACTCGGCAATTATTGGCCTTCAGCCGCAAACAGGTGCTTGAAATGCGTCTTGTTGACGTCAACTCTGTGATTGATGGGTTTAAGAGCCTGCTGTCGCGGGTGATCGGCGAAGACATCAAACTTGATGTGAAATTGTCTGAAAAGCCCCTGCCAATAAGAGCTGACTCCGGGCAAATCGAGCAGGTGCTGATGAATCTGGCTGTTAATGCGCGCGACGCCATGCCGAAAGGCGGTCTGCTGTCAATAGAGATTTCTCTGGTCGACTTCGACTCGGCCTGTGCTCAGCAGGTCTCCGACCTCGCTGCCGGTTCTTATGCACTGATTTCGGTCCGAGATAGTGGCGCTGGAATCGACAAGCAGACGCTCAGTCGCATTTTTGAGCCATTTTTCACCACAAAGGGGCGCGAAAATGGCACCGGTCTGGGGCTGGCAACTTCCTACGGCATTGTAAAACAGCATGGCGGCTCGATCTGGGCATACAGCGATGTTGGCACCGGAACTATATTTCATGTCTACCTGCCGCTGAGCAAAGAGGTAGAAGTTACTATTGTCGAGCCCGCTTCAGAACTTCCGCCAGCCTTCGCTGCGACAGTAATGGTTGTTGAAGACGATAAAGCCGTGCTGGGGCTGGTTTGCGAAGTGCTGACGCGTTCCGGTTATTTCGTTATCGAGAGTTCTGATCCGATAGAGGCGGTCGAACGCGCCGCTGCCTTCAAAGACCCGATACATCTGATAATTTCTGACCTGGTGATGCCCGAGATGCGCGGCCCCGAAGTTTGCGCCAAGGTGCGCGAATTGCACCCCGAAACCGCTGTGATTTACATGTCTGGCTATCCAGAGAATAACCTCGCCAGCAAAGATTCCAGCCCCATGGGATTCGTGTTCCTGCAGAAACCGGTTACGGTAAAGACGCTGCTGGAAAAATGCCGCCTGGCCCTGCAGAAGTCTGACCGCTTTCGTTCCCTTGCCAGGTGAGTGATTGGTTATCTATGCAATTGCCAGCGACAAAGACATCGATTAAGATTACGACGCGCAGGATGCGCTAGTGCCAGGGCGCCTGAGGATACAAAGCGCCCAGGTGCGAGCACGAGCACGAGCATGAGTACGAGCAAGAAAAAACGTACAAGCGAACAATGCCGAATGTAATAGAATAAGCAGAATTGATGTTATAAACACACACGACCAAGGAGATAAAATGAAGGTATTAGCGATAAATGGCAGTCCCCGGCCGAATGGCAACACGGCTTTGTTGATTGACACCATGTTTGCAGAATTGCACGAAGAAGGCATCGAAACCGAGATCGTTCAGCTGGGCGGGAACGCCGTGCGCGGCTGTCTGGCGTGCGGGCAGTGTTTTGAGAATAAAGATGGCAAGTGCTCGATCGAAACCGATATGATCAACAAGGTTATCGCTAAAATGGCGGTTGCTGACGGCATCATCCTTGGATCACCCACTTATTTCGCCAACGTTACCACCGAAATCAAGGCATTGATAGATCGCGCCGGCTACGTTGGTATCGCCAATGGCCACATGTACAAACGCAAGGTAGGAGCTGCGGTTGTCGCGGTGCGCCGCGCCGGGTCGTGCAATGTGTTCGATGCGATCAACAAATTCTTTTTTATTCAGCAGATGATTGTTCCGGGCTCAGTTTACTGGAACCTTGGCGTTGGCCGCAGCGAAGGCCAGGTTGGCGAAGACGAAGAAGGCCTCAACACCATGCGCATACTCGGCAAAAACATGGCCTGGCTGCTTAAGAAGATCAAGGAATAGTCGTAGCCAGTTTTATCCGCAGTCGCCCACAGGATGTGGGTGATTCCGCCGATTGTCGCGGATTTTATGTGAGGCTTGGGCGGGCATCGCAAGGTGGATTCTGCGACTTCGTCTGACAGAAAAGAGCGCCGCCGTCATCCTGCGCGTAGTCGCAGGATCCAGAATGCCGGTAAAGTCATGGATTCTGCGACTACGCTTTGCTACGCGCAGAATGTGCTGTGTTAAAAGTCAAGTCGTTTTTGCTCTACACAGGCTAATTTCCTTATAATT
>PGYB01000044.1 GCA_002839445.1 Candidatus Riflebacteria bacterium HGW-Riflebacteria-1
CTTCCTTCTGACAGAGCTTCACAGCTCCGCCATTGCCTTCGGCTAGTATTGTATGATAAATATTCATCATATGACTTCCAATACAGAGGACTCGACCACCAAGGTGATCTCACCTCATAAGTTCACGCCCATGACGGGCGTTATGCGCAATAATAACCAGAAAACAACAAGTCTTGTCGCTTAACGTTATATGTAATATAATCAAAATATGATTAAGTCATTTCGATGCAAAGAGACGGAAAAGTTGTTTAATCGGCAGCTTTCAAAAAAGCTGCCACAAGACATTCAGGCGGTTGCCTTCCGTAAACTGCGAATGCTTAATCGTTCTAACACCGCTAATGATCTTCGCGTTCCGCCAGGTAACCATTTAGAGCAACTTTCTGGTGATCGAAAGGGACAATACAGCATCAGAATCAATTCACAGTATCGAATTTGTTTTGAATGGTCTGATGGAGATGCTTCAAATGTGGAAATCGTTGATTAACACAGATAGACTTGAAAGGGAGATGGACATGCCCAATAATCTGATCGCACCGATGCATCCAGGTGAAGTTCTGTTTCACGAATTTCTTGAACCTTTCAACCTGAGCCAGAATCAACTTGCTCAGGATATTGGTGTATCACCACGTCGAATCAATGAAATTATCCATGGCAAGCGTTCTATTACCGCTGATACAGCACTGAGATTGGCCAGATATTTCCAAATGTCGCCACAGTTCTGGATGGGTCTTCAGATGGACTATGAATTAGATCTTGAGAAGGACCGTCTGACTGATATTTTGGCCAGAGATGTAAAAATAATGCCAATGAAAAAATGCGCATAACCATCGCGCCGACGCTCTTGGCAATATGCACGACCACGGAAGCTGAAGCAGCTTTGCCGGAAAGTGCGACTTTTGTTGTCTGATGCCAGTTCGCGATTTTTCGTAGATATGCAGGCCGAAGCAAGTTTTGATAGGCCTTTCGATGGCTTTGATACTCGGGCAGAAATTCAAAAGTTTGCTCGGTTTGTTGAGCCGCTGCCACTTCTTTAATGCTACCGAAGGCTTGGCCTGGGTTAGAAGCCAATGCTCTTGCTATAAACGCAGGATTGGCATAGAATGTAAATGGCTGTTGTTGCTTTACAAGCGTTTGAAACGTTCTTCTTTAGCCAGGAGGTAACTGATGAGTTTTGAAGAACTCAAAGCGGAAATATTGAAATTAAGTCCAGAAGCTCGTGCAACTTTAGCGCGTGAGTTACTGGCAAGTCTTGATTTTATGGATGAGGACGAGACGGAAAAATTGTGGCTTGAAGAGGCGGAACGGCGTGACAAAGATCTAGACGGAGGTCTTGCTAAATCCCGACCAGCTGGCGATGTTTTAAAAGACGCCAGAGCACTACGCAAATGACAAAATTGATCTCAATTCATTAAGCAGCAGAAATTGAAATCAACGAAGCTGCTGATTTTTATGATAGAGAAAGCTTAGGTCTTGGCAGTGCTTTCCTTGATGAAATAGAAAAAGCAATTGGGTGAATTTCATTACTACCAGAATTAGCTCCCAAACGAGGCAAAGTCAGAACGCTCAGCCTTTCCAAGTTTCCATAATCACTGATGTATTCGATTCGGCCAGACGAAATCAGGTTTCTTGCAGTCTCTCACCAAAGAAGGCGCCCTTTTTACTGGCGCGGCAGACGTTAGTGGTTTTGAAGGCAACGTTTGCTTGGGTTTCGGCAGCTGATGACATTTGGCGGTTATGCACGGACATGCAAGCCGAAGTTGGCTTTGAACGGACAGTTTAGTAATTTATACTAAAATCCGGGACAGTTTTTCGCCGTGGATTCTGGATTTTTTCTGCTGATGATGGATGTAATAAAATCGTTGGATAAATGTTTTAGAAGATCGGGCGAACCTTTTAACAAGTCGGTTCGAGCGGACAAAGCTGCGCTTCGCCCGCTCAAGCGGTTGTTATGCAAAATTATCAAATAGAAACCCTATAACCCAGTGTAGTTTGTGAAGCAAATTGGCAGACGGATTCCAAAGTGATAGAATGAAAAGAATGAATGAGAAGAACTAAGCATGCATGGTGTAGTCTACAGCGTCGAAGAAACCGATGAAATTTTCATTTTGTCCACAATGCACTTACGTCAAAGCCACATCATTGGCAAAAAAGAAAATAAGATTTCATAACCAATATCGAAGCCCTCTGATTAAATACGCCCCGATCAGATAAAGTGACTGGTCGATCTGTCGAAGGGTTGGCAGTTTTATGCCGCGTCAGTAATTTCTGATCTTTAAGAGTCTTTAGCCGAACCGGTCGCCAAGTCTGTGGGTGGCAAAAAAAAAATTCCTAATTCTGCTTTTTGGGTAGGGAAGCTAAAATATCCAGTATCCGGTCTCGAAATATAAGCCTGGGCGGATTCATTCCCTGTAACTCGCAAACCTTGACCACAATATCGTCTGCCTGCCCCTCAGGAATTACTCCATGCCTTTTACCTGTATTTGTTTCGAGATTGATGGAAAAATCAAATTTCTCGTCATCACCAGCGGACCAGAGATAAATTGCATTATTCCAGCAGACATAAATTATCGGGTTGCCATAACTGTCCAGAAAATAGTCACTCACTGACCTATCTAGATATGGCCCTTTCCATTGTTTATTATATTTTTCCTCACTAAGCCCCATTCTTTGAAAAAAATCCGATTTAGCTGTCACAAGGCAGTTGGTGTCATTTTCAAAGCCAAGCCCAGCATTTGTCGAACTGAAGTAAGCATCTGAGTCCCTTGCATCTTGTCCAGCAAATGGTAGATATCCCAGATCTGCTTTAAAAGAGATTAAGCTGGATTTCAGGTAAAACATTTTTCCGCGGTCAGATTCAGACTTATAATTAATATTATTTGTTTCAACCACCGGGGAAGACAGGGTGACCACCAATGCTACCAGAGGAACGAAAATAAGAAGACTCAGTAAAATTTTTACAACTGTCTTTTTCATCTGTTTTCTCACAGCCTTATGAAATTGAATTTTTCTTTAATAATCTACATAGCGACAATATAGGCAATTTTTCCATCGTGTCAACTTATCAGAAGCGTGCAATTCTAACCATGTTGTGTTTAACGCCCGATCAATTGCTTCATTGACGGTGGGGTTCGAGGGAACCTTACTCAACTGCCGGAGTTTTCTCAACCCTGACTTGAGTAAATCAACCTTTCCAGGTTTCCAGAGTTCTTGGGACACCTTAGAATGGCACTAAGATAAGAAGCAAAATTTTGGGAATCGTGCTCGTGATCGTAATCCTAATCGTAATCGATTTGCGCTTTTGATTTTTCGATTACGATTACCGCTTCGCTGATTACGAGCACCGCTTCGCTGATTAAGTATGTGTCCCCAGAACTCCGGACTGCTGGCGTCTCATCCGAATCATAAAGCTTGTATCTCCTGGCTGTCAAAGGGATATCAGGGAGATTTTCAAATTGGCATCCCCGCCCATTGCCTGGCTGAAGTTTATGCTGGAATTACAGCAATGCCTTTATCCCCCAAAATAAGGCCAGTCTTTGCTTCTCAGGCAATTGATGACCTGGTGAAACATGCCAGGAGAATTGAACTCACAAGCTTGGATTACCAACATGCAATCGAAAGATGTGTTTTGGCAGATCTTACCAGTGGGATGGTTTACGACTCCTTGGTTGCCATTGCCGCTGAAAAATACAAGGCTGATTGCTTGCTGACCTATAACAGGCGTGATTTCAGCAGATTGCTTGGTAAGCACGTTTCAATAATGAAGTCTCCTGGTTAATCGCCAAATACAACTGGTAACGGCATTACAGGCTTGAAAGCCTCGTAGCTGAATAACAGGTGTCACATGAAATGTTGCGCCCTGACGGGAAGCAATGTATGACCGGTCTACCAGTCTGGGAGCAGGATAGTCACTATCTTGCTGATCGAAAATCATTAATTTACCGAATGCAGAGCAATGCAGTTTCCTTCGCTGTCTTCAAATTCTGCAACCGAACCATAAGCCCCGACCGAGGTTTCGGGATAGAGAACTTCGCCCCCAGCCTGTTTAACCTTCTGAAGCGTTTCTTTAATGCTGACCACTGAAAAATAGATGCGTGAACCCTGCTTCCCCGGGACATAGCTGCCTCCCTTTGCCAATGCGCCGGTAATTCCGCTTGCTTGGTCAAACGCAGGAAACAGGGCCATTTCGTTTCCATCTATGTTGGTACGCTCGAACTGGTAGTCGAAAACGGCATTGTAAAAGGCAATGGCGCGTTCAAGGTCAGTAACCGGGATCTCAAAGTAACAAACTGGATTTTTCATTATGCGCTCCCTTGATAGTTTCTCATGCTATCTTAATTGCCTTTCAGAAATTATTTGAAGCAACGTTTTTGCTGCGGATGCCGTCAGTATTACCTTGTACCCGCAAAATTGATATGACATGTTTCCCTCTGCTTTTTACTTTTAGTTGGTTTATAATAAGGTAAGTTCACCAGAAAATCGTCAAAAATCTCCTTGACTCAAAAAAAATGGCTGGTGATATTGTGGAGTCAGAAAAGCAAATTTCTATTCAAACTTAGACTGGAGAAATCAGTACATGCTGGTTCAACTTGTTTACTGTAGCGCCGCAAGTCACTTTATCAGCCGCGCTGAGTCGATTGATGCGACGAAGATGTTGTCGGGCCGGCATACTGACCACAGCGGAACCCCTGACATATCAGCTCTTTGCCAGGAGATTGTCTGAAGCCCTGCCGCCAACGTTATAGCAGTTGATAATTAAAGGAGCAAATACGATGACGAAACATCCAGTAAAACGAACTTTGTTTTTTCTTTTTTTTGCTGGTTTTCTATTTGTTGCACATGCAGGTACTGCTCTGGATGATTCCTTTGAAATCAATACCAGAATAACCGGCCTGCATCTCTATCTGGAAAAGATTCCAGGCGTTGCTTCTCTGCGCCTGCTTGCAGAGAACCGCGGATCGGATCCAGTGTTGATTATGCGTCCCCGGGCTGGCATGCTCGACCATTATCGAGCCTGGGGCGGCTGGAGCGTTCGCTTGAACGGTCCCGGCGGTGCCTTTAGGCCAATAGTATATCCCGGAGCGTCCATTCCTGAAACCGCTTCGGATTTGATTGAATTGCGACCAGGCGAAGCCTTTGGTGTCAATTTATCATTGGCAGGGTATGTCAGAGAACCCGAATGCCAATACTGGAAATATGCAAAACATACCTGGCGACTATTCCTTGTCGGTCAGTTACCTGTATCAGTCAACCTCTGTATATAACCCTGCAACCGGGGATTTTGTGCCAATTCCTGATCTGCCGGCAGCTGAATCCAATGAACTTAGACTTGTTATAACTAAACCCTCAAATCAGTCGGAGTAGACAACTGAAAGTGGATGGACAAGCAAAATGGAACAGTGCTATTATGAGTGCGAAAGCTTTATGTAGGCAGTTTAAGCTACTATTTTGCAAATCAATTATCGAAGAGGAGTCCCTTAAATGAACAAGTTGGGCAGCAAACGTTGCGGATTGATATTGGTGTTCCTCCTGTTTGCCCTCAGCTTCTCGCAACTTGCTGCGGAACCGCCTGAAAACAGCCGCAACGCGACTCATTCCGCGATGATTTCAGAAATCATCGACGAGGCTGAGGGCCTCATAAAGACAGGCAACCTCACCGGGATTGCCTTCGGCTATATCACCGACGAAGAATCAGAGATAATTTGCCTTGGGACCACCAATTCTGAAAAAAAGCAGCCTGTCGATCGGCAGACCATTTTTGAAATGGGATCGATCACCAAGGTTTTCACCGTTCTTTTGGCCCACCAACAGCTTGCAAAAGACGGTCTAGATCTCGAAACACCGGTCTCGAAGCTTTTTCAGGCGGAAACTATAGCTCCGGATCTTTTCAAAAACGGTGTCACCTGCCTGAATCTTGCTTTGCACAACTCCGGTTTGCCGCGCCTGCCCGCCAATATGCAACCGGCCGATCAACTTCAGCCCTATGCCGACTACACGGCACAACACCTCTATGAATTTCTCGCTACTCACACCCTGGAAATCAAACCCGGGACAAGGTATTCGTATTCGAATCTCGGATCCGGACTGCTGGGCCATCTCATGGAAGTATATCGGCAGAAAAGTTTCTTTTCCCTTCTTCATGATCATATTCTCAAGCCTTTGGAAATGTCCGATACCTTTATTGATCTGCCCGAGGCACTTCACTCACGTATGGCCCATGGCTATTATCATGATGACAAGGACGGACTTACCCCGGTTCCAGCCTGGAAATTCGGGGTTCTGGCCGGATGTGGGGCTCTGAAAACCACCCCGGATGATCTTCTGAAGTTTCTGCGGGCCAATCTTTCGCCAGACAGTTCGCCACTCGGGAATCTCCTGCGTGAATCACATCAGATCCGCTTCGATTGCGGAGGAAACAATCTCAAAATGTGCCTCGGCTGGCATTGTTTCGACCAGAACGAAGTCCGATTCATCTGGCACAACGGCGGCACTTACGGGTTCAGCAGTTTTATGGGTTTTTCCCCGGAAAAGCGTTTCGGCTTCTTCATCCTTGCCAACTCCTGGTCTCTCGCTGGCAAGATCGACCGCCTGGCCTTCGGCAAAATCCTTCCCGCGTTTCTCAAAAACCTCAAATAAACAAGGCCCGTGATCCTGCCTCATTTCGCGAGTTGACGTAATTATTCTGTGATTTTATGCGGCTTTCTCTTTTTCATCAAAGACTGATAAGGAAGTAAATGCTCCCCGATGATGAGACAAAAATTTGAGAAAAATAAGTTAGAATTTAACCATTATTAATAAGCGAAATCCTATCTGGAGGAACGGATGAACAGTTATCTGCTGTTGATTAAAGGCAGTTTTGCTGAATGGAACCGGCTCAGCGAAACCCGAAGAAATGAAATTACCGCTCAGTTTGCTGATTATGCTGAAGAACTTGCAAAGAATGGCCGACTGCAGGGCGGAGACGGCTGCGGTGAGCGCTCTTTCCGATTTGTCAATGCAGCTTCCGGGGCGGCCGAAAGTCTGCTTCCGCTTGATACCAGAGATATGGTAACCGGCTATTTTCTGTTTGAAGTCGAAACTGAGGAAGAAGCAATCGAAATTGCCAAAAAATGCCCGGCTTTTGCCTGCGGCGAATATGTCGAGCTGGTTCCCTGCGGCCACTGATCAGCTTAAAGCTTTACTACAGGCTTGAACAACCAGGCCTGGAAGGCAAAGAATGAAAAAGATTTTGGCAGGTTTAATCTTGATTGTTCTTCTACTGTCAGCAGCAGTAGCCTTTCTGGTTGTTTATAAAGATGGCGAGCTGGTCAGAAAAGCATTTAGCTGGCTGGAAAAACGACAGCGCTTTAATCGAAGATTTGAAGAAGCTGTACAGGGAGTTGCCTACTGTCAGTGGTTGGTTGGCGAAAGCTATGCTTATGGAAGTTACGTTTCGCAGAATCATAAAGAAGCGGTACGTTGGTTCAGATACTCGGCCGAGCAGGGAAACCGTGATGGCCAGCTGTTGCTGGCGAAATGCCTTCTTGACGGCCGTGGAGTTGTAAAAAATGAAGTAGAGGCCCTGATGTGGTTGAATCTGGTCGCTTCCGCCAGTGCCGGCCAGTATTCTGGCGAAGAAGATCGCGAGTTTCGCGATTCAATTGCTGCGAAACTTTCTCCAGGAGATATCAAGGCCGCTCAAGACCTTGCATTAAACTGGCGCAAAAAGTCCTGGGCTGAATTAAAGGAATTTTAAGAGTTCTGGGAACACCAGTTCTAAGGTGTCCCTGGAATCACCTGCCCTGCAGGGCAGTGCAACAGCCCGCGTTACTTCGGTTCAAATGCTGCCATGTTCTTTCGATGTCTTCTGAATAAAGAGACAATGCTTTGGTGTATGCCTTGTTCGACGAAAAAAACAAAATACAACTAATCTTACCGGTTCTTTTATGGTATCATAAAAGAACCGGAGGTGAAAAATGTCAAATTTATCGGACATAAAACCCATTACCTATCTCAAAGCAAATGCCGCTGAACTGCTGAAATACATCAACGAAACCCATAGACCAATAATAATTACTCAAAATGGTGAAGCAAGGGCTGTTTTACAAGATCCTGAAAGCTACGAATCAATGTGTAAAGCACTTTCACTTTTGAAACTGGTTTCAATGAGTGAAGAGGAGGTTCGTCAGGGCAAGATTATTGATAATGAAGCAGTCTTTAACAGTATTGAAAAGACGCTGAAAAACCATGAAAAAAAGGTTTAAAATAAATTGGTCTGAACAAGCTGCACTTGATCTTGAGAGATTGATTACCTATATTGCTTCCGAAAATCCCAAAACTGCCGGACATATTTTAAAAAAAATCAAAACAGAGATTTCTCAACTCGATTATTTACCATTTCGAGGCAGAATAGTGCCAGAATTCGAAGAACAAGGTTTTCTTTTGTTTCGAGAACTGATTGTTGCTCCATGGAGAATTGTATACAGAGCCTCTTTTGAAAACGTCTATATCTTAGCGGCTTTTGATTCCCGAAAAAATGTTGATGACGTTTTACTCGAACGATTCTTAAAAAATGAAAAATTCATCGTCGAACAATCGCGTAGACGCGGAAAATGAAGCAGTTTGCGTTATACGCGGATATGCAGGCCGAAGCAGTCTTTGATCGGACATCTCAATGTTTGCTAAAATCCATGGACAATTTGTCGCAGGATGCGTTAATTTGTAAGCCAATGATGGAAATCACATCGTTGGATAAATTTTTGAGAGGGTCGGACGAACCGTTCAACAAGTCGGTTCGAGCGGACAAAGCTTCGCTTCGCCCGCTCAACCTGGCGTTCTGGCAAAAAAAACAAAACAAACTTGAACGCCCAATGAAGACTCTTGACTTTGCTCCTCGTTTGGGCCACATTATGTGTAGGCAGGTGATTAATATGTCAAAAACCGCAACGATTCGGGCCAGAGTAGAACCTTCTTTGAAAGATCATGTTGAAAGGATTTTCGAAAAATTAGGATTGAACGCAACTCAAGCAATTAATTTGTTTTACAAGCAAGTTGAGCTCAACAATGGTCTTCCTTTTGATCTGAAAGTTCCCAATGAGACAACATTGCAAACCTTCCAGGATTCAGAATCCGGAAAGAATCTAGTTGAATGCAAAGATGCTGAAGATATGTTTAATAAACTTGGAATATAATGCTAAAACCAGTTTTTACAAAGCAGTTTGAGAAGGATCTAAAAAAAGCCACGAGACGTGGCAAAAACATTGATAAAATCAAGATAATTGTAAACACATTGGTTGCCGGCAAAAAATTAGACGCGATTCATAAAGATCATCCATTAATTGGCAACTTTGTCGCAAGGCGAGAATGTCATGTTGAATCCGATTGGCTTCTGATTTATAGAATCACAGGAGATTCAGTGTTTTTTGAGAGAACCGGCTCCCATTCTGATTTATTCGGTTAAAAACCATCCAATCAGAAGTGAAAAGAATGATAAATTCAAGCCAGAATCGGGTAAAGAGGGGGCTTTCCCCCCTCCTTCCCACACCACCGGACATGCGGGTCCGCATCCGGCGGTTCATGAACTTTATCGGGCCTTAGCTGGA
>PGYB01000030.1:0-48944 GCA_002839445.1 Candidatus Riflebacteria bacterium HGW-Riflebacteria-1
CCTTCGGGATAGGCTGCTCTAACGGCTGAAGCCACAAGAGCAGCCAAATCCTCGGGCGCCCAGGCACTAGCGCATCCTGCACGTCGTAATCGTAATCGAGAATTACTGCTCCCCGATTTACTCTGCGAAACAGCCGGTTCAATTATAATGCGCCGTTTTTATAGAGAGTGCCTGTGTTAGGCTCTGCGAATGCAAGGAGACCAATGCTTTAGTTAATAAATGATGTATCTAATACAAAGACCCATGATTTCTCAGGCACATTGATAAACTATGTTGCCTCGCAAATATGGCTTTACAATTCAATGCGGTAAATGTAAGCTGAGCTGGCACACTGTTGGTTTTATATGCTGTAATTTGCCTGGTCAGGTGGTTTTAATGCCAGATGATGTGAGCAGTCGTAATATTGCGGCCGAAAATTCATATCTGCGACATCGGGTTTTGCTGGTTTCTTCAATTTTAGCTGTTTTGTATGGCATCTGGTTTGCGATAGATAATTATCAAACCCGTTTCTATCTCGCGTTTATAGACTCTGTAGTTGCTGTAATATTCACCTTTATCGGCTACTTTTCATATAGGCGCACTAACTCTCTTGGTGTCAGTTATGCAGCGATAATCACGTCCTGCGTATTCTTTTTTACAATCTATCTATTTGGCGGCACAGAAGGCACGGGAGCGATCTGGAGCTTCATAGTTCCTCTTATTGTTTTTTTCCTCGGAGGGTTCAGGGCTGGCCTGGCGATTTCCCTCTTATACTTGTTTCTTTGTGCCTTAGGCGCGATTTACAATTATTTTTCGCCCGGTATTTTCTACGTTTACCCGCCAGAAGTTCTCAAAAGATTTTTTGGTGTTTTTGCTTTTGCCACAATTATTGCTGCCGGCAACGAGTATCACAAGCTCAAAACCGAGCAGAAACTGTTAGAACTGCTTAAAGCAGCCCAAATCGCAGCGGAAACGATCTCATTGTCTGAATTGAAATATCGCACTCTCTTTGATGGATCTGGCCATGCGATTGTAATCGCTGACGTAGAACTTGCAGAAATTGTTGAGGTTAACCCTGCGGGCGCTTCGATGTTTGGATACCAGCAAGATGAGATGAAAGGCGAGTCGATCGAGATTTTGCATCCTGTGGACGAGCTGATCGATGTTATGCACCTTTTTCGTAAGAATGCTGAAACTGTTTTTGCTCAGGTGCCGCAATTGCTTTGCCAGCGCAAGGATCGCTCGATTTTTTACGCAGAACTCAATACTGCGTGCATGAATCTTGAAGGTCGCCAGCGTGTTGTTGGCTTCTTTGCTGATGTAACAAGAAGAGTTATGGCTGAGCGCGAACTGATAGCCGCCAGAGGCCGAGCAGACGCAGCAAATGAGGCTAAAAGCAGTTTTCTAGCCAACATGAGCCACGAAATTCGCACGCCAATACACGGCGTCTCTGGTATGGTTGAACTGCTTCTACAGACTGAATTATCGGACGAGCAAAAACAATATGCCGAGATTGTTCGGGACAGCAGTAATTCCCTGCTTGCGTTGATCAGTGACATTCTGGATATTACCAGAATAGAGTCGGGGAAAATGACCGTCGAAAGCGTTGAGTTTGATCTGATTCGTCTGGTGCGCGAAGTGTTTGAGCAGATGCGTTATAAGGCAACTCAGAAATGTCTTGTCTGCAACCTGTATCTGCACGACAATCTACCGTCGTTCGTGCGTGGTGATTCTTTAAAGCTACGACAGATTCTGCTTAATCTGCTGGACAATGCAATAAAGTTCACCGCGCACGGTGAAGTTCTCATCAATGTTTTACCTGACCCAAAGTTTGCAGAAATGCAGCAGATTATGTTTGAAGTAAGTGATTCGGGAATTGGGATTCCTGATGAAAAAATTGGCATGCTGTTTCAAAGTTTTAATCAGGTTGACGCATCTTCTACCAGAAAATATGGTGGAACAGGCCTTGGATTGTCGATTTCCAGAAAGCTGGCCAATCTTATGGGCGGTGACATTGGTGTTAAGAGCAAGCTCGGGCAAGGTTCGCAATTCTGGTTCAGTTTGCCACTGCCTTATGTGAACGACAAAGCTTCAGAGAAATCTCAAAACAATCATTGCTCAAAGTCAGGCCGACTGCTTGCTGTTTCGCTTGAGGCAGAAACGCAGAATCAATATTATGCATTGCTCGCAGAAGATAATCCCGTTAATCAATTTGTTGTAAAAGCAATGTTGAATAAGATCAATATAGCGGTTGATGTCGTTTCTAATGGGCATGAAGCTATACTGGCGCTGGCAAGCCGAAAATATGATATTTTGCTGCTTGATCTGCAAATGCCTTTGCTCGACGGATTTGAAACCATACGTCTGATTCGAAACAACATTAAAGGCAATTTTGATCGCTCAATCCCAGTTGTTGCAGTTACCGCAGACGCTTTTCAAGAGACCAGAGAGGCTTGCCTGAAGGCAGGCATGAATGACTGTCTCATCAAACCCTTTAAAATGCACGACCTGAATCAGATTGTAAAAAAATGGCTGGTTGGTTAAAGCTGTTTGCTTAAAGGCACAGGCTTCTGGTAATCACAAATACCACACGCAGCATGTTTCCGCATGCTTATTGCGCGCTACCAGCATGTCTGAATGAAAGATTCTGTTTAAGGCCAATCAATTTTGTAATTCTTGTAAAATGTAGAGTAAAAAATGCTAAAATTGCAGAAAATTTATTGTTTACGCTTGACGATTGATGCGTCGACAATTAAGATTAAGAATCTTTTTTAAGCAGAAGGTTGTAAGACCGAAAGAGGTTAGCATGTCGCAGATAACGAAGATCTTTGGTGAACTTACATTCAGTCGCGCAGTTATGCGTGAAAAGTTAAGCCATAACACTTATGAACGGCTTATTTCGACAATACATACCGGCAATCCCCTCGACGAATCAATCGCCGAACCAGTAGCGCATGCCATGAAAGAGTGGGCCATCGCCGAAGGAGCCACCCACTTCACCCACTGGTTTCAGCCGCAGCGAGGCGGAACTGCCGAGAAGCATGATGCCTTTATAACATATTCCGAGACCGGTGACATAATCGAACGATTCTCGGCAAAGCAGCTGATACAGAGCGAGCCAGACGCATCCTCGTTTCCATCCGGTGGAATGCGCTCAACTTTTGAAGCGAGAGGCTATACAGCCTGGGATCCAACTTCCCCGGCATTTCTTCTCGAAACTGGCAATGCCAAAACCCTGGTTATTCCATGTGTTTTCCTGTCCTGGACAGGAGCGGTTCTTGACCTTAAAACACCATTCCTGCGTTCGATGCGCGCCCTTAACGACGCTGGCATAAGGCTGCAAAGACTTCTGGGTAACCGTCTTGCCAAAAAGATTGTCGTAAACTGCGGGCCTGAGCAGGAATATTTTGTTGTCTCAAAAAAGCTTTATGACACTCGTCAGGATTTGCGCATATGTGGACGAACCCTGTTCGGGGCTGCTCCAGCCAAGGGGCAACAGATGGAAGATCACTATTTTGGTGCAATTCATCCAAAAATGATCAAATTCATGGTTGAACTTGATCATGAGCTCTATCGGCGAGGCATTCCCGCTAAAACAAGACACAACGAGGTTTCGCCAAATCAGTTTGAAATAGCCCCGCTTTATGAAGAGGCAAATCTGGCTATAGATCATAATTTGCAGGCCATGGATGTTATGCGCCAGGTCGCCATGCGCCACGATCTCTATATAACCATGCACGAAAAACCTTTTGCCAGAGTGAACGGCTCAGGCAAGCATGTAAACTGGTCAATTGGCGATAACACCGGAACTAATTATCTGGAACCGTCAGCGTCGCCACTTAAAAACATTTCGTTTCTGCTAACCCTTGGTGCATTAATGTTAGGTGTCGATAAATTTGGCGGTCTGCTGCGTGCCTGTGTTGCTGATGCCGGAAACGACCACCGTCTTGGCGCAAGTGAGGCGCCTCCGGCCATCATGTCGATATATCTGGGAGAGTATCTCACACGTCTGATCGATGAGATCGAAAGAATGGGCAAACCGACCGAACAGGTGATGGCTAATATAAACATGGGCGTTCGTAATCTGCCGAGAATTTCCAAAGATTATTCCGACAGAAACCGCACTTCGCCGATCGCCTTCACTGGTAATAAATTCGAATTCCGTGCGGTTGGCTCTTCTCAGAATCCATCAGAATCTGTCACCCTGCTCAACCAGCTGTGTACTTATGGCTTTTTCACTATTGAAAAACGTCTCGCGGCGCACAAAGATAAGGATATTCGAGAAAGCGCTTTGCTGGTGCTCAAAGATGTCTTTAAAGAAACACGGCGGGTTCGATTTGAAGGTAATGGCTATTCTGAAGAGTGGCATAAACAGGCAGAAAAGCTTGGACTGCCCAACGCAAAGAACACTCCGGCGGCGCTGAATGCTTTTCTTGAACCTGAAGCGATTGAGCTCATGGAGAAAACCCATGTATTAAATGAACGTGAAGTTTGTGCCAAGGTCGAGATAAAGCTTGAGAATTACGTTAAGACCAAGGAAATAGAGTATAAGACCGCGGTAAATATAGCAAAGACTGAAATTTTACCGGCTGTTGTCAGGCAAATCAGTGCAGTCGCTTCTGCTGCAGCTGCAGCAAAAGCTGCTGGCGCAACGTCAAAAGTTTTGACCGCAGAAGTTAAGAAGTTTGACGCCATGTATTCTGATATTAAGTCGCGATTCGAGGCTCTGGAGGCTGTTCTGAATAAAGCAGACGATAAGGAAAATCTGCACAAAAAGGCAGTTTATCTTGCTGATGCCGGCGAAAAAGCCCTCAGTATGCTGCGCGAATCAGTTGATCAGGCCGAACAGCTGCTGGCTCATGAATTCTGGCCGATGGCTAAATATCAGGAGCTTCTGACGGTTCTGTAAGTTCACCGCGGATATAGAATGCAATTCCAGCCGGCTGCTTTGGCAAGTTCCTTAAGCAGCCGGCTTTTTATGCGTCATGGTCGTTGATAATTGAGCGCAGTCGATAAAGGTTCTGCGTCGCGGCACCCTTGATTTCTACATTTGCCAGCATGCTGAATTCGAATGAATCCACAGGCATGCTTTTGAACGTTGTTTCATCTACTATAATTTCGCCGCCCCCTGCCATTTTTTCGATTCGCGCTGCCAGATTAACGGTTTCGCCAATTGCTGTGTATTCCATGCGGTTTCTTGACCCGAAGTTGCCGACAACAGCTTCTCCTGTAGAAATAGAGATGCCGAGGCCAAGTGAGCAGCCGGTTGGCAATTTTACCGGTATCATGAATTTCGTGAATTCTTCCTGCAGTCTGAAAGCTGTGTAAACAGAGCGCAGAGTGTCGTCGGTGCCCTGATTTGGCGCACCAAAAAGCACCAGAATAGCGTCTCCCATGAATTTATCGATAGTACCGCCATTTTTGGCGATCAACGTGCAGGCCCGCTCAAACCAAGTGTTTAAAAGCAAAACCAGTCCCTCGATAGGGATTGTTCCGCTTAGCCTGGTGAAGCCACGCAGATCCGCTATCATTACTGATATTCTGGACTTTTTCCCGCCCAGCGCGATCTGGCTCTGACTGTCGATTATGCCTTTCGCGACATCGCCCGAAACGAATTTGCCCAAAGCGTTTTCGACGCGCTCTGTCTTTTGCACAGCCTTGTCAAGTAATTGTCTGACCATAAAATGCGTCTGGCAATTCTCGAATGCCGAGCCAAGAACATAGGCAAAAGCCGCAAAGTGAGCCGGATCAAGATACTTTTTATTTTCTTCTTTTTGTCGGAAAATTACGACAAGGCCGGTTACGATATTCGCAGCGCTGAGCGGCATCGCTGCATGCGCGTCGGCTGAAGATTCTGGAATAAGCTGTTTAAGTGTGCGCAGACTGGTTTTTCCGCCAATGAGGCTCAACATGCCTTTATCTGGGTCGTAGCTGTGTTTGCGCCAGAAATCAGGTTTAACCAGAATTGGTTGGAAATTGTTGTCTGCTTCGGTTCCTGGTCGAAAATTAGGGACAAGAAGATTCTTCTCGTGGTTAGCAAGATAAATTACTGCTTTTTCTGCTTTGAAAAAGTTGTCGAGCACATGGTAGGCCTGTGACAGGACTTTTGTCTTGTCCCGCAGACAACCGAGCAGGCTGAAATAAAGAAGCTTCTGCATACTCAGGTCTTCGCTTTCCTTTAAATCCGCCTTCAACTTTGCAAACTGGCTTTCAGAAATGTATGCCTGGCTGAGTTGATTATAAAAGACAAAGAAAACGGCAGTAACAATCAAATGTCCGGACAGTCCCCAAAAAAACAGTTGAGGCGCTCCAAAGTGAATAGAGAGAAGGAGAAGTAACAGCAGATTTGGGACCTGGACTGCAAAAGCGACAATGATAAAGTGTTCTATTGCGCTAAGGCTGAGGCAAAGCAGCATTGCAGTGAGAATAAGGTTTCTGGTGCCATAGGCCATCGTTTGCAATGACAAAAAGTAAGCATCTACCACCGCCAGAATTAAGGTCATTGCGGCAAAGGTGATGAAGTTTCGTGAGCTTAGCAGGGCTTTTGCGGAAGCCGTTAACTTTCCCATGTTAAGTTTGTTACCAATAGATTTCCTCAGTTCTGATGAAACTGAATAAAAAGCCGTCTTTCAGTCGCAGCTGTGATTTATGGCATTCTAGCGCACTTTTCTTGATTTGTATGGCTCTGCTTGACGGAAATTTTCTCCGTGGTACAGGCACACCATTCGGATCGTTTATTCCCAGATCTGGTTTATACCCATAAGGTTTCGGGTAATCTCTTCGCGAACCACGATGTACGAGGTAGGATATTATTTCGGGTTTATGATTAATGGCTTCCAGTCTGTTTGTGATCAAACGAGAAGTAGCGTAATGATCTAAATTGGTATCGAATGCGGCTGGTATAACGACTATATCAGGCTTGATCCGAGCCAGAATTTCATCGATATCACGCGTCAGACTTGCCCGACTGTAGGCAACCTGCCTCTTGTTACCCTGCCAGCACGCAGAACCATATCTTTGCCTGGTTGCCGGAGATTTAAACAATTTCATCGGCTGATTTGCCGATACCAGCCTGTTTATTGCGTTTCCAGGATAGGCAAGAAAAAACTGCCGTTCAACAGGAATTCCAAGAACCTTGAATGATGCGGTGCCTTCAAGTCTGCGCATTTTGCCCAGCCTGAGATAGTCCATGGCGGTAAGAACCGGTTTGCGAGACAGGCGGTTGGCGCGCACAGCCCGAGAAAATGCTTCACCGTCGGTAAGCATTATTCCATATATTATGGCTCCTTCGAGGGCCTGGTCAGCAATCCAGCCGCCAAGAGAAATTGCCTCATCATCGGGGTGTGGGGCAAATACAGCAATTACCGACGCACCTTCGAGTTGCAGTGCAATAAGTATAAACAGCAAAACGACGAGCTTGCTTTTTTTCAAGTGAACTCTCCTTACAGAACCACAGCATTCTTATACAATATTTCAGGCTTGTTGGCAATTGTAAACCCTTTAAACTGTGTATTTACAGAGGTTTTGAATGCCTGCCGGTTTTTATGTGCAGATTGAATCTTTGATGATGTGCTTTCTAACTGCGGGTAAATCTGATATTATTGATTGTATCGCAGCACCATCAGGAATCAATATATGGATATGACAGTCATTTTAACCGGTCTGGCCGTTTTTATGGCGCGCATTGTCGATGTATCAGTCGGCACAATTCGCATTATCAGCATAGTCAACGGGCGAATGAAAACTGCTTTTGTGCTCGGCTTCATCGAAGTCAGCATCTGGCTGCTGGTTATCTCAACAGTTCTCGCAAAAATTAACGAAAGCCCGGTGATAGCTGTTTTTTATGCGCTGGGCTACGCCTCAGGCAATGTTGCAGGCATTCTGATCGAAAAGCGTATTTCAGTGGGCAGCTCACTGCTGCGTATAATCAGTATGGAAAAAGGACTTGAGCTTGCCACCGAATTCAAGCGCCTTGGCTTTCAGGTTGTCTCTTTCGACGGTATTGAGTCAGATCGTGCCATTAAAGAAATCGAGATTCCATGCCGGCGTAAAGACATCGATCGCCTTGTCGATATTGCCCGAAAAATTGAACCTGACGCGTTCTTTGTAACCGCCAATATTGGGGTCGGGCCAAAGATAAGATACCCGGTAATGCAGCCGCCTACAGGCTGGCGTGCCATTTTCAAAAGAAAATAGTCAATCTGGCACATAACAAAATTGCTGGCAAAGCCATCCGAATCTTGAAGCAGCAGCGGTTCGCATGGCGGCAGGATTGTCGCTAATCAGCGAACTCCAGCTCCGATCAATGTTTTCTTTAAATCCTGCAATATTTCTTTATAATAGAAGTCTGCTACGCGACTGCCTTGCGGCATCGGTAGCGCGGCTGCAGCAATCATTTCTTCGAGTTTACTGATTTCTTTGCGCATCCATTCTCTGGCAACACGAAAGGTTTGCAGCCTCATTTCATCACGAAGAAGCTGACAAGCTGTAGAGTAGTCGCCAAAGTGTCCGGCAATGAGACTTAGTGCGAGATTGTAGTAATCTTCTTCGAGCAGATCGGCCCGACCTGCCGCCAGAGCCGAAAGTTCGAACTGTCGTCCGACTCTGCTCACCAAATCGCTCGAAGGCTCTCGATCAAGCTCAATGTCTGATTCAAGTCGTTTAATTGTCTGCTCAATAACCAGTTCGAGGCGGTCGAGATCGCGCAAGATCGAGTCGGCAAAGGCGGCTGAGCTGGCAGACAAAAATAATGCCAATAGTGCCATCAAGACAAAATGCCAGCAGCTGCGTCTCTCAGATATAGTTAGACGCATAGCAGCACCTTTGTTGAAAACGCGTCTGGCATTGTCTGCGCTGATGCCATAGTCATTATGGCATTTGTGTTGAAGCAGCAAGGCCGCTGATAATGATTACCTGTGCTCTTGTGGCACGTTACAGGTTTATTTGTCCTTGCGAGGAGGACAGCTGTCCGACGAAGCAATCTCATGTTCCAGGAGATTGCTTCGTCGCTACGCTTCTCGCAATGACTTTTCAGAACAGGTAATTTCATTGTTGACCGAGGAATAGTGACTCATTTCTCTTGAGCAATAAGTTCGCGAACCCTGGCCATGGCTTCGTCATGACTGGTGATCTCACCGAGAAACTGAGCCTCTTCGAGAGCTTCGAGAATTCTTTTGAATTCGGGGCCCGGCTTCAGCTTAAAATGTGTAATCAGATCGTTGCCGTTGAGAAATGGCGCCAGTTTTGGCCTTTTGAGCTGTTCGTAAAAAGCATGCATCAGGTCCATAATGCCAAGTTCAAAATCGGTAAGCTCGTTTGAGCTGAGCGAACCCTGAGCTGAGCAGCGGTCTGCCAGCGACAGAAGAGCAATGCCAAGACCATCACGGCCGGTTTCTGAGAAATATCGAAAAAGTCGCTTGTCATTCACGCCCTGCTGCAGCATCACACCGGGGCGCATGTGGTTTTTTACCAGAAGCTGCAGATACTGGCTTTCATTGACCGAAAGTCGTAGAGATTCGCTGATATCACGGGTAATTCGCACGCCTTCCATTTCGTGGCCATGAAAAATTACCCGGCCTGATTCATGGTCGATTCTTTTGCAGTCAGGCTTTCCCAGGTCGTGCAGCAGGCAGCCGAGCTTGAGCAGTTCACGGTAACTGCGGCTGCCAGAAAGATTTTCATCAAGATATTTCTCAAAAGTTGGCCACCACCCTGGTCTATTCGGATCCAGCAGTAGTTTTTCAAGATTTTCGAGTGTAAGCATGCTGTGCTCGAAGACATCGAGATGATGCCATTCGTTCTGCTCAACACCTTCGCAGGCGGCAAGCTGCGGAAAAATAACCGCCAGAATGCCAGTCTGGTGCATGATGCGAATCCATTGCGTGCTGTTGTTGACCTGTAATACCTTAAACAGCTCATCGCGAATGCGTTCACCCGATACGCCCTTAAGCAGTGGCGCCTGGTCGACGACCATTTTATACAACTGCGGCGAAAAGCTGGCATTGAAAAGCGCTGAAAACCTGAAGGCCCGCATGAGACGCAGCGGATCATCAGTGAACAGGTTGTCGGAACAGGGTATTATCAACCCCTGTCTGAGGTGTTCGCAGCCTGACAGCGGGTCATAAAGCTCAAGTTCACATGGCTCGGCGGTGCCTGAGTTTTTGACCGGCCGACCAGGTTTTATGTCAGCCGCGTCAGCAGACAATGACAATCTGGCCGCTATCGCATTGATGGTAAAATCGCGGGCGCGCAGGTCATCATCGATGTTCTCGGCGCGAAATCTCGAAATATCAAAGGTATAATGCCTGTCTTCCCAGGTTCTGACTACTCTGACCACCTGGCGTTCTTCGTCAAGAACGACGAACCCGGACCCGGTCTTTCGCGCGTATTCTCGCGCGGCAGGTATCGGATCAAAGCCGGTGGCAAGATCGAGATCGGGCAGGGTAGTGTAACCTCTGAGCAGGTCTCTGATGCTGCCGCCAACCAGCCAGACCTCATGGCCTTCTGCCGGCTTGAGAAAGTACAAAATCTCCCGCAACATCATGTGTTCACGTTGCGGGAGATTTATTTTAATTGTCATCTGCAGACTATTCAGGTTTCTGGAAGTAGTTGATATCGGGCTTGCGGGCAGCTGTTGCCTCGTCAAGGCGGCGCACTGGTGTTTTCGTCGGTGCGTTCTTGAGATTTTCCGGCTTTTCTGCGGCTTCGCGCGCTATCATTTCCATGGCTTCGATGAAGCAGTCGAGCGTGCCTTTGCTTTCGGTTTCGGTTGGTTCGATCATCATCGACTCTTCGACAATCATCGGGAAGTAGATTGTGGGAGCGTGAAAGCCGAAATCAAGCAGGCGCTTGGCGACGTCGAGCGTCTTGACGCCATACTTGGCGAGACCTTTTCCCGACAGCACGAATTCGTGCTTGCAGAAGCGGTCGTATGGCAGATCAAAGGTCTTTTTAAGACGCTGCATCATGTAGTTCGCGTTGAGAACCGCATAAGCAGAGACATTCTTGAGACCTTCGCGGCCGTTAACCAGAATATAGGCATACGCGCGCACGAGCACGAGAAAGTTGCCGACAGAAGCGAGCACCGGACCAACTGATTCGCGGCATTTGGTCTGCAGGTGATACTTTTTGCCGTCATGCTGAATGCGCGGGTTGGGCAGGAAAGGTTCGAGATGCTTTTTGACACCAACCGGGCCGGCACCCGGGCCACCGCCGCCGTGCGGAGTCGAGAAGGTTTTGTGCAGATTGAGGTGCACGATGTCAAAGCCCATGTCGCCGGGTCGTGTCCAGCCCATGATGGCGTTAAGGTTGGCGCCGTCATAGTAGACCAGGCCGTCGACAGAATGGATCAGATGAGCCAGTTCCCCGATGTTCTCATCGAACAGGCCGAGAGTGTTCGGGTTGGTGATCATCAGACCAGCGATATCAGGGCCAAGTTTCGATTTAAGGTCTTCGATATCAACGCCGCCGCGCGCATCAGATTTGATGTTGACGACTTCGTAGCCAACCATGGCGCATGAAGCGGGATTGGTGCCATGACCACTGTCGGGAATCATGACTTTTGTCTTATGATTGCCCTTTTTGCGGTGATAAGCAAGCATGATCAGCAGGCCGGTAAGTTCACCCTGGGCGCCGGCTGCCGGTTGCAGGGTCATTGCGTCCATGCCGGTAATTTCGGCGAGCGACTCTTCAAGAGTCTTGAGCATCTGCAGAGCGCCCTGAACCGTTTCGTCAGGCTGCTGCGGGTGCAGGTTGGCGAACCCGGCGAGGCGCGCCATGTTTTCGTTAACCCGCGGGTTATACTTCATGGTGCAGGAACCGAGAGGATAAAAGCCGATATCTACGCTGTGATTGAGGCGTGACAGCCGGGTGAAGTGACGAACCACATCGAGTTCTGACAGCGAGGGCAGCGGTAGTTCCTGACGCAGAAAGCGTGCAGGAATATGATCGGCGGGATCAACTTCAGGAACATCAAGCGCCGGCAGCGTAAAGCCGCGGCAGCCGTCTTTTGACAGGTCGAAAATCAAGGGTTCAGCCATTGATAAACCCTCCTAACAGGTTACAATAGTGATCGATCTCGTCTTTGGTGCGTTTCTCAGTAACTGCGACCAATACACAGTCTTTGAGGTTAGAGAACCAGTTGTCGAGCGGAATGCCGGCGAAAACGCCCTGTTTGGCCATTTTGCCGATGACCTTACG
This sequence comes from Candidatus Riflebacteria bacterium HGW-Riflebacteria-1, assembly GCA_002839445.1. Lineage (GTDB taxonomy): Bacteria > Muiribacteriota > Ozemobacteria > Ozemobacterales > Ozemobacteraceae > Rifleibacterium. The sequence goes on from PGYB01000030.1 coordinate 12,178, forward strand.
CGCGTTGGGGATCTTAACCACAAGTTCATGGAAGAAGCTGCCGGTGAACGGAAAGCTCACACCCTCGACCTTGGCGAGTTCGCGCTTGAGGTAATGCGCTTTCTGGAAGCACTGCAGCGCGACTTCTTTGATACCTTCGCGGCCCATCAGGCTCATGTAGATAGTCGTATTGAGGGCCATAAGAGCCTGGTTCGAGCAGATATTGCTGCTGGCTTTTTCGCGTCTGATGTGCTGTTCGCGAGCCTGCAGGGTCAGAACATAACCGGCTTTTCCGTCAATATCGGTGGTTCTGCCAACAATGCGCCCGGGCATGCGGCGCAGCAGGGCTTTTTTGGCGGCAAGAAATCCTACATACGGACCGCCGTAACTGAGCGGAATGCCAAGTGGCTGGCCTTCGCCGGCTACGATGTCTGCACCAAGTTTTCCTGGTGTTTCGAGCAGGCCAAGAGCGATCGGGTTGGCAACTACTATCGAAAGGGCTCCGGCATTGTGCGTCATTTCCGAAATCTTCTCGATATCCTCAATACCGCCCAGGAAGTTTGGATACTGCATAACGACAGCAGCAACCTGATCATTGAGGGCTTCCTGAATTTTAGCGGGGTCGACCGCGCCGTCTTCGAAAGGCACACTTATCAGTTCAACTCCAAGGGGCGTGTTGAGTGAGCTCATTACCCGGCGATATTCGGGATTAACCGTCTGCAGCACAAGTACACGGTTGCGCCTGGTCTGTGCTGTCGCCATGTTTATTGCTTCGACAGTGGCGGTCGCACCTTCATACATCGAGGCGTTGGCCTGATCCATGCCGGTCAGGCCGCTGATCAGACTCTGAAATTCGTAGATGCACTGCAGAGTGCCCTGCGATACTTCAGGCTGATAAGGGGTGTAAGCGGTAAAGAAGTCGCCGCGCAGCAGCAGATGATCGATCACCGAAGGGATAATGTGATCATAAGCGCCGCCGCCAAGAAAGCAGACGTTGTTGTCAACGGTTTCATTAGTCTGCGCAAGGCGGGTAACCTTGCGAATCATCTCGGGCTCGCTCATGCCTGCGGGAATGTTGAGTTCACCCTGAAGCCTGAGTTCCGGTGGAATTTCGGCGAACAGGTCGTCTACCGTTTTAACGCCGATTGCCCCTAGCATTTCCTGCAGTTCAGCAGGAGTTGTGGGGATATAATTAGCCATATAACAGCTCCTGTATGGTTATTCGCAGATTTTTTTGTAGTCAGCTTCTGAAAGCAGGGAGTCGAATTCCTTGGCGTCGGCGACCTTGATTTTAACGATCCAGCCTGCATCCATGGGCGATTCGTTGACCATGGCGGGATTGCCTTCAAGGCCTTCGTTAACTTCGACAACTTCGCCACCTACCGGAGCATACAAGTCCGAAACGGTTTTAACCGATTCAATTGTGCCAAAAGTCTTACCCATGGTGACTTTGCTGCCAACTGACGGTAGCTCGACAAAAACCACGTCGCCAAGCTGGTGGGCCGCGTAATCAGTGATGCCGATGGTTACGATGTCGCCTTCGAGTTTTGCCCATTCGTGTTCTTTGGTGAATTTCATCTTATGGTCTCCTGTTTAAATAGAATAAAAGGGGAATTTACTGCAGATTTCGTGCACTTTGCCCTTGACCGTCGCGAGATTGACAGCGTCTTCAGGCGCAGACAGGGCCTGATCCATCAGGTCAGCAATCTTTGTCATTTCAACTGGTGTCATGCCGCGGGTGGTAACCGCTGGTGTGCCGACGCGCAGCCCGGAAGTAACGAATGGCGATTGCGGATCATTCGGGATCGTGTTTTTGTTAACTGTTATGCCTGCGTGGTCTAATGCCTTTTCAGCAAGTTTGCCGGTGACATTCTTGTTGCGCACATCGATCAGCATCAGGTGGTTATCGGTGCCACCAGAAACGAGCCGGAAGCCCTTGGCGACCAGAGCGGCCGCGAGAGCCTGAGCGTTTTCGAGAACTTTCTTCTGGTAAGTTTTGAATTCTGGCTCAAGTGCCTCTTTAAAGGCGACCGCCTTGGCTGCGATAACGTGCATGAGCGGGCCGCCCTGCAGACCGGGAAAGATCGCCTTGTCGATAGCTTTGGCCCATTTTTCCTTGCAGAGAACCAGGCCGCCGCGAGGTCCGCGCAGGGTCTTGTGTGTTGTGGAAGTTACAAAATCAGCGTAGGGAATCGGCGTCGGGTGCAGTCCGGCCGCAACCAGTCCGGCGATGTGGGCCATGTCGACGCACATTACCGCTTCGATTTCGTCGCAGACTTTGCGGATTCTCTCGAAATCAATAATGCGCGGGTAAGCAGACGCGCCAACCATGATCATTTTGGCCTTGTGCTCGACAGCCAGCTTATGCAGCATGTCGTAATCAAGAGTTTCAGTATCGTCAGTTACGCCGTAAGGCACCACGTTATAAAGCAGGCCGCTGAAGTTAACCGGGCTGCCGTGAGTAAGATGGCCGCCGTTCTGCAGGTTCATTCCGAGAAAAGTGTCGCCGGGTTTAAGAACAACCTGATAAACCGCCATATTTGCCTGGCTGCCAGAATGGGGCTGCACGTTGGCATGTTCGGCGCTAAAAAGCTCTTTAACGCGGTCGCGGGCAAGATTTTCAGCTTCGTCGACGACTTCGCAGCCGCCGTAATAGCGCTTTGCCGGGTAACCTTCAGCGTATTTGTTGGTTAGAACCGAACCGAGTGCTTCGAGTACTGCTTCTGATACGAAGTTCTCGGAAGCGATCAGCTCAATCTGGCTCATCTGGCGATTTTTTTCGCGTCCGATAATTTCAAAAATCTCGTTGTCGAATTCTTTAAGACTGCGCATAATTAACTCCTTGCCCTGGTGTAAAATGGTGTTTCTATGATGGTAGCGGGGTAGTTTTTACCGCGGATTTCGATATCGATTACGGTGCCGATTGCACTGAGTGCGGGTGGAACATAACCGAGGCCGATGTTCTTTTTAAGCGTTGGTGCCATGGTTCCGGAGGTTACTTCACCGACTACGCTGCCGTCTTTTACAATCGGGTAGCCATGGCGTGCGGCCGGGCCCTTTGCGAGTTCAAAGCCGACAAGAGTTTTGCTGACACCCTGGTCCTTCTGTTTTTTCAGCACGTCGCTGCCATTAAAAGCGCCTTTGTTGAACTTGACGGTCCAGTTCAGATTGGCTTCGATCGGAGTAGTGCTGTCGTGAATATCGTTGCCATAAAGCATCAGGCGCGCTTCGAGTCTGAGGGTATCGCGGGCTCCAAGACCGATCGGCTTGATATCGACATCTTTGCCAGCTTCCATCAGGGCGTTCCAGAGCGTTTCTGAGTGTTCAGCATCATAATATAGCTCGAAGCCTTCTTCGCCGGTATAGCCTGTGCGACTGATGATGCAGTCTACGCCGACGACCTTGCCGGTGGTAAACCAGTAGAATTTGATTGGCTTAAGGCGCTGGCGGGTCAGTTTCTGCAGAACGGCTTCGGCCTTGGGCCCTTGAATAGCGATCAAACCGGTTTTTGCTGATTCGTTGGTGAACTTGACATCGCCTTCAAGCTGGCTTTTCATCCAGTTGAAGTCTTTGTCAATATTGCTGGCATTTACTACCAGCAGAAATTTTTCGGCGTTCCAGCGGTAGACAAGCAGGTCGTCAACGATTGTGCCATCGGGTCGGCACATCGGACTATAAGCGATCTGGCGGTCAGAAAGCGCTTCGGCATCCTGAGTGACGATTTTTTGCACGTTCTTGAGAGCATCTGGCCCGGTCATCCAGAACTCGCCCATGTGAAAAAGGTCGAAAAGCCCGGCGCCCTCGCGCACCGCATTGTGCTCTTCGATGATTGAGCTATACTGAACCGGCATGTACCAGCCGGAGAAATCGATCATTCTTGCACCAAGTTTTTCATGAACTGCACACAACGGGGTCTTATTCATTCTTATCTCCTTTTATATTCTTTCTATAGTCCGGTTATATTGCCGTTTTCATCGACATCAATATGCTCTGCCGACGGGTTTGCCGGCAAACCCGGCATAGTCATGATTTCGCCGGCGATCGCAATGACAAAGCCTGCGCCGGCGCTTAAACGAACTTCGCGGATGGTTATCTCAAAGTCGCGCGGCCGGCCCAGCAGGTTCACGGTATCAGAAAGCGACGACTGGGTCTTCGCGATACAAACGGGTATCTTGCGATAACCTAGTTTTTCGAACTTTTCGAGACTGTCTTTTGCCTTTTTAAGTATGGTAACCGAGCTGGCGCCGTAGCAGCAGCGAGCGATAACGTTTATTTTCTCGACCAGCGCCATTTCGAGTGGGTAGAGAAAAGCGAATTCATTTTTCTGTGTGGAAATGGCATTTTCGATTGCTTGTGCCAGGGCGATGCCGCCTGCCGGGCCCTTGCCGTAGATGTCGGCTTCTACCGCGGCTACTCCGAGTTTGCGCACTGCGTCGACGACCCATTCAACTTCTTTGTCGGTGTCGCTGGCGAAGCGGTTAACTGAAACTACACAGGGCACTCCATAGTATTTTATGTTTTCGATGTGCTTGACCAGGTTGTCAAATCCAGATTTGACGGCCTGCAGATTTTCAGAGTCAAGCTGGTTTTTCGGAATCCCGCCATGCATCTTGAGTGCGCGCACAGTAGCGACAATTACCGCAGCTGCCGGCTTGAGCTTGCCAACCCGGCATTTGATGTCGAAGAATTTTTCGGCGCCGAGATCAGTGGCAAAACCGGCTTCGGTAACCACTACATCTGCCAGCTTGAGTGCCAGTTTGGTCGCGATCAGGCTGTTGCAGCCGTGCGCAATGTTGGCGAAAGGTCCACCATGAATCAGAACCGGCGTAGAATAGCGGGTCTGCACCAGGTTGGGTTTCATTGCCTCTTTAAGAATTGCGCACATTGCACCCTGCGCCTTGAATTGTCGGGCATAAATCGGCTCCCCCTTGCGGTTGAAGGCGACAATTATGCTGCCGAGGCGTTCGCGCAGCTCATTAAGATCTTCAGCAAGGCAGAGGGCTGCCATTACTTCTGAGGCGGCGGTAATATCAAAGCCGGTCTCGCGCGGAACACCATTCGCCGGGCCGCCCAGGCCTGAGACGATGCAGCGCAGGCTGCGGTCATTCATATCCATGACGCGTCTGAACGGTGTCGATTTGGGATCGAGGTCGAACTCATTGCCATGCTGAACATGATTGGCAATCAACGCTGTAAGAAGATTGTGAGCCGAAGTTACCGCGTGAATATCGCCGGTAAAATGCAGGTTGATTTCGTCCATCGGCTCGATCTGGCTTTTACCACCACCGGTGGCGCCGCCCTTAACACCAAAAACCGGGCCCATCGATGGCTCGCGCAAACAAAGCAGCGTCTTGCGACCGAGCGCACGAAACGAATCGGCCAGACCGATGCAGGTGGTGGTTTTGCCTTCGCCAGCTGGAGTTGGCGTCATGGCAGAAACCAGAATCAGTTTTCCATCAGGGTTATTGGCTACTCTCTGCCGTACTTTTGTCGAAATTTTGGCCTTGAGCCGGCCATATGGTTCGATTTCTTCGGGTAGCAGGCCAATTTCGAGGCCAACTTCTTCAACCGGCCGCAATCCTTCTTTGAGCTGTTTAAATTCTGGCAAAGCAGCACCTCATTACTTGAAATTGAGAAAGTATTCCATGGTGGCGCTAACGCCTGCACCAACCTGTTTGAGGTAACCAAATTTCTTGAGAGTCATTTCGAGCAGGGCTACCGTGCCAAGCACATCACGTTCGCCAATTGCGCCAATCGTAGTGATGCGCAGAAGCGTCGCCGCGAACTGTTCCTGCCCGCCGGCAATCAGGATGCCGTAGCGGTTGCGCATTTCGGTAACAATGTCTTTGGGTGCAACGCCTTCTGGCGCATAGAAAACAGTCAAAACGTTCGAAGTGGCATTTTCTTCGGTGAACAGTCGCAGATTCATCGCTTTCAGAGCCGCACGCAGGCCACCAGCAAGTTTTTCGTAATGTTTGAAACAGTTCTCGATACCGATGCGGTCGATTTTTCGCAGCGCTTCGAGCAGCGAAAACATTACGTTTATGGCCGGAGTCCATGGGTAGGCCGGGATAGCACCTTCCTGGTCTTTTTTGTAGATTTTGAGGTCAAAATAGTAGCCATGGCATTTTACGGTTTCGACCTTGTTCCAGGCCTTCTCTGAAAGGGCAATCATGCCAACACCCGGGGGCGCCAGAAAGCCTTTCTGCGAAGCAGAAAGGGCGACGTCAACGTGCCATTCGTCCATTTTAAAGGGCAGAGCACCGATGCCAGAGACGCCGTCGGTAATAAAAATCTTGCCCTTGTCCTGCAAAAAGTTGCCGATTGCTTCGATATTGTTGCGAATTCCGGTCGAAGTTTCGTTAAAAGTGACGGTTACACCGGCGATTTCGGGGTTCTCTTCGAGAGCGGCGGCGATCTGCTCTACGGTCACGCCTTTGCCGTCTTCGCAGGCCAACACAACAGTTTTAAGCCTGAACGCTTCGCATATTTTAGTAAAGCGCACGCCAAAAACCCCGGTCTGAACGGTCAAAACGGTTTCACCTTCGTGAAAAAGATTGGCGATAGCGGTTTCCATAGCGCCGGTGCCAGAAGATGTCGTCAGATAAAGCTTCTGGGTGGTGCCGAAGAACTTTTTCAACAGCGTGACGCACTCGGTGTAGACCGGCGCAAAATCGTTTGTCCGGTGGTGGGTCAGCGCGCGGGCTCCGGCGAGCATTACTTCGGCGTCGAGGTGAACGGGGCCAGGGGTCATTAACAGGGTATCAATTTCCATGACAGTTCTCCATTCCATTCCTTGTTTTTATCTTATGCAAACTTCTGTTTTGCTTTTAACGTATTAGAGAGCAGCATAGCGATGGTCATCGGCCCGACTCCGCCCGGTACCGGCGTAATATAGCCTGCCCGTTGCGCGGCCGGCTCGTATTCAACATCACCGACGAGTCGAAACCCTTTTGCTGCCGCCGGGTCATCGACAGAATTGATGCCGACATCGATCACCACACTGCCCGGTTTAACCCATTCGCCTTTAACGAATTCAGGCTTGCCCAGCCCGGCGACAAGAATATCGGCATTGCCAATCAGAGCTGGCAGATCGCGAGTGCGTGAATGCGCGAGGGTGACCGTGGCGTTGGCTTTGGTCAGCAGCGCCGCCATCGGCTTGCCGACTATGTTGCTGCGCCCGATAACGAGGGCCGTTTTCCCCTCGATCAGGATATTGTAGCGCTTGAGCATCTCCATGACGCCGAGTGGCGTGCAGGGAACGAAGGTATCGACGCCGAGATTGAGGTACCCGACATTGACCGGGTGGAAACCGTCGACGTCTTTGTGCGGGTCGATTGTCTGCAGCGCCGCAAACTCGTCGAGATGCGCGGGCAGGGGAAGCTGCAGAAGAATGCCGTGGATCTGCGGGTCTTTGTTAAGCCGGTTTATTTCGGCAAGAAGCTCATTCTGCGTTGTTTGCTCCAGCAGCTTGATTTCGCGGGAGAGGATACCGGCTTCTTCGCAGGCTTTCTTTTTTGAGTTGACGTAAACGCGCGAGGCCTTGTTATCGCCGACAATTACTACCGCGAGGCCGGGCGGTGTCTGGCCGGCTGCGGTCATCGCTTTCACCGAAGCGGCAATCTCGGTGCGGATCTGCTGAGATAGCTGTTTACCGTCAAGTATAGTGGTCACGGCAGACTCCTGAGCAAATGAATTTCAGCCGAGTATAACGCCGTAAATGTTTATAGGCAACCCTTATTTGAGAAATTCGATAACAATAAAATCTGGATATGAATTTCGCAACCTGCAGGTTTTTACTATATGATGAGATGAGTTGTGAGAAATCAGAACGTTAAGAATGTCGGGTTGCAGGAGGCATAACTGATTCAAGCGAACTTCAAAACAGTCTATGCCGCTTTTCTGCAGGACTGAACAATGTCTGCAATTTCATGACTGAAAGCTAACTCACGCAGTCAGAAAGGTAGCAAAAGATGATTGTAAGTGTTAGTCGAAGAACTGATATTCCGGCTTTTTACCAGGAGTGGTTTTTTAACCGGCTCGCGGCAGGCTTTGCAATGACGCGCAACCCGATGAACCCGTCACAGGTGCGCAGAGTCGATCTGACGCCGGCAGGCGTCGACTGTTTTGTGTTCTGGAGCAAAAACCCGGTGCCATTATTGCCGAAGCTCGATCGGTTGCGTGATTATAAATACTATTTTCAATTCACTTTGACGCCATACGAGCATGATCTTGAACCGGGTTTACCTGCAAAAGACGAGATCGTTGCGACCTTTAAAGAGTTGTCAGCAAAGATCGGCGCTGAAAGAGTCGTCTGGCGTTATGATCCAATTGTTTTTACGGATCGCTATGATCTGCACTATCATTCTGAGTGCTTTGAATGGCTGTGTTCCCAGTTGGCCGGTTTTACTGAGCGCTGCGTGATAAGCTTTTACGATCACTATAATTTTATCACCCGCAATCTGAAGGGAATCCAGATTTTACCGGCCGACAGCGCGACGATCAGGCAGACAGCAGAGCGCTTTGCCGAGATTGCCGGCTCACATCGGCTGATTCTCGAAAGCTGTGCCGAAAAAGAAAATCTCGACGAGTTTGGCATTGCGCATGGCCGCTGTATCGATGACCGTTTGATCAACAGAATATGCGGCCGCGATTTGCAGTCAAAAAGAGATCACGGGCAGCGCCCGTTATGTGGCTGCGTAAAAAGCGTCGATATTGGCGCTTACGCAACCTGCCTGCACGGCTGTCGCTACTGCTACGCCGCCCGCCAGCGCCTTACCCCTTCCGAAATCAAGGCCCGCCACAACCCGGATTCGCCATTTCTGGTCGGTGGTCTGGATGAGCGCCATAATATCAGCCTGGATAGTGTTTAGTTCTGCCTATCTGTTAGCGGGAGGTTCGACGGTGAAGACGATTTGTGACTGCAGGCCCCAGCGCTCGACATTTTGTCTGAGCAGATGATATTTGCGGGCGTAATACCAGTCGCCCTCGCCAATTACCTTATTGAGCAGGATAGTCTGCATATTCTTCAGCAGCGGAATCATCGCCTGTCGCTCACTTGCAGCCATTTTGTCGGTTTCCTTGAGCAATACTTCGAAAAGGCTGAATTTTTCGTTTTTAAGTTCGCTGGTAATGCTTTTTTCGACCTTGTTCTGGGCATCTGAGAACGCCCTGCGCGCCACATCGTCAGCAGGATTCTTCACCAGCATCTGGTGTGCGACGATCATTCGCCTGATGTTTCGTTTCATGGGCATTTTGGCGGTCAACTGGTAAACCACTATTTTGGCAGCGACAGTAAGAATCTGGCTGCCCATGTAGGCGCCGATGACGCTGCCAACGCCGGGTGCGATGATTGAGCCGACGGTTGCGCCAAGAGATGCCCCGGCAACGCTTACCAGACTTATCGCTGCGCAGCGGACAATCTGCAGAGCCAGAAAGGTGAGAATAGAACCATCTTTCATGGCCTCGCGAAAAATGTTGGCCAGTCCATGGTTTTGACCTGATGCCTTGATCATATCGTTGACCAGTCTGGTAAAGGCTACCGCTGAGAAGCTTCTGAAAGTTTCTGATATGGCCTTTGAAAGAATGCCGATGTTCAGCTTCGTTAAAAATTCGGTGAGCAGGTCGAATGCCGGAGACATCGCACCAGATGCCGCAAGATGTGGGACTTTTTTAAGCAGTTCGTATGCAAGCCGGTCAAGCGAGACTACAGCCGAGCAGTCAAATGAAAAGTTCGTTCCAGAACGGCTCTGCTTGATGTCTGACACATGCAGGTCGATCGAAACTTCACTGTCGGTTGTTATAAAATAGCTGTCACTATTGAGCTGCCAGGGCAGTTTGCCCTGAAAATTTGCGGTCCCGCTGAATGAGACGAAATAACGCCTTATTCTCGAATCATAAAAAGAACTGTGAACCTTAACAGCCAGGTTGTCGGTCTTGTCGAGCGCCTCGGCCAGTTTGCGAACCGTTTTGTCTAGCGCTGTTGCGGTGCGGACAATGCTTTTTTCGACAGTCTCCGAAAACTTGACACGTATTTTCTCGGTGGGTCGCATTTCGGCAGCACTGACAAACGGCGTGACCAATATGGCCAGGCAGAGTATCAGACTTATGCAAAGCCGATTTTTATGTTTTCTGAATGCGGGCATAAGATTCATACGACACCTCTCTCAAGGTCTTTAAGACCTTCTTAAAACTTATAGTCAGCGCAGATCGGCGTGGGATCTGCGCTGACTGAAGATCTGACGGTTACTTGATACCAAGCTGGCGCTGGTCGAGCATTTCGTCCCATTTGCTGTCGCGCGACATGTCGAGAGCCTTGTAGAATTTGCGATATTTTTGATAGTCGGCCTTTTCGGGCCAGGTGATGCTGATGGTGCCGCGTCGGGTAACTCTGGCAGCTTCAACAGCATCCATGAGTTCTTTGCCCATCTGCTTGATAACCGCACGGTTGCTGGCGCCGTTGAGCTCGGAGTATTCACGGTAAAATGCTTCGGCGACTTTATAGAGATCCCAGTAGTTGGTGCCCTTGCCAAACGCAGCCTGATTGCGCAGGGCAAAGCTTTTGGAAGTTTCTTCCATGGCGTTGAGCAGCTGCATGGCGAGCTGATTGACCGCGAATACCAGCTGTGAAGCGTTCGCGGTTTTCCAGGCACCGATGAGGCTGCTGTTAAGTTTATCGGCCATGTCGGTTGCGAAATCTGCCGGGGTAAAAGTTGAATTGCGGCTCATATAGCGCGCCATGGCATCGTAGTTGAACCCGCTGATCGGTGTGGTTTCAGGGCTGCCCACCATAAAATCACAGGAGTCGCGCAGCTGGTAGAGCACTTCGACGCTGCCGGGCAGACAGGCATCAAAAGCGACGAGATCAAATTTGCCGCCATTTTTGTAGCGCTGGTTGAAAACTTTGAGAACTTCGGCTACTTCGAAGATGGTCAGTGCATCTTTGTCAGTGTGATCATAGGCAACAAAGCGGCCGGGTTTGCGATCCGGGTTGAACGAGACTTTGCCGGGCTCCGTGTCACTGACAGAGCCTTCGCCCCACCAGGTGAACACGCCGCTGCCGTGACTGTTGATTACCAGACCATAATGTTTGGCCGGGTGTTTTTCGTGCGCCCATTTTAAGCAATCCCAGAGGGTTTGCGGTGAACCCATGTTTACTTCGCCAAGAACGCCTTCGTCGACCAGCTTGCCTTTTTCTACACGCAGGCGGCTGCCACCCTTGTAGTTGAGCTTCTGTTCGTCTGACGAACCGGTTGACATACCGTCGATCTGCACAAGCAGTTTGTGATTCTCGCCGGAGCCGTAGTTTTTAAGATATCCGAGATTGCGAAAATTAGCGTTTTCGAGAACGGTATCCTTGTCATCGTTTACCATATAAACGATGACTGTCCATTCATTCAGCGCCATTACCCGCGAAGGAAGGCCGAATAATACAACGAGGGCCAGAAGAGCCAGACTGATTTTCTTCATTTTACACCTGATTTCAGAAGATTTATTTGCAGCCTATATCATACCTGAGTTTAACTCTGATGACAATGCATGCAAATGCCAATATCCGGCGAGATTTTGCCTGAACCCCCTGTGGACGAACAATCAGTATGTGATTGATAGAACTTTAATAAACTTTGAAATTGGTAGACGGATGTGCCATAATCGGGTTTGTCCTTTACAATTTTCTGAAGCTGGAAAGATGCATTAATTGGCTGAGAATAAACCAAGAGGGCGGCTGATAAATCAGGTTATTGCGCCATTGGCAGTTATCGTGCTGATGTTCGCGCTCATTCAGGTTTTTGTGGCTTACTCGTTTGTGACGGTTCTGAAAGGCGAGCTCAAGGACGGTCTCAAAAAGGAATTTGCCGCGACTGAAGATACAACCAGCGCGATACTCAAGGAACAGGGCAGCCAGGTTCTCAGGCACCATACCGAGGAAGTTCTCGCTCAGCAGCTGCAATATCTGGAAACTCAAAAGCACCGCTTCGCAAATGCTGAAGAGCTGATAGCCTTCTGTATTGCTGACAGTCATTTTCAGAAACTTGCTTTGCGCACATTTGGGAAATATGGCTACACTAACACCTCGATCAAGGTCGGTGACAAATTATTCTGTGTCGCGCATGCAAAAAAAGAACTTCTTGGTAAAGATCTGTTCGAGGTTGTCAGGCTTTTACCGGAAGACGCCAAAAAGAAGCAGAATGTTGATGAGTTTGTCAAAAACTGGTCGATGCAAGTTTCCGGCACAGTTGAATTTGAGCAGACAGAGACGTTTCTACCGGCTCACATACCCGAATCGGTTGGGCGCCGCAAGCTGGCACATGAGGTCTGGAGTGAGATTCTTGGTTTTGGTTTTGTAGTCGAAACTACTACCTACCTGGCTGAGTTTCTCGAACCGGTCAATCAGATTATGGCCAAGCACAACCAGGCATTGGATAACATTGAGAACAAGATCGTCTCAGGACTGATCTTCTGGCTCAAGGTCTCATTTGCACTGGTTCTTCTATCTTTGCTTTCAATCGTTGGTGTGGCAGTAATCTCTAATAAATGGCTTATCCAGAGCCCTTTGCGCGTTATCTATGCCGGGTTGCAGAGTTTCAGCCGGAGTGATTTTTCGCGGCGCATTGACTGTGATGCTAACAACGAACTGGGTAGTATCGCTGAGATTTCAAATAACACGGCTGATCGGCTGGCTGAAGCAATTTCTTGTCTTGAAGAGTCGCACAGAGGCCTGGAAGAAAAGGTGGCACAACGAACGGCTGATCTTGAAAAGGCTAATACAGCGTTGCGGGTTAAAACGCAACAGGCTGAGCGGCTTCTCAAAAACACTCTGCCAGACGTTATTGCAACCAGACTGCGCGACGGCGAAGAAACTATCGTTGATGATTTTGCCCTGGCGACGGTTATCTTTACCGATTTCAAAGGGTTTACGCAGCTTACTGAGACGGTAACGCCTTCCAGACTGGTGACCGCGCTCAACGAAGTCTTCGCAAAATTTGACGAAATGGCCAGCGAACTCGGAATAGAAAAGATCAAGACTATCGGCGACGCCTACATGGCCGTTGGCGGTGTGCCGGCTCGCGATGATAATCATCCTCAGAAAGTGGTTGAACTGGGCCTGCGTATGCGCGACTATATTGCCGAGCGACAGAATAACAAGGCTATGTTGCCGTTTCAGATACGCATCGGCATACATTCCGGGCCGGTTCTGGCGGGGGTTATCGGGCGCAGCAAGTTTTCATACGATCTGTGGGGGGATACCGTGAACATTGCCAGCCGCTGCGAGTCGTCCTCTGAGCCAATGAAAGTTAATATTTCTGAGAGCACATACAAGCTGGTGAAAGACATTTTCAAATGCGAGTCGCGCGGCATGATTGCTGCCAAGGGCAAAGGCGAGCTGCCAATGTATTTTGTCGAACGCAGATAATCATTGATCTCGTCGGTACAGTCTTTCTGCTATCAGCTGGCGCTGCCCCTCCTGATAGAGTGCTTTTTCTCACTGGTCATAAGATCGGCATAGCTCTTAATTCCGATTTTTTTTATCTTCCTTATACAGGCTGCTCTGTCTGAACGGAGCACGAACCCAATTATTTTCGAGAAAAAGTTGTTAAATTTAGCGCATTGTTGCGGGTCAGAAAATTCCTGGCAGTCGGCGCAGGACAGGTAACCGCGCTCTATACAGCACAGGCGTATTTTGCACCATGTCGCCTTCTTGTTGTCATGGCACCCGGGGCAGCGCTCCTTCAAAAAGGAGCTGCATGCTCCACAGTAAAGACCACAGTAAGCCACCATTTCAGCATGAGAAGTAATCGGTTTCAAGCGTTACCCTGCTTTCAACAGTTCAGAGCAGTTTTTTTACGTGAGCTTCGATAGTGGCTGAATCTGGCGCGACCGGCGCCGGCATGGTGCATACGGAAATTGCCGCTTCAATGTCTTTAAGACCGTTGCCGGTTATCAATACGATCACTTTTTCGGCGGCGTCGATGTCTTTGGCGAGAGCATGTTTTTTGAAGCCGGCAAACGCGGTGACGCCAGCGGGTTCGCCGAACACACCGGTTGCGCGTGGCATTTCGAGCAGAGCCGATTTGATTTCGTCATCAGTAACCGAAATGCAGTCGCCGTTTGAATTTTTGAGGGCGCGCATGGCCTTGAGTCGGTTGCGCGGAATGCCAACTGCAATTGAATCGGCAATGGTATCGCCCTGCTGGGCAACAAATTCGCCGGTCTTGAGAGCTACCTCTACCGGGTTGCAGCCTGCAGCCTGCACGCCGATAATGCGTGGCATGCGGTCGGTCAGCCCAAGCTGCATCAGGTCGTAAAAACCTTTATAGATACCTGAAGTGATACAACCGTCACCGATGGAGACATACACACGGTCAGGCAGGTCAAACCCCATCTGTTCCCACATTTCGTAAGCTACAGTCTTCTTGCCTTCAACGAGAAATGGGTTGTAGGCGCAGTTGCGGTTATACAGGCCGAATTTTTTGGTAATCTCAACCGATAGCTCAAAAGCGCGGTCATAAGTATCATCGACGATAACCGTTTTGGCGCCATACACCAGCAGCTGCGCGACTTTGGCGCGCGGGGCACGTTTGGGCACAAATATTAAGGTTTTAAGGCCGGCAGAGGCGGCGAAACCAGCCAGTGAACTGGCGGCGTTGCCGGTTGATGCGGCGCAGATAGTTTTGGCACCGGCTTCACGGGCCTTGGCAATTCCTACGGCGCTGGCACGGTCTTTAAGCGATGCAGTTGGATTGCGTCCGTCGTCTTTAATGTAGACATTGTCCAGTCCCAGCATTTTCTCTAAAGAACGGGAGCGGTAAAGCGGCGTCCAACCGACTTGAAGTGGCGGAATTTCAGTAGTATCAGCCACCGGCAGCATTTTGCGATAGCGCCAGAGCGAGTAATTCTTAGAGGCAGCTATTTCTTCACGGCTTATTTTGATTGAACCGTAGTCATAGACTATATCGAGAATGCCATCGATCCCGCATTCGTCGCAGACATAGCGGTCGGGCGCGTCGGGGTATTCCTTTTCACATTTCATGCACTTCATGGCGAGAACTTTCATGTTTTCGTCTCCCGTTTTTATACTTTATATTACGCGGATTATAACTGAGGGTACAGAATAATTCCAGAAAAACAGCTTATTTTCGGCTAAAACCTTTACATGTTGCCTTTTTATTCTTATTATTGAAAAATACGGAGGTGGCCTAATGAAATTTAAACCCATGTATTTGTTGTTTGCACTGGCTGTTTCGATGAATATTAATGCTTCTAGTGCCGATGCTCTCGAAAAGACCAACGTTCTGGTCATAGATTCTGGCAGTGATTTTACTCATAACGCTCTCAAACCGCTTGCTCTCGCCAACGAAGCCGAAGCCAAAGGTAAGGCCGGCGTTGATGATGATAAAAACGGTTACGTCGACGACATCTACGGCTGGAATTTCGTAAACAACAACAGCACTCTCGTCAACCTCAAAGATACACCTCCAGACTACGACAAAGTGTTGCGCTGCATGGAACTGCTCGGCAAACTGCAGGCTTATGGCCAGGCCGGCATGACTCCCGAAGAATTTAACTTTCTCAAAACCCAGTATCAGAACCAGCAATTCTGGGCGTGGGTCAGCTTTACCGGTGGCTGGGCGCACGGCACCCACTGTGCCGGCATTGCTTCCACTAAAAACAGCGATGTTAACCTGAACGCGATCACTCACATACCTACTGGCAACAGTCCCAAAGAAGAATTAGAAGAAGCCATGGCAATGCTCAAGCACAACATGGCGCATCGCATTACCCGCAGAACCCGTAACGGCGAGACTGATGCTAAAAAAGTTACCCTCGACGAGCTTGGCAAGTATTTTGCCCAGCTTGGCCAGGATAACGCCGCCAAGGTTCAGCCAAAGGCTGACTATATTGGCTCATTGAAGCCCAGAGTAATCAACTGCTCTTTCGGCTCTCCCAACAGTGCTCTTGTGGATCTGATGAAGAAAAACATGCCGCAGTGGGGCTGGGTAAATCCGACTGATGCAGAGGTGCAGGAAGTAGTTAACCTTTTCGTCACCAACGCTTTTCTGCCGAGAGACAAAGCCATGTTCGCCAAAGCACCGAACGCTTTGATCGTTATCGCGTCAGGTAACTCATCAGAAGATCTTGACCCGTTCGTTTCTACCCCGAATGATGTTCCGATCGAAAACAAGCTGGTAATCGCCGCAACCGACGAAGACCAGAAACTCGCTCCATTCTCATGCTATGGCAAAAAAGTGGTTGATGTCGGCGTGCCCGGCGTTAACATCTATTCGACCTATCCGAATCAGAAGATGGGCTACATGTCAGGCACTTCTATGGCATGCCCGCTGGCCGTAAACTATGCCGCCCAGGTTTTCTCGGTTAATCCTTCTCTTACGCCGGTTCAGGTTAAGAAGATTATCATGGAAACCGTTGACAAAAAAGAGTGGCTGGCTGACAAGGTTAAATCCGGCGGCGTTATCAATGTAACCCGCGCCGTACGTGCCGCGCAGCTGGTGAAAGATGGCAAATCGCTTTCAGCAGCAATAACTGCCGCCCGTAAAGATGTTAGCGACAAGGTTCACCGCTCGGCGAAGAGAACCCGCCCCGACCTCAGCGATCCGCTGGTTAAGGCTCTCTATTTCTCAATCATCAAGTAATATAACAATAGTCTGAATCAAAAAAGCCCCCGGTTTTATGACCGGGGGCTTTTTTGTGCTTCTTAGCGTTTAAGAACTATCGATAGCGCAGTTGTCAGCTTCAGAACATCCTTGTTGGCCTTGCGGAGTCTTGTACTTATCAAGGCCGCAAGATTTTTCATGGCTATGACTCCGCCAGCCGGATGCTTGCGGCAAAATTCTGCAAAGCGGTCACGCAATATCTTCCAGGTCAGGCAATCGCTTAAGGCCTTTACCGTGGCAGTTCTCGGCGAGCTTTCGAGCAACGCCATCTCACCAAATACGGGCAGCGTGTCAGCGTCAAGGACAATCAGCGTCTTGTCCTTCTCGGAAAAGTCCTCGTCTTCATCTCTCATGACAAGGATTTGCGAAATCTCGACCTTGCCAGATGCCAAAATCAGCATTTCATCTCCCGTATCGCCCTCTTTAAATATTGTCTCGCCGGCTTTGAAGTGAGCTGTTTCCATGTAACCAGCAGCAGAGTTGAGCATTTCCGGGTCAAGGCCGTTATAGAGGCAGACTCCAGAAAGCATCTCGATGTTGATTGGTAGTTCAGTCATGATTATTCTCTCTTGATCTGGCTTTTTTGTGCCTTTGATTCGTATATAAAAATCAACGCCCGGCTATAATAATGGCCTTATCGTCCTTCTTGATGATGTAATCACGGCCAGGATTCATCTTGAGCTTAGATGTCGGCTTACCTTCAGTCAGAAAGTTTTCTTTCGACTCCTTAAGCTTGTCGCGGATAAAATTGTCAATAGCCGAGCCATCAGCCAGCATGCTTTCGAGACTGAAGCCCTTTTCATTTCTGAAAATGCCTACCAGAACTGCCGATTGCTCGACCAGAAAACGTGTCATTGCCTGTTCAAAAGAAATCCCGATCATATCAGACGGAAATGCTTTCGAATCAAGTCTTACATCGCTCCCGGAATCGCTGAGCGTTTTTATCACCATGGGCAGCTCAGGTGAGCTGGTGCCTCGCGCCAGCAGGAATCCGCTCATTCCGCCCTGCACAACGATTTCGTCGGCACCGGCCCTGCGCACATGGTCGATCTTTTCTTCATCAACAATCTCTGCGCATATTCGTATTTTCGGTTTGAGGTCTTTTATTGTCAACGTCGTCAGAATAGTTCTGTCGTCTACAAGAGAGCCAGTGGCGGTGTCGGCTGAGGTATCTGCCAGAATTATAACCGAAGAAGCCTGCATGATGCCGGCACGGCGCAAAATAGTCTCTCTTGAGTAGTCGCCTTTGACAAAGCGTAATTCCAGCTTGTCGGCGAGGTTCTCTTTGAGCACGGCAAAGTCTTCTTCGTCCATGTTGTTAACCAGAACAACCTCGTCAGCTGAAGAATTCTGAACAAGCTCGTCAAGCACACGATTGAGATTTCTGTTGATTCCACACAAAACCAGATGATTGTTTGTCAGCACGGTTTCTAGACCTTTCCCTTCTCTGATGCTTCGTTCTACCATCAGCGAAGCCATTGTGGCGGTAAACACGGTCATAATAACCACGCCACCGGATATCACCATCATACCAAGGATTTTTCCTGCAGGAGTAACCGGGTATTTGTCGCCATAGCCGACAGTGGCCACAGTAACCAGCGCCCACCAGAGACCGTCTGCCAAAGCCTGATGCCATGGTTTTCCATCGTTCTCGAGCCAGGCAAAGCCTATGGCGGCAAGCATCAGAAACAACATCGCAATAAATGCCAGTCTTAACACGGTAACGTCAGCAAGCATACGCCGAAATCTTTCGATTTCGGGCCTGAAGTTAAAAAAGTGGCGAACTTCGCTTTGTTTCATATTCCTTATCTACTCTGCGCGCACGAATTATATCACAAATCTTTTTATGTGAAGATTCTATAATTGAGCAATACACAAATTCAGTATTCATTCGGTTGTTTGAATAATACAGTCTTCGACAGCAGGCTGAGGGAGATTGGTCAGGTCATCAACCAGATACGCTGAAACAACATCTGAAAGCAGCCTGGCACTGCCGTTGTCAAAAATGGTTACTGACCCGCTGCGGCTGATTTCGTGCGAAACGCTTCCAGGATCAGGATGAAAACGAAATTTGGCTACGGTTGCGTCTTCAAGCGTGACTGAATACGGGTGTTGGCGACCACCTGGCAACTGCCAGACAATGCGATGATGCCCTGGTCTGATACCGCGCATCTGAAGAGGGCAACGCCCTGCAGGTCTTCCATCAAGGGTGGCGTGGGTTTCCGGGGTGTCGCATTTGATGAACAATTCAACGCCGAGTTGATACTGATCAGGTTCTTTCTGATATTCGGGTAGAGTGTTTAGCCTGGCCAGACAAAGATCAACCTGTTTTTCAAAATAGCCGGCATGAAAAGCCTGACCAAGATAAAACACGACCATTGCTGAATCAGGTTCAAGCCAGTAAGCTCGGCTCAGACAGGCAAGTGCCCTCGGAATATCGAATTTTACCAGATAAAGGTGCCCCAGCAAGCCGAAAGCAAAGGCGTCACCAGGGGTAAGCTTTACCCTCCGCATGGCCAGCTTGGCAGCTGTATCTGCGCCCTCGACTTTCCAGGCGTCGGCAATAGCAGCAAGTTCGAGTTCGGCTGGCAACTGCGGCAGATCGTTGAGTCGCGCTGCCGGCGAAGTCGGGTGATTGACCTCTGACTGGCGGGCGCCGCACAGTGGTGAGAGAACATCAATGGCCAATGCCGCCCAGTCTTTATAATCGTTTTCGTAAAGAATTCTCGCCGTGGTAGTGGTGAAGTAGCGAAAAAACTCGTCTCGATCTGGAAATCTGCCCAGCGCATCCATCAGGATTTTGCCGGTATGGTCGCGATCCTCGGGGTCGAGTGCCAGCAGTTCAGCCACCACCGCAAGTCCGTAAGAGCGGTCTGAATCATACTCCCAGTTAGAATCGAAGAAGTCGACAATAAAGGCTGCCGGGTTCTTTTTGTAAGCATCAATATGTGCAGCAGACAATTCTGGCATAGCTGGCATCAGAACCTTGCCGCGAATCTTTTCTTCCTTGTTTTTCGCCGCCGCTATAATTTTTTGCAGTCGTGAGCCAGCTTCTGCCAGCTCTGGGTCACCACCATCAATCATGTCTTCGGCAATATAGTCGATCATAAAGTAATTGGCGAGCCCAGGAACCAGAATAATCAGGTGCCCGATCATGCTGGCAAATTCAAGATAAAATGTCTTGCGCTCGATAATCTCGCTCTCGCCCATGCCACAAGCCATAAGTAAGGACTGCAGTTCATCACTATGCTGGTGCCAGAGCGCGAAACGACACGCCTGAAGAATTTGTTTCTGATCGCCACGCGCTAGTGGTACATGTGCGAACCGATACTTGTTAACGAACTCAGACAGGTTTTCTCGATACATCTATTCCCTCAACTACTACAGAAGGTTTATCGGGCTAAAAAGAGTTTATCAGTTAATTACGTGCGCGTAAATCCGGTTTATTTGCATTATCTGGCAGTTCACTTTTATGCCTGACGGCTTAAATAATCTTGATATAAGAGAGTTTCGGGTATGATAAACTAGCATGCATATGCACCGCAATTCCGGTGTAGCAGCAGCGGTGTTCAATTACTACCGCTTAGATCAGCTCCGACAAGTCTAGCCCGACGAGTGAGTGGATTATGGAAATCAGGCAAATGGGCGTCGAAGAATTGTTTTTTCAGATTTCGCTCGAATGCTGTGCCGATGGGAAAGTGTCGGCAGAAGAATTCGAGCTGTTGCGCAGGGTATCTGCGCTGATCAAGCTAGACAAAGACAAGGCAAACGAAATTGCCAACCGGGCGGTCAGCACATTCAAAAGCGGCCAACTGCCAGGTGCCAGAACAGCCGGGCCGGATCTCATATATCAGCAACTTCTGCTGCAACTCTGTGCGGATGGCGTTCTTGACGCCGAGGAAGATGCCGTTCTGCAAAGCCTGAAACAGCTGCTTGGCAGCGACACGAAAAATTTCCATAAGCTGGCCGCGCGTGACGACCAGAGAAAAATACGGCTGAAACCGCTGCTCTGCAGCAATTGCAAAGGCCTGTTGCCGCTCAAAAAAAGCGAATGGATCGAATGCCCATATTGTGCAAAGAAGAACAATATTCCTGCTTCTTACCTCGATGCGATAGTCACACGCGCGTCGCTGAATCGCCATAAATCGAAACTTCACGAGATCAGGGATGCAGTAGGCAGGATGCCGACATTTTTCGAGACAGTGGTTTCGTATTTTCCTGATTCGCTGATTTTCTTTCTGTTTACGCTGTTCATCTTGTTTTTTCAGCATTATCTCAACATTCTGCTGTTTTACCCGGTTTCGTTGTATTACAACAAACACCTTCTGCAGAGCTTTTATGAATTTTCAAACCCGATGTTGCTGGCGTTCATAAAAGCTGCTGCACTATATGTTCTGTTGTCAATTCCTTTTGCCTTTATTTACAGGCTGAAGCGAAAGATTTCTGTGCTTGCGCCGCTGCAGATATCGCTGGCGGCCGGTGCGCCGATTATTCCGGGAGGTCCGGCCACCTGCAACAATTGCGGTGGGGCACTGCTGGTAGAACGGGATTCACATATCGTAACCTGTGCTTATTGCGAAACCGAAAACCTGGTCGGGTTGCCAGAAAAATGGCTGCAAACAGCACGATCACGATTGTCTGGCGTGCAGAAAAGCTCAACTGAAGCAATCAAGAATTTTAAACATGAGACCGGCAGACTCTACGAAACACTGTTCAGTCTTGCGATTCTTTTTGTCATATACGGCTTCATTCTCGGTTCACTCTATGAAAATGAAAGATCCGATCATTTTTTGCCGCAGATTAAACCAGATGAATCACAGAGAGCAGTCATTTATACTGATTCAGCCTCGCGCCCCCCTCTGAATTTTACTGAGTGGAACCTGATACCTCTGACTTACGCTTCAGCTGAATGGAAGTCTGCTGACCTCTTTCTCTTTGTTAATAGCGGCGAGAGGTTTGTCGTGAGCTGGAAGCCCGATGAGCAGCACTTCAAAGAATTACAGTCGAAAACGTATTACTTGAGAGATCTTCCGGTTCCTGATCGTATGACTGTAGCGTTTTATCAAACCTTTTCCTATGATCCTTCAGGCAAAAATGTCATGAAAAGACTGCAGTCACTTGAAGTTTTCGCTGAAAAAGAAATTGAGTTCACGGCAGAAATCAGCGGTTATTACCATCTCAGATGCTATTTTCCAGAACATTTGCCGCAGTTCTTTTTAAGAATAGCAAGAGTTAAACCAGATTAAACGTCATCCTGCGCGCAGTCGCAGGATCCAGAATTACAATAAAGGCATGGATTCTGCGACTTCGCGTTGCTACGCGCAGAACAACAGAGAGAAAACAATAGAATCCTCAAACAAGGATTCGGCAAACCCGTGCCAGGTCACAAAACACCTGCTAAATGCTACAGGTTTGGCTTCTCACCGGGAGTTCTTGCTGAATAAATTGAGAATAATGTATTTCTTGCGGTTTTAAGTTAAAATGTCAGGGTAAATTTGTGAGGCACGGGAGGTGCGCATGGGCTTTTTGTTAGGCTGTGGTGCAGGTTTTGTGATGTGGTTTCTCTACAACTATCTGTGGTCTGGCATATACACAGTTGACCAGAATGAGCGCGCGGTAAAAACGGTATTTGGCCGGGCGCAGCGCATCGAGGGCAAGACGACCCTGTCGACGCCAGACGCTATAAATCTTATCGATGAAGAGCGCGAACGCTATGCTTATCCTCAGGTGGTCGTTATTCCACCGGGCGGGCCATACTTTAAATTCCCATGGGAAGAGGTTCATAAGGTTAATATTGCCACGCAGACCCTTAACATGGCTCACGACATTGAAGATCCGACAGCAAATCATGCCGGTCAGTATCTTGAAGCCGTCACCAAAGATCAGCTGAATACCGCGCTGAGCGGGCAGATACGCTATAAAGTCAACGAAAAGAACCTTTACGCCTACCTGTTTGGCGTTCAGAGCCCGGTTGTTCACGTCATGGGCTATTTTGTCTCAGTTCTGCGCGAGCGTATTGCCAACTTTGAGGCAAAGAAAAACGAAGAAGACGGAGCTACCGCTGGCATTTCCATTAATGATTTGCGCAAGAACCTGCATGAAATCAACGAACACATGATGCGGGAATGCACGCAATCAGCAGCGCGATACGGCATTACTCTAGAAGCTTCTTTGATAACCAGCATTGATCCGCCAGACGAAGTTGAGAGCGCGCTGGCCGCCATTAACACCGCTCATAACGAAGTGTCGTCAGAAATCAGCCTGGCGCAGGCGTCAGCTGATCAGAAAATCGTGCAGTCGCGTCGTGCCACCGAGATCGAAACCCTGCGCGCCAAGTCTGAGGTTGAGCCGCTGAAGAGCACTGCTGACCAGCTTACAGAGCTTAAGAAAAGCGGCCCGGATGTGTTGCGGGCATATGTGCGCAATGTTAAGCTGGCGCTGTATTCAAAGGTTAAACAGGTCATCATGGAGGTGGAAAAATAATGGATCAGTTTATAGCCGGTTTTATTCTCACCTTCATCGGATGCTTTATTTGTTTGCCGCTGTTTCTGTGGATAATTCGCATGTTTGGTATTTATGCCATTGTTCACGAGGGACGTTGTCACGTTTATCTGTTGTTTGGGCAGGTTCTCGGAGTTCTTAAAGAACCCGGCTTTTATTTTTTGCCATGGCACCTCGGCGTGAAATCGCTGATTGTCTATCTTCTTGGCTCGTGCAAAGTTGTCGACACCCGAATGGATCAGGAATATTTACGCAGCCAGCCGGTAAACTCAGAAGAAGGCGCGCCAATGGGTATCGGCATCTGGTATGAAGTATTCGTCTCAAACCCGGTTTCATATCTATTCAAGAACATCGATCCGCGCACCTCTCTTTCAACAAATGTGCGAAGCGCTTCTATCAGATGCTTGAGTAACATGAAACTTGGCGACATGCTCGAAGATCGCCATACCATGAGTCAGAAAGTGCGTCAGGAGGTGTCGGCCCAGGCGGCTGAATGGGGTTACAAAGTAGGATCTGTTTATGTTCGCAAAGTTCATTTTCGCGATGCCAAGATGATTTTTCAGATCCAGGAAAAGGTCGTGAATCGTTTGCGCCAGGTTACCTCTGCAATTAAGCAGGATGGCGCCAATCAGGTCAGTATTATTACCAGTACTGCTGAAAATCAGGCTGCGGCTGAATTCGCCAAGGCTGCCGCCGTGCGCCCAAAAATCGTTGGCGAAGCACTACAGGCAATTTCGAAAGATCCCGAGATTTCTTCTGCGCTGTTCGAAATTATTGAAGCTCAAAAGCTGTCTGAGAGCAAGGCTCAGATAACAATGATTCCTGCGAATACGCCAATGCTTCGACAGATGCTGGCAGCAGAGGGCCTTGATGATGCTGAAACCATCGAACCGCAAAGAGTTTACGGCAGCAGCAGCAATGTTAACAATGCCGTCGCTGCCGTCAGCAAAAAAACGCAGTCGTCCAAAAAGTCCTGATTAAAAGCGGAGTTCTGCAGGGGGGTTGACAAATTGATGATTCTCTGATAGAGTCGCGCCATCTTGAGAAATGAGCTGGAGACGGCATCGTGACTCTTTTATGGCGCAGCGACCTGTTGTTTGGCAGCGGAGCGGTTTCGGCTCCAGCCAGCAACCCTGACTTAAGCTCTTACAGTCCCCTTCTACCACCCACGGCAGAAGGGGATCTGTTTTTTAGCGGTATTTTGCCTTACGCAGAGATAACCCGGCACATGCTTGGTGCTGGCGACAAGGTGCGGCTGCAGTTCAAACCATTGCGGGCAGGACCGGGGCAATGGAAATGATCAACCTGCCGTGGCTCGATGCTGGTGGACGGCTGCGTCTCGACAGACTGCAGATCAGAAATGGCCACCTGGTGGTTGCAGGTCAGCCGCGCCGCCTGGAACCCTCAGAAATCACTGCCGCGACTGAGCAGATTGTTGTTCCTGGTTACATTGATGCCCATGTGCATTTTCGCCAGCCCGGGCAGGCTTACAAGGAAGGCATTGCCAATGGTTGTCTGGCAGCACTTGCCGGCGGCGTTACCACTGTATTTGATATGCCTAACACCAATCCTCCGACTTGCACGGCCGCTGCCCTCGCAGCAAAGCGCAGACTCTGGAACGGCCGCGCAAAGGTAGGGTGGGGCCTTTTTATCGGCTGTGATGGTTCTAAAATTGCTTCCAGGGTCGACAAGACAGGGGCAGCAAATGCAAGAAATGGGTTGTATAAGATCCCGACACCGGAAAACCTTGGTATAGATTCTTCTGCAGTTGCTGCCATGAAGGTTTTTATGGCGCGATCAGGCAGTTGTGCCGCAGTAAATGATCCTGAAGTGCTCGCGCAGCTTATGCTCTCCTGGCCGAGAATCGCTGTGCATGCTGAAGACGAAAGTAAGTTTCCGCGAACGGCAACCGGCCTGACTCATGAACAGCTCCGGCCGAGAGCTTCTGTGATTGCAGCCCTGCACAAGCTTGAAAAAGCTTTGGAACTGGCAGAAAAGCATTATGGGCGAATGCCTGAGTGCCGGCTTATTCTTCTGCATCTTTCCACCAGTGAAGAAGTGCAGTGGGTGAGGCGAATGAAAGAGCGTGGTTACAAAATCACTGCCGAAACCTGTCCGCATTACCTTTATTTTACCAATGCCGATCTTGCCGAATGCGGTGCGCAGCTCCAGGTAAATCCACCGATCCGCGATGCCGATGATCAGGCAATGCTCTGGCAGGCTCTTGCCGACGGCACAATTGACATGATTAACAGTGATCACGCACCGCATGCGCAGGCTGAAAAGGCATCTGCCAACCCACCATCAGGAATTCCCGGAATAGAACGCATGTGGCAGTTGCTTGCACTGGCTGCAGATTCCGGGCGCATCAGCTGGCAGCGTGCTCTGGCGCTGGCCGGGCAAAATGCGGCAAAATGTTATGGGATTGCCGGTCGTGGCGAACTCGTTGATGGTGCCCGCGCCGACCTGGTGGTTTTGCGCCGAAACAAGGCCGCTGATAGTTACTCGCCCCGCAAAATTGTCACGCGTGCCGGTTATGACGCATACCGGCATTTGAAGTTTCCCTGGGAAGTCGAACGCGTTCTCATAGCTGGGAAAACCGCATGGGAACAACATAATTCGCGAGCTCTGCCGCTCGCAGAGGAGGTATATGCCGCTAAACCAATCTGCTGAACTTATCAAATTTCTTCTCGACTGTCAGGCTCTTAAGTTTGGCGATTTTACCCTTAAATCAGGGGCGAAATCGCCATTTTTTATTGATCTCGGCCAGGTAAAAACAGGTCGGCAGCTCGATGTTCTCGGTGGTTTTATGGCCGCGGCGATTCGTGAACGTTATTCAGACACGACGATTGTTTTCGGGCCGGCTTACAAAGGCATCGCGCTGGCGGCAACTGCTGCTACTGCATTTTGGCGCCTGTGCGGCCGCGATCTGGGAGTGCTCTTCGACCGCAAAGAAGCCAAGGCGCACGGCGAAGGCGGTTCTTACATTGGCAATCTGCCAACGCCTGCTGACCGCATTGTGCTGATCGATGACGTGCTGACCAGCGGCCAGACAAAGCGCGAGGCGATCGCAAGTCTGCAAAAAACTTTCGGAGTGACAAAAGTGGCCATTCTGGTTGTCGTCGATCGTCGTTCAAAAGCAGGCGCAGCAAGCGATGATCTCGAATTCTCATCTCTGCTCAACATTCAGACTCTTGGCGCGTATCTCGTTGAAACCGGCGATGATCGGGCCGCACTAATCAAAAAATGGTGGGAGACCGCTCAATGAACAACAGACCCGAGAAAACATTTAAACTGATTCCGGCTCTCGACGTGCTCGAACTCTCTGATGTAGAACGCATCGCCAGGGTTGCCGGCAACAATCCGCTTTTCTACGGCTTCAAGGCTGGTTTTTCGCTGGGCCTGACCCACGGCCTGGGCAAAGTCGTCGAGATGATTCGCCGTTATTCTGATCTGCCGATTATCTATGATCATCAGAAAGCGGCGACCGACATTCCGGATACCGGAAAATTATTTGCACAGACGTTGCGCCGTGCCGGAATAAATGAAGCCATTCTCTTTCCACAGGCCGGGCCGGCAACGCAGGAAGCCTGGATAACTGCGCTTTGCGAAGAAGAAATAAAAGTCATTGTCGGCGGGTTGATGACTCATAAGGCTTACATGTCATCAGAAGGCGGTTATCTTGATGACCAGGCGATAGAAAACATCTATCGAAGCGCGGTGAACCTTGGAGTCACCGCTTTTGTAATGCCGCTGACCAAGCCTGAAGCGGTCGACCGTATTCTTAAAGCTGTTCCGTTTAAAGCTGGAACAGAGTTTTATTCTCCGGGTTATGGCCGCCAGGGCGGTGATCCTTCACGCTTTGCCGGCATCGATCGTCACTATCTTATTGTGGGTCGTTCTCTTCTTGAAGCCAGTGATCCGGGCGCCTGGATAGCCGACGCAGCTATGCAGCTGAGGAGTCGATAATGAAGCGTGACCTCATATCGATCGAAGATCTCAACGAAAAACAGCTGCGTGATTACATCGAGTTTGGCAGAAAGATTGATGGAATGAGCCATGAGGCCTGCCGCCAGATTCTTGCCGGTCGCATTCTCGGTGTGCTTTTTTACGAGCCGAGCACACGAACCAGGCTGAGTTTTGAGGCTGCGATGCTGCGCATGGGTGGCCAGATTATCGGTTTTTCTGAAGCCCTCAATACATCGGTGGCCAAGGGCGAATCGCTGGCCGACACCATTCGCACGGTTGAGCGCTACTGCGATGCAATCGTCATCCGCCACCCGCGCGAAGGCGCCGCACGTCTGGCTGCCGAAATCAGCCGGGTGCCGGTGATCAATGCCGGTGATGGCGCCAATCAGCACCCGACCCAGACTCTTCTTGATCTCTACACATTGCAGAATCTGTTTGGCCGCGTCGATGGGCTGCGCGTCGCGCTTGTCGGCGATCTCAAGTATTCGCGCACTGTTCATTCGTTGTTTCACGCACTGGCCCGGTTTAAAGATGTCAGGTTCCGTTTTGTCTCGCCGGAAACGCTAAGGATGCCGGAATATGTAATCGAAGCGACCGAGGGCTCAGCTGCAGAAATAGCCGAGACAACCAATTTCGAAGAGGCAATTGCAGACAGCGACGTGATATATATGACACGCATCCAGCGTGAACGCTTTCCTGACCCGCTGGAGTATGAAAAAGTTAAAGATGCTTATCGCCTTGATCGCTCAGCACTTAAGCACGCGCCGTCGCATCTTAAGGTATTGCATCCACTGCCACGCGTGAACGAGATCGCAACCGATGTTGACAGCACGCAGCATGCCGCCTATTTCCCGCAGGCTGGTTATGGCATGGTGATGCGCCAGGGTATTCTGGCCCATCTGCTTGGAGGAAAGCTATGAGTCCTGAACAGATAATGCTTATACCAAAGATTGAAAATGGTTTTGTGCTCGATCATATCCCGACCGGTTCGGGAGTTAAGGTGCTGAACCTTATTCGTGGTCACGCTGAGCTTAATGAGTCGGTGATTTCGGTAGGGCTGCATTACACGAGTCGGCGTCTCGGGCGCAAGGATCTGATCAAGATTCAGAGTCGTGAGCTGCCACAGCGTTTCTTGCAGCATTTGTCACTTGTTGTGCCTGGTGTTACAATAAAGCGTGTCGAAAATTATGCGGTTGCTCAAAAGATTGTGCTCGAGCCGCCTGAGCTTGTCGATAATCTGCTGAGTTGCCCGAATCCTGGTTGTATTACCAATCACGAGCGTGGCGTAACCACCTGTTTTCACCTGGTTCGGCGGGAACCGATGAAGTTTCGCTGTAACCACTGTGAACGCCGGTTCGCGCTGTCTGAGCTCGAAAACAGGTTAAAATTGTGATAAATCGATTGCATGTAGATCTGGCCGGCATTGAGCTGGCGTCACCACTGGTTCTTGCTTCTGGCGTAATGGGGCTCTCGGCGTCGAGTCTGGAGCGTGTTGCTGAACTTGGCGCCGGAGCTGTCACTGCCAAATCATGCGGGCTCGAAGAGCGCAAAGGACACCCATGCCCGGCAATTCTGCCGTTTGGCTTCGGGTTGCTCAACGCGGTAGGCCTGGCAAATCCTGGCGTTGATGAGATGGTTGCGGAATTGCGGGCGTTTCGCCTGCT
This sequence comes from Candidatus Riflebacteria bacterium HGW-Riflebacteria-1, assembly GCA_002839445.1. Lineage (GTDB taxonomy): Bacteria > Muiribacteriota > Ozemobacteria > Ozemobacterales > Ozemobacteraceae > Rifleibacterium. The sequence goes on from PGYB01000030.1 coordinate 40,964, forward strand.
TTCAGATGTGCCGGTCATCGCGTCAATTTTCGGAAAAACGGTAGAAGAGTTCCCGGAAGTAGCGGCTCGCATTGCCGAAGCACGCCCGGCGATGATCGAGGTCAATGTTTCCTGCCCCAATGTCGCGGGGGAATTCGGCCAGCCATTCTCATCAGATCCTGCGCTGGTAGGCGAAATAACCAGGCTGGTGCGCGCGCGCGTCAGCGACATTCCGATATCGATAAAGCTTTCGCTGCAGTGCCTCTCTCTTGCACAGATTGCAAAGGCATGTGCCGACAATGGCGCTGATGCGATAACTGCGATCAATTCAGTCGGGCCAGGCATGATTATTGACCCTAACGTCAGGCGCCCGGTGCTGGCCAACCGCATGGGCGGCCTGTCGGGTCCGGCAATTCTGCCACTGGCGGTACGCGCCGTGTGGGAGATCGCCGCGGCGGTGTCGCTGCCGATCATCGGCACCGGCGGGGTTGAGACGGCTGAAGATGTAGTGCAGATGGTGCTTGCCGGCGCAACTGCTGTTGGCGTCGGAACTGCAGTTTATACCCGCGGTCTTGAGGTGTTTTCGACCATCAATTCCGATCTGCACGTTTTTATGCAGGAGCGTGGCATCACGTCTCTGAGCGATCTTAAAGGAGCGGCCCATGTCTGAATATATGCAGACCTACCAGGTTAAACGCGTGCTGACACATAATGAAGGGTTAAAAAGCTTTCGTTTCGACCGTGTAATTGAGGCCGCGCCGGGGCAGTTCGTGCTGGTCTGGCTGCCCGGCGCCGACGAAAAACCTTTCGCGCTTTCCGGCGTATTCGACCATGAGATCGAGATTACAGTTAAAGCGGTCGGCCCTTTTACCAAACAGTTTATGAATGTTAAAGCCGGCGACTGGGTTGGATTGCGCGGCCCGTTTGGTAACGGTTTTCAGCCGATAGAAGGCATGGTTCTGGTCGGTGGTGGCATTGGCAATGCGCCGCTGCGTTACCTGGCACAATGCCTGCGCGAAGAAAAGCTGCTGTTTCGCTGGGTTATCGGCGTAAAAACCGCTGAAGATCTTGCTTTTCGTGACGAACTCGCGAGCATGCCTGAGGTCACAATAGTCAGTGAAGATAGCTCAATCGGTAAGAAGGGCAGGGCGGTCGATGTTCTGGCCGCCATGAATGACCACGAGCCGATCATTGTGCTGGCAGCTTCCGGGCCAGAGCCAATGTTGCTTGCCGTGCATGGCTTTGCCAACACTTTTTCGCCAGATATTCCCGTTCAGCTTTCGTTCGAGCGCTATATGAAATGCGCCGTAGGCATTTGCGGACAATGCTGCCTGGATGGCACCGGTCTGCGCGTATGCGTCGAAGGCCCGGTCCTCTCTGGTCATCAGCTGCAGGGTGTCACCGAATGGGGGCGTCCACACCGCGGCCCCTCCGGCCGCCGCCCTACTCAAAAACAGGCAGTACACCACGATTAAACCCTGATTTAACGATGAAAACAGATAACTCCACGGCAAGCTCGTTCTACATTTCAATAAAATCCGCTAAAAAAGTTGTTTTATAGCATGAAGCATGACGCGATCATATTTGATATTGACGGAACACTCTGGAACGCAAGCCAGGCCAGCGCTATCGGCTGGAACAACGGTCTCGCAAAACTGAACATTGATTTTAGAGTCACTGTCGCGCAAATAGAGGGTGTTGCCGGCAATCCCTATGAAAAGTGTATAGACATTCTTTTGCCTGGGCTGCGAGAGCAATACCCGGGCCTTTCTGACACACTTAACTCCTGCGAAATTGAGGTCGTAAAAACTGTCGGTGGAACCTTTTATGATGGTGTTCTCGAAGGCATAAATACTCTGGCAGACTCTTATAAAATATTTCTGGTGAGCAACTGCCAGGACTGGTATATGAAGCTATTTTTGCAGTTTTCTCGTCTGGAGCCAATATTAGCCGGCTACGACTGCCATGGCATGTCGGGGCAGCCGAAGCACGAGATGTTCGCAGGGCTGATAAGCAGATTTGCGTTAAAACATCCGGTTTATGTGGGTGATACCGACGGTGATCAAAAATCTGCATGCCTGGCAGGTATAGACTTTATTCATGCTGCGTATGGCTTCGGGTTACCGGACAACAAGACGGCGAGCTACGCCTCATTTCCAGCCGTCGTCGCCCATTTGCAGGACACTAAGGAATGGCACTAAGATAAGAAGCAAAATTTTGTGAATCGTGCTCGTGATCGTAATCCTAATCGTAATCGATTTGCGCAGTTGATTTTTCGATTACGATTAAACTTAGTGCCATTCAGGACACTAAGCAATAGAGAATGCAGCGGGCGCTTGATGTTATACTGATGCGGGGCAGGGGTTCTGGCAAAAATACGGCAGCTGGCGGCGGTTTCACAATGCACATGTGCGCTATAATTGTCGCTGCTGCGGCAATGTTGTCGCAGCGTAACACGCTAAAACGGCTTTAAATCAGTGTTTCGATGTTGGCATTGATTTTGCGATGATACCTCCGTTCCAGTTAATTTGCGGGAGGTGCCTTATGAATATCGATTCTCAGAACCCATTCAAGCAAGATCAGAACGATCAGAACGATCAGAACGATCAGTCACCGAACAATCAGCACACCGAATCGCCGAACGATCAAAACATTGAATCATCTGCTGATCGACCAGAAGAGGCTAGCTCCTGCCAGCAGCCAGAAGCAAAGTTAGAAAGCCCAAAAGAACCCGCCAGAAGAAAAAAAACACCGTCGCCGGATCCAATGAACGTATTTTTTAACTGGTTCCGCAACAACAACCCTTTGTATCTTCTCAGCGTCGCGCTGATGCTCGCCGGCCTCTATCTCGCGGGTTCAGAGCTTGAATCCGGCAAAATGAATTCAATCCTCACAGTCACCGGCTTCTTTGCCGTGCAGAATGTTTATGAAATACTGATGATCGGTATGGCGCTGTATTTGTTGAAAAACCGCATTCAATCAGATCATGGCCGCCTGCTGCTGATTCTGGTTCTGGTTTTTCTCGGCGATCTGACTGGCTATCAGGTTCACATTTCTGGCAAAGACCAGCTCGTCGGTTATGCGGCAACAGCAATATACATGATTCTTGCCGCGCTCAAGCTTGTTATTGTGCTAAAGGTTTTGAACCTCAAAATGCACAGTTCACGCGTCTTTTACGTGTTTTCAGCATTTTCGCTGATCTGGATTGGTCCCAAAGTAGCGGATTACATGGTGAATTCAGTAGGCAAAGCCAGCATCGGTTTCTTTGACGGCTCTTATTCTTATTATTCATTATGGCTGGCCGCCGGTCTGATTCACCTGCCGCTCATCATCGAGAACTGGCGCAAAAATACGCTCGCCGATTACGAAGAAAATGAATATCTCGGCAACGCCACGCATTTTTGGCGCTGGCTTATCGTATTTCCGTTCATAGTAATGCCAATCTACTTATATTTCTTTGCCATGAGTGAACAGATCAGGTTTATGGAAAGTTCGTTGTCAGTTCCTGCGCTTCTCGCAGCCTGGGCTGTTTGCGCGGCCTTTTTTGCCCAGACAGTCTGGCGCAAAGCTTGCGAAGAATGGATCGGCCTGAATATTTACGATTCAGTTGTAATGCTGCTCTTTCTTGTCACAACCATGTCGCTGGCTTCTTCGTTCACTGCTCCTGTGGTTATCAATCATATTCTGCTCATTGCCGGTCTGTCTGCAACCTGGCTGACCCGCGAAAACCGGGTTAATGGTGCCGGTCTCAGTTGTGTGGCAATCTGGTACACTGGCGCACAGCTTAAAGTCGCGGGAACCACGGCCGTAAACTACGGCACCTCTCTCTCGCGAACCGCATGGGCCGCAATTCTTATGGGTGGCTCATTCGTTCTGCTTGCACTCGGCTTCATCGTCAGCCTTATCCGCAATGGCAAAGGCAATAGCGAAGAAAAAAACTGAGTTAATCTCTCACAAGCGGTGTCGGGGCTTGCCGGCACCGCCTTTTTTTAGCCGATTTGCCGACAAATACTTTGAATCTCGCCTGAGCTGGGGTTAAAATCATTCTGAACATAAAGTAAATTCTTGCATTACGGGGTCAGACATGAAGTCGTTCAAAGCCATCCTGGTTGCCATTCTCTTTGCTTCAGCCATTTTCGCTCCAGCTGCGGCGGTCGAGGTAAAGTCAGATCCGCGCGTCGAACTGTGCAGTCTGGTGTTCTACCTGGCCGGGGCGAGAGAATATTCGATGTGCCGCATACCGGCTTATCTCAAAAAGGTTAACAGCTGGTTTGCCGAATTCAAAGAGCATGAAATTGTTCCTTTTACACAGCAGTTGCGCAGAGAGCACAGTGTTTCCTATGATGCCGTCATGAAGGCTGCAATCCTTATCAGGTCGGTAGATAGGATTGAGCCTCTGTTGAATCTTGACGAAATTCTGCCGGCTTATGAAGAGCGTTGGCAAAAGGGAAAGCTGCTCAAATTTTATTCGCTGCTTGCCGATTTTGCGCAGAAAAGCAGGTTCGTGCAGTTCTATGACGAAAATACCGCCTTGTTCGAGGCTGCCGAAGAATCCGCAAGGGGGCTGCTGGCAAGGCATAATCTGCAGAGCTGGTTTGACAAGTCTTTTCCGGGAACTAATGCCGACTTCATTCTTGTTCCGGCTTATATCAATGGGCCATCCTGCTACGGTCCCGGTCTGCAAGTGGAAGACCGCAATTATTCCTACTGCATACTTGGCGTGTCTCAGGTCGACGATAACGGCATGCCGGTGTTTGCAGAATCAGTATTGCAGACGATTTTTCACGAATTCTGTCATTCTCACACAAATCCTTTGTCCGACAAATATTTCTCTGAACTGGAAAAGTCCTGCGACAAAATGTTTGATCTGGCTGAGGATGAGCTCTCCCGCCAGGCTTATGCTACCTCGCGCATCCTGCTTTATGAATCACTGGTACGCGCCTGCACCGGGGCATTTATTAAGGAAACTCTGCCCGCCGCCGATTACGAAGCCTTCATCAATAAACAGGAGAAACTCGGATTTTACTGGATTGAGCCGCTTACCATGCAGATTTGCGAGCTTCGCCAGAGAGAAATTTCTCTGGAAACAGGCTTTCCGGAAATCATCGCGCTGTTAAACGGCTATGCCGGTAATTCTGCCGCAAATGTCGCTGAAATCAGGCAGAAATGGGAGACGGAATTCAACAAGATCATCAAAAATTCGCCCAGGATTATTGAATCCAGCGTCAAGAACGGCGAAACCGGGGTATCAGAGCAATTGGCCACTTTTACCATCAGATTCGATCGCCCTATGCTGAAGCAGTGGTCGGTAATTGATACTCCCGACATGCCTGATATTACAGGCAAGGCAGGCTTTGATCAATCAATGACGACTTTTTCACTACCGATAAAGCTCGAAGCGGCGAAGAACTATACTATCCAGCTCAACAGCACTGATTTTTATGGTTTCAGAGACAGCAATAAAAACCCGCTGATTCCCACCACTATAAGCTTTCGAACGCGCGAACCTTGAATTTTGTATTCTGTTTTTTGATCAAGCAACATGTGGAAGGTACTACTTTGCTGCATCTGCACGTTTCTGCTTCAGGTAACTTACTACCCCAATCGCGATTCCCATTGTTACTCCGCTTGCGATGGATATTACCATTGCTGAGTCCGTGATCCGCTTGTCCCAGTAAAGATAAAGGGCGAGGGTGCCGCCAATGTTTAAAATAGTCAACACGATGATCCAGATAAACAGTTGCTTGATTAGTTTCATAAAAAATCAGAACATCTTTGTATATTAATTTGCATCGCCTTACCAGCCATGCGAGCGAATTCGCGTGATTCTGCCGGGGTTCGTGCGCTCGACTATGTAAAGATCATTGCCGAGAACCGCCAATCCAAAAGGATTCTGCAGATTATTAGCTGCTGTCGAGCCGAATTCGTAAACGTACCCGCCATCACTCTGCCGGTGAACGTATATTTTGCTATTGACCACGTCTGAGACAAGAATGTACGTGTCGGTCAGAACAATATCTGTGGCGCTGGTTGCGTTTGTCACCCACTGTTGCGACATCGGGTTGAGATCACTTGAATATTTGTAAAGCTTTCCGGCTGCCTGGTCGGTGACGTATAAGTATGTGCCGCTACTGTTGAGCTTGAGCTTGAAGGGAGTGGTTACCTGTACGCTTTCACTGAAGAAAAAGCCGTTTGAAGAATCAATGCGACGCACTACACCGACTGAAGTATCGGAAACGTAGAAGACGCCAGCACCACGAACCACCCCTTCCGGCAGATTCAAATTATTTGCCCCGACCGGGTAGGTAATAGCTTCGATTACCAGAAAATCAGCAGGGTTAATTCGTTTCAGTGAGACTGGCGCATTTTTTTCCAGCGTATACAGCTGTCCTGAGTAGTATGACAGGTCTGTCAGCCCGCTGCTAAAAGGCGAGGGGCTTACGGTGTCCAGCGCAGCGCCGTTAATATCACCGTCAGTAGTGAGGCCGCCGTCGTTGGTTCTGACAACTTTTATCAGGCGATTGTTGCCGGTATCAGCGACCACAAGGGTTGTGTTGTCGATCGCCTGAATGGCCGTCGGGTTGTTGAGCAGCGTGCCGGAATTCAATGGCCCGGGGTTAGCATAGAAACGGCTGTTGCCCGGAACGATATCGCTTGTATACTGCTCCCAGTCCCATGCCCAGATAACTGTCGATGTAGAGACGGCATAGCCCCAGCTGTCAGTTGCAATGCACCTTATTGTCAGCGAAGCGGGAGAATCGACAAGCCAGATAAAATTCAGACCAATCGATTTTGTGGCAGGATCGCCATTTATGTACCAGCTCAAAGCAGCTCCCGGCAGGTTCCCGGCAGATTCAAGGTCGGTGGCTGAGCAGCTGAAATTGATGCCCTCGCCGCCAATTTTTGTAAATATCTGCTCTCCGGCCGGGCCGGTGGCGAACTGTGCCGGAGACGTCACGGTAATCGGCCCGATTACCGGCAGGGAGTTAACCCAGACGCCAATTGTCGACGAACTGACGCCTGCAAAAGAATCAGTGCCGTAATAGCTTATCGCATGCCAGCCACTGGCAATGCCGGCAGTCGAATAATTGGCGACATTGGTAGTCATGACGTTACCGTCGAGCAGCCATGAGAAAGTCGCCAAACCAGGCACCGGGGCTGGGGTTGCCGTAAAATTGATTGTCGCACCGGTGTCAAAACGGGTGCCAGAGGCGACTGGCAAGGTGATATCTGCAGCCGCATACCCGTAAGTGACCGTATGAGTCGCACTGGTAACGTATCCAAGAAAATCGCTGACGGCAAGGCTTACCTGGTGAACGCCAGGGGTAAGATCGCCCGGGTTGGCGATGAATGAGCTGAGGCCGGATTTACCTGCCCAGGGGGTGCCGTCGAGATACCAGGTCATACTTGCTGCCGGAATTGCAAGGTTACGAGAATCTGTGCCATAACCACTGAACGGAATAGCGCTGCCGGTAAAAGCGATAGCGCCATGCGCCGGCGAGAGCTCTACAGTTGGCGGATCTAAGGGCGTTACGAGGATGTTCAGAGTTTTAGATGCCTGCTGAGTGCCATCGTCGACGAGCAGCGATACGGTTGCCAGGAAAGTGTTGCCGCCTGTAGAAGGCGAATCCCAAAGCATTGAGGCTGTACCTTGACCAGAAATAAGCGTTCCGGAAGTTACGCTCCAGGCGTAGGAGTAAGATGCGGGAAACCCGCCAGATACTTCTGCATCGAACCTGGCGGCTGAAATTTCTGTTATCTGCGTTGTGGCAGTGCCGATAATATCCAAAAGCAGTGGTTCTGGCTCAATGTCTGTTCCAGTGCCAGTGCCGGTATTGGTGCCAGTATCCGTAGTAGTGCCGGTATCGGTGGTCGTGCCAGTATTCGTAGCAGTGCCGGTATCGGTAGTCGTGCCAGTATTCGTAGCAGTGCCGGTATCGGTAGTCGTGCCAGTATTCGTAGCAGTGCTGGTATCGCTGCCCGTGTCGGTGGTCGTGCCAGT
>PGYB01000030.1:49028-66623 GCA_002839445.1 Candidatus Riflebacteria bacterium HGW-Riflebacteria-1
TAGCAGTGCTGGTATCGCTGCCCGTGTCGGTGGTCGTGCCAGTATTCGTAGCAGTGCCGGTATCACTGCCGGTATCGGTGGTCGTGCCAGTATTCGTAGCAGTGCTGGTATCGCTGCCGGTGTCGGTGGTCGTGCCAGTATTCGTAGCAGTGCCGGTATCACTGCCGGTATCGGTGGTCGTGCCGGTGTTCGTAGCAGTGCTGGTATCGCTGCCGGTATCGGAGTCAGGCCCCTTTGCTGCGATTACTCGTATTATTACCTGAGCTTTTGCTTGAAAAACAGGGAGTTTGCTGGTTTTTTCGGTAACCGTAAAAGCAATAGTGGCGGTTGCATTAAAATTGGGAGCTTGCCAGATTGCGTGATCGATTCCGCTTTGGGTGACTGTTCCAATGCTGGCGGTCCATGCTGGGATCAGTTCGTCAGAATCGGGATCTACTGCGGTGCTGTGAATTGTGAGCAGGTCACTCCCGCTCACTTCAAACTTTTCTGGTCTGATCCAGACGCTGGGGGGCCGATTCTTTGCGCCCTCAGGCGGAAGAGTGGCCCCTAATGATGGAATATCGTTTATTACAAAGGTTCCTGTCGCGATGGCGAGAGTCTGTCTCTGAAGGGAAGATCCTGGCGGTGGCGCTACAAATATTCTGCCGATAGCACCGACCGGCATTGCCGGCGACAAATACACGCCGTCACCCTCATGAGTAAAGGTTTCACCCCACAATGTCACCGTCGCAGCATTAACCGGATTGCCAAGATGGTCAACAAGGAGAATTCTGACAAAGGAATCTGCTTTGTCTCCTGGTTTTACAATGACCGTTGTCGGTGGTGGTGACGAAGACGAAGAGACTTGCAGTGGCGAGTTCAGACGAACCTTGTAAGATGGTGCCAGGGGCGAACTCAGGCGGACGATGAGATAATAAGATCCGTCTGGAACATTTTTGATGACAAATTTTCCGTTAAGATCGGGTCTTGCCGAAAGAGAAGCAATTTCTTCGAGAAAAACGAGCGAGCTCGAAAAATCAACATCACTGGCTTTAACTGATGACTGAATGCTTGACGCCGCAACTATTTGCGAAACATCAATTTCACCGGAGATAATGCCGAGCTGCGCGTTAGCTGAATCATCTGAGTCATATTCCCAGTAACTGCAGCCAAAAGAGCCAAAAAAGAAAACGAATGCGCAGAAACTTAGCGTGCAAAGTCCCAAGAATCTTTTCAAGTTGTTATTTTTATGCATAGATGTTGATCGAAAGCGTTTTTGATTGGGATCTCATATTCAGACATGGTCCTTCGGAAACAGGCGTAGATTTTGTTGATTTCTAAATCGTTTTTGCTTTGCAGGCACCTCTCAAAAGCTTTAACTATAACGCTTTAGAATACACCATCAATTTCTGAAAGGCAACGGCATGTTGCTTTTTTGAAAGCAAGATAGGGCACGATAATGAGGATTGATTATGGATGCTGTGATTTAACAGTAGAAAACTTTTGCTGGAAATTTCGTGACATGAGCGCAGAAAATGCTGCATAATAATCAATTGAAATGATAGTTGGTTGAGGATGACAGATGAAAATTCCGGCGCGATTTCGTATCGGAAACCAGACAAACTGTAATGTGCCAGCGCATCTGCCGTTTAAATTTGCAATTGATAACGGGTTTGATGCGTTTGAGTGGTTCAGTGACCCGGGTCGTGTCGGCTGGCATGAAGACACAATGTCGGCGGCGCAGCGGTCAGAATGCCGTGCTGTCGCGCTAAAACACGATATTCTCTTCAGCGTTCACGCACCATGGGCTGCCGACCCGACAAAACCAGCCGGAGCAGCAGCTATAATGCAGAGCATTCGTTTTGCCGGCGAAGTTGGCGCTGGAATTGTGAATCTGCACATATTTCCACAATATGAGGCAAAAGTTTATGTCGAAGCACTTATGCCGCTTATTGAGGCTGCCAGACCATCAGGTTTGCGTCTGAGTATCGAAAACACCCGCCAGACTTCGCCAGAGGCTGTCAACGATATTTTCGCAGTCATATCGGCAAGACAGGATGCCGCCGGCCATGTTGGCATGTGTCTTGACATGGGCCACGCCAATCTTTTTGCCGGCACGCACAATGATTACCTGAGTTATGTCGACCAGCTTGGCGAGCAGGTTCCCATCATTCACTGGCACGCCCATGAAAACTGGGGTGACAGCGACAGCCATCTGCCGCTGTTTACCGGGTCTGCCGCACAAAGTGACGCAGCTGTGCGCGCGCTGGTACAAATCCTCAAACGCAGAGGCTTTGTTGGTTCAGTAGTCATGGAACAGTGGCCTGAACCACCTGAGATTCTGGTTGAAACCCGACGGAGACTGCTGGAAATCTGGAGCGAAACGAAAGTTTGATGTCCCCGATCAGCTGATGTGCCACCTGCAGGAGGATGTAAATGAGTGTTAATGTCTACAGCTGCAAGACCTGCGCTGCGCCTATTGCTTACGATATTAAGCAGGAAAAGTGGAAGTGCGAATACTGCAGCAGCGAGTTTGCCAAAGATGAGATTGTCGAGAAAACGAGCAATGAAGGTAAGATGGAGGTTGTCGAAAATCTCGACGTCAAGATTCCTGAACTTGATGAATACCGCTGCAATGCCTGTGGTGCCAAGATTCTCACCGAAGGAAACGCAGCGGCCACCTTTTGCATTTATTGTCGCAATCCTTCAGTAATTAAATCCCGCTTTTCTGGCGAATTTCATCCGCGCTACCTGATTCCATTCAAGGTCACTCTGAAAGAAGCCAAAGAAACCTATTTCACATGGATCAAAAAGCGATTTTTTGCCCCAAACGAGTTTAAAACAGCCAGGGAAGTAGATAATATCCGTGGCCTGTATGCGCCTTACTGGCTTTTTGACTGCCGCGCCTCGGGCTTTGTCGAAGGCGAGGGCAGAAACTCAAAGAGCTGGCGCAGTGGCGATTATCGCATTACTGAAACGCAGCATTATTACATAAAAAGAGTCGGGTCTTCGGCCTATGACAAGATACCGGTCGATGGCTCAAAGAGTCTGGCCGACGATCTCATGGAAGGTATTGAGCCGTTCAATTACTCAGCGATCAAGGATTTTTCGCTTGAATATATGTCAGGTTACCTTGCCGAAAAATACGATGTAAATGAGCAGCAGGCCGCCAGAGTAATGGAGCCGCGCGCCCAGAAATTTCTTCGCGCCACACTTGAGGCTTCGGGGCAGCGCTATCAGTCGATGAGCATCGGTTCAAGCAGCATCAATATAAACAGCGTAAAAACTGCTTACTCAATGTTGCCGGTTTATGTGCTGACTAACGTTTATAAAGGCAAAAAGCATACTTTTATGATAAATGGGCAGACCGGCAAAACTTACGGTGAGACGCCTTTTGACACAAAAAAGTGTGTTGTTTTTTCTGTTGCCCTTTTTTTTACCACCTGGTTTGTGACAGTTACAGGAGCGGTTATCCTTGGAATATATTAATTATAAACATACATTCAGATCCGTAAAAAGCCTGCTGGTCTGCGTTCTTATGCTCATTTCGGTGGCCGTCTCGGTGCAGGCCGCTTACAAGCAGAGAGTTTTTGACGAAGCTAACTTGCTTACCGATTCAGAACGGGCATCAATTCAGGCAGAACTCGATAAAATTTCACGAGAATATGCTGCAGATTTTTTGATAGTAACCAAAGAAAGGCTCGATGGTACATCGATTCAATATTTTGCCAACGATTTCTTTGAAAAGAATGGCAACCAAAAGGGTTCGGGAGCAATTTTGGCAATTTCAATGCAGGAACGCGACATAAATTTTTCGGCCTTTGGCAAGATTCATGACGAGCATAAGCGCAGATTGAGTCAGATTCGTGCCAGTATTGGCAAGCATATGACCGCAAAGCGCTATCATCAGGCGTTTATGCATTTTACTGAGCTGGTGCGACCTTCAGGCTTTTTCGGCAACTTTTTAAAAGTTGCCACAACCTGGCAACCATGGGTCATCGCGCTGGTTGTGACCTTGCTGGTTGTTGGTTTTCTTGCATACAATCACAAGGGAGCGATAACCGTGGGAAGCTCTACCTATGCCGTTCCCGGCGCGTTTAACCTGATTTCGAGCGAAGACCGCTACTTGCGCACGACAACAACAAAGACCAGAATCAGCTCCAGCAAATCGAGCGGCGGCAGTGGCGGCGGGCGCAGCAGTGGTGGCAGCAGCGGCAAGTTCTAGTTGTCGCCACAGGCAACTTAAGGTGGGAATTTAAGCCTGCTTGAGTGCGGCTTTGCCGGCAGTTAACAGGTATCTTAAGCAGCTGCGTCGTGGCGGGGAATATACAGGTAAAATGTTGTGCCTTTGCCAGCATCAGATTCGACTTTGATATGGCCGCCATGCTGTTTGATAATGGAATAAGCGCTGGAAAGCCCCAGGCCACTTTCTGAAGCCTCGTTTTTAACAAACGAGCTGCTCTTGGGCTGTGAAACATGCTTGAGTGAAAACCCGGGGCCTGAGTCGCAAATCGCTATGCAAACGGCATCACCTTTGATCTGCGTTGGCATATTGGTCGAGCCTGCCGGCAAATTTGTGGCGGTAATTCTGATTTTTCCGTCTTTGGGGGTTGCCTGCCGGGCATTAAGCAGAAGATTGTCAAAGACCAGTGCAATTCGATTTTTGTCTATGGCACAGTGCCAGAGGTCGTCTGGCAAATGCAGTTCATGATCGAAACTTGCACCATGCATGGTTAATCTCACCGACTGTCTGAGAACAGGAACAACCGATGCAACGGTAAATTCGGGTTTGCCACGATGCGCGAGATTAAGCAACTGGCAGGTCAGGTCTCTGGCTTCGGTGAAAATTTTCAGTGCCGAGCTGAGCCGCTCCATGACTTTTTTCAGGTTCTTGCGGCGTGCATACTCCTGAGCAAGCTCGATGTTGCCAAAAATACTGCTGATAAAATTGCCGAAATCGTGGGCAATTTCGCTGGCTACTGCTCCGATAGACTTCAGCCTGTTCGCAGAATGCAGAGCTGCAGTCAGATGTTCTTCGTCGGTTACATCACGAAAAACCAGTATTGCACCAATTATCTCGTTGAAATCATTTTTAAGTGGCAAGGCACTGTATGAAACCTTGCGCTCACCGCCGTGTCGATCGTTCATCAGCAGCGGATTCGGGGAGTCAAGTTTCTCGCCGGTTTTAAGAACCCAGGCGACAGGGCAGGGGCATGCTGTTTTTGTGTTTGGGTCAAGAACGCGAAATATCTGGTTCAGTGGCCGTCTGACTGCCTCATCGGTTGGCCAGCTGGTAAATTTTTCAGCGTTAGGACTGAGGAAAGTGACGGTGCATTGAGCGTCGGTGCTGATTACCGCTTCGCCAATGCTGCTCAGAGTAGCCCACAGCCGTTCTTTCTCGACGCTGAGAGCGGCTTCGGTGAGCTTGCGGTTGCGTCTGGCTTCTGCCTCGCGGAGTTCGCGCCGAATTACCGGAACAAGGCGTTCAAGGCTGTTTTTGGTCAGATAGTCGGCGGCACCGCGTTTCATGATCTCGGCGGCGATCTCATTGCCAACTTTTCCTGACACCCCGATAAAGGGTATATCGAGGCCGGTTTCGTGCAGAATACTCAGCGCTTTGTAGGCGTCAAAACCCGGCAAATGAAAATCGCCGATAATTACATCCCAGGGTTGGCGCATTAGAGCTGTTTTAAGCTCCGCGGCGCTTTCGACCCGCTCGCCCTGGACTTTGAACCGGGCTTTTTTGAGCATGCGAAGAATCAGGGCAGCGTCATTCTCTGAATCTTCTATCTGCAGGCAGCGTAACGGGGTTGCTTCGGTGACTGTCATCGTGACTCCCTTGCTGTCAATATCACTTTATGTTGTGCACTCTATCTAATAAGATTTTACAGATAACTGGCGAGTTTGACAAGAATTCAACCAATATATATAAAAAAAGAAAAGAAAAATTAAAGAACCTTTGATTTTCCGGGCTTGTAATAATTGTTATTGCGGCGGCGGTTCATTCAGTTCCAGCCAGTAATGGCAAAGTGCGTTAACAGCTTCGACAAATTTTTTAAAGTCTACGGGTTTGCGCAGATAACTGTTCGCGCCGACATCATACGCAGCAGCCAGGTCGCTTTCTTCGGCCGAAGAAGTAAGAACGATAACCGGAATGCGACGGGTGCGATTATGCTGCCTGATATTGCGCAGTACCTCGATACCGCTGAACTTTGGCATCTTGAGATCGAGCAGAATCAGATCTGGCAGAGCGCTTTTCACTTCCTCGAATATGCTGTCGCTGCCACAAAGAAAATTGATAGCTTCCTGTCCATCTTCTTTGACGACAAGCTCACAGTCAACATTTCCCTTCGCAAAGGCACGCCGTGTCAGTTCAATGTCGGTCTGGTTATCCTCAATAAGCAGAATCACGTGTGGCAACGTTTGACTCCTCGGTTGTAAAGTAAAAAGATGTGCCCCGCCCGATCTCAGATGTTGCCCAAACACTGCCGCCATGGCGATGAATGATGCGAGCTACCGTAGCCAGGCCGATGCCGGTTCCTGGAAATTCTGAAGTCTTATGCAGGCGCTGGAAGGGGGTGAACAGATTGTCATAGTAGGCCATGTCAAAGCCAACGCCATTGTCTGTAATCTTGAAAGCCTGTTTGCCTTGATTTGTGGCTTTGCCAAACGAAATCTCTGCATCAATTCGTGATTTGCTGAACTTTACTGCGTTCTCAAACATGTTAGCCAGAACGATTTCAATAAGTGCTGGGTCTGCGTTAGCCGTAAGGTCAGGCTCAACCGAGAATCTTGCATGCAGATCCGGATTTGCGGCTTTTAAATTCGCAATGATCGAACTGGCAACTGCGCTCATGTCAACTGTCTGCAATTGAAGTAGCGAGCGACTTACCCGCGAAAGCTTCAGCAGGCCGTCTATCAGCTGGTCCATACGCTGAGCTTCCGAGCGCACACGTTCGATGAACCTATGACCTTCAGCGTCAAGGCAGTCATGATAATCTTCCTGCAGTGCCAGGCTCCAGCCGTCGATGCCGCGCAGCGGCGCGCGCAGGTCATGTGAGACCGAATATGAAAAGGCTTCGAGTTCTTTATTCGCGGTTTCAAGCTGCACTGTTCGCTCTGATACGCGATGTTCAAGTTCGGTGTTGAGCTTTTCAAGCTGAATATTTCGCTGTTCAAGAGCATCCGCCATCTGATTGACCGCGTTACATAACGTGGTGATTTCGCTGGCTGAAACTGGCACTTCTACACGCACCGACAAATCACCTTCGGCAAGCGTTTTTACATTTTCAGTCAGATTGATCAGTGGCTTGGACACCCAGCGTTCGAGAAATAACATCAGCAATACAAAAATAGAGACCAGTATTCCTTCGGATATCAGTAGAGAACTGCGCACGCTTTCAAGCTTCAGATTCAGTTCAGAGAGCGAAAATGTAACTTCCGCCACGCCAATAAGCTCTGCCGGGCGCTCTGAACCTGGGTTGAGATCAGTCAGAAACACCAGTTCGCTTATGACAGCTTCTTCGTCGGCACTGTTCGCTTGCGTTTCTTGTGAACTGGCAAAAATAGACTTGCCTACCTTGTTTTTGAAGTCGACAGCAATCAGGCTGGGAATTGACAATGATTGCGATGCGAGTTGCTGCAGCTGTTCGGCATCTTCGGCAAACATGGCGGATACCGCCTGCTTTGCAATCTGTGAGGTATAGGTGCGGGCCGCACTGTTGAAAGAATCAAGCATGAACCAGCGGACATTACGATAGTGTGCCACTCCCAGAATTGTCATCATCACTATGCCGGTAATGATAAAGGCAAATAGTATGCGGGCTCTGATTGACAGCATGTTTCAGTGCTTCTCCATCAGTAAAGCCTGGTCGCGGATTTTTTAACCCGCTCGGGAATCTGAATGTGCAACTTATCGAGAACTGTCACGTTCAAAATCAGCTGCCAGCGGTCAAATTGTCTGATCATCTGCTTTGTCGGGCGGTTTTTTATGGTTTCAGTCATTATGTCGTTGATCGATTCTGCGAGACTCTCTGGCGTAATAACATAGGCGAATGCTGCGCCTTGTTTGACCAGAGACTCCGAAAAGCTTACAACTGGTGCATGCGCACGAAATGAAGTCAGGAGGATTGCCTGTATGAAAGCATTATTCATAAGTCCTGGATCAGGTGGCAGCAGCGCAGCTGTATCTGGCTGGCCGAACTCGCGCAATGCCAGCGGAAGGGCGCGGGGATTGCTAAGCCTGTGCGAATCAATCTGCAGACCTGCCGCCTTGATTGCTTTGTCTATTTCATCATCAGGTGCAAAGCGGGGTGTGGCATAAGGATACCAGATGTTTTTGATCCCAGGTGCGAGTGATTTCAATAGTTGAATCTGCTGCGCGTAAGGCTGTCGGGTGTCGAGAAAAATAATTCGCGAGTCGTCTGGTGGCGAATCAATAAGCGTGCTCACAATATTTATATTCCACGCCATTTGCATTGCCAGTTGCAGGGCTGTGTCACCAAATGCTATAGCAAAGTCAGGCGGTTTGCTCTCGAGAAAACTGAAAGAGGTTTTGCCAACCGGGCAGAAGACGAGTCTATGATTAGTCAGAGATTGCAGGCCTTTGACCGTGTCGATGTGCAGCGGAATATCCGGTCGAAAAAAGACCCAGACTTCGGCACCAGCCAGAGAGGGCAGGCACCAAAGCAGAATCGCTAGTACCCCTATTAATATTTCTTGTCTTCTCACAGATTGCATTGTCTTCTCACAGGTTATATGTCTATATTCAGCGATAATTCAGAGATTCCACAGCATCTCCAGAGAGATTTCTCGCCCCGACTGCGGGTGTTCGTCGAGCACCCCCACCGGATTGTCAACCGAAACGTAAGACAGGCTGCGGTTAAGCAGATTTCTGACACGAAGAATAATTTTATCTGAAATGCCAGGGAAGCCGGTTTTCTGAACGGTCATGTTGATGATGCTTCTGCCAGAAAGCGATTCTCGGGCATCTGCGTAGTTTCTCGGCTGCCGCGCAGAAAAACTTCCCCAGATACATGTATCATAAGAGCCCGCTTTGAACGAATACCCGATGTTGAGCTTGTTGTGCGGCAATCCCGGTGCCACCGTTGCCGGCTGCGTTTCTGATCTCAGGCGAAACGTCGAAATGTTGCCAAAAAACTCCTGTCCAGCCCGAAAACGCTTTTTGATCTCGAATTCCATGCCGTCGATAGTGATTTTTGAAATGTTTCGGTAATCGAGAAAGAGCCTTGGGCTTTCTATGCGGTCACTAAGATTGTTAACGAAGAAGTTGACCTTGCTGAACCAGCCGTCAAAGAGCTCGCCAAGCAGCTGAAACTCATAGGTCGCAATCTGCTCAGGTTTCAAATTGCGAGTTCTATTGATCTCATGAAAATCAGGATTTCGATATGCTTTGCCAAAAAGAAACTTGCCGGTCCAGCGCTGGTCAAAGCGGCGAATCAGTGCGGCTCTGGTGCTCAGGCGGTCGCCGAAGAG
The DNA here is from genome assembly GCA_002839445.1 of Candidatus Riflebacteria bacterium HGW-Riflebacteria-1. Taxonomy (GTDB): domain Bacteria; phylum Muiribacteriota; class Ozemobacteria; order Ozemobacterales; family Ozemobacteraceae; genus Rifleibacterium. The sequence goes on from PGYB01000030.1 coordinate 58,503, forward strand.
TGAATGCTTGTCATAGCGGGCATCAAGAACTATTCTCGATCGCAACGAAAGTCGAATGTCGTCTTGAACGGTCAGTGAATTGTTGGTAAAACGCTCGGGCTTTGGAGCGGCGCCAGGTAATGGGCTCAACTGGCCAGGATCACCAGGAGAAGCATACGATGCCGAGACATCTGACTCCAGCAGCTCAATGCCAGACAGCTCACCTCTGATTGACAGCTGGTGCTTGCCAGTCTTGCGGCCCTTCCAAAGCATGTTGATGCCCCAGCCGGCATCTTTTGAATGATCGTTTTCGATGACGCCCAACGGATAGACTGTGCCAAATGCAGTTCCACCCGGGCTGACAGTTTCAGCGGTTTCGCTGTCGATGAAACGGTTATAGAAAAGCCCGACAGTAAAACTCGATTCATCAGCCATTTTGCGATTATAGCGAAATGACAGCAGATCATTGGAACGCCTGAAAAAAGTCTTTTTGTTCAGGTTTTCAAAATACCCCAGATAGCCCTCGCGAGAGCCTTCGACGCGGTGGGCAAGAAAGGTGTAGCCTCGTGGATCCGAGATCTTGAGCATGAAATCTTTTTTGTTAAAACCATCCTGCGTGTAACCAGATTTGCCAAAGACATCGCGCTCTATGTAGCGAGATTGCCCATCGCTGCCCATTCCAGAAAAGTTCAGGTCAAAAATCGTTCTGCCATGCCTGAAAACATTCGACAGGCCAATTCCCCGCGTGTTGAAGCTGCCAATCAATGTTTTGAGATAGCCACCCTCCGGAGGTTTCGTCTCGGTAATGCAGTTGATTACCGCAAGAAAAGCGTTTGAACCATACATGGCCGAACCGGGACCGCGGATAATCTCTATTCTGCTGAAGCGAGAAAGATCGAGAAGGTCGTATGTCCAGTACGGCGTGCCGAGAAACTGGTTGTTAATACTGACGCCGTCTATCAGCACGACAAAATTGCGATTAGAATCTAATACACCGCGAGGTCCCGGCCACCAGTCGCCCGCTATCGAGCGCCATGGCGAAAAGCCTGGCGAATACTCGAGCAGCTCCGGAATTGTTCTTGCGCCAAGTTCTCTGATCTGCGCCGCCGTAAAAATCGAAATGATTGCCGGCGATTCAATGGCTGGCTCAAGCGAACGCATTGCTGTTATAACGTTTTCGGGCTCGTAGAGCAGCGAAAGAGATTCGCGCTCGATATCAGCACCGAGAGCATTCGGTATGCTGCCAGTGACAAAAACAGCAGCTAAAATAAGTATGAGAAGGCAGTAATTATTGCAAATTTCGCGATCAGGTTTCATTGCCAGGCCTTTTGCCGCAATCGCCGGTTAAGAACAATTACGAATCCTTGTGATACGGTACATTGAGCCGTGAATATTACCATCAATTGCAAAAGTTTGGCAAGAATCAATTAGTCTTTAATGTTTTTTGGTTATCTGATGGCACCGGTAGTAGACAAATACCTGAGAACAGTCTCGCATCGATACTCTTCTGATCAGTAGAAGCAAAACGGCAATAACGTAAATGAAAAAGGCGCTGTATCTCTCGCGAGACACAGCGCCTGCTTAGCTTTTGGCACCTTTATGGTGCCGGCACAAACACCGTAGTCAGATTTTACTTCTGACCCATGTAGGTCTTGAGTGAAGGATCGCCCATCAGGTGATAGACTTCCCAGTAATACTGCTTGCGGCTTGAGCTTGAAGCTTCTACGGCCAGGTTGCCGGCAACCATGAAACCTGCGTTGCTGGTGCCATTGCCTTCGAACATAGCTTCGAATACGCCGGGGCCGGTTTTTTCTTTAAGCGGGGGAACGCCTTCGTTGTTCGGCTTAACGATTGAGTGCAGACCGACGCCCCAATGGAAATCTTCATCCCAGTAGGTGCTGTTGGTGCCGCCAACGTAGCCGATAGCACCGGCATCTTTGGCTCTCAGCCATGCTTCGGCGAAGCATTCTGAAACTTCGAATTTGCTGGTCAAGCAGCAGTTGCCGATAACAAAAGGATATTTGCCTTTGTTGCCAAGATTCTTAATCTGAGCGATAGACATGCTCGGGTCAGCCCATGATGACTGAGAACCGTGAGCGGTGTAGTTTACATAACCAACGCCCTTGGCGATCTCGGCTACGATTTGTGCGCTGTTCTGCTGAGAACCAGCAGACAGAGACTTATAAACGTTAAAGCCATTAGCTTTGTTGATGTAATATTTTTCGGCATAGTTGATGTGGGGCCAGCCGTGGCTGCGTGCCCATGTACCATCCCAGCCGGCTACCAGAACTACGTTATCAAGGAAAGACGGATCGGGGAATTTATACTGACCATATTCCATGGTCTTTTCGATCTGAGGAAGAAGCTGTTCAAGATTCTGAGCTGAGAAGCGGCCGGTCAGCATTTCGGGAAGGAAATCGCCGGGAGTTACAGCTACATAATAGAGTTCAGTGATGTGTGAACCGGTCTGGCCTTTGAAAGCCGGGATCTGGGCATGGTCACCGACGAAGAGAACATAGCTCGGAGCGGGCATGTCAGCGGTCGGGTTTTTGTACAGATTGTGCAGGTAGGCTTTGAGAGGCTCGGTGATAGCAGCGCCGGTGCCGAACTGGTCGGTGTAAACAGTATGAACTGCGAAGCCCTGTTCTTTTTTCCAGGCTGCGAAAGGAGCCATAGCATCCTTGAACATTGGGTCAGAAACGATTACATAGCCTTCTTTGGCTCTGCTGGCGCCAAAGCGAAGTGCCTGTGGAACAGTTACCATTGAATCAGCAAACGCGAAAGCCGGAGCGGCATAACTCTCGTGTTTGGCTTTGCTGGCTGCGATGTCAGCGTTTTCCATAACGATTTCAAATTCGATGTTGTTGAAAACATTGATTTTGTTTTCTACCGGGTTGTAGGTAACCGGCGAAATGGTCAGGTGGGCGAGGCGCATATGTCTCATGACGCCGATTTCTTCGATGGTGGCCAGGGGCTGACCATGGAATCCCTTGTAAACATAGGCTGATTTTTCATAGACGAAAGGCACTTCAGAACCATCTTTGGGTGCTGAGGGCTGTCTGGGGAAAAGTCGGCTGGAAACGCCATAATCGGCCAGGTTGTAAATCTTGGAATCATAGCTTTTTACAACGACTTTGCAGGTTGCGCCGAACGGAATCTGCACGATCTTGTTGATAACTGGCAGCTGGGGAGCGCCGTATGATCCGCCAAAATAAAATTCAGGAGAATAGATTACGCTGAAGTTACCTTTGGGAGTTTCAGCATCATAAAAGTGCAGTTTGTTAATTGCACAGCTCATGCCGAGAGTCAAATTGCCCTGTTCGAGCTTTTCAGAAACAACATCCATGCCACTTCTGGTTGCGTCGAGAAGCGCGATTTCGCCAGCAAAAGCGGCTCCACTCATACAAAGAACCATCGTCAATACTAAGAAAAACTTTTTCACTAAATTGTCCCCTTTCGATACTACATGCTCTTCTGGAGTCTTATTACCATCCGGCTGAGCACCTTAGAACAAGGTCGGGGCAGGCCGTTGGCATCTTATAAGAATAAATCTCCAGAATTCAAGTGTATATCGACCCGATTCCGCAAGTCAATACCTATTAAAAAAGAATTTGCCAAAACCTATCTTTTTTATACCTTAACCTTCTGTCAGATTTGAATTGCTTGTTCTGCAATGGCAGATACATAGGTTACAAGTCTAAATTTATTTGCTCTTGTGTACACAATGAGGCGCGTGCATTTGCAAAAAGGAGACGCCCCCCCCAAACGTAACCAATTTTTTATCTTCCGCTGAAGAATTTTTACGCTTGTACTTTTTTCGGGCAAAGGTGTGCTAGAATTATCAAGCCCGGACTTCAGTCGTTCAAACGCAGACTGCAAATACTTTCTGGCTAACATAGGGCTGTGCCCTGATCTTGATTTAATGGCGATGATGCGCAGCCTGATTGCAGTTGCTTGATCTGAGTCGCTGGGCCTCTGGCTTGCTGATTTGCTGTCAGACTGTTAAGGTTAAATCTGGCAAGCTTGATTGCTACTGTTCACAGGTGAAGTAATTTTGAAAGGAACAGGTAATTGTAAATGAAAGACAAGCGCATAATACTGGTAGCGGTCGTGGTTTTGGCTCTGGCAGGCTGGGTGGTCAGAGTGGCCTTTTTCCCACCAGATGAGAATCAGAAGATCGAAACTGTGATAAGGTTTGCAGCTGCTGCCTTTGCAGAAAAAAGTTCAAAAGCGGTTGGGGATTTTTTGACACAGGATTTTAGTATTCATCATGCTGCAGACCGCGACAGCACGCTAGATTATCTCAAAATGTTCTTTTTCAAGGTCAGGGATCTTGATGTAAACATAAAATACATCAAACACGAAGTTGATAAGTTGCCCGCATCGGCAACCGAAACTCGTGTTCTTGTTGTGGCAGTAATAACCGGAGATGTTGACGGCCAGAAGTTTCAGGCTTTCAGCGGCCAGGGCGCCGACACTGCCATTCTCAGTATGCGAAAAGAGGAAGACAGGTGGCTTGTTTCTTCTGCCAGAGCACTTGACACCAGTGAACCTGAAAAGGCTTTTGAACAGCTCGGCAAGTAAAATGTGTACCTGCAGCCCAAAAAGAGTATTTTATTAACAAGGTTGTTCAAGAGCGTTCTGCTCAGTGAAAGGATCCTTTTATGGGAATCATTATAGCTTATATCGCACTCATCTATATTGTTGACACCTTGATTTTCTGGGCATTTGTCGAGATCGCGCGCGACAAGGAGTTTTCAGAGGGAATTGGCATAGGCGAATCTTTTGTGCATTGCGGTATCTCTACGCTGATCGGAGTCGGCGTGAAAATGACCAACACTCAGTTTCCAATACATCTGGCTTATCTTTTCAGGCCGTTCAATAAAGCCGGCCTCAATTTTACGTCAAAAATTTTGTGTCTGATAATCATTGGTGCTGCTGAGGCCGGCATTACCTTTGTGATGGCCAAATCACTGGCAGCAGCGCTTAAATCTATTTGATCAATCGTTCGCGCTGGAATTGCCCGGTGTTTCTGCCGCGAGATTTCTGGCGTGACAGGCTTTTGCCCAGTAGATCACTGGCGTGTCAAACAATGCGACGAGCCACTTCATAACGTAGGTGGTGGCAAAAATCTGCCAGACCACATCAGTCGGAAAAACGCCCCAGAAGGCCAGCAACGTAAAAATCGTGTTGTCGATCAGTTGGCTTGTCATCGTCGACATGTTATTGCGCAACCACAGCTGCTGCGGGTATCTCTCTTTGAGATAGCTGTAGAACCAGACATCGAAGTTCTGGCTTATCAGATAAGCAGTTATGCTGGCAAAAGCGATGCGTGGCAGCAGCGAGAAAATCGCATCAAGCGCTGCGCTGGAGGTGTCTGAGGCGTGCGGTGCGAACCAAAGGCAGACCTGCATGATCAGGGTCGTGGCGATTATCGAAAAAATACCGATCTTTACCCCTTTCTGCGCTTCTTCTTTGCCATGGCATTCGCAGAGAATATCGGTTGCCAGAAATGACGTGCCATACATAATGTTGCCAAGAGTCGTCACAAAGCCAAACAGTTCGATGGTCTTGATAACCTGAATATTAGCCAGTATAGACGCGAGCGTGATCCATGCGAACAAACCGTATTTTCTAAAATATTTGAACGCAATCGCGAGAAGGCTGTAGTTGAGGAGCAAGAGAATCAGCCAGACGGTATTGTTACTCATGTGATTAGTTTCCTGATTCTGTTCTGGCGAGCATAATTGCCGGCAACCGGCGATCACCAGAAGAAGTCATCTTAAGACATCTTAAGAATTGAGTGATCAGAATAACCGCTGCGCAAGATTATTTCAAGATTAAAATACGCAGTGCTTGTATATTTGAGCCTGGGTTGGTATATTGTCGCACTGCCGGAAGCTGAATCTCACATGCACTGCTGCACTAAGCTGTTTGGCCGGCGGCAAACTACATCACTAACAAAGAAATACCGATGACACGACTTAACTTTACCATAGACAAGAGCGCGCATGGCTCGCGGGCACGGGCGGCCAGATTCACGACACTGCACAGTGAAGTGATAACACCAGTATTTATGCCGGTTGGCACTCGTGCCACCGTCAAGGGCATGACGGTCGAGAGCCTTGTCGAAAACGGTTCGCAGGTTTTGCTCGCCAACACCTATCATTTGCTGCTGCGCCCCGGCCCGGAAGTTTTTAAAAAAATTGGTGGAATTCACCGTTTCATGAACTGGAAAGGCTCAGTGCTCACCGATTCAGGCGGCTTTCAAATTTTTTCACTGCCACATTCACGTGAAATGACAGAAGATGGTGCGAGATTTACCAGCTATGTCGATGGCAAAACCTTTATGCTCACTCCCGAATTGAGCATAGAAATGCAAAAAGCCATTGGCAGCGACATCATGATGGTTCTTGACCAGTGCATCAATTCAACCTCCGGTTATGACGAAGCCAAAGCTGCCATGGAACTGACACATCGCTGGGCTCTGCGTTCGCTTGCCGCGAGAGGCGACTCGAAACAAGCAATGTTTGGCATTGTGCAGGGCGCATGCCACCCTGAACTACGCCAGCAGAGCGCTGAGTTCTTACGGGCACAGCCCTTTGACGGCCTCGCTATAGGCGGCCTGGCTGTGGGTGAAACCCACAGTGAACGTTACGATTTTACCGAACTGGTTACCGGCTACCTTCCAGAAAACCTGCCACGATACCTGATGGGAGTGGGTACGCCGATTGATATTCTCGAAGCCGTTCATCGCGGTGTCGACATGTTCGACTGCATTATCCCGTCGCAGCTGGCTCACCGTGGGGTAGTGTTTACATCACATGGCAAATTGCAGTTCAGACGCACGGTCTACCGCTTTTCTGAAGAACCAATAGATGCAGAGTGTGACTGTTACGCCTGCAAAAACTATTCGCGCGCCTATGTTCATCACCTGGTTAAGGCTGAAGAACCGCTGGCCTGGCGGCTGCTGACCTGTCATAACATCAGGTTTTATCATCAATTGATGGCGCGGATCAGAGACGCGATCATGCACGACCGGTTTGTTGAATTCTATGAAAAAATGCGGCATGAACTGGTCCGCCACGACGGAGACAATCCGCAGAATCCGCCGAAACGGCGCACGGCAAACCCGCCGACGCTTGGTGATTACGAGATAGTCAAGTTTGCCCAGGGTTTTTCGAGCATAAGACAGCGCAGTTCCGGCGAAATAATGCACTCGGTCAACAAGCCAGCTGAAGAGGCTGAAAAGCTCTATGTCGAGCAGTCACATCTCGCTGAGCGTCTACTGAAAACCCCTGGTAACGATAGCGAACTCATCGTCTGGGACGTCGGACTCGGTGCCGCGACCAATGCCATGGCTGCCGTACATTGCTTTGAAAAAACTCTGGCTGAACATGGTTCTGAGAAGATGAGGTCCATGCGACTGATCAGCTTTGAATGCGATCTCGACCCGCTTACTCTTGCCTGCCGTGACAACGCAAATTTTCATTATCTGCGCCATGGCGCTCCGCATCATATTCTGCGCTCAGGCCAATGGCAGCATCATTCGAAGCTTCTGCTCTGGGAGCTGATTAAGGGCGATTTTCTCGAACTTTTCGACAAGTCGCCAGCGCCAGACCTGATTTATTACGATCCGTTCTCGGCAAAGACTGACAGTGCTCTGTGGACCAGCGAAGCCTTTACTCGACTGTTTAAAAGCTGCGGCGGCAGAAGCGTCGAACTCTACACCTATTCAGCCGCGACAGCAGTGCGCGTAGCAATGCTGCGTGCCGGCTTTTTCGTGGCCGAAGGCATGGCTACCGGTCCGAAATCAGCGACAACAGTTGCATTCAATCAGGCCAGCGGGGCAGGGGAGCATCCTGAAAAACCGAACCTGCTCGATGAGCGCTGGCTCGAACGCTGGCGTCGCAGCGGTTCGCGCTTTCCGCCAGATATTTCGCAGCACGAAAAGGATCAGATCACTCAGGTTATCGAACAGCACCCGCAGTTCAAGACTGCCTAGTCCTCTGTCACACATGACTTCAAGAATTGAATTTTTGGTACTGCTTATGCCGGGCTCTCGGCGGAATCCCAACGCTACAGCTATCGGCAGACGCAGCTTTGAGGTAAGAGTTGTCGGGATTGAGTCAAAGGTGCCTG
>PGYB01000002.1 GCA_002839445.1 Candidatus Riflebacteria bacterium HGW-Riflebacteria-1
AGCGTAGCGACGAAGCAATCCCTTTGTCACAATGAGATTGCCGCGTCGGGCTGATGCCCTCCTCGCAATGACAGAGTACTTTTATGCTCTTATGTGACAGACCACTAAGCCTGGCTGTTAGATTTTTATTTTTTTTGCATTGGCGGATGAGAGCAGATGAACAAGGGCTTCATCAAAGTCAAAGCGACTGAGTGCTTCTCGCAGCTGAGTAATCGCATTTTCACCCAGCAGGGTTTTGAGTGCCGATTCGTTTTTGTCGAGGTAATCTTCGGCTTCTCCATCACTTTGTGCCAGCAGATAATGGAAATGTTTGAGCATTCGTCCCGAACCGCTTGAATCTACCGGGGCAGTTGCTACCGGTGCAGCCGGTGCAGCAGTCTTTATCTCCGGTTCACTGCTTTTGATTGCCGGGAGTGCTGTAAATGCGGTGATCGCCGCAATTGTTCTTGAACATATTTGTTCGCACTCGCTGAGTACCGGTTCGATCTCGGTAGTGGCTGTGCTGCTTTTTAAGCTTTTTTCGAGTACTCCCACCATTTTCTGTAATGCCACCGCGCCAATATTGCCAGAAAGCCCCTTGAGCGTATGCGCCGTTCGTTGCGCCACGCCTTCATCACCATCTGCCAGAGCCTGGCGAATTCTGGCGACTGCATTTTCCTGGCCGGCGCAGAACTTTTGCAGAAGGCTGGCATACAGCTGACGATTGCCGGCGACCCGTCGCAGGCCTGCCTGAGTATCAAGCTCAGGTTCTTTGCTTTCTGTTTTTTTTGGGCTGTTTTTTGTCCAGTTTGCAAGAAGCCTGAACAGCAGCTGTGGCTCGATTGGCTTGCTGATGTGGCCGTTCATGCCTTCATCGAAACAGAGTTGCTTTTCTTCTTCCATGGCGTGCGCGGTCAGGGCAATAATCGGAAGATCCTTGAAACGTTCATCTTTTCGGAGCTCAATAGTTGCCTGGTGCCCATCCATGATCGGCATCTGGATATCCATAAGAACCAGATCGTAAGGCAGCGGATCGCCTGCCGACCTGATCAGTTCAAGCGCGGTCTTGCCATTGTCGGCAAGGGTAACTGCTACTCCGACAGATTGCAGCAGTTCTTTGGCGATCTGCTGATTGAGATCGTTGTCTTCGACGAGAAGAATCCGCATGCCGCGCAGATCTGTGCTGGCATCTCTGTCGATGCCCGGGAGAGACGGCCTTAAAGTCGATGCGCCAAAGGCTTTGGCAAGAGAGGCTGATAGATTAGACGGCGTAACCGGCTTTGGCAAAAACGATTTGACGCCGGCAAGTTCAGCCTGATCGCGCACATCATCTATTTCAAACGCCGTTACCAGAATTATGGCCGGTCTGGCATTCTTTGTCTTGAGGTTCTCGATCTGATGGATGATGTCGATGCCGTCGATCCCCGATAACCGCCAGTCCATGAATACCACTCTGAATGGATCTTCAACATCAGCTTTCTGTATGGCCGCGAGAGTCTCGATTCCGGTGCTGCAGATTTCGACGCGCATTCCGACAGAATCAAGCTGTTCTTTGAGTATCTGGCGATCAACCGGGTTGTCATCTACTACCAGTGCGTGAACCCCTTCAATTGAAAAGCTCAATGACTGTGGCAAGCTTAAGCTGCCGGGCTTGCAGCAGACTTCAAAACTGAAAATGCTGCCTTTTCCGGGATGAGATTCAGCATGCATCTGCCCCCCGAGCATTTCGACCAGCCTTTTTGCCAGGGCAAGTCCGATGCCGGTACCCGAGAATTGTCTGGTCGAAGAATCGTCTGCTTGCCGAAATGGCATAAACAGCTGTGAAAGATGCTCCTCTTTTATGCCAATGCCGGTATCTTCCACGGCAAAACGCAGTTTGATCTGTGAATTCATGTGTTCTATAACTGTGACACTGAGCTTGACATCGCCATTTTCTGTGAATTTAACGGCGTTAGCAAGAAGCTGGTGCAGTATCTGCCCAATTCGGCCCTGATCACCATAAAGGCTGGGAGGAATATCTTGATCAACTTCTGTGACAAAGTTGAGGCCTTTGTTTCTGGCTCTGGTAGCGCATTCAATTGTTGTCTTGTCGAGAAATTCGCTAAGCTGAAAAAGTGAACTGCGCACTTTCATATTTCCTTCTTCAAGCTTTGAGAAGTCGAGAATATTGTTGATAATCTCAAGCAAAGAGAAGCCGGCCTGCTGAATTTTTTCGATATAGTCTTTCTGTTTCGCGGTCAGTTCGGTTTTGAGGCAAAGATGCGACATGCCGATGACCGCGTTCATTGGCGTTCTTATCTCGTGTGACATGTTGGCGAGAAAAACCCCTTTAACCTTGGTGGCTTCTTCAAGTTTATCGAGAGCTGCTTCGACCTCGCGCGATTTGCCGGCAAGATTGGCATTTGCCTGTAACAGTTCGTCGTGCTGCTTTTGCATTTCCTGCTGGTCGCAAAAGATCTGCTCTGACTGTTTAGCCAGCTCAATGGCTTGCTGCTGGCTTTCCTGCAGAAGATCTTTGGTGCGCTGATTGCGCTCGATTATCTGCAGACTCAAACCAAGAATTGGCAGAAGTTCATTGAGCAGTTCACGATATTCGCTGCCGATATTTTTCAGTGCTGCAAATTCTATTATCGCGAGAACTTCTTCTGAAGGCGACATGATTGGGGCAATCAGTAATTGTTCTGGTCTGATGTCAGCAACTCCGCAGGTGATAGAAATATAGTCAGCCGGAATGTCAGAAATTACCATGATTGCTCTGTCTGAAGCGCATTGTCCGATTAAACCCTCGCGTTTGCTAAAACTTTTCTGGGGACCAGGTTTAAGATGCAGACCGTAGTTTCCGGTCATCTTGAAGCAGTTTTCCAAAGTATCGAAAGAGTAAAATGCTGCGACTTGCGCTTCTATAGTTGGCGCAAGCTTTTTGAGCAGGTTTTCGGCGAATTCACTTATCTGCTCTGCCTTCTGGACTTCCTGGGTAATTTCCTGGAGTTTTGCTTTTATCCAGGTGGTCTGCAGTTGTTGGCGGGCCGTTTTCTGCAGAGCTGTCATGGCGCTTGCCATGCAGCCCAGTTCATCCTGGCGATCCTGCTCAGGAATTTCGACGTCCATGTCCCATGCTGCCAGGCGGGTAATGACTCTGGTCAGATTAAGTATCGGCATGAAAATGCCAAGCCGCATAAACCTGGCAATCAGCATTGTGCCTATGCCGACAATGATGATCGCTATGATCAACACGATTTTGCCCTGCGCGTATACCTTACTGGTGTTTTTAAAAGCGCTTCTGGCTGCCCGGCTGTTAGCCTGTCTGAGCTGGTTGAGGGTATATGCCGCCTGGCGGTATGCAAAATCGGCCTGGGCTTTGACATAGGTTCGCGCCTGTTCCATTTTATTTTGCAGGGCAAGGTCGAATACTACGTCTGTTTCGAGCTGATAGGCTTCTACCTGAGCCTGAAAGTTGTCGAAAAGCATGCCGCTGTCTGCAGAAAAAATTGATTTATCGTAGTTCTGGCAGGCCTGCGCGAACTCCTTGCGGTTTTCTTCCAGCTGTTTGTCGATTTTGATAATCTCTTCGATTGAACCGCTGGTGACCAGGCTGGCGAGCAGATGCCTCTCGTTCGAAATTGTCCGGTTGATGTTGTCGAGATCGCTAAAACCGGCCAGTTCAGCTTGCAGACTTCCGGTGATGTTTTCAAGCTGGCCAAGAAGCATCAGAGAGAACATGCCAAGGCCAAAGAAAAATATGAACAGGCAGATGAATGGAATACGCAATTTCCATGTTAATGAAAGTCCAGGCACATTTGTGTTGTTCATCGCTCTTGTTCTCCTGGGTTGTCAGGTATTTGCGGTTGCCTGTCAGTCGGGTATGCTGTTTTCTTTTTCTATCAGAGAAAGCGCTGCTTCAAAGTCATAGTCGCGAACCAGTTTTGCCAGCTCGTCAAAGTGGCTGTTCATAGCGGATTGCAGAATTTCTTTGTTCTGTTCAAGCACGCTGATCGCATCAGAGTCTGATTCGAGCAGAAGGCTCTGCAATTGGCCACGTACCGATTCAAATCTGACTTTGTCGTAATCGCGCGGCCGCTTTTCTGGCACTGGTTCTGCAGCCTGTTCAACCACCTTTGCCAGTTCTTTTCTTATAACAGCGATTTCTGTTGCAGTTTCATCGATCAACTCTGCAAAAGCGCCCGACTGGATGCCGGTTTTACAAGCCTGTTCAAGCCTTTCTGCCAGTGTCTGAACAGATGTGGCACCGATGTTGCCGGCGCAGCTTTTTAATGAGTGGGCAAAGCGTGTAGCTGCAGTTGCATCACTGCTTTTGCAGCTGGTTATGAACTTTTCACGAAAGTCCTGGTAATCATTATAAAAGCCGATCAGCATTTTGCGATAGAGCTCGCTGTTATTCAGCAGATTGGCGAGGATCTGTCTGGTATTGATGCCGGCAAGCTCGGGTATTTTCGGCCCGGTCTGTACCTGAGCTTCCTTAACCGGCTGCGCAATGGCACTTGCTGCGCCAGGTTTGATCCAGCGCGAGAGGGTTATAAACATTGTGCCTACGTCGACGGGTTTGGCAATATGATCATTCATGCCGGTCGCCAGAGCCTTTTCGCGATCGCCAGCCATGGCGTTGGCTGTCATGGCGATGATCGGAATCTCCTGCAGATGCTGTATTTCTCTTATTGCAGCGGTGGCCTGGTAGCCATCCATCACCGGCATCTGGCAATCCATGAGAATGCCGTCAAAGCGTGTGTCGCTTTTGAGAATGTCGAGCGCTTCCTGGCCGTGTCTGGCAAGAACAACCGAAATGCCGGCCTGTCGCAACAGCTCGATGGCAAGTTCCTGATTCATTTCATTGTCTTCTACCAGCAGCAGCCGTGCTCCAGCCAGTCCGTGTGCCGGCAGCGGCGAAACGCTCTTTTCATTTCGTCCGGTAATTTCAGATGTCTTAACCAGACCAAGAACTTCTGATATGTTGGTGCGAAAGGCTGAGCGAAATACCGGTCGACTTAATACCCGCAACTGGTTGATTCCTAACTTGTCTGCCAAATACAACGCCTTAGCCAGTTGATAGGCGCCAGTAATCAATATCACCGGAATCTGCGAGAATTCAGAATTTTTTATCTTCAGCGCGAATTCAACACTATTTGAGCCAGTTACATCGGAGCTGGCAACAATAAGGTCTGGCATTTTGTTTTCATCTCTGAGTTTTTCAAGGTGCCTGATTATGTCAGTTGAGTCGACAAAGCTGGAAGTCGACATTGCCAAAGACTCGATGCTGCGCGTCATAATGTCGTGTTCTGTGCGGTTGTTGGCAATCAACAGCACGTTTTGGTTGCGCAGACGGCTGACTGATGACCCTTGAGAATCTTGCCGGTATTGCAGACCGAACCAGGCAGTAAAATGAAAGGTGGAGCCCTGGCCAGGTTCGCTGGTCAGCCAGATTTTGCCTTTCATGTCTTCGACAAGGCTCTTAGAAATAACCAGTCCCAGGCCGGTTCCGCCAGATTTTCTGGTCGCTGAATTGTCAACCTGCGCGAAAGGCATGAAAAGTTTTTGCTGCTGCGACTCATCCATGCCAATGCCGCTGTCTTTTATCCAGAAATGCAGCTCGGTAGATTTGTCGGTGGAATTTACCTTTTCAACACCGACAACAATTTCTCCCGCATCAGTGAACTTGATGGCATTGTTGCCGAGGTTAGTGAGAATCTGATTGAGCCGCAGCGGGTCGCCGACCAGAGCGAGTGGCACCTCTGGCGCGATATCGAAGAGCAGCTCAATACTTTTTTCTTCTGCTTTTAAATTGGTCAAGACAGCAAAATTATTCAGAACGTCTTCGAGCCAGAAATTAGTCTGATCTATTGCCATTTTACCGGCTTCGATCTTGGAAAAGTCAAGAATGTCATTGATTATACCCAGCAGGTTTTGCGCGGCCATGTGAACTTTTTCAATGTAGTTGTGCTGCTGATGGGTAAGATCTGTTTGTAGCGCAAGCTGTGACATGCCAATAATGGCATTCATCGGCGTTCGGATTTCGTGTGACATGTTGGCGAGAAAACTTGATTTGGCAACTGTAGCAGCTTCTGCCATAGTTTTTGCGCTTGCCAGAGCCGCTTCGTTTTTTTTCTGTTCATCCATGTCAATATGAAACCCTGTAATGCGGCTGCCTTTGCCTTCTGCATTGTGTTCTACGCACTTTCCTATTGCCAGAATCCATTTCCAGTTGCCTGATTTTGTTTTTAAACGAAACTCGGCGCGATAAGTGGCGGTTTTGCCGTCGATGTGGTCCTGAACATCCTGCCAGATTCTCTGCATATCATCCGGGTGCAGCAACTGTTGCCAGCGCACAAAAGTTCTCGGGAAAAGGGCGTCGAGTTCGGCTGCGCTGTAACCAAGCATTTCGGCCCAGATTTCGCTGGTATCAAGCTCTCCGCTTTGCGGTCGCCAGTCCCAGAGGCCGAGCCACGCACCCTTAATGGCCAGATCAAGGCGCGCCTGGCTTTCTTTAAGCGCTTTCTCGCCCATTACCTGACTGGTGATATCCTGCACAACGCCATACAGGTCAAGCGGCAGTTGATTTTCATCGCGGGTAAGGTTTCCGGTAGCATGTATCCAGATTACTCTGCCGTCAACGGGTCTCCGGTAAGGGTAAATCACGTCATAGGTCTTGCTGCGGCCTTCGATCAGGTCGTTCAAATTTTGAAAAGCTTTAATGGCCGCATCGGGGTCAGCGGCCTCGATGTTGGCAAGCCATTCATCTTTGATGTGATAGCGCCAGTCGGGTTTGAGGCGGTCACCAAATATTTTTGCTGTTCTCGGGTTTGAGAGGTAATACCCGGAGTTGTCGAAAGGCACAGACCAGTAGCCGGCCTTGGCCAGCTTGAACGCCTTGTCTGCCAAAAAGTTGGCCCGCTTTGCCTGCGCCGCATTTTCGCTCAGTTGCACAGTCTGTCTAAGCTGGTAGTTTTGAAAAGCTTGCCGGCTGAGAATACCGGCAGTTTCAGCGAGCATTTTCGCAATTTTTTCTAGTGTCTGTCGTGACATGACCGGAACGCTGGCAAGGTAGTCTCTGTAAGCCTGCGGATCAGCTCCTATCTTGCTGGCGTAAGCGAGCAGCTGTTCTTCGGTTGTGTCAGTGTCTCTGGCTTGCCCGGCCCGCCACAGGGCGATCAGATTATTGTCTACGCAAATGCCGGTAGATATTTCCCATTTGCCACACAACTCGCAGCGGCTGGTCAGCTGTTTAAGCTCTTCATTACTGCCGGTCGGGTTGAGCATCTGACAATTCTGCCGGCCGCTTTCGGTATTATGTATGACATCGCTGCAGAGTTTCGAAAACCTGCTTGGTCTGGTGATTGGCGTGCCGTCAGGTCTGGTAATGATTGAGGCGATACCAAAGGCCTCAGAAAAAGCATCCTGGAGTTTTTGTATTTCATCGAGGTCAAAGAGTTCAGTGAAATCGATGCTCTTAACATCGGTTTCGGCATACTCGTTTAAAATTGTCGATTCAAGTTTAGTCTGGTTCATATTTGTGGTCTAGGGCAAAAATAATTGCGTGACCGTCAGCCAGGGAAAAGGGGATCAGGGTCTTGAGTCAGTTCATAGAGATCTAATTCAAGGGCTTGTGGTTTTTGCGGCGGGGTAAAGCGGTTAAACGAAAAAGAAGCTTTTAACAGTTGCATTGTTGTTTCTGAGACCAGAATAGACATTTCTGGAGCCATATTACTAGTCTGAACAGCAATCTTAACTGCATCTCCAAAAATGTCGTAATGGTAGCGTTTGCGACCAATAATGCAGCCAACGACACTGCCGGTGTGCAGGCCAATGCGAAATTTCCAGCCTTTATTGCGACTGTGCGAGCTGAACTTGAAAAAATTCATGAAATCTATGGCGGCCTGTAGCATGACCCGGGCGTGATTGATGTTGGGCACCGGTATCCCACAGGCCGCTACATAAGTATAGCTTGAAGACTTGATGCGTTCAGCGCCATGCCTTGCGATCAGGCCATCGAGGACGGTGAACATGTCTGAGATATCATTTGTCAGCATTTCTGGCGAGTTATCTTCGTTTTCTGGCGGGCAAAGTTCGGCCAACATAATGGTGACCGGGTTGAAAGACTCCGGGGCGCTGAAACCACGAAATTTGAGGTCCTGAATAATTCTGCGTGGGAAAAGGTTTTCCAGCAGCTGATCTACTTTTCTCTGCTCTTTTTGCAGTTGCAGATGCGTATGTACTCTGGCTCTGATTATTGCCGGGTGAAAAGGCTTGCTGATGTAGTCGGTCGCCCCAAGTTCAAAACCTTCGGTTTCGTTGATGGCATCGTTGTTGCCGGTGATAAAGATAATCGGTATCTGCAGGGTATCTGCGTCAGTTTTGAGAATCCGGCATACTTCGAAGCCATTCATTTCAGGCATCATGACGTCGAGCAGTATCAGATCGGGCTGGGGAAGTCGCCGCGCGATTTCAATTGCTTTGCTGCCTTTTGTCGCCGCCTTGATCTGGTATTCACGCCCCAGCAGGTTGCGTATTATTTCGATGTTTTCCGGCATGTCATCGACCGCCAGAATGCACTGTTTTTCATCATTCCAGAGTTTGAACGCAGAGCTGGTCGGTTCGTCGTCTTCGTTGTTACCAGAAGAAGATTGCCCTGAAAGTGTCGATGCTGTTTCTCGAACTGTGCTTTCATTCATTAAAAAAAACTCCCGCTCAAATGGATCACCTGTACATTATAGCGCAACATGCTGGTAATTTCTCTTTTTTTTCACTTATTGTTTGCAGCTTTGGTATCAGAAATCAGCGCCCACATTGCCTCAGACGCCATAGCTTGCAAGTTTTTTGAGAAATATTTTTCTGAGTCCGCAATTAGTGCCAGACTGGCAGAACAAGGCTGATTTGAAGCTGATTTTCGGGTGGTGTACAGACTTGCTGAAACTTTGAAAATTTGTTACCCTGAATGCAACATCGCCATTTTCAATTATCAAACCGTCACAGTATCAGCAAACAATGCTCAGCCGTTTTTCTGGCTGACAGAGCGACATCAGGAGTTACAGCAATGTTAATCGATGGCAGCGTCATTATGCTTATCGGCATGGGAACCGTGTTCTCATTTCTGGGAATATTGGTGCTTTTGATTCACCTGATGACTTTTCTGATCAAAAAACTGCCCGTTGCCGGCCTCGCGTCACCGGCAAGCAACACGCTGCAAGATATACCTAAGGCAGAACAGATCGCCGTGGTCATTGCCGCAGCCCGGGCCTTTGCCGAAGGAGAAAAGAGATGAAGAAGAAACTTGTCAGGGTTATGGATACATCGTTTCGCGATGGCTTTCAGTCGGTTTATGGCGCCCGCGTTCTCACCCGGGATTTTCTGCCGGCAGTTGCCGCCGCCAAAGAAGCCGGCATACGCTATTTTGAGTCTGGCGGCGGTGCCAGGTTTCAGTCTTTGTATTTTTACTGCAATGAAGATGCTTTTGCCATGATGGACGCGTTCAGAAGCACGGTCGGGCCAGACGTTGAACTGCAGACTCTGGCCCGTGGCATCAATGTCGTCGGTCTTGAATCTCAGAGCAGCGACATTATTCGCCTGCATGCCCAGCTTTTTAAAAAGCACGGTGTCGATACCATCAGAAATTTTGATGCCCTAAACGACGTTAACAACCTCATTTACAGCGGTAGATGTATTGCTGAAGCAGGTTTAAAACATCAGGTGGCGATCACCATGATGGAATTGCCCCCAGGCTGCGAAGGCGCTCACACACCCGAATTTTACCTGCAGGTTCTTAAAGATATACTCGCTGCCGAGATTCCGTTCAGCTCGGTCTGTTTCAAAGACGCTTCCGGCACTTCAACCCCGAGCAAGGTTTTTAAAACCATCAAGGCCGCCAGAGAGCTGCTGCCCGAAGGCACTTTTATCAATTTTCACACACATGACACTGCCGGTAATGCTGTCGTTGCTTACCGGGCGGCCCTCGATGCGGGCGCCGATGGTATAGATCTCGCGCTGGCGCCAGTTTCTGGTGGCACCAGTCAGCCCGATATCATAACCATGTGGCATGCGCTGCGCGGCACCGAATACGACCTCGGCATTGATATCAACAAGATTGTCGAAGCCGAACGAGTTTTTGCCGAATGCATGAAAGACTATTTTGTTCCGCCCGAAGCACGGGCAGTTGATCCGGTTATCATCTTTTCGCCGATGCCGGGTGGCGCTCTAACTGCTAATACCCAGATGATGCGTGACAGCGGTGTTCTCGACCGCTACCCGGAAGTCATCAGGGCAATGAGCGAGGTCGTTGTCAAAGGTGGTTTTGGTACTTCAGTTACTCCGGTTTCGCAGTTCTACTTTCAGCAGGCATATAACAACGTAATGCTGGGGCCCTGGAAAAAGATCGCTGACGGCTACGGTAAAATGGTGCTCGGCTACTTTGGTAAAACGCCGGTTTCAGCCGATGCCGAAATCATAAAAATAGCCTCTGAACAGTTGAAATTATTGCCGACAAGCGCGTCTCCGCTCGAACTCAACGATGCTAACCCGGACCGGGGTATTGAACCAGCGCGAAAAAAGCTGATTGACGCCAGGCTGCCGGTTACTGACGAAAATATATTTATTGCAGCAACCTGTCAGGACAAAGGCTTAGCCTGGTTAAAAGGCGAAGCTCGTGTCGCGGTGCGCAAAAACGCGCAAAAGCCGCAGGCGGTAGCAGCTAAAACCTCTGCAACAGCCCAGGAAAACCTGCAAAAATCGAGAGCATACAATGTGTCGCTCGAAAACCAGGAATTTTCAGTCTATTTCGAAGGCAACAAAGCGGTGGTAAATGGCAGAACCTATAGCGTCGATGTCGCCGAAATAGCTCACGAAATCGGCGCCGCGCCGGCAAAGGCTGCGGTCACTGCCAGTTTGCGCGCGGTCAATTCCCCGCTGCCAGGTCTGCTGATGCGTGTTAACTGTCGAGTAGGTGATGTCGTCGCCGATCAGGACACGCTTTTTGTTGTCGAGGCCATGAAAATGGAAACCGAAATCAAGGCGCCGGTAGCCGGCAAAATTACGCGCATAGCAGTTGAGCAGGGTGCGCAGCTGACCGCCGGCCAGGCTGTCATTTATATTGGCTGACAAGCGACTGGAGAAGTAGAAATGGATATTGTTACCTCGCTCGGCGAGCTGCTCAAGTCTACCGGTTTTTATACCCTGACTCTGAGCCGGTTGATAATGATCGCGGTTGGACTGTTGCTGATCTGGCTGGCAGTTAAGAAGAATTTCGAGCCAATGCTGCTTTTGCCAATCGGTTTTGGCTGCATTCTGGCGAATATTCCTGTCGCCAATATGGCTGCTGCTGACGGATTTCTCGGAATGATCTATCGAATTGGTTTGAGCAGTGGCCTGTTTCCCCTGATTATTTTCATCGGGGTCGGTGCAATGACGGACTTTGGGCCACTGATAGCCAACCCGCGCGCGGCGCTGCTCGGTGCTGCCGCTCAATTCGGGATATTCGGAACTCTCATGGGTGCCCTCGCTCTATCAGAATTTGCCGGGTTCGACTTCACCATGCGTGATGCTGCATCTATCGCCATAATCGGCGGTGCCGATGGCCCGACCGCGATATTCATAACCAGCCGCCTCGCACCACATCTGCTTGGTGCCATTGCCGTTGCAGCCTACTCATATATGGCGCTTGTGCCGATCATACAGCCTCCTATCATGCGCCTGCTCACAACAGAAGAGGAAAGGCGCATTGAAATGCATCAGCTGCGCGAAGTCAGCCAGAACGAAAAAATAGTTTTTCCGCTGGCAGTACTGCTGCTGTGCATGTTGTTCATTCCTGAGTCGACGCCGCTGATTGGAGCTTTGATGTTCGGCAACCTGCTCAAGGAATCAGGTGTCGTCGAGCGTCTTTCGCGCACCGCCCAGAATGAACTGACCAATATCGTAACCATTTTTCTCGGCCTCGCCGTTGGCTCAAAACTTTCGGCGCACGAGTTTTTGCGCCCGCAAACCCTCGGCATACTGCTCCTCGGATTGCTGGCATTTTCGCTTGGCACTGCCGCCGGAATTGTACTGTGCAAAATTATGAACCGTCTGTTTACTGTCAAGATGAACCCGCTGATCGGAGCCGCCGGAGTTTCGGCGGTGCCAATGGCGGCGAGAGTGGTTAACAAGGTCGGACTTGAGTATAACAGTAACAATTATCTGTTGATGCATGCCATGGGGCCGAACGTCGCAGGTGTTATCGGTTCAGCAGTCGCTGCGGGTGTTCTGCTCGCACTGGTTAAATAGCGGCTGGCGGCCTGATTACTTGTCGGGCCTGGTGTCAGGAAACAGGGCCTGCTGGGTTGCAAGGTCCCAGCGATCGTCAGTTCTCAGCATTTTTGCTGCCTTAAAACGCGCCAGGGCAGACCGTGCGACGCTATTCCAGCTGATCAGGTCGGTCGGGCCATTGTAGTAGCCGGTTTTTTCAAGCTGCAGCAGTACCTTTTTGATGTCTGCCGGATCGTTCAGATTCAGCAGCCCCGCAACCTGTTGCATGCGCTGATTCCGGCTTTCGTTATTTTCGCTCGCTGAAGCATTGGTGTTTTCATGGTTCTCTTTGGTCCAGTCGTCAGCTTCGAGGCTTTTGACAATCAATTTCAGCTGGTCTGTTGCATCGCCCTTGATAAGCTCAGAATAGATCTCTGCTTCGTTTTCGACCGACTTTTTATCTTCGCTGGCGGCTTCTATGTTTTCGCCACGGCTTCGCCATTCTTGCCACAGACGGTGCAGAGCCTCCTGTTCTTCTTCAGACAGGTCTATTCCTTCAAGATGTTCAAGGCGATGTTTCTGGAAAACTACATAGCGCAGCTCGGCAAGGGTGAGTTTGCGCCCGAGTGGCTGCGGCGGTGGTATGCTCTCATCGAGACCGGCACGGTTGAGCACTCGCAGACTCGTGCTGGCTGCATCTGGGGCAGGAACATACGAGCTGGTCTGCTTTGGCTCAAGTAACCGTGTCGGGGTTGTCGACGTAGATTCTGTATCAGTCGGCGAGGAAAATCTGGTAAAGTAACTACCTAAAAAATAGTTGGCAGCAGGAATGACGGTGGTTAAAGCCAGCACTATCAGCAGGCAGCTCCATGGCAGACCTTTTGCCTTTTTTACGGCCTTTGCCCGCAGCATGATCAGGTTGCTTTTCTCGTGGCCCGCGCTGACCATCGGCATAAGCCGGTCGATATACATTACCAGGCTCGCGTGGTCTCCGGTCATCGTGGCTTTATCTATGCTGCTCCAGTAATAGTTGCGCTTGAAAAAATTCATGCTGTGTTCGAGTTCTACTTTAAATGCGGGTGTTGGCGCAACTATGCCGGCCGATAAGATGCAGCGCACAATTCCATAAGCCTGATTATACGCTTTATAAGTGTTGTTAAGCAGCCAGCAAAGCTGATGCATCAGTTTCCACGGCACGTCGTGCCTGGCGCTGCCGGTTGCTCGAACGGCAGCTGCGACAAAAGTGGTAAAGAGATTGCCGGCCAGACCAATACTGTCTTCTCTGAACATGTTCAGTTCTATGTCGTGGATAAATCTTTCAGAGTCGGCTATTGCCATGCGGAAGCAATCTTCGAAACGGGTCATGGTCTCGGATTTCTCGGTTTTGAACAGTTCGAAATCAACGTTCTCGATAATTATCTGGCCCGGCGACTGGGCGAAGTGTCTTTCGGGAAAGGTCAGCAGCATCATTCGGAAAACTTCGTCAGACTGATGTTTCAGGCCCTTTTTATCGAGAAAAGTCATGAGCTTGTAAAGCTCTTCAGCTATTTTTACCTCGTCGGTACTCTTTTCGGGATACGTCTCTTCATCCCATTTTGAGAGATTAAGAGCCAGCATGGTAAAATTGCTCGGCTCGGTCGCAGCCGCGTAAGTCGCCATTAAGGCGGCATCAATCTGCTCTTTGTAAAGACTTCCTGCTCGCATTACTTATTTTTCCTGTATCCGGTTTGTGTACATTCTATGTCTCTGAATTAATTCTAACATATATCTTGTGACTTAGACACGTTCTGCTATCTTGCCGTAATCGCAGCAATATCTTTCTGCTGATAAATTTTTAGCTCTATGTTACAATGTTGCAGCCCGATTATAGGGTAAAGGCTTATGAAAAAAATCACGCTGCAGGTCAAAATAACGGCTTTGATGCTGGTAATGGTTCTCATACCGGTTGTTTCTGCTAACCTGATTTTTAATTACGCTAAGGGCGCCATGAAAGCGCGCACAGTAATTACCGGCACCCGCAATGTGGCGCTGCAGCTGAAAAGCGCGGGCGAGATTCCTGTGCTGGAAAATGTTCAAAAAATGGATCCGTCAGAACTGCAGAACCCTGAGGGCGAACCACAGCTGACGCAGCAGGAGCTCGAAGCCGAAAAGAAAAAGCTGCTTGGCGAAGCTTCGTCTCGCATCGAAATCGCTGCATATGAAGCCAGTATTCTCTCAGAATATCTCGAAAGCAAGTCTGACGACCTTGAACAGATCGACACTGGCTTGCGCGATCTCGAAAAAGCAGCGCACGCATTTTATGTTGGCTCATTGATTTTTACCGGAGTTTCGCTGGTGTTGTTCTGGTTTTTCATGAGCAGGGTTTCCGGACCGATCAAGGATGTTGTTGAACGTCTGAGAATCTTTCAGAACGAGAGTTCTGATACCAGCCAGATTGATATGCTCGAAGCCGGAATATACTTTGATACCTTTCTGGTCACCGCCCGCACCATTTTGCAGGAATCCTATTCGATTGCCCAGGAACTAAATCGCAAGCTTGAGCCGTTGACCGCCATGCCGGTTTTTTCAGACGATAATGTCAGACAGTTCTTTACCGATGTGCAGGAGATCTCACGCAGTTCGAATTACATCGCTAATACTCTTGATTCTACAACAGCCCATATCCAGGAAGTCTCCGGCTCAGCACAGACAATCGCCAGCCGTTCACATCAGGCGGCCACCGACAGCGCCGAAACGGCAGCTATCGCTGGTGAAGGTAAGAACGCGGTGAGCGAGACCATCGACACCATGGAACAGATCAAAGACGAAGTTCTCGGCCTCGAAGACGTTATCGAGAACCTGAACTCTGCCGGTAAGCAGATCGGTGAAATCGTCAATACCATTACCAACATCGCGCATCAGACCAACCTGCTTGCGCTTAACGCCGCGATCGAAGCGGCCCGCGCCGGTGAACACGGCCAGGGCTTTACGGTAGTTGCCGGTGAAGTGCGCAAACTGGCTGAAGAGTCGGGTGAAGCCGCCGAAGACATCGGCAAAAAGATCAAAGAAATGCTGCTCAAGACCGGCAAGGCGGTCGAAACCATCAACCGCGGCGCCTCAAAGGTTATCGACGGCGTTAATATCGCCAATGTTGCCGGTAACAACCTCGACAAGATCGTCAGCTCGGTTCTTAACGTTAACAAGATGATTCAGGATATCAGCGCTGCCTCGACCGAACAGTCGCAGAACATCGATTCACTGCGCGGCAGCATCGAGAGCATCAGTGGCGCCACCAAGATCACCTCAGAAGGAACGCGTCGCGTCGCCTCGGCAGTTAATGAGCAGCTGTCGCATATCAGACAGTATATGAGCATCACCAAAGAACTTTTAACACTGGTTCAGCTCATGGGCGACATGCTCGACAAATTCAATCTCAACTGATCAACAACCGATCTCCCGGTTTTGCGTAATATGTGTTTGTTCTATGTTTAATATTGCGTAGGGGTTCAACATGTTGAACCCCTGCTGTTTTATGATTAATTCGTTTGCTGATCTTGATCTGCGCAACAACGCAATTCGAAATCCTTTAAATCCGTGCAATCTGTAGTTTTGTTCTTTCTGGTGCCGCTTGCTGCAAGTGTTTGTAGAATGTGGCGAAAGATTGTTCAAAGCATTACAGAAGGCTGCCGATGTATTGTCAGAAGGGGAAAAAAATGACTGCAAAATCTTTGTTCGCCTGTGGTTTATCTGAACTTAAAAAAGTGTTGTCCGAGGCCGGAATGCCTGCATTTAGAGCCGGTCAGGTGCATGACTGGGTCTTCAAGAAGTTTGTCTTTTCGTTCGACGACATGACCAATATTTCGGTCGCCGACCGCGCCAAACTCAAAGAGGCTTTTCCAAAGATTCTGCCACCCGTTCATAAATTTCTCAAAGACAGCGATGGCACCTGCAAAGTTGTGCTGAAGCTGTCTGATGAAGCTTTGATCGAAGCCGTTGCGATTCCTGATGAGGACTCGATGACCTACTGTCTGTCTACCCAGGTAGGCTGCCCGGTAGGCTGCGTATTCTGCCGCACCGGCGAGTCAGGTTTCACAAGAAATCTTTCGTCTGAAGAAATTCTGCTGCAGGTTCTCGTGCTGGTCAAACGCACCGGCATCAAGCCTACCAATATCGTGTTCATGGGAATGGGCGAGCCATTTTACAATCGCAAGGCCCTGTTTGAGGCAATTGACATGCTTACTGATCCGCAGGGACTCGCCATGGCGACCCGGCGCATTACTGTTTCCACTTCTGGCGTTATTGAAGGTATTGTTGAATTGATGAGCCGCCCCGGTGAGGTTAACCTCGCGGTATCTCTGCATGTGGCTGATGATACCGGCCGCAATGCGCTGGTGCCGATCAACAAACGCTATCCGTTGTCACGCCTCAAAGAGGCTATTGCCAATTACTGCACGCAGACCGGCCGGCGGGTAACCCTCGAAATGGTGCTTCTGCACAATGTGAATGACCAGCATAACGACGCTCTCAATCTGATTAACTTTTGTGAGGACCTGATTGTGCATGTGAACATTGTGCGGTTCAATCATTTTCCGGGTACAAAGTATCAGCCGGCTTCAGCGACGAACGAAAAAGAATTTCGCAGAGTCCTCAAAAAGGCCGGTATTGCGGTAACTGTAAGAAAATCCCGTGGGCAGGAAATACTTGCTGCCTGCGGTCAGCTGGCAGGAAAAGAAAATGGCTAAGAAAAGCGGCGAATCTTGTGTTTCGATTCTGTTCAAGATGACTCTTCTTGTTCTGATTCTGGTGACCGTGGTTGTCGTTGGTGTCTTTTTTGCTTATCAGAAGCTCAATGACTTCTTTAATCGCGGCGGAACCGTTATTGTGCCAGATTTCCGTGGTCGTCACATCGCTGAGATTTACCGCAGCCAGCCAGAAGGCATCGAAATTGTGCGCCGCGACGAAAAATACGACGATCGCCACCTCAAGGATCATGTAATAGCGCAGTTTCCTGAGCCAGGAACAGTGGTTAAGCCCGGCAAAAAAGTTTTGCTCTCGATCTCGCTGGGACTGCAGAAGGTAAATGTTCCTGACATGGTCGGCGCCAATATGCGCGAAGTCGATATGGCTCTGATGAATTCGCAGCTCGCTATCGGCGATCGCGCCTATGTATTCTCTGATAAGATCGCGCCTGACCGCATTGTTGGCCAGTCACCGCTGCCTTCTGAAGAATATGGCGTTAACAAAGAAGTTGACCTGCTCATCAGCCTTGGGCGTCGCCCCGAATCGTACCCGCTGCCCAGCCTGGTCGGCGTTACACTTGACGAGGGCAAGAACCGGCTCAAGGCCTGGGGTTTTAACTTTGGTCGCATTTTCTCAAAAAGAGATCCGGCGCGCCCGAAATTTCAGGTCATTTCAACGAACCCGGCCCCATACACGCCGGTTCGCAAGGGCGATGTCATAAACTTTCTCGTTTCTGCCGGCGACGACGCTGGCACTGCAACTAGCGAAGATCTGCGCCGTTTCGAAGTCTACGCAGGCGCAGCTGCTGAGCGCATGGCTGACAGGCCCGCGCCGGCACCTTCCCAGCCTGCAGCGCCGCCAAAAATACTGATTGCTCAGGACAACGTGTCAGTACCGCAGCCGGTTGAGCCGCCGCGCGTCATTCAGACTCAATCGCAGCGCGAGATGAGCTTTGTCATGCCCGACGGTTTTATGCCCAAAGAGGTGAAATTTATTCACATAACCGATGGCGGTCGCCAGCAAATTTACGCCGGCGCGCACAAACCGCTAGAACTTGTTAAGGTTAGGGTGCCTGTTGTGCCGAATAGTAAAGTGCAGATATATATAAATGATGTTCCTATTGAAGAAAGAAGAATTGAGCCATAACATTGGCAAGTCAGTCTGGAGGCAGAAATGGTCGGAGAAATTATTAACGGAAAGTACAGAGTAGATGCTGCTTTCTCTGAAAGTCACATGTATGAAATTCTCGCTGCGACTGAGCTGGAAACTGGCACAACCGTAGTGATAAAGATTCTTAAAGAGGAAATGGCCTGCAATGCTGAGCGCGTCAAGGGATTCAGCGATGAGATTCGTTCGTTCGCCAGCCTTTCGCACCCCCTTATTGCTGAAGTGCTCGACGTCGACATGTATGGCGACCGCCCTTATGTGGTGTCGCAGCAGGTTAAGGGCGAAGACCTTTACAGCATTCTCAAGAACGAGAGTCTGGCGTTCGCCGAATGTTGCCGGATAATTCAGGACCTGGCAACTGTTCTGCAGCACGCCTCTGATCAAAATATCGAATGTCGCACAATCAAGCTGTCAAACGTTCTGCGTGGCAGTGACGGCAAGATCACCGTGCTGTCGTTCACGCACCCGCGCCTTAAACTTGCCAGCCGCAGTCAGCGTACGGCGACATCAGGCATTCATTCAGACCTTTTCTTTCTCGGCGGAACATTCTACGAAATGCTTACCGGCGAGTCGCTTATACGCAAACGTGGTGGTGTAAATGAGCTGTGGGATATGAAGCTTGAACAGCTGCTGCGCATCAGACATGCCGATTTGACTCCCGAACAGATCGGGCGCGTTGTCGACTTTTTGCGCAGAACATTGACTCGTGACATGAGTCTGCGCTTTAACAGCCACGAAGAGTATTTGAAATCGCTGGCTGATCTCTCAGGCATTATTCGCGGCAACAACATTCGCAATAAGACGCGCCATCTCTCGATGGCATCGCAGGTTGTCGATGCCCTCAACGGCAGAATGTCCAACGTGAACATGAACATGCCGGCTGTCGAGAAAAGACCGAAACCGATGCTGGCGGTTGCCAGCGCCAGTATGCGAAGTAATGAATCAGCCGATGAAGCTCAGACTTCCGGGTTTGCGCCGACCACCGGATTCGCGCAGACTTCTGTTGACGGTAATCTTGCGCTGGTAATCGACAATTCTGACCGGGAGATGCCGGAAGGAGAAACTGACGCTGCAGCTGGCGATGCCGGCGCGCGCAAGTCGAACCGGCCGCATCTTCGCCTGTTGAAGCCTGATCATAGCAACAGCAACGCGCGCGCCGAAGTCTGGCAGAACCGTGATGAAGCTCATTGGTTGCGTAATCCTGTTATATTCATGGGGCTTTGCCTCGTGGTCATGGTATTTCTGATTCTATTCTGGTGAGCACTATGACCAGAAAAATCCTGCTGGCTCCTTCGATACTGTCTGCTGATTTCGCCAAAATGGCAGAAGAACTCAAAGTCGTCGAAGATTCTGGTGCAGACTGGGTTCACGTCGATGTCATGGATGGCCATTTTGTGCCGAACCTGACCTTTGGGCCGCCGCTGATCAAGGCTTTTCGCCAGCATTCGCGTCTGCCCTTTGATGTGCATCTGATGATCGAATCGCCCGAGCGCTGGCTCGAAGCCTGGCGTGACGCTGGCGCTGACCGCATTACCTTTCATATTGAAGCCTGTCGGCACGCGCATCGTTACCTCACTGCCGTGCGCGAGATGGGGCTTGCCTCTGGTATCACGCTTAATCCCCAGACTCCGTTGTGTGCTGTTGAGCATGTTCTCGAAGAGTGCGATCAGGTGTTGTTGATGACGGTAAATCCCGGATTTGGCGGCCAGAAATTTATCGAACCGCTTATCGACAAAATCAGTAAACTACGCGCGATGATTGATGCCCGCGGCCTTAAAACGCTTATTCAGGTTGATGGCGGTATAAGTTTGCAGAATGCGCAAAGAATTAGTGCAGCTGGTGCCGATATATTAGTTATGGGCTCAGCATTTTTCGCGGCCGAAGACAAAAGCCGTCTGGCCAGAGAAGTGCATAGCCTGTGATCGTAAGTGTGACAGCTGCAGCTTTGCAGTAAAGAAATCGATTACCCGGCTTCGCTAAAGCTACGCTGGGTTGGCGATTGCGAGCACGATTACGAGCACGAGCACGAAATAAATATGATTGAGGCAAACAACATGCTGCAACGCCCTGGCGACATTAACGGGCTGCTGGGTCAGCTCGAAGCAAAGAGCCGATACAACCCCGAAGATCTCGAACTGATGCAGAGGCTGTCACGTCTCTACCTGCGCAACGGCGACACGAAATCTGCCGAAGCAGTCATTGAGAGAATTCTTAAACTGGATCCCGACAATACACAGGCGATGGTCGAACTTGCCGACTGCCAGATTCGCCGCGGAGCATACGAAGAAGCCGCCTACAACATTGAACGCGCTCTCGAACTTCGCCCTGGTATGAGCGCTGCCTTTATCGCCATGGCCCGGCTGCACGAAGCGCAAGGCTGCGTCGAAAAGCAGGTTTCGTTTATGATGCGCGCGGCCAACGCTGCTCCCGATAAAATCGACGTTCGGCTTGCTCTTGCCGAACTGTTAAAGCGCTACGGCGATTTTAATGGCGCCATCGGCCAGTACAAACTGATTCTTGACATGGAGCCCGATCTTGAGGCCGCCCTGTTTTCGCTTGGCACAATGCTTTTGCGGCAGAACGACCTTAACGGCGCCATGGAAAGTTTTCGCAAGATTATCAGCAACAACCCGGGCGCTTTTGACGCCCATTTCAACCTGGCCAGCTGCCTTTTCAGACAGCGCAAGTTTGTTATGGCTGCCAATCATTTTCGGGTTGCCCAGCGCAAGCCAGAGCTCGCCCAGCGCTCGCTTTATCTCATGGCGCAATGCTACTTTAAACATCGCGATTTCGACAGCGCGATAGTAACCCTCGAAAGACTTCTGCTGCTCGATGAAAACAATGTGTCTTATCTTAAGAGTCTGGCGGAAATCTACGAAGCGGCCGATGAGCCAGATATGGCCAGAGAGGTGTATCGCCGCCTTACCGGTGTGGCGCCAGAACGGCCAGAGTTTATGGTGCACCTCGCTTCAATCATGATTACTCTCAATGACCTTGAAAAGGCCGAAAAGACCCTCGATACCCTTTTCCGCCTGCATCCCGGTCATGTCGAGGGACACCGCATTCTTGGCGATCTCTACGCCCGGCGCGGCGATTATCGCAGCGCAATAGAAGAGTATCGGCGCACCTTGATGATCAATGAAAACAGTATCGAGGTCTTTCTCGGTCTGGCCAGAGTTTATCGGGCCATGGAAAACTCCGAAGAAGAACAGCAGTCGCTTAAACGAGCCATTGAAATCGGTTGCGAAGACCCTGAACTGTTTCTGCGCCTTGGGCAGCTTGAGCGCACTTTGCGGCTTCCGGCCAGTATCGACCGTTTTCGTCGTGTTTCTGAGCTGGCTCCCGACTCAGACTTCGCCAAAGAAGCTGAATATTACCTTCGCCACAAAGCTGCGTAATTCAATAAAGATCTCGCACAAAGCCGCTAAGACACAAAGACGGTTGTGTTAGGCAATTTTCTGGTTAGAACGGATTTACTGCCAGCGCGATAGCGATAGCCTGCAGTGCAAAAAACAGCAGATTGGCGGCGCGGCTTGTGCGTTCAAAACAGTTCAGAACCGCGCTGATTAAAATCGGTACAGCGACCAGCAGCGAAAAAGCTGGTGCCATGCTGAATACAAAGATAAAGCTCAGACAACCCCAGGCAAAATCGTTGGCCTTTTCATTGCGAAAGCTGGCGATAAAGCCGGTCGCTGCTGCTATAAAAGGCATTGCCATCGTGCGTCGGTCGATAAACGGGCAGCCACCAAGCGGAAAATTAAGATAAGCAAAGAAAATCACCGCCCAGGCAAATGGATTGGGCGACTTTACCTCATTTCGCACGAACAGAACGCTGGCGACAAACCAGATGGCTGAACGGCCTGCCAGTGCTATAAAGGCGGCAGAAAGCCCGACTTTCATGTAGCTGAAGCCGACTATCATCGACATGCAGGCTTCGACAACCGGGTATTGCCAGGCAATCGGCGCCTGGCAGTAGCGGCAGCGCCCCCGCAGCGTCAACCAGCTCAATACCGGTATCAGATCGATGGCGTGTAGCTGATGATCACATTTAGGGCAGGCCGATGGCGGAAATACCACCGATTTCCCGATTGCCATGCGCAGTATTACAACATTGCTGAAACTGCCAAGCAGGCTGCCAAATATAAAGAACAGTGGTGTAAAAAGTAATTTGAGTGCTTCGTTTTCTGACATGCTCTATGTTTAGCCTGATTCTCGTGTAGTTTCAATACTATTGCCTGATTTTTTCGCATCTGCCTTGCAACGGGCAAAAAAAAAAGAGCGGCTTGCGCCGCTCAGTTTTTAATAACTAGACAGTAGTCAGATTATTGAAGTTCGATTGGACTTTCAATAGTACCGTGATTGTTACACTGTATAACGCCTTCTTTAGACAGATCGCCTGATTCAGAAAGTGTGCAGTCTTTTTCAGCCGGAACGATTGAACTCTTGAGGTACTTGCCAGATACAAGCTTGCCTTCATCATAGGTGCCCAACATTTTGTTGCTGTCCATGTTGTACATTTCAACGGCGCCCATAACAACGCGCTGGTTAGCGAAGCATGCTTTCTGACGAGCCTGTTGACGTGCTTTGCGGAAGTTAGGAATCGCAATAGCAGCCAGGATACCAATAATGGCGATAACGATCATAAGTTCGATCAGCGTGAAGCCTTTGCGAGATCTCATAATAGAACTCCTTTCATAAATGAAAAAAAATAAATAGAACTCCGGTCAACTTAAGGGTAACTGAAAATGCCCTTTTTGTCAATGCAACTTTATAGTGCACAATTCAGGCGATTTGCTGAAAACATGCCTGATGTTAATGCCTGATCTATTGCGTCTCGAAGTATTGACTCTTTTCTTTCGAGATAGTAAGCTCTGATAACGAAATGGGTACATTACTAAATAAACTGAATCTTGGTTGCGGTGAATTCAAAAAGGCTGGCTACATAAATGTAGACTGCTTTTCGGTTTCACAACCTGATATCTGCCATGATCTTAACACATTTCCTTACCCTTTTGCCGACAATAGCTTCGAGCTGATAGAAGCCGATCATCTCCTAGAGCACCTCAACGACCCCTTTATGGTGATGCGCGAATTGTACAGAATCGCAGCTGATGGCTGTCAGATAAAACTCAGGATGCCGCATTTTTCGCGTGGCTTCACTCACGCACAGCATTGCCGGGGATTTGACGTGTCGTTTCCGCTCTATTTCAACCCGAATTTTCCTGGAGGGTATCAGGGAGTTCCGCTTAAACTGCACAAAATGACTTTGCGCTGGTTTGCCCAGCCTTATCTCAAAAAGCGCGTCTTACCGCCACTTTTTTACTATGCAGGCCGTACGCTTGGGAGAATAATTGATTTTTTTGCCAATCTTTCTCCATTCGTCTGCTCGCGTCTCTGGTGCTTCTGGGTTGGTGGCTTTGAAGAAATCGAAATCGTTTTTACTGTGGAAAAGGCTTCTTGATCAGCTTATTTCTGCCGTATTTTTCTGAGAGAAATTACCCAGAATCCTGACGCCAGGAAGAAAAGCAGATACCCGATCGCCCGGCCGTTCGGTCTCAGGCGATAAAGGCTCAGCGAATAGCTTCCCGCCGGAATAGCGACCTGAATTGTACCGTCTCGATGCGCTGCTATTGGCAGTTCCTGATAATCAGTCTGATCGATAGCGCCTTTAGAAAGCATTTTGGCGCGCCAGTACGGGTCAAAATGCGTCAGTATGTTCAGCTGCCTTGTTTCGGCAATGTTCTCAAAAGAGTAGTTCGCCCAGCTGAGACCCGTTTCTGCTGCATCGAATACCTGTTCGTGCGGCAAAACTCTGAATCTGTGTGGTTGCCCTGACAGCTCGCTCAGTTTAGCATCTCTGGGAATAGATTTTGGCAGAAACGGTGGGTAAGAACCCTTTTGCAGGCTTTCATCGAGAAATTTTTCGGGCCATGCCTTGCCTGGCAATGTGAATATGGTGATCAGCAGCAACCATGGAAGAATCAACATGATAATCGCCTTGCCGGTGTTCTTTTCGAACATGTTGATTAAATACCTGTTTGCTCCAACAAGTATCATCGTCGAGGCAGGAAAAACCACCCGCCACGGAAACTGGACAAAGTGCAGTCCTGGCAAAATATCCCAGAGAGGCTTTGTCAGGCTGAAAGACATCAGCAGTATTGAGAGCCCGGAAACCAGCAGCGTCTTCTCATAGCTTGAATTCTCACTCTTGAGCAGTGCAAACAGGCCGATGGCAAACACCAGAAGGCACATTGCCATTATCCACGGCCGGAAGTGCTCAAACCTCGATGCGGAGCTGAGAAGGTAGATGTCGTGGTTGCTGGCGGGGCTGATGCCGAGATAAGCAAAAATCAGGCTGAAACCCTTATAAACAGGGATTGTTACACTGTTCTCAATCACCAGATGGTTGTTTAAAAATGGGGTGGTTTGCCCGCCTGGCGCAAGATTGCGCATGCCGGCATCGCTGAAAAAAGTTTCATGCATTGTGCTCATGGCCGGCAGAATGTACGGCGCCGCAAAAAAGAACGAAAAAGCCGCGGCGGCGAGTATTAATGTCAACGGCAGAAAACGCTTTTGCTGCCGTTGCACGCATAAAAAAAGCCCAAAAAGTATGCTGGCATAAAAAGTCAGAAGTGTTGTCTGCAGATGTGTGCAGGCCATTATTCCCAGGGTTAGAGAAAGTATGTGCCAGCCACCTTTTTCGTCATTTGCCAGCTTTTGCCAGCCCAGAATTATCAACGGAAAGAGAAAATACGCGCAAACATTCTGAAATTGAAAGGCAAAATGGAGAAAAAGCACAATGTATGGATTTGTCAGTATTAAGAAAAAAGCTGGCTTGAACTTCTTGCACTCTGTATCTGTGAGGTGGTAGGCCGCAAGCGAGCCAAGTAGAAAAAAACACAGAAAAGTCAGTTTGGCGGCTAAATACCCAGGTATGCCGATAAACTGGAATAACATTGCTACAAAAAGCGGAAATGGCCCAAGAAAGCGAAAGAGTGGAGTTCCGCGGCCATTGTAAGGAACTGCAAACCAGTCTGGATAACCTGGGTCGTCAGCGAATGCCTGTGAGAAGCCAATGCTGGTGCGAATGTGCAGGGCGCTTTCAAATGCGTATGGAAACGGATGCCGCCAGAAAAAAGGCAAAATTATCAGCAGAAGGCTGAATGCCAGGATCAATAATGCGTTTTTATTCATGTTGGGCAGGCTGAAGCGGCATGGATTTGCATAAACAAAGGAAAAAAGTGAAAGCAGTTACAATCGAAGGCTATTATAATGGAGAATGATATTCAGCGATAGAATTAAGTTTTCGCAATTGTTATGTTCAGCTATTATATTTCATCTGTTGCAGCTGGTATCTGATGTGTCATACCAGCAGAATAATTTGGGGAAATTTTTTTGTCGGAAATTAACAGGAGAGTTCTGGTCGGTATTATTGTTATTTCTCTTTTGCTCGGGCTGGGCCGCTGGTTGTGGTTCTCCCCGGTTGCTGGAGCGATAGACGTTCATGTTCATGTTCGCGCGGCCTGGTCTTTTTACTTAGGACTTGCGGATGGCATGAATTACCCAGACTGGGATGCCACGGCTTACAATGGTCGCGGCACCCCGATGCCGCGCTTTCTCGGACCATTGCCGCTTGTTATAGCCGCGTTTTTTCAGCTCATGGGCTTTGAAGCGGTGATAGCCGTAAAAATTGTGCTTACATTGTTCGCTTTGTTCGGTTTATACGGCGTTTATCGCTGGATTGCCTATATTGGTCTTGCCAGAACTTTCCCCTGGGTCGCATTGTTTTTTATGGTTAACCCTCTGGTCAGTTTCCATCTCGGCGTGGCGTTTCTTTTCCAGAATCTGTGTGCCTATTTTTTATCGCCGTGGCTTTGCTACGCTGCCAGCATGGTGTGGCGCAAAGAACGCTTTGCTGTTGCCTGCGGCGCTCTTGTTCTTGGGAATATTGCTCTGTCTCATCTTTATTTTGCGCTGATGGTAGGGTATGCGTGGTTGTTTTTCATGTTGATAAGCTGGCTGACAGTGAGGAACCGGCTTTTCTGTATAGCAGCTTTTGCTGTACCTGTGCTGGCCGTATGTTTTGCTGCTCCGTATCTGTTGCCGGCAATGCTCACTACTGGAGATGTGTATTACGAAGAACTCACCAGAAATTTGCGGCCGGGGCGGGCGGTGCTTGGTTGTGAATTTATTGATGATGCGGTTCTTAATGAAAACGGTCAGGCTTTATCATGGTGGCAATCATTGCCTGCACTGACAAAGGCGCCAAGCGAAGAATTGCCGCCCGATCAGAAAGATACCGGAGAAGTTACCTCCCTTTTGCAGGTAATATCAGCGGAGAAGCAGTTGATTATTCTGCGGCCATGGCTTTTGCTCGCTCTAGCCCTGTGCTTTATTCTCGCCTGCTCAGGCCTTTTGCGTCGAGATGTTGTTCATGACAAAAGTCATGCTCCCTTATGGTTATGGCTTCTCGTCGGAAGCTGTTGTGCGCTGATGACCCTGCGATTTTCTCACAATATATATGCTGTGCTGCCAGGTGCTATGGCTGTGCAATTCCCATTTCGCTGGCTTTTGCCGGCATTTGTATTCTGGTTGCCTCTGGTTGCGGCCGCTTCGGCGCAAGTTGCTTTTGTAAACGCTGCCAGCTTTCGTTTTAAGCTCCTTGCATGGCTTTTGAAAACATTGCTGGCGACCATTCTGCTGCTGGGACTGCTGCTTCAAGGCTTGTTCTGGGGCCTTCCCGCGGATTCTCTGAAAAGTGCGTTTGCTGCCCCGGGTCTGCTCGAACCATTTCAACCTCGCGTTGTTCCAAATCCGCGCGCAGTTCCTGTTGCGGCTGGTGTGGCTCATCGCATTCAAATTGCTTCCGGTAGCGGTAATATCAGCGATTACCAGGCTGGGGTTGCGTGGTTTAAGGCGCAAGGTGATGCCCATACACCGATCGAACTGCGCATTAATACTCATTATGATCCAGGCTGGAGGTTTACCATGTCTCAGACCGGGCCTGTCAATCCAGATATTGACGCAAAGGATGGCACGATGCTGATAAAGATCCCGACTGGTGCATGGTCGTTGACGATGAACAGAAAATCCCCCGCAGGAAGATACGCTGGCTGGTTGTTAATGCTGATTTCTCTGGTTATCATTGCGCTGTCTGCCAGGCAGAAGCCTTTTTTGTCATTGCGAGCGCAGCGAAGCGATCTCAATGATATTGCTTCAGGACTTCGCCCTTCGCAATGACATTGTATCTTGTCGTGATCACGATCAATGTATAATGACGTATGTTGACCAATAATAGCTGAAAATGTCATGGAGAATAATTTTTGTCTATAAGTAACAGAGCCGTCTGGTCAGGTTTTGCTGTTATCTCGCTTGTGCTGGGGCTGGGTTATTGGCTTTGCTTCACCCCGATTGCCGGCGCGATAGACGTTCATGTTCATGTTCGGGCGGCCTGGACTTTCTATTTAGGGCTGATGGATGGTCTGAATTACCCTGACTGGGATGCCACTGCTTACGCTGGTCGCGGCACCCCGATGCCGCGCTTTCTTGGGCCATTGCCACTTGTTTTTGCCGCGTTTTTTCAGCTCATGGGAGTTGAAGCGGTGGTAGCTGTAAAAATTGTGCTCGCGTTGTTCGCTATTTTCGGGTTATCAGGTGTTTATTGCTGGCTTGCCTCTATAGGCCTTGACAGAGCTTTTCCGTGGGCAGCATTGTTTTTTATGGTTCACCCCGTGGTCAGCTTTCATCTCGGTGTGGCATTTCTATTTCAGAATCTCTGTGCATATTTTTTGTCCCCGTGGCTCTGGTATGCTGCAAGCATGGTGTGGCGCGAAGAACGCCGGGCTATTGCCTGCGCTGCGCTGGTCATGGGCTCAATTGCTCTGTCCCATCTCTATTTTGCACTGATGGTCGGGTATGCCTGGGTTTTATTCATGTTGATAAGCTGGCTGGCAGCCAGACATAGGCGTTTCTGCCTGGCTGCTTTTGTTGTTCCTGTTCTGGCCGTCTGTTTTGCTGCTCCTTATATCTTGCCGGCAATGCTCACTACCGGCGATGTGTATTACGAAGAGCTAACCAGGGTTTTGCGTCCGGGTCAGCAGAGTTGTGAATTCATCAATGACCCGGTCAGCAATGAAGAAGGTCATGTCTTGTCCTGGTGGCAGGCATTGCTCGAACTGACAAAATCTCCAGATGAGTTTTTGTCGTCAGATTTGAAAAACACCGGAGAAATCACCTCGGTTTTGCGCGTGAAATCAGCAGATAAGAAGCTGCAGGCCTTGCGCCCCTGGCTTTTGCTCTGTCTGGTTTTGTGCTTTATTCTCGCCTGCGCAGGCAGTTTGCGTCGCGATGCTGTTCATGACAACAGCAGTGCTCCCTTGTGGTTATGGCTTCTTTGCGGGAGTTTCTGCGCCATGATGACCCTGCGTTTTTCTTACACTATCTATACTGTGCTGCCTGGCGCTATGGCTGTGCAGTTTCCTTTTCGCTGGCTTTTGCCGGCATTCGGGCTTTGGGTCCCGCTGGTCGCTGCTGCACAAGTTGGCTCATTAGCTTCTTCTGTCTCTCGTTTCAGGTTCATTGCATGGTTCTCGCGAATCTTGCTGGCGACAATTCTGCTGCTCGGGCTCATGCTCCAGGGTCTTTTCTGGGGTCTCCCAGCCGATTATCTGCAAAGTTCGTTTGCCGCTCCAGGGCGCCTCAAGCCATTTTATCCTCGATCCGTTCCCAATCCGCTTGATATTCCTCTTGAGGCTGGTATTCCGCATCGCATTCAAATCGCCTCCGGAAGTGGTAACATTAGCGATTATCAGGCTGGTGTCGCATGGTTTAAGGCGCAGGGCGATGCTCATACGCCGATAGAACTTCACATCAATACTCATAATGATCCCGGCTGGATATTTACCCTGTCGCAGACGGGTGCGGTTAAGCCAGCTGTTGACAAAATCGATGGCACGATGCGGTTTGAGATCGCGGCCGGGTCATGGGTCTTGACCATGGATAGAAAATCCCCCGCAGGAAGAGCTGCTGGCTGGGCGTTAATGCTGATTTCTCTGGTAATTATGTTGCTGTCCGCCAGGCAGAAGCAGTATGCCCAAAGTTGAGTTTATCTACTCAATTGTGACAATGGAGTGGTGACTGGGCACCTGGGTGCGATTGCGATCAATCTATAATGACGAATGTTGACCAAAAATAGTTGAGAATGTGTGGAGAATAATAGTGTCGAGACTTAATAAAGCAGTCTGGTCGGGTTTTGCTGTTATCGCACTTTTGCTGGGGCTGGGTTATTGGCTGTGGCTCTCTCCGGTTGTCGGAGCGGCAGACGTTCGCGTGCATGTCCGACTGGCCCATTCTTTCTACATAGGGCTGATGGACGGCCTGAGCTACCCTGACTGGGATGCCACTGCTTACGGTGGTCGCGGCAATCCCATGCCGCGTTTCGTTGGGCCGATTCCACTCGTTTTTACTTCCCTTTTTCAGCTCATGTCAGTTGACGTGGTGATAGCGGTTAAAATT
Source organism: Candidatus Riflebacteria bacterium HGW-Riflebacteria-1 (assembly GCA_002839445.1). Classification (GTDB taxonomy): domain Bacteria; phylum Muiribacteriota; class Ozemobacteria; order Ozemobacterales; family Ozemobacteraceae; genus Rifleibacterium. The sequence continues at coordinate 29,602 of PGYB01000002.1, forward strand.
GTGCTTACATTGTTTGCTTTGCTCGGCCTGGCCGGTGTTTATTACTGGCTTGCCGCTATAGGCCTTGTTGGCGCTTTTCCCTGGGCGGCATTGTTTTTTATGGTTCACCCCCTGGTCAGTTTCCATCTCGGCGTGGCATTTCTTTTTCAGAATCTATGTGCCTATTTTTTGTCCCCGTGGCTCTGGTATGCTGCAAGCATGGTGTGGCGCGAAGAGCGTCGGGCTGTTGCCTGCGGTGCTCTGATCATGGGCTCTATTGCCCTGTCACATCTCTATTTTGCGCTAATGGTAGGGTATGCCTGGTTTTTTTTCATGTTGATAAGCTGGTTGACCACCAGACATCGGCGTTTTTGCATAGCAGCTTTTGCTGTACCTGTTCTGGCCGTATTATTTGCTGCTCCGTATCTACTGCCAGCAATGCTTACTACCGGAGATGTTTATTACGAAGAACTTACCAGGGCCTTGCGCCCGGGGCGACCTGGTTGTGAGTTCATCGATGCGCCGGTTATCTATGAAGAGGCCAGTGCCTTATCCTGGTGGCAGGCATTGCTTGAACTGACAAAATCGCCAGACGAAGCGTTGCCACCAGGTGTGAAAAACACAGGTAACATTATGTCTGTCTTGCAGATGAAATCAGCAGGAGACAGACTTAAGGCTTTGCGGCCCTGGCTGTTGCTCAGTCTTGTCTTGTGCTTTATTCTCGCCTGTACAGGCAGTTTGCGCCGTGATATCGTTCGCGGTGAAAGCCAGGCTCCCTTGTGGTTGTGGCTTCTTTGCGGGAGTTGCTGCGCCATTATGACCTTGCGCTTTTCTTACATTATCTACACTGTGCTGCCAGGCGCCATGGCCGTGCAATTCCCTTTTCGCTGGCTTTTGCCGGCATTTGGGCTTTGGATTCCTCTCGTTGCAGCAGGTGCGGCGCAAGTGTTCTCTTTAGATGTTTCCAGCCTGCGCTTCAATCTCATGGCATGGCTTTCGAGAGTTTTGCTGGCGGTAATAATAATGCTGGGTTTGCTTCTTCAGAGCCTGTTCTGGGTTCTTCCGTCTGACTCTCTGAAAAGCTTTTTTGCTTCGCCAGGCTACCTCGAACCATTTTATCCCCGCGCGGTGCCAATACTGCGAGATGTTCCTGTTGCAGCTGGCGCTCCTCATCTCATTAAAATTGCCTCTGGAACTGGAAACATCATCGATTATCAGGCTGGCGTTGCCTGGTTTCAGGCGCAGGGCGAGGCTCATACGCCAATTGAGCTGCATATCAACACTCATTATGACACATACTGGAGATTTGTCGTATCTGATAGCGGGCCTGTTCAGGCTGATCTCGACAAAAGAGACGGCACGATGCTTTTAAAGATACCGGCAGGAAAATGGCAACTGACAATGAACCGGGCGTCGCCCACGGGAAGATCAACCGGCTGGGCGCTGATGCTGCTCTCTCTCCTGCTCATTTCCCTCTCTGCCAGGCAAAAGCCGTTTTTGTCATCGCGAGCGTAGCCGCTGGATCCAGAAAGGCAATAAGACATGGATTCTGCGACTTCGCTTTGCTACGCGCAGAATGACGCTTGCGCACTTTCTAAGGTGTCCCTATAACCCTCCTGAATAATCTGCGATAATCCTTTAATCTGTGGATAACTCTTCAAAAGAGCCTGTATAATTAACATGACTAGCTTGACCGACAAATAGTCCAGACGAAATTTCTCGTACAGTTCTCTTAGACAGGCAAATAGGGAATTACTGAATGCTGACTTGTTTGACTAGCCTCTGTATCTGTGCTAGATTTTGCCTGAATCCTAATTTTGTATAACCAATAGAAAGCAATATGAATAGAAAGACTGAAATTGAAAAAAGAGGAATCTCGATCGTTATTCCGGCCTACAACGAAGAGCATTCCATCGCTGGAACGGTAGAAAAGACGCACGCGGTTCTTTCATCCTACGCGGGATTGCCTTTTGAAATAATAGTGGTTGACGACGGCTCGTCAGATAACACTGCAGCCAACGCCCCCAAAGAAAAATGCATTCTCTATCAGCACCCGAAAAATTACGGCTACGGCCGCACTCTGCTTCTCGGGGTCGGCAAGGCGCAATATCCCTTTATCGGCATCATAGACGCTGATAATACCTATGAGCCTGAGATCTTTCGGCAGATGATACCGTTGATGGACATTTACGACATGGTTATCGGTGCCCGGCAGATTAAAGAGCAGACAGCTGTTGTTAAGGTTCTCAGGCGGCTGTTGAAGTTTCTGCTTTATTTCTTTTGCGAGCACGTCTCTATCGACCCGAACAGCGGTATAAGAATTTTTAAAAAGGCACTGGTAGAGCAGGGCGGGCACCTTTTCAGCAAAGGGTTTTCTTTTTCGACCTCTTTAACCTTTTTCGCCGCGCTGAATCATCGTTTTATTGAATACATTCCGATCGAATATGGCGAACGCACAGGTGTTTCCAAAGTTAAGCATCTCAGAGACTCCATAAGAACCTTTATTCTGATAGTTAGCATGTCGTTGATTTACCGCCCGGTTAAGTGCTTCTCCAGCCTTCTTTTTGTTTTTGTCGCAGGCCTGGCCGCTCTGGCATCGTTTAAACGAAATCTCTCGCGCGAGACGTTTCTGGGGTTCATATTCTCTTTTGGCGTCGGGGTTCTCACCCTGGCGGTCGCATTCTTAGCATTCATTCAAGGAAAGATGTATGAACACACCATCTCAGGACCAAAAACCTGACAAACCCCTGGTCGTCCTGATTCAGCCACAGATGGGGCTCTCCGGAGACTTTTCCCGTCATCTTCCTCTGAGCCTTTTATATGTTGCGGCGCCGCTGACCAAAATGTCTGTGGACGTCGAAATCCTCGATACAAGAGTGTTAGAGGGAAGCTGGCGCGATGCTCTGCAACAGTTGCTGCTGCGCAAGCCGATCTGGGTTGGCTTTACCGTCATGGCCGGTTACCCGGTTGCCCATTCACTCGAGATCGCACGCTTTATCAAAAAGCACTCAGACACCAGAGTCGTCTGGGGCGGGGCTATGCCGACTACCGATGCCGTCTCGTGCCTGAGCGAAGAATCAGTTGATTTTGCCGTCGCCGGGAGTGGTGTTGACGCGACCAGACTGCTTACTGAGGCCATTTTGCAGGGGCAGACCGCTAACAAAGATCTTCTTGGCAAAATTCCCGGTCTGGCATTTAAAGTAGACGGGCAGAGCTTTTATAACGCAAGGTTTCATGGCTTTGAGCATGTCAGCTACCGTGATCTGCCATATCACCTGATCAGCGATTACTCTGTTTACGGACAGATCGGTTCGACCGACCGTGTTTTTCCCATTTACAGCGCTTACGGTTGTCCATACCGCTGTGCTTTCTGTATTTCACCAGCTTTATATCGCGAATTCACGCCCAAGTGGGTTCCGGTCGCTACCGAAGAGATTGTCGACCATATCGCCTTTTTGCAGCGCGAATATGGTGCCACTAACATTTATTTTTACGATGATGATTCTTTTGTTAACCTTGAGCATGTCAAAGCCGTCGCTACCTCTTTGAAACAGCGTAACATGCATGTTAAGCTGAGTTTTCGCGGCGCCCGCGTCGATGAAATATTGCGCATGGATGACGAATTTCTCGATCTGCTCAGCGATACCGGCACAGAAATGTTGCATATTGGTGTTGAATCAGGCAGTCAGCGGGTTCTTGACCTGTTTCAAAAGGGCATAACCGTCGCTGATATTATTGAGATTAATCGCAAACTGGCCAGACATAAGAAGCTTATCGCCGCCTACAACTGGATTATCGGAACCCCGACCGAAACTATCGAAGAGATTATGCAGACAACTCGGCTTTTGACCCGCCTGATTAAAGAGAATCCGCGTTGCTTTATTTTTCAGCCCAATATTTTCAGGGTGGTGCCCGGGTCTGTTCTCGGTGAAACCGCGAAAGAAATGGGATACCGATCACCAGCGAATCTCGATGAATGGATAACTGCCGAAATTGAGCAGAATATTTCTTCGCCATGGCTGTCTGATGAGGTGAAGAAGCTTATTGAAATGCTGCAGGTTGTCGCCTATTTTGTTGACGAAAAAGCGGCGTTGCTCTTGAACACCGGCTCTATAAAAGATTGCCTGATCAAGTTCGCGTCAAAGCTGTATCGGCCTCTGGCCAGGTTCCGCTTTAAGACCGGATTTTCAGGCTTGCTGATCGAGGCAAAACTGTTTTTTCTCGCACAAAAATTGCTCAAGTGGTGGCGTTAAGAGATGTGCGGAATATGTGGATTTATCCACCCGAACTCTCTGCAGAACAGTGACCTGGTAATAAAAAACATGGCCGCGACGATTCGCCATCGCGGCAACGAAGCCAGTGGCACTCTTGTTGAGCCGGGGCTGGCATTTGGGCATCAGCGCCTGTCTATTCTTGATCTCGACCCAAGATCGAACCAGCCAATGGTTTCTGCCAACAAGCGCTTTGTTATTACCTTCAATGGCGAGATTTACAATTTTCGCGAACTAAAGTCGCGTCTGCTCGACAAGCCTCTGCGCACGACTTCAGATACCGAGGTTTTGCTTGAACTCTGGGCGCAATACGGCCCAGATTGCCTGGAACATCTCAACGGCATGTTTGCCTTTGCTGTTTACGACCGCGAGCAGAAAGAGCTGTATTGCGTGCGCGACCGTCTTGGCGTAAAACCGCTGTTCTACTGGGGAGACAGCAGTAATTTTGCTTTTGCATCAGAAGCCAAGGCACTGCTCAAATACCCGGCCAGTAGCGCGCATACTGATTATACCGCTCTGTCAGACTATCTGTCGCTCGGCTATATTACTGGCGAAAAGACTATTTTTTCTGGAATAAAAAAACTGCAACCCGGCCATTATCTTAAGATCGCCAACGGAAACATGGAGAAAATCTGCTACTGGAACATTGTCGACAAACTCGGCTCAGCCAGGGGCAGCGCGTCTGGCGATGAGATTCTGCATCTGCTTGAATCTGCTGTGCAGTATCGTCTGATCAGCGATGTGCCGGTGGGTTCTTTTTTGAGTGGCGGCATCGACTCGGCGGCGGTAACAACTCTGGCTGCCCGGCACTGTTCAGATATTCAAACCTTTACCATCGGCTTCAATGAACGCTCTTTTGATGAGTCGCCGCATGCCGCGCAGTTATCAGGCAGTCTTGGCCTGGCTAATCATGTTGAATTTTTTAACGAGCCTGACCTCGCTTTTTTGCAGCGTCTGGTAAAGTATTTTGACCAGCCGTTTGCCGATACCTCGGCCCTGCCTTTTTTTCAGTTGTGCAATAATACGAGTCGCACTATCAAGACTGTTTTATGTGGCGATGGCGGCGATGAAATGTTTGCCGGCTATGAGACGCGCCGGGCCGATCTTTTCGCGCTGACCGGTTATCGCGTTTTCCCTTTCTGGAAAAGGCTTCTGCAATTTGCTTCGCAATTTGTAAGCCTGATCCCGGCCGACAGAGGCAAGGTTTCGCTGCATTACAAAGTGCGCCAGTTCTGCGAATTCGCTCATCTGCCGCCACCGCAAAGCCACTTTTCCTGGCGCCTTCTGTTTACTGAGGATGAAAAAAGAGCTCTGCTGAGCGCGCCTGTCAACGAGCAGTTGAACACGCATAAGACCTGGAATAACTTTGCCGGGCTCTTTGAAAATGCCCGAGCGCTGCCGATGTTGCAGCAGCAGGCCGTCGTTGACCTGCAGACCTGGCTTGCCGACGATATTTTATACAAGGCAGATCAGGCTTCTATGGCTCATACTCTCGAGATAAGGGCGCCATTTCTTGATTACCGACTCGTCGAAGCGGCCTTTGCCATTCCCGAGAAGCACAAGTTCACTGCGCGCAATACCAAGACATTATTGCGGCAGAAATTGTCGACCATATTGCCTGCAGATGTTCTTAAGCGCAAAAAAGAAGGTTTTGGCAGCCCGGTGTCAGTATGGCTTGAAGGCAGGTTGTCAGAGGTCTTTTGTGACAGCATGCATGATCGCCAGTTTAAAGAAGTTTTTCCTGATACCGCTGGCATTATGAAGCTTTATGATGAGCATCGCAGCCGTAAACGAGACAATGGCTATCGCCTCTGGGCGCTGTTCATGTTCGCGCTCTGGCAGAAGGAGTGGCAACAACCTTGAACCAGGACTCAGCCGGGATATTCGAGAAGCGAAGTTACCTGATTTTTGCATTACTGGTGCTGGTTATATTCACCTTTTCGCCGGTAATGTCGGCGCACTATCTTTTTTTTGACGAGCATGTCGCAGTTCTTGGCAATTCAGCGATAACTGCGCCTTTGTCGCTCGATTCTCTGGTGAGCATTTTCTCGTCTTATGAGCCAAACATCTACACACCTTTAAGCATTGCCAGCCATTGGCTTGAATACAACCTTTTTGGCTTCAACAGCGCAGTATCGCATTTTATAAATCTATTATTGCACCTGGCCTGCGCGGTAATGGTCTTTCTGGTGGCCGAAGCGCTGGTGTCGAACTTGCGAGTTGCCTTTATTGTCGCGGCCATGTGGGCTGTACACCCGGTTCAGGTCGAATCAGTTGCCTGGGTGCTTGAGCGAAGGAATCTGCTGTACGGGCTTTTCTTTTTTGCTTCTCTGGCGGCGTATCTCAGGTATCTCAAGAGTTTTCGCGCCCTCGACATGGCTGCCGCAACAGCTTTTATGATTATATCAGGGCTTTCCAAGAACCTCGCCTTCTTTTTGCCCGCGGCCTGGTTGATGCTCGACTGGCTTAAAAACCGGCGCTTGACGCGCGCTGTCTTTGTCGAGAAATTGCCCGGTTTTCTGGTTGCGCTGGGCTTTTTATCACTGATGATTTTTGGTGTGCACAGCGGGGCTTCTGCAGCCAGTAAGCAGAGTTTTAACTGGCTGATTGCCAGCTACAATGTCGGCTTTTATGTTGTTAAAACACTATTGCCGACTGCCCTTGCGCCGATATACGAGATTAACGCCGGTTCTGCGGACTTGTTTTCTTATGGCCCGCTTTTTCTGCTGGTCACGCTTGTCACGGGGGTGCTGATCTGTCGCAGAGATCGTCTGGCTGGCTTTGCCGCGCTGTTTTATCTGTTTAACATCCTGCCGCTCTCTGGCATCGTGGTGGTGGGGTATCGCTTTTACGCTGTTTTACACTTTCTCTATGTTGCCCTGTTTGGCATAATACTCTGTCTGGCCGTGACGTTCTGCAGGACTCTGCGGTCGTCGGCCAGGATGCATCTTTTTATGCCTGTTGGCATTGTCTTGACCATCTGGTTGTCGGTAATTTCATTTCAGTACTGCCAGATCTGGTCAAACTCCCGGGCCCTTTTTGAATATGCCCTCGAAATCGATCCTGACAACAGGTTTGCCCGAAACCAGCTCGGCGTTTTTCTCGAAAATAATCGTGATTATTATGAAGCGGCAAAGCATTATCAGGAGCTGATCAAGCGCTATCCTGCGTTTTTTGGCGGCTACTACGGGCTGGGCCGTATTTATCGCCGCGAAGGTCAGAACGCGGCTGCTATAGAGCTTTTCAGCAAGGCTCTCAAGGTTAATCAGAAAAGAGCTGATCTGCCCCTCGATCGCGGTATGCTGCTGCTGGGTGCCGGAGACTTTTCCACTGCCGAAAGCGACTTCTCAATGGCATTGCAGTATAACTATTCAAATCTGGGGCTGGTACATTTCTGGCGTTCCGAGGCCAGAAGGCGGCAGGGAAACTACTCCGGCGCGATTGCTGATTTGCTGCTGGCAGCAGCCGAAAATAAAGATGATTTCAGTCTCAAAGTCGGTCTTATCGAACTGTTCGTTGAGAGCGGCCAGATTTCTGAGGCAGCAGTGGCTTTTATCAGCGCTTGCGGACAGGTGACCGAGAATCCGCAACAGTGGCTTGAATACCTGCAAATCATCTGTTCGCCAAGTTTTGCTGCCGTTCTGCAAAGGTCAACGCCATACCGAAACTTCTTCAGATCTAAGTTCAACTGGCACTTTTTCTGAATAGTTGATATCTGCACAAACAAAGCCGACTCAAATACCTGGTTGGTTGCACCTGCTAAGGGCATAGGCGGGTATCCCGCCGAGAGCCCGAATAAACGGTATATGCTCGGGTGTCGTTTTTGTTTTTGCAGGACTCAATACAGCTGCTGGCTGGCAGCCTATTTTCTGACGATCAGCGACCACAAAACATTGTTGGTGTGGCGCAGGCATTCAACTGTCATACCGTTGTCTTCTGCCAGTCTGCTGACTTCTTCGCGCCTGAAATGGTAAGAAATCGGCGCGTGGAAAAGATCAAAGATTGACATCCAGGTCGTCTTAAACCGGTTCTGCGACCAGAGTATCATGTGCTCATACAATGGTATCTTTGCCGCGAATTCTGGCGCCATTTTGCCGACCGGAACATAAAAAAGCATGATGATAAACTGCAATACCAGGGTCGGAAAAAATGACAGCATAAACAGAATCTTCAGAGGAATCCTGTGCAGAACCGCTTTGGCAGGCTCTACTATGTGCGTCATGAGAAAATTGCCTTCCCAGCTGTAGACGCAGATCGCGGTCTGACCGGCCTTGCGCGTAACTCTCGCAAGCTCGGCAAAGCCCTGTTTGTGATTGTGGACATGCTGCAGTGCGTGGTCGCAGATCGCGATGTCGACAAGATCAGATTGCAGGGGCATTTGCACAAGATCTGAGCGAATGAGCAGCAGCTCGGTAGAGCTGCATGATTCAAGCAGCTTGCGGGCAGCGTAGATTTCTCGCCCCAGATCAATGGCCACAATTGTCTTTGCCCCCATTTTGCTGAGGTGATAAACTTCGCGACCACGCCCGGCGCCACCAACCAATACTATTGCGCCTTTTACCGCCTCGGGAGCGACAGGAATAAAATTTCTGAATGCCTGCTGACCCAGAAAACCGGGGCCGTCGAGATCGTTCACCGTGAACGGGTGTATTTCATCCCATTGGTATTCCCAGTTTTTAAGAACCGCTACCTGTTGGAGTTCGCTGCTGCTAAGCTTTTTGTTTGCGCAACCAAAATCTTCTGGCGCGAAGCCTAGCGTGGCGAGGGTCGCGATTTCTTTCGGGTTGAGCGAATGACTGCTGGTTCGCGAGAATAACACCGCAACCCCGTCGAGTACGGGGTACAGGCGGTGGCAGTTCTGGCATTCGATAACGCCATTCTCGATCTGCTCGTCTGTTGCTTTACCAGCTTTTATTGCGAGCTGGCTGCCACAATCCAGACATTTAAGCCAGGAAATATGCTTTGTTTTCATCGGCCGGACTTTGTCAGGCGCTCTTAAGCATTCTTTCGAGCTCTTTGGGGTGCATGGTGTGAATCATGGCTTCTTCAAGAGTGATATCGCCACGCAGATACAGGTCTCTGAGTGACATTTCGAAGGTCATCATACCGTCATCATGGCTTGTCTGCATAACAGTGTACAAGCCAGAAATTTTCTGTTCGCGAATACAGTTGGCGACGGCAGGATTGCCAATCAGAATTTCATTGCAGACTACGCGGCCCTTTCCGCTGGCTACTGGCAGCAGCTGCTGTGCTACAACCGCGCGCAGAACGAAAGAGAGCTGTGAACGGATCTGCGACTGCTGGTGCGGCGGAAACATGTCGATGATACGGTTGATTGTCTGGGCGGCGTCAGTGGTGTGCAGAGTGCCGAAAACCAGATGGCCGGTTTCTGCCATGGTGCAGGCGGCGCCAACGGTTTCGAGGTCGCGCATTTCGCCTACCAGAATAACATCTGGATCTTCGCGCAGAACTCGGCGCAGTGCTTCGCCGAAAGACTTGGTGTCGATGTGCAGTTCGCGCTGGTTGATGACCGAGCGTTTGTGATAATGCAGATATTCGATCGGGTCTTCGATCGTCATGATGTGGCAGCGCCTGGATTCGTTGACCATGTTGATCAGGCAGGCCAGCGAAGTTGATTTGCCGGAACCGGTCGGGCCGGTAAACAATACCAGCCCTTTGCGCATGTGGGTGAATTCGCGCAGCTTTTCGGGCAGGCGCAGTTCTTCGAGTGACGGAATCTTGGTCGGAATAATTCGGAAAGCGGCTCCGATACAGCCGCGCTGCTTATAAACGTTAACGCGGAAACGGCCAAAACCGTGAACAGAATATGACATATCGAGTTCAAAATTCTCTTCAAACTCTTTCTGTTGCTCGGCGGTAAGCATGTTGTATATCAGGGATCTAGTATCCATAGGGGTCAGAACGTCAAGGTCCGTCTGTATCAGTTCGCCGTCAACACGGATAACTGGTGGTGTACCCACGGTGATATGAAGGTCTGATGCCCCATTTTCAATGACCAGATTCAACAAATCGTTCAGGACAAACATTTCCGCACTCCTTAATGGATCTTTTTTTCTTTAGTGAAGGTCTGTAAAAATAACACTCCCGCAACTGCGCAGGCAGTGGGGGAGTGTCAGGTTTATACTGGAAAAATACAACTGCATCAACTCAGTGTTCGCCCATGGTAACGCGAACGACTTCTTCGACTGATGTCATGCCGACAAGGGCTTTACGTATAGCTGATTCACGCAGTGACAACATGCCTTCTTCAATGGCCTGGCGGCGGATATCGTCGGTTGAGCCGCCGTTGAGAATGATGTCGCGCAGACGTTCAGACATAATCATGACTTCGTATACGCCAATACGGCCTCTACTGCCTGAATTGCCGCATGATTCGCAGCCTTTGCCTTTGTAGAACATCATATTCTTTTCGTTGATGTGTGGCAGGTCAATGCGGCGAATGAGTTCGGGTGTGATACCGAACTGGCCAATCTGTTCAGCGCGTGGCTTGATTTCAAATTTGCAGTCTTTGCAGATTTTTCGAACCAGACGCTGAGCCTGAATCAGAACAACTGAGGTCGTAACCATGAACGGCTCAATACCCATGTTGATGATACGGCCAATTGTGCCGGGGGCGTCATTCGTATGCAGGGTCGAAAGAACAAGGTGGCCGGTCATCGACGCTTTGATGGCGATTTCCGCGGTTTCAAAGTCGCGAATCTCACCAACCATGATTACATCGGGATCCTGGCGCAGGAAGGAGCGCAGCGCGGCCGCGAAGGTCAGGCCGATCTCGGGTTTGCACTGAACCTGGTTAACGCCGTGCAGCATGTATTCAACCGGGTCTTCGGCGGTCATGACGTTGGTGTCTATTGAGTTAACCGAAGTCAGGGCTGAATAAAGAGTTGTGGTTTTGCCAGACCCGGTAGGGCCGGTAACCAGAATGATGCCGTATGGCGACGCGACACCTGCCTTAAAGCGGTCAAGCGTTTTGGGTTCAAAGCCGAGGTCTTCGAGGTTAACCTTCAGTGAGGTCTGGTCAAGAATACGCATAACGATCTTCTCGCCCCAGATAACCGGCAGAACCGAAACGCGCAGGTCGATCATGCGGTTCGAAACTTTGATTTTGATGCGGCCGTCTTGTGGCAGACGCTTTTCTGCGATGTTCAATGACGACATGATTTTGATACGCGAAGTAATAGCAGCTGTTGCCTTTTTCGGCGGCTGCATCGCGGTATACATCATACCGTCCTGGCGGTATCTGATGCGCAGTTCTTTTTCGAACGGTTCGATATGAATATCGGAAACGCCGTTCTGAACAGCCTGCGAGATAACCAGGTTGCACAGTCTGATGATCGGCGCGTCGTTTTCGCCGAGTTCGCCGAGACCGTCGAGGTCTTCGTCGTCAGCGTGGCCGATATCTTCGAGGTCGTCCATCAGTTTGTCCTGCTGGGCAACCGCGCCGTAGGCGTCCTGCAAAGCTTTGTTGATATCTGTATGTGTCGCGACGACCGGTTTGACCATCAGGGCTGTCATCAGCTGAATGTCGTCGATCGCGATAATGTTGAGCGGGTCGACCATGGCCACGGTGAGCTTGTTTCCGACTTTGTTGATCGGAATCAGCATGTGGCGCTTGGCAATATGTTCAGGCACGAGTTTGGCGATAACCGGGTCGATCAGATAGTTCGACAGGTCGATAAAAGGAATGCGCAACTGCTTCGACAGAATCTGGACTATATCCTGCTCGGTTACCAGATGCATTTCTACAAGAACCGCACCAAGACGTTTGCCGCTCTTTTTCTGCAGCGAAAGTGCCTGCTGCAGCTGCTCTTCGTTGATCAGGCCTTCCTGAATCAGGGCATCGCCAAGTCGCAGTTTCTTGGAAAGAATTGAAGTAGCCGCCGCAGATTTGGGCATCGGCGCAGCCTGACCCGGAGGTGGCCCGCCAGCAGGCGTTCCGGCCGGGGCTCCTGGTGCGGCAGGAGGAGTTTGATTCATTACTGCAGTTCCTTCCTTATTTCTTTACCAGAAATAATGCCTCATTTTACCTAACTAAGCAAGTAATCTGATATTACCTGCCAAAAATGCACCTTCTCATAACCTCTTCGGGGGCCGGCAGTCCGGTTAACAGGCTGAACGCTTCCACGCCCTGTTCCAGCAGGAGCTCCCGACCATCCATTACGGTACAGCCATTATTTCTGGCTGTTTCCAGCAATCTGGATGCTGGTGCATAATTAAAATCGACATAAAACTTACTTTTGCTGAGAAATTCTTTAAGCTCTGCAACAAAATCATCCTTATGCCACCCCAGTGGGGTCGCGTTGATTATTATATCAGATTCTTGTATTGCGTAGGCAAAGTTTTTCTCATTCCACGCCAGTCTTTTTATACCATCTGCCTGGTTCGAGTCAATAGCGTCGCTGCAACTTCTGGCGATCTGGAAAACCCGTGCGCCGCTTTTCTGCAAGGCCCAGATCGCTGCTGCTGCCGCGCCGCCGCTGCCCATTACCAGGCCGGCTTTCGGTCGGCCAGTCTTTTCTATCAGACGCAGGCAGCCGGTGGCATCGGTGTTCCAGCCTTCTATATGGCCGTCTTCACAAATCTTTATGCAGTTTACTGTCTTGAGTGAATCTGCCGGGCTGTGCAACAGGTCACAAAACTCTGCCACCGCCTGTTTGTGCGGTGCGGTTACATTGCAACCACATATGCCAAGAGCTTTGAGCCCGTTTATCGCCTCGGCGAGATCGGCGCGGCAAACTCGAAAGGGTACATACGCGGCATCGAGGTCGCAGAATCGGAACGCAGCGTTCCAGAAGGCGGGGCTGGCAGAATGGGCGATCGGATCGCCGATTATAGCAAAAATCTGGCTTGTGCCAGAGATTTCGAAATTCACGTGATTTGACAAGTTCAACTAACCTTTGTCAAGATTGAGCGAATAGTTTCGCTTGTAAAAGAGGATGCAAAATTGCTTTTATAAAAACGGTAACAAGAGCGTAGGCAGGTTTTTTGCACACGAGGTGCTTATGCCGGGCGGCTCAGGATAGAGCAGCTCTGAGAGACAGGCAACTTTGACACAATCCCGACAACTCCTACCTCAAATTCGCAACTGTCGATAGCTGTAGCGAATGGGCCGCTGAACAGTTCGGCATACGCCGTTCTAATGGCTGAAGGCATAAAAGAACGGCCTAATAATGCCGAGAGCCCGGTATAAGCAGTATGCCGTGGTTCGAACTATTTAGCTCAAGTGTAACTGGGAGTAGCTTTGTTGAAATAGTGAGGAATTTGCAATCTTACTATTCCGAATTCAGCATGTTGCTATGGTATTTACAAATTCAGGATGGCAAGTCTCAGCCGAAGCTTTTAACTGCTTCTTCTTCTGATTCAAAAACGTCGAAAACCTTGTCGAGTCTTGATCTTTCGAGAAGCTCCTGCACTGTTGGCGCAAGATTGATGAACTTGAGGTCGCCATTGTTCTTTTTCAGCTTCTTAAGGGTTGTGGCGAAGACTCCAAGGCCCATGCTGTTGAGATAATTAACTTCCTGCATATCGATGATCAGCTTCTTTTTGCCGTCATTGACGATCTGATCCATTTTTTCTTTGAACTGGTCAACGGTGTCGGTACCTACTTCGCCCCTGATTACGATGAGCGTTATATCGTTGCCTTTCGGCCTTACGTCTATTTTAATTTCCATAACAGTCCCTCCCCGAACATTGCTGCAATGCAGGTACCTAAAAATAACTCATCTTTCTCTTATATGCAAGAGAAAGACGAGTTCTGAAAAAGGGGAATCAAAAATTGTTGTAATTAAAACTTTTTCGAAGCTGAGATTCTGTGTGCGTCGCCGAGGGTTTCGTCGGCGTATGAGTAGTCGAACTGCCAGGTGTCGAGCTTGAAGCTGGCGCCCAGTGTAAGGTCGCCGTCTTTGCTGCCGAGGCGGAGAGCTGCGTAGTCCTGCAGCCACCATTCAGCGCCGGCGAACAGTTTGGCATCCATGTCTTCGACCTTGTTGATGTCGGCGGCCAGGGTCAGGTTTGTCCGGGCTTTGTATGCGACGCCGAAGGTAGTTGTCAGCGGTACATCGTCTTCGTGGCCAGAAGCGGTGTTCCAGTCAAGAGTTTCGCCGATGTCGCGAACTGACAGGCCGAGGGTGGTCTTCTGGTTTGCTTCGTAGAGCAGGCCAAAATCGAGGCCCCAGGTGCTTGCTGAGTTGGTGAACAGTTCGTGCTTGAGATACTTGAGGTTTACGCCACCGTAAAGTTTGTCAGAAAGCTTGCGGGCGTAAGAGCCAAAAGTGTTCTTTTCTGCATCTTTGAAGTAGCTGAATATGTAGACGTTTTCTCCGGCAGTGTAGGTGCCATCAGGTCTGGTGGCGGGCTTGTCTGCGTCATTCGTGGCCATTCTTGTTTCAGGAATGCCATCGACACCAAAGCTGACATGTGAGAGAGCTGCTACGCCTGTTTTCTTGCCGCTCTTGTCTTTGAGAACGTGAGCGTAGTTGAAGAAGTTGTATTCGCGGTCCATGGTCAGATCAGCATGCATGAAAGATGCTTCTGACTGTTCGAGCCTGGCGAGACCGGCCGGGTTCCAGAATGCCGCGGTTGAGTCATCGGCGAGTGCGGTAAACGCGCTGCCCATGCCAAGTGCTCTGGCTCCTACGCCCATTTTAAGATATGCGCCTGCCTGACCTGCCGATTCGGCAAAGGCAGTGCTCATGGTTCCTACGCTGAGTGCAACGAGGAAGAGCGTTTTTAAAACCTTTTTCATATTGTTTCCCCTTACGAGTCGATAGAACTGGTTATCAATCTATTCGGCAACTTTGTTGCATTTATGAATGATATTTTCAAAAATTTCATATTCCGCTCAAACCCATATCTTGAAGGGTCTTGAAGATCTGGGCGACTGAACTGTCGTTTGAACTGTCTTCTGATCTCGCGACAGTGATCTGTGACTTGGCCTTGTCTGCGTCACCAACACCACCGCGCCAGTAATAGCAGAAGGCAAGCATAGCGTGTGCCTCGGCATTGCTTATGCCGATCGGATGTGTCGAGGTGAAGCGATACGCCGTATTGCCCAGGCCAACGGCTTCGAGCAGTTGAATAGCCTGGACGATGCCGGCGTTCTGGCCACGCTGAATCAGCGCGGCCGCCAGGCCGATGCGCGCTTCATTGTTGGAAGCCGAAGCCTGAGTGAAAGACGAGTAACCTGACTCAACACCGGAAGACTTGGTAAGTGACCAGCCCAGACCGTTATAGGCCTGGGTCTTCTGTGTTTCGGTGATGCTGGTAATGGTCAGCACCTGGTTGAACTTGTTGATAGCACTGCTGAAAGCTCCATAGCGGAAGTCTTCCCAGGCCGAGGCCAGCAGAGAGTCAGGATCGGTCTCGCCGATGCCACCACCGCCTCCGCCACCCCCACCGCCGGTGCCTGGTGTTGGAATTTCGGGCGGAATAGTGTAACGGCCACTGCCGCCACCACCGCCGCAGCCACTGGCAAGAAAGAATATCACTGCAATGGTCAGCACCACTATCGATTTTCGGTTCATTTTAACTATCTCCATCTTCTCGTTGTCGTTCTCGTTGTCGCCGGGCACCGTCGTGTGGGGTCGCGTCCGTGTGGGGGCGCGTCGCGACGCGACCCTACCGTAACACTGCGATCTTGTGGGTATACTTGGCCTTCTTGCTCCAGTCATCAGGGTCTCTGACGACGATGCGGGCGAAATACATGCCGTTGGCTACCGCTTTGCCGCCGGTCGTCTGCAGATCCCAGACCACGTTCTGAACTATTCTGGTTCCTTCGACAGCCGCGGCGCGCATGCTGAGATTGCGGTTGTCAGCGACCTTGTGCCCAGCAACGTCATAGATATTGACTTCGATCTGGTTCCAGTCGATGTCGTTGCGGTTGGTGCTGATGCGCATATTGGCGCGGTTGCGGGCCGGGTTCGGGTATTGCACGACTTCGTAGATGCTCAGCGGAGGCTGGGCCACGAAACGCACAGCTGGAGTCACGGTCATGTTGCCGGCTTTGTCGGCAACGCGCAGACTCAGTTCGTGTTCGCCGCCGAGCAGGTCTTCGGTCGGTATGAAGTTGGCAACCATACCAGTTTTGTCGATCATCAGCGGCTGCAGTTTGCCATCGAGCATCGCCCAGGCAGAATCGCGGTCGAGGCCGGAGGCGAATTCCTCAAGCTGCCAGCTGAAGGTCGGGCGTGCTTCGCGGATCGGCTTGTCGCTGATCTGTGTTGTCATATTGGCGCGCGGTGCCAGCACGTCTTTCATCATGGCAAAGGTGCCGCCGGAAGATGCTTCGAAGCTGGCGATGCCATCGCTCACTGCAAATGCTACCGGTTTCCAGCCGGTTGCATCACTGCGATACAGGCCGATGCCGTTGCCGATCTGGCTGTTTTCGATTTTCATGCTCATTCTGACCGGGCTGACAATGCGTCCGGCCGGAACATTAAGGCTGTAAGCGTTTCCAACCGGTGTCAGTTCGATGTCGCTTCGGCTGTTCGAGCTCAGAACGCTGCTGCGCATTGTCTGGCGCTGAGCGGCGCTGAGGTCAGCCATGATGCTCGGCACAATTGCTGCCGGCAGGGTGGTGTCGCCACCAACTTTGGCAAGTTCTTCGTGCAGAACGGTAACGACAGAGTTGGACTTAAGTGTTCCTGGTTCAAACACGGCTTCGAAGTTCGCGTCAGCCGATTTGATCGCTGCCCGCACCGCTGCGTTGACATAGGCCGTTGAGAAGCTCATGTTGGCAGTGCCGAGGTTGGTCGAGATATCGCGGGCGGTAACCTTGATGGTTGCCACGCCGGGGAAATTCGAGTCAAGATGCGCGCCACCGATGAACATGCGGCTGTTCGGGCCCGAATTGAGAATCAGCGATACCGCGGTGCCGCCGCTCTGAGTAATTGTAGCGGTCGGTGCGCCTGCGAGGTCTTCGTTCGACTTGACCACGACGCTGATATCAAATTCGTTAGCCGGGCTGCTGAACGCGCTGATGGTGAGCACCGGCGGCGTGATATCCTGGCCCTGGAAGGTCTTTCTGGCAATGCTGCTGTCACTCGGATTGCCAAACAGGTCTTTAACGCCGCTGGCTACCAGTGTGTAATTCTTGCTTTCAACAATGTCATCAAGACAGGTAATGGTTACTGATTTAAGATCGCTGCGCAGAGCGACTGTCTGAATACTGATCGTATCGGCTCCGCTGGTCAGATCGTATTTTGAAACATCCTGGGCCGATACTGATTCTACCTGTTCGTCAAAGACGAGGTTGAACTGCTTCTGCGAAGTCAGACCATCATAGGTAATCGCGCTGATTATTGGTCCTCTGGTATCGGCAGTGAACTGCGCCGTATTGTTACCGGCAACGATTAGTTCACCGTCGGCACTTTTTACACCTGGGGTTATGGTCAGAGTATAGGTGGTGCCATGAATCATTTTCGCGTTAAGAGGCAGAGTAACGCTGTTGCTTGCGATTACAATTGGAGAGCCGGCGCCGATACCTGCAGGCGTCGAAGGCGACAGAGTGTAGTTGCCAGGAGCTCCACCGTCGCCCTGACTGATGTCGTGGCTCAGGCTTACTCTGATTTTCTGGCTGTCAATCTGAGTTACACCGGTAACCTTGAATATCGAATTTACTACAGTCAGGTCAACCGGGTTGATAGTTGCCACGTTTCCGGCCAGGTCGGTAACAGTTACTGTGTAGACGCCGTCAGCGACAGGTTGCAGGTTGGTGTCCTGCCCGTTCCAGATGGCGGTGAACGGAGAACTACCGCCTTCAAGCATTAATTCTCGAATCAGACTTGAGCCTGCGGTAATCTTGACCAGTGCAGTACCAGAAGCAACAGTCGGGTCGGTGCTGGTTACATTGAACTGGAGATCGGTAACTCTCGGATTAAATCTGGTTACAGCCGCGCCATTATCGACTCTAAGCATCTGTATTGCATCGATCAACGGGGCGGTCGGGTCGATTACCAGAGTCGAAGTTGCTCTGCCATTGGCGCCGAGCGCAGTGCCAAGGTTGCCGGCCAGATCGACGAGAGCGACCATGTATTCGCTTGCCGGCAGAAGTCCTGTCGGAATCTCGGTATTTCTACCATCGAAGCTGATAGTGTAGCCGCCGCCGCTAAGGCCAGACAGCGCGTAAGTTTCGGTCGGAATGCCGGGGCTGGTAAGTCTCATTCTGAGCGCCTGACCAGTCGAGGGGCCGAATACGTCGATTTTCGCGAACGAATTGATTGCCGGGCTGAAATAAGCCTTGCCGAGAGATGTCTTTACATTTGAGAAAGCCCATGATGATACTTCAGGTTTGCGACCGTCATAGGTAATGTTGCCACGATTACTGCCTTCGTTGCCGGCATCATCGTAGACACGCATTACATAAGTGGTCGGGCCAGTCTCACCGATAGCCGCGCCGTTAAGAGTGCCATTCCAGGTTGCTTTGCCTTCGAGGCCGGTGACAGATATAGGCATGCTGGCCAGTGAGGCCTCACCCTGAAAGATGTGCAGCCAAAGGCTGTTAGCTACCGGAGCTACCTGAAAGTTAACGGTGATTGTTGCGATGCCCGGTGCCACATAAGGACTGAACGGAGCATCGGTGAGGTCGCCGGTCGGCGAACTGTACTTAGAGGTAGTCGACTGGTAGGTAGTAACCCGATAAGAAAGAACTGTCGGGCCTTTTGAGCGGATCTGCAGCTGACTGGCAAGCTGAACTTCGTTGTTGCCACGGTTGCCGGCTTCATCGAAACCGCCAGATACGTAGTAAGTGTAGGTGCCTTGCTGGGTATTGGCGTCAAAGTTGGCTGAGTTGGTGAAACGGGCGGTTGAAGAGCTTACCCAGCTCGAAAATACAAATGACATCACCGAGTTGCTGGCATCGCCAAGTCTGAGTTGTGGCTGCCATGAGCTGCCAACGGTCCTATCCATAGGCTCGTTGAAAGTCAGGTCGAAAGTCATACCGCCGGCTGGAGTAATGCCAATTGTTCCTGTAGGAGTTGCATAAATCGGATCTGGAATCTTGCTGTCAAGCACCATGGTATAACTGGCATTTTTAAAGCCATTGACCGAGGTGTCTTTGTCAGCCAGGTTGTAGGCCATCGAGGCAGTTTCGACAAAGGTCGTCGTGCTGAAGATGTCAGCAAAGTTGCGCACTCTGACCAGACTTGGCTGGCGCTGAATAGCTGTATTGGTCAGATCGCTGTTGTTGGCGAACCTGGCAACTGTGCGAGTGATTCCGCCTTGACTGTGGTCAAGCCAGCTGACAAACTTTGCTGTATCGCGTGGATTGGTAAAGCCTGTGTCATCCTGAGTGAAGAGTTCCAGGATCGGTTCTTTGGTGCGGTCTATCGGGATATAGACATCAGCAGAAAGAGTCGCGGTTTCAAACGCTACTTCATAGAAGAGATTGCCCACGGTCTGGCCCTTGAACAGCTGTATCTGCTGCGCTGAGAGTGATTTCGCCGGCGAAATGGCTACTGTCTGAATCCTGGGGTTGGCAATCAAATTCGGAAAGACGATCGGGTTGATTACCATGGCTTCGTTGCCCTGCGCCGGGTATCTTATATTCGAGTTACCCCACAGGTCTTTGAACGCGCCCGAGGTGCAGGCAATGTAGAATTTGCTGGTGCCCCAGCTCAACATGGTTTTGAGAGCTTCGGCGGTCAGCGGTATATGAACAGTGTTTGAAGCGTAATCGGTGTTAAGTTCTTTATA
Source organism: Candidatus Riflebacteria bacterium HGW-Riflebacteria-1 (assembly GCA_002839445.1). Lineage (GTDB taxonomy): Bacteria > Muiribacteriota > Ozemobacteria > Ozemobacterales > Ozemobacteraceae > Rifleibacterium. Next base: position 49,563 of record PGYB01000002.1, read on the forward strand.
TTTTGAATAGTCGACCATTGTTGCGTTCAACGGGAACGAACTGCCGGTCAAATCGGCTTTTGAGTGCAGATAGATCAACGACATGTCCATTGGCAGGTCGCGACTCAGTTCGATAGTTTCAGCCAGGTTTTTGTAAGGATCCTGGTAAAGTCTGGCCCGTCGCTCGGGAGTGTTCTGGAAGCTTACCTGGAGCAGCGGGGTGCTGCTGGAAAGATTGAGAGCGGAAGTTCTTACCGAGAACTGAGTGTTGAGAGGTATCAGAGTTGAAGGAGTCGCATTTGTATAGGTGATCGGGTTGACGCGATTGCCCTCGAAGTCTCTGATAAGAGGTGCAGGGTCAGATGGATCAGGTGGTTCATACTCGCTGCCATTGATCTGCATGTGAAACTGTGAACCTGTTCTGGTGTAGTTTAACGCGATCCAGTCCTGGGCTTCCTGAGAGAGTCTGAGGCGCACGCGTCTTGGGGTGTCCAGACCGACGACGGTGTCAGAGGCCGCGGTCGTGATAAAGCGATAGCGGTTGGCGTAAGAATCATCAGGATTGCCGCGATTTCTCCAGATCGCCAGGTTGTAGAGAGTATTATCGTCAATGGTTGTCGCGTCCATATCCTTGTCAAATTCAAGATAGAAGAAGTCTTTTTCGGAAGGAGTGTTCGCGTTGTATGTAGCTCTAACCAGATTTGGTCTGGTTGTGTAGGTCTGCGTCACGCTGACCGGGAAATTGGCCAGAGTCCGAGGCAGTGGTTTAAGCCAGTTACCAGAGACGTCGAGGCCGAGAGCAATATCCCAACCGGCGTTCGGCCAGACAGGTGCTTCTCCTGTGGTTGTACTATGGGCTATTGAGATATAAAGATTGCCAGCTCCCCAGTCAGCAATGATGCTCTTGGTATAGGCCGAGAGCATGATGTTGATTGTCGAACTGTCCATGGTTTCCATGACCGTGTCGTTGAACGGGTCAAGGGGAGTTGCAGCGCCTGGCACCTGAATGTTCGTGTGGTCCATTTTGCTGCCAAGCCTGATGTAATCAAGGCGACTCTGCAGATGTACAGGATTGATCGCTTCGGTAAATTCAAGTGTGAGCAGGCTTCCATCATAATAAGCCATAGTCAGAGCTGGTCTTGTCGTGTCAACAGTAACCTGCCGGTCAACGAACTGCTTGTTACCAGATCGGTCTCTCACGTAGATTCTCATGGTGTAGGTCGCCAGGTCAACTGCTGAACTGCCGAGTTCATACGCTACCGATGTAGAGGCAATGTTTCCACCACCAAGGGCATCAAGAGCGTAGGTGGTTGTGCCAAGAATGCTTGAAAAGTCTACATACGCCGTGGGAAGTCCTGCTATGTCATAGAGGTCAGTGCCAGTTGCAACCCGAACCCACGCATGAATTCCGTCTGAGCGAACATTGTCACCATACCCGGCTGTAAAGCCATCGCCGACGTTGGCAACACCTGTGACGAGATTCAGGTCATTGATTACCAGATTTGCATCAAGAATTTTGGGCGGGCTGTTGTCAATGGTGAAGGTCGCCAGCGTAGGAGCGTAAAGTGCTGAGATGTTGTCAGCGTCATCCGAGGCCATAACGCGATACTTAACTTTTGCGCCATCAAGCTCAGGCCAGCCAGTAATGGTTGTCGTAGCGATTCTGAACTGAGTTTCCCAGAAATTGGTACCTGAGATGTTATAGATCGGCGCGGTGAATACTTCGGTTATACCGTCATTTAAATACAGCTGAAAGGTTGCTGAGCCTGGGTCGGGGAATTTTTCGATTTCGGCCCTGACCAGCAGCAGGTCATTGATATTCATTGCGTTAGAAGCAATGTTATCGTTGTTCTCGTCAAGAATCTGAAGCTTAACGCTTTTTACAAACGGGACCTGAGTGTCTATGCCAAAAGGATTCTCGGGGTCACAGGTTATTGTGCTCTCGCCCAGAACGATAGAACTTGTATCGGGGTGCAGCACTTTGGTTTTGAAGCTGGCTTCGGCCAAATCTACGCCACCGGCAGTGACATTGAATACATCGCGATAGACGTAGTTGCCGGGTCCGCTGGTCGGGGCGGGCTGGTAGGTAAGAGGAATCCAGTAGGTTCTCATGTCGCCATCGAAGTAGGCTGATGATGAGTCGTCCTGCGTTGAGTTGATAAGGCTGCGAATGTCTGCCAGAACGGTCGCGTTCGGGATGTTGTGAGTGTTGTAAAGAGAGGTCATTACAACGGTCAGAGTTACCTGATCGCCAGGATTAGCTATCTGATTCGGACTGTTGAGAGGCACAGAGTCTGAGCTCAGGTCGGCTCTTGTCTGCGGAAACCCTGCAAATACAGGTATCTTTGATAAGAATCTTATCTGGTTAGTATAGCTGTAGGCCATGTTGCCAGATTCGTCATAGGCAAGAATGGTGAGGGATGAGAGAGTTCCCAGTCCTTGAGGCACATTCCACTGGTAAGTGAATTCATTGCCACCGAAAGTGTTCGGCGGAAAAAGCGTCGGACTTGGTGGTGTCAGGCCGTTGTCGAGGTAAAGATTGGTAAAGTCGATCATCGGCAGAATGCCGTCATGATTGGTCAGTCGCACTTTGATCTGAATCACGTCGCCAAGGTTGGCTTCGCCGATACGACCGTTATCGACGACAAATGAAATCGGGTAAATCTCGATTTTGGGTGGCCGGTTATCAACCGTGATTGAATTTGAAGTGTTCGCGATAACTTCGTTTCCGTTAACATCTGTGAGGGTGACAGTTAACTGAACGGCCTGACGGTTGGTCGTGCCGACTATCGGCATGTATATCTGTGTGCCTTTCCAGCCGCTGGTATTGGCAACATATGGAACAAAACTGGCGTTGTCGCCGTAGCCCAGCGGGGTCAGGTCGACAGTGAGCGAGCCCATGTCGCCCGGATTGCCCTGGATCATGACTTCGAGTCTGACCTGGTCGGTAGCGACGCTGGGGAAAGTTGTGTAAATGCCATCGAGATCGACTATGGAGTTACCATTGTTGTCGAAAATCTGAGTGTTGGTTATCGAGGTGATCGTCAGCGGCTTGTTGTCGACAAAGAGCTGTTCTGTGCTTGCAATCGCCCGATTGCCGGCATTGTCAGTAACCTGAACGGTAAATGCTGTGTTGGCGCCGTCGGTAGAACCGCTGACAACTGTGTGTGTGTAACCATAAAGGCCGTCGCCGGCGATGCCGTCGTTGTTGGCGCCATCGTCAAGCAGTTGCTGCGAGGAGTTTCCGCCGATAGCGGTGAGGTTAACGGTTGGCACGCCACCATCAAGTCTGCCGAGGTCTACTTTGGCCAGAATTGTCACTTTGTCGCCAATGTTAACTACGCCTGGTTTGCCTTTCAGTTCCTGCCAGGTTGCTGAGGCATACTCAATCACCGGCGGGCGGCAGTCGACCTCAAAAGGCGAAGAAAGCGAGTTCATGACATTTCCGGCCTTGTCGATCACCGATGCTCTGAATATGTAGCTCGGATTTTCGGTGGCAGATTCCAGACAGTCATGCACGAGATAGTAGCGGCGCAAAACCGCGTCGTATGACATAACATAAGAGCTTGGGCCGCCGACCAGAGAAAGGTCGATCGTGCAGGTGCCGGCGTCTGGATCATCAACCGGAACAATCATTTCGAGGCGATCGCCGATGTTAACCACACCAGACTTGTTAAGGTCAGTAAGCCAGTTGATGGCCATAGGCCCAACGTCGCAGGGCTTGTTGTCGATTTTTACCCTGATTGTGCCAGATCTGCTGTTGCCGGCATTATCTGTGGCAGCAAATGCAAAGTAAGACTCATTGTTGAGAGTTCCGGCCGGCACATCTGTGCTGTAAGTGTATGTTGCAATTCCATCGTAAATCATGTCTACAGCAGTACTAACGCCAAATTCGGTCAGATTGAGCTTGACGGTCTCGCCGTCATAAACTGTAGCAGTAGAGCTTGCCAGCTGCACTTTGAAAGTGATACGGTCGCCAACTCTGACATATGGGTGAGACGCCGATAGAACCGGTTCTGACTGATAGGCAGAGCCCAGAATCAGCGGCGGCTGGTTGTCGATGGTGATCGGCCCGGTGACTGCCATGGCGGTGTTGCCAGAATCATCAGATACATAGATTGTAAACGAAACATTCTGATCGTATGGATTGCCGAAGGTTGGATCGCCGACAACGTGGTCGAGGCGATAAGTTGTGCCAGAGTATGGTGAAAGGGTGCTGCTGGCAGTGCCACCGATGCGTTCAAAGTTGACCCAGGTGCTGCCGTTATCGATACTGGTTATGCTGGCCTGTATGGCGATCTGGTCGCCGTGCCGTGCCGGCTGGCCAGGCCTTGATATATTCTGAATCTGGGCGGCGCTTATGGTCGGAGGTGTGTTGTCGACATAAATGATCGGCATGACAATCTGACTGATCTGGTTGCCGGCCTTATCTTTGGCGGTAACCGTGAAAGCCCTTGGCATGGTGTTTTCAGAGGTGTATTGAATTACGTTGTAGAGCAGTTCAAAAGTGGTTGTCGCCGAGTTGTTGAATGGTATGATCTGATTCGAAACACCACCGATTGAAGTCAGGTCAACAGTAATGAGAACATCGTTCATCACGCTCGAAAGGTTGCCATGAAAGTGCAGCTGGTCGTTGATAATGGCGATATTGTCGCCAATGACTCCGCCATTTTCAATGATAGCTACGCGGCCAGCCTGGCCAAACTGGTCAAATTCAGGTGGAATGTTGTCGAGAGCCAGTGGGTTAGAGGTGCGCGGGGTGCTTACGTTGCCGGCGTCGTCAGTGGCTTTTACTTCGAAAGTTACAAAGTTGCTCTGAATATCAGGTACGTCGGCTACATAATAGTCATACTGAAAAGTTGCTTCGAGGCCTGGGGTATTGCCTGCTGTGCGGATCATGGTGATTCCGGCCGGGAAAAGCACGCTGTTTGTCATCACCAGCTTGTCAAAGTCGTAATTGCTTACTACTGCCTGAATGCGAATGGTATCGCCTGAAGTAACCCAGGTTTTACCGGTAGTCATGTTTATCGCTGTAACTGACTGAATCTCAGGCTCTTTGGTGTCGTAGGAAACGGAAAGATCCCAGCTGCGGCTGTTGCCAGCATCATCTGTTGATCGCACAGTTATCGCGGTTGCTGTTCCTTCGCGGTTGAGGGGAAATGGTATGCTCAGGCGATATACCGGAGCTGAGTCCGGTCCGCCAATTCTTGACATAATGTGGCTCGCGCCGAGTCCAATGTTGGTAAGGTTCGCGCGCGGGGCATCGCTGTCGAACGATGTGCTCATTTCCATATCGATCTGAAGACTGTCGCCAACCTTATAAACGCTGCCAAGTCCTGTCGTCCCGGAAGTTGACGGACCATAGAGCGAATTCGGGCGGCGGTTATCAACCATCAGGCTGCCGCCAATGCGAACGCCACCTTCATCTGCAAACTGAAAGGTTTGCACGGTATTGTTTTCTATGCCGCCCGGCGAAACTGTTAAAAAGGCCGAATAAAAATCACCGGCAATGTTGACCAGCGGAAAATAGGCGTTCCCGAATGCGCTCAGATTGACATAAGGATACTGGCTCTGGTCAGCAGTGGTAGAACGGCACGAAAAGGTGATTGTATCACCAATGCCGGCAATGCCATCGCCATTCAAATCTGAAGACAGCACGGCTGTCTGATTGGTAATAGCGGCATTACCCGTAGCTGCCGTCAGCAGGAGCAGAAGTAATACAAATGCGCTCCTGATCAGGATTTTGTTCGATCCAGTGTTTGCCTTTTTTCTCGTCATATCAGTGGTTCCTCCGGGTGGAACTAATAGTTTTCGACTAGTCAGATAGTTCATCGGCAATTCCTGAGCAAATCCGGAGTAAAAAAAACACTTTGGTCTTATCAAGCTAAAATGTGGCCGGCAGATCGGTTTTCCGATCTGCCGGCCTATCCCTTTGTCCCATTCAATGTGGGAACGTTAACTCATCAGATACCAGTCAGTCCAGCCTTTTTGAGTGTGTTGTAAATCTGGGCTACCGCCGAGGTTGCTGAAGGATCTTCAGCTCTCGCCTTAATTATAAGACGGCGTGCTTCGTTGGCATCCCCGGCGTTGGCGCGCCAGAAGTGCGCGTAGGCAAGCATGGCGCGTGCTTCAGCTGTGCTGACCCCGATTGATTGATGTTCGAGCGTCAATTGATATGACTCACTATCGAGGCCTATGTTTTTGAGAATAGTCACTGCCTGCGCTATGCCGCTTTGCGCGCCCTGCTGAATCAGGCCGAGCGCGTAGCCGAGCAATGATTCTTCGATATCTCCTGCCTGCATAAAGTCAGACATGCCGGAGAGAGTACTGTAATATTTGACTCGTGACCAGCCCCGGCCATTATAAGCCTGCTGTCGCTGCTCGACGGTCGCTCGCGTGTCGTTGACTGCATCTTCGAAATGCAGCATGGCGCCGCCCCAGTTGCCGGCAGCCATTTCTGTCCAGCCCTTTTCGATTTTCTGAGTGACCGTCAGCTCGGTGTCGGTGCCAGTTCCAGTTCCTGTGCCTGTGCCGGTTCCCGTTCCCGTTCCTGTGCCCGTCCCAGTGCCTGTGCCGATAATGACTACCGGGCCGGCCGGATTTTCTCCGGGCAGAACCTGGCGACCGGTGCCGCCCCCGCCACCCCCGCAGCCGATTACCAGGCTGACGCCGACGATGTATATCACAAATGCAGTTCTAATAAGGTTTTTCGTGTTCAGTTTAAGCATGTTTTACCTCAGCACTGCCAGTTTGAAGTTCTTTCTGGTTTTGATCGAAGGATCATCGGGATCGCGCACTTCAATTTTTGCAAAGTAGACGCCGTTGGCAACCTGCTTGCCAGCTTTGTTGCTCAGATCCCAGGGTATATCGTAGAGATATCTCGCGTTGATACCCCAGTTTTCTCTGACTGCGCGCACATCGTCGAGGCTGCCTACCTTGTGGCCGGCAACGTCATAGATGGTTACCTTGACCAGGTCGCTGTTCAGATCGCCACGGTTCGCGCTGATTCTGATAAATGCGCGTCGGCTGGCCGGGTTCGGATACTGCATGATCTGGCCAATACTCAGCGGCAGAGTTATTGAGAATCTGGTCGAGGCCATTCTGCCTACGTTACCGGTGTTATCTGTTGCTTCGATTACCAGGTCATGATTACCGGCAACCAGATCAGCCATTGGAATGAAGGCAAAGTTGCCGCCAGCATCGACCTGAATTGTCTGCGCCGGGCCGTTGTCGATATAAGCCTTTACCGAGCCTGCTTTAACCCCTGAACCAGCCTCTAAGACACTGCCCTTGAATTCAGGTCGGGCAGTTCGGAAAGGTTCGATCAGGTTCATGCTGCTGTCGAGCGATATTTGCGGCGCTACTGCATCAAACATGATCGCGAAGATCTGCGATGAGCCGGTTCTGGCTGCGAAGACGCCTTCCTGGTCACGACTGGCAGTTATAAAGTGCCAGCTGTCACCGACCTGGTTGAACAGGCCGAGACCGACTGTCGAAGTCGCTTTGTCGCTGACCAGATTGACGCTGAAGCCCTTATTTACCTTCTCTTTGAGAATTCCGATTTCGTATGCGTCAGATACCGGAACAAGTTCGCTGTGATTGGGCAGAACTGTGTCAGTTGCCTGACTGCCGCGCAATGAGCCGATTGCCGCTCTGAACTGCTTTTGCAGCGAAGTTCTGATTGCCCCGCCGGTTGCAGCAGTTTTTTCGAGCTTGTGCTGCAGAATGCGCACGATTGCGTCGCCCTTGAGACTATGTTCGGTGAAGTTCAGAGTCAGAACGTTGTCAGCAGACTGCACAACCGACGCTCTGATCGATGAAACATAGGCCACGGTGAAGGTTGTCGTGCCGAAACCGCTGTTGCCGGCGAGATCCTGCGCCTCGGCTCTCAGCGTGCCATTGCCGGCGTAAGACGGGCTGAGGCTGACGCCCATCATGTAAGACGTCGGTTCAGCTCCCTGCTGCATGATAGTCGTGACTACCGGAGCGTTACTCTGGGCTACGCTCAGCTGCGGTGCGGATTTGAGCAGTTCGTTGCTGGTGACTACAACTATGATGTCGTTTTCGTTGGCCGGGTTCGAGAACGCCGATACGGTGAGTTCCGGCGGGGTCAGGTCACGCCCCTTGAAGGCGTAAGATGAGCTGGTGGCGTTGCCGAAGCCGTCGACGATGTTGATGGCAGTGATTGTGTAGCTGGCATTCTCAACGAGAGCCGGACTGGCGGTAAGAATGACACTGCGCAGATCAGACTGGGTGACAGCGTTCGCTACCGTAACTGGGCCGCTGGCGCTGATCAGAGTGTAGTTGCTCTTGTTGCCTGCCGAAACCGCAGTGTAATTCTCGTCGAATTCGACTCTGAATTCCTGCTGACCGGCAAGGCCATGGAAACTGACGCCGCTGATTAAAGGCCCGCGGCCGTCAGCAAGCAGAATTACCGTTCTGGCATTTTCTGCCACAGGAGCTCCGAATACGCTTCTGATCGAATCGGTAGCAACTGTGAAGATGTAAGAAATACCGTGTTCAAATGCCGGACTGACATCGAAGGTGATCGAACGTTCCTGATCTCTGGTAAGATTGGTGATGGTGAGCGGTGGCGAAGCGGTTATCGGGTCAACCGCTGCAAACCAGCTGTTTTCATTGACATCATGATTAAACCATATGCGGGCCGAGCTTGAGCTGACCTGTTCAATTGCTGATACTCTGAATGGGGTGGTTCTGGCAAACACTTCAGTTGTCAGTGTTGCGCGGTTGCCGGCATAGTCTGCCGCTACCAGGGTATAGGTGCCGTCAAGAACCAGGCTGCCGCTGTCGTTGGTGCCGTTCCAGAAGGTGCGGTATGTGCCGGTGGCATTTTCCAGAGGCAGACGTTTAACTCTTGTGCCACTGCTGTCGAGCACCTCTATCCACCACAGGTCAACTTTTGTCAGCAACATTGTAAGATCCTGAGGTAATACAATTACTTCGAGATCTCCGGCGCCCGGGGCGAACGAAGTTACCGGCAGCGAATTTTGCGCCAGCGTGTAGGTAGCAATTACAGGAGAGACAGAATCAATAATGACGTCGAATTTAATTGGCAAGCCATCAGAAGCCAGTAATGCAACGTTGCCGGCGCGATCGACCAGGTCGAGAGTGTAACTGGCGTCAGGCAGTCTGGCTTTGTCAGCGCGGCTGTAGCGCCCCTCAAAGTTTGTTGACCACAGGTTGGTTCCTGCACCTGTCAGATCATAGGTGTCGGTTGAGTTGCTGCCACGTATTCGCAATCTCGGGGCTTCTGATTCAACTGCGGTGAATCTGGTGCCAAGATAGCGATGGCGAGCTGGATTGAAGTATACAGAGGCAGTCGCGAGTTCACCACCGGTTATAACAACGGATTGAACTTGCGGTGCAACGCTGTCGTTGCGCCATACCAGGTTTTCGAGAGAGAGGTCGCCGTTAGCATCGGCAACTCGCATGGTGTAAGTGGTTGCTGTTGCCGGGCCGTTAGTGATTGACCAGGTGAAGGTTGCATTCAAGCCGACGAGTGTAACCGGGTAAGACGCGGTTGTCGTGTTATCAAGCATAAAGTGCAACCAGATATTTGCCGGGTTGTCATCTGGCAACTGTGCAAGCTGAATGCTCATCGTTGCGGCACCCGGGTCGACATAAAAGCTGAACGGTTCGTTGGTCAGCATTTCAAGGCCACTGGCCAGAGTCGCGCTGGCTGTCGTTGCCTGATAAGAGGTCGTGTGGAATGAACTTACAATCGGGCCACGTGAGCGCACTTCAACCGTGCCAGTGCTGATACTCATGCTGTTGCCGGCAAGATCCATACCGCTGACTTTGCAGGTGTAAGTGCCCTGTGGCAGCGCATTAGTTATGGTTGTAGCGTTTTTGAAAAGTGCGGTATCAGATGTCAGCCAGTTAACAAAGGTGTAACCAATCTCTGTTGCACCACTTGCTATAGCCAGGGTCGGGGAAGCTGTTGCGCGCATTCTCTCGCCGAATTGCAGCTTGAAATACGACTGACCAGCTGGACTGCTGACGATTGCCAGGCCTGTTGCTGCTCCGAGATTATTGCTGGTTGTTGCCAGAACGACATCTGGCGCAGTTCTATCGACAATCAACGGGGTCATGGTTGCTGCTCCAACCGCGTAGTTGCCGGCGCGATCGCATGATGTGATCCAGTAAGTGCCATCAGGTATCGTTGCAGATGCAACGCTGTAAGTGTTTACGCCGGTGGTAAGGTTTGTGTTCATCTCATAGCTGTATGTGGCATTGCCGGTTGCTGAAGCGATACCAGCTATTGCGAGCACAAGTGAATCGGTCGCTGTTGAAGCGGCAGTAGTGAAGCTTACGTTAAGTGACCCCAGACTGCCGTTGTAGTAACGCGTGGTTTCTGCGGGCGGTACGAAGACATTGCTGATGCTTGTTGAAGCAATAACCGGCGGTCTGCCGTCATAACTTATCGGAATGCTGTAAGAGGCTCCAACATTGCCGATGCTGTCGGTGATGACAAAGCTGTAGCTTGCCATTGTTCCACCTGGAACGCCGGCCGGATTGCCCAGCGCGAGGTTGTTTATCGGCACGTCTGTGGCGCCGTCGGGAGAAATTACAAATGACGCAACTTTAATGTTGTCGCTGTTGCGATAAATGTGAATGGTATGCGGCGTCTGGTAAAGACCATTATAAGTAAAGCTCAACGTAGCGACATCAGGAGACGTCGAATTGGTCTCGAATGACAATGGGTAATCTACAAGATCTTTGTTGCCCCAGATTTCAAGCTGGCGACTGGTGATGCGTGGCGCGGTGATTACAGGCGCCAGAGTAAACAGTTCAACGGTAAATTCGCCTTCAGTCGTAGCAATGCTGAGGTTGCCGGCGAGATCTTTCGCGCCACTGCTGATAAGGTAACTGTAAGTGCCGGGTGGCAAACTCGCTGCTATAGCCTGCGGGTTGGTGAAGCGGCAGGTTGTCGCATTGACCCACGAGCTGAACTGCAGCTGAATCGGAGCCGGTATCGCGGCAGATGCAATCTGTAAAGACGGATTAAATGCCGAGTTCATTGGTTCGCTGAAAATTATCTCAAATACACCGGCACCCGTTGCCAGTGCTCCGGCCAGAATCGGTGTGGCTGAAGTAACGTTCGGGCTGGTAGTATCTATAATCAGGCGTGCGCGTGACGCTGTTCCATCTGCCAGATTGCCTGCCAGATCTACAGTCGTCAACAGGTAAGTACCTTCGATAAGGTTGCCCAGAGCTGACAGGGCTGCCTGGTGATTCGTTGCGCCACCGGCTGCAACCATACTGGTTGTGCTGGTTGCGGTAGCGCTTGCGACCAGCAGTTTTATCTCGTCGCTACCCGCGGTTATCATTGTAACAGTGGCGTCGCCCAGGAGCGGCGAATGGTAGAAGGTTAATCCGGTAGCAATGTTTGCTGTATAAGAGCCGGGGCCAGTCATGCTGATGCTGTTAACTGCCGGCATGATGGTGTCATATCTGAAAAGGTAGCCAGGCGAGTCACCTTCGGCATTGCGAACTTTGAGTGTGTAGTTCACATTTCGCGGATCAGTTACTGGATCAAACCATGTTATGTCGTTAAAGTTTACGTCTGATTGATTTGCATTTGGCAGGGCGACAGAACCGACTTCGGTTATGCCAGAAAAAACAATGAGGCTGTATGGCGGTGTTAGAACACCGGTAATGTTGATTCTCAGCGTTGCTGATCCATAGGCAGGGTTATAGGCAAGATCTACCTGCGGCGTAAGGCCATAGATGTGTTCCTGAATCGTGTAGTTGGTAATCCTGGCAAATGGGCCGCTGGTATAGACCGTAGCCTGCTGAGGGGTCTCAAGCGCAGTGTTTCTCGCGTTGTTGGCGAGGTCGACACCACCGGTCAGAGCAAAGGTATAAACACCGTTACCAAAGGTCGAATCTATAGCTTCACGATTCGTATAAACCGCAGTCCGGTTTTGATCGATCCATTCCTTAAAGTCCCAGTTGATGGTGTTCGAACCAGAACCTAAAGTCAGTATCGGTACAAGTGCCGGGTCGACATTCATCGGTTCAGAAAATTTCACCTGAACCTCTGTGTCTGAGGCAAGACTCAAGCCCAGATAGTAAGGGGGATTTCCGCCAACAGAGTGGGCTGGAATGATCGAAACCATGTTGGGAGCTATGCTGTCAGCGACTACTCGGCGGGTTGCCTGCCCGATACCCTTATTCCCGGCAAGATCGACTACAGTAAAGGTGTAAGTGCCGTTAGCATAACCGCTGCCGGTGGCCAGAAAATAAGTGCCGACAGTGCCGCTGTCATTGAGAAGCTGAGTTGATGTTGCAGTACCATTGTGTACGGCGAGACGGAGTTTGTCGGTGGTAACAGCGACAAAATCAAGTATCAGATCGCCAGAAAGAGGGTTGAAGTAAGTATAGGCAGCGGTTGTCGAGCCTATTCCCGGTCCGCTGATGTCAAAGCTGGTCATATTAGGTGCCAGGCCATCGTATACTATACTGAGAACATTGTCAGTGCGGTTGTTAAGGCTGTCTGCTATTCTTACGGCGTAGTCATTCGGGCCGACCATTGCGGCTGTGATAGCTGAAACTGTAGCTGTAGCGAGGGTGCCACTGATAGTCAGCGGAACCCTACCCTGAAGAGCGTTGCTTACCGGGTCATAAATTTCAAGGTAGTGTGGAAGGTTCTGTGTTGGCGCGATAGTGTAGGAAACGCTGAATACAGCATTGCCAACATAACGACTCCAGGGCTCGTTGATCAGCGGGCTAGACGAAATCGTGTTCTGCACTGTGCGCATGACAACGTTGCCGGCTGTGACTTCAGGGGCATAGGTGCGAACCTGAACCTGAAAAGCTGTGGCTCCATGTGTTGATGTAGTATTACCAGCGATGTCAGCGCCGCCAGAAACCTGATAATACCAGACTCCGTTTGGCATTGTGGGTGTAAAGGCTGCATCGTTGGTGAATTCTGCTGTGGCGGTTGCCGACCAGCCTGAAAACGAGAAAGTCATTGTCTGCGTCGAAGTTGCCAGAGTCAGGGTTGGAATTACCGCCTGATCCATGTTTTCATTAAAATTGACTCTGAAGATCGAACCGGCGGGAATTTTGCCAATAAAGTCATTTGGAATGATCGAACTGACTACAGGCTTCATTGTGTCGAGAACAATTGCTGCCGAGGCAATGTCGTTAAAGCCTTCCAGCGCTCCGTCATTCTTGGTGTTAAGATCGTAAGCGTATGATGCGGTGAGGTTTGCCGAGTTTCCGAAGATGTCAGTTACTCCGTAAACATTTACAACGGCGGGCACGCCCTGAAGGCTTGTTGGCAGGGCTGCGGTATTCTGGTAGCGAAATACGCCGCGCAATCTGCCATCTACGGTTCTTTCACTGTAATTGATAAAGGTTCCCGAAGCAACCCAGGCCCCCGAGTCCTGACGAAAGATCGCTGCTTTCGGTGTGGTCTGCCACTGCAGCGGCAGCGGTATACCATCTATGTCGGGAGGAAATACTTCGACTTCAAATGTCAGTTCGCTGGCAGTCTTTGCGCTGACCGGCGGTTTGTCGCTCATCGACACGGCGGCGATCATGGCGCCGGTTAACGGTGTGCCAGTGGCTACAACCATCGAGCCAGGATAGTCTGATGGCAGATAGGCAAGGTTGGAATTGCCCCAGATGTTGGTAAAGGCACCGGCTTTGATCGTCATTTCCCATATCGGGCTTGGATTGGCCTGGTAAAGCGCGAGAATGTTTGTCAGGTCTTGATCGGAAAGGTGGAGAGTGACAGTAGAACTGGCAAAAAGCGGGTTGGCAGCTGCGCTGAGAGGATCGAGCTGTAGAGTCTGAACGCTGTTGCTGTTGCTTTCGTGCAGAATAATGTTGCCATGAAAGCCGGTGGCGCGGTTGGCAAAGGTCGGCGTGGGTTCGATGAGGTATGGTACGTCGCCATTGCCGTTATAATTGCTGTTGGAAAGCAGAAGAAGGTCGGTTGCCGAAAGCACAAGGGTGCGCTGACCAATGTTGAGCTTCGGGTCGTCGGCCGGGCCTTTGAAAGCAAAGCTCGCAACCGGGCGGTTATCAACGCCCTGGAGAGGGCTTGAAGCCGCTATGTGTGTGACTGGCTTGCCCAGAAAGTCTACTACAAAAGGTTTCTGAACGTGTCTGGCCGCGAAATACAGCTTTCTACTGGTATTGTTGGTAAGCTTGCGGGCTACCCAGCGGCGGCCGGTTTCGCAAAGCGTAATCTGCAGATGTGTGCTGCTTTTCCAGACAAAAGTATCAGAAGCGATAGGATTAGTGCTGGCTGCCTGGAATACATATCCGAGGTTGTAGTCAACGTTGTTCTCAAAAGTCTGTGTGGTATCGCTGCCCAGCAACATTACTGCCGCACTTGCTGCAACGCTGTTTTCATCCATTGCCTTGCTGAACAGCAGGTCAATAGTTATCGTGTTGGGCCAGGTCTGATTCATGGTGAAATGCGTTATTCTGGCCGGTTCTCGCCATGCTGAGCTGGTTATGTTAATCGGGTAATAGTTGACCGGGCGCAGCTCATTGCCCCACATATCGGTAACAGCCGAGGTGGCATTTTCATTGGTGACTTTCAGATAGATAGGCGTTGATGCCCACTCTGACATTGTTCTCAGCTGGTCGTTGGTCAGTTCAAGCTGAAAACTCGACATATCCGGGACATAGGCATTGCCAACCGGAGGTGGAGTGAATTTTAGACTGACCGGTGCTCCGAGCGAGGAGCTGCCGACAATCTGCCAGTTGTCATAGTAAAACGAGCCACTGTCAAAGATTTCAGAAAGTCCCACGGAGACGATACTACCGTCAAATTCAGCGCTGACAAGGGTTGGCGCTACGTTGTCGACAAACATGCGTTCAGAGGTGTATGTCGCATTACCAGCTTTATCCATGGCGTAGAGCCATACTCTTTTCGCAATTCCGTCGTTGATTGCGGGCAGTCGGTTAACGGTGTAGCCTGAAACAGTAACCGCGCTGCTGCTGTCATCAACTCTCAAGTCAACAGTTCCGGTGCCGAATTCTCTAAAATCGAGCCAGGCTTTGTGAACAACCAGGTTGTTGGCAAAAGTTACGGTTGCAACCAGTCCGTCGCCGGTGATGCTGTTGCCGAGATTGTAAACCAGCAGATTTGAGCTGGAGGTCGCAAGGTAATAGTTTGGCGAAAGGCCCATACTTGCCACAAGAGCTGTGGGCAGGAAGTTGCGCACCTCAAAATCTGTGCAGACTGTGTATGTCGTTGAGCTGATATTGTTGACATTGTCGACAGCTCTGATGCGATACGTCAGGTTGCCGCCGATCATCGGCCAGTTGGCGGGCAAGGCTGTTGCTGTTGCGATGGTAAACAGACCTTCATGGCGGTTTCTGGCGGTGTTAAAGGTCATTGTTGCTGATGCGAAGTCGGCCAATATCGTGCCGGTCGCCAGATTGGCGGTAACAACGGCATCCTGATAGTAAGTGGCGTTTGCCCAGACCATTACCACGTCGCCTGGTCCGGCATAGCCCGGGTTAACAAAGCCGTTGTCCTGCCAGAGAAGCATTCCGGAGTCGGTAAAGATTACCGGCCGGCAGTCAACTTCGGTGAAGGTTTGCGACTGCGAAGTCGCCTTGTTCCCAGCTGTATCAGTGAGTGTGGCAGTAAAACGATGATTTGTGTATTCACTGGTGGTTAAGAGGGTTGTTACTGTTCTCTGAGCTATAGAGCCGGCAATGGGAAGCGTTTCACTGGCTCCCATGCCGATGGCACGCATGTCTACGGTAACAGTGTTGATTGTGTTATCGGTTGGCTCTAATACGACAGTAAATGTAATAGTCTCACCAAGTTTAATGAAACTGGAGTCAACCATGCCGGTTACGTTCAGGGCAGTCTGTATCTGTGGCGGCAGGCTGTCAACCTGCAAGGTGTTAGTGTTGCTGGCGACAAAGTTCAGATCATTGTCTCTGGCTGTGATAGTCCAGGAAGTAGTAGCATTGTTGCTGGTGCCGTTTGCAACTACCGCGGAATGCTGATAAAGGCTGACTCCGCTGGTTGTTGAAACCAGTGACATTGCCTGGGCACTGCTGAGGCCAAGACTGGCGAGGTTGATAACCGGAGCGACTCCTTCGTTTCTTGACACTTCGGCTTTGAACAGAATGGTGTCACCAATCTTTGCCATGGTTCCACCTGCCGGCAGGCTGGCTTCGGCCAGAGTAATCACTGGTGGCCAGTTGTCGACGCGTCTTTGCGCTGATTGCGCGATTGTTTTATTGCCAGATTTATCGGTAAGGGTAACAGTAAACCTGTGGCTCGAAGAGTCATAATCGAACTGGGTGTAGTCATCGGTAGTAAGCCAATAGGCGTGATCTGCAACTAAGTAGGTAAGCTGTTCAGCGTTGGTTTTTCCGCCGAACTTGCTGAGATCTATTGTTGCTGTTCCAAGATCGGAGAAGGCGGTTGCCGCATCGAGAGAAATTGTAAATTCAAGTTCTTTGTTGAGGTTAACGATACTGATGTCAGTATCATCAGGCGGATCATTGCGATAGGTAACGTTGACATCGAAATCACTTACTTTGATCGGCTTGTTGTCAATGTTGACAGGAGTAGTAATGTCAGCTGTGTCGGTATTGCCGGCATCGTCGGTAGCGGTGACTCTGAAGGTTTTTACAGCGCCATCGAAGAGTCCTTCCGGAATTCCACCAGGCAGAATATATTCATACCAGCCATCACTGGATGGGTAATCCGGGTGGTTGGATGCCCACATGTTTTCGGCGTTACCCTGATTTAACTGCAGCATGTTGATAGTGACGGTGACCGGGTTGTTGAATACGCGAGCGTAGAATTGGGCGCTGTTGCCGATTATCAATACTGTAGCCGGTGGGAGAGTGTCGAGTGCATCCGAACGGAAAGCAGTATCGACAATATCAGGCGGTTCGTTGTCGATCATCAGCTGGTTGGTGTATGCGGGAATTGTGTGACCGGGGACATTGCCGTTCACGGTGTCGTTGGCCCATACTGTCAATGAGATGAAACCATCGACTTTTTTGGGAGTAGCCAATGAGTCACTGGCGTTGGGCAATACCCAGGTGCCGCGATATAAATTGCTGCCCACCGGGTAAAGAGTGTGCGGGAGCGGAATGCCCAGGCGTGTCAGATCAACAGATGCGCTTCCATTTTCGATATCAGCAACTGTGCATTCTACTGTCAGTTCATCACCGACCCTGATAATACTTGAATTATTGGGGTTGTTGCTGGTGAGCTGGACATTACTGATTGTCGGCGGTTTGTTGTCGATTCTGAGCGGCGGGGCAGCCGATTGTGATATCAGATTTCCGGCGAGGTCTCTGACCGATATGACGAAATCGTAGTCGATTACATCTTCAAGATTTCCCTGTGGAACTGTATAATTTGCGCGGAAAACATTGCTGGTGCCGACTCTATTCATCGGATACTGCGCTGAAGCACCAATTTCTGAGAGGTCGATAGTTGCGGTCAGCGTATCGGGATTGATATCGCTTGTAAGTTCTGCGGTAAATCTGAGCTGGCAGCTCATCGTTGCGGTGTCAAGGGGGGAGTCTTCACCGTTGGGCAAAAATATATTCGCCGTCGGATTGGCAACATTTGGGGCATCGAGGTCGATTGCAATGTAGCGGTTTACGTTGACCTGGTTGCCATCATTGTCGGTAAAATTGAAAACTATGAGCAGGCTGCCGGTTTTTACATTGGCAGGGCTGAGTACTACATCCAGTTGCCAGGTGGCTGGATTGCCTGCGCCGGTTGAGGAAATCAGCTGCAATTCTGGAGAAGTGCTCAGGTCAGGACTGGAAGCTCCTCCACCCAGCGCAGCGCAGGTTGCCCTGACGGTATCGCCATCGTAAGCAGTTACTGCTGCGGTCAGTCTGAGAACATCGCCGGGCAGGGCAGTTGCATTGCCGGATTGTATTACGACATTTGTATTTGGATTGTCGACCACAGGCCCAATGGCATCTACAAGTATTGGATTCGTCTGATAATTGATGGCGGGATGGCCGAGCATCGGGTCGTTGAGGGTAATTGTCAGAGGTCCGTTCCAGAATGCTCCTTGCGGGATTGTGTAGGTGGTGCGAAATACCGCTCCGTTCCAGGTCATGGGAGTTGTCGTGTTACCCATAAGATTGCCGAGAATGGGGTCGTTGATGCCAAGGTTGACTGTGCAGATGGTCCCGCCAAGTGGCGCCGCCTGGTAACGATTGTCTACAATCGTTATTGTAATCACATCTCCGGCTTTGGCTGTGGTCGGACTTACGGTGGCTGCACTTCCTTCGACCTGACAGAGATCGACAAATGGCAAGGGATTTGTCGGTACAGTCAGCATTGTGGTGTCGTCACCCTGCGCGCTGACATTGATATTGTATTGCCCATACTGAACGCTTTGATTGAAGTTGTTGAGGTTGATGTTCGCCGTCCAGACATTGCCATTGGCATTCATGTTGGCAAAACCCATGCCTATGGAAGTCAAATCTACGGTGGGCTGAAGTACCCATGCTACTGTGGGGGCTGTGAAAAACGCGACACAGGTTACTGTCATAGTGTCGCCACGGTTAAAGATACCGTTTCCGTCGGCATCATTGCCAAAAGATATGGCAACATTTGACAGTGTGATTGTCGCATGAGCAGGCATGCTGGCAGAAAGATTGAATATCAGCATTAAAGCGAAGAACAGCCAACTCGATCGCTTCATTTTATCTCCTCGTATTCAGCCCTGGAGCCCGGTCACAGCGACGCCGGCAGGTGCCATTTTTGCATATCAGATAATTAGTCCCTCTGTATATCGGCGCTCGTCAGCAGATTGCTTAGCAACAAAAAAACAGATGCGACCGCAGATTGCGCAGATTTTGCAGATAAGGGAAAAAGAACAGATTTGCAGCTGGAGAGATAAGTTCAGCTGTTATATAATGAAGAATATGAGATGAGGAAAGTGGAATGCCCCCCAAAATTAGAGAACTGATTGGTGAGAAATGAAAGACAGTGCCAGGTATGTAAAAATTGTCGAGTGGTCAAACGAAGATCAGTGCTATGTTGGAAGCGCGCCAGGCATTGTTCTGGGCGGTTGTCACGGCGAAGATGAAAGGGCCGTTTTTGCCGAACTTTGTCAGATCGTCGAAGAAGCTATTGAACTCTATAAAGTCGACGGCAAGAGGTTGCCGCCACCTACCGCCGGCAAAGACCTCGCTTCTCGCCTGCTGAAAGCCGCATGATACTATCTTATCGATCTTCTATGGCCTGATCCAGGTCTTGCGCTGCGTGGGTTTGATGACAAATTTTTGAGAGTGTGGTACTATCGGCTTATGAAAGAGAAGAACCGGTTTTTTGCAGAGGTTGAAGCCGTCGACGCCAAGCTGTTGCAGGCCAGTGCGGCTGGAAACAGTTATTCGTTGCGGCAGCGCACAGCCGAGCGTCTGGTGCTGTTTTCGCTTGCCGGTCACATGATCAATGTTGTCAGCAAGGAACAGGGCTGTGGCCCTGATTTTATCATGTGCGGGCAGTTGCCGCCCCTCGACCAGCCGCTCGCCGAAGATGGCTGGAAACTGGCCGACAATTGCCTCAAAATACCTTTTTTAACACAGCTCAAATTGGCAAGCGGCAGATCATTTGATTCGACCGAGCGTTTTGTGATACGGGACTTTCCGGGGCACATGAAAAGCCTGATTGTCAGGCAGATCCGCAAGGCAAAGAGCCCTGAGCTCAATGATCTCGAAGGCCGGCTTAAGCGGCTCTCAGATACAATTCAGAACCACCTCATCGAAATGTCTGAACTGCCGTTAATAAGTGTGGTCGGTTTTGGTGGCGGGTTTCCCGGGGTTGGCGATGCCGCCTTGTGCGGCTTGTTGCTGACGGCGCGCAATATGGCGCTTGGCCGGCGTTTTCGCGTCGGCTGGTATAAGCGCTTGACCGTTGAGCTGAAGAGATTTTTGCACCGCACTGGCGTGCATGGCAGAAACTGGCTTAGTTACGCCATAGAGGGTCGTATGACCGAGCTGCAGCAGCACTTTTTCCACGCCATGCTCAAAGATTTCGAGTGTTCAGACGAGATTGTCGTAAAAAAAGTGGCCGCTGATCCGCTGATCAACGGCACCGCGTTTCTGATGGGAGTAAATACAACTCTCGATATGGTTCAGGCCGGCTTTTTCAACCCTTGAGCATACATGCATAAGGCTTCGTGCGCAAAAAACATGCCTGCGTCCTGATAATGTTCTTATAAATGGCTATTTTAGGTGTGTTTTGCCAGATGTCCTGTTCAATTCAATTGTGACAAATGACTTGCAGTTGACGGTTGCCTAGACTGCGGCGGCCTTTGACAGGGGGTTGAATGCCGATGTGGTCTGGAAGAAGATGTCGTCGGCCGAGCGCATGCGCGGGATCGCCTGCTGTTTTTTGAGCGGGTCGAGTTCGTCGTTTTTCTGGCTGGCCATGAGGTCTTCGAGGTCACTGAAGAATTTTTCGAGTTCGCCGCTGTTTTTGCCTTTGGCGGTCGGGTGTTCGAGAACCTGTTTTTTGAGTGCGCCGATTTCTTCGGGCGAGAAGCGGTTGCTGACGTTTTTCATGAAGGCCTGGTTTTCTTCGGTCATGCCCTGGTTCATGATTCGGCCGGCAATAACGGTGGCAGCAAAGGCGATCTGGTTGTCTCTCGGCATTGAGTCAGTCATGTTCCAGAAGCGGTTAACCAGGTCGTCTTTTTTTAAGGCAGTATCGCGAAAGCGCTTTTCGTCGGCTTCAAAGCTGAGTCTGGTTTCGGCTCTGCTGCTTTCTTTTGCGCTGTCAGGGCGGTTGTAGAGATTCGGATTAAATTTGCCTATATTCATTTGTTTCCTCCATGAATTCTATTTCTCGTTAACTATCGGAAGAAAGCCCGGCAAAGTTTAGAGAAAAAAGCAGGTGAGGATTAATCCGCCGATTACGCCGATTTCCGCAGATTCAGAGAACGAACCTTTGTCTTTCTGCGCGTAGCGAAGCGGAGTCGCAGAATCCATGCTTTTACCGACATTCTGGATCCTGCGACTTCGCGCAGGATGACAACGATTACGAGAACGAGAAAGCGCGGAAAAACCGTAGGGGTTCAACATGTTGAACCCCTACGGTTAAAAAACTGGTTTGATCTATTTGTTGAGGATTCTGGTGGCGGCGTCCTGGTAAGACAGGGTGTGTTGTTCGCCAGAGGCGAGGTTTTTGAGCGAAAGCACCTTTTCGGCGGCTTCGCTGGCACCCATGATGGCGACCCAGGTGACGCCAATACTCTCGGCGTAGCCAATCTGCTTGCCGAGTTTCGGGGTCTCGGGAAAAATTTCGACCTTTACGCCGTGTTCGCGCATGCTGTTAGCGGCTTCGATAACCGCTGAGTCGGCAACATCGTCGAAATGGCAGATTACTACGTCGGGACCGCAGTCGATCTTGCCGAACAGGCCCTTTTCTTCGAGGACCAGCAGCAGGCGTTCAAAGCCGATTGAGAAGCCGACTGCCGGGATCTCGCTGCCTTTGAACATGCCGATCAGGCCGTCGTAGCGGCCACCGCCACCAAGGCTGCCAGAAAAATCAGAAGAACGGATTTCAAAAATCGGGCCGGTGTAATAGCCAAGCCCGCGCGCCAGTGAAGCGTCGACGCTATAGTGCCCCGATGCTTTTGAGCTGTCGAGAAGTTTGCAGAGTTCGCCTAACTGCGCGATAGCAGCTGTGGCCTCGGCATCGCCAGAGAGCGCTTCTTTAAGACGCTGCAGTTCGCCGGTTTCGTCAATGCCACATGGTCTTTGAATCAGGTTAAGCAGAGCCTGGGTCTGAGTCTGGTTGATGCCGCGCTGCTCAAGTTCTTTTTCGACGCCTTCCAGGCCTATTTTATCGAGCTTGTCGACCGCGACAAGAGTCTGGGCTTCGCTGTCGAGAGCTATGCCGGCGGCCTTTATCAGGCACTTGAGAAGCTGGCGATGATTGAGGTGAATTTCAAAATTGCTGAAACCAAGTGTCAGCAAGACTTCGGCAACGGCTGAGCAGACTTCCGCCTCGGCAATCAATGATTTGCTGCCGGTAATGTCAACATCGCACTGCCAGAACTCCCGGAAGCGGCCGCGCCCGGGGCGGTCGGCGCGCCAGACCGGCTGAATCTGGTAGCGTTTGAAAAATTTCGGTAATTCGGGGTTATTGGCGATCAGGCGCGCCAGCGGCACGGTCAGATCGTAGCGCAGGCCGAGATCGGAAAGGTCTTTTTCGCCGACTTCAGCGCTTTCGAGGGCGCGGGCAAGTTTGTCGCGGCGGTGCAGGATTCTGAACAGGAGCTGGTCGCCTTCATCGCCGTATTTGCCGAGCAGGGTCGAAAGGTTTTCGATCGATGGTGTTTCGACCGGCACGAAGCCATATTTCTCGTAGGTCTGCTGAATCGTGTTAACAACGTATCTTCGCCGCGCCAGTTCGGCCGGCAGAAAATCGCGCATTCCGCTGGGCGGTTTGGTTGAAATCGCCATGGCTGTTGCTCAGCGACCGCGCAGCAGGCTTGCTCCCTGGCTGCGTTGCCAGCCAGAAGCGTTGACTATGGCGCCGCGGGGTGTTTCGACTATCTGGTAAGTGCCGTCAATTCCGATATTAAACTGGTTCTGTGAAGTATTCATGTTTTGCTCCTGAAAATGATGTTCACAATATCTATCGGAACAAAACCTCTTATTACTTAATTTACTCTATTAGTCGTGCTCGTCTCAGCTTTTGATGCGATTTAAGATGGGTTTGAGTTTGCTGGCGCTGGCGAGGGCGGCGAGGCCGACGCAGCCGACGATTGACAGCGGAACCCAGAGTTTGCACGAATACGAGCGGTTGTAGTGTTCGAAAAGTTCGATTTCGTGTGGGGTGCCGGCGGTGAGGTCGGCCTGGTCGAGTCTGAGCAAAATGGCACTACAGTCGTCGCCGTCGTAAACTGCTGTTGTCTGGTTGGCAAAAGCTGTGAAGTTTTCTGTGTCAGTCTGGGCGAGCATGCCATTGAGGGCGGGCTGCAGCTGCAAAGAGCTCAAAGCGGCGGCGGCGCCTTCAGAAACCAGAAGTATCGCCTCGCCGTCGCTCGCGGGCATCGCGAATTCACGTTGTTCGCGCCATGCGTTATTATCAGGCGTCGAGATGAGAAGACGGCAGGTTCCAGTGGCAAAGACCGCGACTGTTCCTCGGCTGATCCAGGCGGCGGCAATATTGCAGCAGGGATCCCCCGGGCGGGTAACTGTCTGACGGGCCAGTTCATAAGCCTCGCTGAGGCGGTAAAGATTTTCGTCGCCGCTGGTTACTGGCGCAATCTCGCGCAGGCGCTGGTGCATGGCGGTGGCAGCCTGCTCGGCGAGAACTTTTCCTGCTGCTCCCTGTCCGTCGGCAATAATGGCGAGTCGCAACTCAGGATCGATCAACAGGTGATCCTGGTTGTTTTCTCTGATACTGCCAGTTTGCGAGAAAGATTGCGCGAGCATCTCAGATCCCGGCGGGTGCTTTGTGGTCGAGCATGCGGGTGTGCGCGGCGACAAGCTGCTGCACCTTTTCGACGACGTCGAGCAGGCCTTTTGAGCGCAGGCCGGCAATCAGGGCGTCGACGAAGACGAGCTTGACCTTTGGATGCGTCGGCTCGATGTAGCCAGCGCCGCGGTCGTCTCCGAGAATCCAGTAGGTCAGGCGGTCGCAGTACGGCACCCAGTTTGCGAAGTCACTGAAATCAGAATAAGCGCTGAGCCGCGGTATAACGATCTGCGGCACATATTCGATCTGGTTGGCAGCGTTGATGTAGATGCGCTCGTTCTCAGGCACGATTGGCGCAATTTTGAGATTGGGCAGGGTGACCTTGAAGCGGGCTTTGCCGAAGTGGTTGATCGCGATTTTTTCGGCGATGGTTTCCCATCTGGCGTTGATTTCGCGAACTTCGTGGGCATAGTTGAACAGCGCTTTCTGGAAGATTTCGTTGCTCTTAAGCTCTAAGATGCAGTTTTCGAGAGCCATGAAGTGCGAATGGTTGAACAGGCAACCGAGCATCTGGCCGAGGCCATTGTTGATAAAGTGGCGACGGGTGAGGTGTTGTGCTGCTTTTTCCGGGGAGAGGTGCAGGCGGTCGTTGATCAGCCACTCGGTTGCCTGGCGTGCGGTTTCCATGGCTTCTGACGATTTCCAGAGATCGGCCTGTTCGTTGAACTGCCATGGTTTGAAGCGGCCGGGATAAGCATTCTCGATGACCAGCGCGAGGTTCTGGTTGAAGAGGTCGAGTAGTTTTGACAGGCCATTGGTGTGGAATT
Organism: Candidatus Riflebacteria bacterium HGW-Riflebacteria-1; assembly: GCA_002839445.1. Lineage (GTDB taxonomy): Bacteria > Muiribacteriota > Ozemobacteria > Ozemobacterales > Ozemobacteraceae > Rifleibacterium. Next base: position 73,797 of record PGYB01000002.1, read on the forward strand.
CCCTGATTGAGAGACGTTTGGGAATCTCTTCGACCGGCATGCCGAGGCGCTCTTCGATCAACCAGCGTGTGGCGCTGGCGGCGACTTCGAGGCGGTCTTCCTGAAACCAGATCAGCGGCTCTTCTTCGGCAAACTGCCAGGGCTTGAAAACGTTCGGGTACATGTTATTGACCAGCTGAAAGCATGAATCACTGAACTTTTCGAGCAGAGCGGCGAGGTTGTTTTCTTTAAATACCGCGCGACTGAGCATGGCAGGGAGATCACCGCGGCTGCAGCCAAGTTTTGTCGTCATCAGCCATTCGAGAGCTTCACGGGCGCAGGTGTTGGTATCGCGGTTCTCCAGCCATTGATCGGTTTCGTTAAACTGCCAGGCTTTGAATTTTCCCGGTAACGCCAGCTCGATCATGGCGGCGCGGCTGCGATTGGCCCAGAGAAAAATCTGTTCGAGGCCGCTATCAACAATGAACTGCTCGGTAAAATGCTCGGGCAGTTCTTCGGGCTTCTGAATGCGGAAACGCAGTTTTTCGAGCGCGGCTTTAATAGCGAGTGACGCCCAGATTGGCGCCTGGGTTTCGTCGTGAAAGATAAAACCCGGAATCTCACCATGTTTATCAAAGATCATGCTGATTACGTCGGCGATATCAGCTTCGCTCATTTCGTCGGGGTTTTTGCCGAAGTAGCGGTTGAAGCCATCTTGCGAGCGCTCAAGGTTGCGCATCTGCATGAGTTCGCGAACCTGCAGGACTGGCAGATGCAGCTTTTCTCCGAGCTTTTCATCGTTGAGGAACAGATATTCTTTTTCAAGAGCGCTGATAATGGTTTTAATTACCGGATCGTCGAGGTCGATTGGCGCACGCTTCTGTGGCGTCTGTTGCGGCATGCCCACGGGTGCCTGCATGGCGTTTGGCTGCATTGCAGCTGACATCGGCTGCATCTGAACCGGCAGAATATAGTTAGTTCCGCCGCCGGCTCCGAGCATGCCTGCGAGTGGAATGCGCTTTTCTTCGTCGTCAGACGGAGTTACATAGACGACTTCTTCGAGGGTTGATTCGCCGGTAACCGCGAGGTCAATGGCCATTTCGCGTAGAGTACGCATACCTTCAAGGCGGGCAATGCGTTTGATCGCCATTTCGGTGCCGCCTTCCATGATCACTTCTTTCATCGAGGCGGTGATCAGCATGGTTTCGTAAACGCCGGTGCGGCCAAGGGTGCCGGTCTGGTTGCATTCGCGGCAGCCAATGCCTTTGTAAAACTTCGTGCCGATAAGTTTGCCGGGGTTGAGGTTCAGGCGCTGCATGATGCTTTGCGATGGCCGGTATTCAGCTTTGCAGTGCGGGCAGTTGCGATGCAGCAGTTTCTGGGCGACGACGACACGCACAGCGGCGGTGACCAGGTAGGCCGGAACGCCCATGTTGATGAGGCGGTTGATGCTGGCGGGCGCGTTGTTGGTATGCAGCGTCGACAACACCTTGTGGCCGGTGAGCGACGCTCTGAACGCGATTTCAGCGGTTTCGAGATCGCGGATTTCGCCGACGAGAATGACATCGGGATCCTGGCGCAGCGCGGTGCGCAGGCCGCTGGCAAAATCAAGGCCGATCTTGTCATTGATCTGGACCTGGGTAATGCCTGGAATTCGGTATTCAACAGGGTTTTCGATAGTGAAAATGTTGATTTCGGTGCTCGAAAAGTATTTGAGCATGCCGAACAGAGTAGTGGTCTTACCGGCGCCAGTCGGGCCGGTAACCAGTATCAGACCATAGGGTTCGTCGAGCGCTGATTTGAGGCGCGCGAGGTCTTCGGGAAAAAAGCCGATGTTATCGAGCTCGAACTTGGTTTCGCGCTGCAAAATGCGCAGAACCGCTTTTTCGCCGAGCAGGCTGGGTACTGTGCTGACGCGGAAGTCGATTTCCTTGTCCTGCATTTTTACTTTGAGGCGGCCGTCCTGGGGCAGTCGGCGTTCGGCGATGTCGAGGTGTGAAAGAATTTTAATGCGGCTGATTAATGGCGCAATCAGGCTTTTGGGGCCGGTCATCGCGTCATGTAGCATGCCGTCTACTCTGAAACGCACCAGCAGTATGTCTTCGCGCGGTTCAACGTGAATATCAGAGGCGCGTTTAAGTATCGCCTGTTTAAACACTGTGTTGAGAAACTGCACGACAGCGCCCTGCTCAGAAGTCTTGCGCACGACCTCGACGCCTGAATCGGTGCCTTCCTGCAAATCGCTCTTGCTTTCTTCGCCTGATACTGAAAAGCCCTCCCAGGAGTAGAGTTGACGAATTGCCAGTTCAATCTGGTTTTTGGGGGCAATCAGCACTTCGAGCTTGCACTGGGTAAGAAACGCGATCATGTCGGTAGCCATAATGTCGAATGGGTCGGCCATGACGACGGTGAGGCGGTTGCCTTCGCGCTTGTAAGGGATCATTTTGTATTGTTTGGCCTGGTATTCTGGTATCAGCTGCAGTATCTTCGCGTCGACTTTGATGTTGCTGAGGTCTACGACAGAAATACCGAGAAATTCAGCCCAGAGGTCGAGTATCTGCCGTTCTGAAAGAAAGCCGAGTCTGACAATGATGTTTTCGAGGCGTTCGAGGGTTTGCGCCTGGATGATTTTAGCCTTGTCGAGCTGTTCTTCGCTTAGCAGGCCCTTTTTCAGCATCAGACTTTCGACATTTTGTTTGGTTGGGGCGATGTTGTTCATTGTTTCCTCCGGCGCTTATTTAACTTCGATGCGGAAAGAGCGGCGCTCGATTGATTTTGTCGCGTCCTGCATTTCGTGGTAGGCGTAAAGGTGAAATTCGACATGGCCGACCCGCTTGGGAAGAAAGGTAAGCACGGTCTTGTCGGCGGTTCTGTTGACCGAGAAAACCGAAATTCGGTTGTCGTTGTATTTGTAGTCGATTTTCCAGTCAATCTCGTATTTGCCCGAATAACGCGGCAGTTCGATGTCAAAATGCTGATTCAATCTGGCTTCTATCGTTTTTGTCGGTTTGACTGCCGGCGGCAGCAGCCTTATCTGGCAGTCGTTAGAAACGATATGGCGTGGCGATATCATTGCCATGCCGTGTATTATGTAGCTGTCGTGCGGTAACGGCGTGTTGTTGCGGTCGACGGTAAGCCAGGTCAGTTGTTGGGAACGTGCTTCGCCGGCTTTGAGCGGAATAGCGTGCGGGGAGTCAGCCCAGGTGTAGCCCTGCGACCAGCGATAAATCTGGGTTTTGCCGTGGTAAGCGGCGAGATCCCATTGCTGGCCGGTCGGGTAATGGATTTTGACCGTATGATTTGTGCGGTTGCGTACAGTAATTGTGAAAGTGGCAATCTCGCCGGCAACGATCTCTGGTTTTTCAGGCGTGATGGTTACCCGCAGGTGTGCCGGGTTGACGAACTCCCATTTGCGGTAGCGTTCTGCGTTTAAAACACATGCCGGCAGCAGGAGGATAATCATGACGATCAAAATATGTTGTTTTTTCATATCAAAGATAATACAACACCTGCCAGACTCTGCAAAGCATTTGCTGGTTGATTTTAGAATACTCGCACAAAGTCACTATGGCACTGAGGTCGGGTCGGCGATTACACTGCCTGGCTAAGGCTGTGCAGTGCCGGTGAGAAAGAGAACAAAACTAGTCATTCTGCGCGTAGCGAAGTCGCAGAATCCATGACTTTACAGGCATTTTGGATCCTGCGACTTCGCGCAGGATGTGAACGATGGCGATTATTATTAAGAGAACGATTACGAGAACAATTACGAGAACGATTACGAGAACGATTACGAGAACGAGAACGAGAACGAGAACGAGAACGAGAACGAGAACAAGAACAAGAACAAGAACGAGAACAAGAACAAGAACAAGAGGAGGGGAGAGGGGGCATTGACACTAGCTGAATGTATTCTTATAATTGAAAGACAATTGTACCGTCTGATTTGAAAGTCTCTTTGTTTAAAGAGCGGAGGAATAAATATGAAGCTGTTTGATACCAAAACACTACGCAGAATCTCGCTGATGACAGTGATCATGTTCGTGCTGTCGACTTTCGGCGCCTACGCGCAGACCCCGGAAGTTTCGATCCCCGTCTCCGGCAACCAGCCGGTAGACATTTCGATTCTCAACAGTGTTCTGCCTGAACTTAATAACCTGCAGAGTAATCTGAGAACTGCACAGAGCACGCTGGCAAGCCTTGAAAGAGTTTCTACTCCGCTTTATAACCAGATCGCGCCCAACAACATGCAGACGATGAGCATTGCCGAGCGCTTGAAAGCGATTGTCGGCAGCGCAAAGTCTCTTCTTGGCAATACTATGACAACCTCAGGCGCACAGGCAAAGGCTGCCATCGCAGCTGGCGCTTCGCCAACTTCCCTCTCATACGATCAGCAGCTGGCATATGGCGTCGAGCAGCTTGGAGTCCAGGCTTCCAAGATACAGAGCAACGGCAAGTATTCCCCGGCAATTGATAAACTCAAGGCGATTCTGGCCACGATCAAGGATTCGATGCAGAACATTATTACTGCGATTCGTGCCAAGATTTTCGCGGTGGGCCAGAAGGTTGGCCTGATCGGCAAGGATAAGACTTTCGAAGCTGGCAAAGTTAAAGATGCTGAGGGAAGCGGCGACAAGATAATGCTCGATGCCTCTGCTGATGTGCAGTATGCCGATAATTTTTCAGGCAAGATGGCTAAGGGCGTCGCTGAAGGCACTCAGAACGCCAAGGCTTCGCTTAAGAACAGTTTTTCGTTTACCAATCTCGCGATCACTACTACGGTTGCTGTTGGCACCAACCTGGCAATCGACATGATTCATGGCAACAAGCCATCTTTTTCAAAAGCGGTCAAATCAGTTGCCACTCTTGAATTCGCCGGTAACGTGGTGGGTTCGGCTCTGGGCGCCGCCGGTGGCCAGTTTGCCTCTACTCTGGTTAAGACTTTTGTTCCGGGCCCGATCGGGGCTCTTGTTGGCTCGGTTATACCGGTAATGTTCGCTTCAGCATCAGGTCAGATGGGTGCTAACCTTATCAGTGGCATTAAAAACGGTGAATTCTCAGTGGCCAAGGCCTTCAAGGCAATCGACAAGGTTGACCTCGTTGGTTCTTCGGTAGGTTCTGCAATTGGTATGGCTCTTGGCGCGCCGATTCCGGTGATCGGGCCGATCATTGGCGGTATCGTCGGAGGTTTCCTCGGTAGCAAGGTTGCCAAGCTGATTGCCGGCTTTACCAAGGGCGGCAAGATTACTTCGATATTTGGCAAGGGCAGCCAGGTTGCTGAGCAGCAGACTAGAAGCAATTCGGGCTTTTCTGTGGGTGTTGGCTCGATAGCTGGCGCCGGTCGTGGCACTGGCCCGGTGGTTATGGGCAGTATGTCTGCCGATAGCGCGTCGTCAATTTCAGTGGCGGCTTCAGCTCAGCGTCTCACCGAAGTAGAAAAGAAATACTATGACACCTATCTTGAATACAACCGCAAGGTTGAAGCCAACGACCAGGAAGGCGCCAAGAAGGTTTTCGAACAGCTGAAGGTATATTCAGACGAATACAATGCTCTCAAAAAGCAGGTAAAAGCTCAGTAAATCGAGCTTGCAAGGCTTAAACAGTCGGGGCAGTTCTCTTAGAGAGCTGCCCCGGTTTTTTTGAGTGCGAGATTGCTCTTGACGCAGGTTTAAAAGAGTAGTAACATACTGCGACCTGCTTAATGTGTGCCGTTTTTTTTGAGGTAGTTTAGTGAATATACTTGTGCTCGGCTCTGGTGCCAGAGAACATTCGATGGTATACGCCCTGGCGCGTTCGCCATCGGTGCATCAGATTATTGCTTGCCCCGGAAACGTTGGCATGAGCAGCACTGGCATCTGCAAACGAGTTCCCTTTCGCGATAATTCTGAACTGGTTCGACTTTGCAAAGACACGGTCGCTCTGGCAGTTGTCGGTTCGTCAAAGTTTGTTGAAGACGGAACAGTCGACGCACTGGTGTTGGCTGGCATTCCGGTCATCGGACCGGCCGAAGATGCTGGTCGTATCGAAACCAGCAAGGCTTTCGCCGCCAAGTTCATGGCACGGCATCACATACCATCACCGCGCACTCATATTGTGGTGAACGCCGCTGAGATCGAAGCTGCGTTCGGTTCAGATCCGAAAATTCGCGTGGTCAAGTGCGACGGCTTTTCGCATGGTGCCGGAGTTGTTGTTGCCGAGACACTTGAGGAAGCAAAAGCCGCTGCCGTGAAGTTTTTAAAGCGGCATGGCGCCCCTTTGATATTGCAGGAAAGACTCGAAGGCGTTGAATGTTCTTATACTATTCTCACCGATGGTCAGCAGTGGGTTTCGTTCAGTTCATGCCGTGACTACAAGCGAGCCGACGATGGCGAGGTCGGGCCGACTACCGGTGGAATGGGTGCTGTCAGTCCTTCGCCGGATCTTACACCTGAGCTTGACCGCAAGATTATCGAAAGCATTGTTGAGCCGGTGGTGTGTGGCATGAAAGATGACAACCTGCTTTATCGCGGCTTTCTTTCGATTCAGCTGATGCTGACGCCTCTGGGCCCGCGGGTTCTCGAGTTTAACGCGCGTCTTGGTGATCCTGAGACGCAGAGTATTCTAACCCGTTTTCGCGGTGATCTGGCTGGTCTGCTGAAAGATTGCGCCATGGGCTGTCTGACTTCGGTTGGCTCAGAAGTCGCTTTTGGCCGGCATGCTGCCGTTTCGGTTGTGGTCGCGCGCGAGGGTTATCCTGACAATGAAGCCGAAGAGCCTGTGGTCAGGGGTTTTGAACGGGTTCGCGACTCGCTGGTTTTTTTCTCCAACTGTCGCCGTTCTGATGATTCAGAAGATTACCGCTTTAAAAGCGGTCGCCTGATAAGCGTTACAGCCGTTGGTGAGACGCTTGATGAGGCTCGCGACAAGTGTTACAAAGATATCGCGCGGCTTGAGCTTGGCAACGTCAAGTATCGCCGTGATATTGGCCTGATCGATCAGTAATTCTCAGCAAAATTAGAGATAACAAAAAACTCCCGTTCGGCAGCGCCGAACGGGAGTTTTCAGTTTAGATCAGATCACTTTTTTGACGAACGAGAGTTTGGAAAGAAATTTAAGCAGCCAGAAGTTTTTGCCGGGCAGGTCGTCCGGGCCTCTTATTGATTGAACTTCTCCAGTTGAGCTGAAGCTAACTTCGTATTCGTCTGAAATGGCGATATCAACGAAGATTTCGTCGCGCAGCTGTTTGGCGAATTCAGCTGATTTGACTGCGGCTACTACTTCTGAGTTGACTTCTTCGCTGAGATAATCGAGGTTGTAAGTGCCGACAACGCCGATCTTGTGGTCGAATACCCAGTTCTTGGCGTGGAGCTTATTTGCGCCCTTGTAGACAAAGATGCGGATATTGGGAATTTCTGCGAAGATTCGTTTCCAGTCTGCGTAAAACATGGCCTGGGTCGCCAGACTGTCGGTTGATGCGGGGCTGTTGGTGTGCAATTTGATAGGGATTCCGCGTTTGCCGGCGCGTTTGAGAGCATTAAACATGCGCTCGGTGAGCACGACGTATGGGTTCTGAATTACTATTTCAGATTTGCAGCCGTCAATGTAGCGGATCATCTGATCGGTAATGTCGTTGCGTGGGCCACTGATTGAGTGCTTGTCGATAATTTTTGCCGGCGCGGTAATTGAATTGGCAAAGGGGTCGAAACCGGCGTAGTTGCGCAGGTTATCGTAGCCACTCATTTCTTTGAGAAAACTGGCAGCAGCTGTAAGATACTTTTTATTGGCATTTTTCGGCATGACGAAACGTTCATTGTTGATATGGCTGTTCATTACGTCGTAGCCAGCTTGCAGGTAGTCAGACATGATGTCAACGTTACCCCAGAGTTCTTTGGTGATCGAGTAGGTAACGAGCTTGGCAAATTCTTCATCAAACGCGGCGGCGAGCTGCTCGCTGATTTCGCGGCTTTTTATAATTACATCGCTGTCACGGTAAGCGCCCGGGTGATCTGCTGGTTCAAGAAAATAATCCATTGAAACATTGCGGCCACCGACGATCGAGTATTCATTGTCGATGACGATAATCTTGTCATGGTTCGAAGCAATCAGTTTGCGCGGATCTTTGAAAACAAGGAGCAGATTGGCATGAACCGGGTTGAATACCTTGACTTCTACGTTCGGGTATTCAGTTAGTTCCTGCAGGAGATCCTGGCCAAGCAGTTTTCGCGTCAGCTGCTTGGTGCCTCTGGCGTCAAGAAGAAGTCTGATTTTGAGGCCCTCTTTGGCTTTTCTCAGCAGCGCACCGAGAAGCGAGTAGCCAAAGATGTCCTTTTCCATGATGAAATACTGCACGTCGATTGAGTGGCGGGCTTCGTTCAGGGTTTTCCAGCGCGAATACCATGACTGTGAATTGCCGTAAGCGAGGCTGATCTCGGCGTTCTGGTCGCTGGTGCCGTTGGCTACCTTGAAACGGTCAAAGGTAATCTCGACTGGCGGCGCGAATCTTTCGCCCATTTCTTCGTACCAGATCTGAAATTTGATAAAATCGTTCTGGGTTTTGTCAAAGTTAAACAGTTTGCCGGCGTAACCGACCCAGCGGGTTACCTTGACCGGGAAGGCCAGCCATGAAGTGTTGCGGTATTTTGAATAACTTTCGCGAGAAACATTGTATTTGCTGTCAAGAGACTGTTTCCACTGCGCATGCTGTTTGCTGGCGTTGAGATATCTGACACGCTCTTTGGCCAGAGCAGCCAGTCTTGAGTTTGGATTATTGCGGCCAATCTGGTTGAGAACTTTAGCGGCAGAAGCTTCGTCTTCTTTGAGCAGTTCATAAGCCTTGGCCAGTTCATAGCGTGCAACATCGGCGTATTGTGAGCTGCCGTTAGAATCGATGAAAGTAGAGAGCATTTTCATTGCCTGGTCAGGGTTTTTGCGCCCGGGATCAGACCAGAGCTGATCGATGATTCTCTGCAGGCCAACCGGCATCTGATTGCGGGTCGTGGCGGAATATTCGCTGTCAGCGGGGTTGACGGCGACAGTGCTGGTCGTGGTCGTCTGTTGCTGGGCAGTGACGGCCTGAGTGGCCGGCGTTCGACCACTTGTTCGGTTGAGAGATCCTTCGTAAGTTGCTTTGGCGCTTTGATAAGCTTCGAGCAGTTCAAGAATCTCGGCGGCCGGCTTCTTTTCGTTGACGGCGTTGCGATATGCATTGTAAGTAGAAACATAGCTTTCGTAGTCAGACCTGGCGTCGGCCCACAACGATGTATTTCCTGCCACGAAGAACAGGTTGAGCAAAAGCATGAGACAAAGCAGCTTTTTCATAAAACACCCTCCAGTTAAACCTAATCGGTACAATTATACTTACTGAGGGCTGTATAGGGAAGTATTTCCCATTTTTTTCTCAACAATATATTATACAGCGAATATCGGCTGTATCGTGTTGACGCAACAAGAACGCTATAGTATCTTTAAGGGTAGTCAAGTATAGTTGGCGTAACAATTATAATCAACAGAGTCAGCGGAATTATGCTGACAGACCTATTTATAGAATCAGATTTCAGTCAGCTATTGTGAGTTGTGTGTCTCACAAGATGACTCGGCGCGGTTGGTTAATTAGTAAAGGCTTTCGGAGGGGAACATGAAATACATCAGATCAAAATGGCTGCAAACCTGTGTTTTAATTGTTACAGTTGTAGCTTTAGTTTTTGTCGGTTGCGGCGGCGGTGGTGGCGGCGGGTCGTCGAGCGAGCCAATCAAAGTTCGCACTCTCAGCGGCTTAGTAATGGCTCCTGTGCCTCAGAATGCGAGCCTGTTGTCTGCTTCTGGCAACTCTCCGGTAGCCAACGCAAAAGTCTGGCTTGAAAGTTTCAGCAATATACTTCCACAATACACCGACGCTTCAGGTACCTATGTTTTTATTGGTGTACCTGCGGCTGAGCATTTCGTCGTCGCAAGCTTTGAGTATGCTGGTAAAACTTATAAACAGAGAGTCCGGGCGCTGATTCAAAATTCAGATGTCGACGTTAAGGCCCCAAACATAGATGTAGAAGAAGCTTCTGCTATTCTCACCGGCGTTCTTAAAGATTCTTCCGGCAATGTACTGCCGGTTGGCACCGAAATGAAGCTTTGGGGCGACATTTTCACCATAGGTAGCAACGGCAGCTTTACAACGCCACCTTTGCCCGTGAGTGTCGGTCAGGCTGAAATATTTGTTAAAATGCCTGGCGGTAATACTTTTAGCAGCTTTTACGGGCCGTTTATTGGTGGTTCAACTCCGGCATTTGTCGAGCAGACGGTTTTGCTGCCTGATTCTGGAAACATTGCGCCTTCAGGGGTGCTTTTCGCGAGGAATACTGCCGGAATCAAGACTGTCAACTGCGTAACCGGCGAGCAACTCAATTTCAGTCTGACCGCGCATGACCCTGATGCCGGGCATCTCAGCAATCTAAAATACCAATGGGCGGCTTCGCGCGGAACGCTGCAAGTTACCGGCAATCAGACGACGGCAAACTGGGTTGCCATGGACAGTCACGGGGTAGCGACGGTCAGTGTGGTAATTACCGATCCCAAAGGCGCTTCGGGCAAGGTCAGCCTGCGTGTGCTGGTAAACATTCAGTCGATGGAAGAAACCGATACTACTTCGCCGACAATAGTCAGTCGCACACCGGCGGCCAATAGCATTGGAGTTACTCCGGGAAATACTATCAGTGTAGTTTTCAGTGAGGCTTTGCTTGCTTCGTCAGTTACATCTGGTGCCATGGTCGTTACCAGCCAGGGAACGACCGTCTCTGGCACTTCATCTCTACAGGCTGATAAAAAGACGATAGTCTGGACCCCGACAACTGTTTTGCCAGGCAACCAGACGATTACAGTTGCTCTTCTGGCAACCATTTCCGATCTCTACGGCAACCAGATCGGTGACCAGAGCAGCTGGACGTTTTCCACAGCACTGGTTCCGGGAGTGACGGTCAATTCTCTGCACACGAACGATACCACGCCCGAAATCACCGGAACAGTCGATGATCCCGAAACCACGGTGCTGGTAACTGTAAACTCAAAAACTTACAATGCAACTCTCAACGGCACTTCCTGGAAAGCTCAGGTCACTGACGCCTTGCCAGATGGTGTATACAATGTCGGTGTTGTTGCTACCAACAAAAGTGGCATAACGGGTAATGACAGCTCCTCTAACGAACTTACTGTCGATACTGGCCCGAAGACAGCCGTGTTGAGCAATCTGCCGCCAGTTGTAACCAGCAGTAAGCAAACCGCGATCACGGTTGGGGGAACAGGTGTTGTAAAATATCTTTTCAGACATCGCATGCTGGGCGAGAGCTGGGGCGCCTGGAGCGCAGAAAAGGCTATTTCAGAAAAAATAGCTCTCACTGGTCTGGTTGATGGAATCTACAACTTGCAGGTCAGAGCCATCGATGCGCCCGGAAACATTCAGCTTGAATCAGAAGCCACGGTTTTTGAATGGACAGTCGATACAACGGTGAAATTTGCCCAGTTTGACGTAGACACACTGCCGAAAAATCCGACCAATCTTACAACTACAGACATCTCGGTCCTTGGTTCCGGCGTGCAGTTCTATCGCTTTCGCCTGAATGAGGGCAGCTGGTCAACCAGCTACCCGATTTCAACTCCGATCAAGCTGGTTGGCCTGAAATCTGGTAATAATACCATCAGTGTCATTGGCGGCGACAGTTATGGTAACTGGCAATCGCCCAGCGCCCCAGAATCTTTCACCTGGGAAATTGACGCGAACGTAAAAGTAGCTGTTCTCGAAAACAAGCCGGCAAACCCAACTAACAGTAATGTTGCCAATATTACTGTTGCTGGCGTGGATGTTATCAATTACATGTACAGCATTGATGGCGGAGCGACCTGGAGCGATCCGGCAAGTATCAGCGTAGTCATCAATCTGCCTGCTCTCGTTGATGGAGCACATTCAATAAGGGTCGTCGGTGGTGACAAACTCGACACCTGGCAGAATAAAGCGAATGCAACTGTCTGGAACTGGTATGTAGATACGGTTGCGCCAGTAGCAACTCTGACGTCAACAATATCAGGCACGACAAATGTTAATCCTGTTCCGGCAACGATAACGTTTAGTGAGCCGGTAGCATTTGAGCTGTCAAAGCTTGTTAAAGTAAACTGTAATGTTAACAATCTCCGTGAAATAGTCAGCGGCAAAGAATGGACTTTTGACATTTTTCCGATTAATGCTGCTCCAGTCAGTGTAACTCTGACAGCCGGAGTTATCTCAGATCTTGCAGGCAACCCGACCGCTGAAGACGTTCCGTTGAATTTTGCTTATGACTCCGTTAAGCCGACTGCTACGCTTTCTCCTGCAGATATTTCTCCGACCAATGCCCCGATCACCATGACCCTGTATTTCAACAAGCAGGTAAGTGATTTTGCACTTACTGATCTGACCGTTGTTAACGGAGTCCCCGGTAATTTAACAACCAGTATTGAAAAACAGGAGTGGACATTCGATATCACGCCATCATGGCAGGGTGAAGTCACTGTTGGTCTCGCAGCTGACAAGGTCACCGACAGTGCCGGCAACGGCAATACTGCCGCCAATCAGGTCAGCTTTGTTTATGATTCGATATTACCGACAGTGGTGTTGTCTACAACTTCTCCAAGCCCAACTAATGCCAGCCCGATTCCGGTGTTAGTAACCTTCAGTGAAGATGTCAGCGGGTTTGCTATCGGAGATCTAACGGTTGGCAACTGCACTGCCAGTAATCTGCAGGTCGTTACCGCCAGTAAAACATGGTCGTTTGATGTTACTCCCGGTCAGGGCGAAATTACTGTCGGCATCGCTGCCGGCGTTGTTGTAGATGCCGCCGGTAATAACAACTCAGCTGCTCTGCCAATCGCAGTCACCTATGACTCGGTGCGACCTTCGGCAACCCTTGCCACGACTGTTACTACCCCCACCAGCGCGAGTCCTATTCCTGTAGCTATCGAATTCAGTGAGGTTATGCCCGGTTTTCTGCTCTCGCATTTGACAATCACCAATGGCACGGCAGGAAATCTGCAGGTTGTTATAACAGATAAGGCATGGACTTTCGACGTGGTGCCGTCGGGCAAAGGCGAAGTTATAATAAATCTTTTGGAGAATAGGGTCACGGATTCTGCTGGTAATGGTAATTTTGCTGCTATGCCGATCAGTGTCTACTATGATTCAGACCGCCCGGCAGCTACTCTTACAACTACCGCAAATCCCACCGTCAATACTTCGCCGATAACAGTTTTTGTTGAGTTCAACAAAGACGTTGTCAATTTCGACATTTCTAAGCTGACGATCGGGAACGGGAGCATCGCCGGTTCTGCATCGGTAGTAACGCCGTTCAGAAAGTGGTCATTTCTTGTCAACGCTTCAGGGCAGGGAGCAATTACGGTAGATCTTGCTGCCAACAAGGTTCTTGACAGCGCGGGAAATGGCAATACGGCTGCGGCTCAGCTGCGAGTAATTTTTGATTCGCTTTCGCCAACCGTAAGCATCACCAGCACTTCTCCGGCATCGACAAATTCAAGCTCTATTCCGATAAGAATAGAGTTCAGTGATACCGTAATCGGATTTGACGTCAGTGATCTGGTGCCCGGCAATTGTACTGTTGGGGCATTTCAGCTGGTGCCAGGTACTCTCAACAAAGTCTGGACGGCTGTTTTAACCCCCGGCGCGCCGGGCGCGGTCACTGTCGGTCTGCCTGCCGACTGCGCAACAGATGCTGCCGGTAATGGCAATACTGCTGCTACTCCACTCAGTCGCAATTACGATATTGACAGGCCGACAGTTGCACTTAGCACCAGCAAGCCTGATCCGACCAATGCAAACCCGATTCCGGTAACTGTAACATTCAACGAAGAAGTAACCGGTTTTAACATCAGCCAGCTGGTTGTTGGTAACGGCAGTGCCGGCAATCTGCAGGTCGCGATTGCCAGCCGGGCTTGGACAGTTGATATCACGCCGAATGGTGAAGGTTTTGTTACGCTGGATATGCCAGCCGGCAATGTAACTGATGCCGCCGGTAACAGCAACGAAGCCTCTTTGCAACTCAAACGCTACTATGATTCAACGCGACCGACGGTGGCGCTTGCCCTCGCGCAGGGCTATACAAGCCCTGCCAGCGGCACTTTTAAGATAACTGTGACCTTTAACGAGGATGTAACCGGCTTTACGGCGAACTATCTGAACGTTTTGAACGGATCGCCGCAAAACGCGACGCCAGTTGTTGCCGATAGAAGCTGGACAGTTGAAATTGTGCCTTCGGTAAGCGGCAGCACTACTATAGACATTGACCTCGGAGCGGACAAGGTCACAGACGCTTCTGGCAACGGTAATGCTGCGGCTGCAAGACTCAGCGTGGCTTTTGACAACAAGGCTCCAACGGCTATCCTTACCACGCCTGAACTTATAACCAGCACTGAACCGATTCCGGTAACCATTGAATTCGATGAACCGGTAAGCGGTCTCACTTTATCTGATTTCGCAGCCCCCGCGGTTGTTAACTGTGTTGTAACTAATCTGCAGCCGGTTCTGGCCGGCACTAAATGGATCATTCAGGTCAAGCCCTCGATCCAGGGAAATGTGTCGGTAAGCCTGCCGGCCGGCAAGGTTGTTGATGCTGCCGGCAACGGCAACGCGGCTTCCAACATACTCGACGTAAATTACAACTCTGAAAGGCCAACCGTAAGTTTTTCGTCTGTTGTAAGCCCCACTAAGAACAAGCCGATTACAACAACGATTACCTTCAGCGAAGCGGTTACCGGCTTCGCCACCAGTGACCTGCTCTTTGGCAACGGCAGCGTGGCGGCAGGAGGTTTTACGACTCTTGATAACACTGTCTGGACGCTTAACATAACACCAACCGGCGATGGCCTGGTCACTGTTGACATACCAGCCTCGAGTGCCCTCGACATTGGCGGCAATGGTAATACCGCTGCCGCGCAGTTCAGTGTTACCTATGATTCGGCCAGCCCGACTGTAGTATTGTCAACCACCAGTCCTGCTGTAATCAGTTCTGGCAACATACCGGTGACCATAAAGTTCAACGAAGATATTGACCCTACCAGCTTGATTGAAGCAGATCTGACAGTCACAAATGGTGCAGCTGTTGATGCAGGCAGTCTTACTGGCTCCGGTAAAGACTGGGCCTGCACGGTTACTCCCGTCAATCAGGGTGTCGTGAGCATCACGCTCGAAGCAGGCCGGGTGACTGATCCTGCCGGTAATGGCAACGCAGCCGCCAACACGATAAGTGTCACTTATGACACTACCAGGCCAACAGCGCTGCTTGAAGCTAATGTGGCTTCATACACGAGCAGTAAAAATGCAACAGTTAGCCTTACTTTCAGCAAGCCGGTAGCAGGTTTTACGTTGTCTGATCTTCTGCCAATCACCAATGGTATTGCCAGCAACCTGCAGCCAGTTGGAACTGGAAACAGTACATGGACCTTCACTATTTCTGCAGTTGCTAATGGTCTTGTAGCATTGCAGTTGCCAGAAAATGTGGCATCTGATACTGCCGGCAATGGCAACGTAGTGTCAAATACCCTCAGCTGGAACTATGACTCTGGCAAACCGTCAGTTGCACTGGCGTTCACCCCGCCGCTTTCTAGCCCGGTTAACGGTGGTGCTAATATCGGCGTTACCGTCACATTCAGCGAAGAAGTCAGTGGTTTTATCGCGGGTGAACTCGTTGTTGGCAATGGTACGGTAAGTAATTTTACCGAGCGGACTGCTGCTAAGGTATGGACTGCGAGTATCACTCCGACAATAGATGGCCCGATTACCGTCAATGTTGCTGCTGACATTGCAACTGACGCCGCGGGTAACGGCAACACAGCGGCCACTCAGATCAGCGTGACTCGCGATACTGCGTCTCCGACTGCTACTCTGACCACAACCGCGGTCAGCCCTACCAGGGCCGATCTGTTCCCGGTCACTATTACTTTCAATGAGGATGTCACGGGTTTTGACAAAAACAAGCTCAATGTTGTAAATGGCAGCGTTTCTGGAGAACCATGGGTTGTTACTGCAAACCGTGTCTGGAGAGCCAATGTCGCACCCACCCCCAATCCTCCTGCCAATCAGTTGGTCACTATCGATCTGCTTGCCTCGGCGGCTGCTGATATAGCCGGAAACCCAAGTCTTGCCACCGGCACACTCAGTGTGACGCATGATCCTATAAAGCCTACGGCCGTGTTTACCACAACTGCCGGGTCGCCTGCCAGCACCACTGTTCCTATGACTGTAACATTCTCAGAACCGGTAACTGGACTGGTTTCATCTGATTTTACTGTTGCTGGCAACGCTTATGTAAATACCCCGACCGGCGGGCCTTCAGTTTGGACGTTCAGTCTTATTCCGACTTCAACTGGTGGTGCGGTTACGCTGAATCTCGGAGCTGACAAGGTAATCGATGCGGCCGGTAATGGTAACACAGCCGCTCCACAGTTCAGTGTCTTCTTCGATACTGCAAAACCATCTGTCATCTTGTCGACAAGTGTAACAAGCCCGACAAAAGACAGCCCGATTCCTGTGACGATAACATTCAGCGAAGTTATTGCGACCGCCAGCTTCATCGCAGGCGATCTGGTCATCGGCAATGGTACTGCAGGAGCTCTGACAACTGTCGATAATATCGTCTGGACAGTCGGCATCACGCCAACGGCTTCTGGCGCAGTTACTGTCAACCTTCCTGCCGAGGTTGCGAGTGATACTGCCGGCAACGGCAACACGGCTGCTGCGCAATTGAGCGTTGTTTATGATGCAACGCCCCCGACGGTTACTATTGCGACGGCAACGGTCGGGCTCACCAGTCCGACCAACATCAACCCGATTCCTATAGTTATTGAATTCAGCGAAGTTGTCAGTGGATTTACAATAATGAGTGAGCTGGTTGTTGTTAATGGCACGATCAGCAACCCGGTTGAATCTGTTCCGGGCAAAAAATGGCTGTGCAACATAGTGCCCGTCGCCACTGGCACTGTTACCATGTCCCTGGCTGCAAACGTCGCAAGCGATACGGCTGGCAATGGCAATATAGGGGCAACCCCGCTAAGTATTGTTTACGACTCAGACAGACCGACGGTTGTCTTTTCTGCAGTTGACGGTGGTCTAAACGGCACTGCCACCAACACCAGCCCAATCCCGTTCAAGGTTACCTTCAACAAATCCATTAAGGCTGATACTTTTGTTATCGGTGATATTGCCGTAACCAACGGAACTGCTGCCAATCTCACTCTTCTGGTGACCGATCCGCCGAGAACGCAATACACTTTCGCGGTTACACCTAATTCTGATGGTCCCGTATACGTGAACATGGCAGAGAACAAGGTTACCGACGAGACTATGCCGACAGGAAATTACAATACCGCGGCGGCGCAATTCGGTCGAGTATACGACACGGCATCGCCTGCAGTGGTGCTTTCGACTGCAACAAATCTGACCAATGGCACACCATTCGATGTAACCGTTACCTTTTTTGAAGATGTGCAGGGTGCAGATTTAACAGTTGATGATTTCGATTTTGGCGGCACTGGGGCTGCCACGTCGGTTGTCGCTTCAGTTCCTGCCCGGGTCTATACGGTGACTGTCAATCCATTGGTTGATCCGGTTAAGATGAAGTTGCCTGCTGGCAAAGTTCGGGATCTGGTTGGCAACTATAACAGCGTATCCAATGAAATAACTGTCACTTATGATACCGTTGTTCCGACTGTTACGCTGACATCGACGGCACCTGACCCGACAAACGGCAGTCCGATTCCGCTAACCATCACTTTCAGTGAACGGGTTACCGGCTTTACCGCCGCCGACCTGTCTCTGGGCAACGCGACATTGTCAGTCGGGATCTCCGAAAACAGTCCTGGCCTGATCTGGAGCGCGAACCTGATTCCGCTGGGCGATGGTGATGTGACGGCAAGTATATCCGCTGCTGTGGCAAAAGATCTGGCCGGCAACGACAACACTGCTTCAAATCTAATCACCAGGAAATACGATGGAACCCGGCCGGGCGTGACTTTTTCTTCAAGTGCTGCTCCTGCTACCAAAAACAGCCCAATACCTTTCACCGTAACCTTTACAGAAATAATCGCCACAAGTTCTTTTGCACTGACCGATATCAGCGTAAGTGGAGGAACCGCAACCGACCTGGCGACTGTGACCGATGGCCTGGTATACAATTTTACCGTGACACCTTCAGTTAATGGAACAATCAGTGTAACCATGGCCGCGAACCAGGTCAGTGACCTGGCCGGCAACTTAAGTCTCGCTGCCACTCAGCTGAGTGTTGCATACGATACAGTAAGACCGACGGTGACTCTGACTTCTGACAAGACAATTACTAATGGAACATTTTTACTGACTGTTACTTTTAGTGAGGCAATAAATGTGTTTGGTGCAGGCGCGCTGACGGTGAATAATTGCAGTGCTGCACCTCCTGTCGCCGATCCTGTAATAGCAGGAAGATGGACTGTTGTGATGACAGCAGGCCCTGGTGATCCTGCGACAGTCAAGATCAATGAAAATGCGGTAACCGACCTGGCCGGCAATGGGAACACCGAGTCGGCTCTGATTACCGTAAACTATGATAATTCTCAACCTGGACTGGAACTGTCACCGGCATCTCTTGTTCCGACAAATGTCCGCCCGATTGTTTTTACTGTGCTGTCTGACGAATTTGTGAATGGTTTAGCGGCCAATGATTTTGAGGTGAGCCCGGCAACAGCAACTGTCGTCAACGTTGTTCAGGCCACTGCTGGCAGGTCATGGAATGTCAGTGTAAACTTTGTCGACCCTAACGTCATCACAATAGTTGAAGACGTAAGCCTTACCTTGAAGGAGGGCGCAGTAACAGATCTCGCTGGCAATACCAATCTCAGAATCGTCTTTCCCAGCAGGCGGTTTGACACAATTGTCCCAACCTTTGTCAATCTTACTGGCAGCGGTGCGGGAACTTATTATACAAATGCCACAATATGGGTCAACATAATTTTCAGTGAACCCGTTTTTGTTACTGGTGCACCGCGGCTGCAGCTCAATACTCAACCCACCTTTCGGTGGGCGAATTATGTCGGTGGCAGTGGCGGCACAATCCTGCAGTTTTCTTACACGGTGCTAAGCGGTGACAATCATATTGGAGCCAACCTCGATTACACCACCACCACTGCTTTAGCATTAAACGGCGGCACCATTCGCGACCAGGCTGGCAATAACGCCAATCTGACTCTGCCGGTACCCGGTTCAGGCTCTTCACTGGCAAAGCTCGGGATCCAAATTGTCGGTTTTCCATGATGTGTGTGCGAACGACTGGATGTCGCAAATGCCTGCACGCACCGGGATCAGGAGCGTGCGGGTTTTGCAACCCGGATAGCACAATGACTTAGGGAAACCGCGCCAGGAGCGGCGAATAAACACAGATTGGATTGTTCATCTCACGCAGAGCCGCAGAGGCTGCGGAGAGGTGAAGAACATGGATTCTGCAACTTCGCGCAGAATGTTCATCATGGGCATGCAGCACATATATTCACCACAAGGTGAATATATAATGACGGAGGTCTTTACTCACATCCGGGGTTACCCCTGCGGTTGAGAGCGGGGGCGGGAGCTGAAGGTGAAGCTGAGGACCAGGATGATGAAGCCGGCTATGAAGGGCAGGGTGAGCATGCGGGCGACGAAGGGGCCCTGGTAGAAGAAGGCCTTGGCTTTGCCTGGGCGTTCCTGGGTCAGGCGCACCAGATAAGTGCCTTTGCCAACGTATGGCGAGCTGAAGGTTTGCCACTTTGCCGGGTTTGGCATAAGAGTTGCCGGGTATTTGCGCAGCGCGAAGCGTTTTTGCAGAACAATGCGGTTGTCTGGCGCCAGAACCTCGATTTCGCCGCCAAAGTCGCCCAACTCTGACTTGAGGTCGATGCGAATCGAGTCAGCGCCACCGGCGGTAACTGCGATCTCAGTGGTGGCCGGCATGTTGTAGCCTTCTTCGGCGGTTACACCGAGATCACCTTCGCCGATCGGGTTGTCGAGGTAGGCCGGATCAATAATTGCGCCGCCAATGACCATAAACAGCGACAGCGCAAGAGTAGAGGCCAGTTTTCGCAGCCAGGTTCCCAGAAAGAAGTTCATGATCGCAGCCTCCTGTAATAGGTGAAAAATCATTGTCGCGTAACCGTAGGGGCAAGTCGCGACTTGCCCCTACGGTTGCCCCTACGGCGCCAGGGCCGGGCGGTCGTTGCGGATGATAACTTTAACCTGCGCGCCGTCGGCGATACTGCCGCTAATGATAGCACGGGCCAGCAGAGTTTCAACCTCTTTCTGGAGCAGGCGCTTTAACGGCCGCGCTCCGTAAAGGGGGCTGTAACCACGGTCGATCAGCCATTCTCTGGCCTCAGCACCAACAGCCAGCGTAATGCGGCGCTCATCAAGACGTTTTTGAATAGCGGCAATCTGCAGGTCAATGATCTGGTCAAGCTCTTTTCGATGCAGCGGAGTGAACAGGATTATATCATCGACGCGGTTATAAAATTCTGGTTTAAAGAATATTTTAATTTCGGCCAGAACCTTGTTGCGGGTCACTTCTGAAATCTCGCCGCGGTCGCCGATTTCGGCGATCAGAGTCTGCGCGCCGATATTGCTGGTCATGATCACCACGACATTGCGAAAGTCGACGGTGCGGCCCTGTGAATCAGTGAGACGTCCATCATCGAGAATCTGCAACAGAATGTTGAATACTTCCGTGTGTGCCTTTTCGATTTCGTCGAAAAGCACTACCGAATAAGGTTTGCGGCGCACTGCTTCGGTGAGCTGACCGCCTTCGTCATAACCGACGTAGCCCGGAGGCGCGCCGATGAGGCGAGAAACCGAGTGCTTTTCCATGTATTCGCTCATGTCGATGCGCACAATGTTCTCTTCAGTATCAAACAAAGATTCAGCAAGAGTTTTGGCCAGCTCGGTCTTGCCTACGCCGGTCGGGCCAAGAAAGATAAACGAACCGATCGGCCGGTTCGGGTCCTTGATGCCAGCGCGTGAGCGTATAACCGCGTCGGTGACGAGATTGACCGCTTCATCCTGGCCGATCACGCGCTTATGCAGGTGTTCGTCGAGATGCAGCAGTTTTTCCTTTTCGCCTTCCATCAACCGTGTAACCGGTATCCCGGTCCATTTGCTGACAATGTCAGCGATCTCTTCTTCGGTAACTTCTTCTCGCATGAGCTTGCCGGTGCTCTGCTTCTGTTTCAGTTCTTCTTCCATTTCTCTGAGCTGTTTCATCGCGTCGGGCAGGCGCCCGTGCTTGAGCTCGGCCGCGCGATTGAGGTCGTAGGCCCGCTCGGCTTCGGCGATTTCCTGATGCAGTTTTTCGATCATCTCGCGGTGAGTCTGCACGCGCTTGATAACGCCGCGTTCGCTTTCCCACTGGGTTTTCATCGAGTCGCCGCGGTGGCGCAGGTCGGCAAGCTCTTTGCGCAGAGCTTCGAGGCGCGTCAGGCTGGCTTCGTCCTTTTCCTTGATCAGCGCAGCTTCTTCGATTTCGAGCTGCATGGTGCGCCGCATGACTTCGTCGAGCTCGGCCGGCATCGATTCGATATCGGTGCGAATCATGGCGCAGGCTTCGTCGACGAGGTCGATCGCCTTGTCGGGAAGAAAGCGATCGGAAATATAGCGATGCGACAGAGTCGCTGCTGCTACGAGTGCACGGTCCTGAATGCGCACGCCGTGAAACACCTCGAAGCGCTCTTTGAGGCCGCGCAATATCGAAATCGTGTCAGTAACGTCAGGCTGTTCGACGAGAACCGGCTGGAAACGCCGCTCCAGGGCCGCGTCTTTTTCGATGTGCTTGCGGTATTCGTCGAGGGTGGTGGCGCCGATGCAGTGCAGTTCACCGCGCGCCAGCATCGGCTTGAGCATGTTGCCGGCATCCATAGAGCCTTCGGCGCGCCCGGCGCCAACAATGGTGTGCAGTTCATCGATGAACATCAGTATGCGGCCATCGCTGCTCTTGATCTCGGCAAGAACCGCCTTGAGGCGTTCTTCGAACTCGCCACGGAACTTGGCGCCGGCGATCAGCGCGCCCATGTCGAGCGCGAAGACGGTTTTGTCGCGCAGACTTTCGGGCACGTCGCCCTGCAGAATGCGCTGTGCCAGACCTTCGGCGATGGCGGTTTTACCGACGCCGGGTTCGCCGATGAGCACCGGGTTGTTTTTGGTTTTGCGCGAGAGAATGCGGATAACACGGCGAATCTCAGCGTCGCGCCCGATTACCGGGTCGAGTTTGCCGGCGCGCGCCATGGCGACCAGGTCGCGGCCGTATTTTTCGAGGGCTTCGTAAGTCTGCTCGGGATTGGCTGAAGTTACGCGCTGGTTGCCGCGTATCGCGGTAAGTGCGTGCAAAAACTGGTCGCGCGTCAGGTTAAGTTCGGCGAACATTTTGCCAACAGCGGTAGAAGGGCTCTCGATCATGGCAAGCACGAGATGTTCGACCGAGAGGTATTCGTCTTTAAGCGACTTCATCTCTTCTTCGGCTTTGACGAGAATTTTTGACAGTTCGCTGCTGACATAGAATTTGTCAGGTGTCATGCCGGGGCCTGAGACTCTTGGCAGCTTGGCGATGAGCGCGTTAACGCGTTCCCGGATAGTCTTGAGCGGGATATTGATATTGTTGAAAAGGCGTGGGACCATACCCGAATCGTCGATCAACAGCGCAGCCAGCAGATGCTCGCTTGAGATCTCCTGGTGGCCGTATTGAATCGCGTTGTTTTGCGCTGCCTGCAGTGCTTCCTGCGACTTTTGCGTCATTCTGTTGATATCCATGTTTTTACCTCGTCATGCGTTGTACATTATTATTCACTGCAATATACAGCAATTCACATGCCAGCTGCATAAAAAACAGGTGGTAAGCCGCTCTTTAATGGCGCCTGGTCGATGGCGGACAGCTTTGCGCAAAAAGCTGCGAGCGTCGCAGCAACGTCGCAGTCTCTTTCCCTGCTGCGACAAAACTGACGCGACCGGTGATTTGTCTGTACAGAGATCTTGTCAAGTGGAGCAAGTCTCGGTGAGTTGTAAAACCATCATTAACAGAGATCATGATATTGAGCATCGCTTTTTTATTCGTCATCCTGCGCGAAGCGAAGCGCAGTCGCAGGATCCAGAAAAGCGCTAAAAAGTGGATTTTGCGACTTCGCCTGACGGCTCGCGCACAATGACGGTTGATTTTGACCGAGAATTGCTGTGTCAAGTGCCGCGAATTTGCAGATACAACTTTTACAGAGGAATATTCACAAAGAATGCAGGGCCTGTGAGAGTTCTTCGGTCAGCGGTTTGAGCTCATCTTTGAGGCCGGCTTCGCGGCAGAGGGTCTGAAAGGCTTCGCTGATGGCGATCTGCTGTTCGGGGGTTGCGAGGTGTTCGGCCAGTAACAGCGATGAGAGCAGTAGCGGCCGGGCAAACTCGGGGTCGAGAGGGCGAATGCTTTCGCTGGCGTGGTTCGCCAGAATCAGGTCGATGCGGCGCTGCCACTCTTCTTTGGCGACAGGTTTGAGTGAGACGAGCTGGAGAATTTCGGCGGCGCCGTCGCTCTGGAAAGCGATTGCCGGGTGCAGCATGGCAGTGATGCGTGCAGCTTCTTCGACGAGAAAAGCGTGCTGCGCGAGTTTTGCCTCAATTTTCTGCTGAATTTTTGTGAGTTTTTCGCCAGGGATTGCGAGCTCTTCGCCGAATCTGGCAAAGACTTCGCGCTCGGCATCAGCAGAGCCGTCACTGAGAGCGAGGCCCCAGCAGCCCGAGAGAATCTGCTCTTTTTCGTCGTCACTCAGACGCAGGCTCGGTTCGAGTTTCTGGTAGCCGTCGGGAGATTCGATGGCGACGAGCCACTGCTGTTTTTCTTCGGCGGGTGCCGGTATGAATTCGATGATCGAGCGCAGACTGGTCAGTTCTTCCGGCGAAATGACGCCGTCGGCGTTTTCCATGCGCAGCAGGTAATGCAGGAAGGTGCGGTAGAAGCGGGCGTCTTTGCCGGCCTTGAAAATGTCATAAATGCTCTCGGAAACGAGATAACTGCCGAGAATACCGATGGCGGCCCCGGGAATTACCCAGAAAAAGCCGGTATAAATGCCGAGCCAGTAAAGAACCGCAGCCGGAACAGCCTTTAACGTAGCCTTTCCCTTTTTCATGGTTTCTGAGGGCTGCCCGCCGAGGTTCTTTGCTTCGAGGGCGATTGCCTGGCAGCGTTGCGAGAAATTCTTCGTCCAGTCGCTGCTTTCAGCTTCGTTGAGGAGCCATCTGATCATGCCGGCGGTAAAATACTGGCGGCGCTTTTCGCTGCTCACCTGAACAGCTGTTTGTTCTGCGTTTTGCGCTATTTCACTCATGCCATCGTCCTCCGTTCTCTATTCTTTATGCTGTCAGCCTACCTGTAATTGCCAAATAAATCAACGGGCGTGGCAGGGTTAAGCAAATTTTGCTTCGACAACCGCGATATTTTGTTATAATTGGCGAAGGTACCATAACGGGAGTGTTATATGACTGATAGAAGACAATCGCGTCTCGCAGCTCTGTTCGTGTTGATGTTGCTGGCTGTCGCCGGCACGCTTTCTCCTCTTTATGCCCGCGTCAGGCCGATTGTTTCGCCTGATGACATAGAAAGCATAAGGTTTTTGAGCGCCAATAACATACCGGTAAAAGTTCTTGCCGTTTATTCACCGGAGTTTGGCAATCTTCAGTTTGTCGTGGCGCTGATCGATATAATCGCCAATATGCATGAAAAGGGTCTGGTAAAAAAAGAAGACGCCTTCAAGCTGCATCTGATACCGACCAGGGCCTCGCGCAGCAGCAATTTCAAGCAGTTGCATGCAATGGTCGCTGCCGATCGTCTTAAGAAATATGTCGAATTCAGCTCGCTGGAAACTGAAAGCGATGTCTGGATGCAGGACTGGGGCGAAGTTGGCGTGGTTAAGCTGAAGAGCGAAGCCAAGGCGCAGCTTGTGGTTTTTGACTCAAACCGTGGTCGTGGCACCGGCGATCTGCCGTCGCGACTGGCTCATTTCTGGAACGGTTTTGTCATGAAGAACCCGTCAAAAGCCGGGTCATGTGGCGATTACGGCGGAAACATCGAAGTCACTCCCGACAACGTTCTGCTCATCGGCAACACGTCTACCCCCGAACTCAGAGCTTATCTCGAAAAACATGGCTACGCCAATCGCATGGCGGTGCTCGAAACTGACTGGCTGCAAGTCGGCCATGTCGATGAATACATATCGGTTTGCCCGAATGCAAAGGCTCCGCGTGGCTATACGCTGATCAAGGCTAACCCAAGATTGGCGCTGCGCTTGATTAAAGATGCTTCGCCGGCCGAACTGAACGCAATCAAACAGGAAGATTACCGTCTGATGCTGATCAAAGTGCGCAACTATCTGCGCGAAGCAGAGCGCAAGCGCGGCAGACATGTTCCTGCCGATGATGAAACCGCGGCTCCTCAGCCGGAGGAATTTTCAAATGCGGTAATCGATTACCTGACAAAAGATGAAACTGGCGCGTTCGTGTTGCCGCCGCTCAATCTCGCCCTGGGCATCAGACCCAGCAGCCCCGGCGACAAGGAAGTCGAAGACTTTATCAAACTCAATCTGACGCTGGCGAATGTTATAGATACCAACGTTAAAGCTGCCTGCAACAAGATTTCGCAGGTCCGTAAGGAGTCTGGCAAGGCGCATTCGGTTATCTCGTTCCCGTCTCTTTTCCACAAGATGCGCAACGGAAAGCACATTGCCTACATTCCCGGCAGCGTCAACCAGCTGATTCTCCACGATCAGCTGATCGTGCCAGATCCGCAGGTCGAAAGGCTGCGGCAAAATATCGCGCGCACTGCCAGCATGATCGGGCTGAAAGCCAACTTCGTCGATTCCATGTCATATCACTCCAAACAGGGCCAGATTCATTGCGGCACCAACGTTTTCAGGCACCCGAACCGCTATATCGTGCGCCCCCGCTAAAATTGGGGTCTGATTAACCTGCTTCTCGATGATTAAAAAAGACTGAGCGGCCATCTGGTCAGCTCAGTCTTTTTTTTCGGTGGAGAAAAATTTCTTTATTCGGTTGGGAAAGTTTTCTGAAGCTGGTTTGCCAGTTGTTCAAGATCGACGAGCCTGCGCTTGCCTGGCTCGATGAATGGGGTCTCCTGATTGTCTTTGACAGCCTGCTTTGCCTGAATAACTATCTCACGTGTGGCCCGAGCCGCTTTGCGGCCGGTGGTGGCCTGTTCGGCGCTGTTGTTCATATCTGGCGGCAGCGGATTTTTGATCAGGTAATCGACAGATTCGAGCAGGGCCGGCGCGTATGAAGAGCTCCATTGCATGCTTCTGAAATCGTTCAGATTGCTTATGTGATACTGCCATAGTTCGGCTTCTGTTGCCTCTTTGCGTGTGCTGAGAACGTTAAAAGCGTTAAGGCGCTGATTGGCGCGTTCCGCTGCCATGCGGCTTTTCAGATAGTCTTTGAAATGGTCAAAAAACGGGCCGGCCACTACCAATGTTTCGCGGTCATCGCGATTGTAATGGTAACTTTCAAACAGCGTAAACTCCTTCGGCAAAAGAGGAATCTGTTCGGCAATTTCTTTGAGAACCGCCTGATTGGAGGCGTTCTCGATAAAGTAGTCGAGAGTTTCGCCAAGCTCTTTTGAGTTGCGGTCGCCTGGCGAGGTCAGCAGATCGACGAGGTGAAACCGCGTCACATCAACCGGAAATCCCCTCTTTTCGAGCAGATATCTGGCATTAAGGCGCAGCTGATGATAGTCCTCTCCAGGCTTGTAGAGAGCTTGCTGCAGCATCTGCTCAAAGTAGCTGAAGCAGTGGGTGCCGATAAAGTCGCGCACATCGTCATAACCATCGGCTGGCGCGACCTTATGCAGAAACCAGTCAAACTCACTCAATACATCAGGGTTTACGGCAAAGCTCGCCGGGTCAGTTATTGCCGCCAGATGCATGTATTTGATCGTGCGAGTCCAGTTATAGCCGAGGCGGCTGTAAAACTTTGCAATCTTGAACAGAACGTAGTCTCTGTTTCCGGCCTGTTTAGACAGATTGTCGAGCAAGTTGTCGGCTTCGTCGCGCTGTCGTTCTGCTGCCAGCAGTTCAGCGCGCTGCAGTGCAAGCGCAATCTCACATTCAAGCAGCTTTTCGTCGAGTGAGGAAAAGGCCGAACGGGCTTCTTTGACGTATTCGTCGAGTTCTCGCAGATTTTCGGCGTTTTTTTCGACAACGCTGAGTCGCTGCGCTATGTGGCTGTTGATCGCCTGTTTGATGAGCCCGGTCGTTGCGGCGTCTGCTGGTTGGTGCTGCGTTGCCCGCTTAAGGCACTCAACGCTGCCGCGATAATCTTTTGCGGAAAAAGCCTCTCGCGCCAGTCGCAATTGTTTGTCATAATCGTTTTCTCTGAATACAAAATATGCCAGAGCCAGAAGAACAACGAGGCCAAGAAAATACAGCGGGCGGGCTGAGCGCGGCGCCGCTGTTGGAATAACGCTTTCGGTGACCATGTTTTTGATTTTTTCGAGCTGACTTTGCACTGTCCTGGCGTAGGATTCGCTGCTGCTGTCACGGACAACGCGATAAACTCTTACTGCTTCGGGAATTCCTTTGAGGCGGTATTCGCCGATCAGGCTGGTTGGCACTTCCTGGCGGTTCATCGCCAGATAGGTCGATTCAGAAAACCAGATTTCGTTGGCGTCGGTCAGGCTTTCGATGCGGGCTGCGATGTTGACTGGTTCGCCATAGACGTCGCCGTCGCGCATGATTACTTCGCCGGTGTTCATGGCAATTCTGATCTCGATTTTTTCGCTTTCAATGACGGTGGCATTGAATTCCTTGAGCTTTTCCTGCATCATTACCGCGCAGAGCACGGCGTTGGTCGGGCTGGCAAATGAGAGCAGAAAGGCGTCGCCGATGGTCTTTATCAGAACCCCATCGTAGCTTTTGGCCAGCGGCAGCAGCAGTTCTTCGTGTTTTTTGAGAAGTCTGCTGACCGCTTCGCGGTCACTATTTGAGGTTCGCTCGGTAAAGCCTTTGATATCTGTGAAAACAATGGTCAGAACGCGTGTTTCTTCCATGCCTGTCCGCCTGTCGAAAAATATTATCAGCAGACAGCATGATAATCGCAAAGATAATCAAAACACAAATTTACTGGCGGCTCATTTATTTCGCGTGAATTATAAGCGCAATTTATCAGGATTCAGGGCATCTGGGGCAGGGATTTTTTCCTGCGCATGCTGTGGTCAACCTGGCGGTAGGCGTCCATGTATTCTTCGCTTGATGGGTCGAGGGAAACAGCGGTGCGGAAGTATTCGCGCGCTGCGCGCAGGTTGTTTTTGCCAAGTTCGGCTTTTCCAAGTGTATAGAATGACCGGGCCGACCTTTTTTGCTGCGGATTTACCTTGTCTTTGAGGTCGCTGGCGCTGGTTTTGCCCTTTTCGACATCAGACCAGTTGACGACAACTTTTGCCGGCGGCGCTGCCGCGGGTTGTTGCCTGAGGAGCAGGTAACCAGGCAAAAGCACTAGAAGCAGTCCGCCCCCGGCCAGCAGAGATTTGAAATAGCTTTTTTCATAAAAGTCTTGATGTGTGTGAGGCTTTGCAGAGCTGTTTTCATGCTCAGTTTTGTGTGCAACCCGCAGTTCTTTTATCGCTTCCTGCGTAATTTTTGCAGGCTCTGCGGCGCTGACTGATGGCTCGCGCAGCTTGTTATTGCGCGGTTCGGGCGTTTTCCCGGCAATATGCGGCGTGGTAACGGGGGGCGGCGCAACAGGCTGGGGAATGATCTCTACAGGGGGTGCGGGTTGTGTGGGACTGATTTCGTCAATTTCTGTCTCTGGAACGAAAGGTTCTTCAGAGTGCATTATTCTTATCGCTGCCATTTCCATTTCGAGCAGTCCGACCAGTTGCCGGAAAGGCGAATTGCGGGTTTTTGCGCACAGCAGCCCGGACTTATCATCCGGCATATCTTCTTCCAGGGCTTCAATTATCTCCCCGGTAATACTCTCAATCCTGTCTATCTCTATTTTTTGCATTTACCAACCAACCATATTGTTCTTATATTATAAATTTATTATAATGCATTTAAGCATAAAAAAAAATAGAGAATTAAGGTTGGTTAATGGTTAGGCTGGTTGCCACATCTTATTTTGCTGCGCGCGTTGTTGCGCGTTATTTTCCGCATCTTTGAGATGCGGCATGCTTCTGACTAAATAATTTATAAAATATTGAGTTGATATGTGTTTTGCGGTTGAGATCCTGGGGAGGACCGGTTGTTCCCTGCAAAAGGGCGAGAGGATAGCTCATGGTGAATTTACATGAAATCGCGGGCATTATGTGCCAAACAGGGGTGGTTTCTCCATGCCTGATTTTTTCTTTAGCGCTTATGCTGGATGTGACATTTTCAGGCCAGTATTCATCTGAACCGGCATTTGACGATCAGACGCCTGCAAATTCTGGTGCTTTGCCAGTTATGGAGCCTGAGCATGCTACATAAATCTGCTCGTAAGCTTTATCTGATTGTTCTTATGGTCGGGTTGCTGTTAATGGTATCTGGCGATCAGCTGCCGGCTGCTTCTTTCAAAATCAGCAATTCAGGCGATTTTTCTGTGGCAGACGCAACTTTTAATGATGTTGTGGCTTCTGATACTACTGGCGCAGACGCTGATTTTTTGAGGTTGCGCAATACAAACCCCGGTGAAGACGGCAACTCCGGATTGAAGTTTGGCGGTCGCGGTGTCTGGGCCAAAAAGAGAGAGATCACCCTTACCATCCCGGATGATATTCACCACAATGGCACAACAAACCTGGGAAAAATTAGAAGATATGCAGAAAAGTGCCAGTTTGAGATAATTGTCATTGGTAATGCCAATGTGGATTGGTCAGATCTGCGTCTTACCGACTGGGCAGGTAATCAGATCCCCTTTCGTCTGCTCGACTTCGAACGACCGACTGACAATGCCAATACGCCGGTCAGATTGTTGTTTGAAGCTGATGCCAATCCTTTAGTGCCAGTTGCCAGTAATACCTACTACCTCTATTATGCGAACAAAGATGCGGTCAGCGTCGAAGATACGACTTTGAGCCGTTTCTATATTATTAATCACGATTTCGAAGATGGTCTTAACGATTGGGTTCTTTCTCCGAATGGCACCGGCACCGGTATTCAATCAGCTGATTTAGCTGATGGATCAACAGATAGCTTTGCTAATCTGCTTGCCAACCCGCACGGGATTTACCCGACTCTGGCCATCGAGACCGGAATATCGATTATTCCGCCGGGCTATTCGGGTTTTAACAGCAATGTCTGTCTTTCCATGGGTTTTCCAGAAAATGTTGTCACTGGCGCCTATGTAGTCGGTTCCTGGCGGGCGTATCAGCAGAGCATTACCGTGCCTTCGACCGGAACATACATTATGTCAGCTCAACGGCGCTTCAATTCGGCTTCTTTCAACACCGGTTGGGCGACACTGATGTTCATCAAGTCCGGTGCCGCCGGGCGCGATCGGCGCTATGACGTTGCCGCCGGATTTTCGGACTGGATGGAATCTACAGTCGATTTTACTATCAACACGCCGACCAGAGCGGCAATTGTCGGTCTGGGCATGCAGACGCGTAAGACTCAAGGTCAGCCAACTATTCGAGAACGCAGAAGTCAGGTCGACTGGGTTGAGATCAAGCCCAGGTATCCGCTGCAAGTGACCTTAAGCGACGAGATGCCGGCTGGTTATACGCAAACTGGTGTCTATGAGTCTGACAAATTTGACACAGGAGTCGCCAATCCTGTTTTTGAGTCGATCACCTGGTCGGCAAACACAACTGCGCCGGGAACATCTGTTGCATTTCAGACCAGGACAGCCGCTGTCCTTGGCGATCTTGACAGTGCCGCCTGGAGCGCACCGATTACCATCAATGGCAGTGGAATAGCAGCTTCTGCCAGATATCTTCAGGTGCGGGCAATTCTCGCAACTACAGACACATCGGTTTCACCAGTTTTGAACGAGATAGAGATATTTTACAGTCTGCCGGTTGCAGATTTCAGGATAGACGCTCCTGCAACGGTCAGGGCAGGGGAATATTTTGATTTCAGGGTTACGGCAGTAGACCAGAACAACGCCACCGCCACTTCTTTTATCGAAAATCTGACCTTGTCGGCAAGCTCTCTATCTGTTGAATTTCCCAGAAGCAGCCATTTATTTACCACATTTGACAACGGAACCACAGTTTTTCAGGCACGTAACCCGATTGCCGAGGCCTTTACCATTACCGCGGTTTCAGGCGTGATTTCTTCAGATTCTTTGACGATACAGACGACTCCAGCCAATGCCGTTTCTCTTGAGTTGCAGGGCTTTCCTGCCGCTATAACCGCTGGTGCTCTTTTTTCGGGACAGATTATCGCAAAGGATCGTTATGGCAACACTGATATCAACAACAACGGCCAGATCGTAATTCAGACTACCGATGCAGCGCCGGCTTCTTTCCCGGCATCAATTAATCTGGTCGCAGGCATAGGTAATCTGACAGACTGTTCTTTTTTTACTGCCCCTATTCAGACCCTTGAGGTAAAGGAAGCTGCCAGCGGTATTGCAACTTTTACTGATGTGCTTGTGAGCGCCGGAGCTGCTACCAGGCTGCATTTAAGCGCTGAGCCAGACCAGTATCAGAACGTGGAATTTAATCTCGAGATTGCTGCTGTTGATGATTATGGCAATCCTGACACCAGTATCGATACTGCTGCCACCTTAACTTCGTCACTTGGCACAGTTGCAACATCGAGTTTCGATATTGTGGCGGGGCTTTGTGCGCACCCGGTGACTCTCGATACGGCCGGAAACTTGACCCTGTCTGCTCTTACTGCGACAGCATTGCCTGGCGATCTCGGCCTGAGTGTTCACCCGGAGTCTCCGCCAACTTTGCACAGGTTTCTGATCGATGCCGGTTATGACCAGTTGGCCGGGGTGCCCTTCACTTTGACGATCGAGGCTCGCGACAGCTCGGAGCAGGTTCTGACTTCTTATGATGGAGCCTGCCGTATTATTCCAAGTGTTGGCCAGTGTTCACCTGCTATGACAACCGGTTACAAATTTCTTGACGGCTTTCTGGCGATTCCAATTTCTTTGTCCACCGCTGACAGCAACGTTATACTGCGCGTCGAAGATGTCAAAGACAGTTCAAAGATAGGATTGCTTTTTCTCAACGTCAGGCCAGCCGGTCTGGCCGAATTCGAGATGGACACTCCGCACGCCGCTGATGCCGGGGCTACCTTCACATTCAAGATACGGGCGCGTGACAATCAGGACAATCTTCTTACCAATTACACAGGAACCGTTATAATCTCCCATACCGCCACCGGTGGCGATATCAGTATTCCGACAATTTACACATTCCTTGATACTGATGCTGGTGAAAAGACGTTCTCAGGTTTAAATGGCGCCAGTTTTACCAAGGCAGAAAACATCAAAATTCAGGTAGAAGACTCAGGCAAGGTTGGGCTGTCTGATTTTGTAACTATCAGGGCTGATTCTTCTGATCCAATTGTGGAACTGCGTCCTGATGTTTTGTCTGTAGAACTGGGGACTTCACTGTCATTCAATCTTTATCTGAAGGATCGTTTTGATAATGTCCTCGAAGGCTTTATCGGCACTATGAGCTTTTCTTACTCTGACCCGACTGTTGCCGGCCCGGCCAGTTATGCGTTCAAGGATTTTGAAAACGGTTACAAAAGATTTCTGCTGGCAGTAACGCCCGCAAATCTTGGTGATTTTACTGTCACCGCGACTGAAGATTTGTCCGGAAACAGTGATACGACAGATGTGATTACGGTTATAAGTGGTGAAACGATCAATTTTACGTTTGATCCTTCTACGAAAAATCTGGTCGCCGGTGAGAATTTTTCGTTTGATGTAACGGCTTCCAATTCGGCCGGTAACCTGAACGAACAGTATAATGGCGGTATCAGATTCTCTACTCTCGATCCCCTTGCCCTGATTCCACAGGATTCAACACTGGTAAATGGTCAGGGAACCTTTCAGGCAACCTACTTTACCGCCGGCTCTTATCAGCTGTCGGTGTTTGATAATAATAGTCCTTCAATTTCAGGAAATATGACGGTTACTGTGCAGGCTTCGGCGCCCCTGCGCCTGGTGTTTGACTTGCCAGCTTATTCGACTACCGCCGGAATAGCGGTTTCGTATCAACTCAAGGTTGTTGATGCTTTTGGTAACCCAGCCAGTTTCACCGACGACGTTTCGGTGTCATCTACTGACAACAAGGGAACTTCGACGCCGTCACCACAAGACATAACATTTACCAATCAGTCGATTCGAAGTGGGTTATGGACATTTACCACCGCTGGTACTCAAAGGCTGCGGGCTACTGTCGCAGGCCTGACCGCGGCTGACAGTTTGCCGATCAAGGTTGATGCCGGGCCGGCTGACCGAATAACCGGCGACTTTCCGGCGTTTGCTTCAAGCGAACTGACTACTCCATTTATTGTCAGGGTCGTAGATGTTTACAATAATCCGACCCCAGCTTTTACCAATGCTGTAAATGTTGGCTCAACCGGGGTTTACAACAACTTCTTCGGTTCCGATCATACTTTTTCGTCGGCTGATAAGGGCACACACGTTTATTATCTTCGTTGGGATTTAGGTAATGCTAACGAACCGCCCATTCGCCCGCCTGGGGATATGACGGTAACTTTTACTCCGGCTCCTTTGGTCTCAATTCCCGGAGGAGCGATAACTCACACTCTGCGGGTCGATAATCCACGTTCGACAACACCACCACCTGAATTTCCATTCCTGCGCAGCTGGTTATCGCTGCCAGACCGCCAGGTTGTTGCTTCAGAGCCTTTTAGAATGACCTACCAATCTTTGTCAATTCGCGAAACAGCTTTTGCAATCAGTTCTGTAGTCGATGTTGGTGTTTCTGACGGCAGTATCGCAGTATCGCGCGATGGCGTCACCTATGACAGTTCTATCACTCTGGCCAATGAATCAGAGGTGACTTTCTGGGCTATAGTAACCCGCACGGGCTTTTTGTCTGTTGTTGCGACGCCGGGACTGGCACCGGCTTTTACCGGATCTGTCGGTTTTCTGTCGCACCCGGGGCCGGTAGCCAGGATCACGATTCAGGCAGAAACACCACAAAAAGCCGGCGAGAGATTCCCCTGGACTCTCGAATGGTGGGATGCCTGCGACAATTATGCCCGCAAGGCTGTTGAAGCCATTTCGATGTCGGCAGCTGCCATAGGGCTGAGCGATCTTGATCCGCAGCAATTGCTGCTTTCTGGACATGACGGAAGATTTAATCAGCAGGACAACCGGCAGTGGCTGACCGACGATTTCATTGTCTCTTCAGCTACGAGCGATCTAAAAGTTGACTATGAGAAGCGTGAGATTTCGATCAAGGGCCCGTATGACGAGAACTTTTCGGAAGATTTGGTGATGGCTCCCAACAGGTGGCAAACGCTGCGTTTTGGGCAGGATGGTAATGTCAGTGCTGCTGTCACACAGTTTACAGCCATTGGCGATCATAATTTTACCGTTCCCGACGGCGTAACTTCCGTTGACTACCTTGTTGTTGGTGGTGGTGGCGCAGGTGGCGGCGCATATAATGGAAGAGAGTTTGGCGGTGGTGGTGGCGCAGGTGGCATGATAACGGGTACGATGGCTGTTATCCCGGGACAGGCTATTTCGATAACCGTGGGCGCCGGCGGTGCTGGTGCGAATAATTTGCCAGGCGATGATGGTAGCGCCTCCAGTTTTGGTGCAATTGCCGCTGCCGGCGGTGGCGGTGGTGGAAAGGGCGAAGTAGGAGCTATAGCAGTGGGGCGTGATGGTAGTTCCGGCGGTGGCGGTGGCAGCAGTTCTGCACTGCCGAATCCGCCTGGAGGCAGTGGAATTACAGGTCAGGGTAATGCTGGTGGCGCAGGCAGATATAACGCTACGGCCACAAACCGCGCGGCCGGTGGCGGCGGCGGTGCCGGTGCCGCCGGGGCCGATTCTCCCGGTAATGCTAACGGAGGTGCCGGCGGAGCTGGTCTGCAAAGCAATATAACAGGAGCTAATGTGTGGTATGCCGGTGGTGGTGGCGGCTCAGGCAATACTACGGCAGGCGCAGGCGGCACTGGTGGCGGCGGAGCCGCAGCCACCAATGCCAATGGTACTGCCGGGACTGCAAATAGAGGCGGCGGCGGCGGCGGCGGCGGAAGGGCCAATAACACTGCTGCAAATCGCGCCGGCGGGAACGGCGGTTCTGGAATTGTCATCGTAAGGTATCTTCCTGTTTTGTCCGATCCAAGTTTTGTGGTTGAGAACGGTCAGCTAAGATTCTGGACGCTCGGTGGCGGCAGTATTTCAAATCATCTTTGTGACACTTCAACAGCTAATTCCCGCTGGCAGGAAGATGGTGACGACAGCTATTATCTGCTGTATTTTGACTGGCCTGCCAATGACATTTTTGCCTTCAATGCGACTTTGACGATCAGGCGTATGTGGTTTGATACGTTTTTAGACTATTCACTCTGTCATGCCGGTATAATGATGAGAGATGATAGTCATGCAACCAGACCACGCTTCGTTTCGGCCATGCTGAGGCGGGTTGATAATTCTTATCCCAACAATCAGGATATCGGTGTTTTCTCAGCTCAGGCGGTTTATCGCAACACCCCTAACGGCACGAGATTTCGTCGAAAGTTTGGAACCAGCCCTTCGACAGTTACTACCCACCCATTGGCGGTCGGTATCTGGCGAGATGCACATTCTGGCAGTAATCCCGGCAGATTCAGGCCGATGGCTTGTCACGATGGTCAGAACTGGCGCGAGTTAAGCGGGTCGAATGGCACTGCCCCTGATCCGCAGCCAAATGTAGCAGCTACCGTCTATACCAGACTTGGCATCAGTGTCGGAGCCAACAGTAATACCAGGCCAGGTATGGCCTGGATTGATGATTTCAGAGTCAATCGCTATCCGCAGAGTGCCAGTTTTACTTCGGTGGTTTATGATATCGGGACTTCGGCGGTGACGCTTACCGACCCGATTCGGGTTGAAGCCGATTTTAACACCGGCACCGCCAATGTCAGGCTTTATATGAGAGGCAGCAATGACGCGGTGACTATTGGCGCTCAGTCCTGGGAGCCGCTCGCTTTAGGCGGCGGTAATCCTTATACGGCAACTCCACTGGCTTCGCTCAACCGTCGCTATATTCAGTATGCCCTGTTGCTGAGTGCTAATTGGGTTGGTAACAACGGTGGTCAGGACTTCTATGACGCGACACCTTATGTGCGCAGCGTGCAGATCGACTATACAACCGGCGTTCAGGGCGCGACGTTTGCCGAGCGCAATGTTGAGCCGCCGGCGACCATTATTGCCTCTTTCTCGCCGACCATAACGGCCGAAACTCAGGTCGAGATTCTTGGCGGCACTGTCGCGTCGCTGGCTATAGATGTGCCGGCATCTGCAACAGCCGGTGTGCCGTTTACCATATCGGTCAAGGCGCTTGACGCTTTTGGCAATATCGCAGATGATTACGATAAAACCTGGTCTTTTATGACTTCTGATGGTGATCCTTTTCCCGGAGTGGTGCCGGGTGACTACACGATGGTGCCGGCGGCCGATGCCGGTCAGCATACATTTTACAATGCCTCGGTTCTTTTCAACGGGCCAACCAAAACAATTACCGTTACTGATGGAACTTTGACGACAGTTTCTGACCCGATTATCGTTAACCCCGGTCGAATCGGGGCTTTTGCGCTTTTCGCATTGTCGCCGCAGGCAGCTGGCACGATCTTTCCGCTTTCTATCGAAGCTCTTGATGTTTACAACAACCTCAAGACCAATTATAGCGGCATAATGACGTTTAACGATAACCGTACCGGCGGAACGGCCTTGTATAGCCCGGCTACGCTGGCGGCGGCAAGCTGGACTACCGGTCTGGCTACGCTTACGCCTGGCGTTTCTTTTACCAAGGCGGAAACGATAAATGTTACCGGTCAGAGCAGCTATCGCAGTGGCGTCAGTAACCCGATCGAAATCAGCAATGCGCCGCCGGCAGCATTGTTGCTGAGCGTTTCCACGACTTCACCGGACTCCGGTATTCCATTTTCGGTGACCTTGAAGGTGCTCGACATTTATGGCAATATCGCACGAAATTATCTTGGCACCGTTCATTTTTCCTGTAACGATGCGCATCCTGCTGTGGCGCTGCCGGTAAATTATCTGTTTACCGGCGCCGACGCCGGGCAGAAGGTTTTTACTGATGAATTTGTGCTGATAACGCCAGGATCGGTAAATCTGAGGGTCGTCGATACGGTCAACGCGACGATGACGCATCAGTTTCCGTTGACGGTGCTGCCTGGCCCGGCCACGCGTTTTGAGCTGAGCTGCAGTGATATTCAGACAGCTGGCGTGCCGTTCAATCTTATCGTCAAAGTCTATGATGATTACGGCAATATCAAGACCAACTTCAGTGAAACGATCAACCTGCTCAGTTCGTTTACCTCAATTCTGCCTTTCAGCGCCGGCGGGTTCTCAAATGGTCAGCTGCTTATTCCGTCGGTAGAGCTGAATGAAGTTGGTGTAATGCCGGCTACCAAGAAGATCGCGGCTGTGTTTGGTTCGGTGGTTGGTGATAAGGATGTTGCTTTGTGGCCATCTTCGCAGATATTCGATCGTTTTGACATGGAAACGATTCCGCTAGAACCGACAGTTGGCGACGCGTTCAAGCTGGTGATCAAAGCGGTAGGTCCTGACGGCAATGTGTTTACCGGGTATGACAACGCCGGCGTTTTCCTGACCGCCAGCAACAGCTCGGGGCTGGCAGTAGATCCGCCAATGATGCCCGTCGAAGCCAATGGTTTTACAATCGGCGTAAAGGAACTCTACGCGCGCAACTGGGAAGCCGGCGAAATTACCATCTGGGCTGCAAATAAGGGTGTTCCCCCGGTCGTTGGTTCATTGACGGTAAACTTTCTACCGACCAACCTGTCGCATTTCACGGTCGTGCCGGGCACTTCCACGGTCGACCCTTTTCCCAACAACTATTATCAGACAGTTAATGGCTCTTTCCCGGTATTTCTGAAAGCTTATGATACCATCGGCAATATCAAGACCGATTACACCGGCACGGTTCAGATTACGCACAACGGCATCGGAACTCTTTCGGTAACGCTCGCGACATTTGTCGATGGCGTGGCAACCATCAGCGCTACGGCTTACAACAATCCTGGCAAGATCAGACTGACAGCGCGTGACGGCGTTCTCAACCGCTCCGGGACTTCGGGCAATATTTATTTCTTTGGGCCGCTGGCGAGATTCGACGTGGCATGCGGCTATGACCAGACCGATGAGACAGCGTTTCTGACGATGCTGTCGGCTATAGACGTCTACGATCAGGAAAAACTCAACTACAACAGCCAGGCCAACACGCAGAGACTGGCCTGGAATCTTGGGCCTCTGACTGATGTTGCGCTCATGCCCCCGTCGTTGCCGCTGACATGGGATGATGGCAAGAATTATGTCTGGCTGAAGGTAGACCGGCCAGCTGCTGGAGCCGATATCGGGACCTTCACCTTCAATGTGCTCGATGACGCTGACTCTTCTAAGACTGGTACTGCTACCGTGAACATTCACAAAAACAGCGTATTGCCAGCTGTTGCCCTGCTTATAGAGGCCTTTTCGCCGCAACAGTCGACAAAGCCTTTCCCGATGGCGGTAAAGGCGGTAGATGTCAACAACGCGGTGGTTAAAAGCTGGAGCGGTGATACTACACTCGGTATTGTTTCGACTCTTGGCGACACAGAGACCATTTATCCTTCGGCGATCTCTTTGGCGGATTTTGTTGATGGCGTCTACGCCACGACAACGGCACGTATCGATGTTCCGGCCACTTATACGGTAACGGCTGTTTCCGGGGCATTAACCGGTGTTTTTTCACCATTGTATGTAAAGCCGGGCAAGGTAAGCGAAATCCGTTTGACAGTGCCGCCTTACGCTCCGCTCAACTCGCCGTTTACCATTTCAGTTGCCGGGTTGACCGCAGATGGCCAGGTCAAGAGCGACTACGTGCCGGAAGGCCCGATACATCTCAAGCTCAATGCGACATCAACGGGTTACCTGGGCGTGCAGTTCGTGTATCCCGAAGATTTTTCGGGTGGCGTGGCCACGATCAACACCCAGACCTATAACAAGAGTCAGACGATCTGGATAACTGCAATTGAGAACGTTGATAATCTGAAGAGCACGGCCGGGCCCATACTGGTATTCGGGCCACCGGTGCGCCTGGTGCTGCAGCCACAGCCCGATGCGAGCGCCAATTTCTACTGGAATGCCTGGTTTCAGGTGCGCGTTAATGTGCTTGACGTTAACGGTTACCCGGTAGCTAATTTCAGCGGTGATATAGATTTTTCGGCGCAGCCTGGTGGCGCTCCGACGGCGACTGACCCGACGATTCTGCCTGGTTTTGAAAGCCAGTTCTTCGATGTAGACAGCATGGGCAGCCAGTTGTTTTATCTCAAGGTTCTGTATTCGACTCCGGCTTCGCCGATCAATCTCGTTCTCGAGGCAGAAAACGCTGCAAACTCAATCGCAGATGTCACTGGGAACCTGACTTTCCTCAAGGAAAGCGTTTTTGATTCTTTCGAAATTGTTTCGCCGACTTCGGGCATGGCGGTTCCTAAAAACCGGCCTTTTCCGGTCAGGGTCAGGGCAGTTGATAACTTTGGCATGCCATATACGCTGTTGTCTTCATTCCCGACGTTAACTGCAGAATTGCTCTCTCCGCCAGGTCTGACGATGTTCAGCGCCAGTCCGACCAGTCCGCTTGAGTTCTTAAATACTTCAGAACTGCTGCTGGTGGGAAATGTCGATTACGCTGAGAGCTCGACCGCAACTGTGCGCTTTACCGTCACGCCTGAAGATATGAGCCCGGCCGGCGACATGGTTGATTTTGCCATTATTGAGGGCTACAACATCAAGGACTCGGTTTATCAGGAAATCGCCACCACAACCTTCACAAACCCCGGTCGCTATATTCTGTCAGGTTATGTCAGCCCTGGCACTGGCTCGGCGGATATCAAGTTCACCCTTATTGACGCTGTTGGCGAGCCGGTTGAATCTTATGGCGTGCGCATTGCTTCGAGCGGCGTGTGTACTCATATCGGGCCTTTAGGGCCTATTGTGTCTTACGGATCAAGTCGTCCAATCGCCGGTGGCAACAGCTTGTCAGACCATAATCTCTGGTATCGGATTCACGTTGTATTTGATTATCAGTTTGTACCGGCCATTGCCAGCGAAACGATTATTCATCTGCAGAATTCGACTCCCGATGGTTATCCGGCTTCTGCTTCAGTATTGTTTGACGGAATGCTGTTAGAGAAAACTACAGATTTAGAGCAGATGCGCCCGACCTCATTTGCGCCGCAGGGCTGGCAGATATATTCTCCGAGCAGGCAGCGCTCATTGTCCGGAGAATACCAGTATTACGAACAATAGGCGCTTTTTGCAACTGTTTCAGCCGAAGCCATCTTTAGTTAGCTGCCAAATGTGGCTGCTGTAAGTTGGTAGATGCGGCAGAGCTCTGATTTGCCCTTGAGCCGAATTTCAGCTCCGGGAACAAGGGTGAACAGTTCGCTCTGCAGGGCGGCCATTGATTCCGAGCAGATTATCGTGCTTTGTGGAAATGTTGCTGCGTGGGCCTTTAAGCGTGCGGCTGTGTTAACTGCATCACCGATAACTGTGTAGTCTAGCTTGCCATTGCGCGAGCCAATCTTGCCAGAAATCATTGTGCCGGCGCTGAGACCGGCAGAGAACACAAATTTTTTGTCCATCCCGGAACTTTCGAGAGCTGATTTGATCTGTAACGCTGCATTACAGGCCATTTCCTGATGGTGTGCGTCTGAAATGCTGCTGCGAAACACCATCATGATTGTGTGGCCGATAATCTTGTCCAGTCTGCCGGCATTTTGTGTGCAGATCGCATCTGAAATTCCAAGAAACAGGTTTAACAGTTCCAGTTTAGCCGTGCTGTGCTGTGTGCCAAAAGGATCATGGATATGCAGTGAAGCAAACAGCACGGTTGCTGCAATCCTTTCACCGCCTGGCTGTAATTCAACTTCTGTTGTTCTGCGGATTTCTTCGAGAACTTCTGCTGAAACATATTGTTCAAGTCTGGCCTTTTCAATAAGGCTCTCCGTCATGCTGTTGCACTCATTGCCAATTGACTCAAACTCATCGCCGGTCTCTAATACCAGCTGATGCTCAAGATTTCCGCTGGCAATTTCCTCAAGTCCGTTAATCAGCTGCTGCGCGGGAGCGATAAAGATTGCTCTGGTAATAAGTATCACGAGCGCAATTACCAGCAGCGCATACAGGGCAGGTAACCACCAGAAGTTCACGGCATTTGAGGAAATCGGTCTGCTGATCTGCGTTACTACGACCAGAGGCAGGTTCTGGTCGAAATATGCCAGCGAAAATACCTCTGTTTGGCTTGTTCTGTCGGACCACTGGATCTCTTTCTTCAGTTTATAGCAGCTTTCCATTTGTCTGACAGCATGATTGCGATTGATCGACGCTGAAGTGAGTTCGTCGATCAGTTCGATTCGCCCGTCTTTAATCTGCCCCAGGGCAATGTCTATCTGCAGGCTGCCATCAACGTCGTGGAGCGCTACCTGGTTTTTGATTTCTCTGGTCAGGTTTTGAATAATCAGATAAACATCATAATCAACGATCACAAAGCCTACTGGCCTGACTTTGTCTGACCTTGCGCCGGTTACCAGCATAAAGCTGACTCTGGTATCACGAGATACTCTTGGTATTGATACCAGGTGGCCGCGGTTGTTGAGAAGAAATTGACTCATTTCCTGGTTTCTTGTCGTGTTGGCAAGCAGCGCCGATACCGATTCGGGATTGTCTGAAATCAGTGGAGAAGCCAGAGCCATTTCTTCGACAGAGTTCAGCATCACCCATTTTGAATCCCGGCGCGCTTTAAAATCATATCTCTGAAC
This sequence comes from Candidatus Riflebacteria bacterium HGW-Riflebacteria-1, assembly GCA_002839445.1. Taxonomy (GTDB): domain Bacteria; phylum Muiribacteriota; class Ozemobacteria; order Ozemobacterales; family Ozemobacteraceae; genus Rifleibacterium. The sequence goes on from PGYB01000002.1 coordinate 115,779, forward strand.
AAAATCGTCTGCCCAGAATTCGATCAGCGAGTCATTCAATTTTTTGTAGATAACGCCGGCGACCGGCTGTCTCTGGCACCATTCAGCCAGGAATTGCCGATAATCACCATCGGATTTTCCTTGCAGCGCGTATAGATCAGTTGCCAGATCGCGGGTGTTCTGCTCATATCTGCTGGTTTTACTGTTCAGCAGAGTCTGCATGAGCGAATTTCTCATTTTCAACTGCCGCAAAATTTTCTCTTTATCTGCATTGGCATCGTAGTCATCGTAGGCGATTGTAGATAATATAAGGCTTAAAACTGGTAACATACAGGCAAATACGACCGCAGCAACGATCTTGAAGGCAATAGTAAGTCTCAGGTCGAATCCGTAAAGATAAAGTCTGAAAAAAATCATGCTGCCAGTCAGCGCCATGATGCTTATAATCAGCTCGACCCAGACTCGCGATCTCGTAAGCGGGTGTTCAAGATCACTAAGCGGACAACTTACCTCTATACAGGGAGTCTGTCTGGAGAACAAATCCAGGCGCCCCGGAAAAATCGTGCCCTGTTGTGCAATCCTGGATATCTGCCTTTGCGGGGCTACCGTGCGCAATGAGTAGCGTTCCTTTTCCATCACAAAAGCGCTGAGGTTCATGTCGGCATAGTTTTCAGGAAAAGGCAGAGGCTGCTGCAGATATCCGGTTTTGCGAACGAAAGCAGGATAAAAAGGTCTGGAGATCGCGGCGCGGGTGATTGCACTTTCCGGGATATCCTGAAGTCTTATGGCAACGAAATAGCCGCCAAGATTGCCTGTCGTTTTGCCCTCCAGCTGCCGCGCGAGCCCATAATACAGAAATATCTGACCGGTTTTTCCCGCTTTGCTGGCGATAGTTCGCAAAATTTCGCCAGGAACAACCCGGCCTGGAACAATTGTTCCAAAGTAATTCTGAATAAAATTTTCGCCGTAAATGCGCTGATTTTTTACTGCGTTGGCCAACATATGCTCAGGAAATGCCGCAATATAAGATGAAGGCAATAACGGCTCACATGCCGTCTGATTGTTATTGACGGCAAAAAATCTTCTGAGCATTGTGGCAGAAGGAGCCCTTAGTTCGCAGGCTGGTATTTTTTTTACATAAGCATCGACGGCACTGGTATCGATACCATGACAAAACACTGATAAGACCTGAAATCCCAGATGCTTTTCCAGCTTTCGATGTATGTCTTTGGCTTCTAAACTGGCTGCTGACAAGGGTAAATTCGCAGGTGTTTTTCTGTCGTGCGTTAAGAACTGCTGCTGCTGGTCAAAGTCCTTCAACCTTTTTTCCAACCATGAAGTTTCGTCGAGGTCGTGAACAAAATATTGCAGTTCGGTATACAACTGCGGCTGTACGCGCTGTAGGCTCTGATAAAGCCGCGTTTCGAGAAACATGGAAAATGCCCGTCGAAATACGACTGCCGGAGCGACCACAATCAGCAGCCACGCCAGCAGTAATACCCAGAATCCGGCTTTTTGCCTTGCTTTAAAAACTTTCATTCTGTTCTTTTTCCGCCACTATCTCAAAACATTCACCAGTTTCGTCAGCGTTCATCGATCGCAGTAAAAATGCCTGTTCAACCAGACTGGCCGTAATCTTATCAATGATTATTCTTGTGTGTATTCCGGTTTTGCTGGCGGCTTCCAGCCCTTCTGCCAGGTCAACGGGCTCGCCAAAAAACATAAAGTCGCGTCTGCTGCCGCTTTGGCCGATGTCTGCTGACTCCACCTGGCCGGATGCCACACCAATGCCATTTTCGATACATAATTTACCGAGTGATTTTTGCTTAAGGTTGAACTCCGCCAGCCGACTGCGCATCTTTCCTGCCGCCCGGCAGGCTCTTGCCGAGGTATCGGCGTCGCCTGTTCCAGAAAAAACTGCAATGATGGCATCGCCGATAAAGCGATAGATAATGCCGCCTTCACTCTGAATCTCAGCTTCCATGGTCGTGAAATAATCATTCAGCAGCGATACGATGTCTTCTGGAGGATGCATTTCAGATAAGCTGGTAAAGCCTCGAATATCTGAAGCCAGTATGGCCATGAAGCCAGCACCCTCATTCTGGCTCCGCGTGTTGTGGCCGATGTTGTTGATCAGGCTGGAAGAAACAAATCGCGATATGTGACGTTTCTGCAACAGACCAGCTACCATGTCGTTAAACGCGTCGCCAACCTTGTCGAATTCATCATTATTATTGATCTCAACCCTGAACTGAAGCTCACCTTCCTGCGCAATAGCATGCATACCTTTCATGACCGCATCGAGAGGTGACAGAAAGAATCTCGAAAGAACTTCTGAAAAAATCAGCAGCACCAGCACGGTGAAAACCAGCAATACATAGGGAAATGTCTGCAGATAGAAAGCCGCGAAAGTACTGGCCTGCAGTTTAACTGAGCCAACAAATATCAGCGGCCAGCTGTCGTTAAAACGCCACGCGGTAAGCGTGTCGGTCTCTTTGCCGCCGGCATTTCCAGAAGAGCCTGTCTGTTTGGCACGATGCATTAAAGGCTGTAACGACTCAGGTTTTCTCGATGACAGATCAAGCAAAAACTCTTTAACAATGTATTCCGGGTTGGTGCGGGCAATCGCCAGATCGGTCTGATAACCGTCACCAGATCTTGAAAAAAAGTGATGCGGAAAATCCTTCCTGCTTTGCACATAAAGCTCAAACATTTCATCGGGGGCGATCCTGAAGAACCCAATCGCCTTTGGCTTCAATTCAGGCGTTGAAAGATCGGGAAAAAAGTAGTAATGCTCGCGTGAAAAAGGGTTCACGTTCTGCAGGCTTGGGATGTTTTCAGATTCATTGCTGATTTCGTTACGAAAGAAATCAGCCTTCATCAAGCTGTCAACAAAGCCATCGGTATAGGCCAGCTCGTCGATATGCTTTCGAGTCAGTTGATTTGAACGCAATCCGACCGCGTTGTTAAGAAAACGCACAATATTGGTCTGCAGAATCCGGTCTAACTTATATATTCTCTCGCCAAACAGCAGGCTGAAAAAACGTCCGTCCAGGTCATAAATTGTGCTCCGGCTGAAGTTTCTGAATAAATATCCCGAGAAAACGTCCACGCTGATCTGCTCGGGACTCGATTCCTGTAAAAGTTCAGTCATGGCCAGCTTAAAACGCAGGTTAGCAAGCATCTGCCGGTTTGCTGTTTCATGATAAGATATTTCAAGCTGGTCGAGGGAAGTGGTCAGCTGACTTTGCGCCAGATCGGCACGCGAGGCGCTGACATGTCCGGCTATCCCGTAAACCAGTATAGCAACCAGTATACCTGGTATAAAAAGTGCCAGTGCCAGGATCAGAATAATTTTCTGACGCAGTGAAATGGGCAGTTTTCGCCGCATCAGCCCAACATTTACCAACGTGGCAAAACCGAACAATACCAGCATGCCGGAGGTGAACCTGATTGCCTTCTGATACGTGGCAACCTTGCTCTGGCCTGAGGAGTGCAATTCAACGCCAATGTGCAGTTCATCAGATCTGCCAGCATTGTTTTGCATTTTCTGCTGCTCAAAATCAAACCAGGGAACCTTGGCAAAAAGCTTCTGGCCGGTCGGTGTCTGATTCTCTGAAAACTCGTCCTGTCTGGCGACAAATCTTCTGATGCCGGCATTTCGTGGCGAGGCCAATGCCTTTTTCAGCAGAAACTGCATTTTTATACTATCTTCGAGATAGCCGATGGCCAGCAATCCGTTAATCTCGGAATTCTGCTCATACAGATCAGAATAGAACAACACCGACTGAAAGTTGTAAATATCAGAAAAAAAGCGGGCAACCATGCCGGGCGACGGCAAGCTGCCGTCATAGGAGCTGATAATCCTTTTCTGCAGCGCTATGTAGTTGTCGTAGCTGTCAGAGGCCAGGGTGCCGCCAGAATTTTTCTTTAAGAGTTCTTCTTTTCTCTTTTCCATAACTTCGGAGAGAGAGTCTGCCTTTGAATGCAGCATGGCAATACAGATGAATTCCGCTGCCGTTTGCGGGGAATCTTTCGCGCTGCTGAACTGCTGCGAAAAATCGTGACTGATGTGGCGCAGTTCGCGGTTTGCCAGCACGATAAAAAGAGGCTGCGGGTAGCCCAGGCCGGTCAGTCTTGCGGCCAGCCTGTCAGAAAGATTCTTCAGCCCGGAATCTATCTGGCCTGATTCGCCTGTTGCGTTGAGATCGACAAAAGCCTGCCTGAGATTTTCAGCGTTGGTGATGTCCTGCAGCACTCGCTTAAGATGCTGATCAACATCGAGGTCTTCCTTGAAGTGCTTCAGCTCTTCATGAAGAGCCATTACTGAATCTATCTGTTGCCAGCCAGCGTCTTTCTGCGCCATGCTGTCGAGTTTCGAGCGCAGAAGCAAAACAGGGAGCGCGAGCACAATTATCAGCAACAATACTATGGCAAGGCTGCTGTATTGAGCTATGAAGCTCTGCTTGTCTGTTTCTGATATACGCACTTAAAAAGTCTGCTCTTTGCCGGGGTTCATGCGAGTATGTTACATCAAACCTCACCAATAGCCAACCGGCTTTTGCTTGTGCAATTACTGACCTGCTTCTTTGTCTGGCAGCAAATGTGTTCTTTAGAAGCAGCGCCTGCCGTCTTTTTTTATGCAGGTGCGATTGCATCGGTAGCAGATTTCGTTGGCGAGATAGCCACCGGCAAAATACTCTTTGAAGTTGCCCAGGGTTGTTTCGGCGATATTACGCAGGGCTTCTGCGGTTAAAAAGGCCTGGTGCGAAGTAACGATAACATTCGGAAAGGTCAGCAGTCTGGCAAGCACGTCGTCAGCAATCATGTCTGAAGATTTGTCTTCAAAGAAGTAGTCGCTTTCTTCTTCGTAAACATCAAGCCCGGCGCTGCCTATTCGGCCAGACTTGAGTCCTTCTATCAGTGCAACCGTGTCGATAAGCTTGCCTCGACCTGTGTTGATGATCATGACACCAGATCGCATCTGTTCGATAGCGGTGCGATTGATGAGATAGCTGGTTTCAGGTGTAAGCGGGCAGTGCAGCGAGATGATGTCTGATGCGCCATACAGTTCGGCAAGCTCGACATAGCGCAGACCGGTTGTTTTGGCGTATGATTCGTCCGGGTGCGGGTCGTAGGCGAGAATGTTCATGCCAAAACCTTTTAAAATGGCGATCAGGCACCTGGCGATCTTGCCGGTGCCGACAATGCCAGCTGTCTTGCCGAACATGTCGAAGCCAAGAAGTCCGTTGATCGAGAAATTCCCTTCGCGGGTGCGCATATAGGCCTTGTGAATCTTGCGGTTGAGGGTCATCATCATGGCAACTGCGTGTTCGGCGACAGCATATGGTGAATAGGCTGGAACGCGCGTTACATGTATTTTTTCGAAAGCTGCTTTAAAGTCGACATTGTTATAGCCGGCGCAGCGCAGGCCGATAACCTCGACACCGTGCTTGACCAGATGCTCGATGACCTTGGCGTTGATGTCGTCGTTGACAAACACGCAGACGCCGGCAAAGCCGCTGGCAAGATCAACGGTCTGCGGGGTCAGCTTTGCATCAAAGTAGCTGATATCAAAGCCAAAGTTGAGATTTACAGTGTTGAATGACTTCTGGTCGTAGGGTTTACTATCAAAGAATGCTATTTTTCTGCTCATCGCTGCTGTCTCCTTATGCATGCATTTATCTATGTATTTCAAGCAGAATATAATCAATAACCACAGGATTGCCAGTTATTAGCAGACCTGATCCAGCAATCACCATATAGTAACGCATCTGTAGCGGTATCTACCCGAGGGCCCAGATATAAGCGCCTCTTGCAGGTATTGCCCGATCACAGCCTGGAAAATTATTCTGCATTCTACACAATCGAGCTTGTCTGCCAGAAACAGATAGTCCATGCTCGTAATCGTAATCGTAATCGTAATCGTAATCGTAATCGTAATCGTAATCGTAATCGATGGTTTCTTGTCCGCTACTATTAAAGGCCAGCATTTATTCGGGGCGAAGAAAGTTGATTTTGCCCTCAGGCTGTACTTGACATGCTATTTTGATCAGATTATACCCTATACATACAGATCGATATTCTTGACGCAGGAGAAAAAAAATGGCGCAGCGAGGTATTCGCGAATATCACGGGAAAAGAATGCTGGCAAGGCATCTTGACAGTTTTATCAAGCAGAGTATTGGCTACGATGGCCGTATCGTGCTGGTTGACAGCAGCACCGACTGGAAAAAGCTCGAAAAAGAAAACCCCTGGCTGAAAAAAGAGAAGCTGGTAGCAAAGCCTGATCAGCTTTTTGGTAAGCGTGGCAAACATGGATTGGTTCTGGTTAACAAGAGCTTTGCTGACACCCGCAAGTGGATCGAAGAACGACTTGGCAAAAAACAGGTCGTAAACGGCATCGAAGGCACGCTGACGCATTTTATCATTGAGCCATGTGTCGCTCATGAAGCAGAATATTACGCAGCGATCAAGTCGTCAGCCGAGTGTGACTACATTTATTTTTCGCTTGAAGGCGGCATCAACGTCGAAGAAAACTGGGACAAGGTCGTTACCATAAGGGTTCCGATTATTGGCGGCATCGAAGCTGTTGCCGATGATGTTGACGCAGCCATGCCCAAAGAACTCGGCGAAAACAAAAAAATGGTCGCCAACTTCCTGCGCGGCCTGTATCGCTATTTTGCCGCCATGCACTTTGCCTATCTTGAAATCAATCCGTTCGCAATCGCCGGCAAGCACATAGTTCCGCTCGATATGGTCGCCAAACTTGACGACACCGCTGAATTTCTCTGTTCCGATATGTGGGGCAGTGATATCGAATTTCCGGCCGCTTTTGGCCAGAATCTCAGCCCCGAAGAAAGCAAGATTCGCGAACTCGATGCGCTTTCAGGCGCTTCGCTTAAATTGACTCTGCTCAATCCTGATGGCATTATCTGGAACATGGTCGCCGGCGGCGGCGCGTCGGTTATCTACGCTGACACGGTCTGCGACCTTGGTTATGCTAAAGAGCTCGCGATGTACGGCGAGTATTCGGGCAACCCGAGCACCAGCCTGACTTATGAATATGCCAGGGTTGTGCTCGATCTGATGACACGCAAACCTGACAAGAAAGGGCGCCCCAAGACCCTGATTCTCGGCGGCGGTATTGCGAATTTTACCGACGTGGCCAAAACCTTCACCGGCATTATCAAGGCTCTCAATGAGTATGGCGACAAACTCAAAAAGGTTAAAGCCCGCATCTTTGTGCGCCGTGGCGGCCCGAACTACCAGGAAGGCCTCATCAACCTCAAGGCGGCGGCCGAAAAACTTGGTGTGCCGATCGAAGTGCATGGCCCGGAATACCACATGACCCGCGTCGTATCAGACGCCCTCAAATTCTGAGATTAGGAAGGAATCGCAATATGAGTCGTCCAGATTATCTGCTTTTCGATAGAAACACCCGGGCGTTGATTTATGGCCTGCAGACGAAGGCCGTGCAGCGCATGCTCGACTTTGACTACTGCTGTCGCCGCGATATTCCCTCAGTCGGGGGCATGATCGATGCCGGCAAATCAGGGTCTGAAAAAATGTTCTGGGGCAAAAAAGAGATCTTCATTCCGATTTATCCCGATATCAAAACTGCCCTGCAGGCCAACGCCGATATCGATGTGTTCATTAATTTCGCCTCGTTCAGAAGCGCTTACGATACCACTCTTGAATCTATGACATTTGACCAGATACGAACTGTCGTTGTGATTGCCGAGGGCATTCCCGAGCGCCAGGCCCGTCATCTGCGCGCGGTTTCGCAGCAGCGCGGAAAAGTTATCATCGGGCCGGCCACGGTTGGTGGCATTACCGCTGGTGCGTTCAAGGTCGCCAATACCGGTGGCACAATTGAGAGCATCATCGAATCCAAGCTGCATCGCCCCGGTTCAGTTGGCTTTGTCAGCAAATCCGGCGGTATGTCGAATGAAGCTTACAACATCGTTGCACTCAACACCGACGGCCTCTATGAGGGCGTGGCGATTGGCGGCGATGCTTACGCTGGTTCAACACTGCTTGAGCACCTGCTGCGCTTCGAAGCCAACCCGGCAATCAAGATGCTTGTCTGTCTCGGTGAAGTCGGCGGCGAAGAAGAGTGGAGCATTGTTGAAGCGGTCAAGACCAAAAAGATCACCAAGCCACTGGTCATGTGGGTAACCGGGACCTCAATCAAACACATGCCGAAGGGCATTCAGTTCGGTCACGCTGGTGCTAAGGCTGATGCCACACGGGAGACAGCCGAAGCCAAGAATGCGGCGCTGCGCGAAGTCGGTGTTATTGTGCCTGAATCGTTTGACGATTATGACAAGGCGATCAAGACCACCTATGACAAGCTGGTTAAAAAAGGCGTCATCAAACCAGCCGCCGATGTTAAGCCGCCGGTAATTCCGATGGATTACGCGGAAGCGGTTGCGCGCAATCTCGTGCGCAAACCGACCAACTTTACCTGCACTATTTCCGACGATTCAAAAGACGAGCTGCTCTATGCCGGCCATAAAATCAGCAAAATCATTGGTGAAAATTACACGCTTGGCGAGACTATCGGTCTGCTCTGGTTCAAAGAGCGCCTGCCGCTCTGGGCTGCCGAGTTCATGGAAATTGTGCTCAAGCTTTGTGCCGACCACGGCCCGGCCGTTTCTGGCGCGCACAACACCATAGTTACTGCCCGCGCTGGTCGAGATCTCATGAGTTCTGTCGCAGCCGGTCTGCTTACTATCGGCCCGCGCTTTGGTGGTGCGGTTGCCGGTGCGGCGCTGATGTTCAAAGATGCTGTTGATCAGGGTCAGACCCCGCAGCAGTTCATTTCGGTCATGAAGAAGAAAAACATCAAGATTCAGGGCATCGGGCACCGCATTAAAAGCCTTAAGAACCCGGATATGCGCGTTGAATTGCTCAAGGAATACGCGCGCAAGCATTTCCCGAAGACCAGGCTGCTCGATTACGCGCTCGAAGTTGAACAGCTGACCACAGCCAAGAAAGACACGCTGATTCTGAACGTCGATGGCACAATTGGCGTTCTGTCTGTCGATATGATGCAGGGTCTGGGCTGGGATGAAGCCCGAATTCAGTCGGTCGTTGACAGCGGCGGGCTCAACGGCCTGTTCCTGCTTGGCCGCACCATCGGCATGATTGGCCACTACATGGATCAGAACCGCCAGAAGGCGTCGCTGTATCGTCACCCATGGGACGACATTCTCTACGATCTTCCGGTCGCAGATTAACGTAAAAAGACTGCATGAAACAGGCCGCCGGGGAAACCCGGCGGCTTTTCATTACAGGATGAGGCAACCGGTGGTCAAATTGGCTTGCGGCCACCGATGACACGCGTCAGAATTATGATAATGGCCACAACGAGCAGGATGTGAATAAATCCGTTGATCGTATAGGATGAAACCATTCCCAACAGCCAGCCTACTATCAAAATAGTTGCAATCAAATTTAACATGTAAGATATCCTTTCATTTCAATGCTGGTTTCTAACATCTGTTGCCAGCGATTTCGCGGAACTGGTCTGTACATCAAAGTTGCTTCAGCCCGAATGCTCTCTGGCAGTTGGCACATCGCCCCAGTAGCCCGGGCGATTGTAATGCTCATGAAGCTGGGCTTCATAATCACGGTTCAGGAGAAGTTCCTCCGAGTATTCTGGTGACTTCCTGATGCTTTCGAGTGAAAGCCCAACGAAGACCTTTCCTTCTTCCCAACTGACACGTTCGATCCATTGCGGCGAAACAATAACCTTTTTTCCCGGCAACCAGTTTCGCGTACCGATGACCAGATAACGAATCGCCCAGGCCTTGTCATCGATGATAAAATCTTCGACATGGCCAATTTCGCCATCAGTGGCCTGAATATAATATTTGCTCACTTCCTTCGTGCTTCGCAATCTGGGATTCCAGACTTTTTTGGGATGGTTCGGTTCTCGCGATTTTTTCAGGTCAAGCGGAATGTAGGGGTAAGCGCCCCACATTAAAGAACCGCCATAGTATTTTGGCCAGCCAAAATACTCGTAATAATAATCCTCAAATTGTTGTGAGACGGGCTTGTCATTGCTTATAGCCGGACTGCCTTCAATCTGCGCTCTGGTCAAATTAACGTTGATGTGGCGGTCTTCACTTTTCACGCCGGTCAAGGCATAAGGAGAGATCAGCACCTGCCTGTCGGCGAGCCAGGTTCCTGTTTCGGCAATCAGATAGCGAACTGTCCAGTGCTGATCATCGAAGTAGAATTCCTTTACAGTTCCGAATTCACCATCGATTCCTCTCAGTGCGTAACCGGTCATTGTTTGGGCCTTGTATAACATGGCGGTAATCCTTTCGATTTTTTTCCATTTCTAAGAGCAACTCGCTTCGACACTTCGTTCCTCGCGAAGCAATCTCTAGTTTGCAGAATATTGCAAGTTCCCCCTAATTTAACAATTCATGGCAGGGAATTGAAATCCTAGACTGCCTCCATAATGTTGGTTACAAATCACTACCGATTCGCATTTTTTTGCTGATCTGGCATTGCAGTAATTTTCGGTGAGTTGTAAAACCATCATCAACAGAGATCATGATATTGAGGCATCGCTTTTTTATTCGTCATGCGCGAAGCGCAGCGCAGTCTCAGGATCCAGAAAAGCGCTAAAAAGAGGATTCTGCGACTTCGCCTGACCCTGCTTCGCTAAAGCTTCGCAGGGCAATGAGCAGGCTCGCGCTGACGGTTGATTTTGACCGAGAATTGCTGCTGGTATTGCCCGTGACTGGACAAAAGATCGTTTTGTAATTATGCTTAGCAGATAGAGGAATTGTAGAGGAATAAAGTTGTACCTATGCGGTTAGTGGGATCTCTTATCGTTATCACGCTCATTCTGGCGCTGACTTTCTATTCGTATCATGGTCGCGCTGGTTCTGACGTTGCTGGCAAACTTGGCATTGAGAAGCTGTTTGCCGCGATTGGCGTGCAACTTAATGAGGACCTGCAAAGGGATGTTGCGCGTTATCGCGAAATATACGCGAATCAGGGATTCATGGCTTTGTATCGTGAATGCTACGGCATAGCTCTTGACTCACATGGGTTTGATTTCGACCGTCAGTTTGCGGCAGTCAGCAGTCTATTGATAATAAGCAAGTATGAGCTGGATTCAGAACCCTTGCGGGCAAGCGCTCAGCGTCTGTTTATAAATTTCTGCCGGATGAGTCTGGTCGACAAGATCACCGCTGTTCAGATAAACGAAGTTGCTGAAAAGTATTGTTTGTTTAAAGACAACCCAGAAGTTCAGCAACTCTGGGACGACTACCTGCAACATGTCTGGGAGCGCGATTTAAGGCCGCGGATCAGGCGTTATGGCGTAATCGATGAGAACGACGAGAAATTCATCCAGCTTCGCGATAAATTTGCTGCCGAAACTCTTGCGCTGATGAATCACCAGGGCAGGAATGTAGACTGATAACTGCGCTAGAGTAACAACGCTGGATTGGTTGGTAATAAACTGGTCAGACTTTAAACTTTTTTAAACCGACGCTGAATAGCTGGCTCATTTCAGGGCTGAAACTGCCATTGGCCATGTGAATGGTTATGTTGGGCATGGGCAGATGTTTGCCGTTAAAGAATCTTTCGACTTCGAGCATTGCCAGATGCGACTGCTCGCCTTCTTTGGGCAATACGAACTGCAGGCGTTTCAGGCCAAAATTGCAGGGTTTGAGATACTCGAGAACCTCGTAAAAACGCGAGCTGGGAATGATAAAGCAAAAACGCCCGCCATACGGCAGCAGGTAGCTGGCAGCTTCGACAAAATCCTTGAGAGTGCCGTTAAGCTCGTGTCGGGCACTGGCGCGTCCCGGTCGAGTTGGCAGGCGGCCGCTTCCTGCCTGAAAATATGGCGGATTTGAAACGACCAGATCGCAGCTTTCCGGCAGAACATGGGCTGGAAGGTCACGAACATCGAGCTGTTCAAAACTGATGTCGCTGAAATGTTTGTTGAGTGCGCAGTTGCGCTGCGACAGCTCGAAAAGATCTTCCTGCAGTTCGTAGCCGGTAATCTGCAGGCCGCTGTGGCGATATTTGATGAGAAAAGCCAGAATGCCGCTGCCGGCGCCGAGATCGGCGGCAGTGTTCATGTCAGCGCTGAATTTAACAAAATTGGCGAGCAGAAGCGTGTCAATGGCAAAAGCAGTGCCATCGATCTTCTGAATCAGCTTCAGATCTGTACCCGGTATGGTATCGAGACGTTCGTCGACGTCGAGTAATGGTTGTTCCATCGCAGGCAAGGTTATAACAGCCGTCGAAAATCTGCAAGGAAATTTGCGACTCTCTCTTCTTTCTTAAAACCCCCGCTGCCCGGGGAAGGGCCCAACGTGCCTGTTCAACCCTTTGACACCAGTGAGGCGGGGCAACCTGGTTTCATTCAAGGACGGAAACGGTATTAGTAAAAAAGGTGGATGCAATGGATTTCACGAGGTATTATGGATGAAGAAAAATCCTGGGTGAATGTTAAGGGGGGGGGGAATCTTTGAGAGCCTCGATCATTTCTACTCGGACAAAACCTCTTGTCTGCTTTCCAGGATATTGGTTTCGATGGTGGATCCGAGGACTCGCTGTTGGAATAATTCTTTTGATTGTCGCCTGTCCTCAAATACGGGGAGAGGATGCCCCGCTTCGCCCCTCCCTCCATTCCCTTTTTGCAGATCCAAACCTGTGGTCAGTTCGAGCTTCCCGGGCCGCCAATCTGGTGCGCGAGGGTGCAGATTTAAATGAGCGCGATGCGAATGGATTCACCCCCTTAGCCCGTGCCGCTCATTTCAATGATCCCTCGCTTATCCTGTTTCTGATCAGTCAAGGAGTGCCAGTGGATCAGCCCAACCCCGAGGGCGAAACTGCATTGTCTAAACTGGCTCGTACACACTATCCTGGAGTCCTCGAGCCCCTCCTGAAGTTGGGAGCGGACCCTGATCGATCCGACAATAAGGGTAGAACTCCTGTTCACCATGCCGTTATGGGGAGCCAGCCCGAGCAATTGAAAATCCTCCTGAAGGCTGGAGGAGAGGTGAATCGTCCAGATAACTCCGGTAATACCCCGCTGTTATGGGCAACCCACCACAGCCAGGGAACTTGTCTCGAGATCCTCCTCCAGAACGGCGCTGACCCCAACATCGCCAATGCCGGGGGTGAAACTCCTCTCATGCGGGCCTCCGAATACTGGGATAATCCCCTCCTCATCCGGCTGTTGCTGGAAAGTGAAGCGAACCCTCATCATCGCGATAACGAGGGCCTCAGCGCCCTTGACCGGGCCGCGAAGAGTGCCGGTCGGCTACCTGTGATCGAACTTCTGACGGTCGCCGGGGCGACGGCGACCTACATCGATCCCGGCGTTCCTCCAGATTCATGCGATGAACAGGGTGACTCCCTGTTAATCAGGGCTATCCGTGCCAAAAAAGACGGGGCTGTGGCTTTCCTTCTAAGTCATGGGGCTAACCCCGACCTGGCGACTCAGGATGGGACAACCCCGCTAATCCTTGCAATTAACACCGCCCCAACGATCATTCCGCTCTTACTCGACCATGGGGCCGCGGTGGATCTCCCCGGTCAGGATGAGAGAACTCCCCTCCATTTCGCAGCTCAAAAAGACACCTTAGGGGAGATCACCCAGCAACTTCTTGAAAAGGGAGCCAACCCCAATCTTCTGGCTTCCGGAAGCATCTCTCCGCTCATGGCTGCTCTTTATTCGAACCAATGGCGCGCAGCTTTTCATCTGCTGGAAGGGGGAGCGCGAACGCAGGAGCGCAATATCAAAGGCAAGGAACCCTTTCATTATGCCGCCTGGTCCGGCAATACGGAGGGACTGGTTTTACTGCGGGAGTTCGGCGCGGACCCGGGAAACCTCGACGATCTTGGACGTAACCCCTTCCATTGGGTGGTTACCGACCACAACTGGTGGACCACGCAGCGCTTTGACTGCATCGATCTGCTGCTCGACATGGGAGTGGATCCTAACCTGCGCGACAAGGAGTCGAACACCCCTCTGGATCTCGTGTTGTCCGTCATTTCCGACCGGGGACCCGAGCTCGCAGGGTATTTCACGCTCCGGACGAACGCATGGGACAAGACTGTCCCCAAGATGTTCATGCCCGGCCCATTCCCAGTCATGTGGAAATCGAACCACCTGATCCGCCCCGAGGTCGCCAGGGCCGCACTGGAAAACCATGCCCTCGAAAAGGTCATGCATGTTGCCAGTGGCACCCCCCTGCTGCATTTCGTAGTTCGCCAGCAACAGCCCTTGCTTGTGGCAGGCCTTCTTAGAAATGGCGCGGACCCCCAGCAGGCAGATTCGCAGGGAACCACCGCTCTGCATCTCGCCATTCGCCTGCGAAACCAGGCTCTGGTGAGCCTTCTTCTCCGTTATGGAGCTTCTCCCAACATCCCCGATAAAGGGGGGACCTCGCCCCTGGCGCTTGCCGACATTCAAGATGATGCGGCCATGGTTGGCCTGCTCGAACACCCTCCCACGCTTCGTGCGGGGTTGAAACCTGGTGCGCCGCCTGAGGAGGCTTCCCAGGCTTTTTTAGAGATAGTCAAAAATGGAAGCTGGCATCTCGTGGATGAGGTGCTGAGCGGCACTGTGAGGTTCAACCTGGATGTTCGAGACGCAGAAGGGAACACCCCGTTGTTGCTGGCTTTGCAGGCAAAAGCTCTGGAACAGGCATTCTCCCTTCTCCAGGCAGGCGCATCTGCCGCCATCGTCAATGTGGCCCAGGAAACCCCTTTGCATCTGGCCGCTTCTACCGGTTGCCGGTATCTGGTAAAGGCCGTGTTAAACGCGGGTGGGAATGTGGGTGCCAGCGATGCTCAGGGACGTACTCCACTGTTCCACGCCGTTTCTGCAGGAGCACCTGGTGTTATCGAGCTGCTGCTGACTTCAGGGGCTGCGGTAAACCAGCCGGATAAACAGGAACGAACCGCCCTTTTCCTGGCTATAAAAGACAGCTGGTGGAACGAACCGGTCATCTGGTTGCTCGCCCGGCACGGCGCTGACGTCAATCATCAGGACGCCAATGGAATTACCCCGCTCATTGAGGCAGTCACCCAGAAGCTTCTCCCCATAGTACGCCGGTTGGTGGCACTAGGAGCAGATCTCTCTCGAAAAGACAACCGTGGCCGATCCGCTCTCGACCTCGGCCTCAAATACGGCTCTCAAGATCTTCAAGAGTGGCTTCGCTCACGCGCACCCGCTGTCGCCACTGATTCCGCGCCCATTAAAACTCCCTGATCGAGGTGAATTTTTATGCCAGACCCAACTGTTTCCAGGCTGACGGGCAAACGGCGCAGGCCGGTCTTATGTGGTAGTTTGTGGTTGAACTGGGCTTTTCTGGCACTTTTCGTCGTTTGGGAACTTTCCCTGGCGGGGCAGGAACATCCCCCCACGTTGCACGATCATTTTGAACGGAATTTTCGGGGTGACCCGGTTACGCAGGTTCCTGAAATGATCCCCCCTCTCCACAAAGCGGCGCTCAAAGGAAATCTAACTCTTGTCAAAGCGCTTCTCGAAAATGGGGCTGACGTCAACGCCAGAAACAAGGATGGAAGCACCCTGCTCGACATTCTCACTCACAAGCGAAATTCCTTACCGATTATCGAACTGTTAACCCGGTATGGAGCGGCTAACTCTCTCATCGATCCGAAACGGGACCCGGACGAGAAGGATTCCTCGGGAACACCTCTGTTGATGCGGGCAACCCTGAGCAAATCGCCGGGGGCGATGGAGTATCTTCTCGCCCGCGGGGCCAACGTCGATGCCGAAAACTCCGCCGGTGAAACCTCTCTGACGATAGCCCTGCAACAGCATGATTGCGAAATCCTCTGGCTCATTCCCCTGTTGCTGGAAGCCGGGGCGGACGCAAACCACCGTGTTGCCAGGGCGTGGACCCCCTTGCATCTGATTCCCAAATTCTGCGCCTCCCCTTTCGATCCCAAGCTCTATCTGAAACATGGGGCGGATCCCAATCTTCTGGCTGAGGGAGGTCTTTCACCGCTGATGGAGGCAATGAGTCATCCTCACCACATCTATTTCGCCTTCTGCCTCCTGGAGGCCGGGGCTAACCTTCATGCCCGTGACGAGCGGGGTCGCCTCCCGATCCATTATGCAGCCCGCAATGCCAATCTGGAGGGCATCATTCTGGCCCGGGAATTGGGAGCAAATCTCAATGCCACCGACAGCCAGGGGTTTTCACCGCTTCACTGGGCGGTGGCTGAGCGAATATGGTCGACCGAGAACCACGCCGAGCTGGTAGAGTATCTGCTCGATCAGGGGCTCGACCCCAACCTTCCCGCCAATGATGGAACAACCCCCGTCGTTCTGGCCGACAAAAGTCGCCAGCAGGAGTTAGCCTTTCTCCTTGTTCAGCGGGGCGCGAACCCGCCCGATGTTCAGACGATCGTCAAGAACTGGAAACAGGATCGTCAGTCGGGAACCCCTTTGCATCAGGCAGCGCGCGAAGGAAGGGCTCTTCTCGTGCGGGAACTGCTTAAGGTTCTTCCCAGGGAGCGGATCGAGGAAACCGACGGGAATGGGTGGCAAGCCTTGCAGGTAGCGGTTCGATCGCATCAGGCAGAGGTGGCCACTCTTCTCCTTCGTCATGGCCTGGATCCAAACAGGAAAATGGCCAATGGCCGGACCGCCCTGCATCATGCGGTGGACAGCAGATCATCCGAGCTGGTTGCCCTATTGCTAGAGTTCGGAGCCCGCGCCGACCTCGCGGATGATAAAGGGGTGACACCTCTCATGCTCGCGGAGCAGGGTGGCGACCCCGGGTTTCTCGCCCTCCTCGAGCGAGCGGGGCCGCAGCTTTCGGGGGAGACCGCCTCGGGAACGGCCATTATCCAACAACGTGCCGATCTCGTCAAGGCTATGGTAGATAAGCGCTGGGTGTCGGTTCGCCGTCTCCTTCGGGCCGGAGCTCCTGCGGACGGGGCGGATGCCAGGGGAAACACTCTGCTCATGTTAGCCATGAGCCATCAGAAATGGGATATCGTGAATGAGCTGTTGGCCATGGATGTTCCGATTCGGGTCGCGAACTCTGATGGTGTGACCGCTCTACACCTGGCAGCCAAGGGTGGTCGACGGACTCTTCTTAGAAATCTCCTGGCTCGAGGGGCCCCCGTCGATGCCGAAGACAACGCCGGCCGAACCCCCTTGTTTTCCGCGCTCGAAAAGCCTTCCATTTCGGTGCTTGAGGTTCTGACAAACGCGGGAGCGAACTTGAATCATCGCGATGGCAAGGGGAAAACTCCCCTTGCGGTAGCAGCCGAAGGTGGGCATAAATCCACCACTGCCTTCATGTTCCTCGGTCGTCGTGGTGCCAATCCCAATCTCCCCGACAAAGAGGGAAACACGCTGGCCTTCTTCGCTGTCCGCCATCAGCGTGTTGACCTCCTGAAAAGGGTCCTCGCCCTCGGGGGTGATATTCGCGCCATCAACGCAGAAGGATGGTCCCCTCTGGTTTTCGGGCTCGTCAATGGACCTCAGGAAGTTCGCGAGGTCATCTGGCAATGTCGCCCAGACCTTGCAGAGCGCGCCCCTGATGGCAGAAGCGTGATGCATTACTGGGTGCGCGGTGGAGATCTGCAGCTGATACACCAGGGCCTGCAAAGCGGTATTTCCGTGGAAACCCGTGATCAGGCGGGCCGGTCCCTTTTGTTCGAGGCCGCAGAAGGTGGCCTCGCAAGCGTCACCCGTCTTCTGTTGGACCGTGGAGCGAACGTGAATGCTACCAATCTCGACGGCCGGAGTCTTCTAGGGGAGGCTATCCGCCATGGACAGGCCGCGACCATGGAACTTCTCGTTGCCGCAGGGGCCGACACAGGTCACCGCGATCGTGATGGGCTGACGCCCCTGCTTCTGGCTGCGTCAAAGCCTGACCTGTTTCTTCGCCTTCTGGATCTGGGAGCCCGGGCGGATTTTTCTGCATTGACAAACGATGCTCTCCAGAGATTACGCGAACGCCTCCTTTTCAATGACGATTTGCTGAGCAAGTTAGTCCAGATATACCGGCCATTGACTGACCTTGCTCCGTTGTTCGACCTGCAAAGCCCCCAGGCTTTTCGAACCGTCTTTCGCTGGGGGAGGGAAGCTCGTCACGACCTGCTGGAGGCAGGGCTATCTCTGGGGTTTCCTCTGGTAGCAACGGATACGATCGGAGACACTCTGATGCACGCAGTAGCGCGCACTGGAGCGTCAGACACTCTTCGGCTTTTGTTACACCGTGGTGGCTCCATCGAAGTTCGCAACTCCAATGGGGAAACGCCTCTTCTTGCCGCCCTGCAGGATGGAAATATCGCCAATTCGCTGTTTCTGCTCGAAGCTGGAAGCTCTGCCACGCCGTCAACCGTTCTGTATAATTCTACACCTCTCCATTGGGCCGCCATTGGCTCATCAACCGAGGTTATCGGACAGCTCATCGAGCATGGTGCGGATCTTGAAGCCCAGGATCTTTTTTCGGCAACCCCATTGTTCTGGGCGGTGGAAAAAGGGAACATCGAGGCGGTGCGTATTCTTCTCGAACACGGGGCGCGAACTGACGTTCAAGAAACCTTCGCCAGCAGTTCGACCCAGGTGAGATCTGGTGCAGTCATGGCGGAATTCCGCGCCCCCTGGTTCTCTCATTCCCCGCTCCAGGCTGATAAAAACGGTTTTTGGGGACACTCCCCCCTGTTTCGCGCCCTCTGGCATGGAAACGCCCCTGTGGCCGAAGCTCTTCTGATCGCCGGAGCCTCCATTTCATTCCGTGACCTTGCCGGCAACAACGCTCTTCATGTCGCAGTCCGCCACGGCAGCGCGGATCTAATCAACCGACTCATTTCTCTTGGCATTTCCCCTGACCTGGAGAACGAAAAAGGCCTGACTCCCATGATCATCGCCGACCAGAACGGCAATCTTTCTGCCGTGGAAGCACTGTTGGCAAATGGCGCGAAGTTCTGGACATTCCCGCCCCCTGCTTCGGAGGCCGAACATGACCTTGTTCCCCTGCACGATGCAGCCGCCCGCAACCGTCTGGCGAGAATCCAGTGGTTGCATGCCCGGGGTTGGCCCATCGATCAGCGCGACCCCCAGAGGCGAACTCCGCTGGAGTGCGCGATTTTGGCAGGAAAGTGTGAAGCGGCTCAACTTCTGCTGACTTTGGGAGCTTCCCCTGACCAGACTACCTGCGCCGGCGAACCTCTCATCTCTCTGGCGGTTCGAAACGGTCAGGAGGAGATCGCTTTCCTCCTGGCCAAGAACCATGCGGATCTTACCCGGGTGGACCTCGAAGGAAACACCCCTCTGCATGTCGCCATCTGTGAAAGAAGATATCGTTGTGCAGGTTTCTTTCTGGGACAAAGTTCCTCGTCGTCCGCAGTAGATAATCTTGGGCGAAACCCTCTGCACGAGCTCCTGATCACCGGGGATGAACAGGATCCCCTCTGGCGGAATCTTTTGTCACTACTTTCCCGCTCCACGAAGCCCTTGCAACAAGCCGACCGGGCGGGTCTTTACCCGCTTCATCATGCAGCGGAACGAAGAGGTGGTGATACCAACCGTTTTCTTCTGGACCGCGGGGCCGATCCGGATGCTCTGGATCTTCTGGGTCGAACACCTCTCTTTCACGCGGTGAGAGCAGGCAACCTTGAGGCACTTTCCGTTTTGCTGGAGCGCAGTCCCGATCTCGGCATGCGGTCCCTGGATGGAGAATCGCCATGCTCCCTGGCCGACCATCTTGGTCGGGCGGAAGCCCTCGTTCGCCTTATTAATGCCGGGGCAGCGTCAGCTTCCTTTTTGCTCGCCTGGCCGGATATCGACTCCTCGGGTCGATGCCCACTTCATCACGCCGCCACAGAAAATCGATTGGAGGCTGTTCGTTTTCTCCTGCTAAAAGGAGCAGACCTCCACCAGCGGGATCACTTTGGAGAAACTCCTTTGTTTGGCGCCATCCGGTCTGGGGCCATTGCGGTTGTCGCATTGCTGCTGAAAAACGGAGCTGATCTCGATGCCAGAAACAGTTGTGGGGAACATGCCCGGGATCTTGGCGCAAGTGTGTTCAGGGAAGGCGGAGACATCGATGGGCAAATCCTTTCCCACCTTCCCCCCGACCATCCCGATCGCCGATTCCTTCGTGAGGCGGCGGGTAAATCACTCTGGAAGACCCTCGAAAGTCTTGCCACGCCACATGTCCCATCCCTTTCCCCAAACCTGAAATGACCTGAGGCGCGCCAAAGCTCACGCGGGAAAAATGATGACACAATTCTGTTGTGAAAGGATCTCCGGTCATGACCACCAGGCTATTTTATCGGGGCCGACAATTTCAGCGCGATTCCTGAGCAGTCGTACGGCTTGACAAAAATATTGCAATAAAATAATATAATCACATGTTTATATCTTATTTGCTGACAGGCAATGGGCGGAGATAATTAATGCTGAGTCAAACCAGTGTACACGTCATAAGAGCTCTTACCTGGCTCGCCTCGCAGCCGGCCGATCAATTTGTCGGCGCGGCTGCTATTGCTGCTGCGACTGGCGCGCCACAGAATTACCTGAGCAAGTTGTTGCAACAATGTTGCCAGGCTGGCCTGCTGGAGTCGCAGCGTGGCGCTGGCGGTGGAGTAAAGCTGGCGATGGCTGCTGATAAAGTCACCTTGCTGCAGATTGTTGAGCCGGTTGAGCACCTCAGCCAGCGTCGCAGTTGTTTTGTCGGTCAGTTGTGCTGCGGACCACAACCATGTTCTTACCATAAAAGCTGGACAAAGCTACATTCTGACTTTGTCAGGTTTCTTGAATCGATCACACTGGCTGCCCTGGTAAAGGAAAGTGAGTGGCAGAAGGCCTCGGGCCAACAAACAAAAAAGGGAGGAAAGAAGAAGTAATGCAGATTCAATTGAATGCTGGTGATGTTTTTAAGGCCGCCATAATGCTCGAAGAACGCGCGGTAAAATTCTATCTAGCGGCGGCTGAAGCTGCTGACGGCCGGGTGCGAACCTTGCTGGAAAAGCTTGCTGACATGGAACGTGGGCACGCGCGACAATTCAGCACTCTGCTTGCCGAAGCGGTTGACAGTAAACTTGCAGCTGCTGAATCGCCAGATCAGGACGCTGACGATTTTCTGCAGGTAATGACTTCTGACCGCATCATTACCCGGGAATGCCAGGTTGTTGCCGGCGATACTTATGATGTTATTCTTGAAAAGGCGATGCTGATCGAAAAGAACTCGGTATTTTTTTATACAACTGTCAAGGAGATCATGCAGAGCCGCATGTCTGCTGGCGCGGTTGATCGCATTATTCATGAAGAAGTGTCTCATTTCAGTATGCTGAGCGAAGCGTTAAAAGAATGGCACTGGCAGAAATAGAGCTACGGAGTAATTCTGTGACAAAATCATATAAATTGAATTCTCAACAGTTTGCCGCTGCCTTTGCCGATTTGCAGAAGCGCTGCAGCGTTTTTGGCCCGAAACGATTTGCCGGGCGTGGGCGCTTTTCTGATGATGACCTGATCAGATACGCCCCGTTGGCCTCAATTGACGAGCTCGAACTTACCGAAAAGAGCTGGTTTTCGCCCAAGGAGCTGGTGTTTCCGCCTGATGAAACGCTGTTTTACTTTAACGGGCAGCAGTTTACCGAAGCAACGTTGCCCGACAATGCCGAGATAGTCGTGTTGCTGCGCCCTTGTGATATCAACGGAATCGACCGTCTCGATCGCATGTTTTTGACCAACGGCGGTGTTGTTGATCCTTATTACCAGCGCCGTCGTCAGCGTCTGCACTTTTTTATGATCGAGTGCCGCGAATCATTTGAAAACTGTTTCTGTGTTTCAATGCAGGCCAATCGCAGCGACAACTACGAAGTTGCTTTGCGTTTCGCAGATGATGCGGTAGAAGTCGAAGTTGCCGGCGGCCCGTTTGCTGACATATTTTCCAATTTCGGCGAGGAGTCAGATTTCAGGCCTGAATTTGTCAGCGAAAACAGGGTGAAAGTCGAGTTGCCGACCATCGAGCAGATGCCGCCAGAAGCCTATACCGACAAATTCTGGGACGAATACGACAGCCGCTGTATTGCCTGCGGGCGATGCAATACTTCATGTGTGACCTGCAGCTGTTTTACCACCAGCGATTTATTTTACGGCGACAGCCGCAACTGCGGCGAGCGGCGCCGGGTCTGGGATGGCTGCCATCTCGATGGTTTTTGCGACATGGCCGGGGGCCATACCTTTCGCAAGGGAAAGGGTGAGCGCATGCGTTTCAAGACTTTTCACAAGATTTATGACTATAAAAAACGCTTCGGCGTTGATATGTGCGTTGGTTGCGGGCGCTGTGACGACGTCTGCCCCGAGTATATTTCTTTTTCCAACTGTATCAACAAGCTCAGTGCCATGCTGAAAGCTGGTGATAAAGAATGAATACCCAGATTGCTGACAATCCTTATCTTCCATTTGCAGCACGCATCGTCGAAATCAGACCGGAAACCGACTGCGAATTCACGATGACCGTACAGGCCGCCTGCGCCATCACACCCGGGCAATTTTTTCAGGTTTCTTTACCGCGCATTGGTGAAGCGCCAATTTCGATCAGCAATTATGGCCCGGACTGGATTCAATTCACCATCCGTGCGGTTGGCCGCCTGACCTCTGCCATTCAGCATTTGCGGGTGGGTGACAATCTTTTCATCCGTGGGCCATACGGCACCGGGTTTCCGGTTGACCGCTTAAAAGACAGTCGTCTGGTAATAGTTGCCGGCGGCTCTGGTGTCGCGCCGGTGCGCCCCTTGATCGATCAGGTGGTCAGCGGCCGTCTGCCGGTAAAACAACTCGAACTGATAGTCGGTTTCAAGAACAGCACCAGCATTATCTTTGCCGACGACCTTGCCGCCTGGGCGAAGAAGTGCAGCCTCACTCTAACTGTTGATAAGCCTGAAGAAGGCTGGAGCGGCGCTACCGGTCTGGTGACAGAGCATATCAGAAAATTGCATTTTTCTTCATCTGAAGATCTGCAGGTAGTCGTGGTCGGCCCGCCGGTAATGATGAAGTTTGCCACTGCCGAGTTCAGACTGCTGCAGGTTCCGGCTGAGCGCATCTGGGTGTCGTTTGAACGCCTGATGTCGTGCGGTCTCGGCAAATGTGGTCACTGTAAAATTGATTATACTTATGTCTGCGTCGACGGCCCGGTGCTCAATTACAGCCATGCCGCCAACCTCATTGATTGAGAGGTAAAGCTAATGTCACTCGACCTTAATCGTAAGAAGGTAACCAAAAACGCTTTTCGTATCACTAAACGCCGCAATTATACCGCGCTGCGCGTGCGGGTTCCGGGCGGGCATCTCAATGCGCGGCTTTTATCTGCCATAGCTTTACTGGCAGACAAGTATGGCGATGGCACCTTGCATATCACGACGCGCCAGGGTTTTGAGATTCCCAATATTCCGTTTGAGCGAATGGAAGAGGTTAATAAAGATCTGCAACTGCTGCTCAAAGAGTTTCAGGTTAAAAATGGCGTCAAGATCGAGAACCTGTCAGCCGGTTATCCGGCTGCCGGCATGCGCAATATATCGGCCTGCGTCGGCAACCGGGTCTGCCCGTTTGCCAATACTGATACAACAGCTCTGGCGCAGCGCCTTGAGGGTCTGCTGTATCCGAACGACCTGCACGTTAAAGTGGCGATAACCGGTTGCCCGAACGACTGTATCAAGGCGCACATGCAGGATTTCGGCATAATTGGCATCTGCGAGCCTGAATACAGCTACGACGATTGTATTGGCTGCGAAGCCTGCGTGAAAGCCTGTGAGCGCAAAGTGACCGGGGCGCTGCGCATGCAGAACGGCAAGGTTTATCGCGACGAGCGGCGCTGCATCGGCTGTGGTGAATGTGTGCTGGCCTGCCCGACGGCCGCCTGGACCCGCCGCCCCGGCCGATTATACCGGGTGCTGATCATGGGTCGCACCGGCAAACGCAACCCGCGCCTGGCCATGCCGTTTCTCGATCGGGTAAGCGAAGATGTAGTCTGCCAGCTGATTGTCAATACGCTTCCTTATGCGGAAACGCATCGCCTCAAGTGCATTCCGAAGGAGCACATCGGCTACATTGTCGATCGCACCGGCCTGGCGCAGTTCAAGGAAGAAGTTCTCGCCGGCATCAAGTTCAACCCCGAGGCCCGCATTGCCAAAACCATGCAGTGGCCGGGTTATAACACTCTCAACGATGCGAATTTTGTGTCGGCTCTGCGCAAAGCTCCGACATGACTATAATCAGTGAGGTCAAAGCATGCATCAGGAAACATTGAGCAAACTTTCGAGCCTGGCAGAAGCCAAACTTGCCCTGCTTAACAGTGGGCGTCTGCGCTATTTTGTGCTGGCCATGCTGGCCGGCTTTTATGTCGGTCTGGGCATTATTCTGATTCTGACGATCGGCGGTCAGCTGGGCGATGACCCGATCAGAAAGACACTGATGGGCGTAAGTTTTGGCATTGCCCTGAGCCTCGTAATCATGGCGGGGTCTGAACTTTTTACCGGTAACAACATGGTCATGGCTGCGGCAAGCCTTGACGGTCGGGTCAGCTGGCGCGACACCTCGCGAATCTGGCTTTGGTCGTGGTTTGGCAACTGGGCCGGCAGTATTCTTGTCTCACTGCTGTTTTTCTGGTCTGGCCAGGCTGACGGTGCCACTGGTGTATTTGCCGGAACGGTGTCATCGGCCAAGATGACTGCTCCGTTGCAGAATCTGTTTTTTCAGGGCTTTTTGTGTAACATTCTCGTTTGTCTTGCGGTGCTGTGCGGCATCAAGCTGAAAGAAGAGACCGCCAAGCTTATCATGATCTGGTGGTGCCTGTTCGCCTTCATAACCAGCGGATTTGAACACAGCATTGCGAACATGACCGTACTTACCATCGGTTTGCTGGCCGCTCCCGGCGTCAACGTCACTCTTGCCGGCTACTTTTACAACCTTGCCGTGGTAGGGTTCGGCAACCTGCTAGGGGGCGCTCTGATTCTTGGCGGCGGCTACTGGCTCGCCGGCCGCGAAGTTAAAACTCAAGGTTGAGGCTCGCGGTGTAGCGGCGGTCTTCTTTTTCGCCGGGGCGCTGGCCAAGTTCTTCGCCGTAGGTGGCGGCCTGCAGGCGCAGGTCATACCAGCTAAGGGCGAAGCCGGCGGTCGGGTAGCCGCCGCGCATGCCGCAAAGAAGGTGGAGACCGCGGGCAAGTTCTACCTGCATGCCGAGGCGCAGCTTGGTGAGAGCGGTTTTGTCGTCGCCGTTTTCCCAGTAGTCGGCGGCGAGAACGAGTTTTTCGTTGCGTTCGGGCGGGCCGGTCAGCGGTTTGATTGCTGTGCCGATGGCGAACTGGCGTTCGAGCGTGCCGGCTTCTTCGCTGTAATCAGTGCTGAAAACATTGCCGACAAACAGGCCGAGCGAGGTCTGCCACGGGTTGTTGAGCTGCCAGAGCGCGCCGAGGTCGAAGTCGAGCGTGGCGCCAGAACGGTCGGTATCCTTTAGCGCACCAGGAGTCAGCGCGGCGAAATCGCGGGCGTAGTAGCTCTGCTCGGTGATTTTGCGGGTTGCCACTTTCATGGTAGCGCCCCACCAGCCGATAGTGCGGTCTTTAAAGAGCATCTGTGTCTCGTTAAAGCCGCGTGCAATCGAACCAGAGAGCACAGTGTCCTGGTAGACTTCTGATTTGACTACCGGGTTGGCCGGGTTTTCGACCGCGAACATTTCTGAATCGTGGTAATAGGCTGCCATGCCGAATCCGGTGCTGCCAAGATAATAGCCCATGGCTGTCCAGTCCTGGTACCCGGTTTTGCCCATGATTTCCATGAGATTGCTGTAATTGGAAGAGCGCGAAGCAGCGGTGTCATCGTCGCTGAGCCGCTTGATTCGAGCGTTCACACTACTGTAATCTTCGCTCTGGGTTCCCTGGGCATTGATCACCGAGTATGAACTCTTTTGTTGCAGCGCCAGTCCGGCGGGGTTGGTAAACAGCGCCTGATGGTCGTTGGCGATGGCAACACTGGTGCCGCCCATGCCGTGTGTGCGCGCGCTTTCATAAATGAACTGATTTGCGGCAGAGACCGGCAGCGCTGCCAGGCAGGCGAAAGTCAACGCCAGCAGCGATTTAAGACTGTGTTTGTGTTTCATCAGCTGGCTCCGTCGAGGCTCATGAGTTCGGCCTTGAATTTATCTTCAGAAGAATTGAACCAGGCGTTGGCCTGCCGCAGAATGGTTGCAAAATTGCCGACTGCCAGTATTGTAGCGCGATTGGCCGGGGTATACCTGCCGGTGAAGTTTTGCCCCTGAATCGGTGAAACCGTCATCCAGTCAGTGCCCCGACCGTCCAGTGCCAGGGTGAGCTCAACAAAAGCACGTTCGAGTGAGAACGCCGAAGTCTGGTCGGTCAGGCGACTGTAAAGCTGCTGCCAGCTCAGGGTTTTGTCATCTGCAGTGTCGAAGTCGATCTGATCAGGCGTATCGAGCTTTTTGCTGAGGTTGGTATCGTATTTTTCGAGCAGGCGGCGGGCGGCAGCAAGTGCTGCCATCAGACTGCGGAAAAGGCGGTCGTCGTTTCCCGCCTGTGTGATGCGGTTCATGTCGGTGATGGCTTCTTCGAGCAATTTGCGGTCGGTTATCGTCATGGCTGCCCTGAAAATGACCGGTGCCGTGTCTGGTGGTATGGCCTCGTTCTGCAGAATGTTGAGCACGTTGAACATGTTAAAGCCGGCCAGGCCGGCCAGTGCTCCGGCGCGCCCGCGCCAGACCTCTTCGGTAGCCGAGTATTCATCAATCAGACGGTTGTAAAGCTCGTGAGCCTTGATGTAGTTGCCCGAAGCAAGCTCAAGATTAGCTTCGCCGGCAATAGCGGCGTAGTCGCTGTCGTTCATGTTGCGGTCGAAGCCTTCGAAGACGTTGCAGCCGCTGATCAGCAGGGTTGCTGCCAGCAGCAGCGCCATCAGGCGATGTGAATGTGACATAAGGACTCCGATTTATATGCAGTTTCTCGCACTTATTCGGCACAAATCGCAGTATTTTGAATTTTTTCGCAAACAATTTTGCGTTCGCGTGTTAAATTGACCAGAACTATGAGCAGTCTCAAAGTCGAAAACCTGTCTTTTTTGCAGCGCGGCCCATACAGTTTTGAAGTAGCGGCGGGCGCGGTGCTTGGCCTGCGTGGTGCTTCTGGAGCTGGCAAGACTTTGTTATTGCGTGCGATCGCAGATCTTGAACCGCATGACGGAAGTTTGTGGCTGAATCAGACGGCATGTGAAGATTTGAGCGGGCCGCAATGGCGGCAGCGCGTCGCTTATCTGCCGGCAGAAAGCCTGTGGTGGTATGACCGGGTCGGCCAGCACTTTTCTATGGCGCCAGAACCTCAATGGTCACAGCAGCTGGGTCTCGACAGCGAAGTCATGAACTGGGAAGTAAGCCGCCTGTCGACAGGTGAAAAGCAGCGCCTCGCTATTCTGCGCCTGCTTCAGAGGCGGCCGCATGCTCTGCTGCTCGACGAGCCAACGGCAAGCCTCGACAGTGACAGCATTGGCAGGGTTGAGAAGTTTCTTCTCGATTATCTTGCACAAAATTCGGCGCCGGCGATCTGGGTAAGCCATGACCAGGCACAGCTTGAGCGAGTTTCCGCCAGTCGCATGGAAATTCTTGCTGGCGGCGAAATGCGGGAACTGATATGAACGTAATGCCACTTGGTGTATTTGAGCTCGGCCTGGCCAGTTTGCTGGTGTTTCTGCTCGCCTTTCTGAGCTACTGGCACCGCATGGAAATCGAACGGCCATTGTTGATTGCGGCGTTTAGAACTGCTGTTCAGCTTTCACTGATCGGTCTGGTGCTTAACGCTGTGTTTACTACGGTTAACTTTTACCTGGTAGCCTTGATCTGGACAATCATGCTTGCAGCCGCCGGCTGGGAAGTTATGTCGCGCCAGAAGGTTAGAGTTAAGGGGCCGGGTCGCTTTTTTATCGGCACCAGTTCGATGCTGCTCTCGTCGTTTTCGATTATGGTTCTGACCTTGACTCTGGTTATCAAGGTCGATCCATGGTACAGCCCGCGTTACGCGATACCGATTCTCGGCATGCTGCTGGGAAACACGATGAATGGCGTCGCTCTGGCAATGAATACTTTTACCAATCTCGCCTGGAACCGCTGGCAGGTTATTGAGCAGCGGTTGGCACTCGGGCAGACTTCGGCAGAGGCGATCGAAGACATCTGGCGCGAGAGCGTGCGTACCGGGCTGATTCCGATTATTAATTCGATGGCGGCGGCAGGTCTGGTGAGTCTTCCAGGCATGATGACCGGGCAGATTCTGGCTGGCAACACGGCTGACGAGGCTGTACGCTACCAGATACTGATAATGTTTATGATTTCGTCAGGAACAGGTTTTGGTGTTATACTTAGCCTGTGGCTGATGCGCCGAAAAATGTTTGACACACGCGACCGGTTGCGGTTAAAAGAAGGCTTTTATCGAATCGAGTCAGTCGGCAACAAGAAATAATATTGCGGAGGGTTAGTGATGAAGGCGGGTTTCGTTCAATTTACTCCCGAGTTATGCAATCTGGAAGCGACTCTGAATCGTCTGGCAAAGCTGCTTAAGGAAGCGCCGGCCGCAGATTTGCTGGTTTTTCCCGAGTTGAGCAATTCCGGTTACAATTTTCCAACGCGAAATCACGCGTTTGATGCCGCTGAAGAAGTTAGCAGCAGCCGATTTATCACTCTTCTGCATGACCACTGCCGACGCACAAATTCATATATTGCCTCAGGATTTAACGAGCGCGAAGGTTTCAAACTGTTCAATTCGGCGGTTCTCGTCGGGCCGGGCGGACTGATCGGCAAATACCGCAAGATTCATCTGTTCTACAACGAAAAAGACATTTTTTCGGCTGGCGACCTTGGAGTCCCTGTATTCGAAACACCGATAGGCAAAATTGCAATGCTGGTATGCTTTGACTGGATATTCCCGGAAGTCTGGCGCATAGCCGCGCTTAAGGGCGCCGATATAGTATGCCACTGTTCCGCTCTGGTTCTGCCGGGATTTGCGCAGCGGTCAGTGCCAGTGCATGCCCTGATCAATCACTTTTATGTAATCACCGCCAATCGCACCGGCACCGAGCATGGTCTTACCTTTACCGGTATGTCGACTGTCGCCAACCCTAAAGGTGAAGTGGTGTATCAGGCTGCTGCCGAGACGACTGAGAGCATGGTTTTTGATTTCGATCTTGATCTGGCGCGCAACAAGATGATTACGCCGCGCAACGACATCTTGGCTGACCGCCGCCCCGAGCTATACCACGAGCTGCTGACTCTTTGAGTCGCAACTTTGCCGAACCTGTACTGCTTTACAGAGTGTCAGGTTTGTAATATGTTCTTGATAAGACAAAATTGCAGGAGGTAATCATACCAAATGAAAAGGCTCAGTTATTTTTTTCTCGCACTGTTTTTCTTCTGTTTTGGAATAGTCACTCCAGGCTGCAGCAAAAATGCAAGCGGTGAGGCCCCCGAAGTTTCTGCCGGAACCTGGATCAACACCGACAGCTTTAAGCTGGCAGATCACAAGGATAAAATCGTAATTGTGGAATTCTGGGCGACCTGGTGTCCGCCATGCCGCACGAGCATTCCGCACCTCAAGACCCTGTACAACGAATACAAAGACAAAGGTGTCATGATGGTTTCGCTGAGCCAGGAACCAGCAGATACTATCAACGAATTTAACAAGAAGGCCGGCATGAACTGGATAATTGGCGCTGAAAGTACTTCTGGCGCTGATTACGGTGTTTCTGGCATTCCGGCAGCCTATATTGTTGTCGATGGCAAAATCGCCTGGAACGGCCATCCGATGGGCGGTCTCGATGCTGAGCTCAAGAAAATCGTTGAAGCACGTGGCGGCGCTGCTGTGGCTCCTGCCGCTCCTGCTGCAGAACCAGTAGCAGCACCCGCGCCAGCTGATATCATTCCCGCCGGCGATGCAGCTGCTCCTTCCGCCGAGCCTGCAGCTGTTGAGCCGGTTTCTGGTGATGTCAATGAAGACCCGCTTCTGGGTGATGACGTGATTTTACCGGATGATGAAGAAGTAGAAATTCCGGCTTCAGAGGCAGTCGAGGTCTCAGATAATCTGGGGGAGTGATGGAGAAATCAGAGCTGAAGGCTGGCGACAAGGCTCCTGATTTCAATCTGGTCGACCAGGATGGCAAACCGGTTGCGCTCAAAGATTATGCCGGCAGAAAACTGCTGGTGTATTTCTACCCCAAGGCTTCGACGCCAGGTTGTACGACGCAGGCGTGCAGTATTCGCGACGCTTTTGCCGACCTCAAGGACCTTGGAGTAGCAGCGGTTGGCATCAGCCCTGATAAGCCTGATGCCCTCAAGAAGTTTGTCGCCCAATATTCTCTCAACTTTGCGCTGCTTGCAGACCCCGAAAAGAAGGCGGCTGGTGAATATTTTGTGCTTGGTGAGAAGACCATGTTTGGCAAAACATCGGTTGGCATTATTCGCTCTTCATTTCTGGTGAGTGAAGATGGCAAGGTTTTGCAGACGTGGTATAAAGTCAAGCCAGATCAGACTGTTGCGCTGGCCGTTGAATTCGTCAAGGGCCTTAAGCGCTGATAGCGCTGAAAATTGTGTTTGAGCGAGTTTCCGTTTGTGGTCTGCTAACCATGAACGGAAATTCTTTTTTTGCGGCAGAGTGTATAATTGCCGATAATATGTATGAGCAAGTGTATTAAAGCGAAGAATTGAGAGTGGGCGATGAAGAAACAGGAAATTGAATTCAAGGTTCTCGATATAATTGAGCGTCTCGAAAAGGGGCAGCCCATCGAAGACGATATGATCGAACTCAAAGCCGAATGGCCGCGCGATCATTTCCGGGCCGCCCGCCGCATTGCTGCACATGCTAATGCCGCCCGCGGTGAGCCGATAATGTGGCTCATCGGCATTGATGAGAAAAAAGGCGTGGTTGGCGCTGATTTTGAAGAGCTTTCTATCTGGTTTGCCAAGGTGCGTTCGCGCTTTGATCAGCTTCTCGCGCCAAATCTAATCAGCCTTTCTGTTCCTTATGATGGCAAAACTGTAGTCGCCCTGGTTTTTGAGACCGAGCGCAGCCCGTTCGTCATAAGAATTCCTGACAGTTCAGGAATTATCACGCATGAGGTTCCGTGGCGTGAAGCCAATTCAACGCGGTCAGCCCGGCGTTCAGATCTTATTAAACTGCTGTATCCAACACAGAAGAAGCCTGGCCTCGAAATCATTGACGGCAAGATCGAGTTGCAGCGTGCCATTGCCGGTGTTGCGCAGAACGCTGCCTATCAATGGACTCTCAGCATGAAGATCTATGTGGTTACTTTTTCTTCTGCAACACTGGTCATTCCGTTTCATCGCTGCGAGATTCTATTTCGGCCACAGGGCCGGCCTGATGAGAAAAAGTTTGAGAATATCAGGATTGCACCGCCAACTTCTTATTCAAGCCGTGGGCTGATGGAAAAATCGCAGTCGTTGACGGTTAACAGCACCGAACACGAGGTTTTGATCGACACGGCGGGCATGACATACTTGACCGCTGAATATTTTACTACTGAAAAGTCCGGCCCGCGACTGTTTGAAGAAATCGAGGTCAAGGGCTGGCTGCGCTCGCATCATACAACTGAACCGGTCAGTTTTGAAGCAATTTTTGAACTGCAGCGCCGCGAAAATGAAGAGTCAGACCGCATGCTCGGCGAATGGCGCTTTGCCCGCCGCGAAAACGAAACTGACTGATTCTGCTGTCAGGCCGTGCTGAGAAGCCATATAGGCAGCTGCGCTGCGGGTAAAATGTCCGCGGATTCCGCCGATTGCAACAGATTTTTTAGAATCTCCACCCACTGTTTGATCTGCGTGCTTACTCTGTTGCAACAGCAATTCTCGGTGAGTTGTAAAACCATCATCAACAGAGATGATGATATTGAGGCATAGTTTTTTTAGTGGATTCTGCGACTTCGCCTGACGGCTTGCGCAGAATGACGTTTGATTTTCACCGAGAATTGCTGCTGTTGTAAATGATCTGGTGCGAAATTGAGAGATTTGTTGTAATATAGTTAGATCGGTTGCAAAATTCTCGTATTTTCTTGGTTTTTTCGAGAAAATCGCGTTATTTTAACGAATTAGTGTGCGTGAGGTGACGGTGTACAGCAAAGAAAAAGTTGAACAGATGTTTTCGGTGTTTCCGCCTCTCAAAAAAGTTCTCCTTGAGTCTGCTGACAGCGAGGGTGCGCGCGACCGCTTTCTTGCCAAATCACGCAAGTTTATTGAGGCAAATGCCGATGAAGCGCTGCGCTTGAGTGGTCTGCAGGTTGCGTTGCGGCTTTCATGTCTGCGGGCCTTGCGCCAGTTTTTTACGCGGCGCAGCGCCCATTTATCAGGTTGTGACATGGTAAGGATTCTTTATGATCTTGCCCATGAGAACTGGCAGAATTTGCCAGAAGACCTGTCTGATGCGTTTCTTGAAGATATGTATCGCATTCTCGCCGGTATTGCTGGCAAAGCCGGTATATATGTAGATGAGCCGAAAATTCGTAAAAGCGGTCGTGATGCGGGTATTCTGCGCTCAAAACATCTTAACCGGATATGCGGCAAGATCGACCAGTATATGACGCGTTATCGTTGCGGGCTCGAACCCGAAGTTGTCAGTATTTACGATGCTAACCGGCAGCGTATCGTCAAGCAATTTGCTTGCACAGAAGCTGATTTTGATGATTATCACTGGCAGCTCAAGCATATCATCAGAGATTCGGCGACACTCGAAAAGCTGGTTGAGCTGACCCCGGAAGAAAAAACCGCGATAGACATGGCTCGTGGCGCGAGTCTTCCGTTTGGTATTACACCATATTATGTTTCGCTCTTTGACTACAAGGCCGGCGGCAGATCGGATATGCCGGTCAGGGCACAGGTTATACCACCGTTGAGCTATGTCACGGGAGTTCTTGAAAACAAAAAGAATCCCGAGCTGAATCTTGATTTTATGCGCGAAACAGATACTTCGCCGATTGATCTTATTACGCGGCGTTACCCGAGAATTGTGGTGTTCAAGCCATATAACACCTGCAGTCAGATTTGTGTCTACTGTCAGCGCAACTGGGAAATCGACGATGTCTATTCGCCGGGTGCCATGGCCTCTCGCGAAAAGCTGGATGCTGCTATCGACTGGATTGCCGACAATCCTTCGATCAACGAAGTGCTGGTGACTGGCGGCGATCCACTGGTAATGACCGACGCCAACATCAGATATGTTCTTGAGCGCCTGGCGCAAATCGATACGGTCTGGCGCATCAGGCTTGGCACGCGCACGCCGGTGGCTTTGCCGCAGCGAATTACCGACGAACTGGCTGACATGATCGCAACCTTCCAGCAGCCGGGGCGGCGTGAAATAGTGGTGGTGACGCATTTTGAGCATAGCTGCGAAATCACGCCGCAGGCGATGGAAGCGATTCAAAAGTTTCGGCGGCGCGGCATATATTGCTACAATCAGACGGTGTTTACGATTCAGAACTGCCGGCGTTTTGAGGTGAGCGTGCTGCGGCGCTGGCTGCGCCTGATCGGGGTCGAGCCTTATTACACGTTTAATGCAAAGGGTAAGGAAGAGACCGATTTTTACCGGGTGCCGCTGGCGCGACTGCAGCAGGAAGCGAAAGAGGAAGCACGTCTGCAGCCTGGTATGACGCGAACTGACGAGCCGGTTTTCAATGTACCCGGCCTGGGCAAGAATTATCTGCGGGCCGAGCAGAACCACCTGCTGCTCGGTATTTTGCCTGATGGTCGCCGGGTCTATGAGTTTCACCCCTGGGAAAAATACATCAGCAATGCACCTTCCTACGTGCATGTCGACCTTGCGCTATATGATTACCTCAAGAAACTTGCGGGTTTTGGCGAAGATCCCGAAGCATACAAAAGCATTTATTACTATTTTTAGCGCTTTCTGGCTGTGGTAGCAGAGATATAGCGTTTCTCGTTGGTTGCTGCTGGCAAAAATAAGCTTCTTCTCTGAGTGGAGAAATTCTGGTATAATTAATTATTCTCTCCAGGGAGCAGACCAATATGAGATGTTTTTGCAAAGCTGCCTCGCTCTGGCTGATACTGGCGACGCTGTGCTTGTTCGCAGCTGTGACACCGGTTCTGGCAGATCCTCCGGCCCGTGTCGCTAACGGAGTAATGCTGCAGGGCTTTGGCTGGAACAGCCAGGCGCGCGGTACTCCCAGCAAATGGTATAGCCTGGTCGGACAGCGGGCAGAGAGCATCAAGGCTCTTGGCGCTGATTTTGTCTGGTTCCCGCCGGTTTCGCGCTCAGTAAGCCCGCAGGGCTATCTTCCTGGTGATTATTATGATCTGGGCGGCCCGGACAGTCCGACATTTTATGGCACTCAGCAGCAGCTGGAAGCCACTCTTAAGGCTCTTAACGCTCAGGGCGTGCTGCCCGTCGCCGATATCGTCATCAATCATCGTTGTGCCGGCAAGCAGGACAACAACGGCATCTGGAACATTTATCATTTTGCGTCTGGCAAGGCCAAATGGGAGCAGTGGGCTGTCTGCCGCGGCCAGTTCGGTGGTACCGGCAATGCTGATACCGGCGGAAGCTATCACGCTGCGCCAGATCTCGACCACACTAACGCCACGGTCAGAGAAGACATCGCCGAATGGATGAACTGGCTGAAAAAGCTTGGCTTTAAGGCCTGGCGTTATGATTATTCAAAAGGTTATGACAGCAAATATGCTGGTTTTTATGATAACCAGACCAGCCCGGCTTTTTCGGTTGGCGAGGTCTGGAATGACATGTCTTATAAGGGTTCAAGTCTGAATCCGAACCAGGATGGCCACCGCAAAGACCTTTGCAACTGGCTCGACGGTAACCCGAGTAAAGTTGCCTGCGTATTTGATTTTACCACCAAGGGAATCCTGCAGGTTGCGGTTCATGGCGAATACTGGCGGTTGCGCGATAAAGACGGCAAGCCTTCTGGCCTGATCGGCTGGTGGCCTTCGCGCGCCGTTACCTTTATCGACAACCACGATACCGGTTCACAGCAGAGTCACTGGCCTTTTCCTGACAAAAAAGTCATGCAGGGTTATGCCTATATTCTTACTCACCCCGGTATTCCATGCGTATTCTGGGAACACGCCTACGACTGGAACCTCTACGCGCAGATCCAGAAACTTATCGCTATCCGCAAGGGCAACAAAATCAACAGCACCAGCAAGGTCGAGATTGTGAAGGCCGAAGATGGTCTCTACGCCGCGATCATTGATGGAAAAGTTGCGGTTAAGCTTGGTGGCAAAGACTGGTCGCCAGATGCCTCGTTCAAGCTGGCTGCCAGCGGTGACCAATACGCTGTCTGGGCCAAAACCGTGCCGACCCGGAGTCGGCGGTGAACCAAGGCTAAGCGCCGATTGCGTGGATTGCGCAGATAGCGCAGATAGCAACAGATTGAGACGAAGAGCCGGCAGGAGCAACTGCCGGTTTTTTATTTGGCGGATTCGCGGGCCGCTTTGCTAAGGCGAAGCAGGGCAGGTGAGAGCGATTACGATTACGACGCGCAGGATGCGCTAGTGCCAGGGCGCCCGAGGATTTGGCTGCTCTTTAGGTGGCTCTTATATGGCCTTTAGCCGTTAGAGCAGTCTATCCCGAAGGGCTCCCCGGGTCGGCGCGCCCAGGTGCGAGAACGAGCACGAGATGAATAGAAAGCAAAGTGCTTTACAAAGAAATTTTAATGGGCTATATAGGCTGTAACAGCGCAAAATTGCCAAAGTTTATGGCTTTTTCATTTAACACAAGATAAAGGAATGAACATGAAAAAGATCGTTGAATGTGTACCTAATTTTTCTGAAGGCCGCGATCAGGCTATTATCGACGCGATTTCAGATGCGATTCGCAGTGTAAAGGGCGTGACCCTGCTCGATGTCGATCCTGGTAAATCCACTAACCGAACGGTTTATACCTTTGTCGGCGACCCGGAAGCAATTATCGAAGGCGCACTGGCTTCGGCAAGAGTAGCCAGAAAACTTATCGATATGACGACGCAGACCGGAGAACATCCGCGTATGGGCGCTATGGATGTATGCCCGTTCGTTCCGGTTGCCAACGTGAGCATGGAAGAGTGCGTTGAAATTTCTAAGAAATTCGCTGAGCGCGCAGCTGCCGAGCTTGAAGTGCCGTTCTACCTTTATGAATACTCTCAGGACAAAGATTATCGCAAAAAGCTTCCGCAGATTCGCAAGGGTGAATACGAAGCTCTTCCTGAGAAGATCGTCC
The DNA here is from genome assembly GCA_002839445.1 of Candidatus Riflebacteria bacterium HGW-Riflebacteria-1. Lineage (GTDB taxonomy): Bacteria > Muiribacteriota > Ozemobacteria > Ozemobacterales > Ozemobacteraceae > Rifleibacterium. The sequence goes on from PGYB01000002.1 coordinate 152,031, forward strand.
AACCTGACTGGAAGCCAGACTACGGTCCGGCAAAATTCGTGCCGAGCTGGGGCGCCACGGTTACCGGCGCGCGATTCTTTTTGGTCGCCTACAATGTAAACATTCTCGGCACCAGTAATCAGGCGCATAGAATTGCTCTTGACCTGCGCGAAGCTGGTCGCAGCCCGAGCGAGCCCGGGCGATTCAAGGAACTCAAGGGCCTGGGCTGGTTTGTTGATGAATACAACATGGCGCAGTGCTCGTTCAACCTGAACAATTTTAACGTTACCACGCCGCATGAGGTTTACGAAGCGGTCAAGGAAGAAGCTGCCAAAATCGGCGTCGGCGTTGCCGGTTCTGAGCTGGTCGGGCTGATTCCGCTTGAGGCAATGTTGAAAGCTGCTGACTATTATATCGAACGCGAGAATCTCTTTATTCTCGACGAAGACCAGAAGATAAAGCTGGTTATCGACCGGCTCGGGCTCAATTCCGTAGCGCAGTTCAAACCGGCAGAGCGCATTATTGAATACATCACCCGTGAAGAGCCCAATGAGCCGCTGGCCAATATGAGTACCCGCAAGTTTATCGAAGCAATCAACGCGCGAACTTCCGCACCTGGCGGCGGCAGCGCTTCTGCAGCGATCGCGGCGATTGGTGCCGGTCTTGGCGCAATGGTTGCCAAACTTACCTATGGTGTGCGCAAATTTGAGCATCTCGAAGGCCGGTTGCGCAAGGTTATTCCGGTTCTGCATGAGGCAGCGCTTGGTCTGGTACCGATGATCGATGCCGACACCAATGCTTTCAACGATTACGTAGAAGCCATGCGTTTGCCGCAGGGCAGCGACGAAGAAAAGAAACACCGCGTCGAACAGATGGAACTGGGGCTTAAAAAGGCAATAGAAGTGCCCCTGCAGACCATGCGTATTGGTGACAAAGCCTGGGAAGGCATGTTGGAAGCAGCGACAATCGGCAACATTGCTTCAAAATCAGACGTGCAGGTTGGTGCGCGTGCTCTCGAAACCGGTATCTGGGGCGCTTATCAGAATGTCATGATCAACGTTGCCGGTATCAAGGACAGCAAGTTCGTGTCAGAGAAAACCGGCGAAGCTGAAAAGCTCAAAGAGCGCGCCGCAAAGTTCTGTGCAGAAATTCAGGAATTAATCGAAAAGCGCAAAGAGTAAGCAGTATTCTGGTATTTATCAGGAAGCGGTTTGCCGACAGCAAACCGCTTCTTTAACATACGAGAACCAGCAATTTCAATGCAACAGAGGACTAAGGCTGTAGCTGCTGCAGTATTGCAAGGGTGCTGTTGATGCCGCTTATTTTCATCTGGAATTTCAACCCCCAGAAATGAAACAGATTGATGAGCATGAGTATGGCAAGACAGACTACTGTCGCGGTAAAAAGCCGCTTATTTGGGCTTTCGTAAGGCGTTTTCGATGGCAGCCATTTGTTCAGCTTCATGATCAGCAATGTCATCAGTGAGACCATCGCAAAAATAGCCAGCTCAAAACGGCTCTGCCGGCTGGCCATGTCGGCCAGTGCCTGTGGCAGGCGCAGGCCTTCGCTGCCAAGCTTGCTGATCAGGCCAAAGGTCATTGACAGCTCATCCTGAGTTACCTGGTGAATAACAATCGCGCCAATCGCAAAAAACCAGGCAAACACGGTTTCCGGCGGGGCCTTTTCGATTTTGCCGAGCCGGTTGATCTGCTGGTTGTTCCAGGTCAGCCACAGGCCCATGAGTGTTGGCAATACCATGAGTCGCGTATTGCCCCAGGCCAGTGAGCTTACGAAGCCCATGGAAAGGGCTGTCTTCTGTATGCTGGTGCGAGTTTTTTCGTGCGATAATAAGGTTACTGCTGAGATGATGAGAAAGAACAGTGAAAGCAGCTGTTTGTGCCCGGGATCGGCGAGAAGCAGCAAAGCAAAGCCGAGGCCGAGAAAGAAGGCCATCAAAAAAAGGTCGCGGCGCGGGTCTGGTGCCTCAACATCTTCTTTCTTCATCAGGCCGGCCAACTCTCTCTCATCCGCCGATTGCGGCATTATGTCGAGAGTTTTCATGCGCACAGTCGCGTATCTTGAGTGCTGAGCGATTTCGAGGAGCTCGGCAAGATTAGAGGGCCTGATGGTGCGCAACAGGTAGACACCTGAATCCTGCAGTGCAATGTTCGAACTTTTTACCATCTCGGCGATATGGCTTTCGGCCAGTTTTGGCGAGTATTTATGCAGCCCTTTTACCGCGTTGGCGCGGATACGGTTATCAGAAGAGGTAGCAAAATCGACGAGTTTGTCTTCGATTTCGGGACGATTATATTCACACAGCGATTCGAGGGCGTTGGCAACGATTCGCGGATCTTCGTGAGCAAGAAAATCTTCGAGAACATCTGGAATGCGCGGGTCGTCAATGCGACTGATAACGCGCACCAGGTATGAAATCTTGTATTCGTCCTTTTCCTTGAGCAGATATTCCAGAAGTGGGGTGGCAAGGGAAGCGTCGCCACTTTCAGTAAGTCTTTCCATGGCCTCGAATACGACATATCTACTGCCCAGACGCATTTTGTGGAGAAGTATCTGCTGAGTTGTCAGAATCTCGCCATCGGTAAGTTCCAGTTTGAATGGCTTTTCCTCTTTGGCGCCAGATTCAATTTCAGGAAAACAGTCAAAGAAATGATTGCGGGTTTTGCGTGCAAAATACCTGACCTGCGTGTCGTGGTGTACCACTGACTCGTTAATCATTGGCATCAGCTGCTGCGCGAATTCGAGCGAAATTGAATTCTGCTGACAGAGAAAATCCAGCGCTATCAGCTTTTCTTCTGAGCGCTCAGACTTGAGAGAGCCTGTCAGTGTTTCATGCCAGTTCTGTGGTATTGAATTGGTGTTTGCCATAATTTCTCTGGGCACTGATTATACAATATCCGAACAGAAATTGCGAAACAAATTGCCGGCATTGGCTCGCGCAGCCTCTTCTTTGTGGTATGATGGGCACGCGAATAATTGTCGCCAATTTCTGTTAAGGTGCTTCGACATGAATCAAAATCCGCTTACTTCAGCAAAGAACATACTTGAAATTGAAATCAGGGCTTTGCAGGCCGCCGCCGAGAACCTTGGCGACGAACTGGTCAAGGCCGTGGATCTTATTTTGACCAGTCCAGGCCGCATCATTGTCAGTGGTATGGGTAAATCAGGTCTGGTCGGCAAAAAGATTTCGTCAACGCTGTCGAGCACTGGCACCGCCTCGTTTTTTCTACACCCGGCCGAGGCTTTGCACGGTGATCTTGGCATGATAAGAGAGCGCGATATTGCGCTGCTGCTTTCGAATTCAGGTGAGACCGAAGAAATGGTCCGTCTGATACCTTTTTTACGGCGTGTTGGCGCCGGTATTATCGCTTTGGTTGGCAATCTTGATTCAACCATGGCGCGCATGTCTGACGTGGTAATTAACGCCAGTGTCGAGCGCGAGGCCTGCCCGATGAATCTGGCACCGACCAGTTCGACTACTGTTGCCATGGCTCTTGGCGACGCACTTGCCGGGGCCCTGGTTGAAGCGCGTGGCTTTAAGGAAAAAGATTTTGCCCGGCTGCACCCCTCAGGGAGCCTTGGCCGCCGTTTTCTCATCGTTCGCGACCTCATGCATTCCGGCTCATCTGTGCCAAAGGTTGCTCCGGAAAGCCTGTTGCGCGATTCGATCGTGCAGATGTCACGCGGCGGTTTTGGCGCGCTGGTTGTCTGCGGCGCCGATGAAAAGCTGCTGGGAGTATTCACTGATGGCGATCTGCGTCGCTATTTTGAGCGCAGTGCCGCCTGCAATCTCGATGTGCCGATAAGTCAGGTAATGACTGCCAACCCGCGCCACACTTTTCCCGACCGCCTGGCCATGGAAGCCCTCAAAAGCATGGAAGACAAGTCGATTACCTCACTGCCAGTCGTCGAGAACGAAAAGGTTGTCGGCTTTCTGCACCTGCACGACATCTTACGCGCCCGCCTGGTGTGATTGAATAGCTGCTTCTGGCATTCTTGTGCAAATGAGTGTAACCAGACGCCGGTATATGACAATATAATAGATAGCTTTACTGGTGAGGTGCCGTTTTGAGCTTGAGAGATGACAGCCGGATCGGGTTTGGAATAATCGAGGTTCTGTTCGGAATTGTGCTGCTGTCTGTCTGTTTGTTGCCGCTGCTGCACCACCTGACCGCTACCGGGCCGTTGATCCGCGAGGCCGCGATAAAGGAAGCCGCGTCAACCATCAATACCAGTTATCTTGAGACCTACCGAAGTCAGCCATATCAGAGATTAAAGCTGCTGACGGGCCTGTCTGAGCTTACCATACCGGCAGCTCTTCGGGCCCAACTGAGCACGAAGCTTTCGATTGTTGAGATTATTCCCGATCGCCTGCTCAGCATCACGGTTACTACTTCATTTTCAGATTCTTCTGTCACGCCACAGTCGTTAGCTACCATGATCGCCAATCATCATCCCTTCAGCGGAGTCATGAAATGATGAGAAAAGGCTTTTCGCTGACGGAAATGGCCATTGCGGCAGGTCTGCTGGTAGCGCTGCTGTTCGTGCTGATGCAGCTGTTTTCATTTGCGTCTTCTTATATGAGTTTCGGCATGGCGAAACTCGATCAGACTTCTCGTCTTCGCCTGGCAGTCGAATCTCTCAAAATCGACATCAGAGAAGCCGGATCGGATATTGCCGTAGCCGATAGCGGCCGAACCCTGAAAATCGGCAGGTTCGCCAGTGCCGCAGGCCTGCCTGCCTATGACAACGATGGTATGCCTGAGCATGACGAGTTCACTGAGTATCGCTTCGTGACATCAGGAAATGCTTCTGGTGCAGGTATTCTATACCGAAACAGACGAATACTGATGGATGATGTTCGCAACGTCGAATTTGCTCTGCACCAGGAAACGGTAAATGAAGTTCAGCTGGTAAGAGTGGTTACAACCTTCGAACAGCAGTCGCAGAAAGGTGAACTTTTTAAGACAGTGCTGCATTTGTCGCCCCGGCATCTTGCGAGCTGGGTCCGGGATCCTTTCTGGACTTCAGTCAGCAATGACCGGCGCTTCAAGTATCAGTTCGGTGCCAGGCCATGAAAATACCGGTAGCATCGAGTCGTCAGGCGCAGGCCTTGGTGGCATTAGTTCTGGGTTTGTCGACTGTTGTCCTGATTTTTATATTTCTCTTTTACAACCGTTACCGTGAATCTGCGTGGCTTCTGAAACATGCGCAGGATAATGAGGAATCATTTTTTGCCGCTGAGGGCGCGATAGAAGAGGCAGTTGCCAGTCTGCGCCAGGGTGCTAATACACCCGGGTCGCCATCTTATGAGTTTCTGCGCGTAAAGGGCGATCAGCGACTTGCGATTGATCTTACGCATACCCAGAATCTGCTTTCGGCAACCTATGCCGGCAGATTCAAACAGGTTGCGGCTCAGGTCGAGATTCTCGATCTCAAGCCGGTTCAGGCGGATCCAGTTGCCGATTCGGCCGATCGCACAGGCCATATTCGTATTTCGACCCAGGCTTCGGTTGGTGCTGGAAGTTCCAGTGTCTCTGCTGTTTTTCAGATCAGAATTCTTGATATGGCCATTCCGAAGCCGCTGAGCCATTACGATATCGTATTCAACCTTGACGAATCATTGGTAGGAGCCAGTTGGCAGAAAGACGGCTCTGTCGAGTTATCGCGGTTATCTCGCAGTGAAATCATAACCATAACCAGAGACTGGCGCTACAATCTGCTCGAAAACCAGCAGGTGGTCGAAGCAACCGGCATACCTTTCGCGCCAGGTCGCGTCTGCCGGCAATTTTCCAGCTGGCAGCAGATGACAGATTTCCTTTCATGGGAAGATAAGGGGTTGTGTTTCTATGGCGATGTCATTTCTGCCGATCAGCGCGCTCTTAATCTGGCGAACATTAATCTGCTTGGTTTTGGGCGTATATATTCGGTCAGAGCGCCGGTGTATCTCGATGGTATTATTACAGATCCGGATTCACAGCTGCTTTTCACTATTCTGCAGAAAGGTGATGTAAATCTGAATCGACTATTTGACCCTGACAAGGCAAAACTGTCGTTTATGATTCCGCATGGGCTGATGAAAATCAGTAAAGACAGTGGATTCAAGGGATTTGCCTATCTCCGGGGTGAACACATGTCGGAGAGCAGGGAAAGTTTTGTTCCTGACAGTTCTTTGAAAGAGCGCCGGACAATGGTCGTGATCAGTGGTCAGACAATACTCTGGCAGCGCGGCAGATAATTGAACTGTTTACATTTTTTTGCGGGGGGCGTAGAGTGAAAGTGGCGTTGGCAAGAGAGAGAGAGATGAATAAAAGCCGCGAAAACCATGATATTGCTTCTGATGCCCTTCTGGTTAAGAAAATCCTGTCAGGGCAGCGGGATTCTTTTGCCGACATCGTCAGGCGCTATCAGAACCGGATATACGGCATGGCGCTTTCTTACACCCGCAATCCCGAAGAAGCCCGCGATCTGACACAGGATTCTCTGGTTGCGGTCTATAACAGCCTTGCCCGCTTTGACCAGACGCGTTCACTGACCAACTGGGTGCTGAAAATAGCCGTGTATCATTGTTACCAGTATCTGCGAAAAAGCCGGCGGCCGGCGAAAGTTCTCGATCTGCCGGCCGAATTTCCTGATCCGCTCGATGTTCAGGTCAGGGCCGACCAGCGTGAAAAAGTGCTCAAGGCCTTTGATGGACTTGGCGAAGATCTGAAAATGACAGTCTGGCTGCATTATTTTCTCGAGCGCAGCTGCAAGGAAATTGCAGAAATTCTTGAGATTTCGCTCGACCTTGTCAAAGTCAGGCTTTTCAGAGCCCGAAAAGTGCTGGGCGAAATTCTTGGTGCTGCCGAGCCAGAGGAATAAGATGGCCCAACGCTTCTATCGGATGAACCATAAAATTTCTTGTAACCTTTTGTTCAGTCGGGTGAAATACTAAGTAGAAGCGGTTGTTAGTTTAAGTTCAGTTGAATTTTACATGATTTCAGGTGAAAAGATGGAACATAAACCGAGCGAAAGCGAACTGTTCGACTACATGGAGGGCAACCTGCCCGCCGAACAGCATGCTGCCGTAAAAAAATACCTTGAAGCAAATGCTGACAGTCGCTCTGAACTTGCGGCAGCACAGCGCGGCGCTGATAGTCTCGCAAAATTCGAAGTCAATGCATCGGTCGATGTGGTTGCTGATGTATTGAAGAAGATCAATGTCGCCCCTTCTTCTACTGGCTATCTGAAATACGTTCTGCTGGTCGCCGGTGTTCTGATTCTGATTGTTGCCGGGTTGTTTCTTAGGCCGCCTGAACCCGAGGTGCAGACTCCTGCCCCGGTAGTTGTGCCGGCTGTTTCTGAACCTGAAGCGCCCGCTGTTCCGCCGTTAGTGATTGCACGGACGCCTGAGTCGCCGGTTTATTCTGAAGTGTTTGAGCTGACGTCCGGAGAAGAAAGAACCGTCGAAAATCAGAAGATCGGCACGATCAGACTGGCCGGGCCCGGCAGCTATGTCATCAGTGAAGACAACGTTCAGATTGCCCGGGGTCATGCCTTTTTCGAGATCAAACAGCGTGAGAGCGGTAATGCTTTTACCGTATCAACCGATGATGCAGAAATAGTGGTTGTCGGAACCTCCTTTGGCGTGATCAAAGAACTGCAGAGCACCGAAGTCGTTCTGGTGCAGGGCCGTCTACGCATAGAAGCCGCCGGCACAAAACATGACCTCACGAGCTCTTTTACCGCAGTTATCTCTGGCTCAGCTTATGCTGTGGCAAAGATTACCGGTCAGCAGGCAGCTTTCTGGTCTGATTTCCCGGCCAGTTTGTATCGCTCGCCAGCACCATCAGAGTCTCATACCGGCCCGAAAATACCTGACACTACGCCAGAACATTCTGAAGGCAACAATGAGCCGGCGTCACATAGTTCTGATGGACACCGCTCTCCACTCGATGTGTTGAATGAATGGTCGGTGCCTAAGTCTGAGCTTGGTAACTGATCTGTCTTGCAAGCTTGATTATTTTTTGAAAGGATGTGGCAGGGGATGAAAATAAAAATATTACTGATTTCTGCGATGATTACAGCTGCTTGTTTTGTCGTGACAGGGTGTTGCAGCCATAAAGATACCGTCGCAAGAGTCGTCTCTCTGAAGGGTCTGGTAACTATGAAGTCGCCCGATGCGACTGACTTTTCAACTCCTGCTGTTGATCAGCAATTATATGGCGGAACAAGCATAAGAACCCAGGACAGATCTGGTGTAGAGCTTGCAATAGTTGCAGATGTCGGCAGTATTGAAATCGGCCAGAATACATACCTGGAACTTCGTCCGTTCAGCGAAAAGGAGCTGCGGCAAACGAATGGCATAGCCATTTATCGTATAAACAAGCAGGGTAAGGAATTGCGCATTCAAACTCCTCATGGCATGGCATCAGTCCTGGGCACTGTGTTTCGTATTGATATAACCGCCTCGGCAACTCAGGTGTGTGTAAAGGAAGGCCGTGTCGGGTTTGCAAAACCTTCCGGCGATCAGATTATCATAGACGGGGGCAGCAAATACTCAACGGCCAGCTCAAACAACAATGTTGAATCGCTCGGTTTTGACACTCTGAATCGTATATTCGTTGAGCCTGTTGAGTTTTCTTTGTTTCTGCCCGACGGGCAGGGTAGTGGCGCTGCAGTGAAAACCCCGGCTAATGCCACGCCTTCAACTCGCATTGAGGGAAATAATAGTCCTGCTTTGATTCTGATTCCGGATGATAACACTGACCCGGCATGGCAGGTCTCAAGCCCTGATGCAAATGTTGAACCGACAGGCCCGTCTCCACGCGATCAGCTAGAACACCTGACCATAGAACATCCCAAGGAGGATTGACATGCCGTTCCCAAAACTTTCCAGGCTAGGTGTCTGTATATGCCTGTTGCAGTTGCTTATGCCGGTCAGTGCTCTGCATGCAGGCCTGGCAGAACAGGTCGTCACAGGCGTGCAGACTGTAATACAAAGGCTGACTGGCGGGGAAGAAGCTAAGCTGACTTCCGACAAGCTGCGGGTTGCAGTCTATAATATCGCTTATGGGCGTGGCAATGATCGCGGCGGCCTCAATGAGGTCGGCGGCAAACCGCAGAATCTTCTCAGGGCTGCCTGGTTGCTGAAAGACCAGAAGTTCGATATTGCCGGTTGCACCGAAGTCTCGGCGGCCGATCTGCGCGGTGGCATGTCTGACCAGCCATCTCTGATTGCCATGCATTCCGGCCTGAACTACCGGGTTTATGGCGAAAATCACCGGTTCGGGTTGATTGTTATCGGCATGGGTAACGCCGTGTTTTCAAGGTTTCCGATCGCCTGGAGCAAGAACCACAAGCTCTATCGCGCAAAAGAAGAAAACGAGCAGCGCGGATGTCTGGAAGCACTTATAGATCTCGGCGAGAAGGGCAAAGTCAGGGTATTCGTGACCCACCTCAGCCTGAACGCCGATGAATCAAACCTGCAGCTGCAGCAGATCTATAAGATTATCAAGAGTCGCCCCGAACCATCGATTCTGATGGGAGATTTCAACTCTCACCCTGGTTCTGCCAACATCAACTTTCTCAATCAAAACATGACAGATGTTTCTGATGATTCGGGCGGAACTTACTGGCCGAAAGTCTTTCAGAACAAAGGCGTGCCCGCCGAAAAGCTTGATTACATATTCGTTCATGGTTCGCTGAAAAAAGACGGCGCAAGCTGGGTGAGCGGTTTCAAAGAAGGAAATTCCGATCACGGCTGCCTTGGCGTTGTTCTGCAGTTGCCCTGAGATCAAATCCGGGAGGAGAGAGAAATATGAAAAATTCGATGCGCCGCTATATTTCTTGGGTGCTTGTTTTGTCTGTGCTCTGGCAGCCTTTTTTACCGCAGCTGGCCAGTGCTTCAATAGCGACGGAAGTCGCAGGTGTTGTTGATAAGATTGATTCGGCCATTCAGGATGTGCTCGGCCTGACAAAGGTAGAGAATGTCAAAGGCAGAGTAGAAGCGGATATTCAAAAACAAGAGCAGGAGATAAAGCAGCAGAAACTCAGCGAACTGATGAGTCAGGCTGGCAACGATCCTGACAAGAAAGCAGCTGCGGAACGGCAGGCGGCAGATTATGCCAGGTCTGAGGCCGATAAAATGCGGGCCAAAGCCGAAGAGGGTTATTCTAAGGATGAAGAGGGTGGTAGCAGTCTAGATTCTGGCAAATCTCAAGCTGGAGGCTCCAGCGGTGGTGGTGGCGGCGCGATAGACGCCAAGGGGCTGACCGCTGAAACCGGCAATATGAGCAGCCTGGAAGGGTCTGCCGGCCAAATGGCCAGCCATCAGGAATCTTTGCGCAGTGCCGGCCAGAAGCTGGTTAATACCGCAAACCAGCTCAGGCCTATAAAAGAGGCTCTGGAAACAGCGGCAACGGCCATAGATCTTGCAGGACTGATCATATCAGCTGCCGGGATTTCAGCTCCGATCGGCGCCGCGCTCTGTACGGCTGCCAGCGCAATCGACGGCGTCTGCACGGTGCTGGCTGGGATTATCGGCGTGTGTGAGATTATGGGCGAAACGCTTGTCAGCATGGCCGATCAGGGCAAGACCGATGATGCCACTTTTTTCGCTACTCTTGCCAAAAAAACCTGCGAACTGGGCCCGGATCTGGTGATAGAAATCGGGCTTGGGGTTTTGAGCATGATAAAGGTCGGTAAAATAGCCAAATGGCTGGATCGAACCATAGATGGCTCGGAAACCTTGAAGAGGATCTCGAAAATCATGAGTTTCAATCTAAATGACAATGCTGCAAAGTGGCTGAGCAAACAGATGATTTCAGGTCTCGGATGGAAAAATGTCGATCCCAAGAAGCTTACAGAAATTACCAAAATAGGTCTTGGGCAAATTACCAAAGCGATGGAAGGACAGATTAAAAACGCTACCGGAAAAGATGTTTCGGTGACCAATATACCCGATAACATCAAAAAGACAGGCGAAGCCGTTATCAAAACTATCGGTTCATGGTGAGTATGCTATTTAAACAGCATGACTTGAAGGTTCGACAGAAAGGTTTTGTTCTTTATGTCGTATGCGCTCTTCTGCTTGCCACATTTATTCTGGTAATCGGGTTCGAGCAGTTCAGAAGCGGCTCTGCAACACAATTGGCGAAGACAATCGAACAGGAGAAAATGATTTCTCTCGCTCAGGTAGGCGTTAATGAGATTCTTGCCGACATCAAGTCAAAGATAAACAACCGAAAGGAACCTGTCGTTGGCTCTGCCATCTACGAATACTGGAAAAGCCGGATTACGCCTTCCCAGATAAACTATGCGGCAAAAGACCTTAGTATTGCCAATTCGATTGCCGCTTCAGTTATCGGAAAGACGGCTGTTGTTACAGGTTCCGTCAGAATAGTTGTTGATGAAAGCATTGGCACTCCACAGCCCTCATATATAGGTTATGTGGAGATAGAGAGCCGAATTTCTGCGTCTGGCCTGCATAATTCGGTAAAGGTTCTTGAGCGCCGCGAACTCAAAATCGTCGATCTTTCAGACAGCTTTTTGGACAAGTATGCTTTGTATGTTAAATCCTTCTGTCGGTCACTGAACGTCGAAGATAAAAAACTGTCAGTTAAGGGCGTGCTTAAGGGAGATAAAAGCCATTCTCTTGTTTATCTCGGCAGGAGAAATGCGCCAACCTGCTCCTGTTGCTCAAACATTCTGCTCGATGTAGATTTTAACGCCGACAAAAATCTGCTTGCGTCCTATTATAACCCCACGCCCTTTACCAGCTCGGTTGGCGGGAACGAAAGCTCAGGTAATTTTTTCTGGACAAAGCAGCTCGCGCTTTCGGCTTTTGCCGACAAATTCAGCCTTGAGGAATATGAAAAAATACCCGTCATCAACAAGACTCTAGATTTTTACTGGAAGAGTGTTGCCGGTAACACCAGTTCTGTTGCCGAAGATGTTCGCAGGTCAGGCCCTGTCAAATTCAAAAATTCGGTTCTTAATGCTTTTAAACCGGCGTGGAATTACTATTACGGCTATACCGATTATCTGCATTTCAAAAAGATTTCCTCAGTCAATCCCTTTAGAGGCTTAAAAGCCTACTTTGCTGGCTTGCCGCGCGATTGTTTTCGTCATGTCGGGGGCAAAATGCCGGCGTTCTTTGGCGAGGACCGTTCGACACCTGTTTTTATAGAAGGGCCGGTATATCTGAGATTTTTTAAGGTGGCATTTGTAGATGAGGTCAGGGGAGCCCCGATTGTTGGGCAACAGCCATTCTGCAGCGCTTTCGAATTAGAATATTCAGCCGATCCGGATACGTTGGCCGGAAAAGTAGTGGGCAGTCTTGATCCATTAACGCGACGGCTTGGTTCGCACCCGATAGATGACAAGCACAGTCCAGTTCCGGTAAATTCAGTATTCTACGAGCTGGAGCCGCCGCCAGAAGAACCGAAAACAGAAGACAACACCAGGGGGTTCGATATCTTTCCAAGGTTCCATTCATCAAAACTGGTCGCCAATTTTTATCTGACTCCGGCCGATTTTTATGCTGAGCGTGTCAAGACAATAGGAGGCGTAAATCTTCTCGATCTTGATGGTATCTGCACGGTTCTTGGAACCATTGATCTTGATCGCGGCAATGTGACTTACTATCGGGGTAGAGGAACCATCGTCACAGTTGCTGGTGACTGCATTCTTGGCAATCTCAAGCCTTTCAACAACGATCACGACAATAATTATCTCAAAATTTATCTTACCAGCGGCGGGTTCGGAGTTACTCGCACCCGCAAGGAAGCGCGAATAGAGGCTTCCCTGGTTTCAACCTTCTGCGCCGATGACAACTCGCAAATCGACGCAGCAAAAGAGGGAACTTTCAACCTTATGCCGGGGCAGAACGTTCACATTTTCGGCAATCTCGTGGTGGATGCTCTGCCTTACCTCGATTCCACCAGTCTGACTGTCGAGCACAGTGCCAGCCTGATCGATCACGAGTACCCTGTCAGGGCGAGTGTTGGAAGCGTGAAAACCATGTTCGTATTAGATTATTCGGGTGAAGAATAATGAAAAGAATCTTTGTTATCGTTGCGGTTCTGTCATTTGTGATTGTTTTGTCTGCGATGCTTCTGTTGAGAAAACAGTCACAACCTGAAAAGGCCTCGCATAATGCCCACTCGCCGATTGATGCAACGAAAATTGTGAAACCTGAGATGCGCCCGCCGCCAGTTGCTTCAGAATCCCTTGCCAGCAGCAAGATCGTGCGCTATACACCGCCAAAAGAGGCTTTTGTGCCGCAAACCAGTGAAACGACACGAAAAGCTCTAAAGGAAGTTCTCGCAATTTCAATTTCGCGCATGGAGAACTCAAAATGAAAAACTCAGCTTTTTCATTTGTTGAAGTTATTGTGACAGTGGCTGTTGCCGCTTCACTTATCGGGGGAATTCTATTTTTTACTACCGGTGTTTCGCTTACGACTACTAAAACTGCCGCATATTACCAAGCCCTGCAGATTGCCATGGAAACGCTTGACTGGGTTCAGAGTATTTCCGCCGACCTTGTTGACGACAAACTTTGCGCCGTGCTCAGCGGTTCGCTGGTTGATCTCGGCACTCTCAAGTCGGGCTCGATTCCTGTAAGCAGTATCATAGGTTCTTCTGATAAAGAGTTGCATTATCCCGATAGTTACGCGAAGAGGTTTTTTCACAGAAAGCTTGAAGTGCAGCGCCTTAAGGGGAGCAGGGGACGTTTTCTGGTCAAAGTTACCGTGACAATTTCATGGAATGAGGGAAAACAGGCGGAAAAAGTCGTTTCTTCTTTTTCTGAAAAGCGGATGCGTGAACTTTCATTGGTGACTGTTCTATTCGACGAAACGGAATACTATTGATGAAAGCTCGAAAAATAAGTGGTTTCACATTTGTAGAAGCTCTGGTTGCGCTGCTTATTGTTTCTGCGCTGCTTATACTTGTAGGCCGCATTGTCAGCAGTGTCAGATCTTCAGTTTCGAAAGGCGTGGCGAATCTGCAGAACCTTCAACAGGCGCGCAGCCTGCTCAATTCGATTCGCCGTGATTTTATCGTGTCTTCGCCAGTTTATGACAGAAACGATGATTATTCCAGTCGCGCAAAAGTTAGAATGGAACCTGTTGTCACGCAAAAGACCTCTGGAAAGTTTCCGCAGCCGCTCTTCGTATCCGACGATACGGTTCTGTTATACAAAAGACTTGCCGACAGCTCGATAGAGAGTGTGTCATATCATTTCGATGCCAGAGCCGGCAGAATTACAAGGACAAGCGACAAAAATCCGGAGCGCGTGTTTGACGGCATCAAGAAGGCTTCTTTCAAGGTCTATTCATTGCACGAAAATCTCAGCCCGCACGTTCCTCTTTTGTGGGTTTCGGTGACGGTAGAGCACACTGAAGCCGGCGAAAAGCAGGTTTTTGATCTTGCCACCACCATAGGCAGTTCTATTATCTGCAAGGATATAAACAATCAATACTGGAACGGGACAAGATGAATTCAGTCTTTCCAGTCTTTGATCAGCAGGTTTTCGCGGCAATTAGAGCAGAAAATCATTTTTTGCATAACATGAGGCTCTTCGTTTTTCGGTGAAGCAACCTCGAACAGGATTTTGGCAGCGAATTTTTCACCAGGAAAGCTGATTTTCTGCAGCATTGGTTCACCATTGACTTCATTAACCCGGAAACCATCGCCGAGAAGTCTCTCAAGAATAATAGCTCCGCTGTCGTTGACGATTCTTCGCAAACCTTGGTTGTCAGGGGTTTTTTCGTAGGTGACGTCGAGCTCTTTTTTGTTTTTGCCTACGTCTTCCAATGTTTTGATGTGAAAGCCATCGGCATTGATGTTTATGCTGGTGGCCCTCTGTAAATCGTGTTCGATCTGGGAGCTGATAAGAACTGCAACCTGAATGTTCGACAGATGAGATGTGCCTTTCACTGACGATCGCATCCAGTTGCTCATGAGATTGTAAACAGCTGTAAGCATCGTGACGGAAATAAGCGCCGCAACTATCATTTCCACAAGTGTAAATCCACGTCTGGTCATTTTGCTGCTCCAACGATACAGCCGGTAATTGTCGTTTTACGCTTGATTCCTCCGGAGGAAGCCCAATAGACATCGGTTTTTATAACTTTGTAGGCATAATTGGATTCATCAGGCTCATGCAATGAAACAGTCAATAAGCACTCATACAGCGGGTCAAT
Organism: Candidatus Riflebacteria bacterium HGW-Riflebacteria-1; assembly: GCA_002839445.1. Classification (GTDB taxonomy): domain Bacteria; phylum Muiribacteriota; class Ozemobacteria; order Ozemobacterales; family Ozemobacteraceae; genus Rifleibacterium. The sequence continues at coordinate 167,221 of PGYB01000002.1, forward strand.
CTTGAGAAGCATCTGCGCCATCAATGTGCCCGGCGACATAAGCTCAGTGATTTTCTTGTCCTTTGCCGGGTTCAGAAAAGGATCGTCAAATGCCAGACCCCTTGCATAGCTTAATACCGTTGTAGCACAGGAAATGGCATTGATTTCTTCTCTGATCTGTATTGTGCCTGTTCGAGCCTGACTGAACATTGAGAAAATTGAAACGCCGGCAAGAGCCAGCAATCCGACTGCAATCAGCACCTCCGGCATTGAAAACCCTACTCTGTTATGTTGTGCAAATAGTTTCATTTTAAATACACCGGTGTCGGGTTTAGTTTGAAAGCGAGCAGTTCGAGATGGTCTGGCTGAGCAGTTGCTTCAAGAGCGAGATTCTGATTGTAGTAAAGATCAGCGCCGGCAGAGGCATTGGCTATGTCAAACCACTTTGTTGCCACTGCACCTCTTATAACCGGCTTTTCCTTGAGAAAAAGCACGTTGCCGTTGGCAATCAGCGCAGCATCGATTTTACAGGCGCCAGCGGCAATATTGCCATTGAGAGCAACCAGCTGAAGAGCATGGGCTGGCGTATTGTTCCGCTCATCGCCGGGTTTGTTCTGGTAATTGCCGGCATCAATGTCGTTGGCAATCAGGATGTCTCCCTGCTCGAGTATTATTCCGCCATTACTTACTACTTTTATCGGCTGGTCAACAACAAGCTTCACCTTGGATCGGCTTTTGATAATGATCCAGCCATCAGGATCGAGTGTCGAACTGGACTTGCGATAAATGCCCCGCAGAGCCAGAATATCAAGCAGCGATGCCTGTAATGCCCCTTTTTTGTTGATTTCTGCCAGTGCCTGGTCGATATCGATACTGAAACAGGCCTTGGCAGGCAATCCTTGCAGGATACTGTTCAGGGCAGGTATCTGCGTTCCGGCTTTGTATCCGCCCAGATTGACGGGCAATTGCGCCATTTCGCCAATGTCCCGGTTGGCCTGCATTACTTTTGCAAACCAGCCGGAAAAATTTTTGTAAGGATCGGCTGTAGTCCGATTGGTTGCAATAAAGGCAAGCGAGGCGTTGTAACCCTGCTGCGTTGCCTGACTGGCATACTTTTCGCGGTAAACGTTGAGATCTCCCTCATCAAGACCAAGTATTTTTCTGGCTGCGGTTGCAATGCTCGCCAGGCCATTGCGCCCGGCGATACTGCTGTCATAAGAAATATACTCTGGCCATTGATTTGCAGGCACCCATTGAAATAGTTCAGCCTGAATCAAGCCTTTGGGGCTGGTCTGGTAGCCGCGGGCCGAAATCATGCCGCGAAAAACCTTGCCGAGAACTATGGTTGGGGTTTGTTGTTTATCGGTTCCATATAGCCGAAAAACCGAATTTCTCGTCATCCTCAGTTCATCCGGCGTTCCTTTGATAATGTTGAACCAGTGTGCTGGATAAGCGCCGGCGCCAATCTCATCGGCGATGCCTTTGTCCCACTGGACTGTGGCGACAAGTCCGCTTATGCCATTGTGACTGTAGTTGAAATACGCGGTTTCATAAAACCCGACAAACTGAGCGAGTGCTGTATCCCAGGTTTCGTAAAGGTGAAAAAACTCGCCAAATTCGTTGGTGCCCTGGGCGAGATTCAATACTGTCGGAGCATTGCCTCCGAAAAACACCCAGCCGACACGGCTTTGAAGATAGGTATTAAGATCCATCATGCCCTTGCCGGAAAGTCTGGTGCCGTTGTCGAGAACGATGGGTTTGGCTGAGCCTGCAATACGGTCACCATCAGGCTTTGTTCTGACAATGTTAAATCTCCATTTGTCTATGTCAGACTCCGGATTTTCGATGAACAGGTTGAACTTTGACAACAAGGGGATCCAGGCGGATGTTACCTTTACTTTGCAGGCAAACAAAAACTCGTCATCGATTTTTTTATAGCTGGTGACGATGCGAAGTCTGATAAATCCTTCTTTTTCGCGGGCATCGCGGGCTGACAGGTCAGAAATAAAATCCTTGTCGTCAACCTGGTAATAAATCGTATATTTTAAATTACCCAGTTCTTTTAACGGCTTTGCCAGTTCTTCGGCGAGTTGTGCAAATCCAGAATTGCCTCGGTCAAGCACATAGGCGGTTTCTTTTAAATATGGCTTCGGTGAGGCAAGAGCTTTCTTCATACGCCCTCCGTCAGAAGGGTCGTCAGAGAGAAGGTCGAACTGTATTTTATGAAAAGCTGCAATTGCAAGACCCTGCACGGTTAATTCGACCAGACTCGCTTCCCCGGTTCTGTTTGTCTGTCGGCGGATCGAAGATGAAAATCGGTTAAAACCCATGCCGATCATAAAAACGAGGACAAATATTATCAGGACTGTGATAAGAACAGTTCCAAACCTTTTTCGCATAGGTCAGTCTCTCACAATTTCGATGCGGCGGTTTATTGCCCGACCTGCATCTGTGCTGTTATCGGCAATGGGTCTACTGTGTCCGAAACCGACTGCTTTTATTCGCGAACCATTGACACCAGAATTGGCCAGCCACTGCTTAACGCTGTTAGCCCTGTCTTTGGAAAGTCTGAGGTGATATGCAGAGTCTACGGCGCTATCTTCTGCGGTATGTCCTTCAACGACAATCCTGAGTGTCGGATTCGCTTTAAGCATCATGCTCAGATTGCGAAGCTGTATCTTTGCTTCGGCTTTAAGTACTGAAGAATATGGCTCGAAGGAAATGTTAAGAGCTGCTCTGCCTGTGGTGGCCAGTTTGGCCAGGTCGGGGGGAATATACTCTGGTTCGTTAACAGGAAGCGTGTTGAATAGTGGCTTTGGAACTAAATTGGGGTCGGTATTGTTTTTGTCTGCTTTTTTCATCTCCATTGATTCCAGTATAGGAAAGATAACTGGTTGATTTACGTTGCCCAGACCTTTGGGAATATCAGCGAACACATCTTGACCTGATTGTATGTAATCATTATAGGCTTTAATCGATGCTGACAATGTGACAGGGTCGCCGCCTGACAGCCTGATTACCTTGCAGTCAAGCTTCTCAAGGTCGTAGAGTGGAGCGTGATTCGGAGCGGTAAAAATGGTGCCGAGCAGAATGACGTTACTTCCTTCAGGTATCTCTGATACCGATGAAACAGAGTAGCCTGAAAGCCCCGCATCGTTAGCCATCTGACTGTTTTCAGAACTACCCATGATGCATACTGACTGAGCGTACAATGCTGCCGGCAAAAGAAATACCATCAATGACAGAAGAAACTTAAGTCGGGATGAGGAATTTTTCATCTCGATACCTCACTATTACCCTGAGCTGCAGAAAAAAAATTGACTTCGAATAAGCATTTGTAATCAAACCAGATCAGGTTACAACTTTATTTTTTCGGATGTTACAGATTTATTGTAGACAGCTGATTTGTCTGCGTCAAGCAATTAGCAGAAGTATTGCCCGCAAATCGATCTAATTGGCCGGAGGAAGATAGCTGAGAGGGGTTTGAAGTCCAATGGAACGGAGACTTTTTTCGCATAGGTCAGTCTTTCATGATTTCGATACGGCGGTTTTTGGCTTGCCCGGCTGCGTTATCGTTGCTGGCTATTGGTCTGCTACTACCATAGCCTATTGTTCTTATTCTAGAAGGATTAATGCCCGAATCAACAAGCCACTGCTTTACACGCTTGGCACGATCTTCCGAAAGAGGGACATTACTTCCAGCTCCATCATCTGCTGAGTGTCCTTCCACTAAAATTTTAATTGTTGGGTTATTTTTGAGGAGAAGTTTCAGATTTCTCAGCGGCACCAGAGAATCAGGTCGCAGAACTGAAGAATAGGGTTCAAAATTGATTTCAAGAGCCGCTCTTCCGTTGGTGGCCAAGTTGGCCAGGGCGGGAGGAATATACTCTGGTTCGTTAACAGGGATTGTGTTGAATAGAGGCTTCGGTAAGAAATTGGAGTCGGTGTTGTTTTTGTTTGCCTTCTTCAGATCCATTGATTCCAATATCGGGAAGATTACTGGCTGATTTACGTTGCCGAGTCCTTTGGGAATATCGGCAAAGACACTGTTTCCTGATTGTATGTAGTCATTATAGGCTTTAATTGATGCTGACAATGTGACAGGGTCGCCGCCCGCCAATCTGATGACTTTGCAGTCAAGCTTCTCAAGATCGTAAAGCGGAGCGTGACCAGGCGCGGTAAAAATGCTGCCGAGCAGAATGACGTTACTACCCTCAGGTATATCCGCTACCGATGAAACATAGTAGCCGGGAAGCCCCGCATCGTTAGCGATCTGACTGTTTTCAGAACTACCCATGATGCATACTGACTGAGCGCACAATGCTGCCGGCAAAAGAAATACCATCAACGACAGAAGAAACTTAAGTCGGGCTGAGTAATTTTTCATCTCGATACCTCACTGTTACCCTTGGCTGCAGAAAGAATTTTGATTTCTAATAAGTATTTGTAATCAGGCCAGATCAGGTTACAATTTTATTTTTCGGATGCTACAGATTTATTGTAGATGGGGAATTGGTTTGCGTCAAGCTATTGACAACGGAGCTTTCGCAGCTCCGGCAAGTGCATTGGCAAGGCTAGGATGCAGGTTTGCGTAAAAAATACAAATGAATTAGGATGTAACCCGAGAGCTGCGAGTGACAATTAACTAAGTGGAACTGCATTTTATTTGAATTTTGGAGGCACCAATGCATAGCAAATTGAATGCTTTATTTATGCTGATTCTTGCCGCCCTGTTGTTTGCTGGCATCAATTTCTCCTTTGCGGCGACTCCACTGGATTTTCTCAAGGAGTACAATGTCTCAGGCAACGGCGTCAATTCATATTCCGAGACCACAAAGACCAGGCTCGTGACGTCAGAACTTTCAGACGATTTTATCGTTGGCTACTACATTGAGCCCATGCAGACTGCTATCAGCACCATTGACTTTGCTAAACTGAAGAAAATCGGTATTACCGACATATATGTAAGAGCAACGACTGACGGTAACAGCGGGGTGATATACACTAAACTGCCGCAATGGAAGGCACGTGCCGATGCTGCCGGTTTAAGAATTCACGCATGGGTCTGGGATGGCTTTTATGGCAAATATGCTAAAGCGGTGGCTGACATGGGTATCAATATCCTCATGGATATGGAAACTTATGATATGAACAGCAAATTGAGTCAGCTCGCCAACATTCGCGCAAACACCGAAGGGAAAATCTTCACTGTTTGCGCCAAGGCTGACGGTATAGATGGCCCACAGGAATATGCGAAAGTCATCAAACACTGCGACTATATCAGTCCCATGCTGTACAAGGGCGATTACAATCTCTCGCTGGCCAGCATGAAGGCATACGCAAAGAAATACGGAGAGAAGTATCCGATCATAATGTCTCTGGAAACCTACGAATCAGATCGCAATCCGGTGCCGAAAAGCAACTCCTCACTAATAGCCGAGATAGAAACTGTTCGGCCCTATTGTAAGGGAGTAATTCTGTTCCGGTACGGGCATGTCTCCAAATTTAGCGGCGGTGTGCCAGTGAGCAGCAGGGGCACTGCATCGCCCGACCCTGTGGCAGTCGAAACAAGCTCAGCTGCAGACGGGTTGCCGCTGAAAAAAGTAGACCAGAGTGACACCACCCAGAACAAAAGACTGGTTATGACTCTGCAAAAAGCTTTGCAGCAGAGGGGATTTTACACAGGTGCCGCCATTGACGGATGGTATGGTCCCGAGACAGAGACCGCGGTGAAGGCTTATCAGAAGAATCAGGGCATGAAAACTACTGGTGTAGCTGACCTTGCACTCATGAAAAAGCTAATGACCCGGTCAAAAGTAACCTCGCGTGAAGTCACTGTGAAAAATCCGATCGAAGCGGCTCTGGATAGATTCAAGGTTAAGCCTGAAACCGGCAGGCATATTGCTTCTGCTGCCAGCAAAACGATCGACAAACCGGCAGGTATCATACTCAATACCGACGGTCTCTATCGCACAAAAGATGACATCGCCTTTATGGAGAAGTTCAAGAAGGAACTGGCCTCGAAATATGGCTTGAATGTGGTAATCAGCCCTTATTGCTGCCAGTCTGACAATCATGTTAAAACCATAAAAAACTGCCCGAAAGGCTATTGGGTGGTTACTGCAGCATCGGGTATCTGTTCCGGCACCTATCGTGACATGATGATAGGCATCAAAAAAGGATATCTCAAAAAGCCCTGGAAAGACAGAGACATTCAGGGGCTGGTCTTCTTGAATCTCTCGACTCGATATCTGCTGAAAGATGTGAAATACCTGAAAAGAGCCTGGGACGACAATTTTTCGCCGGCTTCATTCAAGGGCATCGAAAAGCCTTATGACTACCTGATAAACAATGGGTTTTACGTTGTCGAGTCGCCGCTTTATCGGCAGAGACTGCTCGATGACCGCCGCGTGCCAGTCCTTGCCGAGCAGATTGCAAGAATTGTGCTTGGTAAAACCACTGCTTCAAAAAGTTCTGACAAATCTCAAAAATTAGAGGTTCTCAAGCGGGTTCCGAAAAGTTCTGTGTCTGATCCGCAGGTTGTCAGGCTGCAGAAAGCTCTTATTGCCAACGGCTTTTACAAGGACTGCAAGATAGACGGGTGGTTTGGCCCATATACTGCGCTTGCCGTTATGGAATACGAAAGAGCTGCCGGCCTGCCGGTTACCGGCATCGTCACCGACACTCTGTTCAGGCGCATTTTGAGTGATGCCGGACACAAATGACAACCGGTGCTATAATAATTTGCGATAAAGGTGCCAATTCAAGGGAGGTAATATGAAATACTTTGTGATTACACTGTTTATAATGGCTTCGTCTTTGGCTTTTGCTGCCGGGGAAACAGCCATGAATCCAGACAGCATAGTAATAGAAATCACTGCCGCTGACTGTGACCCTGATCACGCTGAGTCGTTACTCATGGATTTTGCAGACAAAAGGATCGTGATACAGGATCTTGGCTCAGGACGTCTGGTAGTTGCTGACAGCGAATCTGGAAGCAAACAGACCATTTATGTATTCCCTGAAATGCTGCTGTCGTTCTATTTTGCCGATTCCGGTTCGGTCTACGCTCTTACCCGCATGGGTGTCGCGGAATTTAACGGTCTGGTTGAAGCAACAGTATGGCTGCAGCAGGAAAAGTCTGCCGAACTGAAGACGGTAGAATTGCAGAAAATCGATTTGTCGCAGGCGCGTTTCGATTATCGTTTGCTGGTTGATAAGACTGGTAAAATGGCAGTATGGAACAGGTCAGAGTCTTTGCTGCAGGTGTTTGGCAGCGATGGCAGCTTTATTGATGCTTTTCCTTGTCAGAACAACCCGGTTATGACTGGTCGCGATTCGTTTATCTCTTCATACTTTTCTCCAGATTTTGCTGCGCGGCTTATCGAAACCGGCTTTAGCAGACCAGTCGCTAATGGCGAGCAGAAAGAAGTCGACAGCCTGCTTGTAGAATTGAAGAAAGCCGGTGAATTTCACCTTCTTTCATTCGATGATGCCAGCAAAACCTTTAAGGGGGTGCTGTTGCCGCCGCCACTCGAAAATCTTGCTTTGGAAGATGAAGTTCACGAAGCCACGGATGATGATCAGGCAATTGAAGGTGTTGTAGTCGCGCAGGATTCTGTCGAAGCTGTCGATTCAGCCGATCCCGACCCGGCGTTGATACTTTATTGCAGTGTCGATACAGCAGGCAACGTCAACCAGCTTATGCACTTCCTCGACAATTCTTTTTCAGACAAAGTCAAAGAGCAAGATGGTGTCGTTTACCACCTTGTTCCAAGCTATGAATCAGCAACTGACTCGATTTTTCTCAGTGGCCTGCAGGTAATGAAGTATCATCCCGAGAAAAAATAACTTGTAACCGGCTGAGTTTGGCAGACAAGTAAGTAACAGAGGTTAATTTTGGAAAGCGAGGGAAGAATATGAAAAGACTTCTCACTCACATATTATTAGTTTTTATCATTCTGAGTGCTTTTGGTATTGCACCTGTTATGGCCGACGCCGGACCCGAAGAAATCCTGCGTGGCTATGACCTCAAAAAACCGGCTGCTGATGCATTGAAAAAGGTTTCAGCAAGCCTTGCCAGAACCGCAAAAACAGTTTCTGACAAAGATGTCGTCGAAAAAATCAAAAAGTTGCAGAGAGCGCTCCAGGCTGCTGGACTGTATCAGAACTGCCGTATAGACGGCTGGTTCGGCCCTTATACTGAAATGGCTGTCATGGAATACCAGAGAAGCAATAATATTGCGATTACCGGCAAAGTCGATGACAAGCTTTTGGCGGCAATTATCGCAAAAAGTGCGAAGAAGACTGTCTCTCAGGATGCGGCCACAAAGTCACTTGCTTCTTCGAGTTTCGGGCAGTTCATGAAGCCGACCCGCAACTGTCCATCGACTGATTCGCGCATTGTTTCACTTGCGAAAAGTCTTAAAGGCGGCAGCACCTATGAGACGATGCAGAAAATTTTCTACTATGTTCGCAATAAAGTATCTTACCGCTTCTATTACAATTCTTCGAAAGGAGCTCTGGGAACCTTGTCGAGCAAGGCCGGCAACTGCTGCGATCAGGCACATCTGCTTATAGCATTGCTGCGCGCGGCTGGAATCCCTGCCAAATACGGGCATGGCACTTGCCGATTCAGCAGCGGCACCTATGGTCACGTTTTTGCCTACGCCTATGTTAACGGAAAGTGGCTGTTGGTAGATCCGGTAAGCAGATCCAACCAGATCAACAAACCGTCATGGCGGGCTGTTTCCACTCCGAAAACCTATGCTGCACTGTCCTTCTGAGCTAATATTAACTTGTTTTCTGAAATGCAAAATGCATTATAATGATCGGGTAAGCAGTCTTCAGATGAATTGAAATGGCCGGGAAATGAACGTTAAAATCAGGAAACTGGCAGTATTGTTGATGACAGCGGCATTGTTTTTGTGCGGCTGCGCACTTTCAGCACAGGTTTCAGTCTCTGGTCGTGCTTCTGCCCGACTTTCTGAAAAGCTGAATGTTGGTGATGCATTTTCAGTTGCCGCCGGTGAGAGCCTGGTTCTTAAGTTCCAGCACGGCGAAACTGTTAATCTGATCGAGTCTTCGAACGGCAAAATCGCATCAGAAGGTGTCAATCTTACGCAAGGATCATGCTTTGTCAGATACAAAAAGCTGGCCAACCGTTTTGTCGTAAAGACTCCATTGGCAGCCTTCGCTGGCACTGACTGTCAGTTTTTCTTGCAGAACAGCTCCGATCGGGTAAAAGCGGTTATTGTTGCCGGTGAACTAAGGGTTTTGACTAGAGATCGAAAAAACATGCAGGCCGGGGCCGGTGAGACTCTTACGATTTCAGCAGACATTAGCGAGCTCAGAAAGAGCGTTCTCGATGATACTTCATTCTGGAAAAACGATCCCGGTATGGTTTTCAACAGGAGCAAGCTTCCTGATAAGCTGCCAAAGCGCTTCGGTGAAATCTATATTTATAGCATGGCAGTTCTGGAAAAGGGTGGCGGTAAGGTTGTTTTTGCCGACCCGGCACGTGCGCCACAATCAGCCTCCGATAAAGAACTGGTGGTTCTGGCCGGATCGAAAATCATTACGGGAGCCTCTGAAACAGCCGCTCTCAGACTCGGCGAGAATACCCTGGTAAGAATCGCTCCTGACTCAGAAATTCTCCTGAAGTCTTCACACTTTGAGGTCATCAAGGGCACTTGTCTGGTTAGACACGGCACTGTCGTGTTTCCGGTCAAAATCGGCGGACCGTCGCCAATGCTGATAACACGCGACAGTTCGGTAGAACTGGTCAGTGTCGATAAGGCAATCGTCGCAACTGTTTACAAAGGCAACCTGCAGTTACCGGGAACAGGCGAGCATCTCGCCGCCGGCTTCAGTTTCAGAATTTCTGACAAGGGTGCTGAAAAGCTTGAAATGAGCGATTTGCGGACTTCCCCTCTGTTTGTCGGCTTTTCGAGTCGGCACGCCTGGACTCCTGACGCGCAGATATTCAGCGATAACTTCGATGAATCAGATCCCTTTTATCTTTCTGATGAAACACCCGATAAGCCGGGCATGCAAAATCGGCCTTCACCTGGCAGTATTCTGCAACAGTATGATATCCGCCCGGAAGGTGGCCGCTGACCATGACAGAAGCTGTAAAAAATATAGTATCTGGCGAAACAAGGCTTATTAAGCCGTTGTTGCGACTGTATCTACTTATTGTTCTGGGTGGTTTGTTCTGTTCGACCGCCTGTCTGGCTGACGCGACAAAGGCTTATCTGAATGCAAAAGAAGCCCTCGCCCGCAAAGATTTTGCGACTGGTGTAAAGAATTACTACCGTTTTGTTTCTTTTTCAGAAATAGTGCTGAGTAACAGCATAAAGATCACTGATCTGGCTGCGGCACGTGAGTTCTTTGAAGACGCATCCAGTTCGAGTGATAAGTCAGATCATGCAAAACTCTTTCTGGCGCTCATCGACCGCATCACCGACAACATTGGCAAGGCGCATGAACAGATAGATTTTCTCAGAGAACAGCACCCGCGTTCCCTTTTGCTTGCCTACGTCAAGGGCGAACTGCATTTGTCTCAGAATCAGGTTGTTGAAGCAAAGCCCCACTTTGACTGGATTCTTAATGCTGCAGCTAACAGTTCATTTGCCGTCATCACTCGTTCGCTGTTGAATTTTTACACCGGAACAGACGAGACTGCTGGCGAAGAGCGCAAGAAATTTCTGCTGGCAGCAGCAAACCGCAACTGGGACCTGCTCGAAATCGACCAGGCCATACGTTTTTTTGAGATTATTGCGCGCGATTTTCCGCACGAACAGGAAGCTTTTAAATCTCTGGTTCAGATCTATCTCGACCTTGACAACATCGCGCAGGCCCGCGAGGTTTATGAACGCTGGAAATCGGCCAATACCGGACTTTTACTTGCTCCTGTCGCCCAGGCAAACTTTCATTGTGCTCTGGAAGAATATGCTGAAGCAGCCGGAATCCTTCGAGAGTTGCTCGCTGGCGATGCTGACAACGTGCAGCTGAAGGTAATACTGGCTGATTGCCTGTTCAATCTCGATGATTATGAAGGTGCGTTGCCGCTTTATCAGGATTTGCTGGTGATCAGTCCGGATGATACCGGTGTTGTACATCGCCTTAAAACCTGCCTTGCCGCGTTGGGCAAATTTGACGAAACGGTTGCGCTTTTCGAGTCGCTTGCTGCTGGCGGATCGACGAATCCCTGGTTCCAGCTTGAGCTTGCCGAACTCTATCTGCAGGCCGGCAATTATGACCAGTCTGAAGTATATTTTGACTTGCTGAGCAGCGCCGAAAATCCATACTCAGATTATGCAGCAGAAATGTCTGCCCAGATTGCGCAGTATCGCCACGAAAAGGCTCTTGAAGAATATGAAAAGGCCGAACGCCTCGCTTCCGCTCAAAGGGATCAGGCTGCGCAGAAGACTCCGGTTGCAGGCAGCATTACGGCAAGACCGTCTTCTGATAGAGTGAGAGAAGTTCAGGTCGAAGAACTCAGAAAAATTATGGCCATTTACGAATAGCTTCTTAGGGGTGTGTTGGTGGCCGTTTGTTGTGCTCTTACCGGATGCAGGTAAAATTATTATAATTGTACCATTATGAATAGATTCAAAACGCTGATGCTGGTCTGGTTGATGCTGGTGACGCTGACGGCGCCTGCCGAGGCGTCGATATTCTCTGATGCTCTGGCCAAAGCGCGTTCAGCCATGCAGAGCGCTTTTCAATTGAGTTTTCTGCACAAGCTGCCGGTGGTTTTTTATAAACAGAGCTTCGACAAGATGTTCGAACACACCAATCGCAGCATCGACGAGATGAATCTCAAGTATGGTGAACGCACGATTACCCGCGACCAGTTTCAGAATGACAAGGCTTTGCATATCAAAAAATCTGCCGAACTGGCGTTGCGCATCAAGAGTCTCATTGGTTCTGCTCATCTCGCCTACGGCATTACCATGGCGATAGGCTTGATCAAAGAAGCCATAGATGGTTCGTTTCTGAATCCCGGCGGTTCACGCAGCAAAGAAGACGTGATTGCCAACCATGTCGGCGCACGCGCAGTATTTGGCGAGAAAAAATTTAACGAATCGCTCAATAAGCACCTGGGCACGCTGATAAAACCTGAGGGAACTCCGACACAAAACAGTGAACCTGCATCAGCAGCGGTCTTTGGCGGCGATAAGGCTGCGATGGCAGAGCCTGTTGTGCAGCAGGTAAACCCATTTTCCTCTGAGGGAACGAATATCGGCGGCAGTTCTGCAGCCCGACAGCAGCTGATTAAGCGCTATTATGAAGCCAGCGAAAATGGCGATTCGGCTGCGATGAAGGCGATCAGCGCCGAACTCAACGCCAAACCCTGACAATTTCGTCTCATTGAATTAACCGCAATAAAAAAGCGCCGGTCGTGCGACCGGCGCTTTTTTATTGGTGCGTAATTATTTGGTGCCGAGGGTGGCTACCATTACGGCTTTGATCGTATGCAGGCGGTTTTCGGCCTGATCGAATACCTTTGAGAACTTGCTTTCGAAGACGTCTTCAGTGACTTCCATGGCGCCCACTTCTTTTGAAACAGTGGTGTCATTGTTGTGGAAAGCAGGCAGGCAGTGCAGGAAGAGTATTTTTTCCTTGCCGGTCATCTTGACCATTTTCATGTTGACCTGATAAGGAGTCAGCAGCTTGATGCGGGCTGCCATCTGCGCTTCTTCACCCATGCTGGCCCATACATCGGTATAGAGAACATCGGCGCCTTTAACGCCCTTGGCCACGTCGTCAGTGATTGTGAGCTTGCCACCGGTTTCTTTGGCGATAGCTTCGACTTCTTTTACGAGACCCTTTTCGGGGTGCAGTGAAGCTGGCGCTACGATGCGGCAGTCCATGCCCATTTTGGCGCAGCCGATCATCAGCGAATTGGCCATGTTGTTGCGGCCGTCGCCTACGTATGCAAAGCTGATGCCTTTGAGGGTGCCAAAGTATTCTTCGATGGTCAGAAGGTCGGCGAGAATCTGGGTCGGGTGATATTTATCGGTCAGGCCGTTCCATACCGGTACGCCAGCGTATTTAGCCAGTTCTTCAACAGTTTCGTGTTTGAAACCGCGAAACTGGATGCCGTCAAACATGCGGCCGAGAACGCGCGCGGTGTCTTTAACGGTTTCTTTTTTGCCAAGCTGAATGTCGTCTTTGCCGAGATATTCTGGGTGAGCGCCTTCGTCAACTGCTGCTACGACAAAAGCACATCTGGTCCGGGTAGATGGCTTTTCGAAAATCAGCGCTATGCTTTTCCCCTCAAGATTGCGGGGTTTGATGCCGGCGTATTTGAGTTTTTTGAGATCAGTTGACAGATTAAGCAGATAGCGAATTTCTTCGGGGGTAAAATCCTTGAGAGTCAGAAAGTTGCGACCAATAAGATTCATTGCCATTTCAACAGTTTCCTTTCCGGGAATTATGGTTGTCTACCGCCAATATTGATAGCATTGAACCTGCATTATTGCAAGTCTTATGAGCGGTCAGGAAAGGGCGCCGTGGCAGAGGATCGAAAAGCCGCAATCCTCACAGGCAGTTCCTGCGATCGGTTTCCAGGCGGTTTCGCTGCGAATCGCCGCAACAATGCCGGCAAGTTTTGCTTCGAATGCCGGCAGATCAGGCTCAATTTCGGCAACGCGAACTTCGTCATAGCTAAGGTATGCGATGTATGAGCGCGCGAAGCTCAGGCAACCCAGTTCGCCGAGAACCCCTCGGCTGGCGGCGATGCGATAAAGAGCGAGCTGGTCACTGTAGTCGGCGTGAGCCTCGGCTGAGTATTTTCGTGTTTTAAAATCGAAAATGCGTATTTCGCCGTCGCTGCGATCGACGCGATCGGCAAAGCCGCGCACAAAAAAAGGTCTGCCGCCGCCCTCGAATTTTACATTAACTTCAGCCTCGATCTGCCATGGCTCAGTCTGACCAAGCTCTGAGGCTGTGTAGCTGAGCACGATGCCACGGGCAATTATCGCCGCTTCGCGCCCGGCATCCCCGTAACAGGGAACCAGTCGGTTGAGGATGCTCAATACCATGCTGCGCATTCTTTCGGCGTCGGCATCTTTGTGCCCGTTCTGTGCGTGAAAAAGGCGTATACACTCATGCACCAGGGTGCCAAGTGTGCCATAAAAACTTGGCTGACGCTCATGAAATGAAGTGACGTGCCGGCTGGTAAACAGATAGCGGCGCGGGCAGCTTTGAAAAAGGTTGATATCCTGCAGTGAGAATATATCCTGGCTGCTGGTATCAGGCGCTTCGGCACGTGGCGCCTGATTAAGAAATGCGCTGATATGCCTGATATTGCTGGCGAGTTCGTGAATGTCGGCCGCGCTGTCTGGCTGTGCAACCCTGGTTTCTATAGCTGTCTGGCCGTGTTTCAGCCAGCGTGACAGAAGCTGTGGCCACTCCGGCAGGTTCGCGCAGAGGCCCAGCTCAGGATTATCGGTTAACAGCTGGTGAATTTCGTGCAGTGGCTCTGGTGTTTCGTCTTCTTTTTCAGGTGGCCGGCTTAGCTCTTCGCGGCCGCATATCAGCAGAATATCTTCGGCGCGGGTGAAGGCAACATAGAGTTTGCGGCGGTCTTCGTCTTCTGAAGCCTGGCGGTCTTCGTCGAGATACTTTTCGAGAACTGGTGGCGCGCCTTTTCTGCCGGGTTGTGATGGGTCGTTGACGATCAGGCCGTAGTTGCGGTCGAAATAGATGCGGTTGGCTGCACGATAGTGGCGACGTTTTAAAAAAGGGCAAATGACAACAGGAAACTCAAGCCCTTTGGATTTATGAATGGTCATAATCTTGATTGCGTCGCCTTCTTCGAGGCCCAGACCGGCTTCGTCTTCGTCGATGCCAGAGGTCAATATGCGTTCTATGTATGTCAAAAAGTCGCGCAGAGAAGTGAAAATACCGTTCTGCTCAAAGTTCCTGACTATGCCGAGAAATTTGGCGAGGTTGTTTTCCATGCGCCGTCGCCGCAACTCTGAGGTTTGCGCGGCAGCATATTCATAAAACCCTGCCTGCTCAAGAATAAAGTGGCAGAGGTCGAGCAGACCCGGGCGGGTTGTGCGCTCCTTCAACATGACAAACAATTCGCGTAACTGTCTGGCGCGCAGAGGCAGCAGCTCAGGAGACTGTGCCAGCAGATGCGGCAGCAGAGCTGTTTTTTCACTGCGCCCCGCTGAGGCAAAAAGAGCCAGTTCAGAGTCATCAAGACCGTAGAGCGGCCCGCTGAGGATCTTGATCAGGGCATGATCGTCATCAGGCTGCACCAGCAGCTTAAGAAAAGCGAGTATCTCTTCGATTTCGCTGCGCGCGTAAAAGCTGAATCCGCCTGACATTACGTAGGGTATCTGCAGGGTTGACAAGGCGTCTTCGAACTGTCGTGGCAGATTGCCGATGCTGCTGACGATGATTGCCACGTCGCCATAGCGCAATGCTCTGGTAACGCCGGTTTTGCGGTCAATGATGCTCATGCCCGATACGGCCATGCTCTTTATCATCCCGGCGAGTTCTGCGCAGACTTCGCTGTCACTGCTGGTTTCAGAATGCAGTAGACAGGCTACCGCTGGTACTCGCGGTGAGCTGCCGCGGCGGGCGTTCTGTGGCGCGTACATTGTACCGGTATTGCCGCCGAGCTCGAGAAACTTGTCGGCAAGCCCGATGATCTCCTGGTATGATCGAAAGTTGTCGGCAAGAATAATATCCTGATTGCTGTCGAAATTTCGAAAAGTTTCGATGTTGGCGCCCTGGAAGCGATAAATGCTTTGTTTCTCATCGCCAACAACGGTTATATGGCTTTCGCGGTTACGGCAGAACAGGTTTACGATGCCGAGCTGGTCAGGGTTGTTGTCTTGAAACTCATCGATCAGAAAAATGCGGCGTTCAGGAAGCGAACCGGATTCGCGCATATCTTTAACCAGATCGCGACTGCGGATCAAGATTTCGTCAAAGTCGAGAAGTCCACGGTGTTTAAGCTCTTCCAGATAGCAGCTGTAAAAATGAAACAGCCACTCAAGGCAGTTTCTTTCGAGCTGTGACGGTGCGACAGCGCGCTCATCGAACAGCTTGTTCGCCAGTTGGTAGAATTCTCCGGGCTTAAGCAGATAACGTCTGATTTTGCCGAGTGCATCAGGAAACTCGTTGACGAGCTTCATTGCTACTGTTGCACCAAGTGCCTGCGGACTGTCGATTATGCGGTCACCAAAAATTTCGGCAAACTTCTCGACCAGCTCGCGCAGAATAAGCTGGCGGTTATTCTCGGCGATTACGCTGTCAGAACGGTCGATTCCGGCGCCAAAAGGATCCTGGCGCAGAAAACGGCCGAGAAAGGCGTGAAACGTCGAGACTTCCATGTCTCGCAGCTTTGCCGGATCAAGCTGGCGCTTGTCGACGAGGCGGGCCTTCATTTCGGCAGCGGCCTTCTGTGTGTAGGTAATAGCAACCATTTCGCCAGCCCGAATGCCGTTTTCGAGCAGACCGGCGATGCGGCGGGTCAATACTTCGGTTTTGCCTGAACCGGCACCGGCAGAGATGCGCAGGCGGCCTTCGCCCGGCCAGGTTACCGCTCTGGACTGGTCTTCGGTCAGGCCTTCGATCAGCTTGTTTTCAGAGTTGTTCACGCAAAGCCTCCTGATGACGCAACTGATCGAGGCGTTCCTGGCAGAACGGGTAAAACTCGCATTTTGGCTGGCGACTGGTATTCAGATTCAGACATGATCTGGCTTCAGGCTGGCTGGAGGGTCTACAGTCGAATACGCGCTGCTGCCTGATCTCATCAAGAACGACCTTGACCTGCAGAGAAAAGCGGTCGAGCTCACTGTCGCTGACTTCGGCCCCATAAGATGGCCCGCAGCCGTAATTAAGCGCCGCCGATCGCAAAAAGCCGGCCTGCATGCCTTTGTAATTGGTTTTGTAGGCATCCTGACTGATATAGAGCAGGGCGGCGGCGGCATGCTTCCAGCCCATTTCGCGGCATGCCAGCAGATAGAGCGGCATCTGGATTTCCTGCGGCAGGCCTTCTTCAACAAATGCCCGGCTGAAAATCTTTTCAGAATTCATTGCCGAGCCGCTGGTGGTCTTGTAGTCGATAACCATTGCCGAGTCTTCGCCGAGGCGGGCAAGGCGGTCAAAACGCCCGGTAAATGTGAATCCGTGCAGTTTGAACCTGAAAGGGTGTTCCACTCCGACAGTGTTGCGTGCCGGCAGCTGGGCAAGTTGAAACACCGCGTTGCGATAGACCGGCAGAGCGCTCTGCATGGCCTCAGCTTCGAGATGGCGCTGAAAAAATTCAAGTCCGTCGAGCAACGGTTGCGAGTTTTCAAGATAAAGCTGTTTCAGGTCGTTGTCATCGGGCATTTTGCCGAGTTCCCATAAGCTGCCGGGCGTGTGCAGCTTTTCAAGGCAGGCATGGAAGGCATTGCCGACTACGAAATAGGGTTGTTTTACCTGCAGCGGGTCTTTGATGCGCAGAACGTTCAAAAAGAAAAAACGGCGGGGGCAGTCGACATAGTTGCTCAGCGAACTGGCTGAAAAGGTAAAATTTTCTGGAAGATGGATACCGTCTATTTTCGCTGCCGAGAAATCGCGCGGTCTGATGCCATGTAGCGAAACCTCGGCTGGAATAAGCGGTTCCAATTCAGCCAATACGGGTTCAATTGCTGCCAAGGCCTGTTCATCAAGGCGTGACAGTCTGGTGCGGAATTCGGCAGGCGTGAGAGGGCGTTCTTCGGCGACCACGGTTTCAGCAGGCAGTCCGATTTCTTTCAAAAATGGTGCCGGCAGGGCAGGGTCGCTGCCGATGCGCTGCGGCCAGGTCAGAATAGCGCCCTCTTTGGCGCGGGTAAGGGCGACAAAGAACAGGCGACGTTCTTCTTCGAGATGGTCTTCCTGGCTGACCGGGTAGGGGTTGAAAAAGTTCACGGCCCGGCCTTCGCGGTTAAAAGCCTGTCGCATTGCTTCCAGTGAAGATGTGCTGGTCAGAAGATTTTCACGCAGATTGACCGGAAACTGGCCTTCGCAGAGTCCACAGATAAACACTACCGGGAACTCAAGGCCTTTCGACTGGTGCACAGTCATTATTTTAATGCCTTCACTGCTTGTTTCGCTGTTCTGCTCAAGGGTTGAAGCGTAGTAGGTCAGCCATTCATCGAATTCCGGCATCAGGTCAGCAACCTTGGGCGGGCGGGCATGCTGAGCCTGAAAAAGTTCGCAGTAGTCAGAAATCATGCCGCGAAAGTGCAGAACGTTGCGTGCCGGCTCTGATGACGGGTCTTTGAGCAGGCCGCTCACAACCAGCAACAGTCGGGCAAAGACCACGGTGAGAGGTTCTTCGCCGCAATTCTCAAGTATCCGAACGGTTTCAGCAAAAGAAACCGCTTTGACCAGAGTTTCAGGATCGGCTTCCGGCAGGTCTTCGCGCTGGTTGTCAGTCAGTCGTTCAAAAAATGTTTTGATCGTAAAAGTCGGTGTTAACAGCGAAAATACCGCCTGGACCCAGAGCGGTTTTATGGCAAATACCGGCGAAGCGAAAGCGCGCTGCAACGCTACGCACTGTTCTGAACCGCTGGTTGAGGCTACTTTAAGCAATGAGGCGAGAGCGATGACTTCTTCGGATCTGAAAAATTTCATGTCACCGGCGATCGCGAACGGAATATGCAGGGCCTGCAGGCATTCGGCAATCAGGTCGATCTGATAATTGTTGCGCACCAGTATTGCCAGATCTGATGGCTGATACCGGCGATTCTCGCCGTAAATCAGCAGAGAGGCGATTTTTCTTCCTATCAGGCGCGCCTCTTCGAGTTCATCACGAACCTTATAGACTTTTACAAAGCCGGTTTCTTCGCTGCAGGCTTTGAGCAGCCCGTCAGTATCAGATTTTTCGCGCCAGTTCAATCTTGCAGCTGCCGTAATAATGCTGGTGGCAGAGCGATAGTTGAGTGCGAGCGGAAAAACCTTTGCCTGATATTTTTGCTTAAACTGCCCCTTTGGCGTCATCATGCCCGGATCTGCGCCTCTAAAGCGATAAATGCTCTGGCGCGGATCGCCAATTACAGCGGTTTTAACCGAATCGTCATCGCCTTTCAGCAAAGACAGCAGCAGAAACTGCGCCGGATCAGTATCTTGAAACTCATCGACGAGAATGACCCTGAACTTCTTGCGGTATAGTTCGGCAGTTTGCTGGTTCTGCAGCACTTTGATAGTCAGGCTGATCAGGTCACGAAAATCGAGATAGCCGGTATTGTCACGTTCCCTCTCGTAAAGTTTGAACAGGGTGAGCAATTCGCGCATGCGTGCGCGGGCACGCGGAGTCAGCTCAGCACAGCGCTCGAGAACTTTGGTGAATTCGTCCGGGCTGACCAGATTTGATTTGAGCAGCGAAATAAAGGTAAGCACTTCCTGCTGAAATCCTCGCCGGTGCAGCACTTTGCCGAATTCAGCGAAGGCTTCGGGTTGCTGACGTTGGCAGATACCATTCATCAACAGGGCTTCTTTGAAGCCGGTTAACAGCTTGAAATCGGGCTTTATCTGGACAAGATGATACTGTTCGCGCAAAATTCGCGCGCAGAATGAATGAAATGTTGATATCCAGCACTGGTCAAAACTGTGCGGGTAATATTCGAGCACGCGAGAACGCAGTTCAAGCGCGGCTTTGTCAGAAAAAGTGAGCGCCAGTATTTCTTTGAGACGAACGTTTTTGTGCAGCAGATCGCCGATTAATACCGAGATAGTGCGAGTCTTACCGGTGCCGGGCCCGGCAATGATCAGCGAGCTTTTGCCGAATTTTTTGATGATCGCGCTCTGCTGCTCATTGAGGCGCTTGATGTCTTCCTGTAGACTCATTTGAAACTACCGGGGTAGACGAGGTCAAAGTCGGCAGCACCGGTAATCAGGTAGAGGAGGCTGTGATGAATGACATCTGATAGAAACAGGCTCATGCCGACGACAAACATGACATCTGCGTTCCTGCTTTGCCTGAACCTGCTGAAAAGCAGCAGTGCGAGCAGAATGAGACCGACATACCCATGATGAATTCTTATTCCCATGGTCAGGCGCCCGACCGTTGATGCTGTATGTTCAGTTGACTTGAGGCCCAGTCCGAACCTGAAAAGAAGGGTCACCGCTTCTATTGCCAGTATCAGTATGATTGTGGCGCTTCGCCGGCGCTGGCAGAAACGATAAACAAGCTCAAGCATCTGGGAATTTCTCCAGTTTGTATAAAGGCCAGTCTAACACAGATGGTCGATTATAAACACCCGTCAGCGTTCGACGAAGATTTCGATCTCGCCGGCAGACTGTCCGTCGCATAGTGCGCTGATGCGGTGTCTGCCAGGTGAGAGGGGCCAGTATGCCTCATACGGCGGCGTGGTGCGAATATACTCTCTGCCGTTGATCAGCCAGATGACTTCAGTAACCGACCCCTCCGGAAGCGCTCGCAGCAGCGCGAAATTGTCATGACTATCTGACATCACGTAACGGTCGCCAGCGTGGGGCGAGATAATCTTTATGCCGCCATAAACCGTGCCTGGCATTTCTGACTTGAGCAGCAGCGGTCCGCTGCTGATAGAGACTGCCTTGACATCGGGAGTAAGCCCACGCAGTTGCCAGGGATCGCCGATGCTTAGGTTGCCTGAAAGGCTGAAAGGATCGTGATCAATATTTCTGCGCCGGTTTTTGATCCAGCTTGCATAATCAGAGGGCAGCGCATGGGTTTCGCCTGAAGAGCGATGAAAAGCGCATTTTTCAGGTTCGCGACTGAGATCTGAGAACAGGTCATAGCCTGAATGAGGGCAATTTTCGCCAGTTGCCTGTCCAGAAGTCGAGCAGACGAGAACGCGTCGTATGCCGTTCGGCGCCTTGATCTGGCTGTCGTTGCGGTAACCTTCGAGATAGTCGATGATGTTTTTGAAGATCGGTCCACAGGCTGTCGCGCCCGACAGGGCCCTGGTCGGTGCGCCGTTAAAATTGCCGACCCAGATGGCAATGATAAACTCGGCATTCACCGCCACCAGCCAGCAGTCGCGGTAACCGGTGCTGGTGCCGGTTTTTATCGCCACCGGGCGCCCGGTTTTGAAAAATGCCGGATTGCCAAAGGTGAACAGGCGCGCGGTGGGATCGGCGAGAATATCGTAAATCAGGTATGCCGACTGCGGCGACAAGACTGTTTTGATCTGCTGTGCCTGCCCTGGAAAAAATTTAAGCGATTTCAGAATGCCGTTGTTGCGAATAACGCCATAAGCCCTGACCAGATCAAGCATTCTGATTTCGGGATTGCCGATTGCCAGCCCAAGCCCGAAAAAATCGGCGGCTCCTGGTCTTGACTGCAACAGATCAAGGTCGACCAGCATTGAGAAAAATGGCTTTATACCAAGCATGTTGATCAATTTGACAGCGGCGGTGTTCAGGCTGTTGCCAAGCGCAGTGCGAATACTGACCGGACCATAAGAGCGCCGGTCGGCGTTATACGGCATATATTCACCCTGTGGCGTTTTAAAGGTCTGCATGGTGTCAGGCAAAACATATGAAGGGTAATAACCGCTTTCAAGAGCCAGGGCATACAAAAATGGCTTGAGAACAGAACCGCCTGAGCGTCGCGCGATACAGGCATTGTTGAAACCGCCAGATAACGGTCCAAATTCAGCAGAACCGGTCATTGCAAGAATTTCGAGGGTTCTCGCATCAGCGATCATTGCCGCCAGCTGTGTCGCGCCGCTTTTCATCAGTCTGGGCAAATGCGCCCGGGCAGTAGAATGCAGCAGGTTCTGCAGATTCAGATCGAGAGTTGTCTGTTTTCTGCCCGCAGGCTGGCCAAAGGTGGCGGCGGTCAGGTCGCAGAAGTGAGGTGCATGAAACGGCAGTTTGCGACGATGTTTGGGAATCTCAAGTTTAACAGCATTCTGGTATTGCAGCTTACTGCATTTGCCAGTTTTGAACATATGTTGCAGCACCCAGTCGCGGCGCCGGCGCAGCAGGGTGTTGCCCCGGTCGGTGAATGGGTCAAAACGGCCCGGCGCCTGAACCGCTGCCGCCAGTGTCGCACTCTCGCCAAGATTGAGCATGTCGGGGGATTTTCCAAACAGCAGATGCGAAGCCAGGTAGATACCTCGCACGTTGCCAAACATACAGACCGCGTTGAGGTAGTATTCAAGAATCTGATTCTTGCTGAAGCTTTTTTCGAGCCGCAATGCCAGCAGCAGTTCATCTATCTTGCTGGCAAGATTGCGTGGCTGTGGCCTGACCACGCGGATCAACTGCTGGGAAATTGTCGACGCGCCTGACACTACACGCTGACTGCGCACATTCTGCCAGGCCGCCCGCATGATGGCCGGCAGATCGAATCCGGGATGTGAATAAAAATTACGATCTTCAGCCACAAGAATTGCCGCCAGCAGATCGGGCGAGTGGCTGGCCAGATCTGTGTATACTGACAGATCGCCGCGATGATCAGCATATACCCGCATAAGATTCGAGTAGCGATCGGTAAAGGCGCCACCGCTGTCAAACTGGCGAGCGAGATAAGACTGCGGGTCTTCGCACACCAGAGGCAGCAGAACGTCACGGCAGAGCCATAGCACTGCTACCACTGCAACAATCAGCAGCAAAGCTGCCAGTAATTTTTTACGATGTTTTTTCAGCATTCAGGTTAAAAGCAAAGCCGACAACCCGCGGTCGGGTTGTCGGCAAATGTTCATTCAGCAGCTTATTGCGCTGGCATAACGCTAACTGTTTTTGGCACTGACATGCCGTAATACTCAGGATTGTACATCAGACCAACCTGTGTCGGCTTCATTTTGAATGTGCCCTCACAGACGGCTCGCAGGTAATAGACAATGCGGAAACGCCCTGACCACATGCGGTTTTTGAAAGCCAGCAAACGGTCATTGCGCAGTTCGCGATGATCAGCGTAGAAAGTATAGGCTCCAAATGCCCAGTCACAGTAGTATTCTTCGTTATCTTTATCAGCATCTGAAGGCAGCGTTTCGTTTTTGAGGTTCGGATTGATTGCGATAAAACCAGCTGGAATCGGGTCTTCTACCGCGACGTGGCTAAGCATTGTTCCGTAGTAATAGCCTTTTCTTTCAAAGGTGTCCTCGAATTCGACTGTTGCCTTGACCAGGTCGCCAACGCGAAATTCTTTGTTGCCGTTGAGGTTTTCAAAAAACTTTTCGACAATAAAGCCCTTGTTAACAGCTTCAGTGCGCTCGACTTCGTCAGGGTAGCCATATTCAAAGCTATAGCTGAGCATGGATTTACCGGGTGCGTCGATCTTGATACCTTCGGGGCTGAGCAGTTCTGCGGTGCTGATTTCGCGAGAGATGCCAAACTGGCCACTGTTGAGTGTTTCTTTGCCGGATGAGGTTGTCAGATCGAAGTCGACGTTGCTGGCGAACTCGGTGTTGCTGGCCTTGAAGTATTCGCCAAGCGCGAAGAGGGCCAGTCCGGTGTCGGCGGTTGAATTCCAGTAACCTTTGTTATTGGCGCTGTCGAGCAGGCGCCCAGCCAGGTCGTCTGCCTGCTTTTTTGCGCCTTTGGCGGCAAGATTAGCCATCAGCAGGAACGCGTTGTGCCGGGTTGCGGTGTAGCGCCAGCCATGCGAGATGCCGCTGGCGGCAGGTGCGAGCTTGGCAAGCCTGGCCTGCAATTCTGTGAGTTGCGTCTGACCACTCAGAGCTTCGGCCCAGAGCAGCAGAGGTTCTGACTCCTGGCCGATTTTCTCGAAGCGCTTTTTGAGCGTATCCATGTCGGCGCCAGAGATTTTCTGGTTCATGGCAAGGTTAACTACTGCCATAGCCATCATGCCATCAGTGAAGCAGGAGTCGTTATTGTTTCTGAACAAGTTCTGACGGATGTAATCTACTCCGGCATCGAGTCGACTCTCGTCGACCGGAAACCCGGCCTGCTTTGCCGTGCTCAGCGCAAAGACGGCATATTGAGTTCCCCACCAGGATTCGCCGTATTCAGATGTCCAATACGAGAAACCGCCCGTACTGCGCTGCATTTTCATGAGCTTGTTGATGCCACCGTCAAGGAACTTGTCGACCATCTCAATGCTGTAGCCAGGCAGTCTACCTTCTTTGATGAGATTGCGCAGACCGGCAAGAGGTATGATACCAGAACTGACCTGCTCAAGGCAGCCGTAGGGGTAGCGCATGAGATAGCGAAGGGTCGGCGCCAGTCTTGTCCAGGGGGTGGTCGATATATTGATGCGAGCGCTTATCGCGCCTTTTGTCACTAGAGAACTCATTCCGGCAAGGTAAGCGGGCAGATCGGGCTTGATCTGATGACTGCCGGTAAAATGCCCGCTCTGATTGCGGTGAATAATTGTCGCCGCAGGGTTTACCGGAAGAGTTCGACTGATCGAGTCGGTGAGACCGTTGAATGATCCCGACACGACGAGCTTGGCTTCGCCAGCGCCGTTATCGGCCTCAATGGTCAGTTTGCTGACGGCATTGGTGAATGCTTCAAGGCTGGCGGTGCTTTTGCCTGGGGTTGCTGCAAGATTGGCGGCCTCGACAATTGTCACTTCGGCCTGGCCGCTTCGCGAGCCTTTGTTACTGAGAGATACCGGCAGGGTAGCCTTGTCGCCTGCGGTCATGAACCTTGGCAGTGCCGGTTCAAGGTAGAACTCGCGACTGACCTTGAGCTGGCGGTCTTTTGAATTGAATGCGGTGCCGCGATCGAGTGCGACCGCGTAGATGCGATAAGAAGTCATGCTGTCGGGAAGCTTGAATTCAATTTCGCAGCGGCCATTTGCGTCTGTGCGCAAACCGGCGTTCCAGTAAGCGACAGGTCGAAAATCTTTCCTTGAGTCGAGGTCAGACCCGATGGCGCCGGCTCCGCCGTCACCACCGGTAAGTTCGCGAGTAGACATCAGCTTGAACAGATCCTGGCTGATCAACGAAGTTCTGAGATCGCCGGTAAATACGCTTAACGGCAGCAGAAAGTCGGTGAGCGAAGTCAGGTTCGGTGTCTGATAGCCGGTTAGCGATAGAATTGCTTCGTCGACAACACAAACTGCCAGTTCGGCATCAGCCGGTTTGCCATCTTTGCTGGTGACGACAAAGCTCAGTTTCTGCTGGTCTCCGGGGCCGGCCTGCAGTTCGCCCGGGTTTTCAGGCGCGATGGCGACTGCTATGCTGTCAACACGGCTCTGCACCTTGACGTTGGTATATCCGTAGTAGGCGCGAGGGTAATTGCTGTCAATCTGGCTTGAATAGACCGGAAACTCCCTGCGACTGGCTGGTGCGATCATACTGATATAAACATTAGGTCGCGCGTTTTCGGTGAGAGTTTCGATAAATTCGCCCTGTGCCTTGTCAAGCTTAACGACGCGGGCGCTGAGTAATCCGTCGCTCTCGCAGGTCAAGAGAGCGTATTCACATGGTCGTGGCAATGAATAGCGAACTTTAACCTTGTCGTTAATTGCTGCCACATCGCGGTCAGGCATGAGAAAGATTTCGTTCTCGCTGCGCATTCGTTCGCGACGGTTGTAGTCTTCAAAGCTTGAATAGGAGTAATCGACGTCGAAGCTCAGAGCTGATCTGGCTTCTTCGGCGCCGCTGCCAAACGAAGCCTGCAGCATGTAATCGCCGCCCTCAGCCAGTATCAGGTCGAATGTTGCCGAGCCATCTTTTATGCTCTGTCTGCTGTTGTGACCGCGCACCCAGCCGCTTGCCCAGCTGTAAAAGATGCCGCCTTCGCCATCGCGTTTCTGCGTGTAAAAGTATCTTTTACGCATGACTTCGAGCTGAATTTCGCCACTTTCAATCTTGCGGCCATTCTTGTCAATGGCAATGACCTGAACAGGAAACTCTTCGCCCTGTGTCATGGTTGCCGGAAGCTTCGCAATGCCCAGGCGGTAAACCGGCTCAGGCGAAAACCTTTCAACCTGGGTCGAAGGCCGGGCATCAACGTCGAGAACGGTGGCCGAGATCTCGATGCTGTTCAAGCCGCTCAGAACAGAATTCGAGATCGGCAATGCAATCTTGAGTTCACCGTCTTTGCTGAGAACCGAATTGCCTGATTCGATGAGCTCTTTCTGCACGTCGTTGTTGCCAAAGTGGTAGAGAGAGTAGCCTTCTGGAGAAAGGCTGCGTTCGGTGAGATGCGCTGTCCATTGAACCTTGGCGTGCCGAACTGGTCCGCCAGTGTAATACTGCCCCTTGATCGTGCAGACAAGATACTTCTGCTCGCTGTCTCTGCCAATTATCTGGCGCACAGTGCGCGTTTCCTGGCTCATGTTGAGAGTGACAAAATGGCGGGGCGGTTCAAATTCCAGCACCTGAAAGCTGGTGCTGCATAACAGAACTTCTTCGCTCTCATCGCTTTCGTTCGCGGTGCTTTTCGCGGTTGAAGGAGTGCGGCCCATGAGCTGATCCCAGGCCGGGTCGATCTTCGCGACACTCTGGTCATTTTTTGCTTGTTCGCGGGTAACTTTTAAATTGTACTGACCGAGTGGCAGAAAGCTTTTGATCTCAACAGACCCTGAACAGGTGCCGAATTCGTTGAGTTCGTGTTCTTCGTCATAGATGTCTTCTGATCGCGATGTGGTTATCGTGACTCTAACCTTTTGTCCAACAGGTGCAATGATGTTGTTCTCGCTGTATTCGCGAATGGTGGCTTTCCAGAACGTTGTTTCGCCGGGGCGATAAACTCCGCGTTCGGTGAATACATTGCCGTTAGCCGAAAGCTGATAGCGAAAATCCGGGCTGGCCTGGCGAATTGCTGACGGGTAAATGCGATTCGATGTCAGCTTGATAAAGCAGTTGTCGGAAGGGGTCGCTGCTGCCGCGATGATGACATCTTTGACCTGCAGTTTGCCTTTGCTGACAGCGGGCGTATCATTGTTTATGGTTATTGTCTGGTATTCAGTCGCTTCGTTTACGCGTAAAATACCGTCGTGTGATGTTTTGCCGGCAAGAATCGAGCTGCCGCTTTTGTTTACCAGCATAATCGAAGCACCAGCAACCGGTCTGCCGGTTTCAACTGAGGTAACCCAGATCAGAAGTTCGTTGCGCCCGAACTTATAGGTGATGGCGAGGTCGGTAATCTGGAAGAGTCTTGTGGCATTCTGTCCGGCTTCGACATCCACTTCGCTGACGCTGACAATCACCGAGCCGCCCTTTTCAGGTTCAGGCCGATAGTCGAGAGGAAGCGAAAAAAAGTGCTCGCGGTCAGGATTTTCGGTGCCCAGAAACGCTTTGCCTTCAGACGAAAAATCTGGAGTCAGAAAATCTTTGAGCTCAGCGGCAACCTGGGCGTCCTGCAGTTGTTTAAGTGCTTCGAGTTGTTTGACAAAGGCCAGCATCATATTGTCTATATTTGATGCGGCTTTGGCGATGTTCTGATTTTCAGTAGAGCCGAGGCGCATGCCTTCGGAATCCAGGGGCCTTTTTTCTTCAGCTTCGGCAAAAGCGGTAATCGACTCAAGGGCTGGCCCAAAAAACGCTGGAACGCGCATGAGCTGGCACTTGAAGTTGCCAACGCTGGTGAAGCTGAGAGGAACGAGCTGGCGACTTTTAAGCTCTATAACCGAGCGGTCAACGGCAAACGATATCTGTGGCTGTGGTCCGACCGCTTTGAAGATATGTTTGGCGTTGGCAAGAACTTGCATTTCGCCTTCGACACTGCCCCCGACGATCTGAAGTTCATACTGTTTTCCGGTCTCAAATTTGCCTGAGACTCTGTAGCGGTCACGGTCACTGTAATACTGCCGGCTTACCTTGTAATAACCGATTGGTGGAACGATTTTGACATGGCGTTGCAGTTTGAAATCTTTAACGTTAGCGCTGAGGTCGAAATAGACGCCCTTTACGTTGATTTCGTCAAAGAATGGCTCGATCATCGAAGTGGTGATTGCCTTTCTGGAACTGAATTTAACTATGGTATTGGCATCAATGACTTCTTTGCTTTCTGCTGCAGTAATGCCTTTG
Organism: Candidatus Riflebacteria bacterium HGW-Riflebacteria-1; assembly: GCA_002839445.1. GTDB lineage: Bacteria > Muiribacteriota > Ozemobacteria > Ozemobacterales > Ozemobacteraceae > Rifleibacterium. The sequence goes on from PGYB01000002.1 coordinate 195,141, forward strand.
GTGATGGTAATCTCATAGCTGCCGGTTGCCGGATTCTTATCGGCCGGGCCGACGATGAATATTTTTCTCTCGGGTGGCAGCGACTTTTTCTGCTCTTCGCCATCAAAAGACGTAGCATTGATTACCTTAATTCGGGAGTTTGCGCCTTCGAGTTTGCACGCCAGGCGTTTCGAAATTTCCAGAATGGATACCGGGCGGTTGAATTCAAGCTTCAGCATCCAGTTGGCGGGTTGTACGTCGCCAGCAACAGAAAAACTGTGTTCGAAGCCAAAGGTCTCGGCGGCATTAGCCGGCGCTGTCAGCAAAAATAGACAACATAGGACCGCAAAACAGCTGAAAAGGGCAATTCTGGTCATTGTTTTACCTCTCAAAGAATTTGCTTTTATTCTAGCGCAAATATAAAGATTTTTCATCTTTCTTGCAGTAGTTGTTTCTTTTCGCTAAGATGTAAGCAGACAAAACCGGAGGAACCAAATGAGACTGATTCTGACAGTTGTATTTCTGGTTGTTGCTGTTTTCTTTTCTGGCACCGTTTTTGCCCAGATGTCTTTGCCGCAACCCGTCGATAATTCTGACCTGATAACTCCGGTTAATGCGCAACCATTGTCAATAGAGGCGGTTGCCCGTCGTCGTGGCTTTCTTCTTGACGAACCATCAAGAAATCTGATCGTTTTTGCCAGTACCGGCATTGTCGGCGCTTCAGCAGCTCTTTATGAGCGCTGTGTGCCTCGCCGCCGCATTCACAGTCAGTGGCAGGGGCTTGAGACAGTTTACCCGTCGATGACGCGCTCTGTTAAGGGCAGTTCGCAAAGCCTTCTGCAACTGTTCGCCAGCATGGGGCGGCGTCTCGGTATGGTAGCAGATGATAATTTCCTTCTTCCTGGCTTTATTCAGAGCCAGTCCAAGCAGCAGACTGTTGATCTGGCAAATTTTCATCTTGCGCTGAGTTTTTCGGGCGAGAAAGATGCCGAAAAGCGTGCTGCCATCATTAATGCTATCTCAGGCAGTTCGTTGCCGGCCGCGTTGACGTTTGCAGATCTCGAAAGACTTTTTACCCAGAAAAGCTCACGCATTGCCGGTTGTTTTTACGGGCCGGTCAAGTCGACAGGCACCACTGCCAGCCGTGAGCCTGGTTTTGCCGAACTGGTTTCTTCGGCAGTCAGTCGCCTGTCGGTAGCCCGCGAAGGTTTCTTTCTTACGGTGAACTACAGGTCTGTTGCTGAAGCCCGCAATAAAAACTATTTCTGGCAGATGCTCGAACACAAGAAAATTCAGGATAACATTTTGCAGCAGCTTGTCGCTTTTGTGCATGGGCGAAGAGATACCCTGCTGCTGGTAGTAGATGAGCCCGAAGCGGGCAGCTGGTCGATCGGTCAGAATTTTGCCCCGGACGTTTTTGTCGCTGACCTGAAAAAAATACCCGATGTGATGAGTGCTCTCGCCAGTAAACCAGCTGATGCTGCTGCTATTCTTGGCAAGTTTTATGACGGCTTCATGTTTCCGGTAGATGAGATACTGGTTGCCCTGAATAGCGGTAACACTGATATTGCCATGGCTCTGATTGAACAGGGACTCAATCGCGCCCATCAGGTGAGCTTTACCAGCCATGCCAGTGAACTTGCCAATGCTGGCATGACAATCTTTACTCTGGGTAGAAATGCCGAGATGTTTTTTGGACTCAGCTCCTTTGAAGATTTTTATCGCCGCCTGCTCAGCTGTGTCAGGCTACCGAACGAGTAGTATTCTCTTTCTGACAGGAGTTTTACAAGAATGCAGCAGTTCGTTTCACTATACCAGGCTGATATGGCGGGTGGCGAAACCCGCAGCGACCTGGCCAGAGTGCCTGAATTCGTTAAATCATGCCCAGACGGAGCGTATCGCAGTCTTTTTTTCAGCAGTGAGCAGACTGGAGCCCTGTATGGTCCAATGGTCATCACTTTTGCGGTGCGTAAGGCCCGCGATCTTCTGTTTGAGGGTTGCGATTACTCCGGTATCGAAATTCAGCTGGAGATTGGTGGTCGCCGCCTGCCGCAGCTACCGTCCGTCAGCGAACTTGAGCGCTTGCTGACGGCTGAAGACTGTCTGATTCTGATTAATGGTAATCAGTACAAGCCGGCAACCGAAGTTTTGGGTTTTCAGCAGGTTTATGATGACTCGGTAAAGTGCATCGAATCACTCAAACGTTTTGGCATTCCCCAGGAAACCATGTCGATCTACGCCACCCCTGAAGAAATCAGTCTTGAGATTCATGCCGGCGTTCTCGGCTTAGAGGGCAGTGAAGACCTCGATAAGAGTTATTACCGCCTTCTTGGCGCGGTTGCCGATATCAAGGAATCCAGCGGTCGGGCAGTGAAGACCTCGATAAGAACTGTGGTCGCGCATTCGTGCCAGAAAGACTACAGAGTGCTTTTGCCGGGCAGCAATCATCCTTCGCTGCATCGGCCACGTGTCAGCGTGGGCTCTTCGCATTTTGCCTATGGTATAGCGGCTTTTTCTGATTTCTGCAGCAAAAAGCGAACTCCGCAGGAGAGTCTGCAGGAAACATTGAATTGGGTAAAGTTTGTGCAGACTCCTCTGCCGCCGGTGCCCGGTCTGGCCGACAAAATCAGGCAGCTGCCGCTGCCGCCATGGCCTGGCAACAGCAGAAAAGGCGGAAAAACTGCCGGGGCAGCCAAAGATTCTTCTGCCGGAAAAGCCTTCAGCGGCCGGTTCCAACCGCTCAAATCCGAACTGCTTGACAGTATGGCGTGGCTCAAAGAGCAGCCAAAAGCGATAGCGTCAATTTCTGCCGGGCTCGATAAATCTCTGGGTGGCGGCTGGACCTCTGGCGCCGTGCATCTGCTGCTTGGCCCGCGTGAAAGCGGCAAAGCCAGTCTGCTGTTGCAGCAGGCGCTGGCTTCGCAAAAGAACATGTCGGTACTTTATGTTTCGTATGAGCATGGCTTGCGCGAGTTCGCGGCCAGGGCTGTCGCGTGTACTGGCGTCGTAAATCTCTCTGACCTGCTGGCGCAATTGCAGTCTGGTGCTAACGCCGAACAGGCACGCAAAGTCTACGCTGCTGCTCTCGAAAAGTTTGCTGACGCTATTGGTGAAAACCTGATATTTTCTGGAGTTGAGGCTAATCGCGGCGAGTTTGCCGCTTCTGAGCTGCAGCAGCTGGTGGCAATGTTGCCGGCCGATCGTGAAAAACTGATTCTGGTAGAATCAGTTAATGAAGCTGATCTGACTGCTGATCTGGGCGAAAACATGCGAATTTTGCGCGAATTAACCGCAGGTGGTAGTGTTTCGGTTGTCATGTCGGTGCATGCAGAGGCAAAATGCGGCAAACGTCCGCATTTTATCGAAGAAGACGATCTTGCCATGCTGACCAGGTATCAACGCTATTGTGACTCTCTGCTGCTGATGCTTTCTGAAAAGGTTAATCTGCGTCGTTTTGTTGCCATGTTGAAAGGGCAAATAGATGCCCAGGTGGTGAGCAGTCTTGAGCAGAGAGCTCTGCAACTGGCTGGTGGCAAGCGATTTAAGACTGATACCTATTCGTTGCTTCGACTGCTGCACAGCCGAAATGGCCGCCGTGATACTTTGTTGTATCTTTACCAGCCTGATCTGGTCAGGCTTTTTGAGCTGGCGTCGATCGCCATGACAAGGAGCTGAGCCTATGGCCGAGAACGAGCTGATAAGAATTCGTCTGCTGGTTCGTGGTCGTGTGCAGGGGGTTGGCTTCAGGCGCTTTGTCTGGCGCGTTGCTCAGTCATTACCGATCGGTGGCTGGGTAAAAAACCAGCCAGAAGGAAGCGTCGAAATAGAGGCCTGTGGTGCGATTGGGCATATAGGCCACTTCATATCGGATGTCCGTGCGGGAAGTTTTCTGTCGCGGGTTGATGAAATCGAAGAACTGCGCCGCGAAAAATTGAACCAGATGCCCGATGCTGTCTTCGAGATCAGGTAAATTCAAGGGTTTTAAGTCGTTTGTCACACATGAGTTAAAGAATTATACCAATTCTAGTTGTTTCGTTCGTAACTACCTTCGGCATTATTCAATTGTGCGTTTTCTCGTGCTCGTGCTCGCACCTTGGCGCGCCGACCCGGGGAGCCCTTCGGGATAGACTGCTCTAACGGCTAGCCACTCCCGGTTAAGGACTGCGGGATACGTGGTTCTAATGGCTAAAGGCCACAAGAGCCACCTAAAGAGCAGCCAAATCCTCGGGCGCCGGCACTAGCGCATCCTGCGTGTCGTAATCGTAATCGTCATCGCTGGCAATTACAATGGCTACTTTTGTGTCAAGTCTTTGGCTGTGAACGAATCATTTGTGAATAGTATTAGATCCAAGGTATTGCTCATGCCGGGCTCTCGGCAGATCAGTTCAAAAAGGTTCTTTTGTCGATTTGCTGGAGCGCCTTTTTGACTGCCTCTTTGACGCGGTAGTCGGGGTCTTCCCGGTGCAGAATAAGCAGTCTCTGCGCTTCGGCAGTTGCAACCTCTGCCAGCTTGTTCGCAGCGTTAATTCTTACTTCCGGGTCAGTGGACTTGAGATCTTTGGCGTATTTGGCTTCGCTTGATTTACCAAGACAGCCACTTATCAGCAGCGATGCCATACATAAAACCAGTAAAAACTTTCTCATAATACCTCCTGAACACTAACACTAAGGAGCTGCGTTAAGTATAGCGCTTTCGAGTTCTCTTGCACCAGTTTCTTTTTTGAGCAGCAGCATGTAACGGTCAAGCATACGCTGCAGATCCTCTTCAGAAGTGATGTTGCCTGAACTGTAAATAACTACCGCAATATTTGTGCTTTCTTCAAAGACCTTGGTTGCCTGTGAGTCTTTGACCGGACTGCCTACTGCAGCAAGGTCTGCGCCCTGTCTGGCGACGACAAGCAGTTTTTTAAGCGACAGCAGTTGCCCCTCGCGGTTGAAGACATATGACTCATCGTCGAAGCCGACGCGCAGGCAAAGATCATAGCCTGACTTGTCGAGGTCAAAAGTGCTTATTGGCAGATGAGACAGCAGTGAGAAGTGATTGTTTATATCGACGACATTGTTGATGAAATTAAAGCTGCCCCGGTTTTGCAGATCCTTGAAGAGGAACTCTGACGCCGGTCTGCTGCGACCTGACGGGTGAAACCCGAATGTTTTTAGCAGGCTTCTGATGCCCTTTTGCATGTGATCAGGGTAAATGCAGTCAGGAGAGATGAACTTGCCGACTTCTGAACTGATCTGTTCGCGATACTGTGGCGATGAAGGTTTTACGGTGACGCCACGGGCTTCAATAAGTCCGACGCGAAGGTTGGCCGGCGGCAGCGATATGACGAGACTGGTTTGCATGGGCAGATTTTCCTGTGATGTATTTTACCTTAAAATATCACAAAGCGATCAATTCTGCATCCTGTTGCCAGCGTTAAGATGTGCAGTTCTGGCGGGCAGGCAATTGTTCGAGAATCTGCTGGCAGATAGCATTGATGTCTCTGGCACCCATTACCAATACGAGATCGCCGTTGCAGGCTTCGCCGGCAATTCTTCTGACGATTTCATCGCGACTGCCGGTATACCAGGCGTTTTTAAAGCGTTGCCGCACTGAATTGATAATTTCTTCTGAGCTGATATCGCGGCTGACTGTGCCGCCGCCATAATATATGTCGTCGAGAAACAGAAATTCGTCGTCGCCGAGGTTGCTGAACACGTCGATGAGATCATCGCGGGTAAAGCTGGTCGGGCCAAAGCCATGCGGTTGATAAACGATGAAGCGGCGCTTTGATGATTTGCGTGCTGTGGCAATCGCGGCGGCAATCTCTGCCGGATTATGGGCAAAGTCATCGATTACCGTGACGCCGGCGGCGATTCCGACCTTTTCATAGCGTCTTTTCATACCGGGAAAGGCGGCCAGCGCTTCGGCAATTTCAGCAAGATCAAGTCCGCACATGCTGGCCGCTGCAATCGCGGCCAGAGCGTTCAATACATTATGTTCTCCCGGCATTTTGATTACAAAGGGCGTGCCTTTGACAACAAAGCTGGCGGTATCATTGTCGATATGAACGTTTTCTGCCCGCCAGTCAGAATCTGCTGTAAAACCGTAGGTCTGCACAGGTCTGCTGCATGATTTTTTGAGCTGCATTGCCTGCTCGTCCTGGGCGCAAACCAGTCGAAATTCCGATGTATTGCTGAAAAAGCCGGCAAAAAGCTCGTGCAGCTCGGGTAGGCTCTTGTGATCGCGTGAGATATTGGTGACCAGAGACAACCATGGCCGGTATTTGACGATTGAGCCGTCTGATTCGTCGGCTTCGATGACGAAGTGCGGGCCGGTTCCTCTGAATGCGTTGGTGTCGAGGCCTGAAATAATACCGCCTACCGCACAGGAAGGTTCTTTGCCGCCGTATTTGAGTATCCACGCGATGAGTCCGGTTGTGGTGGTTTTGCCGGCGGTTCCGCCAACGGCGATACCTTTTTTCTCATTAAACATCATGGCCAGAAGATCTGAACGCATCATCTGTTCGATGCCAAGGCGTTCGGCGGCCAGAATATCCGGCACCTGATTTTCGACGGCAGTCGATTTGACAACTTTGAATTCATTGGCTTTAAGGCCGGCTTCCTGCATAAACTGCTGAGGCCCGTTGCCATCCTGAAGGTAGATTCTAACGCCAATTTCGCGCAGGCGTCGGCAGTAGTCGCCGTCGAGGTTGCGGTCAGAGCCGGCCACTTTGCAACCTGCGTTGTGCAGAATTTTGGCGAGTCCGCTCATCCCCATGCCGCCGATTCCTACAAAAAATGCGTTCATGCGATTGCCTCCAGAAATACGTTAACCGGGGATTCTATCAGTCCCCGGTTATACTATCGTCACAATGCAATCAGCTCATTAACGCTGCGTAACAACCGTCATGGCTCAGTTGAGAATGTGTAGTTGCGCGAAATGTTGCGAGCTGATGCAAGATTGTAGCGGCTGGCGACAACCCTGAAATGATAGGTCGTTGCTGGCTGCAGGCTGTATAGCTGGATTCTGTGCCGCGTTTTCAGCTCGGTGGTCGCGTAACTTGAATAGCCGTAAAGCTCGTTGTTGCCGAATTCAATGTAGCCGTCAGATTCAATGTCGGTTTCCCATTCGATTATTGCCGAAGTAGAATAAACCAGAGGCACCGACACCGCAGTGATCTGGGGAACTGGCACAATGTCGGTATCGAGCACAGTCACCGTCATGTTGTTATCGACCTGAACACCACGCCTGATAAGAGTTATGCTGCCGGCAGAAGTCTGCATGTGCAGGCTGTAAATGCCGCTGGCCACTCGTGCAGAAAAGCGTCCCTCGCTGTCTGTGGGAATGAGAAACTCTACGTCGCTGCTCTTTGCAATAATATGACTATTGGCAGCGGCACTGAATTTGCCAGCGATGACGCCGGAACTGTCAGGGCTGCCATGACTGGCAAGGCAGCCCTGCAGCGTGGCCATCATCAGCACAGCGACCAGAGCGCTCAAAACATATTTGCAGGCTTGCGTGTGCAGAGTTTTATACATCAGAATTGTTCTCCTGCCGGTTTAATGGTGACTCTGGTGGCGGTGAGCTCGCCATAACCATTTTTGTAGAATCGCAGGTCATAGGTCCCCGGATTCATGTTGTAAATGACGTATTCGCCCATAGAATCGCTGGTGGCGCGGTAATTTGTGCCGCGCGCCGTGATGCTGACTCCTGAAACCGGCCGTTTGGTGCGTTCATCAGTAACCCTGCCGCGCAATATGCCCTGTCTAAGGTCAACAGCTACTTTCAGTCGATTAAAAAACATGCCGGCAGTTTTTGAGTAGAGGCGCATTTCGCCGTCTTCGGGTCTGAGGGTGATAACTTCGCTGCCACGGTCTTCGTATCTGAAATTCCAGTCGGCGGTAAGTGCCGAAAGCCGGTAGTTGAGATGCACCAGCGTCATGCCGCCGCGCACTTCGAATCTGAAGGGGTGCAGGGTCAGTCTGACGTCGCGGTAGCGGCGCAAGGTGTCTTCTGACATACTTATAAAGTCGAACCAGGTGTTACCCTGCCAGTCACGGTAATCCCGCGAAATGCTGGAGCGCAGCCAGATGTGGTCGCGACGACTGAAGGCGTCGCTGAGGTTCTTGCAGAACTGACGTGCATTTTGTTCTCTCATTCGCTTGTTTTCGAGCGAAAGACCGGCTTTGAATATTGTGATCCGCCGGTCGAGCGAATCTACCGACTGAATGCTCAGCAGAACATCTGGCATCGAAGGTGGCGGGAAAATGACTTCGTGATAACCGTTGCTACCTTCGCGTAGCGCGTACACCAGATCTTTGCCGAGATACAGTTCAAAACGATCTGCCGGGTTCGGATACGGGGTTATCTTGAGCTGCAGATGCAGGCTTTTCGGGAGCTGCCCGTTTTTGGTCGAGACGATGTAAAAACCGTTTTCATCCTGACCCAGGTTGCTCAGGTAGTTGTCGTTTATTCGCACCGAGTCAATGTTGTAGGCTATATCGCTGGCCGCTTTTCTGTGCAGACTGTCAAAACGCTGCAGCCATTCGGCAAACCTGCGGAACGAATCATACTCTGACTGCGGGTCGAACCTGGCCAGAGGCAGTTCACTGCCGTCGGCGTTGATTTTAAGGCTGTAACTTTCGGGTAACAGTGTTGGTTCAGCGTTGCCGTTGAGGCGGAATGCCGCCTGTCCCTTAACGGCTCTGACAATCTCATGCTGTTCGTTGCTGATATAGCTGCCTTCACCATGATTTACCGCCAGCGCGCCATGGCGGCCAACAATCTCGATGAGACCTGAATCGCGCGCCGACAGCATAATTTCAGCCCGATACAGCTGTAATGAAACCTGTGGGAGAGCATTGGGCTGCATACTGACCCGGATTGCCGATGCTGGCTTGACCAGAACCATGTTGCCAGAGGTCCACGCCAGGATCATGTAGCCGTGCGAACCAGTTCTTACCGAATCATTGTGGCGAATAGTCTGCCCCTGTTCAACTGGCAACCAGCTTTCATCGTGCGGGCTGCGGTAAAAGCACGGGCCGTCTTTCATCATGACCGTCAACTGATCTTTTACGAAGCTGTGCCCGGCAAAGGTGTTTGGCATTACGCCTCTGGCGCCGGCGTGCAGCAGACTGCTCAGGCTTATGAACGTAAGCAGCATGAGCAGAGTTGATTTTTTAATGTTTATATTCATCAGTATGCCTTCAGATATCTCAGTCTGGCAGTGTAATCGTCAAATTCGCCATTATTGTTTGAATAGCTGCTGCGGTTACCTTCGAGATCAATAATCAGCCGTGCTGTCGCACTGTATTCACGAGTCAGTGACAGATTTATGCGGTCATGATTAGAGCTTGTCGTAATCGGGTCGACGTTTTCGCGCATATAGTCAAGGCTGACCAGAATGTTCTCGTGAAAACGTGAACTGCCACCAAAGCCGATCCAGGTGGTTTCATCCATGCCGCCAGCTCTTTTATAGTTCAATTTCTCGTGCGAATATGAACTGTAAACCTTTTTAAGGCGGTCGTATTCCCAGGTCAGGGTGAAGTCGTAGCGCAGAATGTCGCGGTCGTTGAGAACGTTGACATCGTCTTTGTCGATAGTCTGGCTGAGACCGGCGTAGTAAGCAAACTGCCCGGCCCTGTGGTTAAATTCGAGCCAGAGCAGGTCACGGTAACGATCCATAAAACCCTTCTGATCAGAGTATTCATGTAATGGCTGGTAATGAAAGTCTACCCGCATATTTTTGTAATACTCGCTGGGTCGCACAGTAACCTGCATTTCAGGCTGCTCGCGGTAGATGGTTGAGCGCTGGTAATTGGCCAGATTGTCGCGGGCAATGCGCTGACTCAGGCGAGTGCTGATATAGCGATTCAGTTCATAATACAGTCGCGCGTAATATGCGCGTTCGTCGCGAGGTGTCATGCCGAGCGGCGAGATAAACGCGGTGTCGCCCTGTTCAAAGCCGGCTTCGATGTTATAGTTTTCGCGTTCGTAGCCAGTTTTAAACCTGTAGGCGTCACCTTTTTGTTCGCCCGGACCATCGCGTTTATCGTAATTGGTATCGCTTTGCGCTATTTCAGCGTCGACAAATATGTTCTCAGTAGGCCGCATATTGATATCAAGTGAATACACGCGGTTGGTCATGCTTGGTAATTCGTCAGAAGACGCGGCATTGTCACGCCCGTCTTCGGTGCCGACGACGTTAAACCCGAGTTTAAGTGAGTTGTCGCGGGAATGCTCAAGCCTGAAGCCAGCAATGTAGCGGGGGTTATCGAGATCTTCTCGCTCATTGGCGTAATAGCCGCTGAAACCGCTGACATTGGTGTAATCAAATTTCTGCATGCCATAAAAGCCAAGCACACTCTGGGTCATCGAAAATTCAGACATTTCGGGAAAAGCGTGGCCGAGCACCAGCCGTGATCTTCTTGTGCGCGAGTCGATTGTTGCCTGGTTTACGGTAAAACCGTGTCGATACGGGCGCCGATCATTGGTGTAGGTAGTGTCGAGGTTTAACGCAAGAGAATCGCCATTCTGCTTTGTCGAAAATAGTTCGTAACGATAATTGGTCTCATAAAATTCGCCCTGATCACGTGAAGAGAGGTGCTTGTCACCGTTGACCCGTGTCGCGTAAAAACTTGAATCTGTATACAGATTTGAGCTGAAAATACGCCCTTCTTCCCACTCGTTCAGGTCGTAACGATTGGGCTCTCTGCGATCGAGAACCGGTATGCTCATCGCCGGCGCCGGCGGCCGCAGTTCTGAGGCGGGTATGAACAGCTCGCGATGAGAGCTGTTGAACGAGCCAAATCTGGGGTCGGCTGCTGTGGTAACGCCGGTGTCAATAACTAATGCGGGTTGTTCGGGCGGCGGTCGCAGTTCGGGTATGGCAAGCGGATTAAAGTAGTTGGTGTCAGCTGAATATGACGAATCAGGACGTTGCCTGGTGGCCTTACGCCCTTTGCTCTGATCATTGCTGCCGGCGGTAAATCCGCTTCCGATGAAAAGCAGAAAAACCGCCAGAAGCAACAGGTGTTTTCTGGCGGAATGTCTCATTCTGTCTGAACTTTTTTCAAGGACACGTTCCTGAGGTTAGTTTAAATAGGTGAGCGGGTTCTGGGTTTTGCCATTCTTTCTTACTTCAAAGTGAAGATGATTGCCGGTAGCCACACCAGTTGCACCAACCTTGGCTAACAACTGACCAGCTCTTACGTTCTGGCCTTTTTTAACCAGAATGCTGCTGCAATGAGCGTAGCGGGTCGACAGGCCATTGGCGTGACTGACGATAACCAGATTGCCATAGCCAGCGCGTCTGCCAGCATAAATTACTTTGCCGTTCTGCACAGCGGCGATCGGAGTGCCTTTGGGTGCGGCAACGTCAATGCCGGCGTGAAACAGGCGCTTGCGGTAAACCGGGTGCTTGCGCCAGCCGTATTTGTCTGACAGGCGGCCGCGAACCGGCATTTTCCAGCTGGCGCGGGTAACCTTTGAGTTGCCCTGGGCAACTTTATAGCTGGCCTGTGTCGGCACCTTGATATCCTGCCCGGCCATGACAACTGTGTTGGTCATGTTGTTGGCAGAGACGATGGCGCTGATCGTGGTGTTGTATTTTCTGGCGATCAGAGAGAGCGATTCGCCGTTTGCTACTTTATGATCTACGATGGACGGCTGCTTTGTCGGCTCGGCCGCTGCCTCAGTCGTTTTAACTACACGATAGAGCTTTTTGTTCGGGTTGACCCTGAGTTCCTGGCCAACTTTCAGCATGGTGTCTTCGAGGTTGTTGTCCTGCTGAATCTGCGCAACAGTTGTGTTGAAGCGGTGCGCGATCTTGAGCAGATTGTCACCCCTGGCGACGGTATAGTTCTCAAGGCTGATTTCTTCGTGAGCAGCTGTGTTGATTTCTAGAGATTGCTGGCTGGAAACTTCTTCTTTGGCTGGTTGCGCCACAGGTTTAGCGGTAACAGTTGGAACTGCTGGTTCTGTAGCAGCAACGACAGAAGCTTGCAAAACCGGAGGAGTCTTGAGCAGGTTTTTTTCGATAAATTCAATTTTGCTTTTGGTAGCTGGAGCCTGTGCCATCTGCAGCTGTTCAACCTTTACCATTGCCAGTTTCTGTTCGGGAACGATCAGGATGTTCCCGGCTTTTATCAGTTCAAGTCTTTTGGCGGCTTCGTTGGCGCTGTTATCTTCTTTAACCAGTGATATCTCTGGCTTGTTTCCCTTAAACGGAATTTTGATGCGTTGTTCAGCCATCAGCATGTGAGATTTGAGATTGTTCTCATCGATCAGAGATTTGAGCGGCACTCTGAAACGGTTGGCAATCTTAGAGAGAGAGTCGCCCTGGCGAACTGTGTAGAACATTTCGCTTGAAGGCATCGGAACCTTTATAGTCTGGCCGGCTTTGATGATGTGCTTGTCGTCGAGGCTGTTGGCCTCTTTGATAAGATCGGTGGCTGAGCCGAACTGCACCGCTATGTTTGACAGCGAGTCTCCAGGCTGAACCGAATATTCGATGTATTTGCTGAGAGTTTCACTTTCGTTGGCTGCGGCAACAAATTCAGCTGATACAGAACGGGTTTTTGCTTCAGAAACGGCAGGGGCGCTGGTCTTGGCCGTGGCAGCAGCAACGACAGGTGTGGATCTTCTTGTACTGCTGATTTTGACCGGAACAACGGCACTGCTGGCTTCGGCGGTTTTGAAGCTTTCGATGAATGAGTTGTTCTGAAAGGGGCTTTCGATGGTAAATGCCGTTTCGCTTTCGCGGTTGATGAATTTGTCGATAGCGATGGCAGATGTCTCGAGAGCCACTATGGCTAACAATATGAGAACCGAGTAATGTCTTGCCCTTAGATTATTCCACACTTTGCGCTCCTTGCAGTTCCGGCGTTTCGGAAAATTTTGATTTTTGAACCCTTCCATGAGTTCCTTCGCTAATGCCGTAGTAAATGAATCGACAAACAAACAGCGATTGTTTAGCGGGAAAAAAAATATCTTTGCTATTGGACGCCGAGCGCGAGTTGTGCTATTGTTTTCTCGAAATAAGCACAGGGAGTCATGATCTTGTGAGTAAAAGACCACCGGAATTAACATGGCAGGACAAAGCCATTCTCGTAGCCATACCTATAGTTGTTTTTACTATTTTTATTCTTGCCAACTACTTCAGCCAGGATCTTACGGTGGCAGATGCTTTTGAGCAGAAGTTGCCAGATGCTGAAGTGCGCGATGGCGGCAATATCGTTCAGGTCTACCCGCTGGTCGCAACTGATTCGATAAGCTGTCGCATCAAGACCCGCGATAATCTTGCCGAGTTTGATTTTACCTATGCTGTGACCGGTTCAGAGACAATCAAATTTGATGTCGGTCGCCTGGTGCAGTTTTATGGCCAGTATAAGTATGATCTCAGGGGCGGGCACGTTTACGCTCCCTACAAAGGCAAGAGTGGCCGCATGTCCGGCTGGGTAATTTACGAAAACATGCGTTACACTGCAAAAGGCGACGAAGACAACCAGTTGTAAGCTTTTACGGCCCCGACACTACTTCGATGCCTACCTGAGCGAGTCCGGCTATTTTCATGCCCAGCTCATCAGCCGCGCGTTCGGCAAGATCGATGATTCTTCCTTCTTTAAATGGTCCGCGATCATTGATGCGGACTCTGATTTTGCGCCCATTCTCAAGGTTGTAAACCTGCACCCATGTGTCAAAGGGAAGATCACGGTGTGCCGCGGTCATGGCATTTCTGTTGAATAATTCGCCAGAAGCTGTTGGCTTGCCTTGATAATCAGCGCCATACCAGGATGCGATGCCAGTCTGGTAATAGTCGTAGCTGGCCGCACTCGGGTTTTTACTGCCACTGCTCTGGCAGCCGGCAGCAAACAGGGCAAACAAAAGAAAAGGAAATAGTTTGATTGCATGCTTTGTCATAGTCAAGCAACTCGGCAGCTGTTGCGTTTTTTTTAACCGACCTTATCCAGCGCTTTGTAATACGTTGACAAAAAAACACGCAGTTAGTAAGATAGTCACAGTCTGAAGATATTTACCCCTCAGGAGGGTTTGAGCTTGAGCCAGCGTAAAAATTACTTTATTGCAAAAGACATGCAGAGCAAATTTGCCGGAACAATTTTGCTCCTAGCTTTTCTGGTTGCCGTCATAACTGCCTGCAACATATACGTGCTTGGTTCTTATTTTGTTAATACCAGCAAAACCCTTGTCGAAGCACGCAGTTTAACTGTCACCCTGCAGGATTTCGTAGCCGAGTTCTGGCCGCGCCTGCTGGTGCTGATATTTGTTAACGTGATCATCGTCTTTATTGTCAGCGTCATGTATTCACATCAGACGGCTGGCCCGGCTTACAAACTCGAAAAGAGCATCAAGCGCATCAGTGAAGGCGACCTGACCTTCGAAGTGAGTCTGCGCCGCAACGATAACCTCAAAGAACTGGCAGTGGCACTGAATGAACTTCTCAAAAAGTTCAGGGTGACCCTGGCAAAAGCCAAGACGCTGTCAGATGACATTTCAGTAAAACTCGACAGCCTCGAAAGCGATGCCAGGTTCAAGCAACTGGCAGCCAACGCCTCAGAGCTGAGCGAACTTATCCGACAGTTCAAGATCGAAGGCGCCGAAAGTGGCGTGGTAATTGAACTTGACGAGGCCGAAGAAGTAAAACACACCTGAAAAACAGGGTTGGCAAACAAAGACGGGTCACTGGCAACAGTGACCCGTTTTTGTTGGCAATAAAAACGGCGCCAATTCTATAAAACAGAATTGGCGCCGTTATTGTTAATAGAAAGAGACGGGGCTTGATCAGCTCTGCATCAACGCTTCCTTGATGCGGCTCAGGCGGCCGCGCAGACGCAGTATCGCCTTGGTATGCAGCTGTGATACACGTGAATCCGAGACTCCAAGAATCTTGCCGATTTCTTTTGAGGTCAGTTCTTCGTAGTAATACAGGGTGATTACCATGCGTTCACGGTCTGAGAGCTTCGAGATAGCGTCGGCAAGAATCTTTTTAGCTTCGGCTTCTTCGATTTTGCTCTGCGGGTTGTCGCTTTTCTGGTCTTCAATAAAGTCAAAGCGCGAAGAGCCTTCTTCGTCGTCATAAAAGATTTCGTCGAGCGACAGCAGCAATGATTTTTTGGTTTCGTCGAACAGCTTGTGCAGTTCAGAAATGTCGATGTTAAGGTACTCGGCAATTTCTTCGTCACGGGCGTCGCGACCAAGTTTTCCTTCAAGCTTTGCATAGGCCTTTTCGAGCTTACGGGCTTTCTGGCGAATCGATCGCGGTGTCCAGTCAAGAACACGCAGTTCGTCAAAAATAGCGCCGCGTATGCGCGTCTTGGCGTAGGTTTTGAATTTGACATTGCGGTCAGAATCGTATTTGTCGATGGCATCGATCAGACCAAGTATGCCATAGCTTACCAGGTCGTCGAATTCGACATTACTGGGAAGGTTTACCGCGATGCGGCCGGCGACGTATTTGACGAATGACGCGTATTTCATGATCAGAGCATCTTTGATACGCTGATCATGGTTGGTTTTATACTGCTCCCAGAGGTTTTGATCCTCTTCGTCCTGAAGACGTGCTTTCAGCTTGGGGTCAGTAATTGCCTGCGGTTCGTTTCCTACCAGAAGTTCTTTGTTCACATCATCCCTCCGTGTCTGGCTGCCTTATGAAGCTGCAGCAGAGTTGCTCTGCGAGGCCATCTTAGTAGAGTAAGAGTTAGCCTGGCCGTTCTGCCACGCCCCATCGGTAGGGGTGCCATAATTTTCAGACCTGTGCGTTGAATTTTTATCGTCATCGAGAAGGTCGCCAAGCTCAGCCTGCAGCTCGGAATCTTCAATCATCAATTCCAGTTTCAGTTTCTCTGTCTCAGTTTCGGTTGTCGACGGCAGCAACAGCACTTCAAGAAAGCTGCCGAGAACTGTGCCAAGCGCGCCGAAAATGAAAAATATCACGCAACCCCGATAAATCATGGTGCCTGCATTTACGTTACCCATAACCGCGAGCAGCATAACTATGCCGGTAACAGTTACGGCCATAAACAAGCCCATTAACAGTGACAATCGGGTCATTTATAAATCCCTTGGTTCTTCGCCCAGTATAGAAAGCCTGATCAGGCCTGAGTCGAGGTCAAATTCTATCGATCTACCTCTTTTGCCGCCAACATCTTCGGCCACCAGCGGAAAGCCCATTTTTTTAAGAGCCTTTTTTACAGCTATGGCGTTGTCGCGGCCGATATTGTTTTCATAATCTTCAGTGGGCGGGAACATTTCTGAGCCGCCGACGATTTTGGCATGCAGATTCGCTTTAAACACGCCATCTTCGTTTTTGATTGCATCATAAAGAGCCGGTATGGCCGTGTCAGCAAACTTGTTAGGGTTGATGCGTTCTTTGTCGATGCCGCTTGAGTCAGGCAGCATGACATGCGCAATTCCGCCAACTTTGCTTTTGGTATCATATAAAGAAACGATGACACATGAGCCGATGCCATAGACAGCCAATGTTTCAGGGCTTCTGGCCACTTTAAGCTCCCCCATGCCAACCGGAATGACAACAGACATGCCTTAAACGACTCCGATCTTTTGCAGCAATATACTTAGAGATTTTGGTTCTGGCAGTAGAAAAATGTGTATTCTCAAGTCTTCTTCGCTTTCGATGAACGAAGTTTCGATCATCAAAACCTTGTCACTGACTGCAGTCATGTCGGCAACAACGCTGTCAATCATTGCTCCTGCCATGTCAAAGGTCATAGATGGCAGAGAGTTCAGCATTGGAGTCTGGGCCAGGGCAGAGAGTGCGTTCAAAAAAGCACCGGCAAGAATATTGCCGACTTCGCGCATACACGAGCTTTCGAGCTCAGACATTTTTAACGGGTCTTCAATTTCGCAGCCGGGTATGAGTGTTTTCAGCAGCTTTATCGAAGTGTCTTCGGGAATAAGCAGCAGAAATCGCCCGGAGATTTCGCCGAGCACCTTGAGGAATATACCCATCACGCGCGTACCCGGCCCACCAAGAATGTCAGGAATATCTTTAAACTCAAGAATGGCAGCGCTTGGCACTGCCATGTCGATTTTGCGGTTAAGAAACTGCGCCAGCGCGCTGGCAGCGTTGCCAGAACCGATGTTGCCGACTTCTCTGAGGGCGTCGAGCTGTATTTTCGTCAGGGAGGTGATATCGTCCATTAATAACCTCAGTAAGATACAAATCAGTGCCATTATAAAGCAGCGTCAGGCATAATGCAATAGCTGCAATTTATAAAAGCGTGAATTCTTGCTGACTGATATGCCGGTTTATTGGCGTGTTTGCTCAGGAAGCAGGTTCCTGCTCAGGGTTCAAAAAATCTATGCCATTATATCGGGTCATCGCTTTGTTACCCATGCCGAGCAGCCACAGTGCAGCCATTTCTGGAATTGCGGCAATCACCAGTCTGAACACGGCCATTTCTTCCGGGGAAACTGTGCCGAGAACGTGTGATACGAGAGTGGTGTGTGCGGCATCTTCCTTAGCGACCGGCTGCCCAACACCAATGCGCAGGCGCCAGAAATTGCGGCCGATGTGGTTGATTATCGATTTGAGGCCGTTATGCCCGCCATCACTGCCGCAGGCGCGCATTCTGATGCGCCCGGCCGGAAGATTGATGTCGTCAATGATTACCAGAAGCTCTTCAGGGGGCAGGTTGTTGTCAATCATTACCCCCGCGATCGCTTCGCCGGAAAGATTCATGTAGGTTTGCGGCTTTACCAGCAGGTGTGTCTGCCCATGCAGTATCAGCTGGCCGGTAAATGCCTGGTGCTGACGCTGACTCAGGTCTACCCTGAATTTGTCGGCAATGGCATCGGCCGCCCAGAATCCGGCGTTGTGCCGGGTATTCTCGTATTCGTTTCCGGGATTTCCAAGTCCTGCTATTATCATGCACTGATTATTAACAGAGCTTGCCGGGAAAGTCAACGCCAGTTGCGCTGATAAAGCCTTTGCTGGCTAAAATTTGACATATTCATGGCTTCACGGGTATAATCCGCCAACCCTGATGTTTTCTCAATTTTTTTCAAGGTTTGAAATATGGAAGCAAAATCAAGAGTCCTGCTGATAATTCTCGATGGCTTTGGCATCTCAGAAACTACTGAAGGCAACGCTGTTTACGCAGCTCACCCTGAATTTATAAACAAGCTGCTCGAAGAACGCCCATGCACCAGGCTTGGCGCTTCAGGACTCGATGTTGGTCTGCCTGAAGGGCAGATGGGTAATTCTGAAGTCGGCCACCTGAACATCGGTGCCGGTCGCATTGTTTATCAGGATATTACCCGCATCAATCTTGCAATAGAAGACGGTTCTTTTTTCGAGAACAAGCTGTTGCTCGAAACTTTCGCCAGACTCAAAAAGTCAGGCAAGGCTCTGCATCTTTATGGCCTGGTGTCTGACGGCGGTGTTCACAGCCACATCAGCCACATAAGCGCCATTTTAAAGCTTGCCAAAGCCCAGGGTCTCAGCAAAGTCTTTATTCATGCATTTACAGATGGTCGCGACACCTCGCCGACCAGTGGTGTGCATTTTATTCGTGATCTTGTCGAAGATACCAGAAAAATAGGCGTTGGCCAGATTGCGTCGGTTTCTGGCCGCTACTACGCCATGGATCGTGACAATCGCTGGGAAAGAGTTGAAAAGGCTTATCTTGCCATGGTTCACGGCGTTGGCAATCGTGCCACAGACCCGGTATTGGCCATGGAAGCTTCATACAAGGTTAACGTGACCGATGAATTTGTAATTCCGGTTGTTATCGAAGCTAACGGTGACCCGATTGCCACCATAGATGATGGCGACACTATTCTCGCCTTCAACTTCCGGGCCGACCGCATGCGCCAGATTACCAAGGTTTTCACCCGTCCTGAATTCGAAGAATTCAAGCGCAAGGAAATGCATGTCGATTACCTGAGTTTTACGCATTATGCCGATGAATTCAGCTTTCCGGTGGTTTTCCAGCAGCAGCACCTCGACAAGGTGCTCGGCTCAATTCTTGCCGACAACAACGTTGCGCAGCTGCGTCTTGCCGAAACCGAAAAATATGCCCACGTCACCTATTTTACCAACGGCGGTCACGAGCCGCCATTCGCGCTTGAAGACCGGCACATGGTTCCCAGCCCGAAGGTGAAGACCTACGATCTCAAGCCCGAGATGTCAGCATTTGAAGTGAGCGAATACCTTATTGAAAAGCTGCGCACCGAAAAATATGGCTTTATTATGGTTAATTTTGCCAACTGTGATATGGTTGGGCATACCGGCTTCATGGAAGCGGCCATGAAAGCTGTCAGCACCGTTGACTGCGTGCTGTCAAAGGTGATTCCCGTCGCTTACGAAAAGGGTTATGATTGCATCATCACCGCCGATCACGGCAATGCCGAACAAATGGTCGATGCCGAAACTGGTGAAGCATTTACTGAACATACGGTTAATCCTGTGCCCTGCTGCATTCTGTCGCGCTCGTCGTATGAACTTAGACCCGAAGGCCGACTCAGTGACATTGCGCCTACCGTGCTCGAACTTCTTGGCATTGACAAGCCGGCAGAAATGACCGGCCAATCTCTTATTTCCCGCAGAAAATGATCCAAAGATGAACGCACCAGCAACAACCCGAAAGGGCTATCTTTTCATTGTTTCCGGTCCCTCAGGGGTCGGCAAAACAGTTCTGTGTAACGCGATTGTCAGCAAATTCGCGCCAGATGTCGTTTACTCGATATCTACTACTTCGCGGGCCCCGCGTGGTGGCGAAACCAACGGGCAGGAATACTTTTTCTGCACCGCCGAAGAATTCGAAAAAGATATCGGCCGCAACGAGTTTGCCGAGTGGGCTTTTGTTCACGGCAATTATTACGGGACGCCACGCCGCTTTGTAACTGACAATCTGGATGCCGGCAAGCATGTTATTCTGAATATCGATGTTCAGGGTGCCATGAAGATTCGTGAGGCTTACCCTGAATCAATCATGATTTTTATTTTGCCGCCGACATTTGATGCACTCGAGAGCCGCATTCGCAAACGCAACATGGATAGCGAGCACTCGCTGCGGCATCGTCTCGAAAACGCCCGAAAAGAGCTTGATTATCGCGAACACTATAAGTACACCGTGATTAATGACAATCTTGATGCAGCTATAAACGAGCTGACCGATATTTTTACCGGGTATGTACAACGCCGGCAGGTTGAACAGCCTGCGCTCGCTAAATAAGCTAAATAGGGTTTTCGGCCATTGACACCTTGGCTGCTCATTCTTATAATTTAAGAAACTTCGGTAATTCGACCCTTTGTGGTCAAGGAGGCTTTATACTATGAAATGCACAAAGCTGTGCTTCCTGTTTATTTGCTTTATGATGTGTTTTACCTCGGCCTGGGCTGACGGCAGCCAGCTGGTTGCTCTCGATGCCAAGCTCGATATTATCAGCGGTCAGGTTAAGCTGACCCGCGTTGGCAGTGCAAAAACCGATGTTGTTACCCAGTCAGTAGATCTCTACGCTGGCGACCTGCTCGAAACTCTGCGTGAGTCGAAAGCTACACTGGTATATGGCGATGGCACGATCATGCGCATTAAAGAACGCACACTGATTGAAGTTCAGCCTCTCAGTATAAAGGTTTTCAAGGGTAAGACCTGGTATAAGTTCACCAAGCGCGGAACCGAATTTAAAATCGAAACCCCGACTCTGGTCGCTGGCATCAGAGGCACAGAATTTGAAGTTGCCGTTGGCTCACATAAACGCACTTCTCTGTCAGTTACCGAGGGCGCGGTTAAGGCTGTAAGCCGCCGGTCAAAACGTGGCCTGCTGATACGTGCCGGTTTTGCAACCCATTGCGACAGCGATTCAGACCTGGTTAAACCCTATAAATTCAATATCGATCGCAAGAAAGCTGAATGGACAGATGCCGAATGGCAGTCTAAGGCCGAGAATGAATACCAGCTGTTCCTTAAATACATGAATCTTAAATACGAATATGGCGAAAACGACTCAAGAACCGAAGACGCACGCAAAGCTCACGACAAATTCAAGGCTGCAGAACAGAAAAAGTAAGCCCGATTAACCCGATAATAAAAAACGCCCGGCCTGTAGCCGGGCGTTTTTTATTGCGTAACTAGCCGGTAATGGCCTGATAGTGGCGATACTGCCCCTTGTAAAAAGAGGTGATTGTGCCCTGCTTTTCGAGGCCTTTAAGCGAGGCGAGAATTCTGGTGTCGCCGTGTCGGCGAAATTTGCCGCTGATTTTGCTGAGTGTTTTGGCGGTGGCGCAATATTCGAGAATCTCTTCGCCGAGCAGATCAAGGGCGTCTGGTAATGCCTTTGCCGGAAAAACCATTGTTTGCCCGGGGTTTGCCGGCCGCAGGCTTTCTCCGGGCTCATAGCCGAGGCAGTCAGTATGTCTGGCGAGAAAACTGCGAATGCGCAGGCGTAGTGCTCCGCCTTCTCCGGTTGATCCATAACCGTGAATAACATCAATTCGCCTGTAGTCACCGGCTTTCACCTGGCGGTTGTAATATTTAACCAGCGTTTCAACTGCTTCAATCTGGGTCAGGCCATGCAGATCTATTTCATTGCTCATAATGGCATTTAATCGCTGTCGGGCCAGTTTGGGCGGCGGCGCTGCGATTTTTTTTCACCCGTCTGCTTTTTTTTGCCAATGCGTCTTTCGACCGAAGCTCGCGTCGGGCGGGTTGGTCGCCGCGGTTTTGGCGGTGTGAGAGCCTTGAGAATCATTTTTTTGAGCTTGTCGCAGGCATCGTCGAGATTGCGAACCTGCTCACGGTATCTCTGACTGGTAATTATGATGGTGTTTTCAGAGTCGACCCGGTTGCCGGCCAGTGCGAGCAGGCGGTTGATTACCGGTGCGCTTAGCTGCGGGCAGCGTTCAGGGTTAAAGCGCAACTCGATACAGGTTGCCACCTTGTTGACGTTTTGCCCGCCCGGCCCGGAAGACCGCACCGCGCTGATTTCGATCTGGTCAGCCGGTATCGTCAGATTCTCGTTGATAATAATTGCATTGTTCAAGGTTTGCGTTCTCTCAGGAGCCAGTTCAGAGCTGGCGCAAGTTCAATGCGGGCCATGCAGCCGATGTTGGCGCAATTCTCGCATTTTCCTTTACAATAACCCAGATCTGGCCTGATAACAAGGTTTTTGCTGCCGACCGGGCCCCAGCGCTGCGGAGTCATGGCTGCTACCGGTGGGAAAAAAGCTACTGTTGGCAGCTGAAGCGATGCGGCAAGGTGCAGTGGGCCGGTTGAACCGCCGATGAAGGCGGAACAGCAGGAAAATGCTGTGGCCAGTTCGGCGAGGTCAGGAACATTACATAAAAAGTTCAGTTGACCAGCTGGTGCGGGCGAAAAAAAGCTTTTCAACTTTTCTTCGCCAGGACCCAGGCTTATGACGACCGGCAGATTTTGCGCGATCAGCATCTTTGCCAGTTCGGCGTAGCGCTCGGGAGGCAGGTTGTGAGCTGATCCACCATGCCCGGGATGAATAATAACTGGTCGCTGCAGGCCAAGCGCGGCAATTCTTGCCGCTCCCTGGTCTGCCTGATCGGGCCTTAGCTTGAACAGGTATGGTGAGTAGTCGATTCTGGGCACAATGCCCTGCAGCAGGTCGAGATTGTAGCAAAATTCGTGCTTTTCGTTTCGTGATCTCTTCTGTACACGACGATCGTTGAGCAGCAGTTGCCAGACATTCGAAGCGCGGCCGGTGCGCGTTGCGATGCCTGCCCGCCAGGCGGTAATGATTGCCCGGCCGGTCGGGTGAACAATTATGCAGTTGTCGATAGCGAGTGCTTTGAATTTCTGCGTCAGGGCTGGCGCGAACAGCCCGGCAGGGTAGTCGTCGTCAATTATAACTTCGTCGACTTCGGGGCAGAGCTTGAGCAGTGGCGCGGTATATGTTCGTACATGAGCGACAATATGCGCATTATTAAAGGCTTTTCGCAGTTCACGAAAGACGGGCAGGGTAAGAATGAGATCGCCGGCGCGGTCGGTGCGTGAAACCAGAAATCTTGGCTCAGTCATTGCTCGTTCCGATAAGGTTCTGCAACGCGACAAAAACAGCAAGAGCGCTGATATTCTGCATGCAGATTTGATCCAGGCGAGGGCATACTCTTTGACGACAGGGGGCTTGCGGGCAGATGTCGGTACTGACTTCGGTAAACCGCGGGTTCAGTGGCCCGGTTCTTGTCATGTCGGTCGGGCCGACCGGCACCACTGTAGGCGTGTTGCAGAGAGCGCCGAGATGCATTGTGCCTGAATCATTGGCAATCAGCGCTCTGGCACCTGCCAGCAGGCAGGCAAGCTCGCCAGGACTTGTCTGGCCGGCAGTGTCGATGAGCCTGCCGCGAGCTTCGTCGCAGATCTGGCGGGTGAGAGCCGTTTCGCTGCTGCCCGCGGTCAGAACAATCGGTAACTGGTAAGAATCGCTGATAAGTCTGGCCAGTTCGGCAAACTTTTCTGGTGGCCAACGCTTGGCTGAGCCAAATGCCGCGCCCGGTGCCAGCACCATGTACTTTTCGCTGGCGTTGAGTCCGAATTTGCCGGTAACCTGCTGCAGTGTCTGTTCATCAGGCTTATAAACTGGCAGAGCTGGTTTAATGCTGGCGAGTCCGGCTTCTTTGACCAGCATAAAATGCAGATCTGATTCATGCATCTGTTTAAAATCAACCGGTTTGTCTATGGCCTTGTCGAGCAGCAGTCCGCGCATCTGACAGGAAAATCCGATGCTTTCTCTGGCAGAACAGGCTTTGGCGAGAATCGCCGCGCGCCAGGAGTCGGGCAGAGCGATTATCTTGCTGGCTTTGAGGGCACGCAAAGGTTTGAGAGCTCGAAAAACGCCCTGAATAGGACCGTTTGTCGTTATCGGGTGAGTAGTGATGTTTCCCGGCAGCAGCTGATAAAAGTCGCTGAGATGGGGACGGGTGACGATATGAACTTCACTGGTTTCTGCGGCGGCGATAATGGCGGGCGCCGACATGATTATGTCGCCAAGCCAGTTGAGGCCGATAAAAATCGTTTTCATATGAAGTCCGTGAAAAATTTGGCAATTTTATCGACAGTGCCGGCAATATCAACTTCGCGACAGGCAAAGTGTTGTTCCGGGCAGCTTTCGTTCTGGCCGTGCAGGCTGCATGGTTTGCAGGGAAGCGGTTCAGAAAGAACAAGAACGTTGCGTGCAGGCACCGGCGCGAAGCCAAGTGATGGGCAGGTCTGAAAATACAGCGCTGCTATTGGGGTGTTGACTGCCCGCGCCAGGTGCATGGGACCAGAGTCTGACGAAACCACCGCCGCGGCCAGATGTATTATGCCGGGCAGATGATGCAGTGAAAAACGGTTGCGCAGATCCATCGCTTTGAAGCTTGCCGGTAGAGGCGTGTTGCTGGTGCCAATCAGCGCGGTGGTGTACGGCAGGCTGTTCTGCAACGCTTCAATGAGCTTTTCCGGAATATGCTTGCCGGGCTTTGACGCGTCAGGATGCAGCAGAATAAAGCCCTTTTCTTCGAGGCCCTGCTCGTGCAGAATTTTGCGGCAGTCGGCAAGGTAGGCCGGGCTGAGATTCAATGAAGCGTCAGGGTTGTCGAGGGTTACGCCGCAGACTTCGCCATATTTCTGCCAGACCGGGCGCTGGTCAGAGAGGCGCAAAGGATACTTGCCGCGAATAGCCAGCAGTTGTTCGCTGATATTGCGCTTTTGATAGACCCGGGTAATTGGCGCGCCAAGCAGTGAGCGCAACGCTATTGTTGAGAGTTTTCCCTGCAGATCAAATACCGCGCGGGCGTGCAGCTTTTTAAGCTGCGCTGCAAGCCTGATCAGACAGCCAGTGCCATTGTATAAATGCACATTTGCCGGCAGAAATTCGGCAAGTTGAGCCCAGCGACCGTGAATCACCAGGTGAACGTCGACGCCCTGCGCGGCAATGGCGCGAAGAGTGGGTACCGTGAGCAGAATGTCGCCCATGGCATTCAGGCGTAAAATTATCTCGGTATCTGGCATGGTGGCAGCAGGTTCATTTTCTGCAGGCTAGCGATGGTGCGGTGGCAGGCGCCTGACATCGAGTCGAGCACCTGGCGCGCGCGCGCGCCGTACTGTGCGAATGCGTCATGGTTGTTCATCCACAGACTGATGGTCTCACGCAGTTCATATGAGTTGTTTACTGTTATGACTGCCCGGGCCCGGTTCAGGGCCATCATTTCGTAGCGAAAGTTGAAGGTGTTCGGCCCGGTGATTATAGGTTTGGCAAAGGCTGCCGGTTCCATGAGGTTGTGGCCGCCGCGCTTGATCAGACTGCCGCCGACGAATGCCAGCGCCGAAATCGCGTAGAGATTGCGTAGTTCTCCCATAGTATCAACGAGCAGAATTTTCTTAACTTCGGCTGGCTTGTCAGACAATTTCTGATAGTCGAGCTTGCGCTTTTTGAGAAGGCTTTCAAGCTCATCTATGCGCTTAACATGCCTGGGGGCAAGGATAACTGTGGCATCGAGGTCTTTCCACAAGGGCTCGAGGGCGTCGAGTATCAGTTCTTCTTCGCCCGGGTGTGTGCTGCCAAACAGCAGTGCCGGACGCTCTGGTGCAATGCCGGCTTTTTCACGAATTCTGCGGCTGTCTGGCGCTGTTTCAGCAATGTCGTATTTGAAACAGCCAAGAGTCTGCTGCTTGTCGGCAGACACGCCAAGAATTTTAAAGCGGCGCTGGTATTGCTTTTCTTGCGGAAATGCGAATGCCATGTTGCTGATGGCTGGCTCAAACAATGGCCAGGCAATGCGCATCAGCCGAACGGTTTTTTCGTTTATCCGGCCATTGATAATGCCATAGGGAACGTTCTTGCGTGCCAGCGTATCAAGAAGAAGAGGCCAAATCTCTGTTTCGCTGATCAGCATGAGCTTTGGCTTAATTCTTTCGATGAATGGAACAGTGAATGCCGGCAGCTCGATGGGCAGCAGCGTGGCAAACCCGCAGATTGCATCGACTTTAAGCTGCTGCAGGCCGTCAAGAGTGGTTGCTGTGCAGACAATGCGATCTTTACCGTAAAGCCTGGCCATCTCACGCAAAAACGGGCGAAGTGTGATAACTTCGCCAAGAGATGCACCGTGAATCCAGAAAGTGCCTTCTTCTGGCGCGGCATAATCTTCTGGCAGAATGCCTTTTCGCAGCACAAACTCATCTTTTTCGATGCGTCGCGGCGGAAAAAGGTCGAGAAGTTCGACTATTGCCCGCAGCAGCCACTGATATGATTTAAGATAGATTCTGCCGATTTTGAATTTCTCCAGTCCGATTGTCTGTGTATACTATTTAGCCTGTTCAGGGCTGATAAGTCAAAGGTCATCTTTCGTCTTTATTGTCGCGCAAAATTTGTCGCGCCGTATTTCTATCTGTTTACTGATGCTTTGCTGGAATCAGCTTTAATTGCGAGTTGCGCCCATGGATTGGCGGGTGCGTCGTCCGGTTGCGTTTTCCAGCGCCGATGTAGCCAGAACCAGTTGTGCGGCTGTTGCCGAACCAGGTCCTCGAGCAGCGCGGTATATCTGGCTGTGATCTGGCGTTGCCCTTCGTCATTGTTCGCGTATTCTTCGGGCTGGATCGCCGGGTAAATCTTTAACAGATGCTTGCCGGCGAAGTTGGGAAACATGAACAGCGGCACTATCGGCGCGCCAGTTTTGAGGGCGAGCTGGGCCGGGCCAGTTGGCGCTGAGGCCCAGTGCTTGAAAAAGCGCACAAAAATGCCCTGTTTGCCGTTATCCTGATCAACCATCAGAGCAAGAATTTCTCCTTTGCGTAGCGCGCGCAGAATTTCTCTTATGCCGAACCCGGAGTCAGTCGTTTTGCCGCCGAATCTCTGGCGCATGTTTTCCATCCAGGTATCAACATAATGGTTGTTCTGGCGTCTGACCACAGTGCATACCGGGTAGCCATTGATTGCCAGCCATTGCGGTATCATTTCCCACAGGCCAAAGTGCCCTGAAACAATTATTGTGCCTCGATTAAGAGCCAGTGCATCGTCGAGATGTTCAAGCCCGCTGATTTCTATCTTGTCGAGAAGCTTTTCTCGGCTGATGCAGGCCAGAGAAGCCATTTCGAAAGCATTAAGCAAAAAATGCCGAAAAACTTTTTCTGCCATCTGTTCGGCCTCGCTTTGCGACATGCCGAGATGGAGTTGCAGGCTTGCTCTGACTTCGCGGCGCCGCAGTCCTGCAATTCTGCAGGCGAGAATGGTCAGCAAGCTGGCCAGATACTTTTTGCGCGACAACGACATGCTGTTGCAGCTGCGGGCAAGAAGGTCAAGCAGCCATGCCTGCAGGCGATGAAAGAGGTTCTTCAGCAGCTGTTTCAATTTTTTCGGTTCCTGAGTTTGCCCTTTAATCCGCGCATTTTGAAGATAAGGCCAAGCAACAGGCTTGTTTTCATCTCAATGGCGTCGACAGGGCATACTTCCATGCAGCAGAAGCAGGATATGCAGCGATCGCGGTTAAACTCAGCGCCGGTATCAGCGATTTCTATAGCAGCAGCCGGGCAAATCTTTTTGCATCTACCGCATTTGATACAGAGGTCAGGCAACAGAGCAGGCCCTGCCCAAAAAAATCTGCGGGCAAAATTGAGCAGGAACTCTGGTATAAACGAAATCGGCGCCAGCCTGGGCACGCGGTAGTCCAGCATTTTGAGATTGGCGATCGGCTCACCAGTCAGTTCGATCTGGTCGAGTGAAGTTGCGCCCCAGCCAATTTCTCGGCAGCGTTTCAGCATGGGAATCGTGTCGGGGTCAAGTCCAACAATGCCGCAGAAACCAAGATCAACAGTGACTGGCGAAGTGGCGGCCAGCAGCGCGCCGGGCGTGACGACTCTACCGCCGGCCGGGCCCTGACCGTCCATGCCTTCGATGGCATCCATTATGGTTAAGCCGCATGGCAGCTGTTTTGCGAGATCGGTAATGAAGTTGGAAAATTCGACTGGCCGCGGAAAAGTCTTGTGCCACTGTGCCTTTGCCAGACCGGGTAGAAGCCCGAAGAGATTTTTCATGGCACCGGTAATGCGTGTGAGATTGTGCGTTTTCATTTTGGGAAGGTTTATCACCAGGTCGGCGTCGAAGTAGTGTCTGGTAACATAGACAGTCAGCTGTTTTCTGTTGCTGACAAAATTGACCGGAGTTTTGTCGTCGTTTTCAAAGCAGATCAGCTCGGCGCCGCTGTTGGCAGCAGCCGTGGCGAAACCGGTTTTGTTCCAGAATTCTTCGGTGCGCCCGAAAATAGAGGGTGGACTGTCGCCGATAAACACACGTGCCCCGGCGTCGCGGCATACTCTTGCTACTGCCTCAATGACCGCCGGGTGGGTGGTTGCCGCTTTGTCAGGGTCTTTGCAGCTGAGCATGTTCGGCTTGATCAAGACCCGCTGCCCCGGCCTGACAAACGCTTCAATGCCGCCAAGCGGTGCCAGCAGACGTTTTATTGTGTCATCGACCAATGCCTGGTCGTAAGAATTACACTTTTGCAATGATAAAACAGCTTTTGTCATTTCTTATTCGCCGTTCTGGTAAACTATCGGGTGGTTGAGATTGTGCTCTGGTATCAGCGGTGGTGGTTGCGGGCCACTGCCGGCCTGCGGTTCGAGCGGCAGGCTCTGTATCAGCGGGTAGTCAGCGTAGGGTCGGCGTTGCAGAATCTGCCGCGGCCATGGGGTTACTTCGAGCCCTTCTTCGCGTTCTATAATTATGCATTGGTTCAGATACACTGTGTTAGAAAGAATCTGGGCAAACGGCACGTTGCGAAATGATGCGTAGACCGGAAAGTGCAGGTCGCGTGGGAACTGTATCGGCACTTTGCCACCAAGCGAGATCTTGCGAAGAATAAATTGAATGTCGTCACCACGTGAGATGATGACTCCGGCCTTGTTAAGCCCGGGGTAGCGCAGAGTAAGCAGTCCGGGGGAGCTTTTTTTCATGCGGGCGAGCACTTCTGTCCATTCTTCGCCGGATGGTTGCACCGGTAGAACCAGAAGTAGAGGGCCAACGACCGCGAAGCGGTGGTGCTGCGGCAGAATTTTGCGCAGCAGGCTTTTTATGTTCGCGGCGTGACTGCCGGGAACCACCGCGCCGCCAGCCTGAAAATGCATCAGGGCCTGGTAGCCAAAGCCGTGCGCGAGCAGTTCTACTGCTTCCCAGAGGGCGATCGGGTGCCCGAAAAATGACCAGTCACGGTGATTGCGTGCTCGTTTTGGCGGATTAAGGTATATTTCGGCGAATGTCTGCGTTGAACTTTTTTTAAACAGTATGCTTTCGCGTCTGATCTGCTCTACATACCACTCGTCATCAAGGCGCATCTTGTCGATAACGTGATGTCGCTGATTCTGGTAATAGATCAGGGCGCGCGGGTTATCGCCATGATACAGAATAGCCCTTATTCGCGGCTCATCGCCTTTGATGACCGAATATTGTGCCAGAGCCGCGCAGTCTGCCAGAGCGATACATGCCAGCACCATAAAGACGAGGGTTCTGCCGCTTATTTTCACTCGTTTTCGGCCTCCTCAGAGGCTTTTATTTGAGCTTCTTTAGACTCGCGATAAAATGACTTGATCCGACCTGGTCGATAAGGGCGGTGCCGTTCTTTTGCCGCGCGTGCCTCAACTTCTTCGTCGCTTTCGGCAACAGCTGTTGCGCTTGCTTGAGCTTGCAGCTGCTTTGGCGGTGTGGGTCTGCCCGGAACTTTGCTCTGAACAGAGTCTTTGCGATTGTTCGCGAACAGCTGCTTCTGTAGTTTCAGCGCGCGGTCAAACTGTTCGGGGGTCAGACTCGCGATTGCCTGCCCCGGCGCGCCAGGCGCGACGCTACCACCGATAAGCGCGAGCAGTTCTTCGCTGGCCTTTATCTTGTCTTCGGTTTCCTTGAGGCCGGTCAGCAGTTGCAGGCGTTCATTTGGTCCGGGATTGGCAGCGAGCAGCTTTTCGAGCTCTGATTTGTTGCTTTTCAGCTGCTCAAGATTTTTGACTGAGATGCTGCAAGACTTTTCGAGGCTGCTGATATCGTTGCTTTTCTTTTCCATTTCGATTTTAACTGCCTTTTCGCGCATTTTTTTGAAATCGGGCAATTGTGGCTTGAATTTCTTGGTGCGCGTTTGCTCAGCAGCAGGTTGCCCGGTGGCCGGGTCTATCGGCATGCTGGGCTCATTGATACCCTTTTTGTCGGTTGATTGCTGCCCTGCCAGATTCATCCAGTCGGGAAACCTTGTCATGGTTTCATCGGCTCTGACATTGACACAAAACAGCATGGCAACAATCGCCAGCATGTATTTGCAACAGGTTGTTGAACGCGATATTATCATACTCAGAGTTGTACCATAAAAAAACAGCCAATGCAAAATTATGATAGGTGCAGATCTGCGCAAACAAAAAAAAAAGTGCATGGCGCGCAGCCAAATTTTAATCACCAGCGTCCGTCGTGTGTGGCGGTGTGCTGCCAAAGCGCGGGTACTTGCGAAATAAATGGAAATGGTTATGATCAAAGAGGGGAACAGATGAAACTAAAAACTATACAACCTGAGCAGGTTTTTTTTCGCTTTAAAAAACCGCGCTACCTGAGAGTGATCAGAGACAACACCGAAGAAATAGCTCGCCGGATGGGCTTCGAAGAAGATCAGATATTTGAGTTGTCCATGGCGGTTGACGAAGCCTATACGAATGCCATAGAACACAGCGGAAAGGTGGGTGGCGAGTCTGAACTCGAAATCGAATACCTGATTTACGAGAACAGGCTTGAAGTCTCTGTTAAAGACTCAGGGTGCGGGTTTGATTCCACGCGCCTTGAAATCCCGAAAACACTGAAGGGTCTGCATTCGTGCCGCGGTCGTGGGCTGGGGCTTATCCGCATGCTCTCTGACGGCTTCGAACTCCGCTCAAAACCGGGCGTTGGCACGCTGATCAAAATCATCAAGTATCTGCAGAGTCGCCAGCGAATCGGAGTGGCAGCTCTTGGCTGAAGATGGCTGAATCTGGCTGTTATTCGCTGATTTCCAGTTTCAGCTCGTTCATACGCTTTTTGATTTTGTCGATTTCCAGCCGGGCAAATTTTTCGGGCAGAAAGCGCTGGTCGGTGCATTCAATCACAGCGGCCAGATCCATGTATTCAAGCCTGGCCGAGTGCGCCATCGGGCGATAAGCCTGTATGGCTTCTTTGATGAAATGCCCGACCGGTTTGCGTTCCGGGGCATTGTCTTCCTGCAGCTCGAACATGCGCGAAGCCATGATCAGTATGCCTTCCATTTCGTTGCCGCCGATTTCAATGTTTTCAGGAAACTCTGGTATGTCGCCGTCAGCGATGCTGACCTTGTTTTTGCGCGCCAGGGCTTTAAACAGCGCCTGCTTGTCTTCTTTTGTCTGCGGTGCGAACAACGGAATATGCACGTCGAGACGACCGACGCGTTTAAGGTCGACTTCGAGCAGGTCGGGGCGAGAAGTGGCGAAAATCCAGAATATGCGGCCGCGATTGCGGGTGTCAGCCATTTCGCGTGCCAGCATCGCGTAGATGCGCCCCGAAACTCCCGAATCGCCTGAGTTGCCGTCGCGCTTGCCGGCAACCTGATCGGCTTCGTCGATAAAGACGATGACCTGGCCCATGGCGTGCAGAATTTTAAAAATAGCTTCGAGATTGCCTTCAGTCGCGCCAACCCATTTATCGCGGAAATTTTTGATTTCTACACATGGCACGCCGGCTTCACCAGCGAAACATTCAACCAGATAGGTTTTGCCTGTTCCAATGCGGCCATTGAACAGATAGCCCATCGGCAGCGCCTTGATTTTACCGCGCTTCATCAGATCAGCATCTTGACGCAACCAGGCTTTGGCCTCGCCGTGCCCGGCGACGTCGTCGAGCGTTCTTGTTGATTCGACAAAGACAATGCGCCCGCTCGCCGACTTTTCGATCATCTCTTTTTTGACTTCGCGCAGGTAATCCATGGTAATGCGCCGATTGTTCTTGATTGCGCGCTCAATCAGGTTCTGCACATCAATGCACGAAAGCCCTTCCAGCTTCTGCGCCAGCGACTCACGGTCGACATCGCAGATGCTCGAAAAATCGGATATCGCCGCCGTGACCGATTGAACGAAATTCAGCACCTGATCA
Source organism: Candidatus Riflebacteria bacterium HGW-Riflebacteria-1 (assembly GCA_002839445.1). Classification (GTDB taxonomy): domain Bacteria; phylum Muiribacteriota; class Ozemobacteria; order Ozemobacterales; family Ozemobacteraceae; genus Rifleibacterium. The sequence goes on from PGYB01000002.1 coordinate 227,212, forward strand.
GCGTCAGGCAGCTCGATCTGAATCTTCGCCGAACGCGGGTTTTCAACAAGCTGACGATTCAAGTCGTTGAGATTCTCAGCAATCAGACAGGTTGTTACGTAAGCGTTGTTAATATTGGGATCTGAAGCCCAATCGAAAACGCGAATCAGCGTTTCGACAGATTCAGCGCTGGTATAGGCTATTTCGGCGCGGGGCAGCAGATATTGGGTGTATTCGACAATAACCGCCACTCGCATCGGGTTGGCTTTGGTTTTGCCGTCTTTGTCAAGACTGGTGCGGGTCAGACCATGTCTGATAAAGCGGTCTATAAGTGCCAGCGCTTTTTTGGGATCTTTGGGAAGGGCGTTGCCAACTTCGAGAGTCGCTTCGCCGCCCGCTGCTCCGCTGGTGTAAGCGGTGCGATGAAAGCTGTCAAACGCTCTGAGAAAGTTAAAGAAAAGCTCGCCGCCCTTGGTGGTTCTTATGCCGTGCCCGCGGTCGTAACAGATGACCACTTCAAATGGCGCAAACATAACATTGGTCAGAAAATCTTTTAAAGAAAGGCTGTGCAGCTTGTTACCGTTCTCTGCTTTATAAGAAACCCAGTCGTCGACATTTCCGTATAATACGAACTGGCTTATTGAGCCGCTCTTGAAGATTTCGGCCATTTCGCTGGCCCACCCGGGGTAATTTGCCATGGCTGCTTTTTCCTTTTATTCTAATTCGCGATTGGATGGCGGCACAACGGGATCGCTGTCCATCTCCAGGTCCATGTTGTCTATTGGCGGCCCGCTGAGCTTTCGCAGAAAGTCTGAATTGTTGTTGATCCAGTCCTGAGTTTCGCCAAGTGTGTTGTTGATACGGTCGATGTTCGAACTCAAGCCTTCGGGGCTGCTGTCGAGTGCAATGCCTTCACGCACCAGGTGCAGCTGGTTTTCGATACGCTGCAGTTCCATTTCGACCAGCATCTCGTTCTCTTTGGCGTAACTCAGGTTGTCGAGACGCTTGCGGTGAATATCGATGTTGCCGCGCAATGATTTTTCGATGGCCGGGCTGATATCTGGTGTCTGCATCTGCTTTTCGAGCTTTTTGATCTCGTTGCTGATATCTGCAGCTTTGGTGCGCTGCAGGCTTTCTTCGATCAGTTGCTTGGTTTTGAGCAGCTTAAGAAAAATTGATGGCAACTGGTTAAGGGTCTGCTGCCGGCTCTGATTCATGAATCCGGCGTTCTCGTCGAGATTCCAGCGCATGAGTTTGTTGATTTCGGCGAGATTAGCGTTTAAGCGCTTGAGTCGCGAATGATTATCGGGCGTGAGACTGGCAATAAGCTCATTCATTTTGTCTGACCGTGACTCTTTTATTTCGTTGAGCTGTTTGGCTACAACGTAATTCTGAAATCGCGGGTTGGTCGAGAGAAACCAGAGGTAGATGAATTCAAGCGCCATGCCAAGAAACCAGAAACCTGGATTGCTGAAGCCGAGAATAAAAACACCGAGAATAAACAGCTTGTTTATAGGAATCTCGCCCATACCCTTGATGTGAAGACCAGCAGCAAAGGCTTCGGCAAGGTAGTCTGAAAAACCTGGTTTGATTTTTGGTTTCATTTCAGGCAGTTCCACCAATTCTGATAAATTCATCGGTGATCTGTTTGAGGAACCTGTTGAATTTCTGGCTCTCCTGAACTTCAAGCGGCGACATGCCTTCATATTTTCCGATATCGTCAGCATAAACAGGAATCTGGCTGACCAGTCGACCTGGGTTCGCCTTGAACATGAAAATGCGGTCGCTCAGATAAACGGCTTCGGCGATCGAGTGGGTTACAATAAACACTGTCGCTTCGACTTCGTGCCAGAGATGGGTTATCAGCTGTTGCATTTCGATGCGCGTTGGCTCATCAAGTGCCGAGAATGGCTCGTCCATCAGTATTATTCTGGGCTTGAGCACCAGCGTTCTGGCGATAGCGACGCGTTGCTGCTGACCGCCCGACAACTGGTAGGGATACTTTTCCTCGTGCCCCTCCATGCCAACTTTCGCCAGCATCTCGCGTGACAGCTTTTCCATGACAGTCTTAGAATAACCAAGGCTTTCACGGTTAAGATCAAGACCGAACATGACGTTTTGCAGAACGGTAAGGTGCGGGAAAGAGCTGTATTTCTGAAAAATCATGCCACGGTCGCGGCCTGGCCCGGTTACCGGTCTGTTGCGGATAAGAATCTCGCCGGCAGTTGGGCCGCCAACTTCCTGAAAACCCTGAATCAGATTGAGTACTGTTGATTTGCCGCAGCCTGAAGGGCCAACCAGCGCAATAAATTCACCAACATCAGGCAGATCTTCAATTTCAAAGTTAACGTTCTGCAACGCTATAAACTCGTTTGACGTGCCCGGGTTGAAAACTTTATGAACGTTGCGGAAACTCACTATTGGTGCATATTTGTTTTTGATGCCGACTGCAGCTGCAGCGTCTGCCATCTGCGCAACCCTGGCACCCCGCGAAATAATATCATCTTTCAGGCTGTCTGCGCCTGAATCTATTGGCATGTCAAGGTCTGCCGGTTCATCATAGCTTTGCGGAACACGAACCTGCACCGGTTTCGGCTGATCAGCTGGTTTGTGCGCAGTGGCCTGTATGCTCGCCCTGCTTTGCGGCGCCAGAGTCTCCGGAAATGGGAATTCATTTTCAGCAGCATGGGTTTCGGGTTTACTGGCAGCACTTTTTTTGACAACAGGCTGGCGGGTTGCATCATCATTAACCGGTTTTTTATCTTCACAGCTGTCTCTGGAGTCATCTGGAATAGTAGCCGGCAAAGTCTTGTGCACAGACGCCCGCGTTAACTGAGGCTTTGGCTCTGGGTCATCAAACCGGTAGAAAAAGCCGGCGATTTTGCGAAAGAACAGCTGCAGTTTGGAAGGCTGGCTCATCGTTCCTGCCTCCGATACGGAAAGAGTTCGCGGTCAACCTTGTCCCAGATTTTGTCAGTGATAAAAGCCAGAACAACGATAGCAATGAGCACAAGATAAATGTCTTCGCGTGGCCCACGCCGCTGGCTGGTTAAAATCAGGGTGCCCACACCAAAACTGCCCATATCAACCATTTCGGCGAGAATGATATAGCCCCAGCCGACTCCGAAACCGATACGCATCGCATCAAACATATTGGGCAGAGCTATTGGCAGTAGAATGCGGTTTAACACATCGTATTTTCGTGCGCCAAGAGTGTAGCCGGTCTGCAGATAGACGTTATCAACCTCTTCAAGCGCTTTAACAAACAGTGGTAACAGGTAAATTGTGAAACCCAGCGCCAGAAACATGATTTTCTGCTGCTCGGTTGTGCCGAACAGTATCATGGTAAGCGGGACCAGCGCAGGAATTGGCAGATACCCGCCAAAAAGCATAAGTGGCGAAAAAAGTGATTTGAGCTTGCTGAAAGTGCCCATCAGCAGCGCCATCGGAAACGCCACGATAAAGGCAACAAGAAAGCCTGCGCCAACGCGCATAAAGCTGTAAAGCATGTTCAATGGCAGATTGCGCTGTGACCAGAGCGATGGCAATGAGCCAAAAACTTCGCTCGGGCTTGGAATAATTACTGGTGGAAACTTGCGTGTTTCAACGATTTCGTAGCGATAGCTGATCGTGATCAGTTTGCCTGATTCGCTCTTTGCTGGTGATGGCAGAGAAGAATCTATCGCTTTTGCTTCTGATGCCGCTGGCGCGGTATCAGGAGCTACTGACGTCTCATGAAGCGATCTGGTGCTTTCGCTGGTTTCTGGAACGCTTGCGTCAGGTTTGGGAATTGCCTCTGAATCGCTGCTGCCGCCTTGCGGGGGAGCAGCATTACCAGGTGTTGTTGCTTCGGCCGGCTGAATATCAACCATGTCGGGTTTGAGATTATCTCGCATCACCAGTCTGCCGGGGGGCAAAGTTATGCGCACCGATTTTTCAAAGGTCCTGGCCGGGATATTGGTAAGCGGAAAACGCTCGCCATTCTTTTCGAGCCAGGTTACCTGGCGGCCAATTTCGTCTTCGCCATAGGTCAGGGTGCTGTCTGGTATCGTAAAGCGTATGCGGTCGCTAAACCAGGTACCTTCTGGCGGTGCTACCTGTTCCCAGTTTTCAAAGACGCCGTCAGGAAGAGTGATGTCCTGCGATTTGCCGGTAGTCATGTAGATCCAGAGAAGAAAGATTACCAGTATTGGAATTACGCCCAGAATAATCTGGTCGGTCAGTTTGACCGGGGTTCGGATACCGAAAAAGTTCTCATGGATACTGAGTTTCATTATTCTTTCCTGAATTGTGGCCGGCAGACCGGGGTCTGCCGGCCGGAGTTGCGATTAGAGGGTGTCAGTTGCTTTCGGGTGGGAATACTGATACTTCAACACGACGATTAAGAGCCTGATTGAGCGGGTTGCTGGCATCGGCGGGACTGTCCCAGCCTGCGCCTTCGACGACGAATTTCGAGGGGTCGAATTTGTATTTGTCGACAAGTGCGCGTTTAACTGCTTCGGCACGACTCAAGCTCAGATCTTTTACGATCTTTTCAGGAATCTTGCCTTTCATCGAACTGTCGGTGTGCCCGACAATAGCGACTACCGCTCGGTCATAGGCGCCTGACAATCTGGCTACCCTTTCCATGGTTGCTTCAATATTGGGGTCATAAAGGGTGTTCTGTATCGGCACTCCACCCAGGTCGTGAGCCGGTTCATAGATGTTGGCTGAGTTCGGGTAAAAATTGATGCGCACAGTCTGGGTGATGATCGGCGCTTCGGCGTTAACCTTTTTAAAGGTTGTTGGCACGAACTTGCTGACGTAAGCATCTTTGTGATGCTTGAACTGACCAGATTTCTCAAGTTCCTGAAGCATCGAAAAGTCCATGATCTGGTTGAACGGCAGTTCTTCCTTTATCAGGCCGGCCTGCTGGTAAACATAGTTGATATTTTTCCAGGTGCGTTCAAAGTTGGTCGGGTTATTAGCATTCAGGAAAAATTCGCGGTTTTCGGCAAAGTTGGTTGAATGCGCATCGGCTTCCATGCCTTTAACGTCTTCGATCTTCATACCATAGCCATCGGCCATCCACTGAAACGCCTGCCCCTTGAATGTGGCATCGTTAAGAAGATCCATGCCTTCAAAGATGCCCGCGACGAGGCCTTTGACAATCTCGGGTTTGTCACGGGCGAAGTCGGCGCGTACTGCCCAGACGTCGGCAATAAGCTTGTTCGCTTCGGCGGTAGTAGTAAGAATCTTGGTGCCGGCCACTTTTTCGGGAATGTTGTAAATATCTGGAGCCCAGCTGACGCACGCATCGATGCTGGGGTCAGCAACAAAAGCTGCGGCTGCCTCGAAAGCGGTGGCGGTATATCTGTGGGTAACTTCGCCGAGGCCGATGCCAGCGTTGATCAACAGATTGTTGACAAAATACTGCGAGGGGCTGTTCTGGGCGTAAACAATGGTCTTACCCTTGAGGTCACCGATGTTTCTGATTTTTGTGCGGGCAACGATGCCGTCGCCACCGTTTGACCAGTCAACCTGCTGATAGATGCGCATGGCTGTGCGGCTGTCTTTGGCGAGTTCGGGTGCGAACAGCACCATCATGTCGAGAGTGCCCCACATTACATGGCTGTTGCCTGATGCATACGCATCGCGGGCAGCAACCGGATCATCGATAAGCTTGAGGTCAACCTTGAAACCGTACTTTTTGAAAAACACGCTATCTTCGTTCGGCGCAAAGCCATGGTTGGCGGCGATAATCGGCAGCCAGCCGGCCCACACGTTGATCGGAAAAACCACGATCTTTTCTTTCTCATCCCATTTGTATGACGAAGTGCCCTGTACTGGCGGCAGAGTTTCGCGTGCTACAAACTGATAATCTTTAACCGTGGTTATCGAATTGGTATCTGGAGCCTCAACAACCGAAGCCTCCTGGGCAAAAGTTACATTCATACACAACAATAAAGCGAACAGAACAAAAATGATCCTTTTCAATGCTTGTCTCCCTTATTTGCTTATTAGTTCTTTTCCATCGGGCCAAGGCCACGCTGGGGAACATCCTCAGTTTCAGTAATCTCGGCGTCACTTGCTGCAACCTCAAGGCCGTTCATCGCGGCAAATTCGGCAAGAGCTGCGTCGCCGAGGGCTTCCATTTCGCCATCTTTCATGTCGATGGTGCTGCGATCATAGCCGCTGGCCACACGTGCCTTGCCGGCGGCCTTGTCGCGGCGCTCCTCAAGCAGAGCAGTAACACGATTTACTGTGTCGCCGCTTGAGCCGATGCCAGCGATCATGCCTTTTGCCATTTCCTGGAGTTCGGCCTGCGCTTCGAGCATCTGGGTTTCGCTGACCATTGCCTGCAGCTTTTCGATGCGATGCTGAGCGTCTCTGACCGATACGTCGCGCGACTTTTCAAGATCCTTGAAGGTTTTGTCGGCGATTTCGAGCTGCTGCTGATTTTCTTCGAGCTGCTGCTTAACGGTCTGCAACTGCAGTGCCAGCTGACCGGCGACTCTCTTGTTGCCAGCCTTGAGGTTGGCAGTAATTTTTGCGGTAAGCTCGCGGTCTTTTGCTGACAGGGTCTTAATCTGGCGCATCAATCTTTCAGTAAATGCTGCGTGGTTAGCCAGATTTTCATTAAATCTGGAGATTTGTGACCTCAGATTTTCTTTTTCGGCTTCAATAAGCGCTTCCGGGTTGCTTGATTCAAGACCACTGATAAACAGACTGAAAAATCCTCGAATAAGATTCATTAACCTTTTGAACATGATTTGACTCCTTATGCGGTCTTATTTTTCCGGGGTAAAAACCTGAATTTCAACTCTCCGGTTGAGTGCCTGGTTGAGCGCGTCAGAGGGATCAGCCGGCTCAGACCAGCCCTTGCCCTCAACAATGAACTTGTTGGCAGTAAACTTATACTTGCGAACCAGTGCGTCACGAACTGATCTGGCTCGGTCATTCGAGAGATCCTTGACCGCCTTTTCCGGGACCTTGCCCTTCATTGAACTGTCGGTGTGACCAACAATGGCCACCTGGGCTCTTTCATATTGCCCGACCATGCGGGCGATCTTTTCGAGAGTCGCGTCAACACTGGGGTCATACAGAGTGTTGGCTACCGCCTGGCCAAATTCGTTGTGTTCGGGCTCGTAAATATTGTCAGAATTGGGGTAGAAGTTGATCCTGACCGTCTGAGTCAGCACCGGCGCTTCAGCCGAAACCTTTTTGTAGCTTGTTGAGACAAAGCGCGCGACTTGCACTTCTTTCTGGTCAGCGAACATTTTCATATCGGCAAATTTTTTGACGACCGAGAAATCAACGACTTCGTCAAAGCGCACCGGCGTGCCGATCAGGCCGAGCTCACGGTAAACATGAATGATGTTTTTCCAGGTGCGTTCAAAGTTTGTCGGGCTGTTGCGATTGAGAAAAAAGTTCTGGTTCTCGGCAAAGTTGGTGATATAGGCATCCTGCTCCATCGACATGATATCGTCGATTTTCATGCCGTAGCCTTCTGCCATGTGCTGAAATGCCTTGGTCTTGGTCGTCTGATCCTTGAGCAGGCTCATGCCTTCGAAAATGCCGGCAACCAGGCCCTCGATGATTTCGGGGTGGTCTTTGGCGAAGTCGGCTCTGGCCGCCCATACGTCGGCAATCAGCCGATTCGCTTCGGCAGTGGTTGTGAGAATCTGGGTTCCGGCAATCTTTTCAGGAATCGTGTAGATATCTGGAGCCCAGCTGACGCAGGCGTGAATGTTCTTGTCAGCAACAAAGGCAGCAGCAGCTTCAAACGCGGTCGAAGTGTAGCGATGCTCAACCTTGTTGAGCGGAATGCCGGCATTGATAAGCAGATTGGTGATAAAATACTGCGACGGGCTGTTCTGCGCGTAAACTATGGTTTTGCCAACCAGGTCTTTAACCGATCTGATATTGCCGCGAACAACAATGCCGTCGCCGCCGCTTGACCAGTCGATCTGCTGATATACGCGGGGTGCAGTACGGCTGTCGCGCATCAGGGAAGGCGAAAACAAGGCGATCATGTCGAGCGTGCCCCAGAGAATATGCGATTCGCCGGCAGCAAAAGCATCTCTGGCCATAATCGGGTCGTCGATAATTTTGAGATTTACTTTAAAACCATATTTTTTGAAAAACACACTGTCTTCGGTTGGCGCAAATCCATTATTGGCGGCAATGATAGGCAGCCAGCCGAACCAGACGTTGATCGGAAAAACCACGACCTTTTCTTTTTCGTCCCATTTGTAGGCAGAAACGCCGCTGACCGGGGGCAGCGTTTCGCGCGGCACATAGGCGTATTCCTGTACCGTGGTAACTCCGGCAGAGTCAGGAGCTTCAACCTTTACGCCGGTAACTGGAGCTGTCTGGCCTGAATCGCCAGAACTCTTGCTGGCGAAGGTTTTGCCGCTACTGTCGGTAGAATCTCCTGAAGAGAACAATTTGTTCTTAAGCTCTGGTGAAAATGATACGGCGGCGGCAAAAATGCAGCCGATAACGAACAAAAACATCACGAACTTGCCCAGCGGGGTCGGGCCCACGTCGTTGCTCATTTACATCCTCCTGCTCGATTTTGATTGTGACTAAAATTTTGTGCTCAGTATGAGTGTTTCAGAAACTAATATAATACCGGCAACTGACACGCCAAATCAACCTTTTTCACATGTATTCGGGGCAGCCGCATTTAAATAGGGTATGGCACGCCCGCGCCGGCAATGACACGAGTCGATCTTTTGCTCTATTTTGCTGCAGAATTGTGAATAAAGCGCAAAATGTTGTCGATAGCCCTGATATGAACACAAAAACTATTCTGGCACTCTCGCTGATGCTATTGCTCGCTGGCATTGCAGCTGCAGCGACCGGCCCGACTCTTCTCATGGACAGCCAGCCGCAGAGCATGGCCTTTACCGGCGGTATCGGCCCTCTGGTCAAATACAAAACCGTGCGGGCGCCAGACAACTTCGGCGGCGACATGACTTTGTGGGGACTTCGCATGTTTGGCGGCCGCCTTCGCGACCCCGAACTTGGCATAATCTACTCATCAGGCACGCTGAATGGCCGCGCGCTGAAATTTAACCTCGATATGGCCGGTTTGACCCTTGAAGACTCGTTTCGCGAAGATTCGCGGGTTAAGTGGCGCGTTACTCTGGGCGCCGGCAACTATAAGCTGAGCACGAGCAGCGGCGGCCTGGTCATGAACAAAGGCTCGTTCAGCTATTTTGAACCGATGATTCTCGGAGTGCTGCCGATGAGCCGACATATCGTTCTGGAATTCGGTGCTGGCTACACTTTTGCCGGAGCCACCGGTGTCAGAATCGAAGGCCTTGCTCTCAACTGCGAACTGTTGATGGGAAAGTTTTAAAGAGGCCTGCTGCTTTAAGCTGAAAGATTGCGCCAGCGCTTAATCCTGCTTGCGGCTGTAGAGTTTGTCTGAGCGGTCAAAAGCGTCTTTGTAGTTAATATCGACGTTACAGATCGTGTCATACATTTTGAGCGCTTCGGGATACTTTTTGGCAGCCTCAAGCGCTACTCCTGTGCGATACAGAATACTTTTGATGTTCTCTGTCATGATCTCAGGGTCAAAATCAAGGGTGTCAAGTATTTCCATGGCCATGATCGGGCTGTTTTTCTGCAACAGAGCGTTGGCCAGCAATACTCCGGTGTCTTTGTCGCGGTTAGAAGCGAAGTCAGGGCTGAGAATTTCGATGACTTCATCCCATTTGTTGCGTTGCGCTTTTTCGCGTGCAAGTGCAATATTTTGCTGAATGCTGGCATTAGAAGCGCTTTTTGCCGTTGGCTTGCCTGGGGCAGATGGCGGCGAAACAGGTTCTGTTGCCATTGGTGGTGGTTCGGGTGGTTGCCCGGCCAGCAGATCATCTTCGCTTACCATATTTTTCGTGGCAAAGCGGTCGACGCTTTCGATGTCGCTTGGCCCGCCAAGCTCTTCGGGCAATTCATCAACCAGTTCATTCAAAAATGAATCATTGTCAGCGAACGGATCAAGAGTCGGCAGATCGGCCGTCTTGCCAGGAACACTGTGTCGGGCCGGCGCTGGCGGCAGATCATTGTCAGCAGTCTGCAGGGCGTCTTTGAGAAAATCCGGCATCGGAATGTCGGTGGATTCATCCATCTCAAAGCCTTCGGGTGGCGGCTCAACAAAGTTTTCGATGTCGATTTCACTTGCTGACAGACCGGTGCCGCCATTTGTGTCTGGCAGGTCTGGCATTGGCAGCTCATCGGGTATCTCGGGCATAAAATTGTCGTCGGCGCTTCCAGAAAAAGCGGTCGCATCTTTCTTGAGTCCGGAAAAAATCTCGCTGAGCTGTTCATTGCCGGGAAATCGCTGCATGAATTCTTTGTATTGGGTGACCGCTTCGTCGATCATCTTGAGCTTTTTCATCGAAGAAGTGTAGACAACATGAATGCCCATGTTGTTGATGTTTTCGTTGAGCACTTTGATGCATTCACGTGCTGCATCAGAGAAACGACTAACTTTTGAGTAATTGCGCGCCAGTAGTTCGCGGAATTCGACGAGATCCTGAATTTTGAGAGCCTCTTCGAGAACGACAATTACTTCGTTACCCATTGAGCGATTCTGTGCATAGCCCTTCGCAAGTGCCATTACTATTTCTGGTTCGCGGCTGCCGGTCTGGTAGCAGGTGAACAGGATACCCATCGCTTCAACCGTGTAGGTTTTTGTTTTGGCGTAGTGTCGGGCCAGGATCGGTAGATACTCGGTCTTGCCCGGATTGTCTTTGTAAATGGTCTCATACATGGCAATTGCTTCGCTTGATGTGTCGTTGCAGGCGATCGAAGACTTGGCGAGAAAGCCCCAGGCCACATTGTTGGTCGGAAATTTTTCGAGCAGCATCCGCGCGTTTTCCTGACAACGCACGTAATTTTTAAGTTCAAAATGCGTTTTGACCAGTACTTCGAGCAGTTCGCGTTCGATCTGTACCGGCTGCTTTTTGCGCAGGGCCTTTTCAATAATACTGACCGCTTTGTCATATTTCTTGGTTTCAAACGCATATCTGGCGCTCTTGAGCGGGTCTGAGAACGAGAGGCTGATTGCCGGAACCAGTTGCAGCATGAACACGATCAGGAACAACAGCGCAAAAACGCCAAGCCCGATGTGTACCATCAACTCGTTGCGATGATAAAAGATACCGATGCGCAAGCTGGTGAAATTAGGCTGATTCTTGGCGAAAGCCTCTTCCTTGCTGCGGAAATTTTGAAAAATAGCGTCAGCCTGCTCGTATTTTTCGAGTGCGTAGAGCAGCTCCAGCCTTGTCCACTCAATGTCGCGGCGAAACAGAGGTTCAAGTCCGGGAGTTTTGAGCACGATGTCAAGATACTCAAGAGCCTTGATAAGGTCGGGGTCGTCGCGTAGTATGTAGCTCTTTCCGATGTAGAAAGGGGCTTCTTTAAAGCGTTCCGGTTCTTCTTTGTATGCTTCGATCAGCGTTGGAATAGCCTGGTCGAATTTTTCGAGTTCAAAAAGATCTTTTGCCTCGCGATAGCGCTTGAAAAGTTCAAACTTTTTGCTGAGCCGGTCGCGGATTTCGTCTTTGCCGGGCACCTCTGGGTATAGCTCAACAGCGCGGTCAAGATTATTTTTGGCGTCATCGTAACTTCGGTTTTCATACTGGGCAACCGCCTGTTTGAGCCAGTATTCGGCTTTTTCGATGCGTTCGATTTCGGGGTCGCGTGCTGGCGTAGCAATCGCAACTGGCCTTGGCTCAGGCATCGGCCTGTCTATGATGTCAGTGTCTATCGGCTCGTCGCCATCTGGAGTTTCGTTGATAATATGGTCGTCAACGTCAGAATCATCGGGATCATCCGATTCATCGGATTCATCAGGTAATGGGCCATCGTCATCAGGTTCGTCGGAGGTCCCGTAATCTGCAGCTGTGGTATTGTCTGGTTCAGTAACTGTCTGTGCCAACATTGCTGTTGAAACTGCTGTGGGGTCGTTTTCGAACGGACTTTCTGGAACTTTGGGCAGGTTCGCGTCACCAGCAACCGGGGTTGCCCGCCGGATAAAATTTGAATTTTTGCTGAGCTTGCGCGCGGTGGCTATGCCATAGCTTTTACACGAATATAAGAACTGAAAATCCTCAAAAACAACCGGTGAATCAGGCATACTTTCGAGAACTGTCGCCATCTGATCAAAGGCCTGGGCCAGATTGCCGTTGCGAAACAAGACCTTGGCGAAGACGTAGTTGGCAGTGGGGCCGCTTTTATTCTGCAGCGCTCGCGTTGCGTGTTTCGAAGCCTCTTCGAGTTTTCCCTCGTGAAAGCTTATGTCTGCGAGAATCGTAAAAATGGTGGGATCGTCAGGGCTCACCCGCGCCTGCTTGGTCAGGCGTTCTCTGGTGCGTTCAAGCAGATCCTTGCGTAATTTTTCGAGCTTGGGGTCGAACTCGTCTTTGGCCATTTCCATGCGGATAAGCTCGAAATAGGCTTCACCATACATTCTCGCGCTGAGAAACTTGCGCAGGGTGGCGTAATCTTCGTCAGGCAGCGCTAAAGCGAGGCTTGTCGGCAAAAGTGTTAACAATAAAAACAGTATGAAAAGACCTAAGCCCGGTCGGGCCAGGAGTTTTCTCATAAATGTTGATGAGGGAGCTTGCTTCAGGGTTGATTTCCTCAGGCGAGATTCTGCCCGCAGTGCTGGCAGAGATAGTCTTTCGATGAGTTAAGCTGCTGACAGCTCGGGCAAACCAGCTGATCCGGAGCGGTATCCTGTTGCGGAGACCGGGGAGAGGCATCCGGTTGCTGACTGCGGCGGGCGGCTTCGTTGCCGGCAAGCTTTTGTGCATCTCGCAAGCCATTCTGGAATGCGACATTATATGGATTGTTCTGCAGAAAGTTGCCATAGATGTCAAGCAGTTCGTCAAGCCGGTTCTGCTTATGATAGGCTTCGCGCAGAACCGAGTGCACGAGTTCATTGTTGACATCACTGTTGATAACCTGCTCGCAAAGATGCAGACAACTGTCGAACTGTCTGAGTTTAAGGTGTATTTTGGCAACGCCCAGCAGAAATTCAGCTTCAGGAGAGCCAAGCTCCATCATTTTCTGGAAAACCTTCATGGACTTGTCATCACTGCGCCCTTTTTTGAGGTAATAACGTCCAAGCGGCTTGAGCACTTCAGGATTATTGGGGTCGAGATTGAGCCACTGCTCAAGAATCTTTATGCCATCATCTGAAAGATTTTTAGCCTGGGTGTAGTGTGAGCCAAGCAGAGAAACCAGCGCAATATTGCGCGGGTCTTTTGCGTAAAGGTTTAACAGTTCTGGTAAACTTTCGGGGGAGAGCATGCGGCGGCCAAGATAAGCGTAGCCTAGCCATGAGTGAGCTTCTTCATCTTTTGGCATTATCGAAATAAGATGCTTACATTCACCAATAGCCCGGTCATAGATGCCTTTTTTGAGGTAGGCCTGTGCCAGAATGCGCGAAATAAGCGCACCGTCAAACTGAGTAAGATTGGGAAGTCTTTTGATCTTGACCAGTTCGGCGATACACTCATCGAGCATTTCTCTTTTAAGAAAGCTTTGCGATTTACGCAGTGAAGAGTTTTTGTTGTATTCAGGAAGATACTTGTAAATCGCATAGGCCAGCCAGGCCATAAACAGCAGTGCTAATAGCGGAAGCACTGATTTCCACTTGGCCGCGCTCGATTGCAGCAGTTTATCTTTCAGCTCGGGATAATCAGGGTCAGAATCGTAAATTTCTTTGAAATAGTTGAATGCTGAATCTTTGTCGCCGTTCTCAAGAAAAATTGAGGCCAGAACAAATTTAGCGCGGTTATTGTCTTTTTGGATGGTCAGCTGATAGCGGGCCATCTGCATCGCCTGTTCGCTGTCCCCGGTTTTCCAGTAACACTCGGCGAGCAGGCTGGGAAGCTGTACATCGTAGTTTTTAGGTAGTTTGCTGAGATACTTGAGCGCGTCTTCATATTCGTAGGCGTTTCTTGCTTCAACGCCTTTGCGCCAAAGTTCTTTCTTGTCGTCGTCAGCCTTGATCTTGCTCATTTCGGTCTTAAATTGCGCTTCAAAACGCTTTAAGCCAGAATCCAGCTCGATAATTGCCAGGCCGCGGGTTAGTGAAACCAGTGCATCCTGCTGGTTGCCGGCCTCAAGAAACTGTTTGCCCCGGCGCAAAAAGCCTTCTACCAGGCCGGCACGGTCTTCTGAGTATCGGGGCAGTCTGCTGGCGCGACCGAGTGTTTCCATGAGGGTAGTTTCTTTTTCGACAGCCTGTTTAAGCAAATTCTGTGCTTCGCTGTTGCCGGCTTCGACTGAAACCACGTATTCAAGCATATCTCTGGCTTCGAGCCAGCTGCCCTTTTTTACCAGCTCTCTGGCTTCTTTCATCGCGGTCTTAGCATCGCGCGAGCTGGTCAGCTTTGTCAGCTCCTGCTGGACAAGTTCGTTATTCGGTATGATTTCATCTGCCCGCTTGAGAGTGGCTATTGCCGCCTCGGAGTCGCCAGATGAGGCCTGCTCCTGGGCCTGGGTAAGCAGCAGCGATACTGCCGCATCCTGCTTCTCGCGAATCTCTTTAAGCAGATTTTTTGAACTGTCTGGCCTTGCCATTGAATATTTTGACGCATTATCAGCGTAGTTGCGTGCTTCGGTCAGATTGTTGCGCTGCAGGGCAATCTTGCCAAGAATGAAAAAAAGCTCACCCATTTCTTCGGATTCGTAGCTGGTGCGCTGTTTGCCATTTTTTTCAAGCAGACCATCTGCCATATCGGCCGCTTGATCAAGGTTGCCAGCTTTAAGCAGTTCATTGAGAATCGGCAGGCCTACACTAAGCTCTCCTGGAGCAACCCTGAGTATTTCCTGGCGCAGGCGTTTAATTTCGCTTTGATTGCTGGCCTTTTCGGCAGCCTGCAGGTCTTCGCGCAAGACTTTAACATAAGCTTCTACATAGTTCTGATTTTGCGGCTCAAGTGCTACCGACTTTTTGAGCAGTTTGCTCATTTCTTCGCGGTTGTTGCGCAGTCGCATGAGCTTTGATGCATTAAAAAATGGCTCGGCCCATTCGGGTTCAAGCTGCATCGCCTGCTTGAGGTGCTGCACGGCTTCCTGGTGATGCCCGCTCGCTATGGCGAGTTCACCCTTGCGATTTAATTCGCGCGCTTCGTCTGAAATCGCGAACGCAGAAATGCTCGCGTAGAGAGCGAGCAGTATAAGCAGAATGACTGGTGCAATTTTAAAGCGGTTCATGACTTCCTCATTTCCTCAAGTATGACCGCCTGCTAGTTTAAGTTATTTTTGAAAGTTTTGCCAGTGCTTTTAGTGCACATCTTCTGACGTCAGGGTCAGCATCGTTGGTAAGATCCTGCAAAACGTCGCTGAACTGCAGTGCTCCGATTTCTCCAAGTGCCCAGGCGGCTGAAGATCGCATTTGTTTATGAGAGGATCGCAGCATTTGTTTGAGAGTGAGTATCGCCCCGGTTCCGCCAAGCCTCCACAATGCAGTGGCAGCGTTACTGCGAACCCGGTTGTTTGAGTCATTGAGCATCGGAAAAAGCAGTTCGGAGTATTGCGCTTCTTTGAGTTGCCCGAGCGATTCAACCGCGTTGGCTCTGACTCTGGGATCAGTATCGCGCAGGGCCTTGGCAAGAAGAACCACTGCCTTCTGGTCTGCTGCTCTACCCAGGCTTTTAATTATCATTGCCCGCATGCGGGGGTTTTCTTCCTGGGCGAACTTTTCGGTCAGGCGAGCCAGCGCAAGATCCTGGCTCAGTTCAAGCGATATTTTTACAATCGCATCGCGAATATGGTTTTCATCTTCATGCAGAAAGGCATCGACCAGCTGGCTGATTACCCGCGCCGAACCAATCTTTCCGATGCTGAGGACTGCACGGTTGCGAACTGTTGGTGAGATGTCGTTCAGCAGCCCGACAAGCAGATCCAGCGAGCGCTCTTCCTGAATTTCGCCAAGAATGTAGGCTACTGATGCGCGCTTTCTTGTGTTGGGTGAGCGCAGTTCTTCGGGCAAGGTGTTGAGGCCGAAGCGAACACCTCTTTGCCACAGGGCTTTTAGGGCGTTGGCACGCACGCGGTTGTTGCGGTCAGAAACCAGCACCTTCAACATTTCGATGGTTTCAGGAGTTTCGATATCGCCAAGAGCTTCGACAGCGTTGGCTCTGACTCGTTCGTCGGCGAAATTCAAAAAGGCGCGCAGCAGCGGGATAAACTCCGCCGATTTGAACGAACCGATAACCTTGATGCCGGTCGCTAGAAGGGACGCGTCTTCTTCGTTTTTCAGGAAGTCACAGACAGCAGTTTTAATAGCCTGTTGCGATCGGCCCTGCATGGCATAGAGAGCTTCACTGCGCAATACTGTATTGGGAGATTCAAGATAGGTGATGATCATGCCAAAGACTTCCGGGTTGCTGGTAAGTCTGGCAGCTTTCATTGAAGCAGCAACGACTTCCGGGCGACCGTCGCGAAGACCTTCGAGAATATATTCGTCGACATTGTCAAGTCGATCGCGCAGCATGCACTTCAGGCAGAAAAGCCTGACGCTTTTGTCGCGATCCTGAAACAGCTTTTTCAGGGTTGCATGATCCATTGCGGCTATTCCTTAGCTTTATCAGAGAGCGATACTTCAAACTCTCTTATCGATTCGGTCGTGTCAGAAATTATTATTTTTTCAGGCAACACCGAGCGCAGAAAGAACGGTGTGCGCTTGAGAGTGGCGCCTACCCTTGTCAGCAGCAGTTCGTTGGCATAGCGCAGAATGGCGATGCGATCGTTTCCCACAGTAAAAAAGCCATGATAGGTTATGTCAGGCCGTTCAACAATTTCTTCATGCTCTTCGCCCATTGCAACAACGACTACGCGCTGTTCAGTTATCCGGTTAAAAATATTGCGCCCACTAGAATAGGGGTAGTTCTGCAAAGCGGCAAATCTGCTGTCAACCCTTTCTGAAAGCGGCGGGTAAGACACTGGAGTCAGCGGCTTTGGCGGTGCCAGAGGTGTTTTGGCGGTTGCGGCGGCGGCCGGTGTGCCAGCCACTACCGGACTTGCCGGGGCAGACTGAGTGGTTATGCCGCGCGCTTCGTCAGCTTTGCGCATGCGGGCAGGCTTGAGAACGAAGCTGTCGAGCAGCAGAACGAACACAATTATCGGCACGCCAAATGCTACCGTCTTGTTCTTTTTGCAGTAATCAAGAAATTCATTCTGGGTCATGCGTTTTCCTTATATCGCCGATCAGGGTAAGAAAAATGTCGACAGAGTGAGTTTCATCGACATGTTGCCCTGTTGATCGCTCAACGGTGGGACGATTTCGATCTGCGAAATTTTAACCAGCCTGCCGAGCGAGTTTTCGATTTCCCACAAAAACTGTTTCAGCTTGTTATAGGCTCCGGAGACTCTCAGGTCAAACTTGAATTCGAGATAGCTTGAGCCGGCGCCGGCTACCGGTGCGGGTGGCTTGTAGGTAGAATCCTGAATGTGAATATCGAGTGCGCGCGCCTTGCGCTGGACCTGTTCAATAAAGATCGTGTAGTTAGAAGCATTTTCCAGAAGCTTTTCGAACTTATCTTTTACTTCCTGGCGCTTGTCACGAAGCTGTGCTGTGATATCGGCAACCTGTTGCCGCCGTTTGGCGAACTCAGCCTGCGATTCTTCGAGTTTTGTGTTGAGCCCGACCAGTTCTTGCCCCTTATCAGCGATTGCCTGGCGTTGCAGACGGTTTACTGAACCCAGAAAATACAACAGTCCGCCGATTGCCACGGCGATCAGGCTGTAGGTTACAACTCTTTCAACTATTGAGCGTAGTCTGGTCTTCACGTCATATCCTTCTGGTAATTATTTCTGGGCAGCCTTGTAGGTGAAATCGAGGGTGAATTTCTGAACAGAACCGTCATCCTGCGTCGCGTTTGCCGTGGTTTTGAGCATCGCTGTAAATTTTCCGCTCTGCTCCAGACGCTTGGCAAATTCAAGAACATCAAATATTGTTGCTGCTTCACCGCTGATGGTAAAGCTTTGCCTGATATTGGTGAAATTCTTGGGGGTGATGTCAGTAATAACAACTCGATCTGGAACCGAAGCCTCAAGAGTTGCCAGAAAGTCTACGAGGCTGCTTCCCGGGGTGTCGAGGTTCTGATTGATAAAGTTGATGCTGTTCTGAAGCGAGGTGATCTCGTTGACCGGAGGCTGCAGTTCACCAGTCTTTTCAATCATGCTGCGCACCTGCACGTCAACTGAATCAACCTGTGCCTGAGCGCTCGAAAGCTCGCTGTGATTTTTGATCGACATGCTGCCGATCGCAGAAATGGTAACCAGTATGGTGAGCAATGCCAGAGCTATGCCCAGCGTGTCGCGAGGCAGACTCTTATACTCTTTTGGCAGCAGGTCAAACTGATATTTCATGTTATTCCCTCAAGAAGCAGCCACAGGCAGCTGCCAGAGAGTTGCGCTCGGCATCGTTAACCGGCCGGCCGCTCACAAAGAGCTGGTAAAGCTCAGAGACACATCTTACTTTGGTATTAAGGTTGGTGCCGAGCATTACGTGGATATTTTCAAAGTTCGCACCACCGCCAGAAATGATAACTTCATGGATGGTGAATTCGCGGAATTTGGTCAGATAACTTTCAATGGCGCCAAATATTTCGCGGCAGAGAATGGCGAATACGTTTTTGATAACGGTAAAATTGTATTGAACATCCTGCTCGGGAGAAGGTTCTGGCAAAAAGAAGTTTTCGTTGCGTTTAAACTGGTCGGCATCAGGTTCTGGCACATGAAAGTGCTTGCTGAGCTGTTTGGTGAAATCGTAGCCACCGACCGGACGGTTTTGTAAAGCACGCAACATACCATCTTTGAAGACTCCGATCGAAGTTGACTCATGCCCGAGATGAATCAGGCAGATGTTTTTGCCCTTGTTGTCGTTGTTCATGAGGTAGTGCTCAATCAGATTAGCGACGCCGAAAAAGTTGAGGTCGATCATTACCGGGTTCAGACCAGCGCGCTGCACAATGCTGCCGGCTTCGAGCAGATTGTTTTTTATCGTGGCAATGGCCAGCACAATCTCGTCTTCTTCCCAGCTGCCGATGCTCTGCTGGTTAATAAACCAGTTGTCGTAGGGCAGGGGCATTACCGGCTCAAGGTCTTCTCTGACAGCTTCTTCCATTTCCTTGCGGGAATAGCGCGGAGGAGTTACCATAACGTTGATCAACGATGAATGGTCGGGCAACATCAACATAATGTTTTCGTAAGATAGCTTGGTTTCTTTGATCAGCGAAGCGGCGGCCTTGCGAACAGGCTCTGACTCCATTATTGGAAACTCAATGAAGGTTGACACGACAAAGTCTTTGGAAGCGTCTGTTGACAGGCACTTCTTGAGGCGAATTTCACCAGCTGAAGCTGATTCAAGCATCAACAGGCGCATTTCGTAGGTTCCCATTTCAAGAACCGTGTTGATCTTATATCCAGACCTTGCCATCAATTAACTTCCCATATTGATCATGATGTATTCTTCGATAGGAACTTCGCCTTCGAGAACTTTTGCCAGGCAGCATTCTGACAGGGTTTTAACCTTGCGTTTACGCAGGTGGGTTATCAGCTCCAGGCTGGTACGGCGTTGCCCGATCATCTCCTTGAGGTCAGGAGTGATTTCAATAACTTCATAAAGACCGGTTCTGTCTCTGAAACCGCTGTTGTTACAAGCTTTGCAGCCCATGCCGCGATAAAGCTTGTGGGCTGCAAGTTCGTTCATGTCGATGCCGAGAGAAGCTGCCAGGTAGGGAGTCTGCTCAATCTCAGTCTTGCAGTGCGGGCAGATTTTTCTGACCAAACGCTGACCGACCAGCAGACAAAGGGCAGACGCATAAAGATATGGGTCGATACCAATGTTTTCGAGTCGGTTAATTGTTTCGATAGCGGTATTGGCGTGAATTGTCGAAAAAACCATGTGACCGGTAAGAGCGGCTTTAACCGTAATTTCTGCTGTTTCGTAATCGCGGATTTCGCCGACGAGAATGATGTCGGGGTCGAGACGCAGAATCGAGCGCAGGCCGCGCGCAAAGGTCAGAGAGCGGTTAGGGTCGTTCTTGTTTTCGAAAACCTGCATCTGGTGAACACCCGGAATTTTGAATTCAACCGGGTCTTCAACGGTGATGATTTTTTTCTGGCGACTGTTGATCAGCGAGAGGGCTGAATACAGAGTGGTTGTCTTACCTGAGCCGGTAGGACCGGCAAGCAGACAGAGTCCCCATGGCTTTCCGATGTTGTATTCAAAAATACGCAGGTCATCGTCGTGAAAGCCGAGACCCTTAAGGTCAAGGTTGACGCGGCCGGCATCAAGAATTCGGATCGTGCAGTTCTGGCCATATATCGAGGGCAGAATCGCGACGCGGAACTCGATCTGCTGATTCTTGACTCTGAGCTTGAAGTTGCCGTCCTGTGGCATGAAACGCTCGGTGATGTCAAGGTTCGACATGATCTTGATACGCGAGATGATCGCCATCTGCGCAGCTTTTTCGATAGGCAGAATGTCATACAGAATACCGTCGATACGATATCTGACCTGGATAATCTTTTCAAAAGCTTCGATGTGAACGTCAGAAGCGCGCATTTTAACGGCATCAAGAATAATCTTGTGAACCAGCGTTACGATAGAAGTCTGGTCTGATTCGCGCTTGAGTTCTTCGAGGTTGAGATCACCCTGTTGTCCTGCAGTGTTCGCGAACGCTTCTGAGAAGAGGTTCTCTTCTTTGGTGAATTCAAGTTTAACATCTTTGAGCAGGTCGTCCATCGGCACGTTGTCGAGAACGTTCTGCGGGCGATACAGCACTTCGTTGATGATATGCAGTATCTGGGATTTTGTCGCCAGCACCCATTTGATGAACATGAAGCCGGTGGCCATTTTGATACTGTCGAACATTTTGGTATTGGTCGGGTCAAAAACTGCGATGGTCAAAGACTTTGGCTCTTTGCGCAAAGGAATGAACTTGTAGGTCTTGATCAGGCTCTCAGGAATCTGCCGGATCAAATCAGAATTGAGCTCGGCGCTGCCAAGGTTGACGAATTCTATACCGTGCTGCATTGACAGGCCGCGAAACAGGGTTTCCTCGCTCAAAGCTTTGTCTTCGATGAGAATTTCGCCAATCATTTTACGGGCAGATGGTTGGCGTCTGAGAGCGGTTTCAAGCTGTTCCTGCGTGACAGCGCGCATCTCGACCAGGATCTCACCGATTCTTTTTCTTTTTAGAAAATCTGCAGCCATGATTTAGTTAGTCCTTCTCCACAAGTATCGGCATATCAATTTCATTTTTTAATTATTTTTCGCGTAAATCTGTTAAATCAGCACAAATCAGTAATTCACCCCATCAATAGTCAGGGTAATAGATGTGTAATCAAGAGCAATTGCCGGATTCACACCGACGTTGGTTCCAAGAAAAAGTGGCTGGTCAATAGCGGGAGCGAAGCTGGTAGGGTCGTTATCGTTGTTTATAAAAGCTCTTTCTGTATCCAAATCAAACACGCCATTGCTATTTGCATCGTAAAAATATGCCGAGGGGTTGGTAAATGTTAAAGCAGAAGTTGGCATTGGTGAGCCGTCTTTAGGATTTAAAAATACTGGCATAGATTGGAGATATTTTATGTTGCTACGCCTTTGAGGAAGGTAAGTTGGCGGTGGAGCAGAATTTTCAACCAGCTGTATAGGGCCGGCAACAATTTCTGAACCGTCAGCAGCACCGGATTTTGGGTCTACCAGCATTGGCACACCAGTATTGTTGACACCTACAGCAAAAGGCCCGCGCAGATTATCGCCACGAAACTGATTGAGAACCGTGCGGTAGGTTGCCAGGTTTTGCTTGAGCGTCGACAGACGGGCATCATAGATGTAGTCGTTATAGTATGGCACCGCTACGCCGGCCAGAATGCCGATTATAGTGATAACGATCAGAAGTTCTATTATCGTAAAACCTTTTCTTTTCATGCTAGTCCTCACCAGTCCTGATATTTTGTGCCATCAATGGCAGTGACAAAACCACGACGTCTGGCAGCTTCGGTCACACATGATATGTCCAGAACGCCTACGTGGTTCAAGGGTAGAGCAGTTATGCCAGCTGCGTAAGTTCCGACAGCTGTGCCAGAAGCGCTATGAACAACCCATTCTGCAGCTCCAACAAATGGATCTGCCGGGATGGTATTCAAATATGGCTTGGGATAAAAAGTTGCTGCCAGTCCGCCATCTCGATCTAATACTGGATAGCCAACCGCGCTAGGTTTTACCAGGGCTTCAAGAGATGGTGGGTGGAGCTGGCTGTCAGGAACCGTGAAAAGCATTGCGTAGCCACCAGATGTGGCCGCCAGAACATTTCGACAATCTCTTTTCCAGAGCATTATTGCCTGTCGTATTGCGTCCTGACTGTTTTCAAGCTGCGTTTCCTGAGTTTTGATATAGGTGATTTCGGCTACTGGCACGGCTGCAATCGCTATGACACCCATAATAGCAACAACTATAAGCATTTCAAACAGCGAAAAACCGCTTCTTTTACCAGTCATCGGTTTTGCTCCCGTTCAAGGCCTGTCCAGCACCGCGCGAAACAATATCGGCAACGCCAGAAGCTTTGTTGCCCCAATGTGTAGAGTCGTAAGGCAGAGTGGTTTCCAATACTGTGACATCTTTTACAACAGGTTTGTATTCAAAGTGTGCGCTGGGAATCCATCCTAAAAAGGGGTGCGGAGGAATGTGCCTGACAAAACGCCTCTCGACAGGTATTGTGAGGGTGTAAATGGCGTTGGGCGCACCTAATCCCGTTGGAACATCTATTTTTACAATGACATTGCCGTCAAGCAGTTTTTGCGGTGATTCAGGGTAACCAAAACCTTCGTTGTTGGCCAGCTTAAGAAAGTTCTCCTTGATCTTTTTCTTTATGCCTGGAGCCGCAACCAAGGGATCTTCAGGTGGAGAAGAGATATTGTCAATCAAATAGCTGCCATAGGCTATGACATACGTTCTATAACCCTCCACAAATTCTCTTGCAGATAAAGGTGACTTGCTGCCTGAAATAGCGCTGCGCACAGAACTGAGGATTTTGCGCAGGCGCTTCTCTTTTTCGCGCTGCTGAATGATCTTGTAGACAGGAAAAGAAACCGCGGCCATCAGGGCGATGACGACGGTTACGATAAGAATTTCTACCAGAGTGACCCCTGTGCGATTATCGCGTGGGTCTCGCGGTCTGGCAGAAAAGCATTTATACATGATTGGCCTCGCTACGTTATTTGTCTTCCATTAGTGGCAGGAAAACTTCGGTAGATTTCAGTATGTCGATAGCTCGCTGCAGCTGAGCGTCATAGGGGTTGATTACATAGGTTTCAAGCTTGTTATGAGTAAAGCTGTCTGGCGGTTCGATAAAGCCGCTGAGTTTATGAGTCTCAGAGGCGTTGCCGGTGGTAACCGTAATAACGCCAGATTTGAGTTCAACCTTTGTGGTTTCTGACGCGGTTTTGCCTACTTCGGCAGGGGTGCTGCCAGTGCCGGCGCTGCTACCATTGTAGGAGTTACTCAGTTTCTGCAGATACTTTTGATCAAGTTCTATCGCTTTGCGAATCTCATCCTGTTTTGATTCGTCGAGTTTGGGAAGTTCAACTTCAATGTCAGGAGTAATGCCTGATTTGTGAATGTTTACGCCAGAGGGAGTGTAATACAGGGCTGTAGTAAGAGCCATTGCCGAACCGTCGTTGAGCGAAATGACAGTCTGTACAGAACCTTTGCCGAAGCTCTTGCGGCCGACCAGCAAGCCGCGCTTGTTGTCTTTAACTGCGCCTGCGACAATCTCTGATGCCGATGCCGAGCCTTCGTTGATGAGAACAATCAGCGGCAGCAGAGGATGATACTTGAAAAATGAACTGTAGGTGTTCTCTTCGCCGTCACGACCCTTGATCGAAACGATATCGCCCTTCGGAATGAACTTGCGGCCCACTTCAACGGCAGAGGTGAGCAGACCACCCGGATTGTTTCGCAGGTCAAGGATTATCGACTTTACACCGTTTTTTTCGAGATCGATCATCGCTTTTTCAAGGTCTTCTGATGAAGTCTGGATAAACTGGGTGAGTCTTATGTAGCCGATATTTGGCTCGATAACCCAATATTTTACGCTGGGCAGTTTGATGATTTCACGGGTCAGCTCGAAATCGCGGCTTTCACGGTCACCTTCGCGAACAATCGACAGGACTACCTTGCTGCCTACCGGGCCGCGAAGAAGTTTTACCGCGTCATGCAGCGCGATATCGATAACATCTTTGCCGTCGATCTTGATAATCATGTCACCAGCCAGAACACCGGCCCGTGCCGCCGGGGTGTCGTCGATCGGTGAAACTACGGTCAACATGCGGTCTTTGATCGAAATGACTATACCGAGGCCGCCAAATTCACCCTGGGTTTCGACCTGCATTTCCTTGAATGATTTTGGCTCCATGAAGCGTGTATACGGGTCGTCGAGCCTCTTGAGCATGCCTTCGATGGCGCCATAAATCAGTTTCTGCTCGTCGATGTTTTCTTCGACATAGTCTGATTTGATCAGCTCAAGAACTTTTCTGATAAGGTCAAGTGACTTGAAATACGTCAGGTTGGTAGTAGAGGCGAAGAGTTCGTTTCCAGGAGAGAACAGTAGGAGCGAAACAATAACTCCGCACAGGAAGATGCCGCGAAAAAAGAATCTGATCATTACAAATGCTCCTTCAAGTCTCTGAAACATGTTTAATTGCAGTATAACACTTTAGCATATATGTGAAAAACAAAAAATGTCCAGAGCAGTATTTCAGCAATTCTCGCTGAGAAGCCAAAGCTGTGCTAGACGTTTTGTGACCGGGCAACGGTATGATGAATCCTCGTTTGAGGATTCTATTGCCATGCTGGATCCTGCTACTGCGCGCAGGATGACAGAAAAGGGCTTATTCTTCTGGCAGGTAGTTGAGCGGGTGCTGTTTTTTGCCGCCAAAACGTATTTCGAAATGCAGGGTCTGGTTGCGACCGCCTAGAATACGACCGATAACTTCGCCACGTTCGACAATCTGGCCGAGACCGACCCATATCTCATCGAGGCGCGCGTACACGGTTGAAAAGCCTCTGAGGTGGCCGATGATCACCACGCTGCCAAGACCACTGATATTGCCGCGGTAAGCTACCTTACCACGTGCTGCTGACTGAACTTCGACTTCGCCGGAAACTGCAACATAAAGGGCGGCGGTGTACTCATCGCCAATCTGTTCGGCGCCTTTGCGCTGGCTTTTAGCTACCGGCCACATGAAATTCATGACTTTGGCAGCATCTGGCGCGGCAGCGGGTAGACGGCCGGGTTTGTCGGGCGCCACAGCATTGCGCGGCGGGGTTTTGGTCAGTTCGCGTTCCAGGGCCGGATCGTTGAGAGTAGATTCAACTTTTGCAATCTCGTTTTCGAGCGTTTTGCGAGCTGCGGCGAGAGCCTTTTCTTTTTCAAGATAGACTTTCTTTTCAAGCAATACTGTTGAAAGCATGGCTTTGAGCGCTGAATTTTCGCTGTCGAGTTTTTTTGATTTTTCGGCAAGTTCGGCCTTGCCTGATTCGAGCTGTTGCTGGCGCGCCTGCATCTCTGAGGCAAGCTTGCGTTGCCGCAGATGCTGGCTTTTCAACTGCTGCAGCAGGTCTTTGTCACTGTTAAGAAGATATTTGACCATCTGGTAACGGTTCAAAAATGAGTTGAGGTCGCGGGCAGAAAAGATCGAGCCAATCAGAGTACCCTGCTTTATTTTATGCAGCTGAACGAGCCTGGCACGAAACCTGGTGAGTAGAATGCCTATCTGCTCACGTGCGCTCTGACTCTCGTTTTCGATGCTGAGGACCTGGCTGGCAATTTCATTCTGGCGTTCGCCAAGCTGGTCTACCTGTGTCTGCAGTTCCGAGATTTCACCGCGTTTTGCTTTTATGCGAGCTTCAAGGTTGCGAGTTTTTTTGAGGCTGTCGCTTAGCTTTAACTTGAGATAGTCAAGCTGCAGGTTGATTGCATCAATCTCGGTCTGCAGCTTGTCACTGTCTCTAAGCTGGCCTTTTGCCGGTGCAGATGGCGTAAATGCCAGCGCTGCCATCGCCAGCAGAAATGGCAGCAGCAAGCGAACTGAGGGGCGTGGCATCGATCAGACCCCTTCTGGAGATGATTTGCTGAATTTGCTGATATCGCGAAGCGAAAGCAGGCTTCCTGAGATGCCCAGAACAATGCCCATCATCAGCAGTTTGGCAGACAGCTTGAACAGCTGTTCAAAGCCGATGTTCGCAGTAAAGAATGGAATCAGCTCAGCGAGTTTGCTGAGCATGAACCTGTATGCTGAGAAAAGGACGATTATCGCAAGAAACGATCCGACAAGGCCTTGAATAAAGCCCTCGACGAGAAAAGGGCCTCTGACAAACCAGTTGGTGGCACCAACCAGCTTCATGATCACTATTTCTTCGCGACGCATGAAAAGAGTCAGCCGCACAGTGTTGTAGACAATGAACAGCGATGCAAGGCCGAGCATGATGACGATGATAAGGCTGATCAGCCATAGCAGTTGCGACATGCCATGAAACTGCTGAAAAAGATCTTCGCCGTAGCTGATGTTGTCGATCATTGGCTCATTTTTGAGCTTCTGTAACAATGGCTCCAGATGGTTGCCAGACTTTATGCGGATACGCAGGGTTGTCGGCAGCGGGTTGCTGTCGCGATCGATGCCGATCTGCAGTAATTGCTGGTCGTCAGGGCTGCTGAACAGTTCTCGCGCAGCCTGTTCAGGCGTGACTACCTCAATGTTTTCGATTTCTTCGAGACTGGTCAGCTTGAGACTTAGTGTTTTCGCATCTGTTATCGCAAAACCCTGCTTGAGATAGGCAGTTACCAAGGCCTCTGCCTGTAGTTGCTGCAAAAATGATTCGAGATTCATCGTGGCCAGCAGAAAGGCTCCCATCATTACCAGGGCGATGCCTATGGTTGAAATGGTTATGAAAGCCATCATCGCTGAGCGCTTCATGTTGGTGCCGGCTTCGTTAACAAAGAATGACATATTGGCAAGAGACATTTTCAGCAGCTCCGGTTTTCTGTTTTATTCGTAAGCATAGGTTCCGCCCTGTTCATCTTTGATTATATGACCGTCTACCAGTGCCACGACACGTTTTCGCAGTTTGTTGACCAGATTGTGGTTGTGGGTGGCCATGATTATGGTCGTACCGCGCGAGTTTATCTCAAGAAAAAGCTGCATTATTTCCTGCGAGATCATCGGGTCGAGGTTGCCGGTTGGTTCGTCAGTTATGAGAATCAGCGGGTTGTTAACAATCGCGCGCGCGATACATACGCGCTGTTGTTCGCCGCCAGAGAGTTCGGTCGGAAACATGCGGCGTTTGTGTGACAGGCCGACTTGTTCGAGAGCTTCCTGGACACGGTTGCTGATATCTGAAGCTGAGGCTCCGATTACCCGCAGGCCGAAAGCAACATTCTCGGCAACAGTTCGCCGTTTGAGCAGCTGAAAATCCTGAAGCACTATGCCAAGATTGCGTCTGAGGTAGGGCACGCGGCTTTCTGGCATCTGGGTGATATCTTTGCCGTCGACAAAAATCTTGCCCTCAGTTGGTGTGTCTTCGCGAAACAGCATGCGCAGAAAAGTACTTTTACCTGCGCCACTGGGGCCGACCAGAAAGACAAAATCCCCGGGGTTGATGGTAAGGTTGATGTTATTCAGGGCTCTTACCCCGTTTGGAAATATTCTTGTTACGCCTTGTAGTTCGATCATATTATCTGTGCTGTTCTCTGGTTCTAGTTTGTTTTGTTGCGCAGAGCAGTCATGCAATAACCTTGCCCTTGCAGTTATAATTCGTTCACCTGTCTGAAAACATTCTGGATTATATCAGTTGTGGCGCGCAATGGCAAAAACGAATTTTATGGGCAAAAATTATGAATTCTGGTAACATTGGTAAACTATATTGAGCGTAGCACCGATTGAACTGTGGAATGATTGAATGAGCGGCGTTAGTGGTCTGGGTATAGACCCTGCCATGTGCCTGCGTGATTTTGTATGGACAAACGAATAAGAGGCTGGAGGAGCAATGATTTTCGAGTTACTGAATCTCTGCGTTGAAAAGGGCGCTTCTGACCTTCATTTCAAGGTGGGATATCCTCCTATCCTTAGAATAGATGGCACCATGCGGCCAGTCAAAGATATGCCGGTTGTTTCCTTCAATGATTTTGAAGTCATGCTGGAAGCGATACTGGATGATCTGCAGCTGGTAAATTTTATAAAACACCGCAAGCTGGACCTTGGTTACAGCTTTTTGAATGCACGTTTCAGGGTAAACCTGTTTCATGACATTCATGGTGGCAATGCTGTATACCGGGTAATTCCATTCAAACATCTGTCATTTGCTGATATTGAATTGCCGATGTCGGGTCGCCGCATGGCCGACCGCCCAAAAGGCATAATACTGGTTACCGGTGCCACCGGGGCCGGAAAATCGACAACGCTTTCGACCTTTATTACCCATGTAAACACCACGTATCACAAAACAATCGTCACGGTTGAAGACCCGATTGAATATCTTTTCGAAGATGAGATGAGCCTGATCAGCCAGCGTCAGGTCGGCGTTGACTGCCTTACTTTTGAGGAAGGTATTCGCGGTGCCCTGCAGATGGACTGTGACGTGCTTATGGTCGGCGAGTTGCGCAACACCGACGCGGTAGAAATGTCTTTGCTGGCTGCTGAATCCGGCAAGCTGGTCTTTGCAACACTGCATAGCAACACGGCTATTCAGGCCATCGACCGCTTCGTAAACCTTTTCCCGCAGACCCTGCATTCTCAGGTGCTCGGCCGTCTGGCTTCGCATCTCATAGGTGTCGTAACGCAAACTCTGGTTCCCAAAAAAAATGCGCGCGGGCGCATTGCCGCTTTTGAGATTCTCATCAACACGCCAGCGGTTCGCGGTCTGATCAATGAAAATCGCGTGCATCTGATTTCATCGTATCTCGAATCAGGGTCGAGCACCGGCATGGTGTCGCTCGACAATTCTCTGGTCGACCTGACATTTGAGGGCAAGATCGAAAAGAACGACGCGCTTCTTGCCGCTAATAACAAGGCTTATGTCAAACGCAAGATTGAAGAGCGCGATGGCTCTGGAGGTGCAGCATGAAGCCTGAAGTATTTGATTACTTTGAACGGGCACTTGAGATTGGCGCCAGCGACCTTATTCTCAAACCAGGAGCTCCACCGGCGTTTCGGGTTAACCGTCATCTGATTATCTCAGAAGATGAGGCGCTCGCCGCGCAACAGATGTATGACCTCTTTCTGCCGATAGTTGACGCCAAACAGCAGGAAGACCTGCGCAGTAAATTTTATGTAAACTCGATTTTCTCATATCGTGGCAGCCGGGCACGAATTAGGTACTACATCTTTCAGCAGCGAGAAGGCCTCGCCGGGTCATTTCGCTTTATTCCGCCAAAGGTGCCAAGCATTAAAAGTCTGCGCCTGCCTGAGGCTCTGATCAATGTAGCGGCCAAGCCCCGCGGTCTTTTTCTGATTACCGGCCCGTCATGTTCTGGCAAGAGCATGACCATCGCTGCGATGGCAGATGCGATCAACAAGCGCTTTGCCCGCCATATCATCACCATGGAGAGTCCGATAGAGGTTATTTACACGCCTAACCAGTCGGTTTTTACCCAGGTTGAGATTGGCAAGGTCATCAATACTTATTACGATGCGCTTATTAACGCGCTGCGCGAAGACCCCGATGTCATGATCATCGGTGAACTCAAAGAGCGTGCGATTATTGAGCAGGCACTTATGGCAGCTGAAACCGGGCATCTCGTGCTGTCTTCGCTGCCGACCATGGGCTCGGCTCAGACGATCGAGCATATTATCAGCATGTACCCGCCCGGCAAGCAGGAAGAAGCGCGATCGCAGCTCAGCCTCAGTCTGATCGGCATATTTTCGCAAATGCTGGTGCCCAATATTGACCCGATGCAGCAGCCCAGTGTCGCCTATGAATTTATGCTGGTTAATTCTGCTATTCGCAATCTGATTCGCGATAAAAAATACAATCAGCTCAATACCGCGATGATCATGGCCAAGCGTGACGGTTGCGTAACCCTTAAAGACTCTCTGGAAAAGCTCATGAGAGAAGAAGGCGTCGACCAGGCTTATATTAAGAGCCTGCTGCAGGAGCTCGAAGAATGAATGAAGTAGCACAGAAGCGTATTAAAGAACTCAAGGAAAAGATCACCGCTGCCGTGGCCGGAAACCTCGGCGCCAGCTTTGCCGAAAACACCCGGGCCAGACTGACCCTGTTGCTGGCTGAAGCCGGTCTGCAGCATTCAGAGGGTATTGTTTTCAGCTATCTGCAAAACCATCCTGAGCAGGAAGAAGCTATCATAGCCGGCAGCAAGTTCGGCAGCGAAGAAATTGAAACGTTTTTACTCGATCTGCTTAAACAGCAGCGCTCCGCGCATCGTGATCTCATCGTCGAACAGCTTGGTATGAGGAAAAAGCCTGAGCTGGTTGGCAAACTTCAGCCTTATCTTGCCGATGCTGACCGTCACGTGCGCTTTCAAACCGCTAACGCGTTGTTTAATATCGGTGGCAAAGAAGCCGCCCTGGCTCTCTGCGAATATATTTCAGACCCCGATGAATGGATATCAATGACCATTCTGCGTCTGCTTTGCATTATGCGCGAGCTCGAGTCGATACCTATTCTCATCGAAAAATACCATCAGGACGAAGATCTGCGGCGTAAAGCGCTGATGATTTCTTTTCTGGCCAGGTTTCGCAGTGTAACACTGCTGCCGATTTTTGACGAAGGCATTCAGGCCCGCGACGCCCGCCTGCGCGCCAATTCAATTGAGGCAATCGGCAATCTCAGCCTGACACCAGATGAAATAAAAGGCCGCGTCGAAGAACATCTGCATGATCCCAACAACCGTATTCGTGCCAATGCTATTCTCGCTATCGCCAAGCTCGAACCTGAAAAAATCAAACCCGAAATTCAGGAGATGGTCGCCTCAAATGATGTGCAGTTGCGAAGAAGCGCGGCCTTTATTCTGGGCATGATTCCGTCTGGTGAGTATCACGATCTTGGCGCCGCCCTGGTTGCCGACAAAAGCGAAGTGGTGCGCAAGCGCATGATTCAGTCGCTGCGTAACTTCTCTTCAGAATTTGTCTTTAACCAGCTCGATCTGGCGCTTTCTGACCAGAACAAGTGGATCCGCAAACATGCGATTGATATGGCAGCCCGCCTGTCCAAGTTTCCTCACAAAAAAATCCTTGGCCTGCTTAAAACCGAACGCGCTGCACCAAATCTTGAGGCCTGTCTCAACTTTTTTACCTTCCACCCCATTGAAGAGGCTCTGACTGCGATAAAACTGCATGTGAAAGACCGCCGCCTGCCGGTGGTTAAAGCTTTGCTGTCAGCTGTTGCTGCTATTGGCGGCGTTGAAGGAGTTAAATCCGTCGCGCCGAGACTTGAACAGCGCGACCCGCAGGTTATTCGGGCCCTGTCCGAAATACTTATCAAGGCCGGCGAACGCAAGATTCTCGAAGACCTGGTCGAACGGTTCGCGCAGCTCAAACATGAAAACCAGGTCGAGGCTCTGATTCCGTCTTTGACCAGCTCGTTAAAAATTATCGAGCAGGGCGACAGCATGCCGGAGCCTCTGTTAAAGAGTTTTGAGAAGATCGAAGTATCTGAACGCCCGTTGGCACCTGCTCGGCCACCTGTGCCGGTTGCTGAACCGTCAGAGAGCGAAGATGCTCTTCCGCCAGCAGTCGATGAGGTTTTGAAAGAGTCACGCGAAGAAGCGAGCGATTATGAAGAATCCGACGAAATTGATCTTGATCTCGACCTCGGTTCTGGTGCCGCCGGCGATGCTGAAATGCCCGGTCTGCTAAGCCTCGGTGATCTTGGTGGCGGCCAGCCAACCGAAGAAAAACCAGTTAGAAAACCAGTTAAAAAGCCGGTAAGCGAAAAACCAAAAGTATCGCCGCATTATCGCGCCGGTCTCAAGGCCTATAACGTTGGCAAGTATAAAAAGGCACTCGTCGAATTCGGCAGACTGCTTGAAACTGAACAGAAGCCACCGAACAACGTGTATCTATATATGGGTCTCATGCAGTGCGAACAGGAAAACTATGAGCAGGCACGCGATTACCTGCAGACCTTCCTCGGCAAAGAACCAGATCATAGCCGGGCTAACTTTGTTCTTGGCAAGGTTTACCGGCAACTGAAGCTGTGGAACGGGCTTATTGAGGTCTATGAAAGATTTATTGGCGGCGAGCTCGAAGCCTCGCCGAAAATGAAGACAAAAATCTATCATGATCTTGGCATTGCCTGTGTGCTGGTTGCAAGATATGAACGTGGCGCCCAGCTTCTTGACAGTCTGTTGAAACTACAACCTGACGACGCTGAAATCGGCTATTATCTTGCTTTGTCACATTTCCACATGAACAAGATAAGTTCTGCCGGCCAGATTTTGCATCAGGCCAGCAAGACGGCAACCGGCAACAAGAGAATCAGCAAGCTTATTGAGGCGCTCGCGATAAAAGTCAGAAGCGGCGGTATCTGAGCAGAAGCAGATCGTAAAAGCAGCAGCGCCATTCTCAACGAGAGTCTGGTGCTGTTTTTTTTGTGCCAATATTGTGTTAAACTATCTCATCTAAAAAATCGGGAAGTTGTTAGAACATGGATATAAAGATAAAAAGACTCGTTAAAGACCTGTCCAACTCAGACGATGACCTGCGCGCTTTATCGGCCATGACTTTGATGAAACTTGATTTTCCCGACCGGGCAACGCGCGAAGAAGTTCTTGAGAGCCTCATTAGCGCCACCGGTGACCGCAACATTTCGGTACGTTTTTTTGTCCGCAAGGCAATAGACAAGATCAGAAAAGCCGAAAAGCTCCTTCGCGCTGAACAAGAGCCCGCTACTGGTGAGAAAATCGCAGAAGGACTGATTTCGACAGATTACGAAGACCGCCTCGCCGCGGTTATGGAGATAAAAACCGGAAATCTTGCGCAATACAAAGATCAGCTGATAGCAATGCTCGAAACTGAAGAGCATGCCTTTGTCAGGGCATCCCTGATCAGTAGTCTCCGGCTGTTTATCGACAAACAGCAGGCTGGCGTTCTCAGCCGCTTTCTTAACGACGCCGACAATCGCGTGCGCTCAAACACAATAGAAGCGCTTGAAGAGCTTGGCGTCGAAGAGTCAATACCTGCTTTGTTCTCAGCCCTTTCTGACCCCGACAATCGCATTCGCGCCGCGGCCGCCAAGGCTCTGCAGGCATTTGGCGAAGAAAAGGTCTTTGCCGAGCTTAAAAAAATGCTGGAATCACCTGAAGAGTGGATGAAAGGCAGCGCTATCTACGCTTTGTCGCATATTCAGGCTGGCGAAGCAATTGAGCTGCTGATCGAAGCTGCCAGAATTTCAACGCATGCTGAGACTCGCATAAAGGCAATTGTCGCCCTGGCTAACTATCATGACGCAACCTCCTGGGGCTTTTTAAAGGGCATGGGCAAAAATGGCGAGGGCGTATTCAAGGAAACCGCCAACCGGGCCCTGAAGCTGATGGAAGAAAAATTCGGGCCGGAAGCACCATCTGAAACCATGGTGTCTGCCCCCAAAGACGAAAAGCTGACTCCGCCAGCCGCCGAACACAAGGGGGCTGACGAAGGCGCAATGGAAGACATCGCCAGCGCGGTGAGCAAATTTTTCCGTCAGGGAAAAGAAGAAGCAGTCGGTTTGTCGAACAAGGCATCACTAAGCTTTTCGGTAACCGATCTGCGTAAAGAAATTGATGAGCTCTTCAAAGAGGCCGGCCGCACAGTTTTCGACTTTTACCAGGCCGGCGAACTGACTTTGCCAGATCTTCTTACGGTAGGGCACGAAATTCTGCGCATGAATTTCTTTATGCAAAAATATGCCGAAGAAGAAGAAAAGGCTGCAGAAAAAAAGCCGCAGGGCTTTTTTGAGCAGCTTAAAGGCCTGTTTTCAAAGTCTCCCGAACAGAAAAAGTCTGCATCGCAGGGCGAGCGTTTCAGCAAGCGCCGCGACGAACTGTTTTTAAAGCTTGGCCAGATGTCGCTCAAAAAATATGGCTCTGGTGAATTTCAGCCAAAACAGCTTGAACCCTACTACGCCAGCCTGCAGAAGCTCCAGAAAAAAGTAGACAGCGAGCAGAAAAAAACATGACAAAGCGAGGAATTATGGACCTTAAGAGTTACATCAGAGATGTTCCCGATTTTCCCAAGCCCGGCATTATTTTTAAGGATATTACCCCGCTGCTCGGCGATCCACAGGCGTTTTCGGCAATGATTGATGCCTTTGCCGAGAGATACGTGAACTCAGGCATTACTCGTGTCTGCGGCATCGAGTCGCGCGGATTCATTATTGGCGCGGCTCTGGCGCTGCGCATGAATGTTGGTTTTGTGCCTATCCGCAAAGCGGGCAAGCTTCCATACAAGAAAATCCGTCGCGAATACAGCCTTGAATACGGTACAGACGCGATAGAAATTCATGCCGATTCAGTCGCGCGCGGCGAAAAGGTTCTGCTGGTCGATGATCTCGTCGCCACCGGTGGCACTGCCGAAGCGGCCGTGGCGCTGCTGCAGGATGTCGGTGCCGAAATCGTCGGTATCGCTTTTGCCGTAGAGCTTGAGTTTTTGCAGGGCTACAAAAAGTTTGACCCGAGCAAATATTTTGCTCTTCTTAAATACTGATGTCTGTCGATGCTGCTGCGGTCTGGGCGATAATTCCGGCCCGTGGCGGATCTAAGCGACTGAAGCACAAAAATGTTCTGCCGCTTGCCGGTCAGTCGCTGATCGCCAGGGCAGTGACCACCGCGCTTGCCAGCAAAGCTTTCGCGCGGGTAATCGTGTCGACCGACGACGATGCCATCGCGCGCGAAGCCCGTATGGCAGGCGGCGAAGTGCCATTTTTGCGCCCGGCTGAGCTGGCTGGTGATACCGCATCTTCTGTCGATGTTATGCTGCACGCTGTCGAAACGCTGGCGCAGGCAGGCGAACCCCCGGCGACGGTTTGCCTGATCCAGGCCACTTCGCCTCTGCTGAGTTGCACGCATATTCGAGAAGCCGTGCAATTGTTCGACAGCGGTGGCTTTGTCAGCCTTTCTTCTATGAAAGCGGTAACCCAGTATCCAGAATGGATGTTCAGAATTGACAGCAAAACCGGGCATGCTCACCCTGAGTCGCCAGGTGGCATAGTCGCTCCTTCTGGCGATTTGCCGCGGCGATATATCGAGAATGGCGCTATTTACCTGGTTCGTCGCACGTGGCTGCTTGAAGAGAAGAGTCTCTACAATTTTTCGCAGCATGGCTGTTACATAATGCCTGAAGCCGATTCGGTAGATATCGACACGGCCGAAGACTTTGCGCGGGCGCAGTATGAAATTGAACACCGCCGCCAGCCGCCAGTTTAGGCGGGCAAGATTGTTTGGCGAAAAGCACTGGACCCGGACCCGAAAATATCAGGATGACTCTTTTTCTGGATTCTCGACGCTTCGATTCATGATCTGGTTGTAGAGAGAAGCCCTGTTTCTGCCATGGTTTTTTGAATAATACAGGGCGAAATCGGCACGCTGCACAAGCTCCGTTTTTGAACAGGCCTGGTCGGGGTAACAGGCGACTCCGAGCGAGACCGTGATCGGCACGTTTTTGCCGTCGATTCTGAAATCATAGCTCTCAATCGCGCTGCGTATGCGCTCTGCCGGGGTCAGCGAGCCTTCGCCGTTCTTTTCGGGACAGATTACGACAAATTCTTCACCGCCATAACGTGCCGCAATATCGATTTCGCGAACATTCTTTTCGATGAGCCTGGCCACGGTTTTTAAGACTCTGTCACCTTCAGGGTGCCCGTAGGTGTCGTTAAAGTTTTTAAAGTGATCGACATCGAGAATAATCAGCGAGACAAAGTTCTCGTAGCGGTCAGCACGTTGCAGTTCTTCGTCGAGACGCTGCTGAAAATAGCGGTGATTGTAAAGACGGGTCATTTCGTCGGTTACCGCGTAGCGATACAGTCGCGCGTTATCAATAGCGATTGCTGCCTGGTTTGCCAGGTTGACAAAGAGTTCGAAGTCTTTGTCAGAAAAGCTGTCAGGCTCAGATCGCGAAACATTGAGCGTGCCGAGTAACTTGTCTTTGGCCATCAGCGGCACGCACATCAGTGTGCCTGCCTTTATCTGCACTCTTTTTATGTTTTGAAATTCGCTGTCGGTCTGTGTGTTGCGCACGAACAGGGGTTGGCAGGTTTTTACCACCCAGCCGGCAACTGATTCGCCGATTTCGAGTCTGGTATCGCGTGCGACTTCTTCGCTCAGACCGATTGCAACACCTATGGTGAGAATTTTTTCTGAATCATCAAGCAGCATCAGCGAGCCTTTTTCGGCGCGAATAACCTTGACGACAATTTCAAGAATCATGTTCTGCAGCTTGCGAAAATCAAGTACCGACGAAATCGCTTTGCCTACCTCATAGAGCGTTGACAGTTGCATGATGCGGTAATCAAGATCTGCGCGGGTTTCTCGCAGGTTGATGCGCATTTCGTCGAAAGTATTGGTGAGGTCGCCAATTTCGTCATTGCTCAGTGGCTTGATCTCATGGTTAAAATTGCCGCTGCTGATGTGGCGGGCACCTTTGATCAGATTGGCCAGCGGTGCGGTAAACCCTTTGGCGAGCAGAACAGCCAGAATGATCGAGATTATGGCAGTCAGGCCCAGTATCCTGGTAATGCGTTCCCTGAAACGAAATGCTGCGTAAAACGCCTGTTTTTCAGGAATCTGCAAAACAATTGTCCAGTTCGGTGCCTGGTAAAAATCAAATTTTTTCAGTGAAACAGCGGTTATCAGATAGGGTTCGCCATCAATGGTTTTCATCTTGGTCAAGTCGCTGTCGATGGCTTCGGCGGCGGTAATGCCAAGAGTTTGTACATCGGGAGATGACCTCGCAATCACTGTGCCAGCTTCATCGAGCACCAGGCACTGTGACCTCGAATTGCGCAGAGCCGTGCGTAGCAGGTCGCGAATACTTGACAGGTTGACTTCGCTGATCAGTACGCCGCTGATGTTGTGAAGCTGGGTAGACTTGATAACTGACTCCAGCGTCATATACAGAGTGCCATCTTCAGAAGTAAAGACTTCAGAAAGCGAGCCCTGGTAGCTGCGCTGGATCGCCTTTGAATACAGCCAGTCGGTTGGCAGCCTGGTGTTGACATCTGAACTTGCAACTATTTTGCGGTTGCTGTCGATCAGATACATCAGCTTAAAAAAGGCAAACTGATTCATCAGGGCATTGAAGAAATCTTCTATTACCGGTTTATTCGCGGTTTTAATCGCATCAAGTGTGCCGATGGCGCTGAGCAGGCGGCGGGTAAACTCAAGGTTTTCGTAAATGCCGTATGCGAGTGTGTTAGAAAGTTCGAGGTGGCTGGCGGTAACTTCTTCGGTGATGATTCGCTTCTGGTAATCGTAGGCCTGATGACCGAGAAACGTCAGCGGTAACAGCGATATAAGCAGAATAATCAAGGTAAGCCTGGCTCTGATGCCAGGTTTAATTATTCGATTAATCATCGCCGTCGCAACTGCCAGTCAGCTTGATTTTGATGCTGCGAATATTCTCGTCGATAAGCGGGTAGTCCCTGTCGATCTTTTTTAGCTGCTCGTAGTATTCAAGAGCTTTTGCCAGTTCACCCATTCCGAGAAAGATATTGCCAAGGTTGAACAGGGCATCTATACAATCGGGACTGTCAACGAGAACTCGCATGAATACAGCAATTGCATCGGAGTTACGCGACAGCCCGCACATTGCCTGGCCTTGAATCAGTCTACCCTGAAGATCTTCGGGGTTCGCGGCAAGATACTGTTCAGACAAGTCGAGGGCTTTGTCAAAGTGTTCTTCGATAAGAGCGATAAGGGCATTGCTGAGCATTGTGTCGCCAGCCTCTGAAAGGTTGCCTGAGATGCGGTTGCTGTCTGACTCAAGTTTTTTTAGAAATTCTTGCTCTTCACACTTGATTATTTCTGACTCAACGACCTCTACGTAGGTGCTGTCAAGCTCACGTAGCTTTTTTAAGTGGTACTTCGCCTTGACAAAATCACCCTCATCGCGAAAAATGACGCCGAGGTTCTGATGCGCCTGAACGTGCTCATGGTCGATTTCGATGACCTTTTGATAGAACGGTATCGCCTGCTTGCTTTTGCCCAGGTGCGACAGTGCTACCGCTATGTTGAAAATAGCGTCAGTGTCGCGGGGTTTAGCATGAATCACTGCTTCCCATTCCTGGATAGCCTGCACCACCTTGTTGAGTTTCATGTAAATCAGGCCAAGGTTGTAATGGGAAAAAGTGTGGTCGGGCGCTACTTTAACCGCGGCCTGGTAAGCCTCAATAGCCTGTGCTATGTCGTTCATGCGATGCAAAAACACGCCCTTTGTCGAATAAAAATCAGGGTTGTTCGGCGAATTCTTTATCGCCTTGTCAATCTGCTGCAGCGCTTTGTCGTACTGCCCCTGTTCAAAAAAATCAAGGGCCGATTCATAGTGTCTCTGCGCGTATGTGTTGTTTAAACTTGCCATTTAGTCTGTTCCTGATTGTTTCAGCATTATAGCCGATTTGCCACAACTTATCAAATACCTGCTGACATACATTTTTTTTATTGAAAAGGCGCAGGTTCGCGTCTATAATCAACCTCATCATGAACGAGAATATACCAGTTGAAACCACCGCACCTGTCAGCAATGCCCGTAACCGCGGCAGTCACAATCTTGTCAGCTGGGTTGTAATGCTGAGCAGTGTGCTGCTTTTCGCGTCGAGCCTGAACTGTCTTTTTATCTGGCTGGCTTATGGCCGTCACTATGATGCGGCCGCGCTCGGGCTAAGTCTTGTTCTTGCCCTGGTAGTCTATTTCTTTGCGCTCGATTCCAAAAGAACCGCCAGCTACAGCCGCCGGGTGTTGATTGCAACCTCGGCTCTGATGCTCTGGGCGATTCTGCTGCCTGTTGTTATGAAGCTGGCGGGTTACCAGAGCTTTTAATCGTAAAGCGCGAAACCAGCAGATGCAGTTCGTCTGCCAGTGTTGCCAGATCTTCTGTTGAGCTCGAAACCTGAGAAACCGTGGTGGTCTGCTGTTCTACCGAAGTCGCCACGATGCCCAGCTGCTCAGCATTTATCTTGGTAAGGCTGGTGATATCTTCGATTGTTCTCGTCATTACCAGCGAGTTTTCTGACTGCTCACTCGAAATCGCACTGATTTCGCTGATCTTCCTGTTAACGTCATCAACGTTGCTGATAATGTTGTCAAGGCTGGTCGAAACCTCGCGAATAACCCTTATGCCGTCGTCAACACGACCGCGCCCGAGAGTCATTGAGTCGACCGCGTTTTGCGTTTTGGTCAGAATATTCTCGATGCGCGTGCCGATCGCTTCGGCAGCTTCTGCCGACTCTTCGGCCAGTTTGCGCACTTCGCCGGCAACAACCGTAAAACCCTTGCCCTGCTCGCCGGCCCTCGCCGCTTCAATAGCGGCATTCAGCGCCAGCAGATTGGTCTGGCTGGCAATAGCCGTGATCGTGTTAACTATTTCGCTGATCTGCAGCGAAGCTGAGTTGAGGTCGAGAATAACCTGAGTAGCAATGTCAACCGATTCTTTGATCTTGCCGACCATCTCGACCGACTTTTTAACCGTCTTGCCGCCTTTGTCAGCCGCCTGCGTGGTAACACTTACCGCTTTAACCGCGGTTTCGGCAAGTTGCGCAACTTTCTGGGCCGATTCAGAGAAGCTTTCGACCGACGTTGTCGTTTTTTCAAGATTGTGGGAAATTTCGAGAGATGAGTGGTTGATGCCGTTCACGTTTTTGGAAATGTCGAGCAGAGTCGCAGCTGATTCGACCGAAGCCGAGCTGAGCTGCTGTGAACTTGTCGCGAGATCGTCGCTGGTTTCGAGAACTTTCGAAATCATCTGGCAGATGCCCTCAAGCATGCGGTTGAAACTCTCGGCGACGCGTTGAAATTCGTCAGA
Source organism: Candidatus Riflebacteria bacterium HGW-Riflebacteria-1 (assembly GCA_002839445.1). Classification (GTDB taxonomy): domain Bacteria; phylum Muiribacteriota; class Ozemobacteria; order Ozemobacterales; family Ozemobacteraceae; genus Rifleibacterium. Next base: position 267,214 of record PGYB01000002.1, read on the forward strand.
ACTGTCAAAGGTAAGACGGGTGTGCAGATGCCCTTTTTCTGCCTCAGACATCGAGCTGACGATGCGTTCAAGCGGGTGTGAAATGCCCTTCGAAATGAACATGGTAAAGACTACACCAACGATCAGCAGAACAACCGGAAGGATCTTGACCACGTAGCCCATGATAGTAAACATTGTGTCGGTCGAGCGCTGGATAATTGAGCGCGAATAGTTGGCAAGCGCTTCGCAGAGACTGCGACATTTCGACGTAAGCTCGATTTCCTTGTCGCGAATTGCGGCAAGCAGAATCGTGGCACTGGCATGGCTCAACTCAGTACCGGGTGGCAATGCCAGATACTCGTCAGTAAGGTCGAAGAGCTCAAAGATGTTGCTCTCGGTAGTCTGCTTGAAAGCTATGACATTGGGCGCTCCGCTGAGAAAACTGTCTTTGAGGTTGGTGTCGATGTTGTCAAAGCGGCTGAATACGCCTTCTTTGGCGGAATTGTAAAAACTGATCAGCTCTTCACGATTTTGCGGCGCCCTGATTATCTCGGCGGCAGAGGTTGAGGCAAGGTGCAGGTTAGCCATCAATTCTTGCGAATTGAGCATCGCCGAGGTGTAGTTGCCTTTGAGAAAATCAACCATCTGGCGCAGTTGCAGCATGTTGAAACCGGCCAGAGCCGAGACCGCCAGAAATATAACCAGAATGAACAGAAATCCGGCGAGGAGCTTTTTGCTTATAGAGAGCATGTTCACGGGCAATTCTCCGTTTTACGCGCCTTGAAATCGCTGAAAGTATAATAGTGTGGCACGAAAATTTCCTGAAATCGTCGCAGGGCAAAATCGTCGGTCATACTCGCCAGATAGTCGACCAGAGTTCGGTTTAAGCTCTGATTATCAGGTATCGGGTAGCGAATATGCCTGAGTAGTTCGTCAGGATGTTTCAAGAACCAGTCTGCCATCTGCCCCAGCAGATTCTTTGATTTCTGCACGGCAATGTCAATTTCCGGACGCGTGTAGACATCTTTATATAAAAAGGTTTTCATTTCGGCTGTGGCAGCTCGTATTGGTTCGCTCATCTGAATAAGGTCACTGTTGATACTGTTGTCGATTATATCACGAACCATGGTATGTATGCGCACTGAATGGCGATCACCAAGAATCTCCCGGGCTTCTCGCGGCAGGTCTTCGACGGTGATAACCCCCGCTCTGATCGCATCGTCAAGGTCATGATTGATATAAGCCACCAGATCGGCAATTCTGACAACCTGCGCTTCTACAGTCAGAGGCAATGCCGATTCTCCGCTAAAAGTCGCCGAGCCATGCCGCCCTTTGCTGTGCATGAGTATGCCATCAATGACTTCACGGGTCAGATTCAGACCCTGCCCGTTTTTTTCAATAAAGGTGACCACTCTTACGCCATGCGAAGCATGATGAAACCCGGTTTCGCTGATCTCAGCGAGAATTTCTTCGCCGCTGTGCCCGAACGGGGTGTGCCCAAGATCGTGCGCCAGCGCGATAGCCTCGGTCAAATCTTCATTAAGATTGAGGCAGCGCGAAATGCACCGGGCAGTACAGACCACCTCGAGGGTGTGGGTCAGTCTGGTTCTGAAATGGTCATTGGTCGGCGAAAGAAAGACCTGCGTCTTGTGCTTGAGTCGCCTGAAAGATTCACTGTGAATAATGCGGTCAATGTCGCGCTGAAAGCAGCTGCGAATATAGCAGTCATTCTCCGGGAGCTCGCGCCCCCGGCTTTTGCTGGCCAGACATGCGAATTTTGACAATGTTTTCGCTTCGGTTTCTTCGAAAGCCAGTCGGAGTGCTGGACTGCTGGTAATTCCACTCATCGCTGGCAGCTCACGAAACGATGTCGAGTATCAGCGGCTGGGCAATAATTTTTGCATCGCTCAGTTCGATCGCCTGGCGCAATCGGTTGACCGCGCGGCTGTTGTCGAGGTCGGGGTTGAGATAAAGCTCCGCCAGCACATCACCCTTGCTGATTTTGTCGCCAACATGCTTGACCAGCTTGAGTCCGACGCCCATGTCGATTACCGAATCTTTGGTTTCGCGCCCGGCACCGAGCATCATCGCGGCAAGGCCGATTTCTTCACAGTTGATCTGACTGATGTAGCCGTCGCGATCAGCTTTAAGTGTGTCGGTTTTTCTGGCCGCCGGCAGCTTGCTGTAATCTTCGATCATCGAAACATCGCCACCCTGAAATTTGACCATTTCAAGAAATTTGGCATAAGCACGGCCATCAGCGAGCACCTCAGCAACCTTCTTTTCAGCTGTAGCACGGTCAAAGCCGGCACCAAGTGCCAATGCCTCAGCGGCGAGCGTCTTTATCAGGCTGGTAAAGCCCTGTGGGCCACGGTTGCGCAGAGTGTCTATGGCTTCGATAACTTCGACAGCATTGCCGATCATCTCGCCGAGAGGCTCATCCATGTTCGACAGAACCGCGGTAACCTTGCGGCCAGCCTGTTTGCCGATCTTGACCATCAGGCGGGCAAGTTCGCGGGCATCATCGAGGTTCTTCATAAACGCACCACTGCCAACCTTGACATCGAGAACCAGCCCTTTATTAGCAACTGCGAGTTTTTTTGACATGATAGAAGCGGCGATAAGCGGAATCGAGTCAACGGTTGCCGTGACATCGCGCAGCGCATAGATCTTTTTGTCGGCAGGCACCAGATTGCCGGTCTGCCCGACGATTACCACGCCGATTTTGTTGACCGCGTCTATGAACTGCCGGGTGGTCAGCTCACATGAAAAGCCTTTGATGGCTTCAAGCTTGTCGATGGTGCCGCCAGTATGACCAAGGCCACGACCTGACATTTTGGCGACCTTGAGGCCAAGAGCGGCCAGGACCGGGCCGAGCACCAGGCTGGTCTTATCGCCAACACCACCGGTAGAATGCTTGTCTACGGTAAAGCCTTCGATGCCGTCAAGATTGATAAGGTCACCACTGGTACGCATGCAGTCAGTCAACCAGTAGGTTTCTTCTTCATCCATGCCTTTAAAATACACGGCCATCAAAAAAGCCGCCATCTGGTAGTCCGGCAACGAAGCGTCGACAAAACCGCTTACCAGCGAGGCTATTTCAGGCTGACTGAGTTTCAGACCGTCACGTTTTTTCTTGATGATGTCGTAGGCTCTCATTCCATTTTCCTTTCTGTTGGCTGTTTTATCTCTTGATGCGCTGCAGCCTGATATCATTTACCGCATAGCAGCGTTCAAAAAATGGGCAAGCGGCACATTTTGCCTGATAATCAGCACGGTCGATTTTCATCGCCTCAAAAGTCATGCCGGAAGTGTTCCATTTGCCAAAATAGTCAGTGCCGAAGCATTTAGGCAGGGCCTGATCCTGGCGTGCAGGAGAAGGAGCTGGTGATGCGGGGCTTGCCGGTTTTGGGGCGCCGGTCATTGGTGAGCCAGGAGGTGTAGCTAATGACATGAGGTTTTCTCCAGATATACATGATTTTCGAATTTTGAGTTATAATAGCACAATGCCCGGCCGTGGTATAGTAATCTGCCATAAATACTCGAAGCCATCGCTTCAAAACTAGAAACGAACGTGGAGGCACGGATTTGCTGTTTATTTTCTCGGTCAAAGACTGGTCATTGCAGTTTGCCGACGCAGAAAAAGATCGCGGCACCGGCTGGCGCAAAGACCCTTTGCATATCAGTGACATCTTTCCGGCACTGGCTGACGAAAATTTGCGTAATGAGATTGCCTCTCCAGAATTTGTCATGTGCGAAAAAAGACTGTTGCTGGTCTGGCTCGGCAGAAAAGGCCTCGGGCAGTTTCGTGTCAGTCACGCCGTGACTGGCGGTCAGCATTTTGTCGAGATCTGTGGCGATTGCGGCGAAATAACAGCCGAAGTGCCGGCGACGCCCGTGCCCATTGACAGCCGGCTGCAGGTCAGCGAGAGAACTCTTGCTACCATAATTGAGCTGGCCGTCGACGGCATCGTCATTATTGATAAAAATGGCATAATTCAGGGATTCAACCGCGCGGCCGAAAAAATGTTCGGTTACCAGGCCGGTGAGGTTATCGGCGGCAATGTTGCGATTTTGGCTCCTGAACCGCACCGCAGCCAACACGACTCCTACATGAGGCGCTATTTTGCTACGAGAATTCCTCATATAATTGGCATTGGCAGACAAATAGACGCGCAGCGCAAAGATGGTTCGCTTTTTCCCATCGATCTCGCTGTCGGCGAGGTCTGTCTTGAAACAGGGAGTATCTTTACCGGTTTTATCAGAGATCTCTCCGAATCGAGAAAAATCGAGAGTGAGCGCAACAGCTTTTTTCAGATGTCTCTCGACCTGTTTTGCATTCTCGGCTTCGATGGCAGGTTTAAGCGCGTTAACCCACAGTGGCAGGATGTTATGGGCTACGCTCCCGGCGAGCTCGACGGGCGTCAGCTTGTTGAATTGATTCACCCCGAAGATCTAAGTGGCTCTGGCCAGCTGCTTACCGATATTCTGGGCGTCCGCAATGTCGTTGGGCGTGTGATGCGCCTGCGCCAGAAAGATGGAAACTACCTGTGGATGCTGTGGAACAGTTCGATTGACCGCGCCAACCAGGCCGTTTATGGCGTTAGCCGTGATATTACCGAACAGCGCAAGATTCTTGAAGAGTTGCAGGCCGCCAAGGTCGAAGCTGAGCGGTCGAGTCGGGCTAAAAGCGTTTTTATTGCCAAGATGAATCACGAACTGCGTACGCCGTTGAACTCGATTATCGGTTTTTCGCATCATCTGCAACGCTCGGCTGAACAGTTCTCATCTAAAGAAATGCTTTATCTCGAACGCATCAGCCGCAATGGTGAATCTCTTCTGCAGCTGATTACCGGTATTCTCGACTATTCTAAGAGTGAGTCCGGGCTATCTGATCTGAATATCACTTCGGTGAATGTTCCCGACATGCTTGCTGAAATTGTCGATCTCATGGAGATTATAATTGAAGAAAAAGGTGTGCTTCTTGAGCTCAGAACTCCTTTGCTATGCCAGAATATAAGGTCTGACCAGTTAAAATTACGCCAGATCCTGCAGAACCTTATCGATAACGCGGTAAAATTTTCGGAGCATGCCAAAGTCACGGTAGAGTTGACGGTAGATGCCGACAACTTTCCTGAAAAGATATCAGTTGCTGACTCAGGCCCAGGTATTGCCCTTGACAAGCTAGAAATTATCTTTGACGCATTTCAGCAGGGCGACAACAGCCTGGCCCGCCGCTATGGCGGCATCGGCCTTGGTTTGACCATTGCGCGGTCTTTTGCTGACATGCTTGGCATGCAGATCAAGGTCGAAAGTGAGCCTGGAGTCGGTTCAACATTTATTCTCTACCTTAAGAAACCTGAGGTGCCGTCGCAATGAGCGGACATCAGCAGCGCAAAATGAATATTCTTGTGGTTGACGACGCTCCCGACAATCTGATGCTTCTTGAAGCTATTCTCGAGGGCGAGAACTTTGAGAACATATTTCTGGCCTCGTCTGCCCGTGAAGCTTATGAATACATTGGCATCGTCGATTCACCGAAAAGGGCGACAGTTGATCTGATACTGATGGATGTCATGATGCCAGAAATTTCGGGTATCGAGGCGATCAGAGAAATCCGCAGCAACGCTGAATATCAGGATATTCCGATTGTCGTGGTCAGTGCCCGCTCTGAAACCCAGGATCTGGTTGAAGCCTTTGATGCCGGTGCCGTTGATTACATCACCAAGCCAATCAAAGAACTCGAACTGATCTCGCGGGTAAGGTCGATGCTCCGGCTTAAATCTGAAACCGATCATCGCAAGCTGCACGAGGATGAGCTGTTACGGCTCGCTGCCGAGCTCGAAGAAAAGAATCGGCGACTGGTGCAGGTTCTCGAAGAACTGCACGAAGACATGGCCGCGGCCGGCAACATGCAACGCAGTCTGCTTCCTGACAAACGTATCAGCATACCAGGCCTCAACTTTTCCTGGTATTACGAGACCAGTGAGAATATCGGTGGCGACCTGCTCAACATCATGCCGCTCAGCAATGACATGGCGGCGCTTTTTATTCTCGACGTTTCGGGGCATGGCATCCAGTCAGCGATGCTCGCTGTAAGTGTTCATCGCATGCTCTCAGCCTGGGAAGGCGCGAACAGCATTCTGCGCCTGCCAGATGGCACGCCACGCTCGCCGGCCGAAGTTGCCAATGAACTTAACTCTGAGTTCATGCTCGACAAGAATAATTTTCAGTATTTCACCATGATTTACGGTCTGATTGACCTTAAAAAGCACACTCTGACCTATTGTCGGGCCGGTCACACGCCGTTGCTTCTGCAAAGCCGTGATGGCATGATCATTGTCTGTAAAGAAGGCAATGTGCCGGTTGGGCTTACTGACGACTGCAAGTTTGAAGAGTTTACTTTGCGACTGGCGCCACGTGATCGTGTGATTTTGTATTCAGACGGAATCACCGAAGCAAGAAGAGAAGGCGCTAAAGAATTTTTTGGTGATGAGAACTTTTTGCAGCTGTTGCGCAAAACCCGTGATTTGCCGGTCGATCAGGCGGTTCAGGCGATTGTTGGTGACTTTAAGAACTGGCTTGACGGCACCAGTCCGACAGATGACATCACTCTGCTGATGATCGAGCCCGATTAACCTGCAGCCATTCTTCGGCTTCAGAGAGCATCTGCGGTGTGTTGAGGTTTCTGGTGATCCAGATGTCGTCGGTCAGCAGATAATTTATGCGATCGGGAAACAGCTGGAGTATTTTTTTTGCCCCCGCGCTGAGCTCAATGTTGAAAAATTCGTGGTAGCACCAGTGCGGAAAAATAGTCGGATGCCCGCGCTGCGTGCCGTTAGATGGTACCGTGATCAGTTCTGGGCTGGTCTGCCAGAGCTCGATGAGCCTGTTGATCGTGGCAGTAGCGATCATCGGGTGGTCGATTGGCCATAACAGCTTGGCGTTCGCGTTTGAACTGTTTTCAATCGCGATTCTGATGGAGCTCAATGGCCCGAGTTCAGGCTGCGGATTGGTCAGCCAGATGCCGCCACAGTCTTCGACAAGCTTGCGGGATTCGCTGTCGCTGCTCTGGCCGACAAAAACAAGCTGCTGCAGGCGCTCGCGACTGGCTGACAACTTGGCGATGACTGTTTCCAGAAAAGTGCGGCCGCCCAGTCGTGTGTGCTGCTTTAATTGCCCCATTCGCGTCGAAAAGCCTGCCAGCAGGATCAGCGCATCCGGCATATCTTTGTCTCCTGTTTTTATCTACCCTCAATTATAGGCCTGTACAGGCTTCAGGTAAAGCCCGTAACAGAATTGCGTATTGCTTATCTAACATAAAACTGTTATATCTGACACATATTGAACTACAGGGAGGCTTTAATCAGTGGATCTTAAAAAAATTATTCCGACCGAAGCCAAAACGCTTCACGACCTTAAAATAGACCCGGAAATCATTACCGACCTCATCATCAAAGAGCTTTTTGTGCATGGCAAAAAGGTGCCGCGCCGTCTCGCCAAAGATCTCAAGATCGATGCTGAAATTGTGACGCAGGTCATCAATGAACTTAAGAAGCTTGAAATTGTCGGTATGGTCGGCGGATCGGGTATGGGGAGCGATTATCAGTATGGTCTTTATCCGAAAGGCACCGAACGCGCCCGCAACATTCTCGACCGCGACAAGTATCTTGGCGCCGCACCGGTAAGCTTTGATGAGTATATTCGTATCACACGCCTGGCTCTCGATGAAGGCAAGCAGGGCTACGCGATCAACCGCAAGCTGATGGAAGAAAAGTTTGCGCATCATCTTGGCTACAAAGATGTGCTGTTTCAGATCGGTCAAGCAGTTTGCGCGCGCAAGCCAGCTTTCGTTTACGGGTTTCCCGGCAACGGTAAAACATTTCTGTGCAGCTCGGTAGTCAAACTGCTGCCGCCAATGATCGTGCCTTACGCCGTCGAAGTCAGCAACCAGCTCATACGCATTTTCGACCCGAGCTGTCACGTGCCCATTGAAAACTTTGATATGGAAGGCCTTGACGAAAGATGGATAGCGGTTCACCCGCCTCTTATAACTGCCGGCGGTGAACTTACCCTTGAAGACCTCGAAGTAAAATACAATTCAAAATTTGGCTGTTTCGACGCTCCGCCGCAGGTTAAGGCCACCGGCGGCGTTCTGCTGATTGACGACCTTGGTCGTCAGCGTTGCGGCGTTGAAGAAATCTTTAACCGCTTCATCATACCACTCGAAAACAAGGTCGACTATCTTGTTCTTGGCGGCCAGCGCATGGAAGTGCCGACTGATGAAATCGTTCTGTTTTCGACCAACCTTGATCCGATGAAAATCGTTGATGACGCGTTCCTGCGTCGTCTGCCATACAAGATCAACGTACGTAATCCGACCGTCGAAGAATATACCGAGATATGGACCTCAACCATCAAGAAACTCGGTCTGCAGTTCGACCAGAAGAACATTGATGATGTTCTGGTCTTATATAAACGCGACAAAAGAGGGTTGCGGGCGGTTCATCCGCGTGATATCCTCAATATTATCCGGGATCGCAAGAGATATCTCGAAGACGGAAACACTGCCATTACCAGCACGGAAGTAACCGAAGCCTACGATATTTATTTTGTCAGAGATCTGACTCTTGTTGAAACCATTGCATAATTGACGGCAACAGGCGGCAGGCAGGCGTAATGCTTTCCTGCCGCCTTTTTCTAAATCTTTATCAGGAAATACACTATTGAACTGGCTGTTCTTTTTTACTGTCTGCTTGTCAGGTTTGATGACCGGTCTTGTCACCTGGCTTATCTCGCCAGACAGCAATCCGTGGAACCTGATTGACAACTTTCAGGCCGGGTTACTGGTAACTGGAGTGTTTTGTGGCCTTTTTACCGGTCTGGTATCAGCGTTGCCGGTAGTCATAATGGAACGAAAGGCTACCAAGACTCTGGCATGCTGGATATCGGCAACTTCGATCGGCTTGTCAGTAACCATGCTTAGCGCGGTAGTTTTCGCCATTGCTGCTGATCTGGCGACTTCTTTGACGCCATTGCCTTCGGGGGTGCTGCGATTTTTCTGGTGGATGTTTCTATCACTGTGCCTTGCCGGCTGTTTTGGCATTCTGCACAATTCTCTACGCATCATGTGCCGCTCTCTGATGGGTTTAACGCCGGCTTTTATCATCGCCGGTTCATTTGTTGACCGCTTTTTTCTGACGCATAATCATCTGCTGCTGTCGTTTCTTTTTCTTGGCGCCATGATCGGCTTTGGCTTTGCCCTTGCATGGGAGCTGCTGAAAGAAAACTGGCTCGACGAAGAAGTCAGCAGTATGATCATCTTTCGCTATTACATCGACGGCCCCGAATTTCTTGCTGGTGCCGCCGACGAGTGTGATCTGACCCTCGCCGATGGCCCGCGGCATTTGTTCGCGATTAACGAGAAAGACGGCATTCATGTCATTGAATCGCTCGATGACGATTGTGTTGTTAAGATCAATCGGTCTGCCCTGCGCTATCGTGCTCTGGTAGACGGTGACACCATCAATGCCGGCGGCCGGGTGTTTATCTACCACACAAAACTGGCACGTTCGCGCGATGTGCTGCCAGAAGCGGTCGCCTGAACGCTAGAATGGTGCCTGCGGCATTTTAAGCGGCTCTGGGCGCTTTTCTTCCGTGATCAGGGCCAAGATCCAGTCTATGCATTCAAGTGTCATGATCAGGCCTTTTTTAACGTTAAGCCTGATGCTGCCTTTTTTGCCGACAGTTATGGTCAGCGGCCCGAGCGGTGTGTCGATAAGACCGGCTAATGACTCAATACCATGATTGCGCGGATCGACGATATTGTATTCGGTGTAGCTTTCCATGTGGCCGGCCAGTCGCGCGCGTCTGACTTCTTTTTCTTTCGGGTTGGTCACCACTATAGTTTTAATGCGGGTCATGCGTTCCTGCAAATTGTTCAGATGGCTGAATTCAAACTCGGCAAGTTCGACATGCTGGCCGGTTACCGCGGCGAGCGCCGCGCCGAGCAGCTTCATCGGGCCAGATTTGCCGAAAGAATACATGGCTTTTTCGCTGATGATAAATTCGCAGCTTTCGATGCGTTTGAACAGGGTTTTGGTGGTGATTCCATCAATCAGGTGCTCGATTTCAAAAGGCACGATGACCGAATAAAACCCGCGCATGACCGAGTTTTCGCAGTCGCAGTCATGAAAACCCGGGATTTCGCTGTCAAGGTCAAACTGATCGCCATTCTGCATAACCTGTTCAAAAATCGCCGCAACCTTTTCGAATTTCGTTGCCCAGCATTTGAGTGAAATAGAAGAGCCGGTAATTTCGATTTCGTTGATCAGCATTTTAGTTCCTCCAGGTTGCGCGATTGAACATGTATTCTAATTCAGACCGCACGACAATACAATATTTATTGCCATCGCGTTCTGTTGGGGGGTTTTACATTTGCACCTGCCTGTGGTACAGTTGGGCCATGCTAAAAACGGGAGCCCACTGCATGACGAATCTCGCAAAGACCTCTTTCTTACTGGGATTGGCCGCATTGCTGCTGTTGACTCAGGTTGCATGGTCGCAAAGTCCCGGTACTGCCGGCGATCCGCTTGTTTCAAAAAGCTTTGTCGATCATTTTCTCAAATTTCGTTCGATGCTGCTGCCCGCTGATGCTTCAATCAAGCCCGAAGGCGGGGCGCTGCTCGTCGTTCGCTCTGGCCAGCTCCGCCTCGAAGCGCCCAAGGGAAAAACCCTGATCGATTTGACGGCAGGCCGCGAGATCTCTGGCGGCAACGATCTTCCGCACAATCATCTTATAATTGTTCCCGACTCGGCTGCATATGTGTTGAAAGCGCGCACCGCAACCATGCTTCTGGCTTCTTGCCTGATCGAAGAGAAAGCACCCTGAACGATGAACTTTTTCAGGAGAATTCCGGCTTTCTGGCTTATTTTACTGCCGTTGATCATTCCAGGAATGCTGGTTTCGATCTGGCGCTGCCTTTTTCGTAATGTCGCCGAGCGCCAGAATGTTTATGTCGAAACCGTAGTCGATTTCGAAGAGATTCGACAGCTTGCCCGCGAAGAGGGCTGGTCGCTGCGTGAACTCTTTGCTGCCCTGCGCGCCAACGGCGCGAGTTCGGTTGCCGTTTCTGAAGACACTCTCGCTTCGCTGCAATCTGAGGGCAAGATTACTGTCATGAGCAGCGAAGAAATTCGCAAGCTTTCAATTGATGACAGTCTTGAATATGAACTGCCTGCCGGCGCCAGAACCCTGGGCGCGCTATGGACTCACTCCGAAGATACTGAACTGCTTGATCGTATCGAACAGCACCTCTCCTGGAAGCTTCCGGCTGGGCGCCTCATGCGCATACATCGAAATCTTCTGATCATCAATAAATCAAGCCAGGGCTTTCGCGAACGTGTCGGGCTGGGCTTTTCTTCTGATTACTTCAGGCTGGCACACGAAGCGGGGCTGGGACTCGTGGTGCGTGTTTTCAATTACCCCGGACTCACCGCCGCTGCCGCCGCGCACATTGTCAATGCTATTCCGTCGCCGGCGTCAGTTTCCGCGCTGCTTTTTGCTGAAGAAGAGATGCTTGGCGTCCGTGGCGAGCTCAAACCGATTATTGAGCAGTTTCGCGGCCGTTCTTATCGCATTGGCTGGGTCGAATTCAACATGCAGGATGGAATTGAATCCTATCTCAAAGGTCTGGCGGCTACCCGCCCGTTTGTGCGGGTTCACAGCATAACCCGCAAAGAGATCGATCTGGTTTACAACGTGCGGCGTTCGGTAGCGCGCTGGGTTCGCGCGGTAAAAGACCGCAGCATGAAGATGCTTTATATTCGTTGTTTTTTTCAGGATGACAAAAGGTTTGTCGAAGACCTGGTCAAGTTCAATCTCGATTACATCAACCAGACCGCGCGGGCGCTCGCGGCCGAAGGCTATAGTATAGCCGGCAACGAAGCGCAGCGTCTGCATGAACCCCGCCATATGGTGGGCAAAATGAGTCCCTTTGAAGTTCTCGCCATCGGTCTGTCGCTGCTGCTGGGCCTGGTGATTCTTTTGCGTGTGAGTTTTTTCGACAAGCTGAGCGAGCGCTGGTGCTTTGTTGCTTTTGTCGCGGCGGTGCTGGCTTTTATCATTTTGCCGTCGCAGCAATTTGTTGCGATAACCGGTCTTGCCGGCGCGGTGGCTTATTCGTGCCTCGGCGTGATCTGGGCAATGCGCGGTTTGCGGGGCTGCGAAGACAGTTCATTCTTTAAAATCCTGCCTGGTTTTGTTGTTAAGATGGTAGTCCCGTCGGTTTTCGGCGGGTTGCTGATCGCCGGGATTTACTCAGAAATCGAGTATCTGCTCAAATTTGAGCAGTTCAGGGGCATCAAGCTGGCTTTCATGCTGCCGCTCCTTTTTACCGGCATCTGGGCCCTCAAGGCTTATGGCCATGGCATTTTTTCACTGCTGCATCGCCCGGTCAACCCGGTTGGCGTTTTTCTGCTTTCAGCGCTGGCTGCCGGTACTCTGCTGTATCTGCTGCGTTCGGGTAATGTGACTTTTCTCAAGCCCTCAGAATTCGAAGACATGTTTCGCACGTTTCTCGAAAACACCCTTGGCGCGAGGCCGCGCAACAAGGAGTTTCTCGTCGGCTACCCGGCCGCCCTGCTGTTCATCTTCTTCTATCTGCGCCGCAATTTTACACTTTTGCCAATGTTGGCTGTGCTTATGCAGATGGGGCAGGTCTCGGCGGTCAATTCGCTCTGTCATTTCCATACGCCGATCGATTTGAGCCTGCTGCGCATTTTTAATGGCCTCTGGCTTGGCGTTCTCGTTGGCCTGGTCGGTGTTTTTGTTGCCGGCATTATCAGACTGCTACTTCTTGTTGGAACCGACAAACCGAAAAATCTGCTGCTGGCAGGCTATTTCGGCTTCGGCAACCTTGGCGACGAGCTTCTCTGGCAGACCTTCACCAGCCGCTTTCTCGCTGATTTCGAAAATTATAGTGTGACGCTTTTGCACAGCGGTCGCCATACTGTTGCCGGCATGTCGCGCTTCGCGACGGTGAGTCGTCGTGACCCTCTCAGTCTGCTTGAGGCGGTTCTGAGCTGCGAAACTCTCGTGATACCTGGCGGCGGCTTGTTGCAGTCAAAGACCAGCATCGGCAGCCTGATTTATTATCTGTTGCTGCTTACATTGGCCAGAGTTGCCGGCGCCCGCGTAATTCTGCTGTGTCAGGGTCTTGGTCCATTCCGTAACGAGGGTTGGCTGGCAAGTCAGGTAAACCGCTGGCTGGCTGGCGAACTTGAAAAGGCGAGTTACATCAGCCTGCGTGATGCCGGCTCTGCCGAAATACTTAACAGTCTCACCGGCAGATCAGACGCGCCGGTTTCGGCTGATCTCGCGTTTCTCGGTGATAGCATCGCCAGCTCACACCAGGCCGGTTCGCCTGAAAAGCTGCGGGTTTACGCAATTCTGCGTGGATCAGTCGCCGAAGCGCCCTCTCTGGCCACTATTTTGCTGCAGATGAACGAAGAGCTCGAAAACTTTGAGCTCTGTCCGACCGCGCTGCAGCCGGGCGAAGACGATGAATTGTGGCTCCGCGCCGGTTGGCGGGGCAATGTGATTTATTGCGCAGAACCAGAAAATCTGTTGTCTGGTGCCGACCTGCTGGTTTCGATGCGCCTGCACGGTTGCATTATCGCCACACTGGCGGCAGTGCCGTGGATCGCACTCGCTTATGACCCCAAGGTCAGTGCTTTTGCCGAATCTTGCCGCTGGAAATTCTGCACCACGCCTGTTGCGGCCGATAAAAATTACCTTGAAAGCAAACTTAATCAGCTTTTTGCTCGCAGAGCCGAGTATGCTGACCGCCTTAACCGCATAAGCGGTGAGAAAAAACGCAGCGTCGAAGAAGATTACGCAAGGTTTAAACAGTTATTCAGCAACTGATCATCGGATAGATAAAAAAAAGCGCCGGGGGCTCGATAATGAGCTCCCGGCGCTTTACTTATGCCGTCAGATTAATAGCGATAGTGGTCAGATTTGTAGGGGCCTTCTGCCGGAACGCCGATGTATTCAGCCTGCTGCGGAGTAAGCTTGGTGAGCTTTACGCCGATCTTTTCGAGGTGCAGTCTGGCTACTTCTTCGTCGAGCTTTTTCGACAGAGTGTAAACGCCGATTTCACGCTTGCTGCTCCACAGGTCGAGTTGGGCCAGAGTCTGGTTGGTGAACGAGTTGCTCATGACAAAGCTGGGGTGACCAGTTGCGCAGCCGAGGTTGACCAGGCGGCCTTCGGCCAGAATGTAGATCATTTTGCCATCTTTGTAAGAATAGCGATCTACCTGTGGCTTGATATTGGTTTTGCTGATTCCAGGCCAGGATTCGATCTTTGCCATCTGAATTTCGTTATCGAAATGACCGATGTTGCAGACAATGGCCTGGTCTTTCATTTTTGAGCAGTGATCAGCGGTGATTACGTCTTTATTGCCGGTAGTGGTGATGTAGATGTCGCCAGTGCCGAGTGTGTCTTCTACGGTTTTGACTTCATAACCTTCCATGGCGGCCTGCAGAGCGCAGATCGGGTCGATTTCGGTAACGATTACGCGGGCGCCAAAATTGCGCATGCTCTGGGCGCAGCCTTTGCCTACGTCGCCATAACCGCATACGACAGCAACTTTACCTGCTACCATAACGTCGGTGGCGCGTTTAATGCCATCGGCGAGACTTTCGCGGCAGCCATAAAGGTTGTCGAATTTTGATTTGGTGACCGAGTCATTTACGTTGATGGCCGGGAACATGAGTTCCTTGTTTTCCATCATCTTGTAGAGGCGATGTACGCCGGTAGTGGTCTCTTCGCTCACGCCCTTGATTCTTTTGGCCATTGTGGTCCATTTGGTCGGGCTGGTCTTGAGGGTTTCTTTCAGGAAAGCGATGAGCTGAGCTTCATCTTCACCTTCAGCCTGGCGATCAAGAGCATTTGCGTTTTTTTCAGCCTGGGCACCAAGGTGAACCATCAGGGTTGCGTCGCCGCCGTCATCAACGATGAGGTCGGGACCCTGACCATCAGGCCAGGTGATGGCTTCGTTAGTGCACCACCAATATTCCTTGAGGTTCTCGCCCTTCCAGGCAAATACCGGGATGCCGCGCTTGGCGATAGCAGCGGCTGCGTGATCCTGGGTAGAAAAAATGTTGCAGCTGGCCCATCTTACGTCGGCTCCGAGTTCGGCAAGAGTTTCAATCAAAACTGCGGTCTGTACTGTCATGTGCAGAGAACCCATGATGCGCGCGCCACGCAGAGGCTTCTGAGTGCCGTATTTTTCGCGCAGAGACATAAGCCCTGGCATTTCGTGTTCGGCGATCTCGATTTCTTTACGGCCGTGCTGCCACTGCTCGATATCTTTTACTTTGTAGGGAAGGCGGGTGGTGTTGGTCATGGTTTCTTTCTCCATGGCGGGCTGATTCATTTGAAACTCCTTAAAAATGCGTTCCTGCGTAATAGAACCTCGTAAAACAGGTCTCAATTATCGCACTACCTGCCCGAAATGTCAAACAACGCAACCATGTACCAGATATGCTGGAAAAACAGCTCCAGACAAGTGTCTGATGATCGCGCGCGGGGGCATTCAGTTGCGGCGTTTTAACATTCGGGTTACAATGAAAGTATCAGGTTTCGCGAGGAGAAAAAATATGTCAGAGAGTGACAGCGGGGGTTCACTGTTAGGCGCTCCTATCAGGTTGCTGATTTTTATTGTTCTGCTGGTTTTGGCTTCGCCATTTCTGGCAATCGGGTATTACAAGAATGGCCAGATTAAAAGCAATATGGATAGCGGCATGAAATCCATGCAGGCGCAGCAGTATGTAGAGGCACAGCATAAATTTGAAGCTGCCGCCGACAGCCTGGGCGTCTTATATGATATTTATGTTACAGTTCTGCCGATTGTTGGCGGCAGATATTACGAAAAGAAGCATGTCTATGGCTTGCGTGGTGTAGCCAGAGCCTTTGCTATTGGTGAAAAAATGGGCGGTGGTAACTTCGATGTGGCAGCAGAAATCGAAGAGGCCGAGCGCGACATAACCAACCGCGGCAGTTTTCCCGGCCAGGCTGCGGTACTTAAAACGCTTGGCGACGTAACGCTGCGTTCCTACCGCGTGCTGCTGCTGGTGAAAGCTGACTGCAAAAAAGGTGATTACGCCAAGGCTTATGCCGAGTTGAAAGGCATGGTCGAAAACAACGAGCATGTTACCCTGGATACAATTGCCATGCCGGTCTGCTATCTGCTGCATGAAACCGCTGTTAATCTCAAAACCTTCGAGTCGATTGAAACCGCAAAAACATTCATCAAGGCCATGCGATCGGCCCACGAACATCCTGTTTTTGTTAAGTTAGCCCTGGCAATCGACCCGGTGGTGCCGCCGTCAAAACAACCGCGCCAGGTCGTTGCAGATGCGCCGCAGTCACTCCAGGAAAAGTATCAGCTCGGTCTGGCACATGCCAAACGCAAGGACTTTGCCAAAGCGCAGCCGATTCTCGAAGATTGTCATCAGGCTGAACCGCGTAATGATGTTATCGCCTACACGCTCGCGCTGGTGCATCGTCAGATGGGCCAGAATGACGATGCCAAAAAGCTTTGCGAAGAAATTCTGCAGCGCAGCCCTAAAAATGAAAAGGCAGAAAAGCTGCTGGCAGCGCTTGCCAAGTAGTATATTTTTACAATTGACATCGCCTGGCAGCTGCCAGGCGTTTTTTTTTTGTCTTTAATGTTCAGTCTGCCAGAGTTTGATGTATAATGGCGCTGGCAAGTCATACGTTGCCGCCATGCTGGCATGGCAGATTCTCTAAGTTTTCGGAGAAAATATGCGCAAAGTTATTTTACTGGCTTTATGTTTGTCACTGTTGCTACCGGCTTTGCCTTTATGGGCTGGAGCCTATGAACAGTTGTTGAGCATTTCGGGCGGTTCGGCGAATGTGCCGAGTGTGCCAGAACCCACTCCAGTCGAACCTTATGACTATAATCAGTCTTCTAATTATAACCCACCGTCGAATTACCATTATGTCGACCCGGCAGAACAGCAGCGTCAGCGTGAGCTTCGGCAACAGCGCCGCAAAGAACGTCAGCGTGAACGCGCCAACCGCGCCAGAGAACGTAAAAACGAGCGCGAAGACCGTGAGTGGGAAGAAAAGAATCGCGAACGCAAAGAGAACGAAGCTAAACGCCAGATAGTTCTTAAACAGCTGCCGCAGAAATGGCAGCTCAAAACCTCAACCAAGAAGAGTGCCACTGCCAGCAAGGTGCCTGCCTTGAGCGGTTTAAGCGATATGACCAATATGCAAAAGCAGATTGATGCCCTTCTCAAACAGGGTAGTCTGTCGGCGCAGCAACAGAGCGAACTGGCAGCACTTGATAAAAAAATTCTCGAACTCTGGGCGCAGATGGTCAACGCTGGTGATACGCCAGAACGTGTGCGCAAGGTGCTCAGATTGCCGGTAGGCTTTGGTAATGGCACCGCGCAGGCTGTTCCTGAACTCTCCCAGGACCGGCTGCGCGATATGCTGCTGGCCCCGGCGGATGTCGGCCCGGTTTCCGAATTGAGCAAAGACTTCATGCCGGTCAAAAATGGTCTGGTTAATTTCGCCGGCGACTATCTGCAGAACATCATCGCAGCCGCTCCGGCCGACGTGTTTGTCGCCGTCACTGATGCTGAACTTGGCGGATTAATGCAGGACGGCCTGGCCGTTGCCAAAGTGACTATGGCTTTTCGCGACAAGGCAAAAGGGCTCGCCGCCGTCGCTGACTTTGTGGTTGGCCGAGTCGCGGTGCCACAGGCAGCAATTGCCGAGGCCGGCCGCAAGATCTACACCAACGTTGCCTTTTCAGCGCTGAATAATTTTATGGAAAAGTCCAGCGCGGCTGTAGGTTTGAATCATGACAGCGCCGCTTTCTGGCAGGATCTCAAAGATAAATCTGACACTGGCCAGCGCGCTTTTCTTGAATGGATGGGAGTCAAATAATGAAAAAGCTGCTGCTTGCCTTAACAATATTGATTTTATCGGCTGTTCCCAATTTCGCGATGGCACAGGGTCTTGATGTAAAGCCAGAAACGACACTTCTGTTGCCGCTGGCTGAAGGCATGGCTACACGCTGGGTGCTTCCACCGGCCGGCCCAGAGTTTATCAAGCGTTATAACGATATGCGCGTCAGTCTTTCTATCGACAACGACGGGCATGCCTGGCTTGGCTTCGCTGACGCTACAGTGCTTTGCCCGCAAAAAAACTACAGCTTCAAGCTGCCAGAAACTTTCTGGGATTTTGTCTGCCTCGATAACGGTGCCGTTCTTTTCGCGACGACATCGCGTCTGGCTTTGCTGCGGGTTATTCCGGCCGCCGGCACACAGCCCGCTTCGGTAATTCTGCAGCCGGTCGCTATGCTGCCGCCAGATTGCAGCCGAATGGTCAAAGGCGCCGACAACTGTCTATACTTTATCTGCAACGATGAAAAGACGGGCAAAAACACCGTGTGGCTTTTCAAGCCGCAGTCTTACCAGGGAACTCGAGGTATTCCTGAGTTTCAAAAGGTTTTTGTCGCTGATGTGCCAGTGAATGCCGTGGCCGGTGATGGCGTAACCACCTGGGTTGCCAGCGGTAAAATGATCATCAGAATCGACGCGCAAAAACAGCTGCACCGCCAGTATCTGCACCCCCACCACGTGATTGTCGACCTTGCCTACACGAAGACTGGCGGCCTCTTTTACGCTACTGGTTTTGCCGTCGGCTATGCCGGCGACATTGGTGTCGTCGAGTTTCTCAATACGCGCGGCCCGTTGATCGCCTGCGCCGGCTCAAGCATGTATGTAATGTTCCCTGATGATTATGGCTTGATGGCTGTCGATGGCGTTGACCGCCTGAAAAATTATGATCTTCCACTGGCTGGCATCAAAAAGGTCAGTGCTCTCAAACACGATCAGTAAGTCGTGAGCATTTGTTTTGAATACAGGCCTGCCTCTGGTATACTGAGGCAGGCCTTTTAACTTAAAATGAAAAGCTGGTGTAAAGATGGGTGAGCAGGAACTGGCGAGCCGCATGCCTGACCGCCTCGATCTGAACGAGTGGATTCAATTGTCGCTCGATTCAGCCGTCGAGACTGATCGGCAGATCGCCCTTGAAGAGCTGGTTACAACCGGCGTTCCGCCCTATCTTCAGCCAAAGCTGCGCGAGATTTCTGCCCGCGACCCTTCGCCGGGCTGCCGCCAGCTCGCCGCCTGGATCGAAAACCTCGATCGCCTGAAAACCGAGCTTAAGCCGCAGATGAAGGGTCTTGAGCTTACCCCTGACGCGCTCGAAAGGCTGCTTGACAACGACGAGCCCGGCCGCGCCTCGATAATTATTCAGCAGCTGCGCAAAGCGCCGTCTGACGATGCCATGCGTCTCTGGCGCGAACGTCTCGCCAGTGAAAAGAATCCGCGCCTGCTCGAAATCGGTCTGACCATTCTGGCCAAGTTTGGTAATAGCGAAGATGCCGATTTCGCGCCAATGCTGCTTCTGGAGACCGATGTCGAGGTTGTGTGCGCGGCGTTGTCTCTGCTGCAGATGCGCGACGAGCATGCTTTTAAACGTCAGGTCAGAGCCGGCCTGACTTCGCGTTCGTTCAAGGTACAGTTGCATGCTGTGCACCTGCTGCGCCTTGTCGACAGCGGTGAAGCGTTAAAATACATCAAGGCTTTTCTGTTTCATAAAAATCAGCTGATCCGGCAACGCGCGCTGCGCGAGCTGATGATGATCGATTTTGCCAGCGTTGAAAACCTCTTTCTGCAATACCTGGGTAGCGAAGTCCAGCCGCTGCTGCTGGTTAAGGCCGGATTTGTCGCGGCGTTTAATCCTTCGCGTGATTTTCCACTGAAAATCTACGATATCATGCTGCTGGCCAAAGGTCACAAAAAGCACATCATGCAACTGGTGCTGCGTCAGAGCGTTGAGGCAGTGCAGGCTGCCGGCCTGCTTGATCAACCGCTTGACGCCTACATGGCTGAGCTTAAGAAAAAGATCGATCTGCGCCGCTCAGAAATTATCATCAGATGCGCTGTTCGTGACCTGGTCAGCGCAGACCGTGAGCTGCGGGCAGGGGCGGTCGAAAGGCTGGCGCCGTATGCCGCCTACCCGTCGATTGTACAGGCTCTCAAGAAACATCTTGAACACGAAACTGACTCCGAGGTGAAAGGCCGCATCGCTGCTCTTCTCGAACCGCCCAGTTTGCCTTCGCAAAAGTCTGTCGCCGCGCCTGAGGCTTTTCCAGCCGCTTCGACCTTTTTGGCTCTCGGTTTGATCGAGCAGCGCAAGCGCCTTGCTGACATTCAGGAGAACAAGACCTATCTTGCGGCCCGCCATACCCTGTTTGACCTTATCAAATCTGATATCAAAAAGGGCATTCTGCTCGACATACTGCGCACAATCGACAAATTCGGCAGCCGTATCGACGCGCAAAGCGTTCTGCCCATGCTCGAAAGCCAGGAACCGCCGATCATGGCAATGGCTATCAAGGTTCTTGGCAAGCTTGATATCGATGCAATCCTTCCTCTGCTGAACCGTTTTCTGGCTGATGAAGATCCCCGCATCAAGGCAGCGGCCCTCGAAGTTTTTCTTGTTGCCGACAAAGAGGGCGCTGTCGGCTACCTTTCGTCAATTCTGCGCTCCGCGTCGGCTGATACTCGCCGAATAGGGCTATCAATGCTGCCGCAGCTCGATTACCCTTCGGCTGAACCTCTTTTGCTGCGCATGCTCAAATATGAGGGAAACAGCGATCTGATAATTCAGGCCGCTTATATGGTCGCTGCCAACCCGACTCGCGATGGTCTTGAGCATCTGTTTGCCTTTACCCACAACAAGCTTGGCGATATAAACCCGGGCTACGAAGATATCTGGCAGCTGGCCATGATTTCTGCAGAGAGCGTGTTTTCACAGTCGGCCGCCGACCTCGAAGCCGCCTGCTGGGAGGCTTACAAGATCGAAAATGCCGAGCCCTCGACCGAAAAATCAGCATATGCTTATGACTCGGTTGTTGGTGGAGAAGAAGAGCTGCCACCGCCGCCGTCGTTCAGCGAAGAAGAGCAGACACCTGTTGAACAGCTGTTTTTGCATTTATACGAATTCAAGTGGCACTATGTTATCGGGGTTGCTGTGCTGATACCGATTCTTTTTACTCTGTTCGGCGGTTCTGAGCCAGAGCACAAAGGTCGCCGCATGGGTATGAGCGAAAAAGGTGCCCAGGTCAGCTTTTTGCCTACCGAACAGAAGTCGACCACTGATACCCAGGTTGGCCTCGACGACTGGCAGGGCCATTTACAGACTGGCGCCCGCGAAGTGCTTAATGGTCGTGCTTACGCGCAGGCCCTTGCGAATGGCCGCCAGGAACTCGAAAAACTCAGCTACGATTTTGAAAAGGCATACCGCCAGGACCTGATTGACAAGGCGAATGACCCGTCGCAGCCCGATGAAGTCCGTCAGATGTCGGCAGCCTATGTTCACCCGACCTTTGCCCGGGCAATGGATGCCTGGGACATGAAAAATACATCTGAAGCCGAGGCGTATTTTGAGCAGAGTGTCGATGACCCACAGTTGAACACGGTTGGCAAGTGTCTGGCACTGGAAAAGCTTGCTGAGATTGCCCAGGCCAAGGGCGACCGTGCCTCATGGATCAAATGGCAGGATCGACTGCTCAAAGAACTCAGAAATATTCCTGAATACAAAGATCTCGCGGCATTTCAGGATTTCGGCCGCTATTTCAGCTCGGTTATGGATGTCAGCCACCAGCTTTCTACCAGTGGTGCAGGTGCCGGCGAGATTGTCGAAGGCCTGAAAGGGCAGGGCGAATCAGACGCGGATGCTCGCGAAAGCCTTGACGTGCTCAAAGGCATGGATGGTCAGTTCCAGAAAATGTTTTCGCCAGACCAGCCCTGACGATTAAGACGGGCCTTGCCTCATCAGACCGAGGTTCTGTGTACCCCATGATTGTGCAAAGAGATTCTATAGGATATAATTAGAGGGGATCTCAGACGTGACAAGAGGAGAATATGTTGCAACAACGCTATAGAAGAAAGAGCGGTTCTGCTTATCTGATGGCACTTGGCGTGCTTGGCGTGCTGGTGCTGGTTGGCATGGCCATTTCGCGGATGACGGTTTCCGGGCGCTGGAGCACGGTTTTCTCAAGTCACGAAAAACACGCCGAAGAGTGTGCTGAGTCAGCTGCCAATCTGACTTTTAAAATCGTTAAAGACAATATGAACGATTACAGTGCCTTCTGGGAACTGTTTTCAAAGCCAGACAAGCTTTTGCGCAGCTGGTTCATGTATTTTCGTCTGCCGGCACCAGTTGCTGCAGCTTATGTCGACCCGGTCAGCTTTGAGAATGCCAAGGCCAACGGTATCGACGTGCAACTAGATCTGTTCAATAACGTCCTGTTCAAGCCGCTCTACGAAGAAGGTATCGTTTATATTTATGATACCATCTCGGTAGACCCAGAAGCACCGCTGTCGCCGCTCAAGACCATGTTCGACGCTCGTGGCGGCCGGGTGCGCGTTGTCTGCACCGCCCGCATCAAAAAAGCATTTGCTATTCTTGCCGATAATCCAGATTTCATGGTTGGCGGCGTCGAAGTGCCGCTGCGCAAGGTAACCGGCTTTCTTGGCTCAATTTATGACAAAATCAAGATTGGCGCGGCCGATGTTGTATCAGGCATAAATAAAGACCCGACCGGCGAAAATTCTGGCGCGGGCGGCTTTCAGGTGCCAAATGTCGACGTTGCCAAGTTTCTTCCTGACACGCCTTTGCTCAAAGCGCCTGATATTTCTGGCATTACTATCATCGTGCAGGGTGTGCCGGTTCCTGTCGGTATTATTCTGCAAAAGCCAGTAGATGCGATTTTTAACAAGATTTCATCTGAATTCGGTCTTACTCCGCAAAAAATCGCCAAAAAGCTTTTTGGCGACAAGCTGCAGTTCAATATTGATTTCAAGGCGATCAACGAGCGTATTGAGTCGGCTATTCAGAACTGTCTGCCGTCCTTTCTCAAAGCCTTCGCCGGCAACGTCACCTTCGATGTTACTGTCGAAAAGCAGGGTTTTTTCGAAGTCGTCACCGAAGTCGAATATTACCCGAGTTATCCTGATGAAACAGTTATTCGCAAAAAGCTGGTGATGCATCGCGAATTTCGTGTTGCTGATATTCAACCGATTGCCTCGGACTACTCGTTCTTTATTGCCAATTCAAAGCTGCTTTACGAGAAGTCGCTCGAGAACTTTGACAACTGGCAGGGCGATGACGAGATAAAATGGAACGAAGGCATGGGAACAATAGTTATTCATAACATGCCCTCGTTTACCGCCTTTTTTGATACTTTCAAGAATATATTCTCATTCAACATCAAAGACCTTTTTCGCAAGCTGCAGCTTCCTGGTCTGGTGCGGGTTAACGGCACCAAAGAGATGCTGATCAAGCTGACCCTGTTCGACAAATGGCCGTTTGGCAGCGACGCGCTCGAAGTTTTTAAAAGAATGGAAATCGTCGCACTGCTGACGCCGCACAAGTCTGATTCTGGCTCGCCAAAGACCGCGTGCAGCGGCGATCACCCTTCTGACCACGCTGACGACAAGCACAACGTCATTCCGAATCTCAAGAGTGTGCGCTACAACTTCTGGGATAAAGGCAAGCCTTTTGACTGGCCGTATTTCGGGGGCGGCGAGCCTGGCGGCAATGGTAATTACTGGTTGCCGATTCCGCCAAGATTTGCCAGCACTCTGCTGTTCGGGCATCTGTTCATCGAATTTCCTTTTTCGATGCGGGTTGAAGGCTATCTCAAAAAGGTTTACACCCACATCAGTCTGCTGCTGGTCAAGATCTACATTCCGCCGATTCCGATTATCGGTTTTGCCGGCCTCGATATTCCGATACCGTGGTTCTGGGCCAAGGCGAAGAAAGAGCCCTATGGCTATTGCATGTTTCCGCCTTATAAGAGCGATGAAGAGGGCAAAAGCGCCTGGAACCCCAACGATAAGGGCAACCTGCCGGCCAATACCTACTCGCCGACGCAGTATCTCAAAAAAGCGAGCTATTTTTACCCGACCGGTCGTGATTTTAACCGGGATATCGAGAACCGTGTCATTGATTACAATGGCAAACGCACGTTCATCTGCGACGGCGTTACCTTTGTCAACGACAGCCTGTGGATACAGGATGATCTTCATGTGATGGGCCGTGGCATTATCGTTGCGGCTTCCAATGTGCATTTAAAGGGTAATATTACCCGTGAAGATTTCGACGCGAATGGCAATGCAACGGTTTTTTCAATCGTGGCGCGCAACGGCTCGATTGTTAACCATTATGGCGACCGGGTGGTTCATGCCTGTCTCTTTGGCGACAAGGGTTTACGCAACCCAATTGGCGCCAAGCTGAAAGTATATGGCAACCTGGTGCTCAACCGCTTTATTCGAAAGGAGTGCCAGGGTGATCTGCATGTTTATTACCAGTCGAATCATGCTCGCAGTTCTTTGCTGTCGATGATAAGACCGGTGGCAAAATGGGACCCGACGCGATATTATGTTACTTTCAGTGCGCAGACCGCTTACTTTAAATTCGAAAAATTATAACCACACAGGACACGTCGCATGAGCAAACGAGCCGTAACACTTGTAGAAATAAGCCTGGCGCTGACTATTCTGATTATCGCGTTGATTCCGCTGATGCGCATATCGTCGAGTGATGCTGTTACCGTAATCGAAACCGAAAAGATCCAGATGGCCGAGCGTATTCTCGAAAGCATCAAGACAGAGGTTACGGCGATGCCTTTTAAACGATTTTATGAGCGTATCGATGCCGACGGGGTGGCCGCCGAAGACGTTGGTCCTTTTGTCTTGTCAGACGGCTTTTACCCGATCGCACTGAGCGAAGTTCTTGAGATTCAGAAGGCGCATAAAGACTTTGCCGTAGTAGGAACCTGGTCATTTTTGCTCAAAGACGGCAAACCAGACAAGACCATGGTTCAGGCAGATATCGTCTGTTCTTTCAGTCGTGCCGGCGCTGCTCCGCCGGTGGTTCGCAACAAGTCGTTTTTAATAGTTAAACCCTGATAAAGAGAGGGGAGAGAAGTCATGAGAAAAACTGGCATAACTTTGATTGAGGTTCTGGTATCTATTACTATTCTGGGCATTATTTCGGTACCGTTGTATTACCTGCTTAAGGACGCCTCTAACAAGCGTGCTGTG
Source organism: Candidatus Riflebacteria bacterium HGW-Riflebacteria-1 (assembly GCA_002839445.1). Classification (GTDB taxonomy): domain Bacteria; phylum Muiribacteriota; class Ozemobacteria; order Ozemobacterales; family Ozemobacteraceae; genus Rifleibacterium. Next base: position 292,418 of record PGYB01000002.1, read on the forward strand.
GTTGTCAGCCGCGATTACGTAAAGCAGGAGACCAACAAGGTGCTCAAGCTGCTGGAAAACGATCTGAGTCAGGCGCGCAAAGGCTCTTTCAAGCAGGTGAGCGATGACGTTATCGAGATCAAGGTACGCAAGCCCGGCAAAGACGAAAAAGATGTGCCATTGAGCTACGTCTATGTTGCCCCTGATCTGATCAGGCGTTTTGACGGCAAGCGCTGGCTGGTGAGCAAGCATGTTAAGGATTTCGTAGTCAGCGAAACTCCCGAGGCCGGGCGTCTCGTCGTTTCTCTCAAGGTAAAGGCCGCTCTTGACGGTATTGCCGAAGCAGATGCCCCTGAATATGCTCAGGAAAAGCTCATTGTCATGCGCGAAGACAGCTCAGAAGAGCTTGATGCTTTCTGGCGTGATGTTGGCGACGTCAACAAATTCTTCGCGACCCAGGGAAGTGTCATGGCTGGGGTAAAAGAAGACGCCAAGCAGTTGACCCAGCAGTTTACCAGTGAATTTGAAGACATGATAAAAGATGTTCAGGGTATGACAGTTGGCCAGCTGACCAAGGTTAAGGATGAGCTGTTGAATGGTCTGAAAGATGTTGATAAGCAGCTGAGCGGCATTGATAAAGATATTCTCGAACTTGATTCGAAGGCGCTTTATGATACCGGCTGTGATGGCAAGCTTTCCGACTCGCAGAAAGAGAACGCCAAAAAGGTAAAAGAAGCTCTGGCAGGCATGGATACCAAAGGTAAAATGGACTGGAACAAGATCAAAAGCATCGGCGGCACCGGCGGTCTGTTTTCATCAGGTATGAAGACCGAGGCGATCAAGGAAATGTTCAACGCCAAGTCTGAGATTTTCAATGCCGGTCAGCAGGTGGTTAAGCAGCTTGATGAATTCAAGACGTTTGCCCAGAGCAACGGTGTCAGCGTTGACATGTCGAGTGTCAATCGTCAGAAGTGGGGTCTTTGATTCTGCGCAATCTGACATTCATGGCGGCTACCCAGAGCAGCACGGCGGCGATGGCAATTTTCTGAAACCAGGGAATATGTTGCACGCAAAGGCGCAGGTAGTACATTATGTTGTTGATCTGTGTCAGACTCATGCTGAGCAGGCCTGCCGCAAAGAATGCTTTTCTGCCGTTTTCAAGCAGAATCAGCAGCGCTACCACTAATGTCACCAGCGTTGCCAGGCTGAAGCAGAGCAGGGCTGGATTATGAAAATCGCCAAACAGCATAACGCCTGAGAGCCCGGTTAGTGCTGCGCTTGTTCGTATTATGCGCGCCTTCATGGCTGTTGTTCTGCAATACAGTGGCAGTCGGTAGAAAAACACGCCAATGGCGCTGCCGGCAAATATCATTGCGATGATTGCATAAACAGCACCGGGATGCGGTTGGCCGTTCATCGCCTCATGATTCATCAGTTCGCACCAGTAATTGTCTATCCAGCTGTAGCCGGTCGATCTGAGGTCTGCCTGTGACCCGCCGGGATAAAGCGCCGCCGCCACATAAAACAACACAAAATATACCGCTATTCCCAGCGCCGGAAATAGCTCAAGCGCGGCATATAGATTAAATTTTCCAGCACTCTGCTTCATACCATCGCCATTTAACTACTGCTTAAAACACACATTTTCGTTCAGCGGCAATACCTGTTAGCCGGCTGGCAAAAGAGTGAAACGCCCGCCAACCGGCGCAGACGAACTGCCGCCGATCATGACTTCGAATTCACCTGCTTCGACAAGTGGTTCGAGATCAGGCCCGACAAAAGCGAGATCGGCCGCGGTGATGGTAAACTTGACTTCGGCGCTGGCGCCGGGCTTGATATTTATCTTTTTAAAGCCCTTCAGCTCTTTCAGCGGCCGGGTTACACAGGCAACCAGATCGCGCAGATACAGCTGCACAACTTCTTCGCCGGCACAGTTTCCGGTGTTCGTTACCTTGATCGCGGCAGTTATTTTTCCACGCTTCGGCATTTCTGTAGCGCTGAGCCGCAGTGGTCCGTAACTGAAAGTCGTGTATGACAAACCATGCCCGAAGACAAACAACGGCGTGTTAGGGCAGTCAAGATACTTGCTTGTGTATTTTTCATTGCTGATCGGGCGCCCGGTGTTTTTTGCCGCGTAATATATCGGAATCTGGCCAGTATGCCGTGGAAAGCTCATCACCAGCTTGCCAGAGGGGTTGGTATCGCCGAATATCGCTTCAGCAACCGCCTGGCCGCCCATAGTGCCAGGAAACCAGGCTTCGAGAATCGACGGCACCGCTTTTGTCAGGCGACCTATCGCCAGCGGTCGGCCATTGAATAAGACCGCTGCGAATGGTTTGCCGCGTGCCGCCGCTGCGACTTCTTCGGCAAGTCTGTTTTGCAGACCTGGCAGATCGATATCAACACGGCAGGAGGCTTCGCCGCTCATGTTTCCGCGCTCACCAAGGACCAGCAGCACAGCATCTGCCTTGCGGGCGGCGGCGACAGCAGCCTTCAGCTGTGATGCGTCTTCGCCATCAATATCACAACCTTCAACCGTGGTTATCTGAACCTTCTCGCCAAGCTTTGCGCGTAGCGCTGCGTCCACCGAAACCACCTCTTTGCCATCGCCGGCACCATACCAGTTGCCGAGCAGTTCCAGTTGCGATTTGGCCAGAGGGCCGATGACTGCCAGGCTTCGCAGGTTTTTCGCGAACGGCAGGGCGTTGTCTTCGTTTTGCAGAAGCACCAGCGATTTTTCTGCTGTTTTCTGCGCGGCAGCCTTGTGCCCAGGCGACAATATCAGGCGTTTCTCGCGCTTTTCGCAACAGTAACGATATGGGTCTTCAAACAGCCCCAGCTCAGCTTTCACCCGAAGAATTCGCCTGACGGCCTCATCGATTGCAGCTGGCGAAACTTTTCCGGCATTGACCAGAGCTTCAAGTTGTGTAAAATAGACGCCGCCCTGCATGTCCATATCAACCCCGGCCTCGATGGCCAACTGCCCGGCCTGCGTCAGATCAGCGGCCACCCCATGCGGAACAAGCTCGTTAATTGCTGTGTAATCGGTAGCCACCACACCTGTAAATCCCCATTTATGCCGCAGGGTTTCAGTAAGCAAAGCCCGGCTGGCTGTGCATGGCACTCCGGCAATTTCATTGAATGCCGGCATGAAGGTGCGAACATTGGCGTCAACACATGCTTTGAACGGCGGTAGATAGGTCTCAGCAAGGGTGCGCTCAGAGACATCGACGATGTTGTAATCACGCCCGGCCTCTGCCCCGCCATAGGCCGCGAAATGCTTGGCGCAGGCAAGAACCGTATCATCGGCAGTGAGATCTTCGCCCTGAAATCCGCGCACTCGCGCCTCGGCAATGCGACAGCCCAGCCAGACATCTTCACCCGCGCCCTCGGCAACACGACCCCAGCGCGGATCGCGCGCAATATCGACCATCGGCGCAAATGTCCAGTGAATGCCTTCGGCCGCCGCTTCGGTAGCGGCAATACGTGCCGATTTTTCCATGAGCGCGAGATCCCAGCTGCAGGCTTCGCCAAGCGGAATCGGAAAAATAGTGCGATGCCCGTGGATCACGTCGAAACCGAACAACAGAGGTATGCCGAGGCGTGTTTCTTCAACGGCCACTTTCTGTAGCGATCGCGTGTAGTCGGCGGTGTAAGCGTTGAATATCGAACCGCAACGGCCTTCTCTGACATACTGCATAAAATTACGGTCTATCGTCGGGCCTGTCTCGGCCCACATCGCTGTAAAAAGAGTCATCTGCCCGATTTTTTCGGCGAGCGTCATTTTTGCCAGCAGAGCTTTAACCTTACGCTCAAGCTTGTCAGCAGACGGTTTTCTGTTTGCTGCCTGCGATTTCACAGCCTGTTTACTCACGCTAGTCTCCTTTTAATTGCGGGGCTAAAATCCGTCATTGCGACAAGCGTAGCGAAGAAGCAATCTTTTGGTCCGTAAGATTGCTTCTTCGGGCTGTCGCCCGTCTGCAATGACGATAAATTTTTGAACTCATATGTGACATAGCCTGGCGTCAACCTTTGACGCCGCCGGCAGCGATGCCCTTTATATAATGCTTCTGAGCGAGCAGAAACACCAGAATTACCGGCACGACGACCAGCACCGACCCAGCCATCAGCAGTCCCCAGTCGGTGTTGAACTGCCCGTTGAGATTGGCCAGCGCGACCGGCAGGGTCTGCATGTCTTCGCGCAGCATGATGACCAGTGGCCAGAAAAATTCGTTCCAGGCGCCGATAAAGCTGAAAATGGCCAGAGTCGCCAGAACCGGCCGGCACAGCGGCAGCATTATCGAGAAAAAGATGCGGTATTCGCTGCAGCCATCTATTCTGGCTGCTTCGAGAATCTCTTCGGGGATCGCCTGCATGAACTGCCGTAGCATAAAAATGCCAAAAACACTCGCGATTCCGGGGATTATCAGCCCGACAAACGAATTGAGAAAACCGAGTGTCTTGAGAATCAAGAAAACCGGCATCATCGTTACCTGCCCGGGCACCATCATGGTCAGCAGCAACAGCGCAAAGATCTTTTCCCGACCGGGAAAGCTGAGCTTGGCAAAGCCATAGGCGGCCATGGCATTGCACAGAACCGAAAGAATGGTCATGCCGGTCGCGAAAACCAGGCTGTTCATAAAACTGCGGCCAAGATTGGCGCTCTGCAGCAGATTGCGGTAGTTGTCGAGAGTCGGCTGCACCGGAATGAAAGTCGGCGTCTGCGTGAATATTTCCCCCGGGCTTTTGAAAGAGGTTGAGAGCATCCAGATAAACGGAAACAGCGTAAAAACAAGCGAAAGGCAGAGAAACGCGAAAAACAGCCATTCTTTCCACTTTGCAATTCTTACTCCTGCGCTCATTTTCTGCCCCCTTCGAGACTTTTTCTGATAATGCCCTGCGTCAATGTAAACGCCAGAATAATCGCGAACAGCACGTAAGCGATGCTTGAGGCATAGCCGAGATTGTAGAATTTGAAGCCGTGATTATACATGTAGAGTACCACCGACATCGTCTGGTTGAGAGGGCCGCCGCCGGTCATGATGTATGGTTCGGCGAAGAATTGCAGAAAGCCGATACTCGTCATGATCGTCACGAAGGCTGTGGTCTCGCGCAGCATCGGCAACGTGATGTGCCAGAACTGTTGCGGTTCGCTGGCACCGTCGATGTCGGCCGACTCGTAAAGCTCTTCCGGTATCGCCTGCAGAGCCGCGATAAAAATAATCATGTTGTAGCCAAACCCTTTCCAGACCGCCATGATTATCAGCGACGGCAGGGCGAGCCACTGGTCGGCAAGCCAGTTCTGCGGCGACAGGCCCAGCCAGCTCAGTGCCAGATTCAGAAGCCCGAACTCCGGATTATACAGCCAGCGCCAGATCACCGCCACCGCGACCATCGTGGTAATGCAGGGTATAAAAAATCCGACGCGAAACAGCGCCTTGAATCTTATAAATTCGCGATTCAGCAGCAGGGCAGCAAACAACGAACACATAAGGTTCAGCGGCACACCAATCACTGCAAATAGCAGGCTGTTGCGCAGCGAAATCCAGAATATCGGATCGCCGGTCAGTTGCCGATAATTGTCAAAGCCTGTCCACACGACATTCTCAGGCCGGCTGATGCCGTAGATATCCCAGTTGGTGAAGCTGGCAAACCATGAGGCCAGAATCGGCAGGAAAAGAAAAACAGTCAGCAGCGTCAGTGCCGGCAGAACGAACACCAGCGCGACCGGTTGAAAACTGCGGTTGCTTATATAGTCTTTCTCGCGCGGCAACCAGCGGAAAAATACCGCGAGCAGCAGCGCCGTGCCAGCTGCCAGCGCCAGCGCCAGTTTCCAGAGATGAACCGCTCCTTCTGTAACATCAGGTCTGCGCAGAATTACCGCTGCCTTTTCTGACATCTTCTGCAGGCCTGCGGCAGCGGTCAGGTTGCCATACATCACCGGTTCCATGCCTTCAGAAAGAGCATCGGCTATTTGCTCCCACTCCGGAATCGCCGGTGGGGAAACCGCCGCGTCAAGCTGAACCCGAAAAGCTTTCAAATGCTGGTTGGCAGCCAGAGATTCATGTTCCCAGGCGCCCCGCAGTGATGGCAGGTTCTTCGACAGTTCATACCAGTTGACCTGACTTTCGGCAGTCGACATGAATTCCATGAATTTCCAGGCCCATGCTTTGTTTTTGCTGCTTTTGAACATTGCCAGATTGCTGCCGCCGATAAACGAAGCGCCACTGACCTCTTTTGGCATCGGTGCTGTTTCCCAGCGGCCGGCCAGTTCGGGTTTGCCGGTTTCAATCGTCGAAACCATCCACGGCCCGGCAATAAACATCGGAAAAAAGCCTGAATCGAAAGCCGTCAGCAGATCCATGTCGCGCCCCGAAGTCAGCGAGGCAAGCCCTTCGACAAAGAAACTGCGCAGATACTCGAGGGCTCTGCCGGCCGGTTCATGGCTCAGCAGCGGCGAGTGGCCCCCTTCCGGAAACAGCTGCCCGCCGGCCTGCCAGAAGAACATCAGAAAAATCTGCCAGTCATTTGTTGGCAGAGAAAAAGCGAAACCGGGCCGGCCAGATTCTTTGTTTGCCGCTATGATCGAGGTCGCCAGTGCTTTTAACCCAGCCCAGTCTGTCGGAAAACTGGCATGACCTGCTTGCGCGACAATATCAGAACGGTAGAAAAATACCCGGGTATCGACATACCAGGGCAGACCAAAGCGTTGCCCGGCAAAGAAAGTCGAAGTAAGGGCCGCCGGGAAATAATCATCTATCTTAACCGCTGTTGCGCTCTGCAGATAGCTGTCGAGTGGTTCCAGCGCGCCCATCGCCTGAAACTCGGCCATCCAGGTCGTTCCCAACTGGCAGACGTCAGGCGACATCTCGCCAACGACGCCGGTCACCAGCTTGCCATGCGCCGCTGTCCAGGGTATTGCCTGCGTGACGATTTTAACCTGCGGGTGCAGCTTTTCAAAGCGGTCGGCCATTTTTCTGATCAGCAGGCCCTCATTGCCCATGGCCCAGACCGTCAGGCTTACCGGCGATTCGGTAGCGGCCGCCTGACTGAAATTTGAAGTGAAGACCAGCAGTAGAATCAGCAGCGCGGTGATGTTTTTCATCCGGTTAATTATCCTGTAAAAGCTTTATTTCTGCCAGAGTAACTTCCGGCTGCGTAAAAAACCAGGAGTATTTCATCTCGATCGTGCCAGAAGCATTGACGTCATGCGCGGCGATAGAAGCGGCAAACCGATCGATATCGGCAAGGCCGAACGCCTTTTTCGGAATTTCGATAATGGCGCTGTAGCCGTCTGGCAGACGCTGAAACTTCCATTGCAGCTGGCCGGTCAGGCTCGCTCCCTTGAAAAATTCCCTGACCCGCAGGTTCTTTCCAGATGCATCCGGTGACATGATGATCTGATAATCATGTTCGCCGTTCCAATTGAACTTCTGATTGTGCGAATTCAGATAGATTTCAATACAATCGTCGTGATACATGCGGTCATCGGCATTTTCTGCGTGTAATTCACTGTCATGCACGTCAAATTTCATAAAAATGCTCTCTGAATTATGCAGCATCTGCCAATGCAGCTGATAATCGAGGCTGGCCGGCGGCTTGATGATGGTTTGTATCAGACTTCGGTCGATAACCATTCTGGCAGCAGTTTCCCAGACCGGATCAGCAAAACTGGCGCTGGCGAGCGAATATTCATGTGGCAGGAAAGGGGTCTCGTAAACTGGTCGCTGATGAGGCATATAGGCAGCCGTCTCGTATACTGTCGCTGCATCGACCGTATTTTCATCTGTCGTATCTGGCTTGAAACCGGCTTTCTGCATCGCGTGCGTTACCGCCGGTAACTGCATGAAGTGTTTCCAGATCAGCCCGGAACGATAGTTTTCGATCATCAGCAGCATCGGCCCATGATTTATCGCGAAGGCTTCCGATGCGACGAAATCACGATCGACGTTGAACGAATCGCTCAGACCAAAACGGCCGTGCAGGCGCTTCTTGATACTTTCAGGCAGCGTTTTGCTGCTGTAGTATTCGCGCAGGGCGGCAATCGCCAGTTGCGGGGTAAAAACGATCGAGCATGCTGCGCCGGCCGGGGCCACCGTGCCGTCTACCACGGCCGGGTTGGGCGGTGCGCCGTAGGCGTGGTAGTTATCCGGGCCGATACAGGCGGTGAGCCCCCAGCAGTTTTCTGAAAAGGTTTGATAACTCTGGCGCAGATCGAGGCAGAACTGGCGGTTCGCCAGGGTCGCCTGCACTGAACTGGCGAAATAGTTAGCGTGAGCATCGCGTTTGCCGCGCAGATCGAGCCAAACCTGCGGAAACTGGTGCGTAAACAGCGGCTGATTAATCAGATACACATGCTCTTTATAGCGCCCCCACAGGCGGCGAAAGTCCCAGGCTTCAGTCGGCAGAGCGTGCTCTCGCGCACCCAGCGCCAGAATATAAAGCAGCAGACCTTCTGAATAATGATCCCAGGTTGCCTTTATAAAGCCGTTTTCCGGGGTCCAGCCCATCGACGGGTAGCGGTCGCCGTTGCACATCCATGCCCAGTCAGCGCGCTGATAAAGCTGTTGTGCGAGTTGTTGAATTTCGCTGTCTTTATAATACTGCGCCGCGAACAGTGCCCCGGCCAGAAACAGCGCGGTATCGATTGATGATATTTCGCAGTTCATAGCTCTGGCGCCGGTATGCATATCGACGAAATGGTAAAAGAAGCCGTGTTTGTGCTCCATTTTTTCCGCAAAAAATCGTAGTGTGGTGCGGGTGAGTTCAATTGCTTTTTCCCGGGTCATCCAGCCGCGTTCGACTCCGACCGGGTAAACGCTGAGTGCAAAACCAACGCCAGCAATTGTGGCCGCCGAATACGAAAAATCAACTGGCTCGCTTCCGGCCGGCAGATTAAGGGCCTTATCCATTACCAGACCGTTCGCCGGATTAGAACATTCAACAAAATACTGAAACGTCTGCCGCTGCACTTCATCCAAGAATGCATCATCGTCTGCAAGCATTGTTTCAGGTGCCGCCAAAACCGCTGTTTCTGACGCTGCGCGGCAGCCCGGAGCTACAAATACCATAAGGCTCACCATAAATATCATGATCAAACTGCGACCAACAAAATTCGCAAGCCGCATTCTGCAAGGTCTCTGCATCATCTGAATACCTCTCTTCCTGTGCTGTCAAGCCAGCTCAAAGCCAGACTCAATATTCAACCGCCCGAGTCTTCATGATGATGCTATAACAACCCGGCCCTTTTGTAAATGAACCGTGCTTTCTTCAACAACAATAAAGGTCTGATTCTGCGTTGTTTGACAAGCAGACCGTCAAAGAAAGGGCTTTTCGATCATTCTGTTTGATGAGCCTGAAATATCTTTGCCCCCCGAGGCTACTGTTTGAGAATCTCTCTCAGTGCCGGTTCTGACAGGCCGGTCGCATTTATGATCAGGTTGATGTCTATGCCGAGTTTATACATTTCTACTGCGGTTTCAGCTTTGCCTTCGGCTTTGCCTTTCGCCAGGCCTTCTGCCAGGCCGGCTTCGTGGCCTTCGTCTTGGGCGGCTTTTTTGATGGAGGCGACATGATGCGCTTCTTTTTCGCGCGCTTCGAGAATCTGGCGCATTTCGCGGTCAGCGTTGATTTTTTTGAGCTGGGCTACGGCCATGGAAACACCTTCTTCGTCGGCGAGGTAATCTGGTAACTCATTCATTGTAATGTATTTTTCAGAAAATTTCAGTAGTTGCAGCCACTTTTCAAAAGGTGTACATAGGCGGCGCGGCTTGTGCCAGCCGAATTTAGACAATTCTATGTGGTGCAGTATCACTGTTTCGGGACGGTTGAGCGAGCTGTTCTGGAATCAAGGGACGCCTTACTCAACTGTCGGTGCTTTTCGCGCCATGTGTTATCCGGCTGGATTTTTTTGTATTCACCAGATACATTTCTGCTCAAACAGTCTCAAAGGAAATTGACCAAGAAATTGACCAAGAAATTGACCAAGATACTGACCAAGAAAAGTGGACTGTATTATTCTGAAAGCAACCCGATAACCCTGAAAAAAAATGCCGGCCGCATTGTGTGGCTAATTGAACTGCTTTGCAGCCTTCTTTCCCGTGCGTGGTGGCAAGATTTTCTGACCCATGTTCTCGATGAGAAAAGCCGCTTTCATGACGTGGTCAAAACTGATTTCCGGAATTTCATTATTTTTTTGCAGGTAATCGGCCAGATACAGTTTTGACTGGTTTTTAATGCCAGCACGACTGCAAACAATATAAGCAACTGACTCGGCCTCAAATTCTTTCACAGCGAGTGAAAGGCCGGGTCGGTCAGGCCACCAGTTTTCATCTGGGGTGCTGAGATGACCACAATACAGGTGAACAAGCTCATGCAGCAGGGAAACAAGCTGCGATTCTTTACTGGCATTATTTGAAAGTTGAATCAGATACCTTGGCTCAGTGATCCTGTTCCAGTTCTTGCGCACTTCATCATTGATGCCGTTGATTTGCTGAATTGAGCCACCCTGTAGCGAACCGAAATGCTCAAATAGCACGGGTTCGCGTCGCGCCCCGTGCGGGCGCGTGGATTGAAAAGTTTGTTGGGGTGTCGCCTGACCTTTGATGAGCTCAGCCAAATCAGGGCGTTGATTAAGCTTCTGGATTCCTTTTATCCGGTGACAGCAAATATTTGTGGGCGAAAAGATAGGAGAGTATGGAAGTGACGACCAGAACTTTGACAAATGTTCCCACCTGTGAGCCGACATCAATAAAAACTAATACCCCAAAGCCCAGTAAAAGGCCATAAGAGATGGAAAATGTTTTCTTCAATGAGGCGGTTTTTCCGGCAAAAAAGGCCCTGCCAAATACAAGGCGGGCTGCCAGAAAGAGCAGAAGTGGTGCCAGGCCCAGAGTAACAGCAGATAACGCCTGCTTCGTTTCATGCTTATCTCTTTCTGCTCCTATTGCTTTCGCCCAGAGATCCTCATCCTGCTTTGCGTCTTCCAGAGAATATATCAGGTTTTCACGGGTGCCGTGGACACGGCACCTTACTGATAAACTGCCGTCAGCTTTTCGCTCAACGATATATTCCAGCGGTGCCGGTTGCCTGTGCGTCTCTGCCGGGCAGACGGGAAGACTTTCCAGCAGTTCTTTTTCAAGAAGTGGATAATCGCTGATTTTGTCGCCAGAACCCCGAATGCTTGCAGAACCGTCTTTCAGGAGCTCCAGTGCCTGCTCAAGCTTTGCCATAGATCCTGAACACTTTTTGGCTACGCGTGCATCCCAGGCGGGTCGGGAGCCGCTCAGTAGAGTATAAGATAAAACCAGCAAAACTGTCACGACAGGTGTTGCCCAGATTCTCATAAAGATTCCTTTGTAAAACTATATCTGCTTAAAAGATAGCAGTTCATTATCTTTATGGCAACATGCTGAAAGCGTTGTTGCCTGATATATCTCAACATCGTCTGAATGTCGGCAAATTGAATACATTTTTCTGAATCTGGATTATAATAGCTCTGCTATGAATGATTTTTATGTCTCAGGAGATACAGATGAAGGCTCGCAATTTGATTCTGGTGTTTATCGTTCTTGTTATCGGCCTTGCCGTTGCTGCGTCAGCGCAGGTCAGAGAAATTCCCGAACCCTTGCTTGGTATCGAACTCGATGGCAACGATTTTAGAATAACTATCGCGCAAAAGGGTGGAACTTTTAAACATTCTTTCAGGTTCGACGTGCGCAAGAGCGGTGAAGAGCAGTTTGTAACCGTTGTCAGAATTTCCCGTGACGAATGCAAAATGGTGCCACAACGCGAAGTGCTGACATTTACCGCTGAAGAAGTAGGCGTTGATCCAAGAAAACCTGTGTTTATCTCCAATTCGTTCGTCGGTTACGAATTTGGTGCCGATATGCGTCGTTATGACCTTGAAAAACAGGGCAATGAGAGCAAAAACGACGATTCCACCGCGCCAGCAACCCTTAAGGAAAAAGCGGCCGACGTTTTCAAAAAAATCGGCAACGACTGAGCGAAAGACTTTATCTTTTACTGCGTAAGGTTTTGACGTAGCCGTTCCAGGCCTTTTGAATGTATTCTGGCAGTTTCTCTGGCGACCGCGGAGTGTCTGCTTCGATTGCAGTGGCGCTTGGCGCCGGCGAGAGTCTTGCGATCAGCCGGTCCTTGCCGTCTAGAACGTCAATTGTCATCGCACCCATGCGGCGATACTTGCGGAAGACGCGGCGGACAGTCGGGGGCGGTATCGCAACACGGTTACCGATAACCACCGGCGAAGTGCTGTGAACGATCATGCCGGAAACATCCATCGGTCGGATGTAAGAGGGTATTACATATTCATCGCGGTCAGCCACATAGTCGGCGAGAATCATTCTGAAATCAAGATCGCCGATGTTTTTGAGAAAGCGCGACAGGCTGTAATAGCGAGCGTCGCGAGCAATTCCGTTGAGATCCATTCCGCGCGGCCTGGTTTCCTGAATCACCATCACTATTGGCCCATACATTCTGGCGACGCCTATGCGCGGCGAGCAGAAGAGAAAGTGGGTCTCTGGGTCGGGAACTCCAGCCTTGACCGCTTCAAATGACTTGCCGCGGCGGTTTTCGTAAAGCTCGTTGGTTGAATCTACCGTAGTGAAAATCTGCTGCAGTATTTTGGTCTGCTCAAGTCGCGCCTTCTCGAAAGCCTGTTCTGGTGACATGCCGGCCTTCTCGTGTTTCTCGATCAGAGTGCGCAAGCCACGCGACTGATGGGTAAGATCGAGCATAAAGCGAAAGCCGAGCAGCTCGTCGCGGTCTATCTCGCCAGCCTTGCGCGAGCCGAAACCACGATACATTATCGAAAAATGACCGTTCTTGATGCGTCTGAGAGCAGTCGCCGAATTCATGGTGAACATTGAAATGGTATTGGCGTCGTAAGACTGCGCCATCAGGTCGGCCGCCGGATTAAATGCAACCAGCAGCAGGCAGAAAACCAGATAAGACCAGACAGACTTTGCAGATGACATATTTTTTCCCTGTTTTCAGGCGTTGCTGTACAACAGCATCTTCAGTTTACGCTGCTCACGCCTTTTCGTCAATGCCAGTTGCGATGTAATAAAAAAGGCCGGAGTAAACGTCCGCCGGCATAAATCAGCTGCAACCAGACTGTGGCTGCATTGCCAGTTTTTTGAATTGCGCAATATGACAAACTGATGTATACAAGCCAGATAAAGTTGTGAGAGAGATACCAACGCCCAAAGGATTTAGTCATGCACAAGGTTATTGCTTTATTTCTGATTTTCTGCCTGTTTTCGGCATATGTCCCGGTATATGCAGAAACGCTGACCGCTGAAAAGCCTGTTGAATTCAGCTTCAGCAAAGAAGACGATTCGGTTGCCATTGAACTGGCACACCCGGGTGATCGTTTGCTGGCCTTTGCCGTCGAGTTTTCAGAGCAGCTGGCCAGCGCCGGCATTGTCATGGAAGGCAACAGCACGGTTGAGGCCGGGCCGGTTGTCTGGAACAACAGTTTCAGCCGTGAAGTGTTTGCGCATGACGGTCCGGTAAGCGTTATCGACAACATGAAGCCGGCGCCGGGCAGTTGGAAACTGACAATAAAGCCAGTTGACGCACCGGTCAGCGGAAAAATCAAACTGATCGACCTCGGCGCGGTGACTAAAATCGAATATAGCGAAAAAACCGGAGCAATCAGGATCTGCAAGCCCGAGAACAGCGACATTATCGCGCAGAGTGACGTCAGTCACCCGGATTTTCCCGGCTCTTCGCCTGAGTTTACCGGTTCGGTCACCGCCGATGGCGATGTGATGATCCCTCTGCCGGTCGGCTTTTACACGCTACATACTACTGGCCCGCTTATCAGCACGCTTCAGGCGCACATGATTCCGGTGCATGCCGGAAAAATAACTGTAATCGAAAACTGGCCAAAGATAATTCAGCCCGAAGGCGACAAAGACAGCGAAAAAGTGGCGGCCGCGCTTGCTTCGGGGACGCTGCAGCTAGAGCGCGAACTGAGAATTCGCGCGGTAAAACTGCTGGCCGACGAACAGGTGGCGGTTCGCTTTGCCACCCCGAACTGGCAGGGCGTGATAAAAAAGGAAGAGCTCGAAGCCAGAGAAGGCGGTATGCATGCCGAAGTTCTCTCGGTCAGCAGCGTGGCGACGCCTTTGAGTCTGACCATTCTTCTCGACTCATCGGGCTCGATGAAAAAAGACATGAAGCTGGCGCTGGCTTCGGTCGAGCAGTTTATCAAACTTCTTCCTGAAGACAGCGAGATAGTGTTGGTCGATTTTGATACCAAAGCGCGCGAGCTCGCGGCCAAAGACCGCAGCGCTTTGCTCAAGGCATTGACAGCGGTTAAGGCTGACGGCGCGACCTGCCTGAACGACAGTGTCATGCTGGGCCTGCAGAAGGCTGAAGGAAAGAGCCGGCCGGCCGTTCTGCTCTTCACCGACGGTTTTGATGCCAACCATAACGATACCGGCCCCGGCAGCAAAACAAAGCCAGAAGAAATGTTCGCGGCAGTCAAAGCGGCTGATGTTCCGGTTTTTACCATCGGTTTCGGCAGCAAGCCTGATGAAGCAACACTCAGACGCCTCGCAACCCTTTCCGGCGGCTGTTATAACAAGGCCAACTCTGAAAACATCGCCAAGGTGTTTGCCGAGGTGGCTTCGATACTTGGCCGCGAACACGAGATGGTCTATCGCCGCCCCGGTGTGCGCGGCAATTCTGATGCTCCGGTGATCAGCGTCGTTCTAGACGTCAGCGGTTCAATGGACCTGCCGCCGAGCGAAGAAGGCTGCGATTACCGCATGGAAAAAGCCAAAGGCATTCTGCGCGACCTTTTCAGCAATCTGCCCGAAAACGCTATTGCCCAGCTGATGACCTATCAGCTATACATGAATGTTCCTCAGGTGTTTACCAGTGACAAGATGCAGCTTCTGGCCGGGCTGGCGCCGACCAGCGCTGGCGGTGGCACTGCGACGCTCGAAGCATTGCAGGCAGCATTCAAGACGCTCAATGGGATTCCTTCTGACCGAAAGTATCTGCTGTTCATAACCGACGCTGGTCTCGAACTCAACCCGGCCGCGGTTTCGCCTGATTATGAGGCGGTGCTGGGCAGTCTCAAAGATGCTGGCATTCAGACCACCTGGATCGGTATGGTAGATGACGGTGAGCGCGCGCCGTTTGATCTGGCGGCAAAACTGTGCAATGGCAAAGCAGTGGTATCAACCGATCTCGCCGCAGTTCGTGAAGCGGTCGAAAACTTTGGCAAAACCATTGTTACTGCTTCTGGCCCTGCCGATGCCCGAACGCCGGTTCAGCTCTCTTTCTGTCGCCGCGAAGACAACGGCCGTCTGTTGCTCATGAGTGCTGCTGAAAAAGCCGATTTGCCGCCGCCGCCAGTTGTCGACAAAGCCGCGGTAAATGGCCTGAAACTGACGTTTGCCGATATGCCGCCGCAGCTTGAACGCTACAGCCTCGACCTCAGTCAGTCACTCTATGGCAGCAGCAAAACCCGTGATGAAACCGTTATCAGCCAGCGTCTGCCACTGAATGCTACGGTCAGTAACACTGCCATGCGCCTTACTGTCGACGAAATGCTGATCATGAGCAAATTTCGTGGTCTCGGCGTCCCATGTATCGCTTTGAAGCTGCGCCTCGAAAACATCCTACCCGAGCAGACTGTAGAGGTTCTGTCGGGTTCTGATGCACACCCGGCTGGCATTGTCGGCAACGCCGGGCAGAAGGGCAATACGGTTAAAATGGTGCCGCCATACCAGATTCCTGACGTTCGCATGCACTTTTTTGCGCGCTTCAACCAGCTCGCGGCGGTGCCAGTATCTGATCTGTCGTGGATCGTCGAAGATCCGCTGATTACGCCAGAAGACGAGAGTCTGTGTGTAGCCGCTGCTGCAGCGGTTGAAGGCTGGCTGGTTTTTGCATACAGCGATTCCGCCGTTCTTAAAAACGCTGCGCTCGACTTCTATGACACGGTTTATGGCAGTATTCGTCTGCCGTTAATCGGCATCAGTGAGCCGGCCGAAGATCTGGCCAAAGCGGCAAAGCTTCCCGAAACGGTTGGCGGCAACCTCTCTGCGGCATTTAAAATAAGTCTGAACGGTTATGCCGATCGCCCGCTGCCAGAACCACTGGAAAATTATATGCTGCGAGTGTTCGATCTGCAGATTACTTCGCAGGTGCAGGCCCTGCTCGACATCGATCCTCGTGAGCGACTGTCGCTGCTTGTGCCGACCAGATACGGTGATCTTGTGCTGCCGCCGTCACTGCGCACCGCTGGCCTGCCGCTGGGCTGGCACCGGCCGGTCATGTTTCTGCCCGGTTCCGACAATTACCGTAAACAGGCTTACATTTTGCCAAAGAGCCTGGGGGAAAAGGTTAAAGGAACTTTGCGCGTTGATATTTCTGGAGGTGAATTGCTGCTGCCAGCTGGCGACAAGCCGGTTAAGGCTGACAAGCCGCTTGTCACCGGTAAAGGCGACAAAATCAGCATCGCCATCAATGCCTGTCGTTTTGAAAACATGAATATGTATCTTGATGTAACCTTGACTGATGAAAAAGATGGCGAAGGCACGGTTCTGGCCGTCTCAGAGATCTGTAGTCTCGAAGTTGCCGGCGAGAACTTTGCAGCAGCTGACGACACCGGAGAGTATCTATTCCAGCCGCGTGAGCAGGTCGAAGTCGCTGATGGCCACAGCCGGCGGTTTCTAATGGTAATCACCGGCCTGGAAGTCGATAAAATAGAGGGAGCCACGATCAAGTCTGCCTTGTTTGACCTCAATCTGTCGGTGACTGGCGACAAGATGGGGCAATTTGATGATTACATGCTGACTGGTGCTGATATCTGGCTTGCGCCGGCTGATGAGGACAACTCGATACGTTCTCTGGCCACTTCGATCCATGCCGAGCGCGTTGCCCGCGGCTGGAAGAAAAAAGGCGCAGCTGGCGAACGCCAGGTTGTTTCTTCTGAAAAAGGCGGTTCGACAGACGCTGCCACGCAGCAGTCGTCTGAAGGTGAGGTTGTTCTGCCCGCGCCTGATTTCAGATCGGTAGCTGATGCAAGACTGCAGGCAATGCTGAAGATGACTGAAGCTGATTTCATTGCAGCACTGGGTGCTATTCGGTGTATTCCGGCAGAAAAGCTTTCGCTGCCGGCGATCTACGCGCCAGAGGCTGTTCTGGTGCAGAACTGGGGCACTCCCGGCGATCTGCTCGCAATAGCGCGAATATACTATAAAGCGAACGGCGCGCTGGTTGCCGACCAACTCAAATACGCGAGCCTGACCGAGAAGGGCCGCGGTGAACTCGAAAAGCTCAGCGGCTGGAAGTCGGCGCTGGCGCAGCTTCCTGTGCTTACTGTCGGCAAGAGGCTGCTGGTTTTTCCCTTTTTTAAGGAGATTGCGGAAGTCAGCGAGCTAATCGAGTCTGATCTGGCGGAAGAACCTGCAGAAACAAGTCAGCCGGGCGCCGTAGTTTCGCTCAAACTCAGGGCAAGGTCAAAAAACTCTGACCAGGCTGCCATGATGGGGTCGATGGGTGACGCGCTTGCTGGCGGTGGCGATGATGACGGCATTCAGGAAATACCGCTGTTTGAAAGCACTATGCTCGATTTCGCCATGTGTTCGAAGTCGCCGATAGATATTTTCTACTTCACGCCTGACAATGGCAAGACGCTTTGTGTGTCGGCAGAAGCGGCATACGGCAAGATCGACAACCTGCAGGAACCGGTATCACTCGCTGACTATGAGGTAGTCGAAGAAATCATTCAGATAAGGCTTGAAGAGCAGGTTCTCGAATTTGTCAGACCTCTCGAAAAAGGCGTTGCAATCGTTGATACCTTCAGAAGTATCGCTTTGTGCATGCCAGATCTGACTGCCAGCGCAGCACAGGCTCTGGCCGATGACTTTAAGGCCAGAAAGACCTCTGAGGCACCTGGCACAAAGTCAACTGCCCGCTGGTTCGCCTGGTCGAAGATATATCAGTTTCTAGCTCTGCACACAGAAGCTGAGGCTGAAGCTGCGCGAGAAACTGGCGTCAGAGCCGCCCGCCCGGGCGAGCGCATGCGCGTGATCATTCTTACCTTGAATGGCGAAGAGGGGCGGCTGCGAGCGGTTTTTGACCTGCGTCAGATCAACCCGGTCGTTCAGGGCGATGAAAAAGCGGTTAAGGCTTTCAATTTCTTCATGGGCATGGCCAATACCATGATCGAAGAGCAGGTGATGGGCGGTGGCAGTCTGTTCAGTCGCTGGCGTACAACTGAAAACCAGAAGCTGATGGTCGTCGGTCCTGATGAGATTTCTGATCTGATCGAAGGTCTGGCGAGCGAAAACCTGACAGAAGCCACGATAAATCTGCTGCAGCAGGCCGGCGAAAATGGGCAAGGTGTTATTTTTCCGACGCTGGCGCCGATGATAGATGGCAAGCTGCGCCCGGCCTGGTTTGCCTTTAACCCGGTAACCTACGAAATGATCTCGGTTCTTGACAACGGTGCGCACGGTTCGCTGGTCGAAAAACCAATAACCGAGATCATCAGCGACGCGGCGAAATATTCAGTCGGCTTTCTCATTGGCACCAACGTGTCGCTCTGGTCGATGGTCACCTACTCAATTGTCTATGATGACCTGCGAAAAGTGGTGAAGGCCGCGAAAAAACTGAGTCTGGCTATTGCCGAGCAGATCAAGGATATCGGTAAGCCTCTGCATGCCCTGCTGCCCGAAATACCTGATTCATACACAGCTAAGGAAGTCGAGGCTTCAGTCGGCCCGGCCAGCATAAAAGTCGGTTTCGGCAATCTGTCAGCCGACGGCTTCAAGTTGATGACCAAGCCTTCGATCAGTTTCAACTTTAGCTATCAGTCAGGCTTTGAAGATGCCGTCAAACTCTATTTCAAAGGCAACTGACCACTGCAGAAGCACGAGCAAGACCGGCGGCACACAGAGGTATGCCGCCGGTCTTTCATTTGAAAAAATAGCGGGTATTGATGTAATATCATGACAGATAACGGCGAGGAGGCTTTTATGAGATTGAAACAACTGTGTTTTTTTCTGTTGGTAATGCTTGCTGTCTGCAGCGCCGGTCAGGCCGAAAACGCCTCTTTGCTGCCGGCTGACGCGGTGAACGTAAAGACGCAGACGGCGTCAGCGAACGATACAATGGTAATAATCGAGCAGACTGGTTTTGTGCCATATAAGGGGCATAGCGGCAGCGATGCCAGCAACGCTTTTGAAACCGGCGAAGACGGCACCGAGTATGGCAACAACGAATATACCAGGGTAAGCCTGCGGCTGATGCAATACAAGTCTGCGTTTAAAGCCGCATTTGACCAGATGCTGCAGATTGCGCATCCTTCGCTGGCACTGCAACAGGAAGAAGAAAGCGCCAAATCCGGCGGCACACCGCACGGCGATATGCTGTTGGCGCGTTCGGTAAATCGCCTGCCGCTCTCTGACGGCGAAATGTTGCTGATAACCGATGTTATCAAGTGCGTTGACGCGCAGTATCCCAATTACGCGCTGACAACCTGGCAGTCTTACGCGGTAATCGGTTCAAGCATTATTAAGCTTTCAGGCTTCTATAACAGCACTGATGCCAAACTTGCCCGCCGCATTCACACCGAAACCATTGCCAATATCAAAAAAAGCGCGCCGCTGGCTGAGTAATATGATCCTTCACATCTGACTGAGTCGGACTGAATCAGCTTGGATCAAACTGGATCAACTTTCTGTTGGGCCCCACAGGTGGCCCTGCAGCCAGATCAGCGCGTTGATGCAATCACCTGCTTGTGGCAGACTGTTTTTGCCCAGCGTTTTGCCGGTCAGCAGCAGGTCGATCTCGATTTCTTCCCCGCTGGAAGTTCTGGCAATAAGCGTTCTGAGCAGCCAGAATTTCTGTTCCGGCATGGCAAAATCATACTCTTTAACATCTCTGACCAGTCCGCTGATCTCGTAATGATCGGCGCCGAGTTCTTCGCGCTGGTAAATCGCCTCCATGAAGCCGTCGGGGCCGGGCATGACGCTTTCAAGATGGTAGGCAAAACCGCGCAGAATAAAATGGTAAAGCGCTTCTTTTTGGTAAATAGTGCGATTCGCCAGGTAATGGGCGTCGTAAAAAGTCATGTTCAATTCTTCGTCGCCGCCAATATAGGCAAACAGCTGGGCTTCGAGGCGGTTGGCGTAAAGCCTGGTTTCAAGCAGACGACAACGATGTTTGACGCCATCACCAATAAAAGGGAAAACCGCGATTAAAGAATTGCATTGCCCCTGCTGGTCACTGCGAATGACGCTGGTCAGCCCGCAGCGCGGCGACGGCCATTGCAGCAGGTGCCCTGCTGGTTCGCCGGCGGCCAGTGGTTGTGCCAGTTCAGGGTGCAGCGAGGAGCAGGTGACCGCAAGCTGACTGCTGGTGATGATGCTGGTCATCGAGCCAAACAGCTCTTCGGTGTCTTTGTAAAACAGTTCGAGCTGGTCGAGATGCCCCGGCGAAGCGTCTTCGCTCAGTTCGGTGATTAAATCATCAAACAAAAATAGCTTGTCGTTCATTTGCAATTTGTTTCTTTCGTGTTCGCACCTGGGCGCGCCGATCCGGGGAGCACTTCGGGATAGGCTGCACTAACGGCTGAAGTCATAAGAGCAGCCAAATCCTCGGGCACCCTGGCACTAGCGCATCCTGCGCTTCGTAATCGTTGCTGCTGGCAATTACAAAAAGCGACTCTGGCTTCCAGTCCTTTGCTGTGCAGGAGTTTATTGTTAACAATATTACATTTCAAAAACGGCATTTACAGAGTCGAGTTCTTTCATGATGCTGATCTGCTGCGGGCAGTGCGTTTCGCATCTGCCGCATTTGACGCAGTTGCTGGCGCGCGCCGCTTCAGCAACCTGCATGCCATACTGAAATTTAATTGTGCTCCGAAAGCTTTCGTCGACCAGATAGTAGCTGTTATACATCTGAAAATTCTTTGGAATATCAACGCCGGAAGGGCAGGGCATGCAGTAAGCACAGCTGGTGCAGGGAACCTTGATGCGCTCTTTAAATGCCGCCTGGACCTTGAGCATGACTTCTTTCTCGGCCTCTGAAAAAGCCTGCGCTTTGGCTTGAGCTGCAACGCGCAGGTTCTCTTCGACATGTTCCATGGCGCTCATGCCGCTTAAAACAACAGAAATGCGCGGGTCGTTGAACAGCCAGCGCAGTGCCCACTCAACCGGCGAGCGCTTGAAGCCCGATGTCACAAAAGCGCTGCTGACGTTTGCGGGCAGGTTGCGCGCCAGTGAACCGCCGCGTATTGGTTCCATGACCACGATGCCGAGCCCGCGTTCATAGGCGTAAGCCAGACCCGCTTCGCCGGCCTGGTAATTTGTGTCGAGATAATTATACTGAATCTGGCAGAACGACCAGTTGTAGGCGTCGACAACCTTTTTAAACGTTGGCAGATCGTCATGAAACGAGAAGCCGGCGTGTCTGATGCGCCCGTCTTTAAGAGCCGCGTCGAGAAAGCCGAAAAGATCGTGACTGGTCAGGTTTTTCCAGAAAGCCTGGTTAATCGCGTGCACCAGATAAAAGTCAATGTGGTCGGTGTCGAGCCGCTTTAACTGGTCGTTAAGATACTTGTCCATGTCGGCGCGGCAGGTAATCAGCCAGCTGGGTAGCTTGGTCGCCAGCTGCACCCGGGTGCGATAACCGTCTTTCAGCGCCTGCGCAACAAATGGCTCGCTTTCGCCGCCTTTGTCAAAACCGGTTCCGTGATAGGGATACGCGGTATCGACATAGTTGACGCCATTATCAATGGCATGCCGCAGCATTTTTGTCGCTTCCGGAATATCAATATGGTTGGCAACGCCATCAATAACCGGCAGTCGCATGCAGCCAAAGCCAAGCTGAGAACCCTCTACGCCGGTTTTGCCAATATTTCTGAATATCATGTTATTTTCCTTGCTGTTGCCTGACAGGCATGTGTTTAGACGTGATCGCCAGTTTTACTTTGCGGTGCCAATAATGTGTTGCAGTGGAAAATGCAGACGCAGTCGCCACGAGCGTTCTGAGTGCGTGGCACCGCTGAACTCGCGATAATGCAGGTTTTTGAACGCCGGCGCCTTTTTTGCAATTTCGGCAGCAAGCTTTCTCGAATAGGTTATTGCCTCATCGCCTTCACGCGTGCCCATGTCAACCCATATCTTGCCAGGGTAACCGGCGATATCATGCTTGACCAGCCAGTCAATGATGGCGCCGTCGGCCCACCATATCGAAGGTGACATGGCAATGATGCCGCCGAATACCTGTGGATACCTGACGCCGGCGTAAAGAGAAATCAGTCCGCCAAGTGACGAACCGCCGATAAAGGTGCTGTTGCGCTCGGGAAGCGTGCGAAACTGCTCGTCAATAAGAGGTTTGACTTCTTCAATTACAAATTTTACATATTTTTCGCCATTGCCGCCGTTGTGCTTAGGGTCGACAAAAGGCGTATACTCGCTCATGCGGTCTGCAGTATTGGCAATACCTACAACAATGGCTTCTTTGAGTTTGCCGGAGTTGCTGCCGGCGATGTATTCTGTCATTACTTCGTCAACGCCCCATTCAATACCGCCAAATGCGGTGTTCGCGTCAAAAAGGTTCTGCCCGTCATGCATGTAAATAACCGGATAGCGCAGGGTCTTGTTGCGTGGGTATGAGGGCGGCAACCAGATGATCAAATCGCGCGCCGGCTCAAGATACTGCGATTTTACCGCGCGGCGGATCGAATACCAGCCGGTAATAACCGGCTTGGTTGCCGGATTTGCAACCTGGTCGGCCCAGGCTTCGACGGTGATGCGCTTGTTGAATGGTGTTCCTGCCGCGACGCGCTGTTTGCGATTGGGAACCTCGTGACCCTGCGCTGTTTTTTCGACATTGCTGAAACTGCCGCGGGTAAACTTGAATTCAATATCGAAACCAACCGGCATTTCAGCACTGAACTCGAACAGGTTAGGCCCGATCTCTTTGAGCTTGCCGCCTTTACCGTTCCAGTTGCCGAGAAAGTCATGGTTTCCCGTAATAAAAATCTCCGCGTTATCCGGTGTTGTCGGTGGTACACTGACAACCAGAGTGAAATTCTTTGCCATCGCAGTTGCCGTCAGCAGCGTCAGTGCGCACAGCATTGCTGTAATTCTGAGTATCTTATAAATGTTGGGTTGTCGCATTATGCCCACCTCGCAATATTTTTCCACGCCGCAGCGCGTCAGTTATTCTACCTCGAACCGACCCCGTTTGACCACAAGACTGATTTGCGAAAAACAGGTGTCTGAAAGAAGACTCTCAATAGAACAATACAGAAAACTTTTTCGCTCAAAAATGGTATGTACTACGGGAAAGAAAAATCTGGCAGAGGGAGAACCGTGATGAAGCGTTACAAGATTATGCTGATTATTGTGGCGCTGTCTCTTTTAACAGGGATTACTATAGTTTCAGCTGGCGCTGCGAACCCTTTTTCAGAAAAAAATCCTCTTGACCTCTCGCAAGCGGCCACAACCGCCGAAAAAACCGGTGCTAAGACCAGCGCTGATAAACAGGCCAGAATTAAAGCAGGCGATGGTGTTGACAGGCCTTGCACGCTGGCTGTAATGGCCGATCTGCACGCCAAACCGGCCAGCCTGCCCATGCTGCGTAAAGCCATTTCCCGCGTGAACGCGCTCAAAGATATTTATGCTCTCGCAGTCGTCGGCGACCTGTGCAGCAAACTCGGCACCCCGGCTGAATACGATGTGCTGCGCCGTGGCTTGCAAAATGCCGAAGTGCCTGTTTACCCGGTGCCCGGCAACCACGACATCCTCTACAAAGATAACCTGGTCAATGGCGAAAAAAAACGTGGCACACCAGCTGAGAAAAAGCATAAACAGGACGTTTTCAAAAAGACCTTCAATCTCAAATCGCTCTATTACGCAAAAAAGGCGGGCGGACACCTGCTGGTTTTTCTGCCTAACGATACCTTGCAGGGCATTCCATGCGTTCTGCCCTCTGACGATGCTTTTGAATTCTTGCGCAAAACGCTGCGGGAAAACCGCGACATGCCAACGATCATCTTCTGCCATGCCCCGCTGACCGGCAGTTATGGCGACAAAAAGACCATGCCGCCAATACAGGCCAACGTCCAGCCCGCCAGAAAAATTCAGAAGATTCTCAGGGAAAACCCGCAGGTATACCTCTGGTTTTCTGGCCACCTGCACATTACCCCTTCCCAGAAATATTTCAACTTTGCCGGAAACAAGGTCGGCGGAGTTACGGTTATTCACGTGCCGCCTTCGCAGATTCATAACTCATGGGTGCAGACCGTCAGACTTTCTCCCAAAGGAGCTACTGTCAGAACTCTTGATGTAAAGTCGGGCAAATACCTGAAAAAGCACACCAGAGTGTTCAGGCCGGTTGTAAAAGGCACTTCGGCTGACAAGAAAAATGATGATGACAAGAATAAAGATGACAGCAAAAATCCGGCCGAAAGCAAAGGTCTGAAAAAAGCCCGCGTAGTTGTTGTTAACGCTCACGCCGGTGGCAATCGCAACCGGTCGGGGTTCGGCGACTGGCTGGCCGACCAGGAACCAGACATCGCTCTGGTCAGCGAATCTGTTGATATGCGTCAGCATATGCGCCAGGCTGGCAGAGTATACGATGCCGGTTCCGAAACCCGTGGCCGCCGCGAAGTTACCGTTGTTGTGCGTGATGGTCTGCCGGTGCCGGCACATGATTATGGAAAAATCTCACCCGATCTCGGCATTGGCATAGCGCATGACCGCTGGTGGGCACGAGTGCAGACGCGTGTCGCCGGTATTAAAGCGCGGGTATACTCATTGCACCTCAATGCGGTTATTCAACAGAGCACCGGTGAGCCCAGAGCCGTCGATCGCTGGAACGTTACCCGCGAGGGTCTTGTCGAACTTGAAAAACAGTGGCGCAAGGACATCAAAGATGGTTGGGCCGTTATTATTGGTGGCGATCTCAACTGGAACAATTCGCGAAAAAATGCCAACTCGCACCAAATGGCGCCAGGCCGCATTTTCAAAAGACTCGGCCTGACTTATGTCAATAATGAACTGATGTGGCTGGCTTGGACACCAGAAACCCACAAGTCGGTCAAACGCTTCTCGATTCCTCCGACAAGCATTCCCGGCCTTTTTGCCGGCGAGCATCCGGCGTTGCGCATTGATCTCCAGGCGCGTAAACAGGCTGATGACCATGATTCTGACCCCGAAGAGTCAGAACACAATACTTCAGATGAAGAGTCCGCAGATGAAGAAGAGTCTGCCGCGCCTGGCGATACAGATGATTCCGCTGACTACGAAAATCCTGAAGACGCTGAAGAAGCCGATGCTGTCGCTGGAGCAGATTCAGAGGACTCGTCAGATGCAGACGATACAATTGTAGCCGAAGAACCGGCCAGCAGCGAAGAAGCAGAAAATGGTGAAGATATCGAAGAATCGGCCGCTGGTGAATCAGAAGACGCAGACGAAGCAGACAAAAATTCACCAGGGCAGCAGATTACAAACGAACAAGAAACCATCAGAGATATGCAGGCTATTGTCGAAAGGCTGATAGAAGTCCTGGGTCAGCTGATAAAAGGCCTCTGGGCCGGCATCGTAAAAATCCTGCCGATATAACGTTATTGCGGCAGAATGCCTTAAAGAGCCTGTTTCAACGACATAAACAGCTGCTGGTAGATTTATTCTGCCAGCAGCTGTTCATAAAGGCGTAAGGCTGATTCTGAAAAACAGCAGAAAATGACTTCTTTAAGTGACGAGTTGCTGGCGATGAAAGCACGCACGGTGTTGACTGCAATTTCTGCGGCAGCTTTCTGTGGATAACCGTAAACGCCAGTGCTGATACCAGAAAACGCTATGGAAGTCAGGCCATGCGCAACCGCCTGTTCGAGGCTGCGCCGGTAGCATGCAGCCAGCAGTGCTGCTTCATTGCTGTTTCCGCCATGCCAGACCGGTCCAACCGTGTGGATAACATGTCTGGCCTTCAGTCGATAACCTCTGGTGATTTTCGCATCGCCTGTCTGGCAGCCGTTTAGCTCGCGGCACTCCTGCAAAAGTTCAGGGCCGGCCGCGCGATGTATGGCGCCGTCAACACCGCCGCCGCCGAGAAGCGTTGAGTTAGCGGCGTTAACTATGGCGTCGGTTGCCAGCGTGGTGATATCGCAGCACACGGCATGCACTTTTGCGTTCATGGCAGTATTTTCTAGTTGGATTTAAGATTATGTATCGGCAATTCTAACAGTAACAGGCCGCAAGAAACTATCCGAACTATTTTTTGTGGGTGCTCATCAGGTCGACCATACCGGTGACGCCCCAGCTTCTGAAGCGCGCAACCTCTTTGGCAACGTCGACCGGGTCGAAGGTCGAGGTGCTGTTCCAGATCGAGACTTTGCCGTATGGTTCGAGCTTTTTAACCAGCTCAGGAGTAACCCATTCAGCACGCATCGCGTACATGATCGGCTGTCCAGCAGCTTTCGCATACTCGATCAAACGGTCAGCGGCTGCCATGGTGTATTTTCCGTCTACGCTGCTGCCACCACCCGGTGACAGTTTAATGCGGCAGCCGGGAAACGCCTTGCGGATAGCTTTTATACGCGCGTCGTTCTCTGCCTTCGGCCCACTCCCCGGCTGGGATACGTTGATATTTAAAATCAGCCGGCGCTCGTCGATATTATACTTTTTGAGAACAGCCAGCACACCGTCGAGCGAGCTGTTGTCTTTGAGGTCGACCTTGATGCCGCGGCCGGATTTTGCAACGATTCTGACCCAGTCTTCGAACAGCATGCCGTTGGTTTGAAATGAATCGTGCGCGGTCACCGGTCTCGGTTCACCATCCATGAACGGAACATACTCACGCAATGGCCCTTCTGGTCTGACGTCGCATTCGAACCAGTTACAGTCACTTTCCAGCGCTTTTTTGAGTTCGCCATAAGTGTTGGTATAATGGGCGTTTACAACATCGGCAATGTCGCCGTCGAGTGGCCAGCCCTTGCTCTTGTTTTTCTCCGCGAGTTCTTCGAGCTTTTTGCGGTCTTTGTCGCTCAGCGTTTTTTGTTTGAAAAACGCCCTGATGCGTGTCAACTTGGGAACTATCTTGCAGACCTCGTTGAATCCGCGACTTACCTTGTCCTTTTTGTCCTTAACAAAGCCGACAACCGAGCTGCCAAATGATTTGAGACCTGACAGCAGGCCACCTTTTTTCTTTTGGGCAGTCTCTGATGAGCTTTGGGGACTTTTTTCTATGGTGATCGGCTCATCAGCAGATGTCAGGGGGTTTGCAGCCAGCATAATTGTTCTGGTGAACGGTTCGTCGGCGGTGGCTGCCTGTGAACACAGGCAAAGAATTATCAACATGCCGGGTAACAGATACTTCATAAATTCCTCCCGATACATTTCGTTCACTCTATACTACCACCTCTATGCGCCGAAAGTTTTTACAACCGCCGCGGCCCTGGGAATGTATTAAAATCGCTACCAGAGAGACAGTTCTCGTGAGTATTAACAATCAATTTGTGCTTTCAGAGAATTAACGGGCAGAAACCAGGATTTTTTTGAGTTCGGCGGCCGGGTCGAGGGCAGTCGGGTTGTCTGGCGTGGCGTCTTTGCTGCAGGCTTTCTGCATGATAGCGATGCAGTCAGAAAGCGCCTTTTGCCCGATATTTCGGCGAAAGCTTTCGACCTGTTCGGGTATCACAAACCCGATTGAACTCCGGGTTTCGCAGATTTTCTGTTCGAGCAGCAGACTGCGCACTTTCTGCCAGTCAGCGTCTGTGACTTTGCCACGGTTAACGTTGCTGAAAAACCGCAGCGCTACCTTTTCTATATGCTGCTGCTCTGACTCTTCGCAGGCCGGTTCTGCCCTGATGTGATTGACCAGGCTGGTGTGCAGAAGCGCCAGCAGCAGCGGTCCGTCGTAGAATGATCGCAAAACCGCAAACCCGCTCATGGCTGGTTGCGTGCCATCCTCAACTCTTTGCGAGAATCCGCTTATCTCGGTTAACAGTTCGCGATTCTTTGTCTCATCAATGATAAAACGTTCTGCAAGGCTGTTTGCCTGCCAGTTCAGGCAGTCTGCCATGCCCTGCCGCAGGGTGAGCATGCCGCGCCAGCCTGCAAAGGCGGCGGTGGCGAAGATACAGGCAATTATCAGCAAGACAACTTTTGCCCACTTCATAAAAATTCAGCTTTCCGGAAACTTTTGTCTCCTCAGATTATATCATTAGGTATAATTTGTGTGATGGTGGTTGTGTAATCGAAAAGATGCGATTACGATCAGGAGCACGAGCACGAGCACGAGCACGAGCACGAGCACGAGCACGATATGGTCAGGAGGAGGTTTAATGCAGCGAAATCTATTCTTATATCTGACCACTTTTTTGTGCGGCGCTTCGATAATGGGCGTCGAAATAGCTTCCAGTCGTTTTCTCGCGCCTTACTTCGGTTCTTCGATGATCATCTGGACTGTCATCATCGGGGTAATTCTTGTTGCCATGAGCCTCGGCAACTTTATCGGAGGGCGTCTTGCCGATCGCAGTGATCCTGAACAGCGCCTGTATCAGCTCATTCTCTGGGCTGCTATCTGGATAGCCCTGATTCCAGTCGTTGGAAAGTATCTTATTGCCGTGATTGCCGGCGCTGCGATTTTTCTCTTTCCTGGTAACCCGATACTGGCAGGTAGTCTGCTCGTCTGCGCGTTGCTTTTTGCTGTTCCCTGCCTCATTCTCGGGGCAACCTCGCCCTGCATGATCAAGGCGGCCACGCAAAACCTTGATAATAACGGACGCATTGCCGGCGAAATTTATGGCCTGTCGACGCTTGGCAGCATCTGCGGCACGTTTTTGCCGACTTTTCTGACGATTCCATTGCTCGGCACTGACATGACATTTTATCTTTTTGCCGGAATTCTGTGCGCTCTCGCGGTTGTTAACGCTTTGCGCGGCAGCACCGGAAAGAAGAAAGCGCTCACCGTGCTTGTGCTGATCTTTGCTCTCGCGGTTTCGCCATTTTCTGTGCCTTTTTTGTTCTGGGAAACCCCGCTGCTCGAGACTGAATCGGTTTACAATTACCTTGTGGTAAAGGAAAAAGATGGGGTCCGCACTCTGTCAACTCACGTGCTTATTGGCACACAGTCGATGTATTCGCCAAAGGCAGGTTTGACCGGGCTTTATTATGATCTTGCCCTGCTGGCCTATTTTATGGTCAGCCCGGCTGAAGCTGATAAACGTCTGCCAGTGCTGATTTTAGGCTTTGCAACCGGCACGTTTGCCAGGCTTTCCCGGCAGTTTTTTCCAGAAAGCCTTATTGACGGCGTCGAAATTGACCCCGAAATCGTCAGACTCGGCAGAGAATATTTTGATCTCAA
The DNA here is from genome assembly GCA_002839445.1 of Candidatus Riflebacteria bacterium HGW-Riflebacteria-1. GTDB lineage: Bacteria > Muiribacteriota > Ozemobacteria > Ozemobacterales > Ozemobacteraceae > Rifleibacterium. The sequence goes on from PGYB01000002.1 coordinate 321,764, forward strand.
TGACGATGACGCGCAGGTTTTTGTCGAAGATGGCCGTGTTTTTCTGACGCGAACTGACAAGAGGTATCGGGTTGTTTTTCTTGATGCTTTTCAGGATGTGAGTTACCCGTTTCACATGGCGACGCGTGAGTTTTTTGTCGAACTGGCCAGCAAGCTTGAAGACGGCGGGGTTCTCGCCATCAATATCAATATGCGCTCGCAGCTGCAGCCTGATTTGTGCAGTTATTTGACTGGCACTCTCGCTGGCGTTTTCCCGACAGTAATGCTTTGCGAACACCCGAATTACTACAACCGTATTATTTTTGCCTCGAAAAACCCGCAGCTGCAGGAGATGTTTGCTGCCAGGGTCAAAGCTTTGCCAGAAGATCACCCGCTCTATGATCTTGCCGGAAAGGCCTTGCCAGGTTTGCAGGCGGCTGCAAAGTCGCAGTATGTGCTGACTGACGATCTGGCTCCGGTAGAAATCACGGGCTTTAGAGTGCTCAATCAACAGTTAGCTGGCGCATTTCGCGAAATTCTTATACGCGTCATTCTGCGCCTTAAAGACAGCCTGGCCTGAGATGTTGCGTCGACTCTGTCTGCGTCTTTATTCGGCCTCTGCCTGAACGGTTGCGCTCGCCGCCTGGTCTTCAGCGTTTCGTATGTCGTCGAGAATGATTGCAATGTCGTTGCCGCTGATCTGGGCTTTTCCGCCGATGATTCTGGACTGGATCACAGGAGCCGAAATTACGCGGTTGCCATAGACCATGGCAAGCTGGTTGCCGACATTATTTGCGGTGAGTTCTGCAAAAAGAGTAGAGCCGGTTGAATCGAACTCAATGTGGATCATGTTTGCGCCGATTGCATCTTTGGCGAGCCCTGCTTCTTTAACGTATTCGCCAGAAAGCGCCGGTATCTTTTCGAGCTTGTAATAAGAGGCTGGTCGAGATTTTGCTGCTGCTGCTTCCATGAGCACGATTTCGTTCGCCGCATCTACTGGTTCAAGCTGAACGGCGCTCATTGCCTGGTCTTTAACGAGATGAAAGCGCAGCCCGCTTTGAATTCTTTTCAGTAATTCAAGATTCTTTTTCTGAGCAACTTCGCCGCGAAGAAGCATGTAACCGGCAGCTGACACAACAATCATGACGGTAATCAGCACAATCAACACCTGCGGCGGCGTTTGCAGTTTCTGCTGATTCTCAACTTTCTGATACCCGTATTTCTTAGTTCCATCGTCGCGATTATTGAATTCATCGGGGTTGGGTGAGCTATGACGGTCATTCATGATTCTCTCCTTGTTCAGCGGGTATCTCGGCATTATAATACATTAAAAATGCAGGCTTTGACCGACAATTTATATTTCAGATACAGCGTTCATTAGAAAGGTGATCTGTGGACAGCAAAATTAAAAACGTGATTGTTGTTGGAGCGACTTCGGGAATAGGGCGCGCGCTGGTTGAGCAATACATCGCCAGAGGTTGCCATGTTGGCATAACCGGCCGGCGTCAGGAACGGCTCGAAGAAATCAGGCAGCAGCATGGCACGGCGATCAGCTGGCGCTGCATGGATGTGTGCGACATTGGGCCTGCCAGAGCGGCGTTTGACAGTCTGGTCGAAGAGATGGGCGATGTTGATCTCATCGTGATAAGCGCCGGAACCGGAGCAGTAAATACTGAACTGGCCTGGGAACCTGAGGCGAGGACTATCGCAACCAATGTTAACGGATTCGCCGCCATGGTAACAGCTGCGATGAAACTCTTTATTGATCAAGGCTATGGCCATCTGGTCGGTATTTCATCGATCGGTGCATTGCGCGGAAATCGCGATTCCCCTGCTTATAACGCATCAAAAGCCTTTGTTTCAAACTATCTCGAAGGTCTGCGCGTAAAAGCCGCGCGCAGCGGTTTGCCGATATATGTTACCGATATTCTGCCCGGCTTTGTTGACACCGCTATGGCGCAGGGCCCTGGTTTGTTCTGGGTCGCAATGCCGGAGAAGGCTGCCGCACAGATTCTGCTTGCCATCGACAAAAAGAAACGGCGCGCCTACATTACGCGGCGCTGGCGGCTCATCGCCTGGCTGATGCAGGTTATGCCAGACTTCCTCTACGAGCGTATCTAGTCGTCTGTCACAGAACGAAATGCTTCGAATATTAAGAAGCCCTGAAGGACCATTTTGAAGGAGAACACAAGATGAATGGGGAACCGACCGGCAATGATTCTTTGACCAGGGATGCCCTTTTTCGCATGTTCACTGACGAGGCATGTCGCGATGGCGTGCTTGAAGACTTCGAGCAGAAAATTCTTTTGAGTATCGCGCGTTTCTTGCGGCTCGAAAAAGAAGAAGCCGGCAGAATTCTGAATGAATCACGCGAGCGATTTGACCAGGGCCAGTTGGGAGAGACCCGGCGCTTTGAGCCGCGCGCGCTTTATTTGCGTGTGCTGCAGGGCATATATGCTGATGGTCAGGTCGATAACATGGAAGAACAGATGCTGGCCGGTTTGCGCAAGATGTTCAATATTTCGGCTGAAGATCACGAAGCTATGCTAAAGACCTTTATCTTGACTGCCGCAAAAGGTGCCGATGTACTTTTACCTCTGTCTTCGCCTGAGTCTGTGAGTGAGACAGCGTTGCCACAGCAACAGTCTGCAGAACCGGAAGAGCCGGAAATAGCTCTACCGCCGTATCTGCCAGGCAGCACTACCGGGCATCTGGCGGAGAGGCTTGAAATTAACCGGCAGCAGATATGGTTCAATGAGCATTGCAACTGGTATCACGTGCAAAGACAGATATCTGACCAGGCCCGACAGGCCTGGGATCTTTTTATAGACGGTCTTTTGCAGGGCAATGAAAGCGTTATGTATCAAGGACTCGATCAGATTGATGACATTCTCAATGATCGTGGCAGTATTAACACGTCTGATGTGTTACTTGCTCTTGGAGTTTTGCGCTGGTCGCGAGTGTTATTAAAAACTACGCTTTCGCAGGAAAAATTTGACTCTGCACGGGTGTGGCCCCTCTATGAGCTTTATGCAAGGCTTTCAGTCAAGATGGGGCCGATTCTGATTTCCATAGATGAACTGCGTATCCGCAATGGGCTGGAGGAATGGGTGTCACGGGTTTTTGTCTTTCTCCTTGAAGACCTTGCCATGTTGCTGGAATGCTGCCATGCCAAACCAATCACTTATGTTTTTGCTATGCTGCGCATGCTTTTCCGGGTGTCGCCGAAGGCCGGAATTACCCATCGCGCGGCTGATCTGCTGAAACTTCTGGCTGAGTCGGCCGCGCGGCAGGGTGGTGATGTGCTGACAAATTTCATCTTTGGCTGTAAGGAAATCTGTGGTCTGCAGCCGCAAAATCACCCGCTGGCAATCGCTGCTTACCAAGCTTTGCAGGCAATTGCGCCGGAGCAGGATCAGCTGGTAAAGAACTATCAACCACCTGTCTCACGGCCTTCGGTAAATCAACCGGAAGAACGGGCTCTTCAACGCCTGGATCAGCTTGTTTCTGACGTGACCAGCCGTCTGGGAGATGAACATCAGCTAACCGCAGCCTTTGCGAAAATAGATCTTTCATTTCTCGACAGAGTTGCAAAAGGCCTTGAGGAAGATGCTGCGAAGGAAGGATTTGATGCCAGACTCATGCAGGACAGATATGTTGTCGTCATGCTCTTTCCTGAACTGCCTGATTATCCAAGACCTCTGATCGCCTTTTTCTCACTGGGCGATCCGTCTGATCATCACGAAGAATTGAAGGGTGGCTGGCCGCGTATTTTGCTGGAAAAAGAGCATGATAACAGACTCAGGGTACATCCCGATTTTGCATTGTCGCCTTCAACTGTTATGTTAACTTTGCCCTCTGAAGCAGGCGCAGACATTAAACTCCAGTCGGCGTTACATGCTTCCGGCGGAGCTTATGATATTGCTCTCGTGGCGTCATCACGCAAAAGCGCCCGTATCTGGCATCTGGTTGGTGACCTGGACCCGACCGGTAACCTGTACCGGGTTGAGCATGATTTATTGCCTGCTGACAACAACTCAGAAGCATTGCGCTGTCTCGATGAGGCGCTTTCCCACCAGCCATGGCTTTCTGGAGCCTTACTGCACAAAGGCCTTATCGCCAAACGCGCAGGTGACAAAGCGACAGCCCGCAAACTATATGAAGAAGCCCTCGCTGCACAACCTTACGACCCGAATGTGCTGACCCGTATGGGCGTGCTTGAGAAGAACGAAGATCAGCTTGATAAATGCAATGAATACCTGCTCAGTTCGCTTCGGATTCTGCCGGTTCAGCCATCGGCAATGGTCACTCTTGGCTCAAACATGCTGAGCTTCATGGCCTGTGGCGATTCATCAGCGCTGCCTCTTTGGGATTATTATATTGCCGGCCTGCATGCTAATCAGAGCGACGGAAAGGATTTTCTCGAGATAGCCGAAATCAGCGACGACTTCGATGCCAAGTTGTCACGAAATGCGCGAGTCGTACCGGTCGATACGGTATTCTATCTTTAATACCAATTCCATTTATTTCTTTTGTAAATACTTCCGGCATTGTCCAGTTTTTTTCGTGCTCGTAATCGCACCTGGGCGCGCCGACCCGGGGAGCCCTTCGGGATAGGCTGCTCTAACGGCTAGCCACTCCCGGTTAAGGACTGCGGAATACGTGGCTCTAATGGCTAAAAGCCATAAGAGCCACCTAAAGAGCAGCCAAATCCTCGGGATCCCTGGCACTGGCGCATCCTGCGCGTCGTAATCGTAATCGTTGTCGCAGGCAATTACAAAGGTGACTCTGGCTTCTACCCTGGCCATCATTGCTCTGCAGGACTGCTTTCGGGTAAAAGCTGCAAAATAGCCTGTTTTAATTTGTGGACACCATCTTCAAGGCTCTCAATGTGAATGTTTACCGGGTTATTCGGCATGGTATGCAGGTAAAGAGGGTCATAATAATCGACCAGCAGTCGGCGGGTCAGTTCCGACCAGTCTCTTTTGGCAAGCAGATCGAGCAGTTCAGCAACAACCTGTTTGCCCAGCCTTTCCTTTAACGCCACGATTGCCGGTTCGAAAGCTGCGGCCATGGCATCACGGGCCGGATAGTCATGCAATATCACCTGAATGCGATATGCCAGCGGGGCTTCAACCCAGACGCTGGTTTGCTGTAACATCGCCTGATGCAGACGTTCAGGCAGAACCAGTCTGCCAATGTGTTTGCTTTCGCCTTCTGTAATAAGATATCTGGCACTTCGACATTGTTCCAGGCGCTGCCAGAGAAGGGTCTCAAATTTTTTCTGTGTCGGCTGCTCGCCAAGGCCGAGAGCGCCAAAAGCACTGCCGCGATGATTGGCCAGACCTTCGAGATCCAGCACCGGAAAATTTTCTTCAGCAAGACATCTTAACAGCAGGGTCTTGCCTACGCCGGTCGGACCCCTTACCACCAGTATCCTGGCGAAATCTGTTTCCGCAAAGTATTCGTTAATGTAGCGGCGAAAGGCTTTCTGGCCGCCAGCCAGCTGGATGGCCGGAATTCCGGCCAGATCGAGAAAGGTTGTAATCGCCAGTGAACGTGCTCCGCCCCGCCAGCAGAAAATGACGGCCGGCGGCGAATTCGGCGCGCGTGCCTTGTCGATCTGTTCCAGAATCTGTGGAATTCTCGGCGCAACCAGCTCTATGCCTCGGCGTCGTGCTTCACGTTGCCCGGTTTGCATGTAGAGAGTTCCAATCTCTGCGCGTTCTGCATTATCGAAAATCGGCACGTTGATCGCGCCGGGAATCGTCGATTCGGCATATTCTGCCGGTGATCGAACATCGACCAACAGCGCACCGCGCTGTTGAAGCTCAAGCGCTTTTTTTACCTCAATTGCTGGCTGCACAGAATCAGTTACCTCTGCTGTCGGTTTTGCGTTACTGCTTAAAGTTATAGGCTGATTCAGGGAAATTTTCAAACATTAGAAGATTTATCATGGCAATTGCCCTGATATCCTTGTGACCTTAAAGACCTGATGCGGCTCTAATGTAAAGACAAGCTGGCAAGGAAAAAAGCTCCTGGTATCAATTACCAGAAGCTTTTATCTTCATGCTGATTTGCAGAGGCTCAGTGATGAATTATGACTCTAAGGCCGAAGATCAAAATTATTGCGCCGATGGTTGCAGTAACAACGCTTCCCAGAAAACCTTCTGCAACAGTCAGGCCGAATCTGGTAACCACCAGTCCCCCCAGCATGGAGCCTACGACTCCGACAACCATGAACTCAAAAATTCCGCTTGCTCCGCCTTCTACCAGTTCTGTGGCAAGCCAGCCGGCGATCAATCCTACAAAGATTAACCACAAGATATTCATATTTTCCTCCTCCGCCCCCTTCTCATACAACTTCTGGAAGAAATAGTGCTGAAGCACTTTCTTACTGGCAAAGGGCATGCTTTGACGAGCTCGGGCGGAATGAATTGTTTTCAGGAGCGTGCAGAATCAGCCAAACATTGACGCGGTCCAGCAAACAAATCGCGCCTGTCAGCATGCCCTTCGTTTACAGGACTAACTTTTTAATGAATTCATCCTGATGTTTCCTTATGTACTAAGAATCTATGCATTCTGGCAGGTGAAGTCAAATAACGACCCGGCAACACAATCCGTGACTCTCTTCTGTTGGGAGTGGGGACTGATTTTTTCAACAGAGTTTGTATTACAAAGGCATATCAGGTCGAAACTCAGAAACTGTTCTGCATGTATGCTTTTACTGTTCAGCCGAAGAGGCGGTGAGTGATCTCGATAATTTCGGCGACGTAGGCCCGGCGATCTTTCTGGAAGCGGGGATCGATGCGCATTGGTATGTCGGGTTTTGCTGCGCTGCTGTCGGTCTTCTGCCAGAACAGGCCGTGCTGGTGTGACTTTTCAATGCTGCCAATACAGGTCGCTTCGCCATTTTGACAGATGTTGTTAAATGCTGTCTGATGTTCGGGATAGACGCCAACAACGAGCTCATATTCGCCACCTGAGCCTAGAAGAAAGCCCTGCGGCGGCATGCCGGCCGCCCGGCAGAATGTTGCGACATCAGGATGAATCGGCACAGCATCAGCGTTTACCGTAATTCTGCCGCCGGGATTGACCATACATAGCGTTACCAGCGTGTTGCGCAACCCGTCGCTGCTGTCCATGCCCAGGCCAAGAAAGGGTCTCGCCCGGCGCATGAAATCGTGGTGCAACTCGAATTTTGCCTGATAATCAGGGTTGAGCGCCGACAGGTTGCCGTCGCCAAAACTACCGGTTGCGTATAGCAGCAGTCGCTCGGCATTTGTGCTTCTGAACAGCGGTTCGCCTGAAAACGTGCCAATGGCAGTGCCGACATAGCGCCAGTGTTCACCGCATGAAGTATCGCCGCCAAGCATAAAGCAGTTGCTCGCCCGCAGCGCCGCACTTATGCCGCGCGTCAGTTCAATCCCGAATCTGTCAGAATCCTTTTCTGGCAGGCCAAGTACCTGCAGAAAAAAAGCCGGGTCGGCGCCAGTTGCAGCCAGATCGCTGAGCGTCGCGGCTACCAGGTTCCAGCCGAGTTGTTCAATGTTTGACGATCTGAAACCGTCTTCTTCTTCGCAGAATTCATCGGTAGTTATTGCCAGACGGTTTGAACCGATGCTGAATACCTCGGCGTCAGATTCGAACAGCGCGTTCTGTTGTGCTGGTGAGCGTGTAAAGGCCGCAGCCATAGCCCTGATCGCTGTAAATTCGTCCATATTTGCGTCTCCGTAATATTGTCAGGAAATAGCCTGTTTGCGCGCTCAGCCGCCAAGAACCGGCAAGATGCGCGGTAAAATGCTGATCTGTGCCGGCAGGCGGCCCTGCGGGTCGCCGTCGTATTCGACCTCATCAGCGCCGCCGCCAGCGGAAATCTCGACTTCGCGACAGAAAATCGGCTCGAATTCGCGACAGAATGAACCTGTGTAGACGCGCGGCAGAATAGATAACAACCTGAATTTTGAGATGCCGTGCAGCGCGACCACATACATTCTGCCGTCGTCGGCGGCAATGTCGAGTTTGAGCCTGATGCCGCTGGCAATATAAGGGTTCTTGCCGATGAAGATGTTGTGAACCTGGTCGAAGTCGCACTCGTTTCCGTCAATCTTCAGCTGGAAACGTGATGGTATATAGTTTCTGATCGCGTCCAGCATTGACAACAGGGTGCCGATGAAGTCGCCAAAACGTTTGCGCAGCCCGGTGTTTGAGCCTCTCGCGATCGCCGCGCCCATACCAAAGTTGGCCGAACACGAAAAGTATCTGTTGACCGTCTGCTCGCTGTTTTCGCAACGGTGCACGATACGACACAGGTCAACATGCCGTGTGTGGCCGGCAAGAATGCGGTTAACAATGACTTCGGGGTCTAGTGAAAGACCATGAAATGAACAAAAGTCAGGACTGGTGCCAGTATAGATGACGCCAAAACGGCACGCGCTGTCAGGATTCTGTTCAAGCACCGGAACAACGCCACTGATTACCTCGTTGATTGTGCCGTCACCGCCAACCGCAATCACGGCGTCGAATCCCTGTTTCGCCGCTGCTTCTGCCAGTCTGGTGCCGTCGCCAGCTTTTTCGGTCAAGGCATGCGCGTAATGAACTCCTGACTGGTCAAGCAGTTCAAAGGTGCGTGGCCATTTTTTCTGCCCGGTAAAAGACCGGGAAGATGGGTTGAGGACCAAAAACAAAGATTTGACCGGTGTCTGCATCAGTTCGTGTCTTTGTAAATTCCCATTTTGCTGTATAGCGGCGTTTTGCGGCCGTAATCCCATTTCTTGAGCAGGTCCTTGGTGTATTTCCAGGGCAGCGGCGTGGCGGTAATATTGTTTTCCTGCATGGTCTGATAAATCGTGTGCGCTTCGCGCGAACACAGCCAGCGGCAACCGGGCTCTTTGAAATACTCGCGCATGCGCCGGAAAATCGTCAAAAAATCTTCTTCGTTGACGTTGCCGAACGAGACGTTCAAGAATTCGCATGGCTGAACATCACCATTTGCACCGATATAGAAACGGTCAATTCCTCCGGAAGTGCAGCCGAAATGCTGCTCGTTTTCTTCGAAAACCTGCACTGCCGGGGCCGGGTGGTTGCGATACTGCGGCAGCATATTGTAGTCGAGATGAATGCGGTTGAGCTCGCGAATCGAGGCATCAGCTTTGATCATTTCATCGTCTTTACCTAGCCAGGCGCCGGCCGACTTGCCGTGAATAACCTGAATGTAAGAGCAGTTCCAGCTTTTTGTCAGTTCGAACACCCGTTCAACGGTGCCGTCAGCAACCATTTCGGCTGACGGGCAGCAGTTGATTGCCACCATTATGCCGGCGTCAACGAACTGCTTTACCGCTTCGTGCGCTATCGCAAAAGAGCCAGGAAAGCCGGTGAATTTATCATATTCTACCTCGTTAATTGAGTGCAGAGAAATCATCACGCCGAACAGCCCAGCTTCTTTGAGTTTTTGCACTTTTTCTGGCGTAAGCGTGTGCCCGGTAGTGTTTACCCAGAGTTCGCGCTTGTTGTCGAATGTTTTGAGCAGCTCGATCAGTCGATCAAACATCAGCAGCGGTTCGCCGCCTTCGATGTCGAACATGGTGACGCCGACTTCCTGCATCTGGCGAGCGGTTTTCTGCACCAGTTCTATTGGCAGGTCGGCGCCTGTGTCGTTGCGCTGATAACAATGCGGGCATTTATAACCACAGGCTTTTGTCATCGAAAATACCACAGTCAGAGGACCCGGGTCAGGTCTGACAAACTTTTCGATTGATTCCCAGAAGGCCGGGGTCGGGTAGGCCGGCATGTAGAGCTGAAACTTGTATTTGCCATCGACCTCAACGACCTTGTTGTGCTTCACTGCATTGAGAAAGAGAATCAGCCGCTTCAGCAGCCTGACAAATGCAGTCGGGCCAAGACTGCCGTTGAAAACGCGCAGCAGGTAATGCAAGAACACATGCACAATCATGCTGGCATAGAATAAAAGCTTTGCCGGCCCGATCAAGAATTTTGGTCTGTTCATGGTAAGTCTCCTGAAGTCATAGATAGCCGTTCATCCGCCACCAGCGGACAGTCAGCCGGGTCGCCCTCGCGAGCGAAGTGAATTCATTGGTTCCGTAGTCGTCGATTACTTTATCAACATTATAAACATTATTGGCATAGAACATATAGACTCTTGCACGAGTGAACAGGGGCGGGTTAGCCGCTCCGGCCAGGCTGTATGCTGCTTCCAGTAACATCGCCGGCGGGTAAAGCAGCCATTTAGGCAGATGCTGCGGCGGCTTTACGCCCATTGCCGAACAGAAAGCGGCCCAGTAGTCCTGCATCAGAGGCACCTGCGGATTGCCGACATTGTAGATATTGACGCCATCTTTGAGGTTTTCGCTTATCTTTACCACGATCTTTGCCAGATCTCCTGCATAAATTGTATGAAACCGGTTGCTGTTGCAGCCGGGCATCAGTGGCACCCCGCTGTCTATTGTTTTGCAGTATTCATAGGGCCCGGCGTTGAACTCGCGCGGGCCAAAGACCCAGACCGGCCTGATAACAGTCAGTCGGCGTCCGGTCTGTTTTGCCCGGCGAATCAGAAGAATCTCGGCGAGAGCTTTGGTCAGACGATAATGGTTCATTGCAGATGGTAACAGGCTTTCTCCGGCATATTCAAGCACTGGCAAGCGCGCGCTGGTTTCGCCCTTTGCCTCGGGCTCATGTTCTTCGCCAAGAACTGCATTGGAGCTTATATAAACGAAATCCGAATCCTGGCGCGTCGCATCGAACAGTCGCAGACTGCCCAGTACATTGGTTCTAAAAAAATCCTCATAATCGCCCCAGTCACCAACTTTGCCGCCGGCATGCACCACGCTGGGGAAAGCTTGCATTTGATCTCTGGTGAAAGCCGCGTCGGCGAGGTCACCATGCATTATTTCGACAGGATATCGCCTGATAAAGCGCAGGTCGGCAGATGGTCTTACCAATGCTGTAATCTGCGCGCGACGGGTTTTATGAAAAGCCCTGACAATGTGGCTTCCAATAAACCCGTTCGCGCCTGTCACCAGTATTTTCAATTTAAGCCTCAATATATATGACTTTTATAAACAGATAACCAGATTTTACATTATATGGCGATTACGATTACGATTGCGATTGCGAGCACGAGACCATTGCATCAAGCTAGTGTCACATAAGAGCATAAAAGTACTCTGTCATTGCGAGGAGGGCATCAGCCCGACGCGGCAATCTCATTGTGACAAAGGGATTGCTTCGTCGCTACGCTGAGTGTGCGTTGCCATTACCGAGAATCTTATGCGCGAGCGCCCTTTGGCAACGGCTGGAAACGTGACCGGAGTCGCGAAAATGCCACGCTCATGCAGTGCCTTGCAGACTTTGCGGAGCTTGATATCGTCAGGAATCAGCACCGGAATTATCGCGGTAGAAGACCCGAATGTATTGAATCCGAGCCGTTTAAAGCCAGCCAGCAAATACTCGACGTTTATGCGCAGCTGGTTTTTGAGAGCGGTGTCGTGTTCAATGATGTCGAAAACTTCGATCAAACCTGCTGCTACCGAGACTGGAATGCTTGTCGAGAAAATATAGGAACGCGCAAAGTGTCTTACATACTCGACGATTTCGGCTTTGCCGGTCAGATAGCCGCCGATACCAGAAGGAGCTTTTGAGAGAGTTCCAATAGTCAGGTCGATCTGACCTTCAAGTCCGAATTGTTCGGCACTGCCACGGCCGCTTGCGCCGATCATGCCTAAGGCGTGCGCCTCATCGACAAGAACCGAAGCCCCGTAAGCCTTTGCCAGCTTCTGGATTTCGTCGAGCGGTGCGACGTCGCCATCCATACTGAAGACGCCATCGACCATGATCAATTTGCCTTTGAAAAAACGACTGGCGCGCTTGAGAGTCTGTTCGAGGTGCGCCATATCGTTATGCTGAAAATACTTGAGAGTGCCTTCGCTGAGCTTGACGCCGTCGATCAGCGAAGCATGCGCGTACATATCGGAAATCGCGACATCGCCGGCGCCCAGCATTGCCTGAATGGTGCCGACGTTGGCCTGATATCCAGTCGGAAAAACCACTGCGCTTTCGCAGCGGTAAAACTCAGCTATCCTCTGTTCGAGCCGACGATGCACATCCGAGGTTCCGCTCAGCAGGGCAACTGAGCCGGTTCCATACCCGTAATCAACAACAGCCTTTTTTGCGGCCTCGACCACACGCGGATGCGTTGACAGGCCGAGATAATTGTTCGAGGCGAACATCAGCATGTCGCGTTTGGCGCCGGTATCCTGGTCAACCGTAGTTACCCGGTGCTGACTCGCCGAGGCCAGGGTGCGACGGTAGGTATAATGCCCTTTCTGCTGAATGTCGAGCAGCTTCGGATAAAAGAAACGTGCTTTTTCGGTTATGTCATTGCTCTCTGGCGGCGGTTCATATAGAGATTCAGTGGTAGCTTCGTTTTCACTCATTTTATCAGTTTCTCCAGAAGATCTTTTTTCTCAGTTTCGATGCGGCGACTGCTTGTGGCAAAACGCAGTCCGGAACACGCCAGCAATGGTTTCCCGGAAAGGTCGCTGGCCAGAATATTGTAAATCTCACCCGCATGGCAGGTGGTTCTGACCAGCACGTTGCCGGTGTGGTTGCCCGCAAATACCGACAGGCTGGCGCACGCGGCCGGCAGCCCATAGGTGTCAGAAAAGGCCATCAGCTGCAGCCCGGCGGTCTGCAGCAGCAGGTCGAAAAGAACAATGGGTATGCACTGGTCGCTGGCGTATCTTCCCAGGGTCGAATTGTCGCGCCCGAAATCAGACAGTTCAACCAGCACTGACTGCCGGTCGAATTCGTAGAACACAAAGTCAGCCTGAAAAGTCGGGCCATGAAACATCAGGGCCGGGTAAATCTGGTGCTTCAGAACAGCCACCGGCATTGCCGTCCGCGGTGCTGCCAGCATAAACCCGCTGTCAGAGACAATGTTGGCACTCTTTTTAAGACTTGCATGCAGGTTTCCGGCTTCATCGAGCAGGCTGGCAGAGCTTTCGTCGCTGGCGCAGACGACGGATTTAGCTCGTTTTCTGCGCAGCATTACCGGCATTTTGATCTCTATGTCGGCAAAGCTGCAGCAATCGTGCCTGAAAGTGCGCGCCAGCTCGTCGACGATTACCGCCATCGGCACAAAAGGTGTACCTTCCAGCTGATGATCAGCCAGAAACGGTAACTCTTCGATCGAAAAAACGCATTTTCTATCTTTCTGTATATTCATATCCTTATACATTTAATCAGGTCAGGTTCTTGCAGCGCTTGATTCTCTTTGCCGGCGAAACTATATCATGCAATGTTGACAGAGAATTAGTTCTTAGCTTACGGCTCCTTTGATTACTTTGTTGTCTGAGCATTGAATCTGAGGCAATCTGAGAAATCTGCGGATGCTGTTCTGACTCATTTCAGATTGTCAAAATGCGCGGCAATGGCGTTGATCGAGGTGAATTTCGGCAGATGGGCGTCATCGATCATCAGGTCGAGGTCGTCTTCGAGCAGGTTGACTACCTGAATTGCCTTGATGCTGTCCAGGCCAAGCCCAAAAAGGTTGTCGTCATATTTTTCCGGTGGAATACTGATGCCCGAGACATTTTTTATCGCTGCCACAATCATTTCAATAAGCTGTTCTCGCGTAATTTCTGGCTTAGTCATATTTTTTCTTCCTCGTTCTCGAAATCGTAATCGATCTTATCTCTTCTGCCTGCTCTGCGTAGCTCTGGCGAGCGGGGGAGTCATTCTAGCGGCATTTTGCCAGCACCACGGCCATGTGATTGCCGGCGAAACCGTAGTTAACGAAAAGAGTATTATTGATGCGGTAACTGCTGTAATCCGAGGCTTTGTAATAAGCGTTGGCGTTGACACGCTCGTCACGTTCGAAAATATTAAGAGGCTCAGGCACAAGGTTGTCATTCATGGTTTTAATGGCGAGCGCACCTTCGGTCAGGGCCTGGGTGCCAAAGGTCGAACCAAGAAAACTTTTATAGGGAAACAGAGGAATTTCTCCGGCCCGCGCGCCAAATATTCGACAGATTGCTTCCGATTCCATGTGGTCGCAATGCGGCGACCCGGAGGCTGATCCGGCGATAAAGTCTATTTTGTCGGAAGGAGTCTGCGCTGCTGCCAGCGCCTCGCGAATCGCAGCTTCGAGCAGTTCTGGTGATGGCTTGAGAAAGTCACTGGCGCCGTTGGCCATGCCAATGCCTTTGATCAGGGCATGTCCACGCGCAGTGGCGGTGTCGGCTTTTTCGATGACAAAGCAGCCGGCGGCTTCTGAAACAACAATGCCGTCACGGGTTTTGCAGTAAGGCCGACAGGCCGTCTGCGGGCTGTCGTTGCGATGCGAGAGCACCCTGATTTTGTTCCAGAGATGGAAGGTGCCGGTTTCGAGACAGACATCAACAGCACAGACAATCATACGATCGACTATGCCACTTTTTATAAGAGTATCGGCCTGCAGAATGGCATTGAGAGAGCTGGTGCATGAAGAACTGACGAAATAGCATGGCCCGGCCACGCCGAATATGCTGCCAATGCGTGAAGGCAGGTAGCTGTTCATACCGTGGATCAACGAGGTGATTTTGTAGAGCTCTTTCATGAAATAGTCTTTGACCAGCTCGGAAACATTGAGAAAATTGCCGAGACTGCTGGCAACGATCAGGCCGGTGCGGCGTGGATCAGACTTGATTTTTTCAGCAGCCCCGGCGTCTTTTATTGCTTCGGCGGTAACATAGACAGCTGCCTTGACATAATCCTGTGCCAGATCGTCAGAGTTCAGCAGAGGCAGAAGCTCGGGCGGCAAGCTTTCGTCGGGCATAGCCTTGATCAGGCCGGCAAAGTTGGTTTTGACTTTGGCGCTCGGCAGTTCGAATCGCGTAACAGTGCAGATGCCCGGACTTCTGAGCGTGAAATTGCGGTAATTTTCTTCGCAGCCAACTCCAGCGGCGGTAATCAGGCCGATTCCGCTAATCTGGTTCGTGTTCATGCACCTGGCTCCTTCATGTGGTTTGGTTCGGCGCCGGTCGGGCAGGCTGTTCTGGTGGCGGGTTATTCCAGTTCACCAGAACCGGCATGAGAAAGAGATCGGCCAGCAGGCACAGGGCCATGGTAACGCTGGTGAAGATGCCGAGCTGGTAGATCGGCTTGATTATGCTCAGCGACAATGACAGAAACGACAGCGCGATCATGCTCGAAGTAAGGATCATCGAAACTCCTGACGAATGAATTACATGTCGCGCACTTTCCTGAGCGTCGCCGGTTTCATCATAATAGCTGGTGAAACGGGTAAGAAAATGCATGGTGTCGTCCATGCCGATGCCGATAGCGATGGCGGCAATCGTGGTGGTGCCCATGTTCAGCGTCTCGCCAAGTATACCGAGCAGGCCATAAACACCAAAAATCGGCAGCAGATTTACAACAAAGGCCAGGAGTATCAGTTTAACTTTTGGAATCGCGATGAAGGCCACCAGGAACAAAACGCAGAATGCTGCAAAGGTTCCGTAAAGTTGTGACAGGGCCATGCGGTTTGCCGACTGTACGCAGCGCAGGTAGGTGCCGCCAACTTTGTAACTCATACCTTCAGGCGTGTTTTCGGCGAGAAAGCGCCTGATTCCCTCATCAATTGCCAGAAAAGACGCTGAATTGATATGGCTGGTTCTGATGAACACCTGGGTTTTCTGCGCGGCAGAATCGACGTAATAAGAGCTGAGTTCTGGCCCTGCGTCATTAACCATCATGGCGACCTGACCGACCATGCTGCGGTTGTTATACCAGCCTGGGTCTGGCTGGTCGGCAAAAGCGCGGTGCCCGTCGTTGAGCAGGTCAAGATAGGTAATTACCTTGTCGACGCCCTGATAGGTCATGGCGTGCTGCGACAATTTTTCGAGCCAGCCCAGCACATTTCCTTCGTAAACCTGATCAACTCCCGGGGTGGTGAATTCGATTACGATCGGGTACTGGCCGCCGATATTGCGATTGACGAAGTCGACAGACTGTACCATCGGCGCTGAACGCAGGTAATACTGATAGTAGTCGGTTTCTACTTCCATACGCAGCAAAAATATGCCGCTGCAGAATATAATCACCGAAATAATGATCACCAGGCGGCGTTGCCGGAAAAATACCGTTTCGACTGCCGCTTTGACACTTTCGCCAAAGTCATGCGTCGGCGCCATCTTGAGCCTCTGTAAAATTGGAAAGCCGAAAAAAACACCGGAAATGGCCGCGTAGAATGTGCCAAGACCGGCATATAATCCGAAATCCTGCAGGGTGGGAATCGGATTGAGGCAGAGCGAAAAAAAACCGATCATCGTTGTCAATGCCGAGAGCAGGTTGCCGATAAAAATCTGCGCGGTTTCATGGGCGTCTTCGATTACTCCTTCCTTGCGGGCGACAATAAGGTGCAGTACGTATGCTATCGAAAGCCCGACGGTAATCGCCGGCACCGGTGTTGTAGAAATAGAAAGAGTCTTGCCCATGAGGTGCAGAGTAGCAAACAGAAGCCAGTTGGCAATTCCGGCTGTTGATATGCCAATCAGCGCCAGGGGCACCGAACGGAATATCGCATAGAGTCCGATGAACAGAAGAATTATCGAGACGACTGAAAACTGCATGACGTCGCGTTGCATCTGAACGCCGGTGGTTTCCATGAAAACGTGCATGCCGGTAAAGTAGAATTTACCGGTTGCTGTCTCTGTCAGCTGTTTAAAGTCGGCACGAATCTGGCGGACAATTGCTTCTTTGGCAAAAGGGTCGAGTCCGTCGCGCAGGATTATGTTGAAAGCCGCTGTCTTGCCATCTACCGAGATAATATTGTTGCGAAAAAGCGTGTTGGTAGTGGCTTCGGTCTTGAGTTTTGCCAGTCCGGCTGCGTCTTCAGGTATTGTGTCGAGCAGCGGGGCTGATTCGATGATAGACTCGCCATCTTTTTCATAATTCCGGAAAAATGGCGTGTTGGCGATTGAGAAGCAGTTCTTTACGCCTTCGACCTGTTCGATCTGGCTGGTAAGTTCTTTGACCAGTTGCAGGTTGGGCACAGTAAAAAGATTCTGGTCGTGGTAGGCCAGAATTATGATCTCATCAAGCAGTCCGAAAGTCTGCTGAATGCTTTTGTCAATGGCAGCCTGCTCGGTGCCTTGCTCCAGCAGGGTGTCGAGGGTATTGTTGATCTGTATTGGCCACATCTGCGGGCCAAGCAACAAAAAGGAGAGTATCAGCAGAAGCATGAACGGAGCAAACGCGTATCTGGCCCATTTAACCAGCAGATGAGCGAGTGCGCTGATAAGTCTTTTCATCTGGCCGGCCCCTGGTAGCAACGTAATGGCTGCCTGCTGTCACACATTACCGTGCAGAGGTTGCAGCTGGTGCAGCGAGAGATTACTTCGCCGTCAGCGGCGAGCCGGTTGATGAAATCAGGCTCACAGACGAACGGCCGGCTCAAGGTGACGCCGTCGAGGCCACGCTGATTGATAATGTAGTCGATCTGGCTTTTCTTGCGAATGCCACCGGTTACCAGAATCGGGGTTTTTGAGATTGCCTTGATTTTTGCGGCATTTTCGAGGTTATAGAGATCGCAGTAGTCGATAAAACTGCGTTTGTACCAGTGGTAAACAAAGTGTTTGAACAGCCAGCGCAGCGCCGGGTGATAGCGGTTGAACAGGCGGTTATGCTTTAAAACCGGGTCGAGCGGGTGATCGCCTCTGATGATGTTGAAGGCGACTTCCATCATGCCATAGCTGATTTCAATGGCATCAGCTTCAAGACTGTCGATCACCGGCCAGTAAGACATTACCAGTGGCAGGCTTAGCCCGCGCTGGCGGTCGTCAGCTGCGCTGATCTTGAGAAAAACCGGCAAAGTAACGGCAGCTTTGACGCCCTCTACTATTTGCCTGAGAAACAGCAGCCGATCGTTTCCATACTCGTCCGCGCGATTATTGGTGAAAGGCGACATGAACTGGTGAATCAGATAACCATGGGCGCAGTGAATCTGTATGCCGTCGAAGCCGGCTGTCTGTGCATTCTTTGCCGCCCTGATGTATTCGTCGACCTTTTCTTTAACCTCGTCGGTTGTCAGCGGCGTGACGCGCTGCCGAAAATATGTGCACTTGATTGGACTGGCGCCTTTGACTGGCGTGCGTGTTGCCTGCCCGATCGTCTGGCGCCCGGTGTGTGAAATCTGTATCATCAGCCTGGTTTCAGGGTATGCAGATTTGACGTCAGCAATTATCTGTCGCCAGGCCTCGATTTTGCGGCTGTCATCGATGCCGGCCTGAAAGTGCTGCATGGCGCGGCCTTCGCGCGAGGTGTGGTTGAAGCCGGTGATTATGCTTCTGGCGCCACCCGCGGCGAGTTTTGTGTAGAGTTCGCTGAATTTTGCGGTGGGCACGCCTTCGGCATCAGCCATGTTTTCAAAGGTTGCGGCTCTGATAATACGGTCTGGCAGGGTTATGCGCCTGAGCTTGAGTGGCTTGAACACTGATTCTGCTCCCGTTGTCAGGACTTGTCGTCATCGTGCAGCCCGAACAGAAAGCCGATGAACACATAGGTTGCACTGTAGAGATAGAGCGCGAGGGTGCCGTTGAAAATAGCGATCATGGTTACCTGGCCGCAGGCACAGGCCCTGAAGTTGGTCGCGTTCGAGAAGTAGGCACGCGGCCCGACCGGATTGCGATAGAAGCGTATGGCTGTCCAGATCTGCAAAAAGATAGTCATGATACCGCAGTAGACGAAATGTTCGGTAATTGCAAATGGAAAGTAGTTGAGATAGCGGAGCATAAAGAAAAGGACCGTTGGCATGAACGAGCCGAAAATGCCGAGCATTTTGGCTCTTTCGACGCCGTGCCTGACGATGAAAGTGTTTTTGCCAGCGGCTTTGTCGCCTTCGTAGTCCTTAAAATAGGTAAAATATGTCATCAGCCCGTTCATGTAGGCCACCAGAAAAATTGTTGAATAGCGGTTGGGCGTGAAAAATGGCTCGTTGAGAATCGGTCCGATTGCCAGAAAGCCGTAGATCGTGCAGGTCGAGATCATCATGCCAAAAACCACGTTGGCCCATATACCCCAGGCTTTGCTGTAATTGTAGACAAAATTGAGCAGAAAGCCGGCAAACAAAGGTATCAGCGACCATGGATTGAGGTAATACGAGACGACTGAGGCAATGCCCATCAGGGTTAAAGAGGTAGCAAGAGCCCACTTTACATTGAGTTCACCGCTGACCATCGGGCGGTTAGGTGCATTAACCCGGTCTTCTGGCAAGCCCAGCCAGTCGTTGAAGATCTGATTGACGCCCCAGCTCGAAAACAGAATGATCAGCACGATCACGCCGCGCAGGTAGTCTTCATCAGTAATTGGCGTGGCGTATCTGACTTCCTTGAGCCAGAGATAAAACGATACGCCGATCCAGCCGGCAATACCGGTAACAAAAGAGTAATACAGCCGCATTGTCTTGACGTATGCAACGATGAATTTTTTGATGTCAGCCATGTTTCTTGCCTGCGCCTTTCTTAAAGGGACGTCTGAAATAGCCTGCCGGGTTCTCGTATTTCTGTAGCAGCGTGCTGTCTTATTGTCAGCTGGTTAGACCTTTACTGTGCTGACAATTTCCGCATGGAGTGGTGTGGCTAAGAATCTGGACAAGTAATTTTACCTGAAAATCAGCGGTTTGGTTATAGTTTTTTTAGTTTCTGCCGCTAAATTACTGCGAACTTTGTTATGACCTTGTGGCGTCTGTCTCAGCATCATCTGGTTGGCTCTGAACCACCAGTTTTATTTAATAGATAGGCCTCGACAGTCTGGGTTTTGCCTTTAACTTTGTTAATTGGTAATTTTTCTGCCGAAAAAAAATCGGGCAGCCCGGCGAGAATCTGCTGCGAGGCAACGATACCGCCTTCTGCTCGCTGCGTTGCCAGATACGCCAGGCGTGCTGCCAGGTTAACCGGATCACCGACCACGGTTCGCGACAGACGGGCATTAACCGCTCCCATGACACCGGCCACGGTGGTGCCTGTATTTACGCCAATTCCAATCGCTCTGCCGGTGTTCTTGTGCATGGCCGAAGAAACGCGGTCGGCAAACTTTATCGCCAGCCCTGATATCTCCGGGCTGGGCTCGTCGTGCTCGAATACGATCATGATCTTATCTTCGATCATTTTGTCGATCTCGCCACCGAATTCCCTGACGGCAAGATCTGCTGCCTGCAGATGCTGCTGCAAAAGCCCAAAAACTTCACCAGCCTGATGAGTTTTCTGAAATTCGGCAAAACCGCAGATTGCCGAAAAAATGATCGTTGCCTGCCGCGTGCAGGCGCGCCCGGCAATTTCACCCGCGTCGGCTGAAGCAACTTCGCGGCGCACTGAGTCAGAAACAAAGCTCTTCAGCCTGTTTCCCTCATCAAGACCAGTTGCCATGCTGTTAAACGCGTCACCTATCGCGGCAAATTCGTCAGGATGGTTGCGCGTGATGCGACAGGTGAAATCTCCGCCGGCTATGCCGTATGCCGCCCTGGTCAGTTCGCGCAGCGGCGCCGTAAAATAGAGTGCACCGGCAAAAGCCAGAATCAGTCCGGTCAGTAATATAGCGGAAAGGTTTAAAATGTTTCTGGCGGCCAGTTCACGACAGAAGAGCTGGTAGCTTTTCAGAATTTCACTTCCGGTGATCGTAACATGCGAATAATTGGAAGGGAGCGCCTCGGATATGATGGTATTCTGCTGCTGCTCTATTCGACTGGTGATTCGGGTTCTTGACAAGTGCGCAAGAAGGCCGATTCTGAAAAGTTCGGGCTGGCTGGCCACAACCTGTTCGCGATCGAAGCGATAGCAGATAAGGTTGCGCTCGGTCCCTTCAAAGGCAAGTCTTGGTGCCATAGGGTCGAGAGACAACAGATGCGAAGCAAAGCTGTATTTGTTGTCGCTGACATTCCAGACGGTGTAAGCAAATGGTCTGTTGCGAAACGAGATCGGGTTAGCAACAGCGACTGATTTTTTGAACTTGGTGTTTATACTCAGGAGAATGCCTGAATTCTGGCGAAAGCGATAGAAAGATTCAGAACCCAGAATTTTTAGAAAAAAGTCACGCGAAAATTCGCTTTTGATTTCCTTGTCGAGTTTCTGCGGCGATTCTGAGCTGAAGGTCTTCTTCTGTCCAAGCTCGTCTGCGAGAATTTCAAGAAAACGCTGGTGAAAGTATTGCGTTACCGGGTCATCAAATTTGACCTTTTCATATATCCATTCCCGGGGATTCCAGATTACTCCGGCAAATGGCCGATCGAGAGCACTGATCCACACCGATGAGAAGATTGCGGCGCCCTGTTTTTCTACAATATTGTTCAGCAGCGACAGGCAAAGCTCATACTCGTTGTCAGCATAATCCATGTTGCTGAATGCCGAGATCTTTTCGATGGAATCAAAACTTCTGGCAAGGTTGAGGGTGTCGCGAAATTTGTCGCGCGTTGCCAGATCGATATTGCGAAGGTCTGATGCCAGTTTTTCACTGGCCTGGCTCTTTTCATTGGCATAACTGCTGCTGAAAAAGTCGCCAACCAGAGAAGCTGCTGCAAACACGGGCTGAATTACCAGAAAGAGGAAAGTAGCCGGCAACAGCACTTTGATCGAAAGATCGGGACCACGATCAAATATGATTTTCTCAACAAGTATCTTGAATGCCATGCACGAAAGCAGAAAGAATGCTGCTATCAGCAGATGCTGAGATCTCCTTTCTCTGATGCTTGCCTTCAGGCGGGGAACGGCAGCGAACAACCGCCCGCCCTTTCTTTTGTCATGAGCGTTGATGACGATTTCATGATCGCCGATCGCCAACTTAACAGGATTCTCATCGGTGAGCCTGAGTCGGCGGTTAAGCTGCTTTTTGAGTTCGGGATGGTCGGCGAAATAATCTGAAAAAACGGGCCCTTCCAGATTGTCCAGCATTACTCCGACCCCAAAATCGGTCAATCCAGGCGCGCGTATTTTTTGCATTATTGTTTTGTGCAGGGTCAGGTCATTCATCTCGGCCAGAACAAAAATCAACAGCTGTTGCTCAACGTTCTCTACAGCAAGCAGCAGGCATGTGTCATTGTCTCTGTACATAAATTTATTAACATTGCCGGCATAGAGCTCGTTTATGCTGTTGGTAACCAACACCTGCAGCTGTTGCAGCATCTGAATTATGCGATGTGCTGAAAAGCTGCTGGTTCTCGTAAAGTCAATGTGTTGCCCATTTTCTTTAAAGCGGTCTACGGCACCAAGAATCCATTTGTCAGGGGTTCGTATGTCTATTGTCTGACGGGTAAACCGGCTGAGCCCAAGATTCTCACCAAAGCTGATCAACTTGTAATTGTCTGGATCATGAAGCGGACGAATGAGGCAGTCAATTTGCAGCGGGAACTCCGCCTCCGCAACAACGCTGGCAATCTTGTCTTTCAGCATCTTTTCGAGACTGCCGTCGGCTATGCTGTCTTTTAGTTTTGCATCTCCAGATAACAGAATTTCCCTGATCCTGGTAATGTTCCGGATCAACAGTTCTGACTGGTCCATAGAGCGGTCGAGCTGTTGCAGCTGTGAGCTGACCCTGGCAAAAAGGGCGTTTCTGCTCTCATCGATCTGCTGGTTTTCTGCTGATTTGAAAGCCAGATAGACGCTGACAGGCGGCAGAAAAATGGTCAGAGTCATCAGCAGCAGCAGAATTGCTTTTCTCATATTACTACTTCCAGATTCTTGAGTTCGCAGCAGTTGTCGGCGTGCTCAGACATCAGGTTGTCAATTCCGCGCAGCTGACTGATCACCGAGTGGCCGACAATTATGCGGGTATGTCTGCCAGACTTGCTCAGGCCCTCGAATTTTTCGGCAGTGGCGCGTGCCGGCCCGATGACACAAAACTCTGATCGTGAGCCCGCTTTAAGCACGCCGGCCATTACCAGGCCATAGTCGAGGCCTATGCCGATCTGGCAGGTCAATTTATGCTGCATTTCTCTTGCTGCAGTAATTTCATGATGCCGCAACATCATCAGGCGTGCGGCATGAATGGCATTCTGACAGGATTTTTCTCCTTCACCCGGGAAGAAAGCGACAATGGCATCGCCGATGAACTGCTCAATTTCGCCGCCGTTATGGTTTATTATCTCGACCATTTCTTTCAGATGATTGTTGAGAAGCTCGGCAATAGTCTCGGCTGAGTTGCTCTCTGAAAGCGTCGTAAAGTTGCGGATGTCTGAAAACAGAATTACCCCATAAAGCTCGCGTGCTGAATCGGTGCTGGTGATACTGAGCACTTCGTTGTCGAACGTTCGTGAAACAAATTTTCCGAGCAGTTTGCGCTCTTTCAGCCCGCTGATCATTGAATCGGTAGCTCGCGCCAGCATGCCAAGCTCGTTGTTGTGGGTGTAGGCAAAGGTTTTGTTAAAGCTTCCTTCGGCGATTGCAGCAAAGACTTCAGCCAGCCTGCCGGTTGGCTTGATGATCAGACTGGAAACCGACGCTGACAGCAGATAAATCGAGCTGGCAAGTAATGCGACAAGCGCATAGAGAAGAGTTCTTCTGACTTCACCCGCGGCTTTTATCTCTTTAATCGGGATTATGGCGCCGGCATAGTATAATTTTACCCTGGGAAGCGGTTCATAGATATAGACTTCGTCGTCGATGTGCATCTGCATCTGATAGTCGGATGTCGCCGCCGCTTCGAGAAATTTTCTGAATTGCCGGCCACTCTGACTGTTCAAAAATTTGTGATTGTTGTCTGGATAAATCTTCTGGCCGGCGCTGATGTCGCGGTTGAGGCAGAAAAACTGGCTGCCGCTTCCCTTTTCGGCGAACTGCAGTTCCTCAATAATCATTTCCAGCAGCGTAGATGCAATGTTGAGACCAACGAAGACGTAAGTGGCAAGTTTGTTGTCGCGCGTTAAAATCAGCGAATAAACCATCTGGCGGTCGTTATTGTCTCCCTCAAAAGTGCTGATACGCTCGAGTGAATCAAGAAAGACATCCATGGTGGACTGCGTTTCTGCTCCGCCAAAGGCCTTGCGTGTTGTCTTTTGCGAAGATGAAAGAATGATTGGCTGGTAATCCGGCATTCCCTTTGACATATGTTCGTGCAACGCGTTGCATGATATGGCCAGATACTCGCAATAATAGCGGGCTAACCCCAGATTTTTCGCCGAAGTTGCGAACATTCTTGCCGTATGACCTGGTTTGAACAGGTGCAGGTAGCTGAGAGCATATTTATGACGCTGCAGATTTCTTTCTATGTCCGCGAAACCCCGCTGATTATCTACTTCCGCTTCCGAAACTAGCAGGTTATTGATTCTGCTGTCGCGGAATATGTCTCTAAGCAACATACCGGCCAGAGACGCCATGTCCTCTGATTTTTCATCGATGGCCTTGAGTTTGGCGAAACCAGTCTGAACTCTTTCGTTGATAATGGCATCGGCAGACTGGTCGATAAGCTCCAGTCCCAGAAGCAGAAGTGCCAGAACCGGCAGCATGCCGGTCATGAAAAACAGCAGTCTGAAAGCGAATTTCAGCTTAAATCTGCTGTTGCGGCGCATATACCAGTAAAATATTGTCCAGGCTGCAAAGATCAGGGCTGCTGGCTTGGCAGAAACCGCTGCGGGTGCAGTGTCAACCGCTGCATTTATCAGCAACCATGCTATATATGGAGAGCCATCGGCGATCATATCCTTATAAAGCCAATACCCTTGGCTCTGTTGCAACTGCCGGGTCGGAAAATTCGAACCCTTGTCATGCGCTGATTTCAGCAGTACAAGGGCACTGTCGCTGATCACAGACTCTTCGCCACCCTTTGCCATGACCGGTTTAAAACTCTTGTCGATTGTCGGGGAAAGAGTAAACACTGCTGCTGCTTCGCCGGCGCTTTCTCGGTAAACCTTTTCTGAGAGCCGCTCCAGCGCAAATTCAGGATTTTCTACCCAGTTCGCAGCGAAAAGTGCGATGAAACCGCCAGAACATCTGCCGTTACGCTCGAATTTCTGCCAGAAAAGATAATGCGGGCGCCCTTCGAAAATGACCGGCGTCATCCTGCCAAATCGGCTGCTGGCAAGGTATTCCGGCGCTGAGTTCTCGCCAAAAACTCCGACAATGAAGCGCTCGCCAGTCTTATTGGACGTATCGCCGGGAGCTTCTTTGCTTAGGTCGAACAGCGCAGAGAAAACGCGCGCCATGGCCGCGCGCTTTTGTGTGGCAAAAGGTGGTTTGTCGATGATGTCGAACTTGTCAGACTGTCTTTGAAAGGCCCATACCCTGGCTGCGCTGGCAAACTCTGGCGGCATGTGGCGCTGGTAAATTTCTGCGATATGCTCAATTGACGATGTTTGCATCGTTTCGTCGTGGGCGAAAAACTCTTCGATCATCTGCCTGAAAACTGTTTCAAGCTGCGCGGTCAGTGAAAATTCGCTCTGGATGCGAGACATGACGCTGCGGCTCTGTTCGAGCAGTTTTTTATGATTTTCGCGGGCTTTCTTGCGGTTCAGATAAGATTCAGTCTGAACAAACATCGCCAGAAAAAGAGCGCCGAGCAGCAGCGGAAAAGAATAAGCAAAAATTGATCGTAATCGGCCTTGCCAGTTATTTTCCATGATCCCGCTCATCGCTTGCGTGGTATTCAGGTTGGCGTCAGAGCCAAGCCTGCGGCAGCATGAGTTTAACCCGGCTGCATGGCATAAGCAAGCCTGCGCTGAAAAACAAATGCATGTATAGTTGCTGACCGTTTGAATATAGGCTGACAAAGTGCTAGAATGCAGCAGAGCAAACGGGGACCCTTTTATGTCATTGCAGATCAGTAATCTCGAAAAATCGTTCAGCGTCAGGAAACTGTTTTCTGGCGTGACTTTTGCCGTCAACCCGGGCGAGTGCGTCGCGCTGGTCGGCAGCAACGGTTCGGGCAAGACGACAATGATGAAAATCATTCTTGGCCAGGAAGCGCCAGATACCGGCAAGGTCACCAGTCCCAAAGACAGCCGCATCGGTTATCTGCCACAGGAAATATTTCTGGCAGACAACGAAAACTGGAGCCGCGAAAAAGAGACGATGACCCTGTGGGAACTCTCTACACAGGCTTTCGACCGTCTCAAGGCCATAAAAATCCGTATCGAAACGATCGAGCACGAGATGGCTTCGGGAGAGATCTCAGCAGCAACACAGGATGAATACGACCACCTGGTTCTTGAGTTCGACCGTGCTGGCGGATATACCTGGCAGGCGAAGACGATCAGGCTGCTCAAGGGTTTTGGCTTTCCCGAAAGCAGGTTTCATGACCCGCTTAAAACCTTTTCGGGCGGCTGGCAGATGCGCGCCTATTTTGTGCGCCTGCTGCTGAGCGAACCCGACTACCTGCTGCTCGACGAACCGACCAACTATCTTGATATTTCGTCGATTTCGTTTCTCGAAGACTATCTTGGCTCATATACCGGCGGCATTCTGGTGGTTTCGCATGACCGCTACTTTCTCGACGAACTGGCCAGCTCGGTTGTTGCGTTGATGCCGGAAGGCTCACGCACCTTTCGCGGCAATTATTCAGGTTTTCTCGAAGCGCGCGAAACCTGGGCGATGGAAGCGCAAGCCGCCCAGGACCGTCAGGACCGCGAACGCAAACGCGTCGAAAAATTTATTGAGCGCTTCAGATTCAAGGCCAGCAAGGCCTCGCAGGTGCAAAGCCGCATCAAACAACTCGATAAAATCGAGAAAATCGGCCAGGTACGCGCGTTGCCCAAGTTGAGCTTCAGCTTTCCGAAGTGCGAGAGCAGCGGCGAAATTGTCTTGCGCGGCGAGAACATTGGGCGCTCTTACGGCGATCATCATGTGCTCAAAGATGTTTCTTTCATACTCAATCGCGGTGACCGCCTGGCGATCATCGGCGAAAACGGCGCCGGCAAAACCACGCTGATGCGCATTCTCGCCGGCGAAGACGCCATGTGGAGCGGCCGGCTCGAAGGCGGTTATCGCGTGCATTTTGGTTATTTCGCGCAGGACGAAGAAATCAGCTTTGTCGGCGATGAGACCGTGCAGGACCGGGTTATGCGTGAGGCGCCGCTCGACGCGGTGCCACAGGTGCGCAACCTGCTCGGAGCCTTTCTGTTCTCTGGCGACGATGTCGAAAAGTCGGTGCGCGTGCTTTCTGGTGGCGAAAAGAGTCGCCTTGGCCTCGCCCGCATGATGCTGCGCCCATGCAATCTCCTGCTGCTCGACGAACCGACCAACCATCTCGACATCAACAGTCGTGAAGCGCTTCTCAACGCTCTCGAAGATTTTCCCGGCACGATAATTATTGTGTCGCATGACCGCTTTTTTCTCGACAGTCTGGCAACACGCATTCTGGCAATTGATAACGGGCGGGTTACCGTTTATGACGGCAACTACAGCCAGTATCTCTGGGCCCGACAGTGTCGCGACCTCAATGGCGATGGGCCAGAAGAGATCGTAGATGCTGAAACCCGCACCGTCAGTGATAAAAAGCAAATGGCGCGCGAGAACAATAAACAGCAGAAACAGCTGAGTAACCGCCTGCAAAAGCTTAAACGCGAGATCGAAGAAGCCGAATCACGTGTTTCTCAGCTCGAAATGGCACTTGCTGAAGTCGAAGGTCAGCTCGCATCGCCACCAGCAGAGTGGGCTCCGGCAAGAGTGGCCGAAGCCGCCCGGCGTCATGCCGATGTCAACGTGCAACTCGAACAGGCGATTGCCGCATGGGAGGGCCTGCACGGTGAAGACGAGCAGGTCTCTGCCGAATTGACGCGTCTTAAAGAAGGAGTCGCCAATGGCGAACAATGATACAGCGCCGCAACGTGGCGTTCTCGAAAAAACCAGGCAGAAGACCACAAAACCACCGATGTACAAGGTTTTTCTGCTCAATGATGATTACACGACCATGGAATTCGTGGTAGAAGTGCTCGAAAGCATTTTCGGGCATTCAAAAGTGCAGGCAACCAGCATAATGTTGCATGTTCACCGCAACGGCAAAGGCCTGGCCGGGGTGTATACCCGCGAAATCGGCGAGACCAAGGTTGCCCGCGTGCACGCCACTGCCCGGGAAAATGGCTACCCGCTTAAATGCGATATGGAGAAAGAATGATCAGCAAAGATTTAGATATAATTCTGCAGGCTGTTATCGAACAGGCCGCCGCAAACCACCACGAATACCTGACAGTAGAGCATCTGCTTTTTGCACTTATTCATGATAATTCAGGCGCACGCATTATCAAAGCCTGTGGCGGCAATCTACCCGAGCTTGAGGCTGATCTCAAGGCGCATTTTAAAGAACATGTGCCGGTTATTCAGCAGGCCGGTCATGCTGATCCGTTGCCGACAATGGGTTTTCAAAGGGTTATCCAGCGCATGATGATTCATGTGCAGGCCTCTGAAAAGAAAGAGGCCAACGCTGGCGATCTGCTTGTCGCTATTTTCAGCGAAGAAGATTCGCACGCCGTATTTTTTCTGCAGAAACAGAGTATTTCACAGCTTGATGTGCTGAACTTTGTCTCACACGGAATCAGCAAAGTCGACCCGAACGAAGAAGGCTACAGTGAACAGCCTGCCGGTGAAGGCGAAGAAGGCGAGCCGTCGCCCGTCAGCAACCCGCTGGCGAGCTTTGCTGAATGTCTCAACGACAAGGCGGCACGCGGTGATATTGATCCGTTGATCGGCCGTTCGCGCGAAGTTGCCCGTGCCATTATCGTTCTTAATCGGCGGCGCAAGAACAATCTGATTTTTGTCGGTGAACCCGGGGTTGGCAAAACCGCTATTGTCGAGGGTATTGCCCTGCGTATTCATAACAACGAAGTGCCCGAAACCCTCAAAGATACCAAGATCTATTCGCTCGACATGGGCGCGCTGCTCGCCGGAACCAAATACCGCGGCGATTTTGAGGCGCGCCTCAAGGCGACGATAAAGAGTCTGCAGCAGATTCCCGGTGTGATTCTTTTCATAGACGAAATTCATACCATCATCGGGGCCGGCGCGGTCAGCGGTGGCGCGCTCGATGCCGCCAATATTCTCAAACCGGCCCTCGGCGCCGGCAAGTTCAGATGCATCGGCACCACTACATTTGAAGAATACAAGAATTTTGACAAAGACCGCGCTTTCTCACGGCGCTTTCAGAAAATAGATCTCTACGAGCCGTCGGTCAAAGAGACGCATCGTATTCTCGTCGGCCTGCAGCCGGTTTACGAAAAGTTTCATGGGGTGACCTATACTAAAAAGGCTCTCAGAGCTGCTGCTGAACTGTCAGCCAAATACATTCAGGAACAGTTTCTGCCTGACAAGGCGATCGATGTTATCGATGAAGCGGCCACCATTCTCAAGCTGCAAAAGCGTGAAGGACGTATGGTGGTCAAACATTCGCATATCGAAAAGGCGATTTCACGCATCGCACGTATTCCGTCGCGGCGCATTTCGACCTCTGATCTCGACAAGCTCAAGAATCTCCAGCCCGACCTGCAGAAGGTGATTTTTGGCCAGGACCAGGCGCTCGAAGCATTGGTGCGGGCCATCAAAATTTCGCGCGCCGGCATGGCCGGTTCGACGCGCCCGGTAGGCTCATTTTTGTTCACCGGCCCGACCGGGGTTGGTAAGACCGAAGTGGCAAAGCAGCTGGCAGCTTCGCTGGGCGTGAACTTTCTGCGTTTCGATATGAGCGAATACATGGAAAAGCACGCGGTGGCACGCTTTATTGGCGCGCCTCCCGGCTATATTGGTTACGAACGGGGTGGGGCACTTACCGACTCGATTCGCAAGCACCCATATTCAGTGCTGTTGCTCGACGAAATCGAGAAGGCGCACGAAGATGTTTTCAACATTCTGTTGCAGGTCATGGATTACGCGACGCTTACCGACAACACCGGCAAAAAAGCTGATTTCCGCAATGTCATACTGATTATGACCTCTAACGCAGGCGCCCGCGACATGGCGAAAGGCTCGATCGGCTTTTCCCGCAGCGAACAGGATACTGAATGGAAAGGCAAGGCAGCTATCGAAAAGCTGTTTTCACCTGAATTTCGTAACCGGCTCGACGGTATCATCAGTTTTGCCGCGCTGGCACCAGCGACAATGCGGCAGGTTGTCGACAAGTTCATTCGCGAACTCAACACCCAGCTCAAAGAACGCCGCGTCGAGCTCGAACTCACAGAGTCGGCACAGCAATGGCTCGCTGAAAAAGGCTACGACCCTGTGCATGGCGCCCGCCCGCTCGCCCGCGTGATTCAGAAAGAGATCAAGGACGCGCTCTCCGAAGAGATCCTTTTCGGAAAACTCATTCATGGCGGCCACGTGCGCATCAACCACACCCCCCCCGCCGAAAAACTCGAATTCGCAATCTCCGAAAAACCATGAGTTTATGAAGAAGACTGATAAAGTCGAAGACTTGAAGGCGGAATATGCCAGAAAAGAACTGGGCAATGGCACGCGCGGGAAATATTTCAAGTCTTACAACGAGTCAAACAATCTTGTGCTGCTTCGGCCTGAGCTTTCATTTTCGAATTTTTTATCGAGAACAGCTAACTTAAGCTAAACATATTTCTGACATCTGCCGATGTGACGAGCGGCGTATTGTACGCTGTTAAAAAGTCCAGGTCGTGGGCGGCTGAAAGCTGCCGTCTGCGAAAATGGGCACAAAGGAGCTGGGTATGAAAAGAAATACCGCAATAGTCGCATTGGCAGCCTGGCTGTTAGCATCGCCGGTCTGTGCGCAGAGCTATTCTTTATCGCAGCAGCAGGTGCGGCAGAACGGCTTTTCGAACTCGATGCAGACGGCAATGAGCAGAGCTGCCGACCCTTATAGTGCGACCCAGAATGCACCTGAATATCTGGGGCAGAGTGGATCATTGCCTCCGATCACGGTTGCGCCGGGTTCATCAGGCGCGCCGCAGCAGTTGAGTTTGCCGCCGATCACCGGAAACATGAGCGGAAGTTCATCTGGAGTCTATTCGCAGATTGCCGCGCCGGTGCCGGTGCAACGCCCGATGCGGGCACCGGTTGTCAAAAGCGGCAACCGCAAGGCCGCTGCTGGCAGCGAAATCTATTCGCAGGAACCGCTGAACCTGCCGCCGGTAACCACGTTGCCGGTGCCGTCGCGCACAGTGCTGCCGCCGTTATACTCGGATACGATGATGACAGTTCCGCTCGAAGAGGCGGTTACCAGGGTTTTGGCCTGCAATATGTCCGGCTTCACCGGGTTGACGCACACTACTTCAGCAGATGTCAGCAAGGCCGGTTCGTTCAAGATGGGCTTTCATTCGAGCTGGTTCGATCTTGACCGCGTTTATGACCGTCAGTTGGCAAGTAATGAGAGTGGCGATATGCTCGAACTGCCGATTTTCTTTAACTACGCAGTTACCGACGATCTTGAAATCATTTATGTGATTCCGGTTGTCGATTACACCATCAAGTCGCGCATTCTCTGGACTCGCGATCTTTCTGAATCCGGCACCGGCGATTCAAAGCTGGGCTTTAAATACCGCATTTTCGATAACCCGCAATACCAGATGCGCGGCGCTTTTGGTCTCGGCTTCAAGTTTCCGACCGGTAACGACAGCAAGGGCCTTGGCACCGGCAAAACCGACTTTGAGATCTTTACCGCGTTCAGCAAGAGTTACGAAAAGGTTGTCGGTCATCTTAACCTTGGTTATGTAATGACCGGCGATCCGAATACACAGTTCTACCCTGACGGTCTTGCCGACAAGTTTTATTACAACTTCGGCATTGAATATCCGCACACGCACAACGTGACGGTAATGGCCGAACTTGCCGGCGAAGACTGGGGCGCCGAAGGCCTCAAGGTCGATATCATACCGGGTTTGCGCTACACGCCGACCGAAAACTTCGCGTTCGAAGTTGCCGTGCCGATATCAGTCACCAACGACCAGCGCTATGGCTATAACTACCGCCTGGTGCTTGGCCTGACCACTTTCTTTCAGTAATCCAGCTTCTTCTCTTTAAGCTTTCAACAAAAAACCGCCGGCGAACCGGCGGTTTTTTGTTGCGTGAGAAACGCTGAATTACTGGGCTTTTTCGCCACATTCGGGGCAGAATTTGATGCCGCCGGGAATTGAAGCTTTGCATTTGGGGCAGCTGGCGCTCTGCGGCTTGCCGCATTCGGGGCAGAACTTGGCGCCTTCTTTGATCTGGACACCGCAACCGATGCAGGGGACCTTGCCCTGACTGTTGGGCTTGCCGCAGTCGGGGCAGAACTTGGCGTTAGCGTTCATCGCTGCGCCACAGGAGCAGCTGATAGTGGCAGCTGAAGCCTGCTGTGGCTGCTGCATGCCCATTCCGCCCATCATGCCCATACCGGCACCGAGACCCATGCCTGCGCCCATGCCAACACCCATGCCGGCCATGCCGTTCGGGTTGGCGGCCGCGGTGTTCATGGCGTTGAGGCGCTCGATGGTGGAGTAAGCGTTGAGGCCCTGATGGTTGATATTGCCCATGGCGTTGATCGCGTGCGCGTCAGCCATTTTGTCAGAAATTTTGTCGATGCGTTCCTGCGTCTTTTCGTCAAAATCGGTGTTTTCGATTCTGAAGTCTTCCATTTCAAAGCCGAGCGGCAGAAATTCCGGCGCAACCAGCTCACTGAGCTGCTTGGAGAGTTCCATGCGCTTGCTGTCGACTTCGGCATAGCTGAAGCCGCTTGTAGCAAGAACGTTGGTCAGCGGTTCCATGATGCGGTCAACGATGACGTTTTTGATGGCGCTGATCGGGTAAGCGTCAGCGTTGCTGACGAACTCGGTGAAGAACTTGCGTGGATCAGTGATATGAAACGAGAAGTTGCCGAAGGCGCGCAGCCCGACCGGGAACTTATAAACGGGGTCAGTGTACTTAACCGGCGCCTTGGTGCCCCATTTCTGGTTCAGGAAGGTAGTGATGCGGATAAAGTAGACGTTCGCCTTGTGTTCAGAGGTGAAGCCCTGCATGATCTTGCTGATAGTGGTCCAGAAGGGCAGGTTGGCGGTTCGCAGTTCAAACATGCCGGGATAATCGTGAATAGCTTTGATCTGGCCTTCATAAACAAAAATCGCAGCCTGCCCCGGATTGATAATGAGCTTGGAAGCATTTTTTAACTCGTCGTTGGTGCCATTCCATCTCCAGATCAGCAGATCAGGATCGGCATCCTTCCACTCAATAACTGAACGCATCTGATTAGCAAAAAAGCCCATGTTATATCCTCCCGTGCTAGCATAAAATTCGAATAACGTATAAACTCTTACCAGTATAAACAAAAAACAACCGTATATCAATAACCCTTTTCAAACTCTGTTGGATAAACTATGAACAGCGAAATGAATCTGCTCGAAGCTCTTGAAAGCAAAGACGAAGCACTGGTGCTTAAGCTGATCGCCGCAGGATGCGCCATAGACATAAGTGATAGAGAGGGCATCGCTCCGCTGCATCTCGCCGCCAAACACGGGCTTAGGGAAGCGACAGAAGCGATTTTGCAGGCTGGCGCGGTTGTCGATGCGACGAGCGCCTTTGGCGTTACCGCACTGCATCTTGCTGCTGCCCGCAGCAAGCCAGTAACATTTGCCATCTTGCTCGCGCACGGTGCTGATTTTAAACGAACCGAACGCGATGGCTGGACCCCGCTGCACTGGGCCGCCTTTCGTGGCTGCCTGCCGATTGTCGAACAGCTTGTCGATCTTGGCGCCGCGGTTAACCAGGCTGATGTTGACGGCTGGACACCGCTACATCTCGCCGCGCAGCAGGGATACCCCGGTGTCGTAAAAGTGCTGCTGCAGGCGCGTGCCGACGTTTCGTTAACAACAGAAAACGGCCAGACCGCAATCGATCTGGCCGTTTCACAAAAACGTGAAGAGGTTGTTACTCTGCTGCGCTAGCTGCTGCCGCCGGGTTATCTTCACGCACTTCCTGCTGGCTGATGCCAGAAACTTTGCTGAAGTCATCGTTGCTGATCCAGCTGTCAAGCTGCTTGGCGCGCAGAATCAGGAACGGGTGGGTCATGGTCGAAGTGATAATCGCAGTGTAGGTCTTGTTGATGAAAGATTCATCACTTGCATCTTCGTAAGCTCTGATCTGGCGCAAAAATTCTGCTTCATCCATTTCAGCGTAGAGCTTTGGCGAAGCTGCCGCCATTTTCATAAAGGCGCGGTTGGCAATATGCTGATTCTGAACGCAGAGCAGGCCCGCGCGGTCGCTGGTCATTTCTGATTTTCTTTCCCAGTCAAAAAGGGCCAGCTGCAGGCCAGTGCTGATAATTGAAGAGACGCCAAGCGTGGCTGCTGCCGCGATATCAAGAACGATCTTGAAGTTGCGGGCCATGGTTTTATAGAGCACGTGACCACATTTGATGTGACCAAGCTCATGCGCGAGAATAAAGAAAATTTCTTCTTCATCCATCGCTTCGATCAGGCCCGAAGTCATAACGATAAAAGGCTTGGTCTGACCATAGGTATAAGCATTTGGTACGGGGCTTGTTGTAATGAAAAGATCGGGTTCTTCCATGTCGAGAATACGCGTGGCGTAGCGCAGGGTTTCGCGCAGACGCGGCAGCATTTTTCCCTTGACCTGAACGTTGCTCGCCAGATTGGTGATGCGAAAAAACTGCTCAAATCCTATTTCCATGAGCTTCTTGATAAGAAATTCAAAGCCGGGTATTGACTGCAGGGCGTTGATGGCCTGTCTGTCCCAGGGGTGCTGGAAGTCTTCGGCCTTGAGATTCGGGAAGGTTTTCAACCGTCTTCTGATCGTGATGTCGTTTTCCAATGCCTCTCTCCTTTAATGGTTGCTGGTCGAACTTGCGTAACTTACCATATCAGCATAAGGCAAAATCACTTTTTTTCCAATACCTTTCACTGCAGTTGTGCAACCGCATATTGCGCAGATGGTTTCGCTGTTACTGGCAAGGTAAGGTTATTGCTGATTGATCAAGGCTGTGTTAATCTTTGAGCAAAGAAAATTCAGCAGCGGGGGCTCTATGTTCGACGCCAGTCAGGCCGGTCGTGGCAGTAACCTGAAATTTGGCACCTTTGCCGGGGTTTTCACTCCGAGCATCCTTACCATTTTCGGCGTTATCATGTTCATGCGCGCGAACTACGTCGTCGGGCAGGCTGGCATCATCAATGCCGTCGCGATACTTCTGCTGTGCCAGTTTATCACTTTGTTGACGACGCTTTCTGTCGGCGCGATAGCGACCAATATGCCAATCAAGGGTGGTGGCGCGTATTTTATGGTTTCGCGCGTGCTGGGCGCTGAGTTTGGCGGCGCAATTGGCATCACCCTGTTTTTGGCGCAAGTGGTGTCGATCAGTTTTTATCTGCTGGGTTTTGCCGAGGCAGCAACTAAATCATTCAAGTTTCTTGAGCCGTATTTTCTCTATACCGGCCTGGCGGCGGCAACAGTATTGTTTCTGATCGCGCGAGTTGGTGCCGACTGGGCTATCAGAACGCAATATGTCATTATGGCGATTTTGTTCAGTTCGATTTTTGTCTATCTTGCCGGCGCTTCACGAAGTTTTTCCAGCGAGCAGTTCGCGACCAATCTTTACTCGGCGAATTGTCCAATGGGTGGCAGTAATTTCTGGGCACTGTTTGCGATATATTTTCCTTCGGTAACCGGTTTTATAGCTGGTATCAACATGTCTGGCGATCTTGAAACGCCTGGCGAGAGCATGGTTAAGGGAACTCTGTATGCGTTATTGGTTGCTACGACCGTTTATTTTCTGCAGATAATATTTTTTGGCGGTGGTTTTGCGCGCGCCGAACTGATTAACACGCCTTATAAAGTCATGCTCAACAATGCCTTGTTTGGAGCTGAATTCATGGTAATTGCCGGGGTTTACGCGGCAACATTGTCGAGCGCGCTCGGGCGTTTTGTCGGCGCTCCCCGGGTGCTGCAGGCTATTGCTCGTGACGAAATTATTCCCTTTTTGAAGCCATTTGCGCGAGGCTATGGTGAAAACGACGAGCCGAGAGCTGCTTTGTATTTCTGCGGGGTATCGACTTTAATACTGCTTTGGCTGGGTGGCGACGGTTCTGGCGGCGTTTTTCTGAACCATGTCGCGGCGGTTATGGGCATGTTTTTTCTTTTTACCTTTGGTCTGCTCAATCTGGCAGCTTTCATCGAAGCCTACTCAGCAAATCCGTCATTCAGACCGCGTTTTAAGTTCTTTCACTGGTCGCTGGCCCTTCTCGGATTTATCGGCAGTTTTGGCTCTGCAATGCTTATCGATTACCAGACCGCATCAATAGCGCTTTTTATATTGTTTGCACTCGTTTTTTATCTGCGCAAGCGCAAACTGGCGATTTCTTTTGGTGATGCCCGGCGCGGCTTTCTGTATTCGCGCATCAGAGACAATCTGTTTATTCTCAAACAGTTTGAAGACGACATTCGCAACTGGCGCCCTTCGATCATCACTCTGAGTGGCAACCCGTCATCGCGCGAAACTCTGGTTACCTACTCAGTCTGGCTCAATGCCGGGCGTGGACTGGTTATTCTCGCCAATATTCTGATCGGAAAGCTTGCCGACCTCAACCGACAGCGCCTTTTTGCCTGCGAGCAACTCAACGGTTTCCTTGATGAAAAGAATATTCAGGCGTTTTCGCAGGTGGTTGTCGCTGACGATGTGCCAGCCGGTGTACGCACCATTCTGCAGGGGTCTGCCTACGGCCCGCTGCGCCCGAACCTGTTTATCTGCGGCTGGATGGGCGATTCGCGCGACCCGGTCAAATATGCTTCATACCTGCGCGAGGCTACTTATCTCAATGTCAGTCAGATCCTTGTCTGCGACCGTGGCTTGCCTGATCCGCAAAAGTCAAAGCGCATCGACATCTGGTGGCGTGGTCAGAAGAACGGGCCGCTGATGATACTGATGGCGCATCTTTTGTCGCATAACTGGGAATGGGGCAACTCGCGTATTGTGCTCAAGCGCGTCATTCAGAACGAAGATGGTCTTGAGCAGTCTAAAAAGGCTCTCGAAGAATTGATCGACTTCGCGCGCGTCGATGCCGAGCCAGAAGTGGTTGTCTGCGGCGGTAATTTTGCCGACACCCTGCATAAAAGCTCGGGTGATGCCGACTGTGTGTTTATCGGATTCGAGCTGCCCGAGTCAGGTCGCGAAGAAGACTGGTTTGACAATTACGAAAAGCTTTTGCAGGGCTTGCCAACCGCCCTGCTGGTTCATTCAACCGATGCCAGAGATTATCTGGCCCACGATTAGCCGGCGAGCCAGTTAACGATATCCTTGAGAAATGAAACGGCCCCAAGCCCGACGATCAATATCCACAGCGGCAGCCTCAGGTTGCGTCCGTCAATAACCACGTTTTTGTGTTTCTCATCTTCTTCCGGTTCATTTATCAGGCTGGTCCATTGTCTGATGCCGTAGAAAAAAAATCCGAGCAGCAGCAGGAACAGGCAGAAGTTGAGTATTACTATCCACATACGCTTAGCATAAGTAATTCTGAAAGTATTTGTAAACAAAATTTTATGGATAGAAGATTTATCCGCAGATGGCGCAGATTATCGCAGATTGAAGACAGGTCGAAGCTGGCCGCGGTATGCAGAGCTGGTGCTTGTAAGCGAAGTTCGCACAAAGGCACGAAGCCACGAAGCCACAGAGAAGAATTTGAGAGCAGTGGAGTTATCGGCGATGGCGCAGATAGAGGGCTGGTCAGAGCAGGCCGCGGTATGCAGAGTCAGTGCGTTTAAAAATGCTCGCATAGAGACGCTAAGCTACGAAGAAAGGTTCGAATGAACTGCATTCAAGGTAAAAAGTATGCAAAAATCGGAGGGACTCAAAGCAAAAATTCTCGGCGAAATCGGGGGAATCTGCGGATGGGCCTTGCGGCCTGCAGCTTCAGCTGGCGTTGGTGATGGCGATCAATTCTGAGATGGTGATGAAGCGGTAGCCGTTGTTTTTGAAGGCCTTGATCAGAGTCGGCAGCATCTGGGCGGCACCCGGGTGGATATCGTGAAAAAGCACGATGCTGCCGGGGCTCACTGAGCGCATAACGCGATAAAGTATGCGGTCGGGATTTTTGTTTTCCCAGTCGCGACTGTCAGAATCCCACATGATTTCATGCCAGCCCTGACTGTGAATGAGCTCCTTAACCCGCTGACTGGTCTGACCAAAAGGTGGTCTGACAATCAGGCAGGGCTTGCCGGTAATGCCGCTGATCAGTTCATTGGTGCGTTGCAGGCTCTGCAGGGCTTCGGTTCGGCTGCTTTTGCCGAGGCCGCGATGTTCCCAGGTGTGGTTCCCGACATCGTGGCCTTCGGCGGCCATGCGGGCAACTATATCAGGGTAGGTCTGGGCGCGGCTGCCGAGAACGAAAAACGTCGCCTTTGCATTTTCGCGCCTGAGAATATCGAGAACCTCGCGGGTGTTGGCGTGGTGCGGACCATCATCAAAGGTCAGTGCGATAAAGCGGTCTTTGCTCTCTGCCTTAAATTCTTTGATTATTTTGTCGCAATCAGCCAGTGACATTGCTGTGAACGTTGCGGACATGGTGCTTTTCGACGGTTTCGCAGCGTATGAACCTGAGCTGAAAGTGCGTCCGTTCTGTTGTTTCTCAGGGTTTTCAGGATACATCGGGTAAAAGTCGATGTTGCCGGTTTCAACTGGCGGCTTGTAACTGCCGAGACTCAAAGGTCGTGCCGCAGTTGTTGCCGGCAGTTGAACGTTGTAGCCAAGATCGGCCAGTTGTCTGAGGGCCGGTTCGAATCCGGGTTGTTGCTGCAGGCAATTTTTAAAGCATATTGCAGCCGCTGGCAGGTTGCGATCTTCTTTTTCGAGCAGACCGAGATTGTAGTGGATCCAGTATGATGAAGAACGGGTCAGGCCGGTGCGAAAAATCAGTCTGGCCTCATCTTTTCGGCCCAGTTGCTTTAGCGCCGAACCGAGGTTGTTGTAAAGATGAACGTAGTTGGGGTCTATGTTCAAGGCGTAGCGCCACAGCCTGGTGGCGTCATCAAGCTTGCCAGCCTGCGCGTAAATTATGCCAAGCGAGTTGAGTGCCGCGATATCACGGGGATTCTTCCTTATTCGCTGGCGCAAAACCTCAAAGTCTTTCATAAGATCGGGCGGACTGGAAGAGTCGAAGCCTTGCGCGTGGGCAATTTGTGCGCTGAAGAGCGCAAGCAGAAAACCCAGCATCAGCCAAAGCACGGTCGATGCAAAAAATGATTTACGCAAAGCTTGTTTCATTGTTCTGAGTTATCGGCAGATATCTGATTATTCTTTGCACCAGTTTGCCGAGAAATTATAATTTGCTCAAAACAGGCCCATATTTTGTCGCCGAGATTCTGCAGCGGGCGCCTGAGTGCTGGCGGTGCTTCAGCATGCTGGCTGAAGCGGCCGAGCAGAAAAAGCGCAAGTGCCCTGATGTCAACACGTTCACCTTCGGGTTCATTTTTAAGCAGATGCTGGAGTTGTCTGATTATCAGCGGTCGCTCTTCGCTGCTGAACTGAAAAAGCACCGGCGTGCCGGCCATCAGCAGTATCTGACGGTGTATTGGTTCAGCCCGATCAAAAGTTGCCTGCCGGCGTAGTTCTTTAAGCCGCAGTCGCAGGCTGTTGTCAAAAATTTCCGGGTCGTCGGAGGCACTGTAGAGATAAAGAGTCTGCAGAATTACCGCTTCAAAGAGCATGTTGGTTTTCTGACCGATAAACAGTGGGCGAAAATAAAAATCCGACTTGATTAACCCATCATCATCACGCCATTCCGGTAGAAGAACACGAATTTTATGCAGACTTTCGACAAACTGCGACGAAAAATCGCTGATGATTGCCATGACCGCGCCGGCACAAAGTGTTGGCGCGATAGTGCCATAATCAGGATGCCCGGGAAAGCTGTAGCTGCCATTGTATGATTGCATTGCAGCAATGTCACTGCCAATCTGGTTCAAAGTACTGTCAGGAACGCGGCACCCGGCGGCAGCTGCAACTTTGCAGGTGAGTGCCAGAGGCAAGGCCGTGTGGCACGAAAAGCAGTTGTTGCGTTTCTGAAAACGCAAAACCTCATCAGCGAGTTCCTTGAGCTCATCTTCAATCATCCTTACCTGTGCCGGCGTTGCCGTAAAACTGGGGTTCTCGCCCGCGGGTCGCTCAGTTGAAACTTTAAATAACGGCAAAACAATGGCCTCGCTGCTTATTACACCGGCAAGATTAAAAACCAGACGGCTCTCGTTTTCGCTGAGTCGCGAAACAAAACTGCGATCGGCGATTTTGATAACCGCTGCCCGGCATTGGCTCGATTCGCCCCAGAGTTGTTGAGAAACAGCTGGCAGCTCAATCTGGTCAAAGGACCAGCTTTGCGAGAAAGTCATAGATAAAGACTCTTCACCGCTTGCAAGTTCGTAGATCGGCTCGGGAAAAGAAACGCCTGGCGCAGCCAGGCCGGCATTTCCTGCGATCATGAACAGAAGCAACATCAGAATGCTCATGCGCCGAGTTGCCAGTTCTTTGTTACAGTTAAATGACATGGCAGCATACACCGTCGGGCCTGTCATTGCGCGGCGCTCGGCGCCAAAGCAATCCCTTTGAACATGACGATTAATCTTTGAGCTCATATGTGACGATGCAGTCGTAGTGATATTCGTAGTCTGGTCAAGATCAGCCGTCTTTGTTGATGCCATATTTTTTGAGCTTATAATGCAGACTCTGCCTGGTCAGGCCAAGCACAGAAGCTGCGCGCGAGTAGTTCCAGTCAGCCGTTTCGAGAGCCTGCAGAATTATGTTTTCTTCAATACGGTTGATGGTTTCGGCGAGCGGCTGCCCGCCATCAAACTGTACGATGCTGTCGAGATTGCTATCATCAGGCAGGTTCAGATCAGCAGCTCGCAATTCGCCGCTGCGTTTCATGATGACTGCCCGTTCTATGCAGTTTTCCAGTTGTCTGATATTTCCCGGCCAGTCGTAGGTGCGCAGAGTTTCAAAAAAGTCTTCGCTGCCCCCGCTGATCTGGCGATCGTGGCGGGCGGCGTAAAATTTGATAAAAAATACAGCCAGCTCACGAATGTCTTCGCGGCGCTGCCGAAGAGGTGGCAGTTCGATCTCGACGACATTGATTCGATAGAGGAGATCCTCGCGAAAATTCGCGGCAGCAACCTCTTTGCGCAATGTCTTGTTGGTGGCGGCAATGATGCGCACATCTGATTTAAGCTGTTGTGTAGAACCAACCGGTTTGAAAATGCCATCCTGAAGAACGCGCAAAAGCTTGGCCTGACAGGATATCGGCAGGTCGCCGATTTCGTCGAGAAAAAGCGTGCCACCTTCGGCTTCTTTGAACAGGCCAGATTTATCAGCATAAGCATTGGTAAAGCTGCCCTTTTTGTGCCCGAACATTTCGCTCTCAAAAAGCTGCTCGGGTATGGCACTGCAGTTGACCGCTATAAAAGGCTTGTCTTTGCGTCGCGAACTACGATGAATTGATCTGGCGATCAGTTCTTTGCCTGTTCCGCTTTCTCCATAGATCAGAACTGTGCTTGAGGTGTCTGAAATGCTGTCAACAATCTTATGTACCTGGCGCATAATCTCTGAATTGCCTATCAATTCCTTCTCGCCGGCAACCGGAGTTGCCTTTATCCTGTTTTTAAGAACCTTATACACTGCGTTTTTAAAGTCAGCCAGCTCGAAAGGCTTGAGAAGGTAATCGCTGGCGCCGAGTTTTACAGCAGTTACCGCGGTATCTACCGATGAAAAAGCTGTCATCAGAATGCAGCTGAGGTCAGGCTTGCGCTGTTTGATCTTGCCTAGCAACTCGATGCCTGACATGCCGTTCATACGGATATCTGAGATAACCAGATTGACATCGTGCCGGCAGATAAACTCGAACCCGGCGCCGGGCTCAGAAAAATCAAATACTTCGAAATCTTCGAGTTCAAGCGCTTTTTTGAGTGCCTTCAACAATTTTACTTCGTCATCTATGATAACTACGCGGCTTTTCATCTTTGATCTTCTCCTGAATTTTCGCTGTCTGGTCGTGCTATTGGCAGTCTGATACAAAATTCGGTAATGCTGTTGTCAATCCTGCTGGCCTCAATGCAGCCTAGATGCCCATCGATGATGGCCTGGCAGATCACCAGGCCGAGGCCTGTTCCCTGTGCCTTGGTGGTGAACAGTGGCTCAAAAATGTGCTCTGGCAGGCACTGAAAGCCTGGGCCAGTATCCTGAAAGCGCAGCGTGTAATGGCCTCCCTCCTGCCCGGCTATTATGTCGATGTGTCTCACTGTGCTGCCACTAATGGCTTCGCAGGCATTTCTAATCAGATTGTGAAAGACCTGATGCATGGCTTTAAGGTCTACCAGCAGGTAACCGTCGATTACCGTAGAGGAAAACGCCAGCTCAGTGCCGGAGAATTCTGCGACAGAGCGCATCTGCTGCGCCATCTCGTCGAAAAAAGCACTGAAACGCATGCGGGCCAGACTGGGCTGCGTTCTGCTGGTATAGGTTCTCAGAGTGCTGATAATATCGCGGCAACGTTTAACTTCTTCGATGATTTCGTCAAATTCTTCGGGCAAAATTCTGGCATCCTTTGCCGAAGCTTCTTTAAGCATGCCTGCCGTTACCAGTATCGTGCCGAGCGGGTTGTTAATTTCATGGGCTATTCCGGCTGAAAAGCGTCCGAGCGCGGCCATTTTTTCTTTGGTCGCCAGTTCTTTCTGTACTTCGATAAGCCGGTTCTGGGCCAGTGTCAATTCACGCACCATGTGATTAAAGCTGTGGGCGACGGTTTCGATTTCATCACCGCTGTTTTTCATTGGCGGCTCGTTTAACGGAATTTCTTTCCAGTGACCGGCTGCAACCTGCTCGATCCCATGGCGCAGGGAATTGAGTGGCGAAAGCATTCTTCTGCCAAGAAAATAGCCGAGAATAAGCAGGCCGACGACTTCGAGCACGGCCAGTCGTAGCATAAGCTGGTCGATATCGGCGCGGCTGATAGTAGCACGTTGCGCGGCATATCCAGTTACCAGTCCGTCAAGAGTGTCTGGTAGCTGAAATGCCCTGATTCTGAATACTTCATTGTCAATCATTACCTGATCGGTAACCGAGTCGAGTCGGA
The DNA here is from genome assembly GCA_002839445.1 of Candidatus Riflebacteria bacterium HGW-Riflebacteria-1. GTDB lineage: Bacteria > Muiribacteriota > Ozemobacteria > Ozemobacterales > Ozemobacteraceae > Rifleibacterium. The sequence goes on from PGYB01000002.1 coordinate 364,767, forward strand.
GCTTTTTCAGAAACTCAGGTTCAGGCAGGTAGCGGTCGCTGTAAAGTATGCCGCTCTGGTCAAAAATGCATAGCAGCGGAATATCCTTAAACTCCGGCTTTCGCGCCAGAAAAAGGGTGGTGTGGTTTATGTTGCTGATATGGCTGGCAGTAACCAGATAACCGCGATAGGAGAACGGTCCTGAGCTGGTCAGACGAAGCAGACGCCCGGGCGTCAACGTTGGCTGCGCAAAAGAACTGTTTGGCTGCAGAATCGCCTGACCCTGCTGAAAAATTTCGAGCCAGTCAAGATTGAGCGAGGTCTTGAGCTTTTCGGCAAGGCGCTGTTGCTGGTCAGAGTCGTGCGCGAAAAAGTTCATATCCGCCAGCGCGTTCGCGGCTTCTTCACCAATGCGGTCAAGTTCCTGCTGCGCCTGACTGAGTTGCCTGGTTGCACTGTTTTTTAGACTTTCCAGCTTGTCGAAGTCAGAGCTGTCTACAGAGACGCCGAGGCTTTGCGCCGCCCAGAAAGACACTGCCGATACTACGACTATCGTCAGCAACGCGAATCCTAAAGCAATTTTGAGTCTTATGCCGATGCTCATGCTGCTATTCTAACCGATGCCACAAGTTTATTGCCAGCAAAAAACCGCCTGCCGGTCTCGTAAGGCTGATCGAGACAGACAGGCGGCTGTTTGAGTAAGTCAGTTAAGATCAGAATCTGGTCAGTTTTGCAAAAGAATCGGCTTCCAGGCTGGCTCCGCCAACCAGAGCCCCGTCTATGCCTTCCTGTTCCATGTACGTTTTGACGTTTTCGGGCTTTACTGAACCGCCATAAAGAATGCGTACTTTCTCGGCCACTTCCTGACCGAACTTGCTGTGAACGAACTCGCGAATCAGTGCAATTGCATCCTTGGCATCTTTGGTAGTCGCGTTTTTGCCAGTTCCGATTGCCCATACCGGTTCATACGCTATGACCATGCCGCTGATGAAGTCTTCAGAGACGCCGGCAAGATTCTTTTCCATCTGGTTCAGAATGACCTGATCGGTCAGATTCTTTTCGCGCTCATCAAGCTTTTCGCCGACGCAAAGCACTGGAATCAGACCGTTGGCAATCGCGGCATGAACCTTTTTATTGATCGTTTCGTCGGTCTCGCCAAAAACCCAGCGCCGTTCGGAGTGGCCAATAATGACGAATTCACAGTTGAGATCTTTGAGCATCTGGGGCGCTACTTCGCCGGTAAAAGCGCCTTTGTTCTCATGATACATGTTCTGGGCGCCAAGCAGCACTTTGCTGCCTTCTCTGCACTGGTCAACTGTCGAAATCAATGTGTATGGCGGGCATACCAGCACGTCGACTTCCTTGAGGTCGGCGATCTTGGGCAGAAGCTCAGCCATGAAGGTTCTGGCTTCCTGACAGGTTTTGTGCATTTTCCAGTTGGCGGCGATCAGTGGTCTGCGACTCATACTTTAGCTCCTTCAGCCATTTCTTTAATGTTGCGTGAGAATATTTCGATGCCGGGCAGAATCTTGCCTTCGAGGAATTCGAGACATGCACCACCACCGGTAGAAACGTGCGATACCTTGTCGGCAGCGCCCATCTGCTCGATAGCTGCGACTGAGTCACCGCCACCGACTACGGTAATTGCATTGATTCTGGTGAGCAGTTCAGCAATCTTGCGGGTGCCATTGTCAAAAGGCTTTGTCTCGAAAACACCCATCGGGCCGTTCCAGAGAACGGTTTTGGCGCCTTTGAGTTCGGCGGCAAAGGCTTCTATCGTTTTCGGGCCAATGTCGAGACCAAGTTCGTTATCAGGCATCTGGCTGATTTCAAGGGTTTTAGTTGGCACGCCTTCTTTGATTTCTGCGGCAGTGACCACGTCAGTTGGCAGCAGAATCTTGCGCCCAGAATTTTTGGCCTTTTCAATCAGCGATAGCGCGAGTTCGAGCTTGTCGTGTTCGCACAGCGACTTGCCAATATTGTAGCCCTGCGCTTTGAGAAAGGTAAAGGCCATGCCGCCGCCAATCAGCAGCGCATCAACTTTGTCGAGCAGGTTTTCGATGACAAGAATCTTGTCGCTGACCTTGGCGCCGCCCATAATGGCTACCAGCGGGCGATCAGGCGAGGTGGTTACCTTGCCGAGGTAGTTGATTTCTTTTTCCATCAAAAAGCCGGCATAGGCGGGAAGCGTGTCGGCGATGCCAGCAGTCGAAGCATGCGCGCGGTGCGCGGTGCCGAAGGCGTCGCTGACGAAGATATCGCCGAGTGCTGCCAGAGCTTTGGCAAATGCCGGATCATTCTTTTCTTCTTCTTTATGAAAGCGCAGGTTCTCGAGCATGGCAACTTCACCATTCTTGAGGCCATTGACGACGCTGGCGGCTTTGTCGCCGACACAGTCTTCGGCGAACTGAACGGGTTTGCCCAGCAGTTTACTGAGGTGCGCCACGAGCGGTTTGAGCGAATATTTGGGTTCAACTCCGCCCTTGGGTCGGCCAAGATGGCTCATGATAACCAGTCTGCCGCCGTTGTCAAGAATGTGATTGAGGGTCGGCAGTGCCATTCTCATGCGGGTGTCATCGGTGATATTGAATTTGTCGTCGAGCGGCACGTTAAAATCAACGCGCACCAGGACTTTGCGGCCGGAAAGGGCGATGTCTCTGATTGTTCTGAACATGTTAAGTTCCTCCATTAAAAGGGGATGTGGCTGCTATTATACAGCAAAAAAGAAACACAGGAAACCCGCAATGCGGATCTCCTGTGTTGGCTTCAATACTTGGTTCGTCCAGGCTTACTTGCTTGCCATGTAGAGCAGAAGGTCGAGAACGCGGCAGCTGTAGCCCCACTCATTGTCATACCAGGAAACTACTTTTACGAAGTTGTCGTTAAGAGAAATGCCGGCATCAGCATCGAAAATGCTTGAGCGTGCATCGCCGAGGAAATCGGTCGAAACAACTGCATCTTCGGTGTAACCGAGGATGCCCTTCATCGGGCCTTCAGCCGCAGCTTTCATGGCTTTCTTGATGGTGTCATAGCTGGCCGGTTTTTCGAGACGGCAGGTCAGGTCGACAACCGAAACGTTGACGGTCGGCACGCGGAAAGCCATGCCGGTCAATTTGCCGTTGAGGGCGGGGATAACTTTACCAACTGCCTTGGCAGCGCCGGTAGAAGATGGAATGATATTGGCAGAGGCCGTGCGGCCGCCGCGCCAGTCTTTGGCTGACGGGCCATCAACCGTTTTCTGGGTAGCGGTAGTGGCGTGAACTGTGGTCATCAGGCCTTCAACGATGCCGAAATTGTCGTTGAGAACTTTGGCGATCGGAGCCAGACAGTTAGTGGTGCAGGAAGCGTTGGAAACGATTTCTTCACCCTTGTAATCTTCGTGATTGACACCCATGACGAACATTTTGGTGTCGTCTTTGGATGGGGCTGACATGATAACTTTTTTGGCGCCGGCAGCGATGTGTTTGCTGGCGGTTTCTTTGGTCAGGAACAGGCCGGTTGATTCGATGATAAATTCAGCGCCGACTTCGTTCCATTTCAGGTTTGCCGGGTCTTTTTCGCTGGTGACGCGAATCTTTTTGCCATTGACCACCAGTTTACCGTCTTCGACCTTAACGTCGCCGTTAAAACGGCCATGAGTTGAGTCATATTTGAGCATATAAGCCATGTAGTTGGCGTCAATCAGGTCGTTGATGCCGACTACTTCAATCTCGGGGTTGTTCATAGCCGCTCGGAAAACCAGGCGTCCAATGCGTCCAAATCCGTTGATTCCTATTTTCTTAGTCATACAGCCTCCAATAATTTATTCGAATCGTCGCTGACCCAAAAAGTTCTGCGACAGAAAAAACGCTGCCCCATTTTTACTTTGGGGCAGCGTCTGTTGTCAAGCATGAATTTCAGACGAGGCTGATGCTCCTACTTGTCGAGTTTCTGTTTAAAAGACTCGAGCTGTGCTTTGAGCAGGTCGCCGATAGTGTCTGAAAAGCCGGTTTCTGATTCGGCCTGGTATTTTTTGAGTTCCTTGGTATCGCTGTCCATGCTGGCTTCTTTGATAGAGAGCTTGAGGCGGCGATTCTTGCGGTCGAGTTCGAGAACCTTGTAAGTCACGGTATCGCCCTGTTTAACTACTTCTGAGGGTGAGTTTACGCGCTGGGCGGCAAGCTGTGAGATATGTACGAAGCCGGTCATACCTGCGGTTACTTCGATTTCGACACCATTTTCCAGCAGGGCGCTGATTTTGCCCTGATGAACGCTGTCTTTGCAGAACTTGCGTTCGATGTCGCGCCACGGATCATCCTGCAGGCGGCGCAGTGACAGACCGATTTTCTGCTTGTTTCTGTCGATTTCGTAAACCATGACGGTAACCTGATCGCCGACCTTGAGCGCTTCGGTGGGGTTTTCAACGTCACTCTGCCACGAGAATTCAGAAACGTGCAGCAGGCCTTCGAGACCGCTTTCCAGCTGAACGAATGCGCCATAGTTAACGATGTTCTTAACGACGCCGGTAACCTGATCGCCCACTTTGTAAGTGTTTTCAACGGTTTCCCAGGGGTCGGTGGTGGTCTGCTTCAGGCCGAGAGAGAGGCGGTGATTGGCTGAATCGATGTTAAGAATCTTAACTGATACTTCCTGGCCCTTCTCAAGAATTTCTTTGGGGTGGTTGATCTTCTTGACCCAGTCCATGTCAGAGACATGCAACAGGCCTTCGATACCCTGCTGGATTTCGATGAAGGCGCCAAAGTCGGTCATGTTGTTAACCTTGCCGGTTACCACGTCGCCGATCTTGAACTTGGCAGTGACTTCATCCCACGGATGCGGCAGACATTCTTTGTAGGAAAGAGAAATTCTCTTCTTTTCCTTGTCGATTTCTTTTACTACGATATCGATTTCGGCGCCAGAAGCGACGACTTCGCTCGGGTGCTTGATGTTGCGAGCCCATGACAGGTCAGAAATGTGAACCAGGCCTTCGATACCTTCTTCGAGTTCGACGAAGGCGCCGAAATCCATAAGGTTTTTAACGCGGCCATGATATTTTTTGCCAACCTGATAGCGACCGTCAACGGTTTCCCAGGGGTTGTCTTTCTTCTGTTTGAGGCCGAGGCTGATCTTGCCTTTTTCAGCATCCATCTTCAAAATTCTGGCTTCAATTTCTTCGCCCGGCTGAACGACTTCGCGTGGGTTGGAAATAACCGACCAGCTGAGATCGTTGCGGTGAATAAGGCCTTCAACGCCGTCGCCGAGATCGACAAACGCGCCGTATTCAACGATTCTTGAAACAGTGCCCTTGATCATGTCGTCGACATTGAATTTTTCAAAAAGTTCGCCTTTGCGCTTGTCACGAACCTTGTCAAGAATGGCGCGTTCAGAGACTACGACGTTTTTGCGGCGGCGGTCAAATTCGGTGACGAGCATCGGAAAGGTTTGGCCAATGCTTTCTTTGGCGTTTTTGCCGTGCGAGAGCTGGCTCTGCGGCAGAAAAGCCCTGACGCCTTTGATATCTACATTGTAGCCGCCCTTGATGCGTTCGGTTACAGTTGCTTCGATCGGGGTTTTGTTCTTAAAAGCTTCGTCAATTTCGTCCCATGAGCCAAGTTCTTTGGCGCGGCGGAACGAAAGCATCAGCTGACCATGGCCATCATCAACCTTTTTGACGTAAACTCTGATCTGGTCGCCGACGTTGTATTTGCCTTCTTCGCCATCAAATTCTTCGATCGGCACGATACCGTCAGATTTGTAGCCCAGATCGACATAAATTCCGGACTGGTTCTTTTCGATCACAGTTCCGGTGACAATCGCTCCCCTGGAGATTGTTCGGAACTCGCCACTAAGAGCTTCCTCCATGGTCATAAGACTTTCCATGGTTTCTTCAGCCGGTTCCTGGTGTGTGTTTGAGTTGACTTCGGTCATACGTTCCTCCGTTGGGATCAATTTGTCCCGGGTATTAGTTACGATATTGATAATCCGGTCGACCACCTGTTCGATGTTCAGACTGGTAGTATCCAGCAGAATTGCGTCTTTTGCCTGCTTAAGCGGCGCTATTTCACGATTTGAATCGTATTCGTCGCGGCGGGCAATTTCCTGTTGAAGCGTTTTGAGGTCAGCATCAAAGCCTTTGGCCTTGAGTTCCTCGTATCTTCGCCGGGCTCTTTCTTCGATTGACGCAGTAAGAAAGATTTTTACACGAGCCTTTGGGAAAACCACCGACCCGATGTCGCGGCCATCGACAACCCAGTTGCCATGCCGGCCGATCTGGCGCTGCAGGTCAGTCATGCACTGGCGAACACCCTGATCAGCGGCTACTTCCGAGACGTGGCGCGCTACTTCGGGCTTGCGGATGTCGTGGGTTACATCGAGATTGTGCAGATAGACATAAGGAAAAGCGCTGCCGCTTTTCTCTTCAAAGCGAAGGCCACTCTCGCTCGCGCAGCGATAAAGCTCGCTGGTATTGGAAAACTCAACGTTTTCCTGCAGCGCTTTAAGCGTGATTGCGCGATACATGGCGCCGGTGTCGAGGTAACTGTACCCAAGTTTTTCGGCAACCATTCTGGCTACCGTACTTTTGCCTGCCCCGGCGGGCCCGTCGATGGCAACAACTTCGCAACGTTCTGTCTGGTGTGGTGAATCCAAGACTTGAAAAAGGCTCCTTATGATCGTTATCTGTAGAAACAACAGACAACTATTGGGCGAAAGTGTACACCATCTCTCAGGAACTTGCAAGAAAAAAAAGGAAAATGCTTAGTTCTTTTGTTGAGCGCATCTGTGCAGCGTGGCAAAAAAATCGGGAAACGAAATGTTGATGCAATCGGTGTTTTTTATATTCAGCCCCTGACTGCTGTTGAGTGCCATGACCGCAAAACTCATGGCCAGGCGGTGGTCATTGCATGAATCGAGGCTGATCACGCGGTTGATAGCTGTTGGGCCATTAATCTCAAAACCGTCATCAAATTGCTGGCAGTCAACGCCGACCAGTCTCAGCTGACTGATCAGATCGCGGATGCGGTCAGTCTCTTTGTGACGCAGTTCGCGGGCTCCGCTTACCCGCGATTTTCCGGGTGCGAAGGCCATAGCGACAGCGAGAACCGGCAGTTCATCAATCAAAGAAGGCACTTCGTCGGCCGCGATGCTGGTGGCATTTAATCTGGCGCTTTTTATGTGAACATCACCGTATGGTTCCCAGGTGCTGGTGCCTGCATGTGTGCTGATGCTGGCACCCATGCGCTGCAGGACTCTGATGAATCCTGTTCTGCTGCTGTTCAGCAATACATTTTTCAGTGTCAGTTCGCTGCCCTCGACAATACTGGCTGCCACCGCAAAAAATGCGGCGCTGCTTATATCGCCAGGCACAGCAAAATGGTAGTTGCCGGTCAGTGCTGCCGGCCCTTTAATTGTGACGCCTTCATTATCAACCCGCAGTGGCAGGTTGAGCCGGGTCAGCATTCTCTCGGTATGATCCCGGCCGGGGCATGGCTCGGCTATTCCGGTTTCCCCGAAGGCCTGCAGCGCGGCCAGTATTACTGCAGACCTGACCTGGGCTGAGCCGGTAACGTTGTGGAAATTTATTGCGCGTAATGACCTGCTGCCGGCGATTTCTATCGGCAGTGTGTCGCGGGCGCTGATGTTGGCATTCATCGCGACTAATGGTTCGATGATGCGCTGCATCGGTCGCCGGCTCAGCGATTCATCGCCAACGAGCCTGTAAAACCCGGGTTGGCCGGCCAGAATGCCGGTGAGAAGCCGGGCGGTTGTTCCTGAGTTACCACAGTCGATTTCATAATGACCCTGACGTGCTGAAATACCTCTGTTTTTAAGCAACACAGAGTGTTCGTTCTGGCTGACGCTCACACCAAGCTGTTTGACGGCGTGCAAGCTTCTTTGCACGTCTTCGCAGTCAGATAGATTAGTTATCTCGATCTCGCCTTTATTCAAGAGTGAGATCAGCACGAGCCGGTGCGAGAGCGACTTGTCGCCGGCAAAGGAGAGTTCTCCAATCAGTCTGGTGGTCGGAATTACCTGCATTCTATTGCTTGAGTGGTTTGCCGAGCATGATCGAAAGAATCTGATCGTCGGTTTCGATCATGCCGGGCGCAGCTATCAGGCCGATATTAGCCAGACTGGATTCGAGATTTTCGCCAAGAACGCCATTGGTGGTTGGCAGTTTAAGGCCGTGCATCGCCATCATTGCCGCCTGGAAAGCCGAGTCGACCGCGCATATCAACTTAATTGCGCAGCCAACTTTGGCACCGTCGCAGATTATGCCGGTGATGCTGCCGACCATGTTGTTGACCGCTGCTGTTGCGATTTCGAGATCGCCGCCGAGCAGATAGGTCGCCCCGGCTGTCAGGCCGGTGCCTGAACACACAACACAGCCACACATCGCTGACAGGGTGCCAGAATGGTGTTTGAGAATGCTGGTTATGCCATGGCTTATCGCCAGCGCTTCGCTGAGCCTGTTTTCATCTGCTTTTACATGGTTGGCCAGAACATGCAGGGGTAGAGTGATGGTTAGCCCCTGATTTCCAGAGCCAGCCGAAGTCATAACCGGTAGATCGCAGCCCGACATGCGCGCATCGACTGCCGCTGAAGTCACCGCTTTCGCTTCGTTGATAACGTCATTGCCCAGCCAGCCCTCTTTGATAAGATCGCGATAGATGTTGCCGATATTTAAAAAGCCGTCTTTGCCCATGCCGGCTTCGGCAACCTTAAGGTTCATCTCGATGCCGCTGAGCATGTGTTGACGCAGTTCTGGTGACAGGTCGCGAATATTGTTCCAGATGTTGGTAAACGACTTGCCCGCGAGAGTCTGACGCTCTTTGAGAAGCTTGCCAGAGCCATTGTCGCCGGCTTTGTCAGACTTGAAAACTGTCTTGCCATTTCTGGCCAGCAATACGCAGTTCTCGTGGCTGCCCTGAATAATGCAGGTGCCAGAATTGCCGCTGTCGTCATCGACACGTGCTTCAACGAAAAGGCCGTGTTTATCAGGAACCAGCTCGATGTCGACAAGATCACTGTCTACGAATTCGCGGGCTCTCTGCAGCCAATCGTCGCTCATTCCTTCGAGAAGGGTCATGCCGGGTTCTTCTGCCGGCGAAAAGCAGCCAAGCGCCGCAGCAAGAGGAATGCCCCGCTGACCACCCGTGCCGGGAATGCCCACTTCCATGGCATTTTTCAACAGGTTAGTCGACAGCTTGAGATTGATATGGCGTACTTTGCCTTCGGCCTGGCGCCGGGCCTTGCAGGTGGCAAGGGCAATGGTAATTGGTTCAGTGCAGCCAAGGGCGGCTTTTATGTCAAGTTTAAGTGTGCGTTCAAGTTGTGCAAGACTCATGACGGTTCCTCCATTAAAAACATCTGACTCTAGCACAAAGCTCTTGCCAAAAACAACCTCAGCTAATGCCAGGCAGCCTTCTATTGCAGGTGATAGCAGGGCAGCAAAATTTCTGAAAAATATTCTGCCGGCAGGAAACGCAATTTCTGTTCGGGTTGTCTACTATAGTCTGTGCTTTCCGGTCAGCCGCAACCTGAAGATCGAGAGAGCCGGAAGTTAACCGTCTCTGCAGGTTATTCTGCCAGATACTTCATGGCGCCCTCAATGTTTTCCTTGAGTTCGGCGAGATCAAGCATGCCGACCATCTTGAAGAGGGTTGCCTTAGTCTGATCAAGTCCGCAGATGACGGTGGCAGTATCATAATCGCAGGCGATCAGTTCTATAGTTTCAATCAGACTCGAAATGCAGACACTGTTTATGACCTTGCAGTCGTTGAAATTAAAGATAACGCCGGCCGGCTTTTCAGCAGCAAATGTTTTGTCTATCAGCCTGGCAATCTCTTCTCCGGCTTCAGATTCGCAATAACCACGAATGTTGAGAACGAGAATCCTCTGGTTGCGCTGTGAGTCTATCTTATACAACGGCTGGCCTCCTGAACTGCACGAAACTTATTCTGAAAAGCTTAATACAATGTTAACCCGATTGGCAATGTAAAATTGTCGCTCGACAACAGCAGGGATGGATGGTTTATAATGGCCAGAAAACTACTGGAGTTGGCCATGAAAAAGCAGCAGCTTGGTAAAACCGCAATCGAAGTCAGCCTTCTCGGCATTGGAACTCTGACCATGAGCCCCATGCAGAGAGATCTCAGCCTTGCCGATGGCGCAGCAGTGATTCTGCATGCACTCGCGCAGGGCATTACACTTATCGACACAGCGCAGATGTATGGCTCTTACCCGCAAGTCGCCGCTGCCCTCAGCCAATGGAAAGGGCCGGCGCCAGTTGTCGCGTCAAAATCGGCCGCGCGCACGCGTGAGGCCATGCAGGCGGCTGTAGAAGAATGTCTTAAACAGACCGGCCTGTCACATATTGATGTGTTTTTGTTACATGCCGTGCGCGATGCCGCTGATATCGCAGCGCGCAGCGCAGCACTGCAATACCTGCGCGAAGCGCGTGAACGCGGACTTGTCAAAGCCATCGGCGCGAGCTCACACTCGGCTCTGACGGTTGATCTGCTGGCAAACACTGCCGGCATTGAAGTTTTGCACCCGATGTATAATCGTGATGGCATCGGAATTCTTGATGCTTCACTGGCAGAGATGACAGACATTCTCAAGCGGGCGCGAGCTCGCGGTATCGGTATTTATGCGATGAAACCGCTTGGTGGCGGGCATTTGCGTAACGATGCCGCCGCCGCATTGCATTGGATTTTTGCATCGCAGGTTGTTGATTCTGCAGTTGTCGGCATGACCAGCAGTGACGAAGTAGATATGAATGTTGCGCTAGTCAAAGACGAGCCTGTTGATGAAGGTTTTGCCCGCAAAGTTGCCGGGCGGGAACGCCGCCTGTTTATTAACGCAGGCCTTTGCCAGAATTGCAATGCCTGCGTTGAAGCATGTCAGCAGCAAGCTTTGCGACCCGGCGAAAAAACGCCGGCCATTGATCATGAAAGCTGCATTCTCTGCGGTTATTGCGCCCCGGTCTGCCCGAAGTTCGCGATCCGAATCATCTGACAGCGCCCAGGTGTGCTTGTCATTCTTCTCGCAGCGAGGTCGCAGAATCCATGCCTTTTCATACGTTCTGGATCCTGCGACTGCGTGCATGACGATTAGGATTACGATTACGAGCACGAGCACGAGCACGAGAACTGGCATAAAAGAACCAGCCCACGCAGATTGCGTGGGCTGGTTGATTAAGAGCGGGAGAAAGAGAGAGGGTTACATACCTCCGAAACCGCCAGAACTTTCACTTGTGGTCGCAGGTTCGGTTTTGGGTTCGTCAGCCGGTACATCGGCAGGAGTTTCGGTTGCAGCGGGTTGATCAGCCGGTTTGTCGGCTGGTTTCTCGTCAACCGCGTCGAATCCACCGGAGAAGCCAGCATCGGCAGGCTTATCCGCGGGTTTTTCATCAATAGAGTCAAAACCGCCGGAGAATCCGCCATCAGCCGGTTTGTCAGCAGGCTTCTCGTCTTCAAGTCCGCCAAAAGCGGAACCTGTGCTGTCAGCCGGTTTGCTGTCGGGCTGAGTTGGCTTAACTTCGCCTGGCTTTACTTCGGGAATGCTTGGAGTCTGAACGCTGGCGGCTGCATCATCTTCGTTGGGCAGAATGATGTCTTCGGTTCCCATGAGCGGATCTTCAAAGATCGCGCTGGTTTTTGTAGTTCCGGGAGTTGCGGTCAGACTGGGCAGAGTAACTTCTCTGGCGCTTAGACGCTTGCTGAATTCTTCTTTGAATGAAATCTCAGTGGGGTTGAAGCCAAAGTAGAACTGGATCGTCGGGGCGTAAGAAACGGTAAGACCGGCGACGACAACTGCTACCATGCTCATAAGCTTGATAAGAATGTTGAGAGACGGTCCGGAAGTGTCCTTGAAAGGATCGCCAACAGTGTCGCCGACAACGGTGGCTTTATGGTTATCTGAGCCTTTACCGCCCATGTTGCCTGCTTCAATGTATTTTTTTGCGTTATCCCATGCGCCGCCGGCATTAGCCATCATGATGGCAACCGCGAAGCCGCAGGCCAGACCGCCGACGAGCATACCGATCATCCCGCCGACACCAAGAACCAGACCAACGACGACCGGGGAGATAATAGCGAGAAGGCTGGGCGCGATCATTTCACGCTGTGCACCCTTGGTTGAAATGGCTACGCAGGAAGCGTAGTCTGCTTTAACGCCTTTTTCGCCCTTGAGCAGTCCTGGAATTTCCTTGAACTGGCGTCTGACTTCTTCGACCATGCTGTGAGCCGCACGGCCGACAGCCTTCATCGTCATGGCGCAGAAAACGAATACCAGCATGGCACCCAGGAAAACGCCGACGAGCACGAGAGGATTCATCAGGGTGACATTGTAGTAGGCCATGAAATCGGCCATGGTGGCTTTGGCGATCGGAATCGCTTTGTCCGGACCGGAAAAGATATACTGGTCAAGCTGAGAGCCACTGTATTTGGCGACACGCAGCAGACCGTGGCGCAGTTCTTCAATGTAGGCGCCGAGGAGAGCCATGGCGGTGAGTGCGGCTGAACCAATGGCAAAGCCTTTACCGGTAGCGGCAGTGGTGTTGCCGAGAGAATCAAGAGCGTCGGTGCGCTTGCGTACTTCCGGACCCATTTCTGACATTTCAGCGTTGCCGCCGGCGTTGTCAGCGATTGGGCCATAAGCGTCAGTTGCCAGGGTGATGCCAAGAGTTGACAGCATACCAACGGCAGCGATACCGATGCCATACAGGCCCATGGAAGGATCGGCAAAGCCATTGGCAAAGCCGTAGGCCAGAATGATGCCGAGACCAACGGTTACAACCGGGATACCTGTCGACATCATGCCAGTGGCAAGACCTTCGATGATAACCGTTGCCGGGCCGGTAGTGGCCTGTGCCGCTACTTCCTGTGTCGGCGGGTAGTCGCCGGAGGTGTAGTATTCAGTTGCCCAGCCGATGATGATACCGCAAACCAGGCCGGTAATGATCGAGCCAAGAATGCCGATGTGTTCGGGCAGCATGTAGAAGGTCAGAACTGCAGCGCCGATAGCTGTTAAAGCTGACGAAACATTGATACCGCGGCTGAGAGCGCCCATCAGTTCTTTCTGCGATGCGTCTTCATCGGTGCTGACAAAGTAGATGCCAATCAGCGAAAAAACAATGCCGCATCCGGCAATAGCCATCGGCAGAAGAATCGAGTTGATCTGGAACTGCGCCAGGTCTCCGCTTGAGAAGGCAGCAGCGCCGAGAGCGGCGGTAGCCAGAATTGAACCGCAGTATGATTCATAAAGGTCAGCGCCCATACCGGCTACGTCACCAACGTTGTCGCCAACGTTGTCAGCGATGGTAGCGGGGTTGCGCGGATCGTCTTCGGGAATGCCGGCTTCAGTTTTACCAACGAGGTCAGCGCCTACATCGGCAGCCTTGGTGAAGATGCCGCCGCCAACGCGGGCAAACAGAGCTTGTGAGCTGGCGCCCATGCCGAAGGTAAGCATGATGGTGGTGATTTCCATGTAATCATGAACCGCGAAAATGCTGTCTTTAAAAGTGGTTTCGCTGAGTTCCATGACGTAGGTAAGGATTTTCCACCAGATCGAAATGTCAAGCAGACCGAGACCAACAACCACGAAGCCCATAACGGCGCCGCTGCGGAATGCTACCTGCAGACCCTGGTTGAGGGACTTGGCGGCAGCTGCGCAGGTGCGGTTGCTGGCGTTAGTGGCAGTGATCATGCCAAGGTAACCGGAAAGACCCGAGAAGAAACCACCGGTCAGGAAGGCCAGGGGTGTCCAGGGGCTTTGGACCTTGAGGACAAATGCCAGAAAAGAGAAAAAAGCAAATGCTACAACAAAGAAAATGCCAACTACCCGGTATTGCGACCAGAGATACGACATGGCGCCTTCTTTTACGTAGCCCGCGATTTCCTGGGACTTTGCAGAGCCAGGATCCGATTTCATCATGGTCACGAAAAAATAATACGCAAAAATCAGAGCGATCAGTGAGCCTGCCGGAGCAAGCCAGAACAAAAGTTGGGTGTCCACACAAATCTCCTTCAGAGCAACATTCCATCAGAACTCTTTTCTATATTGACAGTTAGGTAATATATCCCCTGAGACTGTCATTGTCAAATGTTTTGCACTCGTCAACGTGACAACCGCATCAAATTAGTGCTTTCGGGTAGAACCCATACGCTTGGGAGCTTTTATTGGCGTTTTGGGAAACGGTATGATATGGTTATCAAATGCGTCGGATATTACTATATTTATTGCTTATTGCCTTTCTTTGTCAGAGCTTTTTTCTGACAGATGCAGAGTTGACTCGCTTTCGTGAAGGCCAGAATGGTGGCTTTATCAGAGAGCAGACCGCTTTGCATGACATTGCCAATCTTAAAGCCGCTAACGGCTTTACCAGAATATCATCGTCTAACATCAGACCATGCTACCACTCGCTATATTCTTTGCGGAACCCTCTGGGGACTGTTTCTCTAGTTTCCTGGACCGCATCGTCCCCCGGACAAAACAGGAGAATGTCATTTCCTATTCGTCCTGAAGATTGGGGCTTTGTTGTTTCGCAAATGCCTCGTAGCGACGGCTGATTTCTTTTTGAACCAGTAAGACTATTTATCCATGGAAGTTTTTACCAGGGTAAAAGCATTGTTCAGTCTGGTTTAAAGGAATATGCAACTGAGGTCACCATGACCGCAAAGTTGCTTGATCGCTATAAAGTTCCGTCATGCTGATGTTCTATACATAGCTACGGTATTTGGCGGTAAAATCTGAATCTTTGCCTCACTGACACTGCTCTGAACAGCAAATGCACAACCCTGTTCCTGTATTTAATGCAAACCCAACGGAGCATATAATGAAGAGCAAATTTAGTGTCAAAATCATTGTAGTATTGGCGGTGTTACTGTTTTCGCTATTCTACACTCTGCCCTCTACAAGCATATGGGAGCATGCGTTCGGAGTCATTTTGCCGGCAGAACAGCGCGCGGTTCCTCAACGACTGCTCGAGTTTTCCAGCGGCGATGATGGCGCATCAGCTTTGATCAAGTTTCAGGTTGACCGTATGGCAGAGATCTTCCATCTCGCTAAAAACCCCGCCCGCCCTGAAGACGTTCTTAACAACGTCGTTGACGCAGCCAGAAAGGCTTTCGTCGACATGGGTATCGAAGCCCGCGTTTTCAATCATGACTATGCCGGCGGTAGTGTCTCTCTGCGAGTCGCTGGAAAGACCAAAGAAGAGGTTCAGTCGCTTCTCGATACTGCCAGGCTTTATTCAAAACTGCCTCTCGCCATAACCTCGATTTTTCCGAGATCTAAAATCACACTTGGCCTCGATCTCAAGGGTGGCATCGACCTTGTATATCAGGTCGACCTCGACTCGATTCAGGAAAATGACAGCGTTACCGATGCCGTGAACCGATCGGTCGAAATAATAAGAAATCGTATCGATATGTTCGGCATTGCTGAGCCCAGCATCAAGGCCCAGGATGGCAACCGCATCAGAATTCAGCTTCCCGGTGTAAAAGATCCGGAAAGAGTCCGGCAGCTGATCCAGAACACTGCCATGCTGCAGTTTCACATGGTTATAGACCAGGCTTTGACCGCTGAACAGCTTGAGCCGATCAGCGCTGAAAACGAAATCGTTTTGATGCAACCCGCTTCTAGCCGACAACAGGCTATATGGTTCAAGCTTGTGCGCAAACCAGAAGTTACTGGCCGGGATCTGAAATTCGCCAGGGCATCGTTCGACGAAATGGGTGCTCCGATTGTTCATCTCGAATTCAACGCCGAAGGTGCTGCCAGGTTTGCTCAGGTTACCGGTTCTCATATTGGCGAGCAGCTTGCGATCGTTCTCGACAACAAAATTCACAGCGCCCCGGCTATTCAATCAAGAATTACCGGCGGTGTCGCGCAGATCACCGGCGGTTTCGCTCTTGAGGAAGCCCAGAACCTCGCAATCGTGCTGCGGGCAGGTGCGCTTCCAGCCAGTCTGATAGCTCTCGAAAGCAGAGTGGTGGGTCCGACTCTCGGCCAGGAATCTATAAAGGCTGGCTGGAGCGCAGGAATTATCGGCACTTTGCTGGTTCTGCTGTTTATGGCATTTTTCTACAAGTTCTGTGGAATACTTGCTGATCTGGCCGTTCTCTTCAACACTCTGATCATCTTTGCCGTTCTGGTGTTTTTTGGTGGCACTCTGACTCTGCCTGGTATTGCCGGTCTGATTTTAACGGTGGGTATGGCAGTAGACGCCAATGTCATCATCTTTGAGCGCATCAAGGAAGAACTGCGTTCCGGCAAAACTGTGCGCTCTGCAATAGACGCGGGGTTTGATCGCGCTTTTTCCTGTATCATCGACTCAAATTTGACCACACTGCTTACCGTGGTGATTCTCTATATGCTTGGTTCCGGGCCCATACGCGGATTTGCCACCACTCTTGGCATCGGTCTGATTGCCAATGTCTTCACAGCAATTGTCTGTGTAAAACTCGTTTTAGATCTCTATTCCAAGGGTGAACAGGCACGCACCCTCAGCATTTAATTAAGAAAAGGAAACAATATGAATTTTCAGTTCATGCGAAACAGATTCACATTTTATGGGCTTTCTATATCACTGATTATGGTTTCTATTTTGCTGCTGGCAATTAGGGGCCTCAATTACGGAATTGACTTCAAAGGCGGCAGCATTATGCATGTTCGTTTCGTTGACGAATCTGACGAGAACAAGGTCAGAGAAGTCTTCAAGCAGATAGAAAATGAGCGCAAACTGTATTTTACTTCTGACCAGATTATCGTTCAGTCGGTTTCTGGCGGCCAAAATCGTGAATTTATCATTCAATACCCGGCGCCACCAC
Organism: Candidatus Riflebacteria bacterium HGW-Riflebacteria-1; assembly: GCA_002839445.1. Classification (GTDB taxonomy): domain Bacteria; phylum Muiribacteriota; class Ozemobacteria; order Ozemobacterales; family Ozemobacteraceae; genus Rifleibacterium. The sequence goes on from PGYB01000002.1 coordinate 381,560, forward strand.
TGGACACCGCGGATAATGCCGAAGTTCATGATCGCATTCTGTCAGATCTGAAGCGTCTTGCCCCATTCTCTGATGAGGCTCTTGAAGTGTCGAACATTGGTCCAACCATGGGCGAGGAGCTGAAAAAGCAGGGCATACAGGCCGCACTTCTCTCTGTCATCGGAATTCTAGTGTATCTCGCCTGGCGTTTTGAACTCCAGTCTGCTTCGGGAGCTATCATCGCCCTGGTACATGACCTGATAGTGGTTCTCGGCGCCGTGTCTTTTCTCGGTCTTGAATTCGACATCACTGTTCTGGCAGCTATCTTGACGTTGCTTGGTTATTCGGTAAACGATTCGATCGTTGTTCTCGACCGCATCAGGGAAAATCGTAAGATAAGCAAAGAAAGCAATTTCGCGAAGGTTGTCGACAGTTCGATCAATCAGACGCTTGGCCGAACCCTTAATACATCTATCACAACATTGCTGGCATTGTTTTCTCTGTTGATTATCGGCGGCGCTTCGATCAAGGGATTTGCAACCACTCTTACCATCGGTTGTATCGTTGGTACATATTCTTCGATTTTTATTGCCAGCCCGGTTCTTTACGAAATGACCACACGGCAGGACAGACCAGAAGAGTAGCCCGCCGATTTGAACCAGTGCTGCAAAAATTACCGGCAAGATCGATGCAGGAGATCCCGTCTGACTTAAAGATTCTGCGGGAACAGCGAGGGCACTTCAAATATGAACGAACAGCATGACACCGTTTCCCTGAAACCACGAAAACGCTTTGCCGACAGTCAGTTCCGCGCTGCCGCCATTCTACTAGTAAGGTATCGGCGTATTCTGGCACTGCTTCTGCTGATACTCTGTGTCGGCGGACTTTATTTTGCGCGCAACATCAATCTCGACAACAGTCTTGAACTCTGGTTTCTCGAAGACGACCCGACACTGGCCACCTATAAGGAGTTCAAGGCTAAATACGGCAATGACGAAATCATTCTCGCGATGATCGACTGTCGCCGCGACGGAATGTTCTCGCCGGCGATGCTGAGCGCTGTTTACAAGGCTTCCAGAGCAATTGAAGAAGATACTGCCAATTTTCGACGCGTGCTCAGTGTTGGTTTGTCGCCCTACATCGGTTTGCAGAATGATGAACTTGTCATCGAAGATCTGATGTCTGGAACAGTGGAAACCGAAAGCGCTGCTGCACAGATAGAAGCGCGTTTTATGGATGACCCGTTCAAACGCAGAATTTTGCAGAATGCCAGTTCAACCTGGGCTATAATCATTGCCGAACCGGTTGCAAGCGCTGATATGGATGTGCGACGCCCATTGATTATTGAATCGGTTCGCAAAAAACTGGCCGGATTCGAATATCGTCTCGCCGGAATGGGTGTGATGTACGACGAACTAAACCGTCTCAGCATTCAGGATGGTGTAGTGTTTAACGCGGTAGCCTTTACCGTCATTGCGGTGCTCATCTTCGCGCTCTATCGTTCATGGATGTTTCTGCTCATGGCACTTGGCGCCATGTTGTTCAGCGGACTGAGCTTTCTTGGCTTTTATGGGCTGTTTGACCAGAACTTCAATATGGTCACCATTGTTCTGCCAACGCTGATGATGATTTTGTCAGTATCCGACGTCGCCTACGTCTACAACAACTACTGTTTCAATTCAGGGAAAATCCACAAGAATCTTGAAGAGGGACTGGCTGATGTTTTTTACCAGACATTGTCGCCATGCCTCTTCACTTCGTTGACCAATACCTGCGGCTTTTTTGCGTTAACTGCGAGTTCGCTGTCTGTTCTGCGTATTTTTGGCTGGTTTGCCGGTTTTGCCAGCATAACTGAATATCTGATCTCCATGATTGTTTCAGCATATGTACTCGGCCACGGCGAGCTGAAAGAAGAAATTCAGATCAAACGTCCGCTTGAATCACAGATCAACTGGGTAGTTAAACGGGTTCCTGCCTGGTATCGCCAGATCCTCGTGCTGTTTGCCCTGGCCGCCGCGCTTGGCGTTTACGGTATTACACAGCTTAACGTCGATACTTACTCGATGGGCTTTCTGCATGAAAAAAATCAGGTCAGGCTCGACAGCGATCAGGTAGAAGCGCTATACGGCAACTACCTTCCACTTGAAGTAAGGCTGCTGACCGGCAAACGCGGCGGTATTCTAACCGTAGACTTTATGCAGCGGCTACAGAAAACCCATGCTGATCTCGATGCCGCAACAGGTTTCGAAAAGCCGGCCTCAATAGTAGATGTGTTCAAGAAGCTCAATCAGGTGTGGAGCGATGGCACCGAAGCGACTTACGTGGTTCCTGACAGCGACGACAAGATTGCGCAGCTCATGATGCAATACGAGTCAGACTCTGATAACGACCTTGAATACATGACCGACAAACCTGATTACACGGAAGCGCGCCTGACTATACGCGTGCCGATGCTCAGCGCTGCCGCCCTGCGTGATTTCGAAGAAAAGGCAAAGGAGATTCTGCATAAAAACTTCGACGGCACCGGTATAAGCTGGAAATTCGGCGGCTATGTTCCTCTTTATGCGCGCATAATCAGCTATGTCACCTGGAGTCAGATTTCGAGCTTCGCGCTGGCTTTCGTCTTTGTATTTGGGGCTATCGCCATTCTGTTCAGACGCGTTGACGCAATGGTGCTGGTAATCTTGCCTAATGTTTTTCCGATTCTGATGACTCTTGGAGTTATGGGATTGACCGGGATCAGACTTGATATCGCCACAGTAACCATTGCGGCTATTGCCCTCGGAATCGTCGTCGATGATACCATTCACAGCCTGTATCAGCTGTATGACCCCTCGCGCTCCAATCTTACGCCAACTGAAGCTATCATCAACGGTATTGAAGAAGCCGGCCCGGCAATGGTTTCGACCTCGCTGATTTATTCGCTGGGCTTTCTTTTCATGGTGTTTGCCAGCATAAAGTCGATCGTTTACTTCGGTCTGCTGCTGTCGTTTACCATTGTGGTTGCGCTGCTCTGCGATATTGTTCTGCTGCCGGCACAGATCTGTTTCATGCGCCGTTACCTGGCGCGAGGTTTTCGCGATGATACGGGAGATCTCCGACCTTAGACCGGCGTTCGATTGCAGTTACACTCTGTTCCTCGCAATGACAGACCTGTAAGGGGTTTTGTCATTGCGAGCGAAGCGAAGCAATCTCAGTAAAGCCGAATTTTGCAGGTATTTCGAATGTCAAATTGCACTTCTTGAAAGGAAGCTGATGAAATTGCTTGGAAGAGGCCTGACGAACGTTTGCTTATTCGGCGTTTTCATGCTAAAAATACCTGTAATGCAAGTCTGCAGCTATTTTGAGCAAGACACTGTTGTTTATGACAATAAAAAGCCAGCCTCTGGTAATACTTCAGTGAATGCAAGAAAAGGAGCCGCGCGATTAGCCTCGCTGTCAGCCTTTCTCTTGCTGGTTGGGGTGTTTATCATGTTCTATTTCTACCGCGCTCCAATAAAGATTTTTGCCAAAGAGTCGGTCGAGAATTATGGTTACCCGGCACTCTTTGTTTTCTGCTGGCTCGCTGATGCGGTTATCCAACCCGTTCCCCCCGATGTCGTTGTTTTCGGGACAGCGTTTGGTGGCGCAAACATCTGGAAAACATCCATTATCGCCGGCATTGCCAGTGCCGTTGGTGGCACAACGGGGTATTTGCTGGGGAAAATGTTCGGACCGTGGCGTTTCAGACGGTTTTTCGGTTCCAGGCTCTTACGGGTCGGGCGCGATCTGTTTCGCGACCATGGTTCTCTCGCGATCTTTGTGGCAGGAGTTTCCCCAGTACCATATTCAGCTGTTTGCTGGATTGGTGGTATTTACAAAATGCCACTCGCTAAAGTAATTCTTGCCAGCCTGGTCAGCAGAATTCCCAGGTTTATTGCGGTTGCCTGGTTAGCAGATCTGGTTTAAAAATGAGCCATAAGTGTCAACTGCTTATGGCTTTTATGACAAATAGCTGCGTCAGCTGGCAGAATCGGTCCAGTACTCGCGGGGAACCGGGTTTGCCCCTTCCCAGATTATCTGGCGGAAATGCACCGGGTCGGTGTTTCCTTCGGTGTTGATGAACAGAATCTGCGAATCCTGGTTGATGCGCAGATGATCACGGAGTTCGCAGACACAGTTCTCGCGCAGAATTGAGACCATGGCGCCAAGCGTTACCGCGCCAGATTCGCCTGAGACGATGAAAGGGTCGCCGTCCAGAGGGGTGCCGTAAATTCGCATGCCTTTGGCTGCAACGTAGTCGGGGCAGGTGACGAAACAGCATGCTGTTTCTTTGAGAATCTGCCAGGCCACCGGGCTTGGTTCACCGCAGGCGAGGCCAGCCATTATCGTGTCGAGCTCGCCATCTATACGGTGCGGATTCCCGTCGCCAACGACCATCGAGCGGTACAGGCAGTCAGCGGCTTCAGGCTCAACAACAATACATCGCGGCGCATCGCCAGGAAACAGCGCGTGATAATAGCCGATAACCGATGCGGCCAGTGCTCCGACACCCGCCTGTACAAAAACATGCGTCGGGCGGGTTATGCCCTGCCCGGCAAACTGTTCCTGTATCTCGGCCATCATGGTCGTGTAGCCCTGCATTATCCAGGTTGGAATCTCGGTATAACCATCCCAGGAGGTGTCAGAAATTACTGCCCAGCCATTGTCTTTCGCGTCGACAACAATCTGGCGCACGGCATCGTCATAGTTGCCGGCAATGGTTTTGACCGTTGCGCCATAACTTCTGATCGCGTCAATGCGGGGTTTAGAGGTTTCGGCATGCACGTAGACGACGCAGTCATGTCCGAGTTTCTGCGCAGCCCAGGCGATACCACGCCCATGGTTGCCGTCTGTGGCGGTTGCAAAGGTGATTTTGCCGAGTTTCTGTTTGACCTCGGCTGACGTCAGTTCGGCGTAGGTCAGCTCTTCGTCAGCGTTGAGCAGTCGCTTGAGGTAGCGATAGACCGCGTAAGATCCGCCCAGCACTTTGAACGAGTTCAGCTGCAGCCGCATCGATTCGTTTTTTACCCAGATACCGCCGACACCGAACATCTGCGCCAGGTTCGGCATCGCCAGCAACGGAGACATCTTGAAACCAGGAATTTGCCGATGAAAACGTCTTGCCTTGCGCGCGACTTCCGGCGAAAACAGCTGCTGGCAAAGAGTCAGGTCAGGTTTTCTGTTCTGGTTGAAAATCCATTTGAGATCGGGGCGAATGTTGTTCATGATAATTCTCCTGTTTTTTACCATTGCGGCTGGTTGCCGATGCGATAACCGATTACCTCGCTCGTCTCATTTACGACCAGAAAGGCCTGCGGGTCTTCCTTGAGAACGATTTCTTTGAGCTGATTTACTTCGCGCCTCGAAACAACAGTATAGATCATGTTAACTGACTGCTGTGAAAATCCGCCGCTGGCTGCAATAAGCGTAGTCCCGCGCTGCATCTCATCAAGAATGGCCTGGTTTATCTCTTTCCATTGCTCGGAAACGATGGTGACAGCTTTGCGCTGTGACAGGCCGTAGATAGCGAGATCGATCATCTTTGAAGAGACAAACATGTAGACAAGGGTGAACAGTGCTTCGTCTAGGCTGAACATTAGTGCAGCGCCAGTCAGAACAAATATGTTGAACGCGAGAATGGTGGTGCCGAGCTTGATGCCGTAGCGGCTGGCCAGAAGCACCGACAGAATATCTGTGCCGCCGGCTGACCCCTTTGAACGAAGAATCATGCCGGAGCCGATACCGTTGATCAGACCGGCCAGAATAGCCGAGAGCATCATGTCGTTAACTGCGATCCGGTAGTCAATCAGTTCGATTGCTGCTGTGTAAAAGGCGGTTCCGATGAGAGAAAGTATGAAAAAGCGTTTGCCAAGCTGTCGATAACCGAATATGAAGAGCGGAATATTGAAGGCAAGATAAAGCCAGGAAATGTGCGCCGCCGGAACCAGGCGATTGATGAAAAGGGTCACGCCGGTGAGTCCGCCAGACAAAAACTGCTTTGGTACGAGAATGCCTTTGACGGCCAGAGCGCTGATAGCTGAGCCCAACATAAGGAGCATGATACTTTTAAAATTTGAGCGAAAATTTGTCTGTTTCATTCTGAGTCTCTTTTGTTAATTTATTTGTGGCACGTTGCCGCTTGATGTGCCGGAAAGGCGTAGCAGATCAGTCTACTGGCATAAGCATGCCGTCGCGCTTTTCATGAGATATTGGGGTGAGGCGTTATCTTCTTCAGTCGTCAGAAGTTGCCCGGTCTGCGCATTCGTGAGACATGAAAGTCACTGCGCCAGATTCTGCCTGTGGTCTGAATGGTGTACATGGCTGTTTCCAATTGTGTTGTGATAAAAATAACAGCGACAGAAAATTAACCTACTCTCATTGTAGCTAATTTCTCAAGATAAATCAACCCACCCTGAATCGCTGAAGTTTGAGCAGGTTTACCCGTTGCCTTTGTTGTGCTAGACTTGCCTCCTATGCAAAACGAACAAGCAACACAGTTCAGAGGCAGCAGTCAGCTCGCGCAGCTCAGCCAGGCGGGCATTTTCCTCGCGGTGCTGCTGGCGGTGCAACTGGTGGGGTTGCCGAATCCGGTAACCGGCACACTGGTCAATGCCATTCTACTGTTTGTTCTGCTGCAGCTTGGGCCGCGCTTTGCGCTTATGCTCGGCATCCTCAGCCCGCTCGGCGGCATTATCTCAGGTCATCTGCCGGCTCCGCTCTACCCGGTAATGCCGGTGATCATGGCCGGAAACCTGCTGATGCTGAGCTGTTGCTTCCTTTTGCGTAACCGGCACGCGCTTGCCCGCTATCTTATACCTGCTGCCGCCAAGGCTTTTATCATCTGGAGCGCCGGCAGTGCGATAGTATCATTCATGCAGCTCGACGAAGCCGTTAAATGGCTGTTCATACCGGTGATGGCAATACAATTTTTTACTGCTGCCGTCGGTATTTTTGTTGGCGAAAAGCTGTTCGCTGCAACCAGTCGCAACATGGTGAAACAGTAGGAACGCGGACTGAGAAACAAGAAGATGATGCGGTCTTGTTATTCTTTTCCGGGGCGGAGCAGGCGATCCCAGTCCTGCATGATGGTTTGCGCGAGATTGATGATTTCGGGGTCAGTCTCGACTTCGAGAAGCTTGTCGATCTGCTCGCGGTAATCAGTGCCGCCAATGCTGCCGATGGCGCGCAGCGACTGCAGTCGCTCAGAATCTTCACTGCTTTCGAGCATCAGCTTGAGGCGCTTCAAAATGTTTTCGACGACAGGCAGCACGATCAGGCCCGCTTGCTCACTATAAGCGGGAAAAAGCCGCCTGAACTTGCGCGCCCGCGCGAGAAAAGAGATCGCGTATGCCGATGAGGCGCGCATCTTAGTGTTGTCAGATTTCAGCAGCCCGTAAAGGCAGGCGAGAGTCTGCTGGTCATCAGCAAGCCACAAGCCCAATAGCGCGTTGGCACATACTCTGGGGGCAGTGTCTGCCACCATTTTTTTGAAAATTTCACGTTTTCCGGCAAAATCAAGTGGAATACAGGCTTCAAGAGCATTGGCCCGCACTCTGTCGTTCTCATGCGCGAGCAAATCGACAAACAACGATGCCAGCTCGCCGTCACGGCACAGCGCCAGTATTGAGATGCACAGAGATTGCGTCTGCGGGTCAGGGTGGTTTTTGATCAGTCCGCCGAGATATCTTTTAACTTCCTGGTTCTGGCGAAAGACGAACGGGGCCAGAGCTCTGATCGCATCGTTTCGATATTCACAGTTTTCATTTTCTATGGCTGACTTAAGAAATTCAAAGCCTTCTGCGGTCTCGGTGAGGCCGAACGCCGATATGATAGCAAAGCTGCCGTGCGCTGAGGCTGATTGCAGTCGCTCCTTGAAGTATGAGAAATTCACAAATCCGGTCAGCAGAAAATTTTTCTCATCGTCATCGTTGTCCTGGCCAAGGCCCTTAAACAAAAGGTAATCGCGGGCAGCAGTTGCAAAGGCCAGGTCGGCAACTGGCGTGAAACCATTGTTGCGGCCTGACAGCTCGGCGTTGGCGTGTGCCGTTGCAATGCTGCCGCCTATGGCGCTGAAATCAGAACGTTTTCGACTGCCAATATGGCCGATGATAAGTTTGCCGCTGGTTATGCCGGTTTTTAAATACACTTCTTCAAGCCCAAGTTTTGCCTGATGGTAGTTGAACAGGTTGATGTTATTGCGGGCGGAAAGAGCAGCAAACCCGGCTCTCAGGGCTGCCGGCCAATGGTCAGACTTTCCGACCGGAAAAATGGCGGTCATGAAACCGTCGCCAAAACGGTCGATGATGCCACCGGCCTCGGCGACAAGCTCGGCGGTCTGCTCAAAGAAACTGTTGAGGGTATCAACCGCTTCAGAAGGCGAATTACGCTCAATGAACAGGTTAAATTTGTTCAGCTCAAGATGCAAAACCATGGCTTTAAAGGTTTTGCCGCTGAAATGGCGATCGGCAAGTTCGGGATCGCTGTCGAGAATCTTTTTAGTGATATAGTTGCTCGTCGTTTCGCGATTGCTCAGGATCGACGAGAGGCGGTTAAACGACAGGGCCAGCGCGCCGAATTCATCAGCGCTTTTGACCATGGTTTTCTGCTTGTAATCGCCGCGGCTGATCGATTCTACCGATTGCAGAAGCGCGTTCAGCGGTGCCAGCAGTGTCGCCGAAATGCCATAGGCGATGAGAATTCCGATAATAATCAGAATTGCACCCAGCGTCAGGTTGTAAATCAGCAGACTGCGAATGCTTTCGTATTCTTCGTCAATAGTGAATCCTGCTCTGATTGAGCCGTGACGTTTGCCGCCAATGATTATCGGCACCGAAATGTCATAAACCGGGCGCAGATTGTCGACCGCTCTTCTGATGGAAAGAGTCGAAGAGAAAATAGCGCTGCGTGACCAGCCGTCAGTAAAGTATTTGCCATGCATGCCTGGCTTGGTGCTCGAAATGATGCGGCCAAGATTGTCGAGGATCAGGCAGTATTCGACGCGGTCATGCCTGGTAAACTCATTCAGCGCGTAGTCAATGCCCTGAAAATTGCCGCGCACAATGTCTTCACCCATGCTCAGCGCGATCATTCTGCCAAACATGCTGCCGGTCTGTTCGGCACGTTGCAGGCTTGTCTGCTTGATCTGCAAAGTGACCAGATACACCGAAATCAGCATTATAAAGGTGATCAGCAGGGTAAAGGTTACAGCAATCTTCTGGCGAAAGCCGATGCTGAACGAATTGGCATAGGTTGCGCTGTCAGTTGCCACTCAGATACTCCCGTTCAAGCATGGCGTGGGTCTGTTCGTCTGGCCGTCGGGTTTTGAACATACCCGAGAACATCTCATTCTCTTTAACAAGCTCAGACATCTTCATAAAATTTCCCACAACGATCTGTTCGTAAGGGCTGCGAGTTTTTGCAGATGTCAGATAAACGCCGCCCGGCATTTCATGGCTTTCATGGATTACCCGCATGCCTTTGCGCACTGATTCGGGCTGTTCGAGGAAAAAATTGCTCGAAATTATGATGCAGTCATACTGATCATTCAGCAGGCCGAGAATCGAGTCGCTGTAGTTCTCTGAATAAAGTTCCTGTTTAAACCAGTTGGCGTGGTCTATGCCGTTGACTCTCAGCTCGCGCAGAGGTATCTGATAGCCGGTAAGCGAGTCATTGCTGCGGTAGGCGATACGGTAATCTCTGATATCAGTGAGCTTGCGCGCCGCGTCGTTGGCTCGCACCACAAAATAAGTGCGCTTTGGCGGGTCGCTGTAGCGCTCAAGAACGGCAGCTATCTCGCTCTTCTTTCGTGTGGTCAGATAACCCATGATCGAAATGCTGCCAAAATCAACAAGCCGGCGCTCGACCTTGCTGACAATTTCGTTTTCGCTGGAAGATATATCGATTTTGGCGGTTTTGCCTGTCTTTTCGACAATCGCGTCGAGGTTGGGCTGCATCACCTCAAGAAACTTGATGAGGTCGCCGCGTGGCACAGTGAATGAAAATATGATTTCATCGCGGTTGTTGGGATCGCTTGAAGGGCTATAAGGTGCCTGGTCAGTAATTGCAGAAAAAACGTCAGGAAGGTTTGAGTTGTTGCCGGTGTATTCAACGAAACTTTTCCAGAGAATACCACCGGTGCCTATTATGCTGGCTATAAGAACAAAGGCAACGCCAACAAAAATCGAAGTTTTTTCAGAGGCTGTTTTGCTTGTCATTGTTTCATTTGATTCAAGGGTAATTTCTGCAAATTTATCATAAAACAGGCTGGAAATAGCAAAAAATATTCGCAGCTGCCACTAAATCTCTGCTGCAATCATGTCGGTGAGGTTGGCAGCAAGTTTCTTAATATTGTCAGCAGAGCAATTGCGGGGTATTTAAAACTTTTACAACAAAATTTCGTATACCTGAAAACAAGGCAGATTTTCTGTTATCATTAAAAAAGGTACTGAGCGCCTGTTGCGCGAAAACATACCGGGAGACATTAGCAATGCTTACGCTTAACCGAAGGGGTGTCATCGGTTTCATGCTGACCATGGCCGTAGGGATAGCCCTTGGCGCGGCTGCACTGGTTGTCAGCAGCGAGATAGCCCGTAAAGACGAAGAAAAACAGCCTTTTTCTGCTGCCCGTGGCCCAAGCTCGCCGGCCAATGTTGAAAAAGCTTTTGAAGACTACCAGAAAGCATACCGCGACTATCAGCAGGCTGTAGGTCTTGGGCGCAGCGATATAAAAAAATATGGTGACGCCTTGCGTGATGCCAAGAAGCATCTTGAGATCGAAATTTTTCGCAACACTCCCGGCGTTTCCGAAATGGACATGACAGAATTCGAGGCGGCCCGTAATGCTCCTGTGCCATCATCACCGATTTTTAACGCCGCCGCTTCGCCTTTTTCTGGTGGCGAAGTCGCGATAGGCACCTCAGGGAGTGCGTCGCCATCTGGCAGTGCTGGTGGCAAGGGCCCGTCTGACAGTGCCATTCAGGAATCAGCATCGGCGCAGGCTACGTCAGCCTCTGCCGACGGTATTACCGGCATGGATTATTATCGCGTTAAAGCCGGTGATTCGCTTTCTAAAATCTGTGAAAAATACTATGGCAACAGCGGTATGTGGCAGCATATCATAAAATACCAGGCTACCAGCATTGCTGCTACTCCAAACCTCATTTTTCCGGGGCAGCTGATAGTGCTGCCGCGTGGCTTGACTGCCGCTGCTGATTCAAGCGTAAACAAGCCATCTGCCGCTACACCGTCTTCGAGCTCGGCTGCGGGTAATGCTGAAATAGCGCCGCCCGGCGATGAATCCTGGCAGGAAAAGTTTCAACAGGATTACGTTATATCTGATCGCGCGCTTACCAACAGCGGCACCATGAGCGTTGCCGACATTCAGAAGTTTCTTGCGTCGAAAAATTCGGTGCTTGCGCAGCCTTATCGCGGTTCGTCGCCGGCGCAGATGATTTATGACGCGGCCAAAAAGCATGGCATAAACCCGCAGGTTATACTTACACGTCTGCAATGCGAGCAGGGGTTGATCTCAAAGTCTACCGCTACGCAGCACAAACTTGATTGGGCTCTTGGTGTCGGTTGCTATGATTCCGGCAACTGGAACCAGAAATTCAAGGGTTTCGAAAAGCAGGTTGAATACGCCGCTCAGACCTATCGCCGCCATTACAACGACGCCAAAGCCCGGCTTGACCGCGGCGAGCAGGTGGTCATGACTATAGACGGCAAACAGGTTCGCGTCAAAAATGCCGCAACCTACTCGTTCTACAAATATTGCCCGCATTTTCAGGGTAACAAGCTGTTCTACGACGTCTGGCGCGGTTACCGCAGCAAATTTTAGCTGGTTTTACTCACCTTCTGGCGCCGGTGGTTCGTAGGTGCTGTCTTTGCGGTGCTTGAAAAAAGTGTCTATGGTTTCTGCGCGTGCAAGAAGAGTTTTTGCATCGGTCGACCTCAGCAGAACCATGATCTGCTCTTCAGTTGAGGCAATTTTTACCAGATCGCTGCCGGCGTATGCTTGCAGTTCATCTGCGGAGAATCCGCTTACATCGTAATAAATCAGCAGTTTGCAGAGCGTTCGACCGCCCACGCCACCCGCGGGATTGAATATGTTGGTGATGCCTGCCGCCTGGCTCCAGTCCGGGTGATATTCCGGCCGGTTCAGTCCGGTATTGATCGAAATCAGCATCGGCCTGGCGTTATGCAGGACAAAAGAAAAGCGTACTGGTGCTTCTTTTATGCCGGCAAGACCGGGAAACTTGCGAGCAATAGCGCAAAGATCGTCTACCAGAGCTTCTGGTGGCCGGATCGGGAAAACCCGCCATGTCGGGCGCATCTTCATTGATTTTTCAAGGCTGAACTGCGAGATGATGCGGGGCAGTCCGGCGACAAAGGTGATCTCGAGGCGACTTTTGGCATTGATGAATTCTTCAAGCACTACCGGCCCGGCGCAGGCGCTGGTGATGGCTTCGTAAAATTCAGGCAGTTCACGGAACGCCTTTAAAACATAGCAATAATGCGCATCACTGCCGTTTGTCGCCGATTTTATGGCCAGTGGAAACTGGTTTCGCTTAACTGCCCAGGCTGCAACTTTGTCAAACTGCTGTTCAGAGACAAATGCTGGCTGCGCAATCTGGTTCTTTACGCAGAATTGTCTGAACAGCGCTCTATTGGCAATCAGAGGAAACAGCTCGGAATGAAGAAGTTGCTCAGGAATATTGGCCCGGTAGAACGGGTCATCGCTGTAAAAGCCTGTGCTGCTGCACGACCAGTCGGCAATTTTTTCGATCGGACTTTGTTTTGCTGGTGACATCGCTGTACATATCGGCTGAAAAGCGCAGATTGTGTACCCGATTTTAGTCGCGCATCTGCTCTTCTAATTCTTTGAGTCTGGCGCGTGCAACTCGATTGTCTGGCTCTTTGTTTACTGTTCGCTGCAGGCGGTCCATTTCGGTGCGGCTGTAGCGAATAAGACGACGCAGAACATCGAGGTCTCGTGAAATTGTGCGGTCATCGTTGGGAAGCTGGTTAGCACGTTCCCAGTCGTTGAATGCCTTGCGAAACTTGTTCTTTTCAAAAAAGATCTGGCCACTCAGCTTAAAAATGCTGTAGTTGCTGGGATCATAGATTCTGGCGCGTTCAAGGCGGCGAAGAGCTTCTTCGTAGCTGCCCTGATAATAGTCGGTAGTTGCTGACTCAACATACTGCCTCGCCCGACCCTCATTTACATACTTGGTGCGGGCTTGAATTGCCGCGAGCGCTTCTGGGCCACTGGCAATTTCGTCTTCTATCATCGGTTCAGGGGTGCGCGCTGCTGTGCTGCCAAGATTGCGCCTGACGCTCGAAAAGTCTATAGCCGTCGAGCCTGGCACTTCGGAGATCATGTATCCCAATGCCAGAAGCAATGAGATAACGACTCCTATCTTGATATATGTAAACAGGTTACCTTTCATCTCGGGCACCAGGCCTCCTGCAGGTTGATTCCGCGCTCTGAAAGATAGGAATACCAACGGCTTTTAGAGGTGGCAGAGCTGGTGCCAGTAACGCCTCTTTCCCTGAAAAAGTCGAAGTGATACCCCAACAATGCAATATGTCTCTTTATTTCGGCACTTCCAGTTGAGAACCCACGATTTAGTGATTTTTCAAGCTGGTTGTGTACGGGCCAACATCCCCATGTCTTGAGTATATCGGAATTTGCATTAAGTGACAAGGGGGAAAGTAACAGTTGCCAGAAAGCCCGAGCTCTTATCAGCTGTATTCGGCTCTCCAGATCAGGGTCCAAGGTGGAGGTGTGTTTTTTTAACCAGTCATTGCTCCAGGAGAGCGCTGCCATAGGTTCGGCTGCAGAGTCAGGGTGCCAGCCTCTCTGTAGGTAGTGTTTGAGGTTGACTGGCTTGAGATCACTTAATGCCTGCCATGAGGGTTGTTCGTTGTGGCGGTTGGCAATATCAATGGCGACCTGTAGTTCGCTGAGATCCTTGCCGGGAAGGTCATTTTTAAGCTGTGCAAGTTCGCTTTTCCATTGTTCGGCGCTGCTGGCCAGGCTTGAGTTTATACGGCCGGTTACGTTTCTGGTCGAAGCGATGGCCTTATAATAGAGAGCCTGTGGTCGCAGCAGATGATCGGGCCAGGTATCGATGAAGCGGGTAAGAACTTCTTCGGCTTCCTGCCATCTCGCGTTATTAAATGCCCTGGTGCCGTCGTTGTACAGCTCTGTTGAGGTTACAGCAGCTGATTGTACTGCCATCAGCAGCATTATCGCCAGGATCATCAATTTTGCAGAATTATTCATTGCGTTATCCTTGAGGAAATTATAAGCAAGTTAGATGCCAAAAGACCGGCAGAAAATTTTCTGCCGGAAGACCGAAGCGAAAAACGCATTAAGCGCGGCTATTATGGTGGGTTTGCTGATTTTGATATCCCCCCACAATTATTATCGGCATTTTCTGATCCCAGAGTGAATAGAAAAGTGATATGCGCTCTCGGCATACTGCCCAGCTGCTCACATGAACATCATTAGTATTCGTTTGCTCATCGATAAGCACTTTGTGTAAAAAATGCACATTCGCGGTTGATTTCTGTTTTATTGATAATAAATGTGCGAAAAAGGCACTGCGTTTGCAGTGCCTTCGTTTGAGTTTGTGGAGATGTTTTTAAAAGGGTCTCTTTTTTTGGAGGGGGATGGCTATGCGCTCTGGATAAGTTTGTTCAGGGCTCTGCTGAGCAGGACTCCGGCCATCTGCTTGCGATAGGCCTTGGTAGATCTCAGATCACTGATCGGCCTGGCTGTGTTGCTGGCAATTTCTGCTGCTCGGGCAATCGCCTCTGGCGATATTTTTTCGCAGTTTTCGAGATATTCTTCGGCCTCTTTGCAGCGCAAGACCGTAGGAGCTACTGAACCCATGGCGATGCGGTAGTGGTCGCGTCCATCGTTCCAGGTCGATACGGCCAGATTGATCTTTGAGATTGCGTGCGCCCTGCGCTCGCCAAGCTTAAGAAATTCGCCACGAGTTTTGTTAAGCAGGAGACGAAATCCCTCGATTATTTCCCCGGGTTCAAGTTTTGATTTTCCCGGGCTGATGAAAAATTCCTCTATCGGTATTTTTCTGCTGCCATTGACGCCGGTTACGACCACTCTTGCCTCCAGGACATACAGAGCCGGAATCGTATCGCCGGCCGGAGAAGCGTTAGCGACATTGCCGCCGATTGTTGCAGAATTTCGTATCTGCAGCGCGCCAACCGTTGCGGCGGCTTTTGTCAGAACCGGAAAGTAGTCCTGCAGCAGACGATCGTTGACGATCTGGTTCATGGTGCAACCGCTGCCGATAATCACCTTGTTCTCATCGGTTCTGATCTGGTTGAGCTGTTCGAGACCGCTCAGATCGACGAGACCTTTGAGATCAGGATACATGCCATTGCGAATTTTAACGATCAGGTCGCTGCCGCCGGCAACAGCCATGTATCCGGGGTTCTTGAGCGCCGAACAGGCTGAATGAATGTCTGTTGCTCTGATAAATTCGAAATTACTCATTATTCATGTCTCCTGTCTGCGGCCTTTTTTACTGCTGCTTCAATTTTTCGGTAGCCGGTGCAGCGGCAGATGTTGCCGGAAAGAGCCTGTTTGATCGCGTGCTCGTCAGGGTTCGGGTTATTTTGCAGCAGGTGATAGCTGGTTATGGTCATGCCGGGAATACAGAATCCGCACTGCACAGCGCCTTCTTCAACAAAGGCCTGCTGGATATTGTTCATCAGTTTGTCTTCGTTAAAGCCTTCGACGCTGATTATCTCGTCGTCGTTTTTTAGAGTCGCGGCCAGTTTCAGGCAGCTGTTGATCGGCTGGTCGTTGAGCATGATCGTGCAGGCGCCGCACTCGCCTTTTCCACAGCCTTCTTTGGCGGCTGTCAGTCTGAAATTTCGCCGCAGCAGCTCAAGGACTGTCATTCCCGCAAGGACTTCGCTTTCAACCTGTTTACCGTTAAGCTTGAAGCTGATTTTTATGAGGTTATTCTGCATGGTGGTCTCCCTGGCGCTACTGGTTAATGGCGCCGTAAGATTTGAATTCGACGTTTTCGTTTATCGCCTGATTAAGCGACTCACGGCTCTTTTCGAGCAGGCCGTCGCCATGTGTCGCATCGGCGGGGTAGGCCGCCGACCCGATGAACATTTTTAAGTCGCTGCTCTTAATAAAATCAAACTTTTCGTTCTGTTTGGCAAATGTTTTTTGCACTCGTTTGGCAACTATTTCGGCAACTTCGGCGCCGGTTTCGGTGAGAATCGCCAGAAATTCACCATCATGCTTGCCGCAGAACATCAGGTCAAGTCGGCGCAGAGATTGTTTGAGAGCCGCTGCCGCGCTTTTGGCGACCTGCTGGGCATTGCTGCTTTCGAGCTGGGTAAAGCCTTTTATCGAGATGGTCAGCATGCTCATTTCCTGTTTGTAGCGCTCTGATCGCTCCACTTCAGTCTCAAACGAATCGGCAAAGCACTCAAACAAAAACAATCCGGTAGATTTGTCTTTATAGCGGCCGTCACCGGAGTTTCCGGCGTTGTCAACCAGCGCAAGAAGGGTTTCGAGGAACAGCGCGGTGCTGGCGAGCGGTATTGGCGGGGTTTTGTGCGCCTCGCGGCTTGAAAAAACACACAGGCCGAAGCGGTTCTCATGCAGTGTGAGCGGCAACGCGGTCAGTTCAAGGCGGATCAGCGACGACTTGAAAGTGATCGCGCGGTTGCCCGCAGAAATCTTGCCGACTTCTTCCTCGCCAAGAGATCCGGGAAACTTGACAAAAATTGAATTTTCACGGTTGAGAAAGCGACTGCCATTGAGCGCTGCCGGCAATTCTCCGGCGCTGGCGATCTGCCGGCACTGGGTGTTTTCGAGAATATACAGTGCAACTGCATCGCTGCCGCTTATTTCGCGCAGGCGCAGCAGGGCGCGGTTGATGAGATTCTCGTCGATATGCGGCGAATTGCGCAGTACCGCACGAAGTTCGTTGAGGTTGCGCAGTTTCTGGCGCGACTGCTTGTGCTGTCTGGCTCTGGTCTGAACCGGTTTGCCGCCAAGAATTACTTCGCGGAAAATCAGAACAGTATTTATCAACACCAGTATCAACAGCAGATTGGGAAATCTGAGGCTGACATCCCATACTGGCTTTCGGTTCCACAGGCCGATCAGCAGAACACTCACGATAACCAGGTTGGCGAACAGATATGAATTCAGATTGATCCGTTTGCGGTCTTTCAAATTCTTTTCCCATTCCGGGCGCGGTCTGGCGCCCTTTGCAAGTTTGCGTCTTGACGAAGTTCGATCTACTGTACTATGCTTCAATCGGTAACATTATACACAGGCTTGCCGGCAGGTGCAATTATTTGACTCGACAGCAGTCTGTGGCCGAGAATTTTAAACAGAAACGCGGAGCTGTCATGCAGAATACGACCAGGGGTGAACCTTTTGAACGGTTCTTTGCTGAGCTCAGCCTGTCTGGCCGAACAAGCCTCTCGGGTTGCTTTGGCGCGCTGGGTCCTTTGTGTCTGGCGCATCTGGCTCAACATGCTGGCGTTACTCTGTTTGTCTGCAGCGATGTGGCGCGTGCCAAGGTTATTGAGCAGCAGGTGATGACCTGGCTTGGGCCGCGCTCAGGCCGTGTTGTCAGCATGTTGCCTGAACGCAATTCGATTTATGACCAGACCGCCGCCGACCCGGAAGTTATGTGGCGACGACTTTCAGCCATGGCAGCAGAAATGAATGGCGGTGGATTGATTATCGCACCGATGAGCGTGCTGCTTGAGCGTTTCTTTTCGCCTGAACGCTGGTTGGCGGGCTGTTTTGAAATTACTGCGGGCTCTGACATTCGCCGCGAGGAACTGGTTAAACGTCTTGTTCTCGCGGGTTACACCAGGACGGGCGTTGTTGAAGAACGCGGTACGTTTACTGTGCGTGGCAGTCTGCTCGATGTTTTTCCTCCTGATGCCGAGTTCCCGGCCAGACTTGATTTTTTTGGTGATGAACTTGATTCGATCAAACTGTTTACGCCTTCGACCCAGCGCTCCTTTGACAAGCGCGATCGCCTGAGTCTGATACCGGTTGCTGAGTTTATCGCCGAAGAGCATGAGCTGCAGCAAATCAATGCGCGCATCATCGAAGAACTGGTCGGTCTCGATGAACGACGTTCCAGTCTGCTTTTGCGCCGTCATGAGCATCTGCTGGCTCACCCTGATTCTCGCGATTACAAAGAACTTAAGCCTTTCATTGACAAGGGCGTCGGCTACCTCTGGGATTTCTGGAAAAATTGCCGCGTAATCGTCGAAGAGCACGATCAGCTGACTGCTGTGGCTGATGAAATTTATGATGGATTTTCGGCGCAGTATGCGCAACTCAACGATCTGACGCCACTCCGCCCGCCACAATATTATTACCACCGGCCGGCGGCAATAATTGAGGGCCTCGCTGCGCGAGGGTTCAGCCGTTTCAGTCGCTTTGCTGACCCGGAAGGTGGCCTGTTTGCCGATATTGAGCCACATCCTTCGCCAACCGATTCTTCGCGCGAAACCCTGATCAAGGAACTGCGTCAGCTGCAGGAAGGTGGTTGGGCGATAGCGATCGTTATCGAAGATGAAACGCGCCTGAACAATCTGCGCGGGCTTCTTGGCGACCGCAATATTCGCATTCACTCGGCGAACCGGCCATTTGGCATAAAAATGGCCTCGGTTCTCTTTGTAAAGGGCAGCTGTGGTCGTGGCTTTAAAGACTACAAGCGGCGCATCGCCATATTCTCTGAAGAAGACGTTTATCTTGGGCCGGCACGTGAGACGACGCACCGGCGCGCTTCTTCGCAGCAGAATCTGGTAAGCCTGCAGCAGATGGTGCCCGGCGACATCGTGGTTCATGCTGACCATGGCGTTGCCGAGTTCAGAGGCATTCAAACCATGACTGCTGCCGGCAGAACACGCGAATACATACTGCTGCAGTATGCCGGCACCGACAAACTATATGTGCCGACTGACCAGGTTCACAAGGTCTCGAAATACCTCGGTATGGAAGGCTTTGTTCCCAAGATCCACAGCCTCAATTCGAAGGTGTGGGCCGGTCAGAAAAGTCGGGTCAGCAAAAATGTCGAGCTTATTGCCCGCGAACTGCTTGAGCTCTACGCGACCCGCCTGGCGCGAAGCGGTTTTGCCTTTTCGGCCGACTGTGACCTGCAGCACCAGATGGAAGAACGCTTTCCGTTTAGCGAAACTCCCGATCAATACAAGGCTATTGTTGCCACCAAGCAGGATATGGAAAGCGCGGTGCCGATGGATCGTCTGATCTGCGGCGACGTTGGCTACGGTAAAACCGAAGTGGCCATGCGAGCGGCTTTTAAGGCGGTGTGTTCGGGCAAGCAGGTAGCGATTCTCGCCCCGACAACTCTGCTGGCATTTCAGCATTTTCAGACGCTGCAGAAGCGTTTTGACGGATTTCCGGTCAGTGTTGACATGGTAAGTCGCCTGCGCAAGCCTTCTGAACAGAAAGTGACTCTCAAAAAAGCTGCTGCTGGCACTCTCGATGTGCTGATCGGCACGCACCGCATTCTGTCTTCAGATATCGTTTTTCGCGATCTTGGGCTTCTGATAATCGATGAAGAGCAGCGTTTCGGCGTCAAGCACAAAGAAAAGCTCAAGCAGTTGAAAAGCCATGTCGACGTGTTAACGCTTACGGCAACGCCGATTCCGCGCACCATGCAGATGGCGATGTCTGGAATCAGGCAGATAAGCATCATTGACACGCCGCCGCAGGATCGCCGCCCCGTGCAGACTTACGTGGCGCCATTCGATGCCGCCTGGGTTAAACGCGCTGTCATAGATGAACTCAAACGTGGTGGCCAGATTTATTACGTGTTCAACCGCGTCGAATTTATTGAACAGAAGGTGCAGTTCTTGCGGGAACTGGTTCCGGAAGCGCGTATTGCGGTTGCGCACGGCCAGATGCCCGAAGGCAAAGTCGAAAAAACCATGCTTGATTTTGTGCAGCGCAAGTATGATCTGCTGCTGGCGACAACCATCATCGAATCAGGCCTCGACATTGCCAATGTCAATACTCTGATCGTCGATGAGGCCGAACGGCTTGGCCTTTCGCAGATGTATCAGTTGCGCGGCAGGGTGGGGCGCTCGGCGCGGCAGGCCTGGGCCTATTTCTTTTATTCAAAAGGGCGTCGGCTGACGAAAGAGGCGACAGAGCGCCTGGAAACAATTGAAGAACATACCGCGCTCGGCTCAGGTTTCAAGATCGCCTTGCGCGACCTGCAGATTCGCGGTGCCGGTAATATTCTCGGCGAATCGCAGAGTGGCCATATCGCCAGCATCGGCTTCTCTCTGTATATGGAACTGCTCGAAGAAGCTGTGACAAGGCTTAAGAGCGGCAAAAAGGCGGCCATGAAAATTGACTCAGCGATTGAGATACCGGTTACCGCCTATTTCCCGACTTTCTATATCGCTGATGAAGAGACCAGAGTTGAGCTATATTCGCGACTGGCACGCTGCAGCGACATAGCTTTGCTCGACGAAATTCGCGATGAATGCGAAGATCGCTTTGGCAGGCTTCCAGAAGAGGCAAAGGGATTGTTCATCATCAGCAGGTTGCGCATACTTGCCGCGTCTGTCGGTGTCAAGAAGGTGACCAGAGTAATCAACCACCTGCGCTTTGAGTTTGCTGACGCGCGCTTGCCTGATATTGGACGCCTGTTCAAGAATGGTGGCGAAATATTGCGCCAGATTTATTTTGAACCGAAAGATAAAAATACGATAAACTTGAATATAATAGACGATAGCGACGAAGATGTTTTTGGCGATGCCATTGCGTTGTTGCAGGTTTTTGACGCGATCAGGCAGCAGGACGAAATCAAGGAGGCCGAAATTGGAGAAAACGCTGCAGAAATTTTATGATCTGTTACCCGAAAGTCTGCGCTCTGTCGCCGCGCGCCACAGTCAGTCTCTCGATAGTGCCACTGCCGATTATCTGCGCGACGAGCTCAAGGCTTATCGCAAGCAGGCGGCGGCCGAAAGTCTCAAAAACAACTGCATCGATATTGAGCTGGTAGACCGCATGATTGAAACTCTCAAGCGGCTTTTAAGCGATTTCAACCGCTTCAACGACGCCGAAAAAATGGTAATATCGGCGGCAACACGCTATTTTCTTGACAGCGAAGATGCCCAGCTCGATTTTTCTGACCGTTTTGGCTTTGACGACGACCTCGCGGTGCTCAATGCCGCTCTGCTGGCTATTGGCAAAGAAGACATGATCGTCGTCCGCGCTTAGTTGTCAGTGTCGGGGCTGTTCAGCAGGTCAACGGTCTGCTGAATCGACTCGATAATAACGTCCAGCTGCTTTTCGTCAGGGTTGTGACCTGGCCCGTAAAGTCTCTGCAGGCGATCGAGCATGTTGAGTATTTTCTGGGCGCGTTGCGGGTCAGTTCGCGTGTAATACTGGTAGGCTTCTTTCAAGGTCATCGGCGAATCGAGCGGACCCCTTATCAGTCGCACGTTTTCGATAAACCCCTTGGGGTCGAACGCAACAAAATAGGTGAGCGTGCGCGCCGGGTCGCTGAAATAGTCAGTGCCGCACAAGTCAGGTCGGGCGCGCTCAATGGCTTCCTGCGCGTATTCGTTGAGGGTTTTGCCATCTTCGCTTATTCTGGTGCGGCCCAGTCGCTCAATCAGCATGCGGTTGGAATGGGCGTTCTTGTCGACTGCCGTTTCTGGCGGCTGCGCCAGCAGTTCTTTGAGCTTTTCGACAGAGGTTTCGACGTTTTCTCTGATTTTAAGGTCAGGCAGGCTTTCATACCAGTTTTTTGCGGCATCGCTGTCAAACTGCATGGCTTCAGATGCCGTCTGCTTGAGATAGTAATAGTAATTTTCGAGGCGCGAGCCGGCGCCGGCTGCGCTGACTGACAGCAGCAGAACGAGAAGACCTGTTGCGACAGCCTTTCTGGGTATACTCATTTTATGGTGCCGGAATACCATGTGTGCGCGTGTCTTGAGGCCATCCACTGCATATTCTGGTCAAAATACACTTCAGTGTCGGGCGTTTTTAAGTCTAGTAGATTGCATGGTGTTCGCCAGACTGAAGTGCCCAGCAGCCCCCAGGCCATCCCGGCCTGCTCGCTGAGTCGGTTCAGACACTCAGGCAGCAGTGTGGCTCCGCCAAACAGGTTGCCATCAGGAAGGCAGCAACGGCAACCGCTTTTGATCAGATGTGTTCCATAAAGCTGGTAATTGCCATCGGGCATGCCTGCGGGTGCGACGGCATCGGATACGAAGATGATCTGGTTGTTTTCATGCAGATTGCATACCAGCTTGATTATCTCTGGCGCAACATGCTCACAGTCGCCGATCAGCTCAATGCTGAGATCGCGGTTAGCCAGAACGTAGCTTAGCAGATTCGCCTGGCGATGATGAAAAGCCGGCATGGCATTGAACAGATGAGTAATATGCGTTGCGCCAGCTTCTACCGCTTTTTCGGTAGTTGCCCAGTCGGCGGCTGAATGCCCGAGAGCGGTTATGATGCCAAGCTTTCTGGCTGCAGCGATAAAGTCGAGCGCTCCTGGCAGTTCAGGTGCGACGGTAATGATTTTGATCAGCCCGTCAGCAGCTTTCTGCCACTTTTTCAACAGTTCGATGTCTGGTGCCATCAGATGCTCTTCAGGGTGAGAGCCGCGGCGAGAGGGCGCCAGGAAGGGGCCTTCCAGGTAAATGCCATGTATGATTGGCAGTCTTTGCCGTGTTTTTACTACCTGTGCAATGTCGGCAAGAGCCTGCAGGCGCTGTTCTTCCGAGCAGGTTATCAGTGTCGGAAAAATTCCGGTTATGCCGGTAGTCAGCAGCTGATCGAGCATTGCGTTGATTTTGTCGACGTCTCCGAAGGCAAAATCCCAGCCATAGGCACCGTGAAAATGGATATCGATAATTCCGGGCAGTTTAAAACCGTCGACCGGATAATCAATGTTCGGCTTGTCCTGTGGGTGAATAAAAGTATTGCGTATCAGAAAATCTGGTGTGCTTCTGCTCTCAGTAAAAAGCTCTGTCATTTTTTATCTCCAGAGACCGACCCGTTAATTGAATTGCCTGTGTAGATTATACTTATTTTACGGCCATGTGCAATTACCAGTCGCCACCGTGAATCTTTTGCGCCGGCGACAGGGCACCAGGTTCGGCGAGTGTGTCTATTTGCGGTTCGATGTGCTTGCTGAGTATTTTTCCTGGCCTCTTGAACGGCGTAGCAACAAAATTCGAGACAAACTGCCCGCGACTGGTAGATATATTGAATCTGATCCATCGCAGCCACCAGTCACGCTTTCTGCGGCCAAGAACGGTGTGCTTGTGTTCGACGACACGCAATGTTTTGCCCGGCGCGATCGTCAAAGGCTGCCGGTTTTCAAACCAGCTTTCGCCGAGCGTGTCGATCTGGTGCCCGCGCCAGGAGTCAACTGTAACCGCAGTGATTACTAATGGAATAAGGTTGTCGTCGTTGTAGACATCGAGGCATTCTCTGACACTGTAGTAGTCATAGCGCAGACGACTGACTTCGGCCCGGGCAATGAATCTGAGTGGCAAATCGTAGACTTTGCCAGGTTCTGCCGCGTCAGCCACTATGCCTATTGTTAGCAAAAGACTGGCCAATGCCAGGGCAAAGGCCAGTCTTGCATTATCATGCATCAGGAATTTCAGTTTCCTTTAATTTTATGGGCCAGTTCACGGCCAAGCTCCCGGCACTTTTCGAGGTCTTCCTCGCTCGGGTTGAACTGACATTTAACAGCCTGTACCGCTACTTCGATACCTGCTTCCTGCAGGCCGGCTTCGATGCGCTTGGTTCCTTCGCCGCTCCAGCCGTAGGTGCCAAAGGCCATGCCGATTTTGTTTCTGAATTTAAGGCCGCGAAGTTCTTCGAGATAGAGTGAAAGGGTCGGTACTATGCCATTGTTGAGAGTAGGGCAACCAAGCACTACTGCTTTTGAAGTCAGTATGTCAGTCATTACGTCGTGCATGTCGGCACCACCAGCGTTGAACATGCGGTAACTGACACCTTCGGCTTCGAGGCCGTCGGCAATCGCGCGACCCATGGCTTCAGTTCCGCCCCAGATGGTGTCGAAAACGATAACCGCAGCTTCACGATTGACGCCTTTTGACCATTCAATGTATTTTTCGATGATCTGGCCCGGGTTCTGTCTCCAGCACAGGCCGTGCGCCGGAGCGATTATCGAGATGTCCCAGCCCAGCTTGCTGAATTCGTCAATTTTCTTGAGAATCTGCGATGAATAAAGGGTGAGAATACAGGCAAAATACTTTTCGACTTCGAACCACAGGCCTTTCTGGTCGACCTGGTCAACAAAGCGCTCGGGGCTGGCAAAATGCTGCCCGAAAGCGTCGGTTGAGAACAATACTTTGTCTTCAGGGCAGTAGGTGAACATGCTGTCAGGCCAGTGCAGCATCTGGGCTTCGAAAAACCTGAGCGTGCGCTTGCCGATGTTGATGCTGTCACCGGTTTTAACGGTTTTGAGATTCTCAACCTGCGGGTGGTGGCGTTTTATCGAAACCTGGCCGCCGCGGCTGGCATAAATTTCAAGCTTGGGGTTACGCGCGAGAAGTCTGGGCAAAGCGCTGGCGTGATCTGGCTCGGCGTGATTGATTATCAGAATGTCGAGCTCTTCAATTTTAACGAATTCTTCAATGTGTCTGATCAGGTCGTCAGCGTGCGAACACCTTACCAGGTCGATCAATACCTTTTTTTCGTCATTGATAAAATATGAGTTATAGCTTGTGCCGTGACGAATAGAGAGCTCGTGTCCGTGAAAGTGTTCTTTGCTCCATTCAAGTGCGCCAACCCAGTAAATATCCTTGCATATTTGCTGCTTCAATTCGGGCCTCCTGCTAGTTTTGTGATTTTTTTTACAATAAAAATCTAGCATAAAGTTGCATTTAGTCAAACTATTATGTACATTTAAGCGGAATAACGTGTTTGCGAAGCATTGAGATAGAAGTACAGATGAACAGGGGAACTTAAATGCAAATTATTCTGGCTGGTATGCTGATACTTACCGTTCTGTTAGGGCTATATGTCATCAGCCTGTTTCCGTTCATGACTTATATGAACTGCATTTCTGCAAATGTTCCGATTTCGGTGGTTCAGCTGATTGCCATGCAATTGCGCAACGTACCGACCGGTCTGATCATCGAATCTTATGTGCGCGTGCGCAAGGCCGGTATACCGCTGGGGCTTGATCGTCTCGAAGTTCACTACCTTTCTGGCGGCAATATGCAGAAAGTCGTGCAGGCACTTATCAGCGCCAAGAACTCAAAGATTGATCTCGACTTTGAACGCGCCGCCGCCATCGATCTCGCCGGCCGCGACGTTGAAGATGCCGTAAAAATGTCGGTTCATCCCCGAGTTATCAAGACTCCTGATATTCATGGCATTTCCAGAGATGGCATCGAACTGATTGTTAAAGCAAATATTACTGTACGCTCTAATCTTAAAACCATGGTTGGTGGCGCTGGCGAAGACACTGTTCTGGCAAGAGTAGGCGAAGGTATTGTTTCTGCCATAGGATCGGCCGTGTCGCACCAGGCAATTCTCAACAAACCAGAAATACTCAGCCAGAAGATCATCTCGGCTGGCCTTGATGTTGGCACTGCTTTTGAAATTGTATCACTTGATATTTCTGATATTGATGTCGGCCGCAACATTGGCGCCTACCTCAAGAACGCCCAGGCCATTGCCGACAAGAAGGTCGGTGAAGCCAAGGCTGAAGGCCGCCGCGCGCTTGCCATGGCGCTCACCCAGGAAAACAAGGCGGCCGAGCAGGAAGCAAAAGCTAATCTGGTCCAGGCCGAAATGAAAATACCGCATGCCATTGCCGAGAGTTTCAGGCAAGGCAAGATCATCGTCAAACGCAAAAAGAGAAACCCGCCAGTAGATCGCAGTGGACTGGGGTTTGGTGATGACGCAGGATGAAGTCAAGTTAACTCGTGAGCAGCTCGAGAAAATGAATCGGCTGCATCGCCGTGAGTTGCGACAGATAAAAAATATGTCGGAAGCTCAGTTTCAGATTTTCCGCAAAAACTTTTCGTTTGGCCATCTCGAAAACATTACGAGAGCTGAAGCGCATTCTCTGCTAACTTCGATGCTCGCGCTCAATCTGCAGCTTCTCGCAGACCTTTCCCCGATCTCATCTGATCCCGCCGGTCACAGGCGATTCGGCAGCTGAAATTTTAAAATAAAAAAGCACCAGGCTTTTTAACTCTGGTGCTTTTTTGTGTTTGCAATCCAACGGTGTGTAACCGTCTGACCCGCTAATTTCCTGCAGTTGCCGAAGCAGGTTCCAGGGAAATGCTGGCGCTTGAGCTATCAGCAGCACCGATATTTTCGACCGGCTGGCTTAATGGCTCTTCAATTGCCGGCAGAGCTGGTGTCTGGCTTGCAGTGTCAAGTATTTGGCCGGCGGTCGCCGTGTTTGCTGGTGTGGTGCCATTAGCCGGGCTGCCAGTGTCTTTAGGCTGTGTGTGCATCGACAGATCTTTCAAGTCTGGCGGAAGTTCTGGTGTAGTGGTTTGAAAGAGAATGACATTATAAGCAAGATAGACGGCGACCAGTAGCGCGCCTTCTGCTCTGATAATGCGCATTCCTGTCGACATGATTGGCAAAACGCCCATGCTGACTGCTACCATCAGCGGAATATGGATACCCAGCATATTGGGAGAAACCATGAGAACCTGGGTTTCCGGTGTTGCATTAAACCATGATATCGTCGAAGCGCAGCCAACGATACCCAGTACATTGAATATGTTCGAGCCAACGACGTTGCCAAGCGAGATCTCGGACTGCCCCTTGCGCGCCGCCACAATCGAGGTTGCCAGTTCCGGCAGCGAAGTGCCGATCGCAATGAGGGTCAGACCTATTACTTCGTCTGACAGGCCAAACGTTCTGGCGATTTCGACGGCTCCCTTTACCAGAACCTCTGAACCGATTACCAGACCTATCATGCCGGCTAACAGGTAGAAAATGTTAGTGCCGGTAGTGGGCATTGTTTCGTCGTCTGAGGCGAAATCGTCACATTTCTCGGCAATCTCTGCGGCAATCGCACTCTCTTTTCGGCTCCAGTAATAGCTTAGCCCGGTATATGCAAACAGCATGGTAAATAGTATCAGGCCTTCTAACGGAGTTATGTAGCTGTCGGTATGTGCCATATACCACATCAGCAGCGCCGTTCCTATCATTATCGGCGTTTCGCGGCGCACTATCTCGCGCCCGCACTGAATTGGCTTGATCAGCGACGCAATACCCAGAATCAACGCGACATTCATTATATTCGAGCCGACCACGTTACCGAGCGAAAGGGCCGGGTTGCCCTTGATCGATGCGTTAATGCTCACTACCATTTCTGGCAGGGAAGTGCCGGCCGCGACAATTGTCAGGCCGATAACGGTTTTGCTGACTCCGAAGTTGATTGCGAGATTGGAGGCGCCTTCAACCAGCTTGTCGGCAGCATACGACAGTATAATGAAACCGATAATGCAGAGGATTACGCTTGTAGCCATGAACAGAAGCTCCTGTGCCGACTGACTGCCTAAAAAGGCTGCCGGTATTTTAGACGGGATTATCTGTTAACGCAATAAAAATTTGCTCCTGACATGGCTGTGGCAAAATAAAAGCCCGCAGTTGCGGGCTTTTAAAAGAGATGTGAAAGGGGAGGAATCAATAAAGTTTTTCAGTCGTGGGCATAGCAGATTTCTGTCGCGTTGTCGCTTCTTTTTGCCGGTTCAGCATGGGTATTTGACCACCAGACCAGATAAGAAGCCACGTAGAGTATCATGAACCAGACCCAGAATATTGCAAATTCTGTGAAGAATGACGGGTCTATTGCAAGCTTGCTGGCATAGAAGACTTCGATCAACAGAAGGTGGGTGACGCGGAAGTGAACGGATTCGCGGATATCTTTGAAGAAGTGCAGTGCTGAAAGCGATTCTTGCTCTGTGGTAATCAGAAGGTGTGATACGAAGAATACGATAAGCATGTTTAAAAGCGCATTCACCGATGCCGCGTCTGCCAGACTGCCAATGTTAAGGTTCAGGTTGATAATTGAAGGCAGCGTGCCGGTGGCAAAACCTTTCCAGAGAAGGAAGAGCAGCATCGGAAAAACCGCGAACCAGAGCGCGTGTTCGGTGATTTTGCCGAGAAGTGTGGAGTGCGTATTTTCTCCGGCAACCAGACTGCTCACTATCTTGCTGCAGTTGCTTTTTGTTTTGCTTTCAGGGTTTGTTGCTTTGTTGTTGAAAAAATCGCTGAGTTTTGCCTTGTTAACAATAGCGGCAGCTTCATCAGAAGTTGTCTGGCGATTCTCTTCTGCCAGTTCGTCGATGCGGGATTTTGCCTGAATTTTGAAGAAGTAGTTGCGGCAGGCTTCGGCTACTTCAAGGAAAGTCTTGCCGGTGTCGTCCAGCTGAAGCGGATTTGCTCCGTGGCTCAACAGGATGTCGGCGCAGCGGAAATGCCCTTTTATAGCGGTCATGTGTAAAGGTGTCAGCCCGATTTCATTGCGGGCGCGCAAGTTGGCGCCAGCAGTAATCAGAACATCGACTGCGGGTATGAAGCCTTTCTGCGCAGCGAGGTGCAGTGCAGTGTTGCCGTTTTTGTTGGTGGCTTCCTTGTCGGCTCCGGCTGCGAGCAGTCTTGCCATGATCGAGAAAGCATTGTGACGTGCAGCAATATGCAGAGGTGTATCTTTTTTTGCTGTCTTCATGTTCAGGTCGATGCCGGTCGCTATGAAGATTGCTACGGCAGCTTCATTATTGCTGCGGCAGGCCTCGTGCAGGGGTGACCAGTCAAAATCGTCGCTGCTGTCTGCTCTTGCACCACGATTGAGAAGCTCGAGGATCGTCTCAGAGTCCGCGTTTCTGGCGGCATGATGCAGCAGGGTTTCTTCGTTGTTGTTCAGTTCATATACCAGACCAGGTTCCTGGTCGAGATAAAAGCGCAGCAGTTTTGCATCGGAATCTCTAATGGCTCCAGAAATTTTTGCCCACATACTTTTGTTCCCCCCATGTCTGTTGTCCAGATTCTTATCATCTTGTAGAACAACGCCCCGCTGAATGCGTGAGGCTGTTTTAGCAAAATTCGTGCCAAGAAATGACTGTGGTAAAGAGTCCTGCTAGCAAAGGGTTACTGCCTTTGCAGCAAGGTTTATGCTGAATTATCAGCAAAATATTGCCAATAATTAAGGTAGTAAAAGTTTCGTAAAATATTGTGAATAGTTAAGGGCATTGTGTGACCTCCTGATGAAAATATAGAACAGAACTCATGCACTTATTAACTGCTGGTTTCTGTACTGAATCAGGAGAACTTTCGCAAAACACCAAATGCTTCTGAAAAGCTGGTAGCTTAATCAGAAGTATATTGCGATCTGAACACTCTTTGCGCGAATTCTGACTCTCTGTTATCGGTTCAGAATTTTTTGCGCTGTTTTTTCCCTCACTTCTCTTAACTTGATTATACTCAATATTTAAAATGTCGCAACCACATTTTCAGAAGCCCATGCCTGGCGCAGCTTTGCCGGCAGGTTTTGGCAACTGCTTTGCCATTCTTGAATTGCGAGGTGAAAATTTTACATTTGCCCTGTAGCAGGTATTTTGTGAGTATTGCTGCTTGCCATGTTTATTTTGCTGAACTATTTTTTTCGCGATTTTCAGATTTATATACTTGTGATATATTAATTCTTCAATGCTTCAATCGGACGGTAAACATGTCACAAGTTAAAGAAAACGCAGAGAAGCCCGCACCGCTGGCCATTGTCGGAAAGAGCGCGCTTTTTCCGGTCGCTCTGGCCCCCCGTATGTTTTGGCCGCAACTACTCGGTCTTAAGGGTTTGCTGGCTGGACTGGCTACCTCCCAATGGCCATTTAGTGATTTCTTTTCTACCCAGCAGCTTAAAGATCTCAAGGGCTTCGTCATGAAAAGCGGACTCCTCAGCACGGGCAGCCTCCCTGCTGACGGGTTTGAGATTCCTCCCGAGGTTCTTAAAATATCATCAGTTCTGCCGGTGTTGGGTCTTTATCTGGCAAAACAGGCTCTCGAAGATGTGCAAAGTTTTCAAAAAGGCACTATCAGCGCTGATCGGGTTCGAGTAGCTCTGGAAACACGATTTTCTCAGCAGTCTTTCGCCGCGAATTCTTCTGCAGATGCCGATTCTCAGGTGCCCCCCAGTTCAAATGTTGCCGAAACTTTTGCCAGACACTTCGGGTTCAGCGCCTGCCCGGTTAATTGTGTGGCTCCGCTTCCGGGAGCTCTATCCTGGCTGGGAACAGCCATTCGCGAGTTGCAGAGCGGCTCGGCCGACCTGGTTATCGCGGGCTGCACTGACGCAGTCCATTCAGTTTTCGCCTGGACCGACCAACCAGAAGTCTCCAATGCCTCTGAACAGCAATTTTGTGAGGGTCTCGGTATGATTGCTCTCCGCCGCCTCAGCGATGCCGAGCGTGATGGCGACCAGATTCTCGCGGTAATTTCCGGATGTGATGCCTCTTCGGTAAAATTCGTGCGAGCTTCAGCCTCTTTGCCAGCTGTGCCGCCCATATCGGCGTCTGATGCGTCAACCCCAAACCGAGAAATGTCGCCAGATTCAGGCGTGGGTCGCGCCGAACAGTTCGCCCGTTTTGCCCGTCTGCCAGCTGCAGATATTGTTCTGGCAGCTGACGGCTCCTGCCGGAATCTACCATTCAATCGCCTTCCAGAAGACGGCTCCGACAGCGCTATTCTTGACTGGAAGCTGATTCGCGAGGGTCTGGTGCAACGCACTGGTTCTCGTCGCTTCTTTCATGATCTACTCGGAGCCCTGCTTGGAACCTTTGTCAGCCGCGTCGTAGTTCAGAATCCCGTTGCTTTTGCCGCGGTTTCCTCATCGCCTGTCGTCTTTCTCGCCAATCATCAGATCGGTCTCGAATCGCCTCTTTTCATGACGCTGACATACAGTATGACTGGTCTTCCAGTCGAAGCTGTAGCCAAACCCGACCATATAAATGCCTGGCTGGCCTTTCTGCTGGCTTTCGCTGAAGAATCACTGGGCAACAATCATCCTTTCCGCCTGATGTTCGCTGATCGTCAGAACCCTCAGGCCTTGCTCGACAGTCTCAAGAAGCCAGGCAAACAGGAAGCGTCGCTACTGGTGCATGTCGAAGGAACAAGGGCGGCTGCGGCCAATCAGCCCGTGACGCGCATGAGTTCAGTTTTTCTCGATATGGCTATCGAAAAGAATCTGCCGCTGGTTCCCTTGCGCTTTGTTGGCGGTCTTCCTGTTGAGCCTTCTGAAGAAAGATATGATTTTCCTTTCAAAAATGGCAAGCAGGACTTCTTGATCGGAGCACCGATAATGCCAGAGCAGCTGAAGAAGATGCCTTACGGTCAGCGTCCCCGCTTTCTGATGGAATTGATCAACAACCTTGGTCCGGGCAAAGGGCAGGATATGCCGTTGCCCCCAGATAAAAAGTTCGAAGCGAAGACCCGCTTTTTTGTCGAAACTTTTGGCTTCCCCAAGATGCAGGCCATGCTGTTCGCAATTCTGCAGATGATCGATGATCCCTGCGAAGAGACGACACAACTGATGCAGGCTGTTCAGACCGGCAAGGTTGACCCGCATAATCCCGGTATTCCGCCGGCTCTCAAGAGTTTTCTCGGTCACATCACGACAAAATTTTCCTGAACCTGCCCCCTGCCCGCTGTTCACCGGCAAAACCAAGCCGGCGCATGCTAAATGCCGGTCAACGTGATTTTCTTTGTTGACCTGTCTTTTCAGACTTTATGTCGCAAATTGCGACTTCAAGTTTTCCTCTTCAGCATAGGTTAGTTGAAACATAAAAAACTGGCCGGGAAGCTTTCGGCATGCGCCTTACCTGTGCTGCCTTCAATGCCATGGTGTAACGCCTCTCCGTTGTGATTTCGTTACACATAGAGTTACACTAAGTTATGGTGTAATTCAGCCAGTTGCTAAGGGTTCTATAAGATTCTGGCAAACAAAAAACCCGCTTCATAAGCGGGTCTGGCAGGTTTTGTTAAACCTTGTTAAATCGTCTGTCAGAGCCGAAGGCGTCTATCTGCTTGCGCTTGCAAACGCCTTTTAATAGAGTGTTTCAGAAATTGTTTCGAGCCTGTTACCCCAAAAAAATAAATGCGCATGATAAAAAATATTCTTTCTGGCCGGCTCAATCTTCTCGAAATTATAACATATCATCGGCAAGATTTTTACCGGCCGCCACCTGCCAAAACACAACCCTTATACTTTTGCTACTGCTACAGTTCGGCCGCCACGGATTGCAGCGGGTTCAGTCTTCATTGTCTTTCTTGCCCGGTTTAAAGCCTATTTTTCTTCTGCCGGGTGTCGGTGCTTCCAGTAGCGGTAAGATGATCTCATGGAATATCTTGAACTGGTCATCATGGCCGGTCAGTCGTGATTCTATTTCGTCGATTTTGGCAGCAATATCGGCATAGCTAAGGCTGACTTTGCGCAACCTTACAAACGCCTCGATGATCTGAATACTGACCGCTATAGCCTGTCCGCTTCTCAGAACATTGGCAAGCATCAGAACGCCATGTTCAGTAAAAACCTTGGCCGCGTATCTTCTGCCGCCGCGCTTTTCTTTACTGATCTGGTTTTCTGTTTTTGAAGTCACAATTTGTGACCTCAAAAATTCTTCTTCGTCAGCAGTTAGCTGAAACATGAAACTAGCCGGGAAGCGCTCAGAGTTACGCTTGACCGCCTGATTCAATACTTTGGTTTCAACGCCGTAAAGTTCGGCAAGGTCAGAATCAAGCATGACCTTCTGGCCGCGCATCTTGTATATCTTCTGTTCAAGATATTCATTGCTTATCTGCATTAGCTTTGTCATCTGTTGTCATTCCTCTGCCCGGCAACTTGCGGCAACCTTTATGATTTTTTGAGATATGCCGGCCGCCACTTATTCAATATACAAAGATTTGTTTACCAGTCAAGACAATGCCGGCGCTTATTATGCGCCGGCTGTTGTCTGGTCTCAGGGCCGCCAGCCTTACCAGGGTAAAATCAACGCCGGTATGAATTAGCGCCAGCCATGGCCGCGCCTGAGAGATTGAATAATCTTGCTGTTTCCCCGCTCTCGGAAACTTTGCAGGGGTAAGTTCTCGGCTTCTTCGGTAAGGCCTTCGAGCATGTCAAAAGTCTGCCTGGCCAAGTTATGCCGGTCAATGCCGTTTTGTGTGGTTTTGCTGGCTCTAGCCAGCGTCAGAACATGCAGTAAGTAGTATTGAAGAAGTTCTTCAAAGGTCTTCGGGTAGTTCAGCATTACTGAGCACCCCCGGCCATCTGCTCAATCAGCGCTCTAATGTCTTCGACGCGCCAGAGGGTTGCGCGTTCGCCGCGCTTTTTGGGTATGGGCTTTGGGAAGCGCCCTGTTTTAATGCCATTCCCTTACCCCGCTGGCGATCTGTTTGTATCAATGAAAAAATGCGCCTACCTCTAGCCAGCTTGCCGCGCTCTTTTGCTTCTTTCTTGCGATACACGCCTAACGCCTTGGGGTCTTCCCATTTATCAACCCGCCCGAAGTAAATAGCGTCAGCTCGTTTCTGAAACTCTCCGGATAGCCAAGGCGGCAGGGTAATATCGTCACATAAGCACCTGCTAACCATGTATAACAAAAGATCGCCGGGTATGTCTTTGGTATGCCGATACTCTCTGCTTATATGATGTATTTCAGCCCATGCCAGCAGCTTTCTGAATTTTTTGGCGTCAAACTCATCTGGCAACTTCGAGTTACGCGGCAGGTGTGCTATTTTTTGGTAACTCGCTGCCACCTGTCGCAGTTCTTCTGCTGTCGCTGTCCACGGGTCGAAGGGCTTAGTGCTTTTTTCCGTCATTGTCGACGCTCCTGTGTGTTCTGCTGTTTCGTTGCGGCCGGCTCACTTAAAATATCGCCTGATCTCTGCCCATCGGCCGGCAACGCAAAAAAACGGGTCATCTTCGGCAACCGTGAATTGTGCGTCAGGTGTTGCATATATGAAGATTCCACCGTCTTCTGATCTTCTGGCCATGGCAAGAGATATTTGCTCTGTGTCGATCTGTCGGAAGGCGTAAAGCTCAAGGCTGTCATCAGTAACGCGGCTTGCCGGTAGAAATATCGCTATATTATCTTTGAATATGCGAAATTCCCGGAACCTGTCCGAGTCGATCTTAAATGCAAAGCGGTCGCTGTCAGAAACACTCAAATTTGTCATAAAATTACCTCTTTCAAAAGATTTACTGTAGCAAAGTAGCAAGTGTAGCAGTAGCAACTTGCCACGGTATCAATTCTGTCAGCCTCGAAACTTGTATTTTTCTCGAAGTGCTTTAATGTCAGGGTTCGGGCTGGCTCTCAGTTCGTCAAGGTAGTCAGCCCATGTCTGCATCATCTCGCGCCGCGCTTCAATATGAGTAGTTCTGTTATATGCCCGGCCGAGAGGGTCTTTTACAACATGTGCAAGAGACTGTTCTATAATATCTACCGGGAAGCGCAAAACTTCGTCAAGAATGGTTCGCGCCGTGTCCCGCCAGCCGTGGCCGGTCATCTCTTCGCCAGTTATACCCATACGCCTGAAGGCTGTAAGCACGGCGCTATTGCTCATGGGCCGCTCTTTCGATCTGGCGCATGGAAAAACATACTTGCTGTCGCTTGAATACTGCTGAAGCTCTCTAAGAATTGCCAGCGCTTGCCGTGGTAATGGCACTATGTGTTGAGACACGCCGCTTTTCTGTGTCTTCGAGACAACCCGGCGCCACTCGGCCGCCTCAAGGTCAAATTCTGTCCACTCAGCCTGTCGAAGTTCGCCGGGCCTTACAAACAACATCGGGGCCAGCATCAGGGCACTTCTTACTAAAAACGTGCCCCGGTATTCGTTGCAAGCTCGAAGAATACCAGCCACGCCCGCCGGGTCCGTTGCCGTCATAATGCCGGGTAACTTTTTTGCCGGGCTCTGGTTTCAAGTTCTTGATCTGGGTAGGGTTTAGCTTCATTTGGGGTAACCTCTCTGGGTATATTGTTGCTACCCTATAAAGTTACCCCTTTTTATGGGGTAAGTTAAATGCAATACACCTTCGTTTAACTGAGTCGGCAGGCAACAAAAAACCCGCTTCATCAGCGGGCTTGTTGGAAGTTATTGCACTTCTTTGAACTTGTTATCAGAGCCGAAGGCGGGAATCGGACCCGCGACCTACGCATTACGAGGGCGTTGCTCTACCCCTGAGCTACTCCGGCGCTTGTTCTGATCAATTATCTCATCAAGGCTGTATCACTACAACCTTAAATGAAAAAAGGCCCGCTTTTAGCGGGCTTGCGGCTGGGGTGCAGGGAGTCGAACCCCAATAGGCAGTTCCAGAGACTGCTGTCCTACCATTAGACGACACCCCAAAGCAGTTCGCTCATAATAGCACCGCGCTGTTGCCAAGTCAACAATTTTTTGCGGCAAAAAATGCAGCTGTCAGCCTTTGGCGGTTCTAAAATAACCGATATGGTTTTCCCACCAGCCGTCCAACACACCTGCCCGTTCAAGTTCGCGCAGGCGCTGTTTAACCTTCTCGTGAATTGGCGACTGCAGCTTGTTTTCCCAGGGGGTGGCAGGCAGCGGAACAAAGGTGTGCATGTGAATGCGAACCTGATACTTCTCAAGCATTTCGTCCATGAAGTCGATGAGCTCAAACTGGTCGTCTTCAGTCTCGTCAGGGTTGCCGACAATAAAGTCGATGTGTGGCTGAAAGCCGAATTCTCGCAGCAAAGCGATCGCTCTGACTGAATGCTCGCGGCCATGCCCGCGATTCATTTTTTTGAGCATATTGTCAGATCCGGTTTGAACGCCCATGACTATTGTCTTGTTCGACAGGTATGGCGCGACAAGCTGCATTACTTCTGGAGTAACAAAATCCGGCCTGACCTCAGACGGGAAACTGCCGAGATGAATTTCTGGCACGCCGATGCGTTTGAGCATTTCGAGCAGATCTTTCAGCGCAGCGAGATTGGGCTGGCGCCCGTCTGAGCCGTAGGCAAAGGCGTTTGACGCCAGAAACTTGATACGCTTGCGTGTCGGTTTGATGCGAAAATACTCTTTAACGATAGCTTCGATGCTGGTAAGACTGCGGTGGCGAAGAGTGCCGGCATGCAGGCGGGGAACGCCGCAGAACATGCAGCCAAATTTGCAGCCCCGGCTGATTTCGAGCGGCGGTAGGTAACCGACCAGCTCACTGAAGCCGGGATACAGATTCAGGTCGACCTTGCCGCGCGAGGTGGTATGCAGGCCTTTTCTGGCACTGTTTACCAGCCAGTCGCCGAGAAATTGCGGAAAATAGTCTTCAGCTTCGCCGCAAACAACGTAGTCAAAGCCCAGTTCGCTGACGCTGTTTGGCGCGGCTGTTGCCTGGGAACCGCCGGCGATGGTTTCTGCCGCTGATCCGGCGTCGTGCAGCTGTTTCAGCTCTTTAGCAACCTGTTGAAGGTGCGGCAGCATAATGGAATATACAATAAGTGCGCGCGCCTGCGCAGCCTCCACCGGTATTGGCGAGTCGCTAACCCATGGCACCAGTGTAAAATTGTTGAGCAGCGCTGGCGGGCAGGCGCCGAGAATAGCGCCAAGGCTGACTTTGTTATAGTTATGAATTCTGATTATAAGATTTGGCTTGTTCATTGTAAGTTTCTTGGCATGTCTCTGCTGATAATCTAGCACTTTTGCGCGGCTAAATCCAGAGTTCTGCAACTAATCGCTGTTTGCCGGTGGCTGCGAACTGGTACGCAATTTGCGGCTATATTGGCGTAACACTACCTTATTCGAGGCTAAAAATGAAAAAAATTAGATTGGCTGTGATCCTGTGGATGGCTTGTTTCTGCCTTTCCGGCATGGTTTATGGCGATAATATAAATGATCTGCTCGACATCGATCGCGAACTGGTCGAAATGTCAGGGCAGAATCTCGAAAATACTGCTGCCCGCGAGTCAGAGCTGCGCGAAAAAGAAAGCAAACTTTTTTCCGCCATCATGAATTCAAACGAAGAGGTCGAAAAATTGATCGCGGTAATCGCTTCTTCTGGTTCTGGTCTTGACGCAAGGTTCAAGAGCCGCCTGCGTTTCGAAATCGGCCAGGAACACCGCAATGACCTGCAGATCCTTCTCGATAAAATACAGAACGCTGGCGAGGGCCCTTCAGCTTCGGTCAGAGGCAAAAAAATCGCTTACATCTACGGTTGCGAAGTGAACCTGTATGATGGCCAGTGGCGCAACTCTTCTGATGGCCGCCGTTTCTGGGTGAGCAATGAATACCCCGATATCGTGCTTTCACCAGCCGAATACAAGCGCTACATGCAGTCAGCCCAGGAAGTAGAAGACTGATCTTACGCTCGAACATCAGCTCCAGAATCTTATTTCCAGTGTCGGAAAGGGATTTTGGAGCTTTTTATTTCTACGCGTGACAGCTTCTGCGTGTTGAGAAATGTGGTAAGGCTGTTGCGCGCCAGTTCGTGATGCGGCGATGGGCCGACAATGATACTTTTTATGCAGTCATTTCCGCTCTGATTGGTGATCGCGAACTTGTAATAGGGGATCAGTGAGTATTGCCCCTCTCTGAAGGCGAATCCCGGCGATTTGCTGGTTAAGACCGATGACACCAGTCGCCACTCCACCTCTTCAGAAAAGCTTTCATCTTTGAGAATCGGCGCGAGCTGCCCGGTGCTGATGTCGATGATTTTTCGCATCTTTTCGTGGCTGAGTTTGTTGTCGCAGAATTCTCTGAGCCAGTTGTCGATCAGGTAATTAACCAGTTCAAGCTGCAATGAAACGCTGTACACACATGGCCAGAGAACAAAGTGTTGTTGTTTGGCAATTTTTCGTAACTCGCTGAGGTTAAATCCGATCGCGTAGCCTTTGCCCTGGTTACCGTAGCCGCGCCACTGGCTTAGCAGGTCGCCTTTCTCGCAGAACGATGCAATGCAGATATGCCTCTGGTCGATGTTCTTAAGATGTTTTCTGATGTCGACAAGCAGGCTGCGCAGCGCAGGAGTCTGCGCACTGCCGATACGCCGCTTCAGCTGTTTTTCCAGCAGCTGAAATGTTAAGAAAATTTCATGCTTGTCGTTGAGAAAATGCACCTGGGTTGCCCACATTTCGCGGCTGGAAATGATGCCGAGAATGCCGGACTGAGTGGTGAAATGAAAGATGTTTTCGGGCGGCCGTGTCGGAAATACGGTTTGATAAAGATGTTTTTCAAATTGGTCGAACATGTGTGTGCCTTTGATGCTTTCGCTTATTGTGCCATTGTTGCCGCGGATTGTCTACCGGCATGAAAAAATTGGCTTGGTCGTCGATTGTAGTGAAACTTTTTGCAATTCTCGAACGTTTTATATGTATAATTGACTAGAGATGAGTTTTGGGGGAGGTTGTATGAAAAAATTGTATTCTGTTGTGCTGCTGCTTTTTATTGGCTCGCTTTTGTTGCCTGGTCTGGCCGGTGCTGGCAACGACAGTTATCTTGATACTATTTATCAGGCATCTGATGAGGGCGTTGCCAATCTCGATGAGAGTCAGTGTACTCCCGGCGTTGACTGCCCCGAAGACAAGAAATGTGTTGGCGAGGATTGTGCGGCGCCGACCTGTGAGGGCGAAGACTGCAAGGCACCTGCCTGCGAAGGTGATGAATGCAAGAAAGCCTGTGAGGGTGAAAACTGTGCTTCTGCAACCTGCAAGCCAGGAACCTGCCCCGCTGGCGAAGAATGTGTCGACGGCAAATGTGTGCCGACCGCGCAGGCCAAGCTCAAGTCAATGCTCGATCGTATCGAAAATGCTTTGAACCGGCTGATTTCGCGGTTGATGAACAAGCTGCTGGGCATAAACATCAAGATTAAAGTGGTCGAGGCCAAAAAAATAGTGCCAAGGCCCGAACCGAAGCCCGAACCGGAAAAGCCCGCTACTCCGCCGGCAGATCCGCCGACAAAGCCAACTGAACCAGAAAAGCCGGCTGAGCCCGAGAAGCCTGCCGAGCCGACAAAGCCGACTGAACCGGTAAAGCCCGTTGAGCCAGCAAAGCCAGCTGATCCAGATCCTGCTCCGGCGGCCAAATATGTTGAACACACTAATTTTGAAGCTGCCAAGAAGCTTGCCAAAGAAAAAGGGCACCCGATCATGATGGTATTTTCGGGTTCCGACTGGTGCGGCTGGTGTAAGAGGTTTGACGCTGAGGTCAGGACGCAGCCGGCCTTCCAGAACTATGCCAAAGACAACATGGAAACCTTTATTGCCGATTTCCCGCGCCAGACACAGCTTCCTGCAGATCAGGCACAGCAGAACGAAAAGCTGATGCGGGAATACGGCGTAACCGGTTTCCCGACTGTGCTGATCGTCGACGCCGATGGCAAGGTTATCAAGAAAACCGGCTACATCGAGGGCGGCGCCGAGAATTACGTCAATCACCTCAAGTCGATTATTGAATAAATAGTTTTCCCGAAAATTACATGCCTGTCGGCTTCTTAGGTTGCCGGCAGGCTTTTTCTATGCGCCAGGTCTGCTCATTGCAGAGCACTCTATGCTGGCAAGTCCTAGCTTTACATCGCTGTTAGTGGTTGGTATTCTGCATTAATAAATTTCCAGTGAGTTCATGACATTTTCGTGACACCGGTGGTGCAAGATGAGTTTGAGGTTGGGAAACCTCAAAAATCTTGCAATCTGGAGAAAGAATATGAGTATCCTAAATCCGATGAATCTGGCAAAACCGTTTAAAGGCTTCTCGACAAAAATTATGATCCTGCTGCTGGTGGCTTTTGGCTGCGGTATATTTCTGATGTTTGGTTCAATAGCCGGAGTTGGCGTTCTGGGCGCGTTTCATCATATTGCCTCGACCTATCACAAACAGCTTGTTGAGTCATCTTCTTCGTTTGTTGCTAGCGACTTTGAAGCATTGTTGAATGCTTCAGTGCGCTCTCAAAGAGAACTCTGGCAGAAACAGAATCTCTGTCAGATAGATGTGGCTAAGGCCAGATACGGTGTTTCGGCCTGGCATTGGGATTTTACCAACCATCAGCTTAACAGTATTTCGGCAGAAAGCAGTGTTATGATGCTTCCTGCTGAACCTGGAATACCTTTCAGACACCTTGTTCAGCCAGGCGTTGACGTAATTCCGGCATATTCTGGCTACTCTTTGCCCAGATTGCCGGAAAAGGTTTGCTGGAACATCAGTCGCCAGGTTGTCGGCGATAAGGCCGCCTGGTTGATCTGGGCGCTGCCTGAGGGTGAAGTTGCTTCTGGGATATGGGGCTTCAGAATCATGCAGGATCAGCTGCGTCCGCAACTGGTCAAGCTTCTGCGCCGTCTTTGTACTGACAACTATATGAAAATTGCTCTGGTAGATCAGCAAAAAAATGTGCTGATGGCGGTAAATCATCTGGGTGAGTTGAAAGCCGATTCGAGCCTTGTTGCCGGCGACAACCAGACTTTCATGGAAAAGCAACTGGGACAGGTGCTTGACGGTCTGTCGATGCAGGTCATCTATACGCCTGGTCTTTTTGGCCAGATTCCTGACTGGGGTTATGAGGTCATGTTGATTGCTATCGGTCTGATAAGTTTGCTGCTGGCCGGTACTATCATATATTTTTATGGTCTTGAAAAAGTCAGCATCAGTCAGTTGAAGCTGCAAAATGACTGGGTTCTGAACCTGGCTCATTCACTGCGCGGGCCATGTCATTCGCTGGGAGTGCTGACAGAAGCAATGAAGTGCAATGCCGCCGGTGACTCTGAAGAACTTTATTTTCTGGCCCGGCGCGAACTTGAGATTATGGATTCTCATTGTCGCCAGTTTCTGCAATTTGCTCGCAAGGATATGGCAGCTAACCGGTTTGGGGTTGAAACAGTTCATCTGAATTCGATCATTGAACGTGCCGTTGAAAGAGTGTTGCTGCGCTATCCGCAGGTTGGCAAGGATTGCGTTGAAGCGAAGAAT
Organism: Candidatus Riflebacteria bacterium HGW-Riflebacteria-1; assembly: GCA_002839445.1. Lineage (GTDB taxonomy): Bacteria > Muiribacteriota > Ozemobacteria > Ozemobacterales > Ozemobacteraceae > Rifleibacterium. The sequence continues at coordinate 422,547 of PGYB01000002.1, forward strand.
CTCCCTGAAATGAAAGTTTCTGCAAATGCTGAGGCGGCAGAAGAAGCATTGATTACTCTTCTTGATAATGCGCTGAAGTATTCCCCGGCAAAAAAGCAGGTGCAGATAAGTGTTGTCAAGACTGATGGCGGTTTCAGTCTGAGCATTGTCGACCATGGACTGGGTATCTCTGCCGAAGATCTGGTTATGGTTGGTTCAGCGTTTTATAGGTCGAGTCGCCAGAATCTTGAGGGAATTAATGGTACCGGTATTGGTCTGTATCTGTTGCGTGAGGCCTGCAGTGTAATGGGATGGCAGCTGAAGATCGAATCAGATGGACCCGACAAAGGCACAACTGCAACCCTGATAATACCGGTGGCTAAAAAATGATGCGACTGCTGGTAGTTGATGATGATCTGGCGACTTGCGCCGCCATAAAGAGCTTCTTTCGTAACGATTACGAAGTTAAGGCTCTTTATGATGGCGCTGGTTTTGAAGGCGAAGTCAGGTGTTTCATGCCTGATTTGATTCTTCTCGACATCAATATGCCCGGGCGCAATGGGCTGGTATTATTGAGTGATATGGGTGAACTCGTCGAGGCGGTGCCGGTTTTCATGATCAGTGTCAGAGGCGGCGAGGAAGATATGGTGCGTGCGTTCGATCTTGGTGCCGCCGATTACATTACCAAGCCGTTTGCACTGGCGGTTCTTAAGGCGCGACTTGCTAGATGGCTCAGCAGAAAAACCCAGGGTCGAACCGTAATACTGGCAGGTTCAATCGTTGATCTGCATTCAGGAAAGATCAGCCGCGCTGGCGCTGAGTCGTCTTTGACCCGCAAAGAGATTCTTACTCTACGTTATCTGCTTGCCAACGAAGGCCAGGTGCTGTCGCGGCAGCAAATTTTGGGATTTGCCTGGGGCTATGACTATGATGGCACTCCTCGCACGGTTGATAATACGGTTGCCAACCTGCGTCGCAAGCTTGCAGGTTCAGATGAGTCGGCTAGTTTTATCAACAGTCATCCAGGCCTGGGTTACAGCTTGACAATGCCGGCAAATTCTGGCGACAAATAGCTTCCACTGCATATTTCAGACTTTCCCACCTCTCTATGCTTATAATTCACTGTTGGCAGTTACTGTGGCTGAATTAATGGCAAATTTTGTATAAAATTTGCTTGACTGCGCAAAGCCTTTTCGATATAATAGCTTTCACGTTCCCGCCGGGGTGGTGGAACTGGTAGACACGCACGTTTGAGGGGCGTGTGGCGCAAGCCATACGGGTTCAAGTCCCGTCCCCGGCACCGAAAGTTGAAAGCCCGCTCTAGTAGCGGGCTTTCTGCTTGTTCCGGGAGATATGGTAGTGGTTTTGGTAGTGGTAGGAGAAAAATTGCGATGGGTAGTATTTATCAGAGAACAACTGGCGGCACATGGTATTACCAGTGGTATAAGGGCAATAAGCTTTTTAAGAAGAGCCTGAAAACAAAGAGCAGGACAGAGGCTAAGCGCCTCAAGGTCCGTCTGGATGCCCAGGTTGATACCATGAAGACCGGCCTGGCACCCAAAAGAGTTGGCATTGTCGAAGCCTTTAAGCGCTTTTACAGGTCAAAAGAGCCCTTGCTGAAGCCTGGCACCTTGCTTCGATATCGCGAACAGATTGTTATGATGAAAGACTTTTTTGATAAACAGGGCGTAAAGCTGGTAAATAAGTTAACCAGTGAAAATTTGACTGAGTATTTGACAATGAGACAAGACCAGGGGCGATCAAATAAAACGATCCAGGAAGAGGTCAACCTGCTGAAGGCAGTTCTGAAGATGCTGCTGGAAGACGGCTCACTCTCTGAGATGCCTATAAAGAGATGGCCACGGCTGAAGACTGTAACTAAACGACCCGAGAGACTGGGCGCTTATTCAGACTCGGAAGTGCGGGCTTTGATGAATTCTTTCGCAGAGACAGAGTTTAACGACCTTTTCACTTTCTTTCTGTTTACCGGTTGCCGAAGTCGAGAAGCCGCCAGTCTTCGCGTAATGGATGTAATAGGGAAAACTATCAGTATTCGTAATCATAAGAGCGAGTCGTCCCCAGAAAGCCAGTATCGGCATGTTGAGATGCACAGCAGTCTGCAGCAGATCATGAAAAAAAGGATCAGAGGAAAAGAGCCCGAAGATCTGGTGTTTCCTGAAATGCAGAAACATTCAAAGAACTGGTGTCGCGAACAGCTGCGCATTGCCTGCAAGTCGTTGGGGATACCTTACCGAAGACTCCACGGTCTGCGACATACATTCGTTTCTGGCTTGTTAGCAGCAGGTGTGCCGGTGAGATCCGTGATGGATATGGTCGGTCACGAAGATTTCGAGACAACCTTGCGCTACGCACATGTCTCCCAGGAAAACCTGAAAGGCAAGATTGACCGACTGAGTTTTGAACCTGACGAAAAAGTTGACGAAGACTGATGAGGTAGATGATGGTTAAACGTTTGAAAAAACCCAAGCCAACTCTCGAAACCAGTCTCATACTTAGATTTGGTCTTAAGTTTATTGGTTTATCTGAAGAAGATCCTGAAGATAAAATGCTCTTTGATGCCTTCATTCGCGCATATGGTTTAGTTCAAAAAGGCTTCTATTTTTTTGTAATTCACCAGAAGTTTAGGGTGCCTACGGGAGATGAGATAAAAAAATTAACGGATGCTGTTGAGCCATACAGAAATGACCCTGAAGCTTGCGCATATCTTCGGGAAACATATAAGAGGCTCCGCGAGATGGTTTATGTCGCTACAGCCGAATCATCAGGCAATCCTGTTGAACTCTCTAAATGGATTGGTGAAAATATGCCTCGAATGGATTATGGTAAGGATTTTTGGAGCTCACCTGGCAGTACTAAGTGGGGAGGCAATAAAAAATATTATTGGCAAGATGATGCCCGGTTTACAAGTTCGCAGAGGAATATGCTTTCTTTGTTCGGGCTATTTCGTTGCGATTTTATTGAAACGCTGGGACTATCGCTGCACGCCCACGGGTCGCTGCATAAAATTTTCACCAAGAATGTATTTATCTTAAAGAATCGTAGTAAATGGCTATATACGAAAAGCAAAAGGCGTTGGTCAAACGGAGAGTTCTATTTTGCCGCCTGCCCATATTGTAAAGTTGTTTTTGCCAAAAACAAATGCTGGGATAAAACTTTTTGTTCAACAGAATGCGCTACCTATTACGCGCGTCAATTTAAAAGGAAGCATTGCCTCGTAAATCTATTGTTGATCCATCTTTGGTATGTTGGTAGTTTTCAGCCCCGCAGTTTGTGACCCTATGGCGACCGAGTTTAGTCTCAAATTTGTGCTGAATGGCAAACTGGCGGACATAAACTCCAGGTCAGTTTTGGCAACTGCAAATTTTGATTCACGTGAAATCACGTCTACTTTGTAAGAAGTTTGACAAGGTTTTCATTTCTTTTTCTATAGTTTTCTATAATACTCTCGTTAAGTCTCTCGCCGAATTTCTCCATTTCTGTTGAAACAAAACAAATTAGATCACTTTCAATTTTATTCATGATAGTTAGCGCGGAAGATTCTAATCTTTGCTTTTTCTCGCCCCCAGTTAACTCTGAAGCAATCGCAGCTCCAATTGCGGCGATTGCCCCGAGAATGGGATGCCCGGTTCGCATACCAATTACGGCGCTCATAATGCCAAATCGTTGAAACTCTCTCACGTGATTCGAAATCTCTTTAGAGACGGATTGAACCATTGAGTTTGAAATGGAAAAATTGGCGGGTTCTAACAAAAATGATTTTTCTGAAAATGTGTGTAAATTGTAGAAGTAACAAATTATTTGTAAAATTAAAAAACAAATTATGGCATAAATGGTAGAATACTGCCAAAGAACTAGAAATGAAGAGGCAGAGGACAAGAAGAGATATTTTGGAAACTCTTTGCTTTTGTGAAATTGAAACCGCTCGCGAGCATATAGCTCGTTATAAATCTCCCTAAATGATTCGGAGAACCATGCGTCATAGTCCATCATTAAACCCTGCACACTCTGGTTTGTTGTCGAAATTACGAAGGAAACAGTTGTATTGACCATTCTTTCGAAAGTATTACCAAAACACTGTAAATCCTGGATAGAAGAGGCATTTATTTTTTTCGAGCATTCGGATCTTAAATGGGAAAAAGCAAATTTAATTGTTTCAATTGATTCACTATGCTCGTCGCGAAACTTGTTTACAATTTCGTCAATAATGGTTCTCAATTCATGCGGAATCGGAACTTCAAGGGGGTCTTCCGTCGCTGGTGAAGAAGCATAATAATCAAGCACAATTTCATACGCTGCTCGAATTCTAATGAAGTTTTCAGCTTTTCCTCCTCGGTCAGGATGATTGATTAAAGCCAACTTTTTGTATGCAGTTTTTACCTCTTCGATTGTTGCCGATTTTGAAATTTGCAAGGCCGCAAAGGCTTTTTCTAATGAAAACATTTTTTAATCCTCCTGACCTAACAGTCATTTTTATGCACATTATGCATTTTGATAGAGTGTGAGGTTCTGATGCGTGAAGTCGAACAAAGCGCAATTGCTAATGGCATACCTCTCCTTACTCTAATCCGGTGCCACCGGCCACATTATAGTAATAGCCTTGCCATCGGAAACTCCCACGCCAAAAAATCTATTTCTGACATGCTATCATCACCGGATAGGTCGAGCAAGATTCTCGATCTGTCGCAGGAAAATAATATAACATTGCTGGCCCACGATGCGCCGCGACAACTCTAGTGGCCCGCCACCAAGCTAAGGACTTGGCATAACAGCTGTCTTTTCGCTTGGCAGATAGAACTCCTTGCAGTAATGTCTGAATCGTGGTTAAATTGACGCGAGAAAGATACAGAGCGGTTTGACCACACTGCATCAGTGCTTACATGAGAGTATTTCAAGCTGATAACATATGAATAACGGGGATGTTACAGACACGCAGATAAAATATCATGGCTCTATATCGGGTGCTATCGCAGAGCGGTGGTGCCCGAAGACATCGGCAGGGTCTTTGCTGTTTTCCAGAAGCATCTGTATTAGGAGTCGTAGAAAAGTTTCATCCCCGGTAAAGGATTATGACTATGGCACTTTATGAAATGACATCAAACGAATTCCGGCCTATTGTCCAGACTTCATTCACGGACCTGAAAATTCGTGAGCGCGGTGATCTGCAGAGGCTTTTACGGTCACAAATTGAGGTTCTCGGTGACGATCTTTATGTTCTTTCTGAGGAATTCGGTGACTGGGAGGACAGCAAACGCAGGATCGACATTCTTGCTCTCGACAAGCAGGCAGGCCATACGCTACGCCAGCATGGTTTCAGCGATGACCTTTGATCGTGCAGTACAAGTCCATTCTGAATACCTTGCCAAAATGGGTAACCAATCAGGCGAAGCAGAAGAGCGCATTCGATCATTTCTCGACACTGAAGATGATATCGAAGATTTCGCTGCAGATGTCCGAATCATTCTGGTGTCAGAGGACTTTGGCAAAGAGCTTACAAGCGCCGTTCTCTGGTTGCGAGATCGGGAGATCGACATCAAATGCATTCGACTAAAGCCTTATCTGGACGGCGAAAAGCAGTTGATAGATGTTCAGCAGATCATTCCGCTGCCAGAGGCAAATGATTACCAGGTTCAGCTACGTGAAAAAGGCCAGGCCAGCCGCAAGCAACGGGCAGAGCGCTATGAAATACGCCAGAAGTTCTGGGAAGGTCTGATTGTTATCGCCAGAAAGTTTCAGACCAGACACGCTAACATCAAACCGGGTGCCCATGGTTGGATTGGTGCCAGTTCAGGTATTCGAGGTCTGAATTTCAACTATGCCATTCTTCAGGACTGCGGCCAGGTCGAGCTTTACATCGACAGAGGCGAAACTACCGAAAACAAAAGAATTTTCGAGTCTCTGAAAACCTCTAAGGATGAGGTCGAGAAGACCTTTGGTGCTCAACTGTCCTGGGAGCCGCTTGACAGCAAGCGAGCCTGCAGAATCAAGAGCATGATAGAAAGAGGCGGCTACAGAAACCCTGATGCAGAGTGGCCGGAAATTCAGGCCGAGATGGTTCAGGCAATGATTAAA
>PGYB01000008.1 GCA_002839445.1 Candidatus Riflebacteria bacterium HGW-Riflebacteria-1
TGCCCGCCTACGCCCTTGTAACGTTTTCTATCAATGACAACTTTTAGACACAGTTCTTAAGGAGTTAGCTATACAATTCAAATGTGCCAGAGGACTAGTCCGCTGTCACATAAGAGTTCAAGAATTCTATCAGTGCTTATTCTGCTTATGCCGGGCTCGCAGCAGACTCAGAGGATTGAATGCTCTTCGCAGCTGCCGCCGCTTGGGCAGGTGCTTTCGTTGCGTTCCCATTGCAAGGTCGTGTGCTTAATGGTGAAACGTTCGTGCAATTCTTTGCTGGCCCGGGCAATAAGTTCATCGTCATCGCCGCTCGTAGGTTTAACCAGATGTGCAGTCAAGGCGGTTTCGGTCGTACTCATTCCCCAGATGTGCAGGTCATGTACGGCAGTGACTCCGGGCAGAGAGGCAAGATAGGCATGGACGGCCTGCGGGTCAATCCCTCCTGGAACAGCATGCAACGCGAGATCTACCGATTCGCGCAGCAGACCCCAGGTGCCAATCAGAATGACCGCAGCGATCACCAGACTGACAACCGGGTCAACCCAGCTCCAGCCAGTGTAAAGAATAATGATTCCGGCAACAACCACACCGGCTGAAACAGCAGCATCAGCAGCCATGTGCAGATAGGCGCCGCGAATATTCAAATCTTCTTTTCGGCCAGAAACAAAAAGCAGCGCCGTAGCGGTATTAATTATAATGCCAATCAGGGCAACCCAGATGATAGTCATACTGGCTACCGGAGCCGGTTCACTGAAACGCCTGATCGCTTCCCAGGAAATGGCTCCCACAGCCACAAGAAGGATGACCGCATTGAACAACGCCGCCAGAATCGAAGAACTGCGCAATCCATAGGTTCGTCTTACTGATGGCCGGCTTTTTGCAAGGCGACTGCCGCCCCACGCCAGCAAAAGGCCAAGCACATCGCTGAAATTATGCCCGGCATCTGCTACTAGAGCAAGAGAACCGGCAAAATAACCATAAAACGCTTCAACAGTAGCAAAGCTGATATTCAATGCTACCCCGATGGCAAAAGCCCGATTGTAGTCTACCGGCCCATGGCTATGCCCGTGATGATGACTGTGCCCATGACTATGGTCATGGGCATGGTCGTGGCTATGGTCGCAGTGGTTGTGATTATGTTCGTGATCGTGGTCGTGATCAATTACCATTAGCGGTTGTCTCCTGTTGGCAAAATACTAGATAGCCTCAGGAGAGCGATCAACAAATGGTTTGAGAGCGAGAATTTCATAGGCAACATCAGGATCAATACGATACTCACTGCCATAGCCACCAAAAAAACGGTGCTTTGCAATAAGCCTGAGAGTCAGACGGTTCCATTTCAGGGCTTTACCGGTTTGCTGATCGACCAGATCGACATCGCCCTTCTCGAACAGTCCATCTTCCCACGGACTCGGGATCTTACCGCGATCGTCGCGAACTCTTATCAGATAACGATTGTCTACCTGCACTTCCTGTTCCATCAGGTCAGCGCCACGGTCGGCGAGATCCTGCAGTCGCTCTGCGATCTGATCGGCATTGATACGCAGGCGCAGCAAAGCCTGCTGATCGGCAGCGATAATATCGGCAAGTTTGCGGTCGTCGTTGCCCAGAAAACCTTTAAGAGTGAGAACGCCGGGCCGCATTTTTTCCTGAACCCGGTCAAGTTCGGGGGTCTGCTTCACTGCTGAATTCCTTTCACGAGAACTTATCGTAATAAATTCTGTCGGCCGGCATTCCCTTGCTGCTTAGAACCTTGCAGCAGGCGTCGATCATGCCGGGACTACCACAAAGATAAGCTTCCAGGTCTTTCATGTCGCCATAATTTCTGGCGACAACATCGGTAATAATGCCTTTTTCGTAAGGGTGGTCACTATCATCTTTTGACAGCGCAGGCACAAACCTGAACCATGGATGCTCTTTCTCGATCGCCTTGAATTCTTCAACATAATAAAGATCGCGTTGCGAAACCGCACCAAAAAAGAAGGTAGCCTTGCGGTTACTTATGCCGCGATCAATCATATCGAGAACGATGCTGCGAATTGGTGCAAGTCCTGAACCTCCGGCGATACACACAATCTCCCGGCTGGTATCGCGTAAAAAGAACTCACCAAATGGCCCGATCAGCCGCGCTTTATCGCCCTGTTTGAGATGCTTGAACACATAAGTGGTCACCATACCATTCGGAACATACCTGACAACCAGCTCTATCGCCTTGTTATCAGAAGGAGAAGAACTGATCGAATAAGCTCGCGAGGTTTCTTCTTTAACATCTTCGTAGGGTTTACTGAACAGGTTGGCAAACTGCCCGGCCTTGAATTTAATGGTTTCACCCTCTGGCAGCTTGAATCGCAGACCCTTTATATCATGGGTAAAGTCGGTAATCGATTCAATAACAGTTTCGAACTCTTTAATGCTGAGAAGTTCTTCGGGAACCTCAATTTTGATGTCGCTGCGCACCTTGACCTGGCATGCCAGGCGCACGTCGCTCTTTTGTTCTTCGTCGTTCAGATATGGCGTTTCGGTCGGAAGCAACGGGCCACCGCCGTCGAGCACCCGGCATTTGCAGGTGCCGCAGCTGCCACGCCCGCCGCAGCCAGATGGCAGAAACAACTTCTGGCTGGCAAGACTGGTAAGCAGGCTTGCGCCTCCCTCTACCTTGTAAGTCTTGTCGCCCTTGTTTACATCAATAGTACATTCGCCATAGTTGGCAAAAAAGAATTCAGCAACGAGCAGCAGCAGGGTCAGAATTCCGCTGAGGGCGCTCAATACCAATACAGCCGTAATTATCGGAGTCATATAGCCTGCCTGTCAGTTAATTCTTACTATACCGGAAAAGCCGATAAATGCCATTGCGATAATTCCGGTTATCACCAGGGCAATGCCGGCACCATCGAGTTCCGGGATCACTTTTGATTTCTTTTCCATACGGCTCCTGATACCGGCAAGAGCGGCAATAGCAAGGGCCCAGCCTGTTCCTGCACCAAGTCCGTAAGCAATTGACTGCATAAAAGTATATTGCCTGATCACAAGAAACAGCGCGCAACCAAGGATAGCGCAGTTGACCGTAATCAATGGCAGAAAGATACCGAGCGTCAGATAAAGCAGAGTGCTGACGCGCTCGATGACCATTTCGATAATCTGCACAAAAGCCGCAATGACAATGATAAATGCAATATACTGCAGGTATTCGAGCTCGTATGGCACCAGCAGCTTGTGATAGACCAGCCAGTTAATTGGCGCCGTAAAGGTAGAAACGAATATTACCGCAGCGCCAAGCCCCAGCGAACTCTTAAGGTCTTTGGAAACGGCCAGAAATGAGCACATTCCCAGGAAGTTGGTGAGCAGAATATTGTTGGTGGTAATCGCTGCAAAGAAAATGACGAATGGGTGAACGTTCTGAATATCCATGCCGCTTACCTCTTTTCTCCGCCAGATTTAAGCGCGCGCACAATCCAGATATAGGTGGCGAGAGCAAAAAAGCCGCTTGGGGCAATTACCATCATGTTCCATTTGGTCCAGTCACTCGGAATAACCTGTACGCCAAAAAAAGTGCCAAGACCCAGCGGCTCGCGAATCATCGCGATCGGCAACAATACCAGCGAATAACCGATTCCGGCGCCGAGGCCATCAAGAACTGCATCAAAAGGCTTGTTAGCCATGGCATAGCCCTCGGTGCGGCCCATGACAATACAGTTAGTTATGATCAAACCAACATAAGGCCCGAGTTCATTGCTGATCTCAGGTAAAAATGCGTCGAGCACGATTTTAATAAAAATAACGTAAGCGGCAATGATCAAGACCTGGATAATCATTCTAACCCGGCGCGGAATAACATTGCGCATCAACGACACAGTCAGACACGACATTATCAGAGTGAAAATCAGCCCGAGACACATAACCATGGTGTTCTTGACAAGATTGGTCACTGCCAGCGCCGAGCAGATCCCGAGAATCTGCCCGATTACCGGGTTTTCTTCCCAGAGCATTCTTTTGAGGGCATCTAAGCCTTTAACCGGACCGTTGCTCAATTGCTGATCCCTCCCTGCTTTTGCGTTATAAACTTCGCCAGCGCAGCGTTCACGATCTTCTCAATCGAGCTCGAAGTACCGGTAGCTCCGGTAATTCCATCGATTTCGTCAGAACGCGAAGCGGCACCCTCGGCAACCACCTTCAGTCGCAGACCGTCTTGACGAGTTTCGGCAAACGGCTTATCTTTAAAGCGGGCCTTGAATTCTGGTTCACTGATGCGCCCGCCGAGACCGGGTGTTTCGCCGTGGCTGGTGAATTCAATTCCTTTGATCTGCATTTTCTCGGCATCAACAGCCAGAAAGCCAATAATGTTGTCCCAGAAGCCCTGGCCAGAAAAGGCAAAAACAAAAAGTTCATCAGTCGCATTTTTGCGACGGTAGCATTCGAAATCAGCTTTTCCGGCAAATTTAACCAGTTCAGTTTCGCCAGCAAAAAGTGCCGGTACATCAGATTCGGCAAGCGCCTTGTCGGCAGACATGAGGCCAAAAAGGCTCAAAATTACTTTTTGCCGGGCAACAGTACGGTTGAGTTGAATGCGTTCTTTAAGTGCCGCGTTGATGCCGCTTACCAGGAAAGTAAAAACAGCGGTGACAACTATGGTAAACAACAGAGTTTTAATCTTATCGTTCATGCCTGTTTCGCCTTTTTAGACTTTTCCCATTCAGTCACAGCAATCTCAATCAAGGGCCCGAAGGTATTACCAAGCAGAATTGCAAACATAAAGCCGGCATTAAAAGCAGAAAGACTGCGAATAATGGCAGCGAGAAAGCCAATCATAATCGCGTAAATCCAGCGCGCCTTATTGTTAATCGGCGCCGAAATCGGCTCGGTGACCATAAAAACCGCTGCGAAGAGAGTGCCGCCGCCAAAAACATTGAGCAGATACCCCTGCAGCAACGGCATAGTATCGAGTCCCATGAGATGCAACAGCAGCTTAGCGACAAAAAGGCCGAGAAAAGGCCCAATCAGCAACGGTATGAACAAAACTTTCTGGTAGAGCAAAAACGCCATGGCCAGAAGTATCAGGATCGCGCTGGTTTCACCGTGGCAGCCATTGATATTACCGACAACCAGACGGTCCAGTCGGATACTGTCGAATGCCTTGAGCGCCCGGTCTGCTTCTGCCTGGTTCTGGCCGGCAATCGCTTCGCGGCGAGCCTGATTGAGCCGTTTGATAGCAGTGAGGGTCGTCGCGCTGGTGACCGAATCGACGTTATACATGCTGGAATCAACATCAGCCGTTCGAGTAAGCGACGAAAAAGCAGTGAAACCGGCAGTTCCACCCTGAAAAGGCACATACCAGCTGGCAGCCAGAGCCGCCGGAAAGCTGATATACAAAAAGCACCTGCCAACCATGGCCGGGTTAAAAATATTCTTGCCGAAGCCGCCAAAAACCATTTTGCCGAAAATAATGCAAAAGAACGCACCAACTGCAACCATCCAGAATGGCACGTTGGGCGGGCTGATCAAACCAAGGAGCGCGCCGGTAACCAGAGCAGCAGCCGATGCCGGTTTCTTCTCGCGGCGGGTAAAAAGATACTCGGCGAGCCAGCAGCAGAACATTGAGAACATTACATACAACGCCGCCCGCCAGCCGAAATTGTATACCGCGCCGATAAGCGGCAGACAAAGAGCGAGAAGCATGTTGATCTGCGGCTTTTGATATAACACATACTGCTTGAGAAAGTTAGCCATAGTGCCTCAAACCTTTTGAATATGGTGCAATGATAATGAGCTGAGCCGTTAAAGTCAAATTATGTGCTCAGAGGCGGGCAAATATAGCGTCAATAGCCTTGAGACAATCGAGAGGGTGTGACAGGTTGAGCGCGTGCCCGGCATCAGCCAGTCTGACTATCTCTGTTTCCGGCAGTTTTTCACTGAGCAGAGAAGCCTGTTGATCAGGCGAACAGACCTTGTCGCCATCACCAATCAATACCTGTATCGGGCATTTGATCTCAGATAACCGCTCGTGCAACTCTTTGCAAGTCTGCAACATTGCATTCTTATCGGCCATCACGGCCATGAGAGCTTCGAAACGTGTATAGCGTGGCATCCATGTCTCAAGATAGTCTTCACTGACTTTGCCAGGGGCAAACACAGCTTCGAGATGCTGCTGCATTTTTGTCTGCGAAAGAAGAGGCATGAGAATGCCGAGAATGGTTCCCAAAATCGCGCCACGACAAAGTTCAGGAATAGAAGAAGGTTTTTCACCTGGATCTTTTGGCGCTAAGAAAGGCGCCAGCATTACTATGCCGCGCACTTTTTCGGGGTGCCGCAAAGCAATCTTGCAGGCAATATAACTGCCCAGCGAATAACCGACCAGCACGGCGCGGCCACCACATTTGTTATCGATAAGTTCGGCAAACATCTCGCTGTCAAGCCAGGGGTCATTGTTGTCATTGATCAGCTCTTCGCTGGACATGTGGCCTGGGCGATCAGGCATAACGAAATGATATTTATCAGCAGCAAAGCCATCAAGTAAAGAGGTAAAATCTTTTCGGCTGCCGGGATTACCATGCAGAAAAAGCACGCTGTCGCCTTTCCCTGCCTCAGACAGTGAAATTCTGGTATCCTTGATCTCTACGGCAGTTGTCTGTTCAAGTGTGCCCATGTTTCACCTCTGATAAAATTTTTATCAATTCTAACACAGATATTGGTAATTCTCGCATTCCGGGTTTTATTTTTTCAGCACCTCTCGGTCAAAATAGAAGAAACCACTGATTACACGAATTGACGCGAATTTTTCGAGAGGTCTGAGCAGGCTTTGTAAGGTAGATTCTGCGACTTCGCCAGACGACTGCACGCAGACGACAGAAGGGGGCGCAACCGCTGTCCTCAAGGGCTAAACAAAGCCATCGCAGATGTACACTAAAATAATTTGAGGAATTCGAAAAAAAATTGGTATAATGAAGTTGGAAGTTGGAAGAACGGGTGCGCTTTGTACCACGACCGGGGTCAACACCCCCTCGGGACAAAGTGGGAGGGAAGCGAGACAAAGAGAGCCGTACAGCCACAGAAGGCTGACACTGGTTAAATTAAGACATGAGGCGACAGTCTCAGTTTTTTTTTGCTCGTTTTTTTGCTCAGCTTGTTTTGGTCAGCTTTTATTGAGTCCTGCAAAAACAAAATAGACAAAGGTCTACAGTAATCTATTAAAGAATTCGATCCGAGATAGCCTGCGCCCTTAACTTTCATTTTAGTCAAGCATTTGAAACCGCTTTGTTTATGCAGTTATCAATAGCTCAGCATTAGCCTGGTCCTCTGTCACAAACGGAGAACACGCAGCAATCACACTGAATCGCAGACGGGCTAGACAATAGCCCTGCTATAAAGAGCAACTGCCCAGCTATCTGTTGATTCAGAGCAGTTCTGCTCTGAAAATGCACGAGTCTGGAGCGCAGGGTGCCTTTAAAATGGCGTATCTTCTGCAGGTCTTGCATTCTGGCTGAAGGGCGTGTTTTGAACCTTTTTCCTGTTTCATTTTAGCCTCCTCAAAATAACTTCTACTACTATTATCGGCATTCTTTCTTCTAGCCTTCAATGTTTACCACCTTAAAAAGAATTGCGCGCCGAGTATAGCGAAAAACCGGCCACATTTCCAGAAAATTTATCTGAAAGTCGGCTGGCTGGAAAGCTGGTTTATGGTGAGTGGTCGCGCAAAGGCAAGTTTAGGCTCAGACGAAAATCACACGTGCTCGCGGGTTTCGTAGAAGTTTATATCAGGCCATTCCTTGATTATGTAGTTCAGGCGCCACTTATCAGGAGCCATAAAAGTAAGAGCCTCAGCGGTGTCATAAGCCAGGCTTGGCTTGTAACGGCGCGTAAATTCATCGAGTTTTTTCTCATCACTGCAGCCTATCCAGCGTGCTGTCGAGCAATCGACATTCTCGTAAACTGCATCAACGCCATATTCTTCTTTCAGGCGCGACATGGTAACGTCGAACTGCAGAACGCCAACAGCGCCAAGAATATATTCATTGCCAAGCAGGGGGCGAAAAACTTGAACAGCACCCTCTTCAGAAAGCTGTAACAGGCCTTTTTGCAGCTGTTTCATTCTTAGTGGGTTTTTGAGTATGACACGCTTAAAAATTTCTGGCGAAAAGTTCGGAATACCAGTGAACTTAAGAGGTTCTTTAAGCGAAAATGTATCGCCAATCTTGATTGTGCCACGGTTATGAATACCGATGATGTCGCCAGGATAGGCCTCTTCAATATTCTGGCGATCCTGAGCCATGAATATTGTTGCGTGGGCAAGAGTGATTTCTTTGCCGAGACGGTGGTGCATTACTTTCATGCCACGGGTGAATTTGCCAGAACAAATGCGAACAAAAGCGATGCGGTCGCGGTGTGCCGGGTCCATATTTGCCTGGATCTTAAAGGCAAATCCGGTAAAGTCTGTTTCATATGGCGATACTACGCGAGTTTCGGTTGGGCGCGGCGTCGGCGGCGGTGACAGCTCGACAAATGCGTCGAGGAGTTCCTGCACGCCAAAGTTGTTGAGCGCGCTGCCAAAGAAAACCGGGGTCTGATTGCCACGCAGATAATGTTCGTGATCGAAGGGCGCTGCCGCGCCCTGCAGAAGTTCGAGGTCATCGCGCAGTTCCTGCGCCTGAAAACCAAGAAGTTCGTCGAGGCGAGTGTCGGCAAGATCATCAATCAGAATTGTATCCTGAGGAAGACGTGCTTCACCAGCGCGAAACAAGACGATCTGCTTTTTATACATGTTATAAACGCCGCGAAAGCTTTTGCCCATGCCGATTGGCCAGGACATTGGCGCGCACTCTATCTGAAGCTTGTCTTCGATCTCCTGCAAAAGGTCAAGAGGCATGCGCCCCTCACGATCAAGCTTGTTGATAAAAGTCATGATTGGCGTATTGCGCATGCGGCAGATACCCATCAGTTTTTCAGTCTGTGTTTCGACGCCCTTTACACTGTCGATAACCATCAATGCGCTGTCAACTGCAGTCAACACGCGATAGGTATCCTCAGAAAAGTCCTGGTGGCCAGGGGTATCTAGCAGATTGATTTCGTGATCAGAGTATTCAAATTTCATGACCGAGGTGGTAACCGAAATACCGCGTTCCTGCTCGATCTTCATCCAGTCGCTGGTGGCATGCCGGTCAGCTTTTCGGGCTTTAATGGCACCAGCCATCTGAATGGCGCCACCAAACAAAAGAAGCTTTTCGGTCAGGGTTGTTTTACCGGCGTCGGGGTGGCTGATAATGCCAAAACAGCGGCGGCGGTCAATTTCGTTCTTGAATTTGTTCTGCATAGCTCACCTGCAATACTTGGTTTAGTGGGCTGATGACTATACAGTAAAACAACGCTCAGGTCAATAAATTGTATGTATTAAACCGGTCAGGCGGCGATATCAAGGCGGCTTTCAGCAAGACGCTTGAGCTGCATTGCACGCATAAGCTCTGTGCGACCTGGGTTATCTCCTGAAGGCGGCATTAATGCCTGAGTTATAACCTGATTGGCCTCGTCTATGGTTTTCTGCGGATCTGTCAGGTTGCCGGCCAGTTTGACCTGCTGTCCCTGCTCGAACATGTAGCGATATCGGGCCAGTGGTTCAAGATTAAACATCCCCTCAGTCGGGCGCTCAATCGGCCTTGTCGGCAAAAGCCCTGCGTCGGAGTCATCGTCATTGCCAGTGCCAGCGGCATTGGCAGTGTTGAGACCAGTTACCGGACGATTGCCCGAGAACAAAGCATAGTCTGCTTTTTCGATGATCATGTTTGCTGTCCTTATTCTTTTATGTCTATGCAATAAATATCGGAAGAACCTGCAATATTTCGAACAAGCAAGTTTGTCAGACCTGACGGGTACATACATTCAGTCTGCTCATCGAGTATTTGCAGCGGCAATCACAGCCCCGCAGCAGTGATTGAAATTTAAGACAGCTGTTGCAGGTTTATGCTAGTATTTCAAAAAACACCTTGTGAGGTCAGAATATGAAACAAACCATCGAATTTGCACACCAGTTGCTCGACTTCTGTTATGCCAGTCCCACCGCTTTTCACGCGGTAGCCACCACACGTGAACTGCTTGAAAAAAACAAATTTGTGCAGCTGAGTGAAAGCGGCAGCTGGAAAATAAAGGCCGGCGGCAGATATTACCTTATTCGCAACGATTCTGCGCTGATCGCATTTGTTGCCGGCAGCGCGCCGCTTACTGAGCAGGGCTTCAGAATCGTCGGCGCGCACACTGATTCGCCAGGCTTCAGAATCAAGCCAGCGCCGGAGATGCTTGCTGAAAATTCTTATCTCAAGCTCAACACTGAGGTCTACGGCGGCCCTATTCTGACAACCTGGTTTGACCGACCGCTGGCCGTTGCTGGTCGCGTCACGCTCAAAAGCAAAAACCCGCTGCAACCTCAGGTGAGACTGCTCAACATCAGGCGCCCGGTCTGCATTATTCCAAACATCGCGATACATATGAACCCTGATGCCAACACCGGGTTTGCTCCAAATAAGCAGACTGACACCCTGCCGCTGCTGGGCATCATCAACCAGAAACTCGAAGAGAAAGGTTACCTGACAAGACTTATCGCCAGTGAATTGCGAGTAAAAGAGCGCGAAATACTGGATTTTGACCTTTTCCTGTATGAATACGAAAAGGGCAGCCTGATTGGCACATCCGAAGAATTTATTTCAAGTGGGCGTATCGACGATCTCTCTTCAGTTCACGCCGGAATCAGCGCTTTATGCAAAGTTGGCAAACCCGCGGCGACTTGTGTCATGGCCTGTTTTGACCATGAAGAAGTTGGCAGTTCAACCATGCAGGGTGCCGACTCACAAATGCTTTCAGAGGTGCTGGAACGCATTGTTATAGGTTTTAAAGGCAACCGTGAAGATTATTTCAGAGCGCTGGCCGCTTCGTTTATCGTATCAGCAGATGGCGCACACGCAGTTCACCCCAATATGGGTGCAAAGGCAGATCCTACCTCACGGCCGCTGATTAACCACGGACTGGTGATAAAGCTGAGTGCCAATCGAAGTTACACAACTGATGCAGTTACCGCCGCCGCTTTTATGCAGTTGTGCGAAAAGGCCGGAGTAAAAACGCAGCGTTTTGTGAACCGTTCTGACATGCGCGGTGGTTCTACTATCGGCCCGATTTCAGCAACACATGTCAGCATTCGCTCAATTGACATTGGCCTGCCAATGCTGGCGATGCACTCGATTCGCGAACTCTGCGGCATTGAAGACCACAGTGCCATGCTGCGCGTGCTTGGCGAACTGTATCAGAGTTAACGGAGCGCTGGCATGTTGCGCAAACTTCTCTATCTCGGCTTTTTTATTGGCGGGTTATTATGTCTGACCCTTGTATATTTGATCAACACGGTAATTAACCGCCCGAATTTTGTTGCGCCCGGACAACTAAGTGAAACTGACTACAAAGAATTCACGGCGACCAGCTCTGATGGAATAACGATTCACGCGATATTTTATGCTGGTGCGCCTGATGCCGACACAGTATTACTCTGCCATGGACACGGGGTGAATCTTAACTACATGGACGACATGGTTAAGTTTTTGCGTGTTGCCGGCTACAATCTGTTGATGTTAGATTTTCGCGCACACGGCCGCAGTGGTGGCAAGCTATGCTCAATCGGCGTGCATGAGTGGCAGGATGTAAAAGCGGTACTGGCAAGAGCCAGAGAACTCGGCTATCTGCGCGAAGATTCATCGATAGCGGCATATGGCCGGTCAATGGGCGCAGCCACCCTGATTAACGGCGCCAGAGAACTGCCAGAAATAAGCGCATTCATTCTAGAGTCAAGCTTTGCGACTCTGCGTCTGGTAGCTGCCAACGACGCCTATAACACAGCGTGGCTGCCTGACACGCCCATGTCTGACCTGGTAATATGGCTAACCGGCATATTTGCCAGAATCGATTTTGCCGGCAACCGACCGGTTGAGCAGGCAAAACATCTGGCCGACCGCGCGGTTTTTTTAATACACGACGAACTCGACAGCCGGGCCGATCTGAAGCAGTTTGAAATGCTGAAACAGAGCATGCCGCATGCCAAAACCTGGGTCTCTCCCAACAGTTGGCATGTCTGCGCCCATAAAAAGAACCCGGTTGAATTCGAGGGTAAATTTCTCGATTTTCTATTCTCGGCAGGAATTGTCGGCCGCAGATAAGCGACCCGGCAAAAAGTTGCTGCTGTTAATCAGATTGTCAAAAGTTTAAACGCAATCAGGTATAAAATGACCGCTCCCGCGGTTTCTACTTTCTTGCCATAAGCGTGCGAGAGTCTGCTGCCAAGATGCAAGCCCACATAGGTCATCAAGGCCGCAATTATTCCAATAATTACTGCTGGCTTAAACAATTCCATTCGCGCAATGCCCATGCTGAAACCAACTCCCAGAGCATCAATGCTGGTGGCAATAGATAAACATACCAACGACCAGCCTCTTGTCGGATCGCCGCGCGCTGCGTCATCGGCGTCTTCTTCTTTGGCAAGACTCTCGCGCAACATACGGGTAGCGATAACAAACATCAGAATAAAGGCGATCCAGTGATCAAATTCTTTGATATGCTCATAAACCGAAGTCCCGACATACCAGCCGATAACCGGCATGAGAAATTGGAACAGGCCAAAATGAAACCACAGGCGAAATCTCGCGCGCGAACACGGATTTCGGGTTCCAACTGCAAGTCCCACGGCAAAAGCATCACAGCCCAGTGCAAAAGCAACGCCAAGGCTGAACAGCAAATCAACAAGTGTCATGCAAGAAACCCTGCTTTGTGTTAGAATTGCAGATCAGGAATTCGACGGTCGTATCGTCAGCTGCAGATAAAGCTAGATTGGCAAGCAGCAAAGCAGACCAGCCAGCAGGTTCTCGATAAGAAACCCAGACCTGAGCGATCGCGGCAATAACCTGCATGTTATAACATAAAATTCAGATTTGATAAAGTTCAGAGGTGTTCAAGTGCGAAACCCGCTGTTAGAAAAATGGGAAGAAAAGTTACAGAAAATATTTAATCAAATAGACCATATTCTTGAAGAAAAGTATGGTCATCTTTACCCGTTGCGGCCAAACCGCCCAGAAAAGGGCGAAGGAGTAACGCCAGATGCTGACGGCCTTTTTGATCTCGGAGTGTCATTCTCTGCAGGACTAGGCTCGCAATTCGGGCCCGGGTATGTTTTCAGAGTCAAACTGGCCACCCTGCGCAAAGTTCCTGAAGACCTGATCGAAAAAATCGAAGACGAAGTCGTCGGCCTGATCAGTAAAGAACTGCCGAACCAGTTTCCCGGCAAAGAACTTGGTGTGGCACGAGATGGCCACGTTTATAAAATTTTCGGAGACCTCGACCTCGAATAAAACAGCCCGCTGATTTAAAAAAAACAGCTGGCAAATGTTTGAGTTTTGAGTACATCAATTTATTGCAAGAGCCCTGCCGACTGAATTCTACAAAATCAGTCATTGGGGCGTTTCTGGTATGGCCAGCCGTAGCTGAGAGATTGAGCGAGGTGTATAGGAAATCGAAGACAGCGACAAAAGAGTTAAATGCCCATTTTGTGCAGAACTGATAATGCCAGAAGCGGTTATCTGCAGGTTCTGCCACTCTGATCTTGCAAAGATGCAGGCCGCGGGCAAACAACCTGCTGCGCGACCTGGTATATGGCAGGCAATCATTTTCAACCTTGTCTGTCCAGGTCTCGGCGCATGGCGGAGCGGTTATCGTACTCGTGGTGCAATTACCATGCTGATACTGGTTGGTGCTCTGCTGCTTGGCTCTTTACAGCTGGCTGAAGTGTTGAACAAAAAAGTGACAATAGCCATGCGAACAGGTAATACCAGGATCATCGAAAGTATAAGCGAAGATGTCAGTGGCAATGTCTGGTTTGATGTCTTTTTTTACGGTTACATCATCTCTTTTATCGATCTGTGGTTTTTAGTTACAAAAAACCAGAAGTCTACCGAACAGAAAAGCAAGGATGAATCAATACAACCATAGCAGCACCGGTGAGCGGCAAACCGCTCATCTGCCGGTTATTCTCTGGATATTGCCGCTTCTCGCGATCAATATCGGGTTGTGGCTGTTCTCTGAAATAGATAATTACTGGCTGAAACACGAGCAGACAGTTGAAGCCCGCCAGGAAGTCGAAGCTCTCGCCGCCGCCTCTGACTTCAGCTACCAGTATGCCAAGCTCGCCGGCGAATTCGTAACTGCTTTTAAGTCGGGAATCGAGGCAAATCTAAACGACCAGCTGTTAACCGATTATCTTCAAAGCAGGGCTGCTCACGTTTTTAGAAAGCCTTTTCCGGATTATGAACTTTTCACATTCAAACTGCCAGGAAAAGGTATTGAAGGTGATCTTCTACATGCAAAAACTGACTCGCTGCCGAGTCGCCGGGTTCTGACCCGTACCTTTGAGCACCTGATCGATGTTAACAAGGGCGGCGACATTTCTGATGCAACAGCCAAAGTGAGCGAGCGTATGCTTGCCAGCATGCTGGGCCAGGAAACAAGATCAGAAGTCACCGCGCGCAGTCAAAAAGGCAAAGCAACGTTTGTTCTTTATAAGTCTCTGCCAGCGTGGTTTCTTTGGGATTATTTTGCAGCAGAGAACGGTGTCACATACGGGTTTTATCTTTTCAGTCGTTTCAGCGACGAGCATGATAATGCCGGGAAACTGCTTGCGCTTCGTGATCTGCGCGATCATGGGCGTGGCTATGGCGCATTTATGCCGCTATTTGCCGGATACGGAGGCACTGTTTATCAACAGCCACTTAACAGATCAAAGATCTTTCGCGAGTGGGTAGCCAAAACTGCCAGAAGCGCTGAAGAAAACCTGGAAAAATTTCTGGAAAAAGGAATCCCGGAGGTAACTGATCTTGGCAATTACCTGGGGTTTTCTTACATAGGCAAGAGTCAGAGTCATCTGGCGGTCTACCTGACTCGAAAAATCAAGACAGCAGAACAGCCATTGTGGCTGTTTATTTTTAATCTCGCTGGCTTAAGCCTGATATCACTGATGGTTTTGCGCGGGCTTCTGCTTAACCAGTGGCCCGAGTTCAACCTGCGCTTCAGATTTATCATGACTTATCTGCTCGCAGCTACTCTGCCGATAAGCCTGCTGGTGATATCCAGCTATGGTTACATCACGCAGTATCGCAGGGCCACACACTTTGAAACACTTAACAGCCTGCAACTCAGCATCAAACAGTTTGACACACGCAAGGCCCAGCTTGAAGATGAATACCGCACAGCTTTTAATGCGATATTCAAGGATGAAGAACTGATAGACATTCTGCGCAAAAGTGGCAGCAAAAGTGATGCGGCCAGAGACAGAATTCTGCATCATTTTGAGTCAGGCAATCAGAAACTGCCACTGCTGTGCTTTGCCATTATTGATGAAAACGGCAATGGCACAAGATATTACGGGAGCCAGAAAAAGTCTGAGGCAGATCCGACCATAGACACCTTCAGTTACCCGATAGTACAAATGCTGCGCCAGAAGATAACAGCCCGTGATCCCAAAGTCATTTTTGACAAACTCAAGGCAAGCGGCATTCAGGAAACTTCGGCCGAAGCCTATCAGTCATTGGCCGGGCGTAGTCTGGTCTACGAAGTCGACAGCCGCCGCTCATTTGCTATTAAACGCCAGATCGGCGCCAAAACAGCGACTCAGATGCACGACCTGGTCTGGATCGACGGCCGTGAAAACTGTGCCATATTCGTAGCATGGGATGACTCGGCTCTTGACGCTTCCACATTCAAAAACTCACTTAACCAGATAGCTCTCAATAATCCAGACCAGCATTTTGTTGCGTTCAAAGCCGCCCCACAGGGCCTGAAATTTCTTATTGAGCCAGACCGCCATATCACCGGCGATTTTATCAACAAAGCGCGTGAACTGGCCAATCTTGCATATTTCAGAGGAAGCTACGCAGCCAAACAGCATGAAAACCTTTCTCTGGTAGCAATACCGGCAAAAAAATACGATCGGCTTATAATTGCAGGCGGCACCCAGCACTTCAATCTCAACCGGGCAGTTGAACACCGGGTATGGATAATGCTTCTCATTCTGTTGCTGTCATTGGCAGTAGTATTGCTGGCCAGCTATTATTCGGCCAGGTTGATACTTGACCCGATTGAAACCCTCAAGTCGGCATTAGTTAGTGTAGCCGGCGGCCGCCTGACTACTGAGATCGAAAGTCACAGCGAAGACGAACTCGGCACGCTCTGCCGGGAGTTTTCAACAATGGTCGTGGGACTGCGCGAGCGCAAAAGACTTGCAACATTGCTGTCTGACCAGGCGATGGACGCCATTACCAATACCGTCGGTGGTGAACGCATGCTCGCCAGCACGAGTTTTTCTGGCGTGGCCATGGTCTCGGATATCCGAAATTTTACAGGTCTCTGCGAAGATTACCCGCCAGACATGATCACGGAACTGCTAAATGAGCATTTCGCCGGTATGGCCAGCATAATTTCGAGTCACGGCGGGCGTATCTACAAATTCATCGGAGATGCAGTCGAGGCGGTTTTTCCCGAAAATGCCGACCTGCCACAGAGTGCCGCGACCAGAGCCTTTCACGCAGCTTCTATGATGCTTATAAAAGCAAAGCAGATAAACCAGACCAGGGCCAGAAGAAAGCTTTTCAGCTACCGCATCGGTATTGGGCTGGCTTACGGCACAATGCATTCAGGCTCTACAGGCAGCCTCGACACCAGACTTGACTACGCGATAATTGGCGAACCCCTTAAGCTGGCAGCAAAACTCGAAGCTCTATCATCGCAGAACCAGGATTTTCCGCTGGCGATCGACGAACACCTTAACCTTGAGCTCGCGGGGCACGGAATAGTTTTTAAAGAGTTCGCCAGCGTCGAAGGTAAGCCAGCCTTCAGTCTTTACGAGGTTGGCGGCCCACAGGACTCGATAGCAGCGCTTAACCTGAAAGATACTTCCAGCAATGCGGCACAAATAGAAAGCGAAGTTAAAAAGTATGTCGTCGGTTCAGGCAAAACGCTTTCACCTACAGCGACATTCACACTTGGCGCGGCTCTGATACTTGCTATTGTCGCCGGAATACTGTTTGCGTCACACATTCACAGCGATGCCGCCACCGCCCGGGACAAGGGACAGGCTGATATTTTAAATCAGAGAACAGTTGAACAGGTTCGTTCTGAGAATGCTCCGCTTATCGGGTTTGAAACAAACTGTCGCCAGCTGGTTGCAAATCTGGAACGAAAAATTGCCGACAACCCCGATTTCATAAAAACAGGGCTGACAGATTTTCTTAATTCGGCGACTGACAGGGGCGACAGCAAAAGCGAGAAAGCCACACGTCTGG
The DNA here is from genome assembly GCA_002839445.1 of Candidatus Riflebacteria bacterium HGW-Riflebacteria-1. Classification (GTDB taxonomy): domain Bacteria; phylum Muiribacteriota; class Ozemobacteria; order Ozemobacterales; family Ozemobacteraceae; genus Rifleibacterium. The sequence goes on from PGYB01000008.1 coordinate 17,346, forward strand.
CTGTTTTCCTGGTTGAACCTGAAATTACGGCGACTATGACCACTTATCGCAGCAGATCTGTGTTTCTACATGGATGGCCCGACAAACATGCTGCGACCCTGTCTAAACAGGCAGCATTAAATCGCCTGCTGGTTGACAACGTTAGTCCTGATCGTTTTATCAACAGAAGCGAGCAAAAGTACTTTACTGAAATATTTGGCGACATGATGAACGGCTATATCCTGCACTACGAATTACTGTGCAAAGCTACAGAAATTCTTACTGCTGAAGGCAAGGAATATTTTTACTGGGACTATATCGTTACTGGTGGTGATCCGAACCGCCCTGGCGCTTTTTCGCTATGCGAAAAGTCAAAGATTATCGGCTATTTTATGACCTCCATGCCGGCAGAAAAGCTTAAAAACTCGGCGTCGCATCTGGTCGAAAGCTATGAAACCTCCGGGCAAAAGCTTGCTCTGATAAGCCAGACCGGATCAATCACATGCTCAGCCGGGTTCCCGTCTGAACTGAAAGAGCGGCTCAGTTACAGCGATGCTTTGCCCTTCTATGATAAAGGCGTTCTTGGCAACGATGTCATTAAGATTGGTGCAGAGAGTTACCGTCTGATAGTTTGCACTATGCTTGCAAGCAGAAGTTCACTGCTCAGCGCTCCCTTGCTGATAGTCATTCTGCTGATTTCACTGGCAACGCTTGTTCTGTGGTGGAAAACATCGCAAGGCGATTCGTTTATTAATAGTTCGCTGGCGGCTAAATTGTGGCTGGCGCTCCTTCTCGCGTCTATTGTCCCGCTCATAACGGTGTATTTCGTTTTCAACCTGTTTTCTGACGAAGATTACAGTGTCAAGGTTTCCAATGAAAAGTCTGAACTGCATCGTTTCATCGACCTTTTTGAGCTACGCGAATCATTTGTCGATCCAATGGCCTGGAAAATGTTACAAAACTGGACAATGCAGGAACAGACACGCAAGGCTGCAGATATGCTGAACCGTGAAAGCAGAGAAACCGGCAGAGTATCCAGCCATACCATTGATATTCTGCGCAGGGTTGTAGATTCATGGTTTGTAGAACATAACAAGCTGAACAAAGATATTATTAGTTTTCAGCCTCGCGACCTGGTAATCGCCGGAGATGGTTGGTCATTTGTCAGTTCAGGCAATGCCAACGATGAGCCCAGCAAATTTGGCATGATGCTGCAGGGAGTTGCCAGAAACAATGCCGGCAAGCGTATCAGCAAGACGTTCAAAGCAGGTCTCGACAGCAAGGCAGTTCAGAACGAAATGATTGTCGAGACTGGACTGCAAACTGTCAGATCGCTCTTTGGCGACGATGTCTTTGTAAGAATGGCTCATAGCACCGAAATTCCAGTGTTAATGAGCGCTATCAGTGGCACTATCGGCATGATAACGCATATGGCGCCAAACATTAACCATCCTGAATACCTGATTATATGGATGATGTCATTCAATTACGAGAGTTACCTGGCCAAACTTGCCTCCCGACAGAACAGTAAATACAAAATTTATGCTGCTATTACGCACCGGCACGGCAGCCTGCTTAATCCATATATTGCAGATTATCGACATGAGCTTGGCCTTACCGGCGCATGGATTACCTCGGCAAATCTGCCGGTATCAAAGCGTCTGCAAAGAGGCGGCGAGTGGTATCTGGTAGAAGGCAGACCCGGAGTTTCCCAGTTGTCTTCATTTTTGATTGCTACCGCACCTGAAGCGCCTATTTACGCAAAAATAGCCCAGAACCGTCTTATATTCTGGGTCTCTCTGTTTCTGGCAATAATACTAATTCTACTTGTGGCCAAAAATGCTGCTGCCGACATACTGAACCCGGTAGAGAGCCTTATTACCGGCATAAAGTTTGCCTCTGCCGAAAATTATACGTACCGAATCAACATGAAGAGGGGCGATGAACTTGGCGAACTGTGCGCTTCTTTCGACTCCATGATGCGCGGTCTCGAAGAAAAGAACCTCATGGGGCGCATGCTGTCGAAAAGCGCGCTTAGCTATACTGCTCAAAATAACACCGAAAGCAGCATCGGTGAATTCGTATTTCTCTACATCGGTATTCCATCATTTATGTCATGGGTTTCCGGAGTATCGGTAGAGCAGATGTTCAGCGACCTCAAAGAACAGATTGCCATGATCTCTGGTTTTGTCATGAGCGAAGGTGGCGACATCGACAAAATAATCGGCGACAAGATGCTTGTTGTATTTGCAGTTGAAGGCAATTTGCCCGCAGCCGTCGCTTCGGCATGTCAAGCTGCCAGCAAAATCATCGCTGCCGAAAGCAAAGCAAGTCTGCCATTTCCGGTTGCCATTGGCATAAACTCCGGAAAGGTCATAACCGGTCTGCTTGGCGTTGGCGAGAAACGTGATTTTACAGTTATTGGCGACGCAGTTAACGTAGCAGCAAGAATCGAGAATCTCGCGGAAGTTATGCGCTACCAGCGCTGCCTTCTTTCTGAAAATGTCTATGCCTCTCTGCAGGCAGGTTTATCAGCCCGTGAATACGGTGAAGTCGAATTAAAAGGCAAGGCCATGCCAATGAAAGTTTATCAGCTTTCTCTCTGACTCTGTGTTATTTTAGCTGGAACAGGCGATATGATTGAGAGCTGACACATTTGACCGATAGAGTTAGAAATCTGATTCTGGTGTTGTTTCTGCTGATTCCCTTAGTATCAGCAAACTTTGGCTACAATGAAATCGTTGCGATCATGGCACGCTGGAAAACTGTTGAGCAGGAACGCTTTGCCAATCAAAAACTCGGCGAAATAGCGATTCAAAATGACATATCTCAGCAGATATCAAGTTATTGCGCAGCTTTTAAAGATAAACTGACTGATCTGCTGCTTCATTATACCGGCAAAAATCTCGATAACCTGCCCCTGTCAGATCTTGCTGCCAACAGTTTTCAGCCGCCTTTTCCCGATTACGATATCTGGATTTTTTCGCAACCTGCGACAAACAAGCCAGGAACGCTGGTTTTCACCACCGCCGGTTCGGCCAGTCGGCGTCCGCTGGAGATGATCTATGACCATCTGATTGCCGAAACAAACTCAATTTCGCAAAAGGACCATGAATCAAGGCGCAACGAAAAGATGCTGCAAAAAATATTTGGCCGCAGCAGCATCGGCAAAGTAATTGCCAATTATCAGCGCGGCATTGCCACACCGGTCATTTACCAGCAGACACCATCTTATCTGGTATGGGATTTCGCCAGTCGCGAGGACGGCAAAGCCTTTGGCTATTTTCTTGTGGTTAAACGTAATCAGAACCTTGAGAAATGCGGATTCACTCTTGCTGCCGAAAAAACCGGTTTTGGCAGAGATTACGCTGGCGGCTTCGTCTCGATTTTTTCAGAGAGCGACGATCACTACTTTCCAGAACGCATTAGAAAATCAGAGATATGGCAAAACTGGCGACGCAACCTTGGCAGTGTAATTCAAAACCTCAAGGAATGGGAAAACAACGGTTTACCTTGGGGAATGCGGCTCGGCAAACATAAGCTTTACACGCGCATATTACGAAACGATGGTCATATCGCCTTTATTCTTCTGCCCGATCTTTCGCTTGCGGACCTTCCAGGCTGGCTTAAAGCGCTGAACTATCTCATGGCTGCACTGATTGTTCTCCTGCTGCTTCGCGGCCTGCTGCTTAACACCTGGCCTTTTGCCAACATAGGCAGCAGATTTGTGGTAGCGTTTCTGCTGGCAACAACACTTCCGGTAGCGTTATTCGTAACCTCAGCAACAGCCTACGTCTACGAGCGTTACAACGCCGACGAAAACCAGATCAAAGAAGAACTGACCAACTGCCTGTTAAATTTTGACGCGGGTAAAGAATACCTCGAGAACAGCTATCTTAAAGCATTCTCGCAATTGATGAGCGACCAGGAAATCAAAACCCTGCTCGGCGACAATGGCCTTGCCGCATCGGGCGAGGTATTTGCCAGAATCAATGAGATAACATCAGCATCTGGAAGCTATCGGGTTCCGCTTTCGGGGATCGCCCTTTATGATATGACTGGCAGAGCTAAATTTCACACGCAGGGCACCATCATTGCTGATGATTTTGTGTCAATAGCCAACTTTTACGGCCTGTCGTTCACCACCAACCTTCGCGCCTTTGCCGAGAAGTATGAACCAGATATTCATCTGCCAGACCAGATAAAAAATGAAAAGTATCTGGCAGCGATGCAATCGTTCAGGCGCAGCAATGAAAGTCTTGAATATGAGATAGAAAGATTCCGAAACCGCGTAATCAAAACCATTGCCGGACGTGGCCATCTCGAATACATCTATGATTTTGTCAGTATAGAAGGCAAATACCGCTTCGCCCTGATGCTGGCATGGCTGGACACTGATATCAACGAGATAGTGCTGGAACAGAACGCTTTAAAACTTGGTGTCAACAGCCCGCACATTCAAATTGCCGGATTTCGCCGCACAGCTGCCGGCATTGAATCAATTCTTGCCACCGACAGAAGCATTTCCCGACAGCAACAGCTGCAATATGCTCAAATAGCCAAATCAGCGTTCAGCATAAAATCAGGAATGACGAGTTCACTGCTCGACGGCCGCTCGGTAGTCGCCTACGCCTCACGTAATTTTGAAAACACCATATTGATCGCAGCCACAGATCACGACAAAAAAAACCTGGCCCATATACTGCGCCTGCTATCATTTGCAGGATTAGGGATTTTTGGTCTGACCATACTCATTTTCAGTGGCCTGACAACCTATATGAGGGTGGTCAGACCTTTAAAGAAAGTTAAACAGTCATTAGACCAGATGGATGCAGGCTATTTTCCGCAAATAGCAGCAAGCGAACGCAAAGACGAAATCGGTCTGCTTTACCAGGAATTTTCTGCAATGGTCAAGGGGCTAGAAGAGCGGCAAAGGCTGGCTTCGATGCTGTCAGGCCAGGCTCTATCTGCATTGTCGGCCAGTTCAGAAGGCACAATGTTGCGATCTGAAGTGTTTGAAGGAGTAGTGCTGATCTCTGACATACGCGACTTCACGACCATGTGCGAAAAATATGAACCGAAGCAGGTAACGCGGCTGCTCAACATTCACTTTGCCGAGATGGCAGCAGTAATAACCGGTTATGGCGGCAAAATCTACAAATTCATTGGTGATGCCATTGAAGCAGTTTTTGTCGATGAGCCGGGAAACAACCAACCACCGGCTCTCCGCGCCAGCCTGGCAGCCGCTGCCATGCTGCTGCGTCTGCAGCAGATCAATAATCGCCGCCAGTCTGACGGCAGATTTTCGTATCGAATCGGAGTTGGTCTTGCAGCCGGACGCCTTATCGCTGGCGAAGTGGGCAGCAAAAGCAGTCGACTCGACTACGCCATGTTTGGCGATGCTTTTAAAATGGCAGAAAAGCTCGAAGCCTTTACCAAGAAATTTCCTGAATATCCATTGATGGTAGAACAGGGCATAACAGCACAAACCCCTGCCGATCTTTTCAACTGGAAAGAAGAGAGCCTTGAAGATAAAGCAGTTTACAGGCTGACAGGCTTTAGCGAGAAACTTGTCGAACAGATCAACACCAGGGAAGCATCTCTCTTTCATCCTGAAAAGGTAGCAGACAAAACACAGAGTGCAGGCAACAAGCAACAGAGCTGGTTCGATCAGAACATTGCGTTGTGTCGAAAGCTTGTCTACGCTGTCGGCACAGTTTGCATCCTGTTTCCTGCGGTGGCGGGCATTTTGACGATATTTACGACAATCAGAGCGACGGCTGACCGGGAAAATCGCGCAATGACCGAGCATTGTGAAAGCGTGCGAACAAAGTTGCAGGTTGCAGATCTCAGCCAGGTATTGCTCGAACAGTATCTCGATGATAGCATTGAAAACGCTGCAAAATTGCTCAGCTGGAACAAAAGTGGCACTGACAGAGAGAGCGTTCAGGCGCTGGCTGAAAGCCTCACGCAAAAATTTGATGCTGACGGATTGCCACAAACAGTCTTTTCAGTTTTGCATAAGCCTGGCGGCAACCAGAATTTTAAGCCTGACAGTTCCTGGCAGCTGGTAAAACACCGGGGCAAGCCAGAATATGAAGAGTCCTACGCAGAGCTTTTGCGCATGCTTACAGAAAGCGCCCTGATCAGAGGCTGGCCGCCTATGGATTCTTTAAAAGAAAAATTACCCATGCTTCTCGGTTCAAGCATGGTTCTGACCAATATTTTCTACGACATGCACGCACGCGTAATACCGGTAAAGATAAGTGGATCTGATGAATACTTTTACTGGCAGCCAATTCTGATGAGAAATCATGAAAAACTGGCACAACTTGAAAAGATACCAAGGTTTGACCTGAGAGATCCACCTGCCGGAGACTTCATTGTCAACATTGGCGCGATCATGGTCTTGATCAGCCGTGAAACGATCAAAAACAGCCCTCTGGCAATATTAAAAAACCTTTTGAATCGAGAGAGCATAGACTATGCGGTGATTGCCGAAAATGGCAGCATGGTAGCGGCGACATCTCTCTTTGCCGGCCATAAGCTTTCCTTTGAAGGAACGCCGCCGTCAATTGCAGACTGGCACATTGTGTCAAGCCATGCGAACCTCGGCAACAGCAAATACCGCGTTTACATCGGGCAAAAGAAACCAGCGTCACGAATCGGCTGGCCGGCAATTCTGAGCTGCCTGTTGATTTCGGCAACAACTCTGACTGTGCTGCGCGCCTGGAAAAGAGCAATTTACCTTGAGCGCGGCGTCACCACCAGATTTGCCTGGCAACTCTGGCTGGGTCTGTTTACTGCGGCCATTGTGCCTCTAACCTGTGTTTATTCGGTAAATGAATTGTTCGCTATCGGACAGAAAGAGATGCGGCCGGTGGAAGAGCGTTTGCGACTGTTCGAGCACAGTGAAAGACTTGAGCAGCGCCAGTTTCTGCAAGAACGCGTCAACTGGCACAGCCTGGCTCAGATCACCAGGTCGGCCGAGCTGAAGTCAGCAATCGACAACGCCGGCAGCATGACAACCGATGAGCAAAAAACAGATTTCAACAGCAAAGTAACGCAGATTCTCACAGACAGCGCAAAAAGGCAAGCCACCAGATACAATGATATGTTGATATTCAGTCATCAAGGCTGGCAACACTCATACACCCCCCCTGATGGTGGAGACGTTGATAAAAATGAATTCAAGAGATTCCTTGATTTTTTTGTCAAAAATCTGTTTATTGAGCTTGGCATGGGCAAAGAAAGCGGGCGCGAAGCGAATCAGTCACTTGGCGCTGAAGTTAAAGCCGAAATCACCAGGGATTCAGGATTGGAAGTATTTCGCAACCTCTTTGGCAGCGACGCCTACTTTTCTCTGGTCCACGGCCTTAACCTGCCAATTACCATTTTTATGGCTTCAGGCCATGGTTATCTCAGCCTGATGGCAGCGCCTGACCTGGTAAAGCCCGAAACGATGGTGTTCTGGCTATTTTTCGACAACCTGAATTCATCGATTCAGAAAATGTTTGTCAGATTAGAGAGTGTCTACCCGATCTTTACTGAGTCAACAACAAGGTATGGTGCACTTAAACTGCCAAACGAGGGAAGCTGCGAGCCACTCGCGGCATATTTTGCGCGCTGGGCAACTGCCGCCAAGATGCCGATCAGCGAACGAGCAGTCTACGCTGGCCAGCAATGCCTGGCAGAAGCCAGATTAAGCCGGCAAAACGAATCTATGATGCTGGTTGGATTCATACCTGAGCGCAGCTATCTTGATCAGATAGAAAGCGTGCGCCGCCAGTTTCTTTCAATGCTGCTGCTGTCGATACTGGCGATTATTCTGCTTACTCTGTTTGTCTCAAACGACATTATCGGCCCCATCATCGCCCTGACGCACGGCGTCAAAAAAATAGCCGCACGGCAGCTCGAATACCGCATTCAAGACAGCAGAAAAGACGAACTGGGCCAGATGCAGAACACTTTCAACACCATCGCGCGCAGTCTGCAGGAAAAAGAGTTAATGGGCCAGATGGTCTCGTCAGCGGCCAAAAAGATCGCACGAGATGCCAAAAGCCTGCGCGAAGCCGAATCAGGCCTGCATCTGAACGTCAGCGTGCTTTATCTGGCTGTGCCGCAATTCGCATTATTCATGCAGACTATGAACCATCAGGAGCTGATCGCAGAGGTTCGCTCACATATTGACACCATCTGCCGCATCATTATTGCCAACGGCGGTGAAGCTGACAAGATAATGGGCGAAAAAGTGCTTGCGTGGTTCTACAGCCCTGATGGCAGGGAAGCGAGTGCCATGATGGCTGCCCGCGCCATGCATGCGCTTCGTGATGCCGAGAGGGCCGGCGAACTCAAGTTTCCGATTACTGCAGGCGTTCACAATGGCGAAATCATTGCAGGTCTGCTGGGTTTCGGATCACAGCGCGACTTTACTATCATTGGCGACCCGGTTAACACCGCGGCAAGAATCTGCAGTCGTGCGGCTGAGCTTCCCAGTGAGAGATTTCTCGGCAGTGAAGCATTTGTCGGCAGCCTTGCCGCCGGCAGTGCCAGATTTTATGACTTTGGCAAAGTCGAACTCAAAGGCAAGGCAGAAACAATAAGTCTCAAACAGATAATTTTCTGAAAAGCTCAGGGAACAGCAATCATCAGGTGAGAATTACTTTTTACCGGCAGAATCTGGCGGCGCAATAATGTTTAAGTAAAGATCGAATTCGCCCTCTACTTTTGTTTCTTCGTCATTAAGTCGAAGCGAACCAAGATACACAATACTGCCAGCATTTGGCTGATTGCGACTGATCGACATATGTCCGACTGGAACCGGCAGGCGCAACTTATCCTGCCCGGCATCTTTTGGTTGCGCAAAATCAGATGTTCTAAAAAGGTCGAGAGCCAGCTTTGCGCCTTCAGAAGAAACGACCTTGAGAGTGTATGCAAACCCGTCGAGTGCTATGCGACCGTCTTCTTTGCCGGCAGTCGCTCCAGAGTCTTTATCAGGAGCATTGGCAGACTCTTTCCCGGCATCTTCTTTTTTTATATTCAGCATTACTGTCTTGAACTCTTTACCCTGGAAGGCAAATCCCTGTAAAGCCAGGTCGAGAGAGAGCGCTGAATTTGATTTTACTTGAGAATCTGCGGCACTACCACAGGATGCCGCGCCACACCCGGCTCCGGCATATGCCGGCAAAACCATTGCAACAGTCATGATCAGAGCGAAAAAGGCCAGCTTTTTCATATTATTTGTATCTCCCTGCTGTAGAATCTATTATAATTCTACCAGACTTTTCAGCAGCGTGGAGGTAAAAGCATGACAAGGTTTTTCAAGACTCTGCCCGCCCTGTTGCTGTCAATATTTCTGGTGGCCAACAGCGCCGAATTGAGTGCCGCCGCTTTTCATGACCTGATCAGAGCAGGCAAACTCGACCAGGTGCGCAACGAAGTGGCGCGCGACAGCATACTGGCCAATATGGCCGATGAAATCGGGCACTCGCCATTGCACATCGCGGTAATCTACGGGCAAATGCGCATAGTAAATGTACTCATCAACGCTGGTGCCGAAGTTAACGCCGTAGATCGCCTCAAAAGACTTACGCCACTTCATTATGCTGCTTTTCACAACCATCCGAAAATCATGCTCTTTTTGTTGAGCCGGCGGGCTGATCACAGCATGGCCGACAGCGACGGCAATCTGCCGCTGCACTTTGCTGCCGCCAACGGCTGTTTAAGCAATGTAGAAATACTGCTGCAGCACCGTGCCAACCCTGATTGTCTCAACAAAAACTGGCAGACACCACTGCATCTTGCAGCTTACGCCGGGCAGAAACGTGACATTTTTCCAGCGGCATCACAGAAAGAAAGCGACTATCTTGCGGTCACCAGGCTTTTATTGCTGTCCGGCGCCACTCCCGGCATAAAAGATATCTGGCAGAACCGGCCCGAAACTATTGCCTGGCAACGCGGCCAAAACAAAGATTTTGCCAAAAGTTTTACCCGTCTGCTGTCTGGGCGCGATCTGCACCGATAATATCGGCGCGGCGACATAAAGGTTTTTTGCCGGTACCCGGAAAAACTTTACTTGTAGCCCTGTTTTTTATTAAACTACAACAACTAAATTGATCAAACGAGATCTGGCAGGAAAAAAACATGAACGAACAAGCAGAGGGAAGCTCATCTGAAAACGCCGTCTCCGCAGCCGTTACAAATGGCAGCGCTCAGACATGCAACAATAACGTCGAAAAAATTGGTTTTTTTCAAAGCATAAAGCTGCGAGTGTGGGCAGGGATATTCCTGCTGACCCTTCTGCCACTACTGTCAATGGGCGGTTACTCTTTTAACGTTCTCGGCGAGATCGCGCGCGATATTCTTATAGAAGCTAACATACAGGCTTTCCAACAGGTCAAATACGAAGTAGACCAGTATGTCAACGGCTATGACGAGTTGACCGGGTTTCTGGCCAGTGATGTTCGTCTGCAGCAACCGCAGAGTAACGAGGCTCGGCAGGCCATGCAACAACTCGACCAGGCTTATGAGTATGTTGAACGTATCGTCATGTGCAGTCGCGACGGCAATCTGTTGTCACATTCAAAGCCTGATGATACTGCGATAACCGGGTTATCAGTGCCCGAAAAACTCCTGATCAGCATGCCCGAAAAGATATTCTTTTCCCCAGAAGCCTTTCATGTCAAGGCTGCTATCTCAAACGCTCCTGATGCACCAGTTCTTATAACCACCATATCATTTTTAAAGCTGCGCAAATCGCTGGAAGGCATCACTTTCGGAACCAATTTCCGCTACTTTCTGGTTACCCAGAACGGTGAAAACATTCTTGAACAGCCTGATTTTCCGAAGAATCTCATCGCAGAGCTTATGGAAAAGCAGTGCGGCGCGTACGATCTGCTGCCAACGCGCGCCGGGCTCTCGCCCCAGCTGGTAATTTCCCTGCCGATTCTGCAGTATGGCCTGCGTATTTTCGTTTTTCAGAACGCCGGCGATGTATACGCGGTAGCCCGTTCAATCGGCAAAAAGACCTTTAATTTTACACTGCTGCTGTGTCTGATCGCCTTTATAATGGCAACTTATTTCAGTCATCGCATGACCAGCCCGGTTATTGAGATCGCGCGCAAGGCCAACGAGCTGAGCGAAGGAAATCTCGAAGTCACAGTCGCGGTCAACAGCAGAGATGAAATTGGCTTTCTGGCCAGCTGTTTCAACAACATGAGCTACCGCATCCGCAAAAAGGTCTTTGAACTGAGTGCGATGTATCATGTCACTCAGTTGATCAATACTTCAGCGACATACCAGCAGGCACTCGACGGTTGTCTTGAGCACCTGATTGAGATTTTCAAGGCACAGCGTGGTTCGATTATGCTTCTGAACGAAGACAAGACCAGACTGCGAGTTGAAAGCTTCAAGCAGGCTGAAAGAGCCACGACTGAGAGTGATCGCACCCCGAGAAACCGGCTCGAACTCAAAATTGGCGAGGGTATTGCCGGCGAAGTCGCCGAGAGCGGCAATGCGATTTTGTGCATGGATTGCAAGTCTGACGAACGTTTCAAAAATTACGACACACAAAATGACCTTAAATCACCAGACACGCTGATATCAGTGCCGTTGACCGTACATGGCAATACCATGGGCGTCATCAATCTGACTGACCGCTCTAACAGTCGGCCTTTCAGCAACGAAGACCTCGATCTGCTTCTGGCGATAGCCAAGCAGATGGCCATGTCTATCGACAACGCACGCCTGCATGACCTGTCAATCAGCGATGGACTCACCGAGCTTTATATCAGAAGATTCTTTGAAATCCGCCTCGACGACGAAATCAAACGCGCGCGCCGCTTCAGCTTTCCGCTGACACTGGTCATGTTTGATGTTGATGGTCTGCAGTTGATCAACGACAAACACGGTCGCAAAGCCGGCGACGGTGTTTTGTTCGAGATTGCGCACATTTTAAAAGACTCAGTGCGCGCCACCGATATCCCGGCGCGATTTGGCGATGAAGAATTCGCGGTGATTCTCGCACACACTACTGCCGAGCAGGCATTAATCTTTGCTGAGAGACTGCGAGAGCGCATAGCAAAAACAAAGATCAAGACCATCAGCGCAGAAGTACAGGTTACCGTCAGTGTCGGTCTTGGTGAATATGAGGCCAGTATTGAACGTCACTACCAGTTGGTAGAGCACACGCAGCGCGCTGTCGAACTCAGCAAACAAAAGGGCAAAAATTGCACCACCACCTGGAAAAAAGAGGAGCAGAAGTCATGAAAAAGACAGCCATTGTTCTGGCAGCAGCAATCTTTTTTCTCGTTGGTCAAACTGTTTTTGCGGCCGATTATAATCTTAAGCTGGTCAAAAAGTTTTATTCGATCGGCACGGCAAGCATAAGCGGCACCTATTATCCAACCGGCAATTCAATCGCCAGAATTCTCAGCAACAGCATACCGGGACTGGTCGCCATTGCTGAGCCGACTGCCGGATCACTCGCGAACATTGAGTATCTAAGACGCGGGCAGATTGATCTGGCTCTTTTGCAGAGCGATGTGGCCTGGCAGGCTTATAACGCTGCCTCTGATGCGAAATTCAGAGAACTGCGCGTAATCGCCTCGTTGTACTCAGAAGTCATTCAGCTGATTGTTCGCGAAAATTCAGACGTAAAAGAGCTCAGTGACCTTAAAGGCAGGCGCATCGCGGTTGGCGAAAAGGACAGCGGCAGCGCCGCAAGCATCATAATGGTCCTCAAGGCAGCCGGCCTCGAAGAAAGCGATTACACTATCATCTATGAGAGATTTACCCGCGGCACTGAATCTTTGCTTGACGGTTATGTCGATGCGGTTTATTACGCAGGAGCGGTTCCGGCAGACGGTATCACGCGGCTTGCCGCCAAGACACCACTGCGGCTTATCGGCGTTCCTGCTGATGTTCGCGGCAAACTTCAGGCAGAGCACCCTTACTTTACCTCTGAGATTATTCTGGCCGGATCTTATAAAAACCAGAAAAGCGATATAACGACAATTGGCTTTAGGGCCCTGTTTGCCGCCACCGAAAGATTATCAGCCAACGAAGTTGACAACATTCTTAACGCCATCTACGACAACCCCGGAACACCGTCTTCCGGGGCAACACCAGAACTTAAGTTGCGCATAAACGATGCTCTTAAAGGCGTTCAGCCTGAAATGTTGCACGAGGGGGCCCGCCGCTTCTTTGGCCGGCGCGGCATGACTACATATTCTGAGAAATAGCCCCCTGATTCAGCTAGCGTTTCTGTTCAGAGTAAATTTGCGGTGAGAATTTGCCGCACATAATGATATTGACCTGAGCTCTCAACAGCAACAAGACTTTTGACTGAGCCGAGTTAAAAAATCAGCAGGCAAATGACCGCTTAAGCGAGGAATGAAATTTGGCAATTTGCAGATTTATCAGTATAATTTATAAAAAATCTCAATCGGGCGGTGTACATATGAGTCTTAAACGCACCAGATTCATGGCGCTGGCAATAATGTTTTTTATTCTGTCGTTTGGTTGCATGAACCTTGCGGCCGAAGACGCAAAGTCGGCCTTCGACCGTTACCAGTCACTTTATAAAACATATCAGGAAGCGGTCATGAACCAGGCTGATAAGCGCAGCCTTGAACAGATGGCCGCCGATCTGCAGGCTGCCAGCCGCGATTACTACCGCTCTATTGGCGTCAATGTAACTTTTGACGCTGAAAATCCGACTGAACCAGTCATTTCACAAGACGACCGCCAGGATGACCAGGCCGTCACTACCCGTGCGCAAAAATCTGAACTGCAGAGGCAGTATGACCAGATTCTGTCATTGCTCGGCAGCCCTGACCGGGTCAATAAGCTGGCAGACATCCAGAAGCAGCTCGAAGACTATCTCAAGACCTGTACTGATGCAGCCTTGCAGAAAGAAGCAGTTTTTCAGCTTGCCGAAGTGGTTTACGAGCGCACTGCCAGCCTTTCGCAAGCACAGAACGTACTTCTCAGCTATGCTAAAGTCACCAGAAACGCTGAATTCAGGCGGCAGGCGATGGCCAGAATCAAGGTTCTCAAACGCAAGTCAGTTGTCGCCCAGAAGCGTGAAGAATTCAAGCAGATTCAGCAGACCACGATAAATAAATGGGGAAAATACAGCAAAACCTCGTGGCTGGCAATACCGGTAAAGGTATGGAGTCTGGGCGGTTATGCGGTTAATAACCTGCAACGCCGTGCAAAAGGGCGCGAACTCGACAAGGCCCTCAAAGATTATGACCAGGCAGTTCTCGACACTTACCCGGCCGGTTCTGCTGATGCGCTGACCCGCTCACGACTTGTTCCGCTCAACACCGTGCGACTGCTGGTCAATGGCAGAAGCAGCTTTCATTACCGCCTTGAACGCGCAAAGCAGGCGACTTCCAGCATATATTTTCAGACTCTGCTTTATCAAGATGATGAAACCGGCAACAAGATTGCCGACATTCTCATCGAACGCGCCCAGAACGGCGTAGATGTCAGACTTATTCTTGACGATTTTTTCTCGTTCAACAAAAAGGGCGGCGTCATTCAGCGCTTGCGCAATGGCGGCGTGCAGGTGCTGATCAACAACCCGATTCTCAAAAACCTGCTCAAAGCCAACTTTAGATCGCACCAGAAACTGTTTATCATCGACGAGAGCATCGCGATAGTTGGTGGCATGAATACTGGCGACGAGTATGCCAAGGGCGAGATCACCGAATATGGCTGGCGTGATACCGATGTTGAACTGCAGGGGCCAATTGTGCGCGACGTGCTCGACCTTTTTGAGCGCAACTGGGAAGACCTGACGGTTAAAAAGTGGAACGAAACCGGAGCGTTCAGCAAGCAAAAAAGAGCCAAAGAAATTATTACCGAATTCGCTCCTCTTAAAAATGTCGACAAGCTCATTCGCGGGCCACTGCCGGTATATTTTGAGCAGACACCTGTATTTGAAGACGTTGACGCAAGATTCGTAACGACTTTTCCGATCAACGAAAAAGACGACAACGTGCTCGACCTTTTTGAAATATATCTGAACCGCGCCAGAACTGAAGTAATTCTCGAAACCGGCTATTTTATTCCGACGCAGCGGCTGGTTGATGCCATTGCGGCCGCCTGTGCACGTGGCGTGTCGGTAAAAATCATTACCAATTCAATAGAATCAAACAATCACCCCTATGGTGGCCTGGCTGGCCGGTCGACTTACGAGCCGGTTCTGCGATCGGGCGCCAAGATTTTTGAATGGCAGGGCGCTCAGACGCTGCACTCAAAAGTCAGCCTGTTCGACAACTTTGCTGTTACTATCGGCGCTTATAACATCAATTCACGCAGCCACAGCTGCGATTCAGAAGATGTAATCGCGCTCGAAGATCATCGGGTTGCCAGAGCTTTCAGATATGTTCTGTACAAAGACCTTGGGCGTTGCCGCGAAATCACGCTTGCAGAAGCCCAGAGCTGGAACAAAGATCTGGCAGTCAAAGCTAAAATGCAGTTTTTCAGCCTGTTCAAATTCATGTTCTGATCTCACAAATGTTCAGAGAATCCCGAAAGAGGCTGCGTGGCCGCTACATCCCACGCAGCCTCTTTTGCGATATGGTTAGTTCGCGACACAGACGCGCAGAGGCTTTTGCAGCAAGACAAGCCTTCGCCGACCTTTTCCCAAAGCGGAAAACGTGCGGTAAAGAGTTGCCTGACAGGCATTGTTCTTACTCTTTGTTAACCGCGACAAGTATCTTGCCGATTATGTAAGAATGCTTTAGAATCCAATATTGAATTTGCATTGCAGACGGGTCGCTGGAGAGCAGAAAATGGAATTAAGAAAACGACTGGGCAGCCTTGAGAAGATCATCGCCATGGGTGAAAAACTTTTGACGACCTTCGATATTGAGGAACTTCTCGACGCGCTTGTTGACAGCGTTTCATCCTTGATGTCAGCGCAGGGAGCTACTTTATATCTGGTCGATCCTTTTGACAACCGTCTGGTTTCGCAGAGCATAAAGAGCAAGGCGGTCAAAGAGATTTCGGTAGCGATGGATCACTCGTCAATTGCAGGATACACCGCCACCACCCGCAAAAGCCTCAACATCAGAGATGCGTATGCAGATCTAAGTGAAATTCACCCCGACGTAAAGTTTAACCGAAGCTACGACGAGGTTTCTGGCGTAAAGACCCGCAATATAATCACCCACCCGCTGATCGTGCATGGCGAGCTGATCGGAGTTTTTCAGGTAGTAAACAAACTGGCCGGCGACTTTGATGAGGATGATCAGGCGATGTTGCGCAATTTTTCGCTGATCGCGGCTATCGCGATCATGAATGCGCGCCTGATGGAGCAGGTCATGGAAGCGCAGTCAAGCTCGTTCAATGTAATAGAAAACACATCAGACATGGTTATTGTGCAGAACCGCAACGGGCTTATTCTGCAGATCAACCGCAGCGCCAGCGAATTTTTGCGCCTGCGCGGTCGCAGCACAGAAGTCTCGGGCAAGGCTTTTTCAGAAGTGTTTCCAGAACTGAGCAATTTTACGTCTGAGATCAAAAGAGTTATAGATGGCCGTCTTGACAAGGCTGTTTCGAACGGCAAGCCAGCCTACGTGATTCTGACCGAACGCAACATCAGCCAGAACATTGAGAAAGTCACTCTCATCGTTAAAAGCGTCAGCCTGGATGATATTGACTTACCGGTTCCGCCTAACAACAAAACGCACGACTAATCCTTCGTCACGGTCTAGCTCTTGCTGGCATGGGCGGAGGCGATTATTTCACTTATCTTTTCGGCTGAGAATTGCTGCTGTGTTTTTTTCCAGTGTGAGAGGAATTCGATATTCTTGCGCGGGTCTACGCGCGGCACTGGCACCAGTTCATGCAGATAAAGCCGCGCTGTTGCGTTAAGAAATTCTTGAAGAGAAAGAATCACCTGTAGATGCACCTGCGGGTCGATAACAATGCCGCCTTCGGGAACCTGCTCTCTCTCTGCCTCGAACTGCGGCTTGATCAAGGCGAGCAACGACCCTGCATCCTTCAGCATGACTGCAGCTTTGGGTAGAATCTGGCGCAGTGAAATAAAAGAAACATCAGTGACAGCAAGATCGAATGCCTCGCCAAACTCAGTGTCAGCAACCAGTTTAAAATTGGTTCGATCCTTGACGATTACTCTGGGATCATTCTGCAATCTGGCATCGAGCAGGCCATAACCGACATCTACCGCGACAACTTCTCTGGCACCATTGTGCAGCAGAACATCAGTAAATCCGCCGGTAGAAGCTCCGATGTCAAGGCAACGCAGGCCGTCTGCCTGCAGATCGAATACGGCAAAAGCCCGTTCAAGCTTGAGGCCGCCACGCGAGACCCAGCGACAATGCTTTGGCTTGTGCACCAGAACGGTAGCAACGCTCAGCTTTTCGCCGGCCTTTTCCCAGACGTGATCGCCGCTGCGAATTTCGCCGGCCATAATCAGGCGACGCGCTGTAAGCAGGTCAGGGGCCAGGCCCTGTAACACGACAAGCTCGTCAGCTCTGGCTTTCTTCGCCATTTTAGACTCCATAAAAAAAGGTTGTCCAATATTACACTAAAACACAATTTGCATCACATTGATTTTAAAGTGAATGATGATAGAATAATACAAGAGCGATGCCGATAGAAGAGCAAAAGCAGGGCAAAAAAGAACGACAGGAGCGAGAGAGTTGATGGCTGAAATCAGGTGTGAACAATGCTCAGCGATGATCGATGTTCCCGCGGAATACAGTCAACCCTTTGTCAAATGTGCCAACTGCGGCGCGCACCAGAAAACACCTGAAACCGGTGACGAGCCTAAATATCGTCTGGTAGATGCCGCGACCCGTGCACGTGGGCAGCAGTCTGTCGACATCTCGGCACTATCTAAATCGCCAGAAGAGCCGAGACCGAAGAAACAAAAGTGGCGCAATATCACTCCGCCACCAGCTCTCGCTTCAGCCGCGAAAAAAGAGGCCGCGGCCAGACAGACCGCGGCTGGCCCGAAAATTGTCGGCGGTGTTGTTGACGAAGGCAGTGCTATCGAAGACGCGCTCGGCAGCAGCGGCATGGAAATGCTTATGCAGCTTGCCGCGTCTTACATGTGTGAGTTAAACGAGAACGCCAAGGCTCGCGGCAGATCAAAAGCCACGCAGACGCTCATGCGCTCGCGCGTGCCGGCTGAACTGGCTGGCAGAGCTCTGGCATACGCTGAAAAAAGCGAAGAAATCGAAAAGATTCTCTGGGATAATTATCGTTCAAATATGCTCAAGGGTCTTGGCATATTTGCAGTCGGCCTGGTCATATCAGTGCTCGTGCATACTCTGGCCCACCCTGGCTGGGAATTTGTCCTCTTTCAGGTGACTTATGCGGTGGGCTTTGCCTACGCGGCAAATGCCGGGCTCAACATGGCCGGGCTCAAGATTCCGGTTCTGCGCAACGAAATGGTGCACTACGGCTTTATAATCGTCGCAACTATGATGATTCTAACGTATCTCGCTGTCGGAATCTGGTCCTAGAATTTTCTCAGGCATTTTCTAAGACACTTCAGGCTTTTTCCAAGACGATTTCAGCAGCAGGAAACAGCTTGCTTTCTGCGATCAGGTCTTTCAGCCGATTGCGTTCTCTTAAAAAGAAAATGCCGGTCAGAATAAAGGCGCACACATCAGAAGTGGGCATGACATACCACACACCGTTCAAGCCGAGGAATTCTGGCAGAATGAGCAGGGCTGGAATCAACACAAATATCTGCCGCGAAACGGTTAATATGAGGCTGGTCCGCGGTCGACCGGTAAACTGGTAATAGTTGCCGGATATGATCAGAAAGCCTACGATCGGCAGCATGAGCAGAAAGCGGCGAACGGCAGGCGCCCCTGCGCTGATCAGTTCAGAGCTTTTGTCGCTGACGAAGAGCGTAAACAAAGGCTCTGGAAACAGCTGAATCATTACAAAAAATACCACGCAGATCGAAGTCGAAGCTAAAATAGCCATGTATAAAGCTTTTTTTACACGCACAAACTTTCTGGCCCCGTAATTATAGCCGACAATTGGTTGCAGCCCCTGACTTACCCCGACAATCGGCATCTGCCATATAAGGCTGAAACTCATGATGACTCCCATTACCGAAATGGCATTATCGCCGCCAAAGCGGGCAAGCTGGTTGTTAAACAGCGACATCTGAATGCTGGCGATGGCGTTCATGATAAAATGCGGCGAACCCATTGCCAGCACGCCTTTTGTCGATTCCCAGCCCATGCGGAAGTTTCGCCAGCGGAGCTTTACCATGCTGCGACCGCTGATAAAATAATGTAAAACCCATGTTGCCGAAACGCTGTAGCCAATAACCGTAGCCCAGGCGGCACCGGCCATTCCCCAGCCAAAAACCCCGATAAACAGATAATCAAGCACAACATTGATAACCCCGCCAATAATCATGGTTGCCATGGCAACACGCGGGTTACCCTCACCGCGGATAAAGCTGTTGGCTCCGAATGAAATCTGATGCGTGATCATTCCGAGCATGACGATGGACAGATAGGTCTGCGCATATGGCAAAACGTTCTCGGTAGCGCCAAAAAGCAACAGCAGCGGCTTCATATAATACAAAGAAGCCACCGTAAAAATAACCGAGGTCACGACAAACAAGTAAAGGCCCTGCCCCAAGAGCTTTTCGGCCTCTTCCTGGTTCTTTTCGCCTAGCTTGATCGAAATCTGCGAGTTGGTGCCAAAGCCAATCAGCATGCCAACCGCCATCACCAGCATCATGAGCGGCATTGACACGGTTGTCGCCGCAATTCCAAGCTCGCCAACGTAGCGACCAAGAAAAATACGATCGACAACGTTATAGAGTGAGGTGACCATAGTGCCAGTAATTGCAGGAACAGCGAATCTGATCAGCAGCTTGCTGACTGGCATAGTCTCGAGGTCGCGGGTCTGACTCATCTTTTCCTCAAAATCAGGTGGGTGTGTTCGCCAAGAGAGGCAAAGGGCTCGGCATGACAGTAATGTTTTTCAAGTGCTACGGCATCGGCAAAATCGACAGCAGCAACCAGCTGCCGCGTGAAAAAGCGGTGAAAGATTCTGATACCGGCCTTAGACAAAAGCTCAAGCTGATTATTCGCGAGAACTAGTCGCAGCTCGCTCTCGTCAATAAGAGTCATCGGCGTCAGTTTCTGCGCTTTTTTAGGCTTTCCGGAAAGGGCCGACGCGACCTGACCGTTTATGCCCCATTTTAAAAACAGCTTGTTTCGGTTAAAAAACAATACTGACATAGCGCCTCCGCTTCTTAACAGTGGCGTAACTGCTGCAAGAGCTTCTTGCGGGCGCTCCATCCACTCGATCACACCATGCAGAAGAACCAGGTCAAATCTGCGATCTGACAGCAGCTGTGGCAGGTCCTGTATGGGTGAATGCAACAGAGTAATGCGTTCATTCAACCCGGCAGCAACGTTTTCGCGTTCGGCAATTGCCAGCATCTCTGCCGACAGATCACACAGCGTTATATCGTGTCCCTTAGCAGCGAGCCACCTGGCAATTTGCCCCATGCCGCCGCCGGCATCGAGAATTTGCAGTCTGCTGCCCGAAGACAGTTCGGCAAGGCCCTGTTCCATATCGAACTCGAGCATTGCCAATCTGATTTTGCCTTTGTTCGAACCATAAACATTCTGTTCAAGGCGACCGGCCAGACTGTCAAAGTTTTTGTCCATGTAGAATCAGACGATTTTAAGTTCGAGAGGCTTGCGCGGCGGCACCCGGCAATATTCGTAGACGGGGTGTCCGAGCATGACCGCGGCAAAAACCTTGTCGTTGACGCCCAGTCCGACACAGGCATTTACCGCCGGGCCAACCTGCGCGGCGCGCGTCGTAAAACCGGCCCAGCATGTACCCAGACCTGAGGCTTTGGCTGCCAGTTCGAAATTGGCAATGGCAATGGCTGCGTCAAGAGCGCCCCAGTCATATTTTACCGGGCCACAGACGAGCAACACCTGCGGCGCTCCGCGATTAATCGGGTCAGCGCCACGGTCAAAAGCCTGCACCATCGGCGCCATTTTTTCGTTACTTCTGAATGTATCTATCACAGCGGCCGAAAGCTCACGAACCTTTTTGGCACCATTAACCAGAACCCAGTGCAGCAGTTGTGTGTTCTTGGCCGTCGGGCAAAATCGGGTTATCTCAAGCAGTTCATTTATCAGTTCAAGATCGACTGGTTGCTCTTTGAATTCACGAATCGAACGTCTGCCCATAACAAGGTCACGTAAACTCTGCAGATCGGGCATTGTTGTTGAAAGTTTCTGATAGTCAGCCGCTGCCAGGCCGGGTATCGAAATCGCGTCAGTTGGACAGGCAGCTGAGCAATGGCCGCACTTAATGCAGTTGCTGGCCATGTTTTCGTCGACAACCGGCAATGAGCCGACGCTGCCTTGAAAGATACCAACCGGGCAGATACTTACACAAATCGCATCTTTACAACACAACTTTGCATCAATTTTAATAGCGCTGGTGCTCATATAAACTCCGTTCAAACAGTATTGTCGGGTAAAATGGCGGCGGCAGGCCCATGTTACCAGAGCTGATCAGAAGTCTTTGCCGCTTTCTGCTCACTGGCAAAGGCAGCGGAAGAGGTTCAGAGGCCAGGCTCCAGACCTGCCACTTCGAGCTGGCGAAAAAAGAACCGGCTGGCTGAATGATAATGTCTTGCCAGTTCTTAATCAAGCAATAATTTGCCGCCAGGCAAAGAGCTGTGTACACAATTGTTTGCATCATTTAGAGTTTGATGCTATTTTCGCGAAGTAGAGATGTTCAATTCTAAATTTTTGCAGGTTGCGCACGAACGCGACCAGAAGGAGCCAAACAATGCTTTCACGACGTTTCCTGGCGATTATAGTTGCCTTGATGCTGTTTGCCAACGTAGCTGTTTTGACCGCCGAAAACGCTTATCTGACTACCAGTGTCGAAGAAATCGCCAGTTCTCTGCCGGCAAAGCCAATTGCCATAGGACTTGATGTCGACGACACTGTATTATTTTCGTCGCCAGGTTTTCAGTATGCTTTCAATAACACTGATGGCCCGAATGGCAGCAACAAATACGGCGACCGCCCACTGAGCAACGACCAGTTCTGGAGCGATATGAGCTGCAGCTTTGACAAATTCAGCATTCCCAAGGAATCTGCCCGCAAGATTATCGAGATGCATCGTGATCGCGGCGACAAAATTTATTTCGTCACGGCGCGTCCAGAAGTAAAGGGTGAGATTCTCACCTCGATACTGCATCGGGAATTCAAGCTCGAAAAGCATCCCAAAGCGATATTTTCGGGCCGAACCAGCAAAGCAGTTTTTATCAAGAAACATGGTATTACAGTGTTTTATGGTGATTCAGACAGTGACATCAGCGAGGCGCACGAGGCTGGCGTTCGCGCGATCAGATTCATGCGCTCGCCTCTTTCCAACAACAAGGGAAAATACAATCCGGGCAAGCACGGCGAAATCGTTCTCGAAAACTCGGAAAATTAAATCTGGCTGCTGCACGAGGTTGCAGCAACAATCAGGTATAATTTTTGCGTGAGAAATTTGTTGACTTGCCGGCAGGGCTGATGTACAATTCAGCCTAATATGGAACAGTGCTTGTTTTGCAGAATAGTTGCAGGTGAGATCCCGGCTGAGATAGTATACCGGGATGCAAATGCAGTTGTTTTTAAAGACATCAACCCACAGGCGCCGGTGCATCTGCTGGTAATACCGGTCAGACACATTGCGCGGCTGACTGACCCAGAAGCCGCTGATGGCAAAATGCTGTCACAGGTTTTTACGGTTATCCAGAAAATGGCAGCTGAACATGGGCTCGAAGAGGGCTTCAGAGCTGTTGCCAACTGTGGCGAGAATGGTGGGCAGACGGTTCATCATCTGCATTTTCATATACTTGGCAGACGCTGTATGAGTTGGCCGCCAGGCTGATTCATCAACAATAGGATAGACCTCTATCTGATCACATCAGGAGGGGGGGTGAATTAAATGGCAGAAGTAAGAGTACTTAAGGACGAACCACTGGAAAAGGCCCTGAAGCGCTTCCAGAAGAAATGTCAGGAAGCTGGCATTATCAAAGAAATCAAGCGCCGCCGAGCGTACGAAAAACCAAGTGAAAAGCAGAAAAGAAAAGCTGCTGAAGCCCGTCGCAAGCAGAGAAGACGTCGCTAAAGCAGATAACAGATTTGTCTGTAATCAACCCATGCAGCACCATCGGTGGTGCATGGGTTTTATCCTGTACGTAATTTCGGCATTGCTGATACTGACCGGCATTCCGGTTGAAGCACAGAATGCTTCCGGCTCTGTGCTGGTGATACCGGTTCATAATGAAATTGAAACCGGATTGTCATTTTTCATCCAGCGCCAGTTACGCCGGGCAGAGCGTGAAAATTTCAGCGCAGTAGTGCTTGAGATCAACTCCAATGGCGGCCTGGTAACCGCCGCCCAGGAAATCAAAGACGCCCTGCTACGCTCAAAAGTCACAACCATCGCCTACATCAAAGGGCGCGCGCTATCGGCTGCTGCTTTGATAGCCATTTCCTGTCATCGCATTTATATGGAAGCCGGGTCTGAACTGGGCGCGGCAACTCCGATCATGCTTGCCGGCGGCGGCGTTCAAGCGGCAGAAGAGAAGTATGTATCGGCATTTAAAGCCGAATTCAGAGCTTCCGCAGAAGCCCGCAAACGCCCGGTAGCAATTGCCGAAGCAATGGTCGACAAGAACCACGACTCAATCGAAGGTTTGAGCAAACGCGGCGAGATCGTCACCCTGACCTCAGAAGTTGCACTCAAGCACGGTTACTGTGATCAGATCGTAGCTTCGTTGAGCTCAATAATGCGCATCATGAGTTTAGAAAGCGCTACAATAGAGAAGGCCGAGCCGACTTCTGGCGAGTGGATAGCCCGCTGGCTGACCAACCCGAACATCAGTGTTCTGCTGTTCACCGTTGGGTTCTGGTGTCTTATCATCGAATTTTTTATTGCCGGATTTGGTGTTATTGGCTGGCTGGGCCTGACCTGTCTGGCGCTTTTCTTTGGCGGGCACCTTTTTGCGTATCTCGCCGGGCTTGAAACAATAATACTTTTCACGGTTGGTATGTTGCTTCTGCTGCTTGAGGCCTTTGTAGTTCCCGGATTCGGTTTAACCGGAATATCTGGAATACTCTGCGTCTGCTTCAGTATCATCATGGTTTTTGGCGGCGTTTACACGGCAATGACAGCAATCGCCCAGATGCTTATCTATTCGGCGTTTATCATGCTGATCATTTACCGATGGGGCCCAAAATTCAAGCTCTTCGACAAGTTTGTCCTTAAAGAGCAGATGTCAACCGAGCAGGGCTGTGTTGCCATTGAGCCGAACCAGTATGATCATCTGCTGAATCTTGAGGGAATTACCGCCTCGACCTGTCGCCCGGCCGGCATCGCGAAAATTGGCGATGAACGTTACGACGTCTGTTCTGACGGCGATTTCATCGAAAAGGGATCACGAATTGTTGTCAGAAAAGTCGAAGGAAACAAGATCGTAGTTCGCCAGATCAAGGCTGATTAAACTAAAGAGGGTCTAATGAAACATATCTGCCTGCTACTGCTTTTTTTAGTTTTTGCAATGCCCGTTTTTGCTGGCGTAGACAACGCCGAACTGCTGCCAACAAAAACATCAGACACATCTCAGCCCGCTTCTTCAGCTGTTTCTGGCGAAGAACCGGCATGGGGTATTACCGTGGCAATGTTGCTGATTGGCGGCTTTCTCTTTATGTTTCTGGAGATCGCGGTCATACCAGGCTTTGGGGTTACCGGCATACTCGGCATGCTGCTGCTTTGCGGCGGCCTGGCAACAGCTTTCATGAAGTTAAGCATGGCGATGGCCATAGTAACGACTTTTCTGGCGATTCTTGGTGTTGTTCTGCTGCTGCTCTGGTTTTTTCTGGTATTTCCCAAAACCAGAATGGGCAGGCAGTTTATTCTTGAGACCGAGTCTTCGGCTGCCAACGGGTTTGTGGCAGTTGACGACAAGTCGGCATATATCGGCAAAACCGGCGTAACTGTAACTATGCTGCGCCCTTCCGGCATCGCAAAAATAGACGATGAGCGCGTTGATGTCATGACCGACGGCGAATTCGTTGAAAAGGGTGTCAAAATAAAGGTTATCAAAGCCAGGCAGGGCGGCATGATTGTCACCCCTGTTGAAGAAGAACCCGAGAAACAGCCTTGACTTGATTAAGCAGCGGTCATTTTAATATCTTGACTTTATCTGCCAATTTAACCCATATTTATTGGCGTTGAAATAACGATATGCGCTCAGGAGGAATCTTATGCAAGAAGGCTTGATGATGTTCGGCGGAATTGCTGTACTGATATTCTTATCAGTGGTCTATTATTTCGTGCCATTTGGACTCTGGATAAGCGCTATCGCATCTGATGTCAAGGTAGGAATTCTCGATTTCGTCGGCATGCGTCTACGCCGTGTGTCACCGCCTTCTATAATCAATCCGGCCATCATGTTGAAAAAAGGCGGCATAGATATCTCTCTGCAGGCTCTTGAATCGCACAGTCTGGCTGGCGGAAACGTTTCAAAAGTAGCCTCTGCCCTCATTGCGGCCCAGAAAGCCGGCATCATTCTTTCTTTCGACAAGGCTACCGCCATCGACCTCGCCGGCCGCGACGTGCTTGACGCCGTCAGACTATGCGTTAAGCCGAAGGTCATTCAGACGCCGCTGGTCGCCGCCATGGCCAAAAACGGTATTCAGGTTAAAGCGATTGCCAGGGTTACTGTTAAAGCCGACATCAACAAACTCGTCGGCGGCGTAACCGAAGAAACTATTCTCGCCCGCGTTGGCGAGGGTATTGTAACCACCATCGGCTCAGCTGCGAGCCACGCAGAAATTCTTGAAAACCCCGACCGGATATCTAAGACTATCCAGGAAAAGGGCCTTGACGCCAACGCCGCCTTCGAGATTCTGTCGATCGACATTGCTGACGTTGATGTTGGCGATAACATCGGTGCCAAACTGCAGATTGACCAGGCGGAAGCGGATATGAAAATTGCCCAGGCAAAAGCTGCCGAGCGCCGTGCCATGGCCGAAGCCAAAGAACAGGAAATGAAGGCCTACGAGCAGGAAATGAAAGCCAAGCTCGTTGAAGCCGAAGCCACCATACCACAGGCTATTGCCGACGCTATGCGCGACGGCAACATGGGCATTCTCGATTATTACACTCTTAAAAACATCAGCTCTGACACAGAAATGCGCAAATCATTCTCAAACATGGTCGAGCCCCAGAAACAGCTGCCCAAACGTTCATAATTCAGGAGTTTCAGCATGGAACTACTGGTAATTGTTCTGGTACTGGTCTATTCGGTCTGGTCAGAAGTCAACAAGGCAAAAAAAGACGAAAATGTCGATATCGACTTTTCTGAGCTTTCTTCGCTCGACGACTTTTTCAAAAATACTGGTAGTCAGCCAGCCCAAAAGGTGTCAACGCCGTCAGGCGCCAGCAAAAAACCAGCGCAGCAGCGTTCTAAGAAGCAGCCTGCTGCAAAGCGTGACGCGGTAAACTATGATGATCTGCCGGGCTTAACCGGACAAGTCAATAGAGATCGCCAGGGAAGCGGCAAACCAGCAAAAAATTACGACGAACTCCCGCAGCTTACAGGTGTGGTCAACTATGATCGCAACACAACCTCTTCTGAAAATGAGCGAGGTGATGAGCTCAGCGAAGAAGCTAAAAAAATGTTCGCGCTTGGCCAGGAATCTGCATCGCAACATCCGACACAGGTAGCGCCGATGCATATTTCATTCGATCGCGACAGTGTGATCAAAGCCTTTGTCATGTCAGAAGTGCTGCAACGCTACGAGATTCAGCGAATTTATGCGCGCATACCCGGCATCAATAATACCATAGAGGAAGACTGACACCTGTATGAGTTCTTTTGTTTTCATGCGCTCTCTCGCCAGATTATTTGGCAGCATTTTTTTTCCCTTTTTCAGGGTATGGGGCGAAACAGAGATCAGACCTGAGCGTGGCTGTATCTATATGGCCCGCAACTTTGGACTACTGACCTGGATCAGCGCACTGCGCGCTTTCAAAAAGCCATTTCGCTTTGTTTCTGCCGATCAGTCAGACAATTTGTTCTGGTTTTGGCTGGCAACCGTCTGCGGCCTCGAACCGATCAAACTTTCTGGCGATGTAAACCATGATTTTCTGCGCATCGAAAACCTTTATACCAGCAAAGAAACAGTGCTGCTGCTGTTACCTGAGAATCCAGATCAGGCGACCCTTGATCTGGTAAACAAAATCAAAGCAACAGCACACCTGACAAGCCTGTTTATGGCGATTGCCGGAGCAAGAACGGCTTTGCGCCCAGACAGCCTTATTCCCAGAGCCTGCGCGATTTCGCTTTTCTGCGGTATGCCGCACCCACAATCTACTATGACTCAGAAACCTCTTGCTGAACTCGAGTTTCTCGAAAAAGCGGTTGCTGACATTCCATTAAACGAGTTGCCATCGATATTTTTTAACCACAGCCGCAACCTGTAATTCCTGTCAAAGACCAAAAGTCGGCATTTGATGCCCACGCCTTCAGGGTACCGCGAAGGTTGACTTGTCTGCTGTTTTGGCTTAATATCACTTTGCCTTTAGATTCCGGATTTTTTACCCCGGAAAAATATTCATTAGGCAGGAGTTGCAATCGTGACTAAAAAGACATACGCCATGATGGATGGGAACGAAGCTACCGCGTTAATAGCGCACAAAACCAATGAAGTAATCGCCATTTATCCGATTACTCCGTCCAGCAATATGGGCGAACACGCAGACGCGTATTCAGCTGCTGGCCAGACCAACGTCTGGGGAACAGTTCCGACGGTTTGTGAAATGCAGTCCGAAGGCGGCGCATCTGGTGCCGTTCACGGATCTCTGACAACCGGCGCTCTCACCACTACTTTTACCGCATCTCAGGGACTTCTGCTGATGATCCCGAATATGTTCAAAATTGCCGGCGAATTGACTGCCACCGTTTTTCACGTTTCGGCACGTTCACTGGCCTGTGCCGCCCTGTCAATCTTCGGCGACCACAGCGATGTAATGGCTACACGCCAGACCGGTTTTGCCCTGATCGCTTCAAACTCTGTCCAGGAAGCCCATGACATGGCCCTGATTGCTCAGGCAGCCACACTTGAGAGCCGCGTTCCTTTCATTCATTTCTTTGATGGTTTTAGAACTTCACACGAAGTTAACAAAATTGAACTGATCTCTGACGAAAACATCAAGGCGATGATCGACGACAAACTGGTTCTTGAGCACCGCGCCCGCGGACTTAATCCTGATCACCCGGTAATGCGCGGTACCGCCCAGAACCCCGATGTATACTTCCAGGGCCGCGAAACCGTTAATCCGTTCTACGACAAGACTCCGGAAATAGTTCTCAAAGCCATGAAAAAATTCGCCAAACTCACCGGCCGTGAATACAGCCTGTTTGAATACGTGGGCGACCCCAAGGCCGAGCGCATTGTCGTAGCCATGGGCAGCGGCGCTGAGACCATTCATGAAGTCGTTGAATATCTCAACGCCAAAGGCGAAAAAGTTGGTCTGTTAAAAGTCCGCCTGTATCGCCCATTCAGCCCGGCACATCTGGTTAAGGCTTTCCCGAAAACCACCAAAAGCATCGCCATTCTCGACCGCACCAAAGAACCCGGCTGCGCTGGCGAACCGCTCTATATGGATATCAGAAACAGTATCGGCGAAGCTCTCGAAAACAAAGAAGCGCCGTTCACCAACTGGCCCAAAATCGTCGGCGGCCGCTATGGCCTCGGCTCAAAAGACTTTACCCCGAACCAGGTTCTGGCGGTTTTTGACAATCTCAAGAGCGACAAACCGAAAAACCACTTCACCGTGGGCATCGTTGACGACGTTTGCAAAACCCACCTTGAACTCGGCGAATCAGTTGAAACTGGCGACCCCAAGACTTTTGGAGCTATGTTCTATGGTCTGGGTTCCGACGGCACCGTAGGCGCCAACAAAGATGCCATCAAGGTAATCGGCGATCATACCAAGAACAACGCTCAGGGCTATTTCGTTTACGACTCAAAGAAATCAGGCAGCATGACCATTTCTCATCTGAGATTTGGTGAAAAGACCCTGCGCTGCCCATATCTCGTATCACACGCCAATTTCGTAGCCTGCCATAACTTCAGCTTCATCGAGAAGTATGACATGCTCAAGAACCTCAAGAGCGGTGGCACTTTCCTGCTCGAAACCGAATACAGCAAAGACGAAATCTGGGCAAAGCTTCCGAAAGAAACCCAGCAGCGCCTGATCGACAAGAAAGCCAAATTCTATGTCATCAACGCTATCAAACTCGCTGAAGAAGTGGGCCTTGGCAACCGCATCAACCTGTTCATGCAAACCTGTTTCTTCGAAATTTCCAAGATTCTGCCCCGCGAAGAATACATGAAATTCCTCAAGGACGCAGCCAAAAAGACTTATGGCAAAAAGGGCGAAGACATCGTCAAGATGAACTGGAAAGCCATCGACATGGCCGTAGAAAATCTTTTCGAAGTCAAGATCCCGGCTTCAGCAACTTCCAAAGACAAAATCAAGCCAGCGATGGTTCTCAAGACTGCTCCCAAGCTGGTCAAAGACGTTCTCGAACCAATCCTCGCCGGCAAGGGCGACGATATCACCGTTGGTCAGATGCCTCTCGACGGCACTTTCCCGACCGGGACCAGCCAGTATGAAAAGCGCAACGTCGGCATCAGAATGCCTGCATGGGACATTGAAACCTGTATTCAGTGTGGTATGTGTTCTCTGGTCTGCCCGCACGCCGCGATCAGAACCAAGGTTTATGCCCCAAAAATGGCTGAAAAAGCACCAAAGACTTTCAAAACCTGCAAAGCCAAGGGTTTTAAAGAAGACCTCGCTTTCACCGTTCAGATTGCTCCAGAAGACTGCACCGGTTGTGGCGCCTGCATCAGCATCTGCCCGGCCTTCCAGAAAGATGCCAGCGGTAAAAAACTCGAAACCAAGGCAATCAACCTGGTTCACAAAGATGAAACCATGCGCGTTAATGAAGCAGAAAACTGGGATTTCTTCCTCAACAAGATTCCAGACCCCGACAACTCACTTATCAATCTGAGCACTATCAAAGGCACCCAGTATGTTAAGCCATTGTTTGAATTCTCCGGCGCCTGCGCTGGCTGTGGCGAAACTGCATACATCAAGCTGATCACCCAGATCTGCGGCGACCACCTTCTGATCGCCAATGCTACTGGCTGTTCATCGATCTACGGCGGCAACCTGCCGACCACTCCTTATGCAGTCCGCGCCGATGGTCGTGGTCCGGCCTGGTCTAACAGCCTGTTCGAAGACAACGCTGAATTCGGCATGGGTATGCGCCTCGCTTCAGACAAGATGATGCAGGAAGCAGCCGAATTGCTCAACAAAGCTGTAGCATGCGGTTGCAAATGTTCACCAGCTCTCAAGGCAATTGCTGACAAGATTATCGCCAATTCTCAGAAAACACCGACGGAAATCGAAACACAGCGTGCTAATGTTGAAGAACTGAAAAAGGTCCTTAAAGACTGCAAAGATGAAGTCTGCACACGACTCTATAACATGGCCCAGTATCTTATTAAGCGCTCAGTATGGGTCATCGGCGGCGATGGCTGGGCATATGACATCGGTTACGGCGGACTCGACCACGTTCTTGCTTCCGGCAAGAATGTAAAAGTCATGGTTCTCGACACCGAAGTTTATTCGAACACTGGTGGCCAGATGAGCAAATCGACCCCGCTCGGAGCCGTTGCCAAGTTCGCCGCTGGCGGTAAGCCAATGCCTAAAAAAGACCTTGGCATGATGGCCATGAGCTACGGCAATATCTACGTCGCCAAGATCGCTCTGGGCGCTAACCCGGCCCACGCCCTCAAGACCCTGCTCGAAGCAGAAGCCTATGACGGCCCGGCACTTGTCATTGCCTACAGCCACTGTATCGCACATGGTATCGACATGGCACTCGGTCTGATGGAACAGAAGAAGGCCGTAGATTCAGGTCACTGGCCGCTCTTCCGCTTCAACCCGGATAACATTGCACAGGGCAAGAACCCGCTGAACCTCGACTCCAAAGAGCCGTCAATCAGCCTTGAAGAATATGCTTTCGGAGAAAATCGTTTCAGAATGCTGAAGAAATCGAATCCGGATGCAGCCAAAGCCTTCCTGGCACAGGCTCAGAAAGACGTCAAGCTCAGATACAACGTTTACAAGCAGATTTCTGAAATCAAATTCAGCTGATCGCAATAATCAGACAGCCCCCGGTCTCCGGGGGCTGTTTTTTTACAAACATTATTGAATCTGGTAAAATGACAATATGAAAATCAACGGAATGGTTACCATCAGACCGCAGATGATAAAGGACGCGGCAGCTTTTTACAAAATCCTCAACGAAGGTCATTTCCAGTATTTCACCATGAACGTTGCTTCGATTGAGGCTGAAAAACGCTTTTTACGACGCAGTCGTAAAGAGTGGCAGAAGGAATCCGCCTTTAACTTCACAGTGATGCTGGGCAGCAAAGTAATCGGCGCAGTCGGCATCATGCCAGAGAGTGGCAGATCCTATAACGCCGAGATAGGCTATTTTATCGACCGCGAACTGCACGGCAAAGGCTACGCGCTGCAGGCAGTGATTCAGGCTGAACAGTTCGCACTGGTTTTCCGTCCAGAAATACAGCGCCTGCAGGCAATAATAGCTGTAGATAACGCACCCAGCATCAGAGTCGTCGAAAAGGCTGGCTATAAGAGAGAAGGCTGTTTAAAAAGCTATCTCAAATGCGGCGAACAGCATCTTGACGCATACATCTACGGCAAAATTCTCAGATAATATACTCTATACCGCAGATCTTTACCTGTGACTGGGCACCGATGCGCCTGATGATGTTAGCGGCGAGAAAATTACCGATCTTAAGGCAGTCTTCAAGGCTGAGCTTTTTATAGAGTCCGTAGAAGAAACCGGCCTGAAAGTTATCTCCAGCTCCGTTAGTGTCTTTAACGTCGTCAACCTTGTAAGCTGAAACCTTCGTCTCACCTTCTGGAGTGATAGCAATCGCACCGGCAGAACCCAGTTTCACGACCACCATATTGGCAAAACGCAAGAGCTGCCGATAATCGCTGCTGCCATTATTGATCTCGCGTGCTTCATCTTCGTTGGCGAACAGCACGTCGATTCTCTCGCTCAAAAAAGTTTCGATCTGTTCACGTGACGAGCGAATAACAAAACTGTCTCCGAGATCGAAAGAGATGCGAGTACCGGCTCTTCGTGCTATTTCAGAAGCATGGCGGGTAGCAAAATTGATCGGGTTCTCGCCTCTGAACTCGTATGCCGAAAAATGCAGAAAATCTGAATCCTTGATCAGGCTGTGCAGTATTTCATATTCGTAAAGTTGCTTGGCAACGCCAAAGTCAAGGCCAAAAGTGCGCTGACCATCAGGGCTGACCAGCGTGTAGCATAGTCCAGAATTGCCGCGCTTGATCGAAACATAGGTATCGATGTCGTTTTCGCGCAGATTGTTTATGTAATCGTAACCAAAATCGTCGCTGCCAACGCAGCCGATAAAGGCGCAGCGCAAGCCGAGATTGCTGGCGCCGTAAATAACATTGGTCGGCGAACCGCCCGGGGCGATCTTGGCTTTATTGGTAGTCATGATTTTTTCGAGTTTGCCAAGATTCTCGGCATTGAGCTCAATACTGTTGCCCTTGGGCAATTCAAGCTTCGCGAGCAGTTCGTCACTGACCTCGGCGATGATGTCGGTGAGAGCATCCGAGATCGCGGTAATCTGATACTTTCTGGTCTGTTCGCATTCGCTCATGGCTTGCCGGCTCCCTTGATAGATGCGCAAAGCATAATCGCAGCGATAAGCAAAGTCAATCATTAACAACGTCATTTACAGCGAATCAGAGAATTTTCGAATTTTTTCGTGGCCAGTTAACTGAAATTTTCAGTGCAAATGTGTTATAAAGGTACCCTGTTGGTCAGCCAGATAAAAAAGGCAATTACACGACCAGACAATTTACTGCTCTCGCCAGATACCGCTTAATTGAAAGGAAACCGCTGACAGATGCTGCCAGCTGACGCAAAAATACAATGCGGCAACGCAACCCTCGGACTGACTGAAATTAGAGAAGAGCAGATTATTTCAGGCGCCGCGGGCTGGTCTGAGATTGGCACTACCAGGGTTCGTGACGTTTACGTCAATTACGAACAACGCGCGACTTTGCTCAAAATGGTGACGGGGCGCGGTGCCGTTCTGCGCTGCACCCCTGACCAGCTTTGTTTCGGCCGCATAAACCCGGTTGTGCGGCAGTACACCCTGTATCTGCACGAGCGTTCTTCACTTGGGTTCAGAATCGCGTTGTCATCTGATCTGATGCGCGATCTACTGGCAATGAACAGTTTCAAGCATGACCTGTTTAATCAGCAGGAAATAATTGACCGCATCTGGATCATCGAAACAACCGCCAATCTGCCAGCATCGAACTTTATGCTCAAGCACACGATGTTCAAATATGGCCTGCCAGATATTCCATTTTCAGCGCGGCAGCCAGACGCAGAGTTTTCAGAAGAAATGACGCGCGAGATGTTTAACAGCATTGATACGCCATCGCGAGCCCATGACCTTTTACGCGACTGGCACATGTTTATAGATCACCCGCACATCACCATGCGCCTTTCCAACAGCAAAGATCCGTCGAGTAATTCCATTCAGTTCGTCATTTTTGGCGGTGCCAACAAAAGCGCTGGCAACCGCTACTCCCATTTAATACAGATTTCTGGCGCAACTGAGAGCAATCGGGCCGAACACAAGCAGTTCAAACGCAAGCAGAGCAAACATGGCCTGTGGTTTCTTGAAATCACCCGCGACGACCTCGAAGAAGCTGAACTCTTTGTCAAAACGCTTTCACACCTCGACAATCTTGAGATCGTCAAAAAAATACAACTGACCCGCAAAGCCCCTTTCTATATTCTGCCAGCCTCACATATCAAACCAGGTATGCTGGTTCCAGTCGTTGGTCGCAACGGAAATATTGACGAAGACACCGTCGCCATGGTCGAAATCGAAGAATACAAAGGGCCGCTGTATAATCTGCAGGTACGCGATCTGCACAATTTTATCGCTGGCCAGTGGGTTGTCATGTGTTACCAGCCCGTTAGCCGGCTTACCGGAGACTGATTTTGTTTAATCCAATAGCAACAACGCTTCGCCAGCTCAATGAACGCCAGCTTGAGGCAGTACAGACAACCGAAGGACCGCTTCTCGTAGTTGCTGGTGCCGGTTCTGGCAAGACGAGAATGCTCACTGTGCGTATCGCTTATCTGATCGAGCATTGCAAGGTTGAGCCAAATTCAATACTGGCAGTTACCTTTACCAACAAAGCTGCCCGCGAGATGCGCGAGCGTGTGCAGGAAATGATACCGGGAGCTGATCGGGTAACCCTGACCACTTTTCATTCTTTCTGCTGCCTGCTACTGCGGCGATGGCACAAGCACGCCGGGTTTGCCGACGGCTTCACTATTTATGATGAAACCGACAGCGAAAAGCTGATGAAAAATGTTCTCAAAGAACATAAGGTCGATCCCAAACGCTTTTCACCTAAAGCGGTGCTCGAATTCATTTCGCAGGCCAAAAACGAACTGGTCAAGCCCGAAGACTATCTGCAACTGGCGGGCCCGGGGCCGGCAGCGGCGACTACGCAAAAGCTTTATACCTCTTACCAGGCACAGCTTCAGATAAATCAGGCTGTCGACTTTGACGACCTGATTTTTAAAGCATACTATCTGCTCAAAGATAACCCAGAACTGCTCAACAAGCTGCAGAACCAGTACCAGTATTTTCTTGTCGATGAGTATCAGGATACTAACCACGCACAATATCGCCTGATATGGCTGATATCGTCGGCATCACGAAATCTCTGCGTCGTCGGCGATGAAGACCAGTCTATCTACAGCTGGCGAGGCGCGACGATTCGCAACATTCAGGACTTTGCCAAAGACTTTGCCGGCGCGCGCATTGTAAAACTCGAACAGAACTATCGCTCAACCCAGGTGATTCTAGATGCCGCCGGCGAGGTAATTGCCAAAAATGTGAGTGCGCACCCGAAAAAGCTTTGGACAGACAAATCCGGCGGCGAACTCATCAACTTTTATCGCGCCAGCGATGACCGCGAAGAAGCCGAATGGGCAGTGCGACAGATTCAGTCCTTCCGCAACAAAGACATCGAACTTGGCGAAATGGCGCTGCTGTTTCGCATGAACAGCTTGAGCCGGCCGTTTGAACAGGTGCTCAAAAAAGCCGCAATTCCATACGACATGACCGGTGGCACCAAGTTCTTTGACCGCCGCGAAGTAAAAGATATTCTCGCTTACCTGCGCTTCATCGACAACCCGAGCGACAGCATCGCGCTTGAGCGGGTAATCAATACGCCAAAACGCGGAATAGGTCAGACCACCATCGACAAAATAGCGGCCAGTGGCCCTGGTACCTTATGGAAAAACGTTTCTGCCGAAGGCAAACGCAACCCCGACAGCAAAGTCGGCAAGTTCTGCACGACTATCGAGGAACTGGTCGAAGCTGCCGGTTCATTGAGCGTTTCACAGCTGTGTCGCAAGGTAATCGATGATATTGATTACGCAGCTTATCTTAAAAATGATGATCCTGAAACTGCAGAAGAACGTCTGCAGAACGTAAAGGCGATCGTTTCTGACATTCGCTACCAGGAAGAAGATAATCGCGACCTCAAGCTGCACGATTATCTGGCCGACACCGCACTGCACGCGGCAGTCGATGACCTCGACCAGACGCAGCAGAAAGTACATCTGATGACTCTGCACAACGCCAAAGGCCTTGAATTCAAAGTGGTTTTTCTTATCGGCATGGAAGAAGGCATTTTTCCGCATCATTCATCAAAAGAGGCGATCGAGCAGCTCGAAGAAGAACGTCGACTCGCCTACGTCGGCATCACCAGAGCGCGCGAACACCTTTTCCTGAGCGCTGCCAGTCGCCGCATGATGTTCGGCAGCTGGGGCAGCAACCCGGTCTCGCGCTTTGTCACGGAGATTCCCTCGCATCTTTTTGCCAGACGGGGCAGCGCTTCTCCAGCAACACGATCAGCCAGCCAGGCAACCTCTATACCAGGCGCAGTTCAGAGCCGGCCGGTTTCCAACCCTTTCAATAACAAAGTTTCCTGGTCTTCAGAGAGAAACACAGCCTCTTCACTTAATGATTCTGCTGGCACATCAGCAGGAACCATGTTAAATTTAAAACCGGGCGTCATGGTAACGCATAAAATTTTCGGATTCGGCCGCGTAGAAGAAGCCCTTGGTTCTTCGCTGGCGGAGTTTCGCGTGACGGTAAGATTCGAAAAGCATGGAACAAAAACATTGCTCTTGCAGTATGCCGCACTTCAGGTTATAAATAGCGAAAAAGCATAGGAGGTCTACGAAATGAAATTTTTGCGATTTGTCTGGAAACTGTTTGTCATGGCCAGCGTTTTCGGCATTGGCTACATCATCGGCCGCGAACACAGTTTTGAAGAAGAAGAAATGTGGGAAGAAGAATCCGAAAAAGAAAACAAGTCAGAAACCGCTACAACTGATGGTCCTGGCGTTGATAAGGAATTTACCTACGAAAGCGCGACCGCAACAAAAGTATCTATCGTAGGCAATTTTAACGACTGGAACAAAGACGCTAACCCTCTTAACAAAGAAGACGGCGTGTGGAAAACCAGCTTGAATCTCAAACCAGGCAAACATGAATATCAGTTCGTAATCAATGACACTGACTGGATTGTCGACCCGAAACAGGCAGTTTCAGTTAAGAACAAATATGAAGGCATGAATTCGGTTGTTGAAGTCGGCTGATTGCCGGCTACTATACTTTCTGTGACCGTTAATTACTGCAAGAATTGAGTAACAGGGAAAGTTAAAGCAAAATGGTCAAGAAAATCTATCTCGAAGAAATCTGCGACCGGGAAAACCTCAAAAGTTTTCTCAGTCGCTTTCGTCGTTTGACCGGGCTTAACTGTGTGCCTTTCAATGAACGTGGCGAAGTTGTCATTGGCAAGATCGAAGACGTTTTTAAGGGCATGCCAGACGCGTCAGAGTTTGTTCAATACCCAACCAGCGAGTTAATTGAACGCCCGGATGGCTCGCAGGTGCGGCTTATGAAGCTCGAATACCGCGGGCATCTCTATGGCGCGGTATTGATCGGACCTTTACTTTTTCCTGAATCTAAATACAAGGGCCGGGCCAGACTGCCGGTTATGACCACCGATCAGATCGACGCCGCGGTTGAATCAGTCGAAAGTTTCTTTATTCAGATGATTGATCTGGCCGCAGAAAAAGAGTCTCTCGCCCGCAAAGAAAAGATACTCTCGGTTCTCGAAGAAGCTTCAAACATCATGAATTCAAGCCTTGAGTTTCAAAATCTGCTTGAGTTCCTGATGGATATCGCCATAGAAATTACCGGTGCGACCTGCGGTGCCCTTTTACTGCGCAAGGAAAGTAAAAATTACCTCGAAGTAGCAGTTGCAAGAGGCAAATATCCGCAAGAAGTTAAGAAAATCAGGGTTCCCTTCGGAGAAGGCATCACCGGCTGGGTAGCCAGCAACAAAGAAGCTCTCAACGTGCCAAACGTTCTTCTTGAGCCGAGATATATCGAGACACCAGAAACAATTTATTCAGAAATGGCAGTGCCGCTGCTGGTCGGCGACAATCTGATCGGGGTCGTAGCTGTTGATTCATCAGAACTCAACGCCTTCTCGAAAGACGACGTTCTATCTCTCAGTACTCTTGCTTCGATGGTCACCAAGGTACTTGAGAACGCAAGGCTTCTGGCCAATTCTAATCAGAAACTCAAAGAGCTTTCTCGGGTGTTTGTCATTTCAGAATCGCTTTCGGCGCGCACTCTCGATCGTGCCGGCTATTGCAACATTCTCAAGGAAGTCTGTAACGCCCTCGACTGCGGCGCCGCGTCGCTGATGCTTTATAACACTGACAAAGAAGAACTGCTGATGCATGCATTTTCCGGGCTGCCGGAAGAACTTGACTCGCTGAGTGTTCCCAACGGCAAAGGCTACCATGGCTGGGTTTCCACCCAACATAGAGTTCTGCTGATCCAGGATATTCAGCGCGACAACACGATACAAAAGTGTAATTTTCTTGACCACTTTGCGAGAGCAGCCCTGATCGTGCCTCTTCAGGCTTCTGACAACCGTTTCATCGGCACCCTGTCGATTTACCACAAAGACGAAGCCGACCCGATCAGCGATTCAGACCAGGATCTCCTCAACACTATCGGGCGCATTCTGACCTCGCATTTTGAGAACGAGCGCCTGTTCAATGATTCAAAGCGCAAACTCGACTATCTGTCGACCCTTTACAAGGTAGGCTCTTCAGTTTCAAAGACGCTCAACATCTCGAAGCTGTTCGATACGATTCTGCAGCAGGTCCAGGAAGTAATGGACGTCGAAAATTGTTCGCTGATGGCTTACGACCCGCTCAACGAACTATTGTCTCTCGATGCTGCGATCGGCCTTCCCAGTAATATGGTCGGGCAGATACAGGTTAAGGTCGGGGAAGGCATCGCCGGCTGGGTTGCGCAGAATCGCAAGCCTGTGCTGTTGAAAGATGTTTCTAAAGACATTCGCTTTGCCAATCACCATGGCCGAATGGATTACAAGACGAGATC
Organism: Candidatus Riflebacteria bacterium HGW-Riflebacteria-1; assembly: GCA_002839445.1. Taxonomy (GTDB): domain Bacteria; phylum Muiribacteriota; class Ozemobacteria; order Ozemobacterales; family Ozemobacteraceae; genus Rifleibacterium. The sequence continues at coordinate 56,066 of PGYB01000008.1, forward strand.
AGTTCTTTCTGTGCCGATCATGCACAACAACGAATTGCTCGGCGTTTTGAACGTTAACAACAAACGCAGTGGCGACGCTTTTTTCGAAGATGACCAGAATCTTCTGCTCGGCATCTCGGGGCAGATTTCGCAGGCTATTGCCAACGCCAGCCTGCATGAAAAAACTGATATGCAGGTTGCTGAACTGAGTCTGATTCAGGAACTCGGCAAGGCGGTCAATTCTTCACTCGACCTCGATTCTGTACTTAACTACTTTATCGATATGACTACGCGTATCACTGATTCTGACCGGGCAACGCTCATGCTTTACGATGACATTACCAAAGAGCTTTATGTCGAAGTCAGTCGTGGATTTGATGACCCCGAAGTACTCGATGTCAGGCTCAAACTCGGCGAGGGTGTCGCCGGGCGGGCGGCGCAACTTCAGAGACCGCTCAAAATCGAGAACACCGGCAAGAGCGCCGACTACAAAGAGCTGCCCAATATCAAGCGCAAGACGGATCTGACCTTGATCTCTGCGCCACTGATAAACAAAGACAACCTCGTCGGTGTCATCAACTGCGAAAGAGTATTGAGCAAAAAGGGGCCGTTCACGCCCGAGAACCTCGACCTGCTCGAAACGCTCGGTTCACAGGCCTCAATCGCCATTGAAAACGCACGACTCTACCATAACCTGCTCAATGTCTACCTCGAAACCATCAGATCGCTGGCAGCAGCCATTGACGCGAAAGACAGTTACACACACGGTCATTCGCGCCGGGTTACCGATCTCAGCGTCGGCATTGCCCTCGAAATGGGGCTGGCTCGCAGCGAAGTCGACACGATCCGTCACGCGTCACTCCTGCATGATGTCGGCAAGATTGGCATTTCTGAGCAGATACTGCTCAAGCCGGGTCGGCTCACCGATGACGAATTCGAGACCATCAAGTCGCACCCGCACATTGGCGCCGGCATTCTGAATTCAATCGAATTTCTTAAAAATGTCTGCGAAATAATCAAGCATCACCACGAAAGATTCGATGGCAAAGGCTACCCCAGCGGGCTTGCCAATGCCAGCATACCGCTTGGTTCGCGCATTATATGCGTTGCCGATTCTTTTGACGCTATCACCTCATGCCGACCTTACCGCAAACCCCTGACGTTTGACGAGGCCACTGACGAAGTAAAGCGTTGCGCCGGCAGTCAGTTCGACCCGCTGGTTGTCGAAGCGTTCATCAAGCTTCGCACCTCGAAATACTGCCCGATCTGGTTCAAAGGTGACACGCTCGACCAGGAAATCGCTGACGAGTTCCCGCTGCAACTCTGACCAGAAACCATTAACACCGATTTGACTTTCTCCTGAAGATACAATATTATTTTGCAAATCTTTATTCAGGAGTAGTAGATGAAAAAATTGGTTATGGTTTTGATTGTCGCTCTTCTTCTTCCGGTTAGCGCCTTTGCCTGGGATAAGTCTTATCAGCCAGACAAATACGGCAAAATTAATTTTAACAAGGTTACCAGCATCGAACTTCTCGGCTGGAAAAACAGCCTCGAAGGCAACATTCGCGTTGACGGCACCCCGCTGGACCTCGACAGCGAAACAACAATTGGCGATGAAAGCCGTTTTGGCTTCAGAGTCTCGCACGTTCTCAATCACCGCGCCTCGCTTGAATTTTCATACATGAAAAATGAGAATTCAGGTAATACCACCAAGGTATTCAAATTTGAAAACAAAGAATACAGTGCTGGCGCCAACATCAAACTGCAGAACAGCTGGTTCGACCTCGCCTACAACCATAACCTGACCCGTGCAAAACAGTCTGACAAACAGGGTCGCGAAGTGTTTTACCTCGACGGCATCTTTGGCGTAAAATTCAGCAATTCAGAAATAAGCGTTAAAGGTAACGAAACAACTATTGCCGCTGCCTACATTGAAGAAAAATGGGACGAAACCTTCCCGGTGCCGTATTTTGGCCTGGCAGCCGGTGGCCAGATTGCAGACAACCTCTGGCTCAAGGGTTACCTCAAATACATCAAAGTCAATGCCGGCGGCGCTGACGCCCTGCATAACGATTACGGCATCAACCTTGCGCTCAAACTCAACCCGAACAGCAAAGACACTGAATGGTTCGTTGATCTCGGTTACCGTGGCGTTAAATTTGATATCGAAAAAGACGGCGACAAGGCTGATCTCAGATACACCGGCCCGACCTTTGGTGTTTTCGCCAGATTCTAAACTAAAAATTACCTGAAACTAATTGCCCGGAGCCGTCTTTTCGCAGACGACTCCGGGTTTTTATTTACATTTCTTTGCATTTGTTCTCTTGTAATCAGAAAGAAAAGTCGCGATAGTGAGAAGTATTATAGGCAATAAGGGGAAACATATGAGAAAGTGTTTTATTCTTACAATGATAATGGCAGCAGCATTTTTCGTGCCTGCCTTTAAAGCTTTAGGCGATGAAGAGCAAATCAGCGAAACCCCAAAAAACTGGACACTCGAAGATTGCCTGCGACACGGTATCGCCACCCACCCACAAATAAGAATTGCAGCCAGCAACGTTAACGCCGGTAAAGCACGCCTTCTGCAAAGCCAGTCCGGGCACGACCCGCAGGTTTCTCTGCGCGCCAACTGGAGCCATTCAAAAATTGAGAGCTCATCGCGCCCGATACTCGATTCGACCACTGACAGTACTTCTGAATCAGTTGCCGTTGCAAAAACCCTTTATGATTCTGGTCAGCGCCAGCTGTCAGAAAAAGCTGCCCGCGAATCGCTAGAAGCCGCCAATGCCCGCTATGATTCAACGCTCAGCGAAGTCGCCGCAGCGATCAAGTCGGCATTTTTCAGGGCGCAGCAGGCGCAGGCGCTTTTACAGGTGCGTCTCGAAACACTCACCGGTTATGAAAGACACCTTGAAAAAGTGCAGGCCTTTGTTGAAGTAGGCAATCGGCCGCCATTCGACATTACCCGGGCGCAGGTTGATGTCGCCAATGCCCGGGTTGACCTGATAAGCGCAAGAAGTCAGCTCAAGGTTGCCCTTGCCAACCTGGCACGCTCAATAGGACTTGACACCAGTGTCAGTATTACCGGGTTCGCAACGCTGGAACTGCCGTCCATTGCTGCGATCAATAAAGAACAGCTGCTTAAGGAAGCGTTACAACGCCCCGAGGTCAAGTCAGCCGACTTTCAGCGCCGCGCCGCCCATTATGGCGTCAGAGAAGCACAAAAAAACCTCAGTCCGACCCTTTCGGCTTCTGCCGACTATAGATGGTCAGGCACCGCCACTCCGCTCGACCGCCAGTGGGGCGCAGGCGTAAGCATGTCATGGCCAGTCTTTGACGGTTCAATCACCAGAGCCCGTATTGATTCAGCAAAAAGCCAGCTCGACAACGCTGCCGCCAGCCTTGAAAACTTGCGTATATCTGTAATTGCCGAACTTGAGAACTCTATCACCGGAGTTTCTGATGCCATCGAAAGATACGATGCCACCAACTACCTGGTTCAGCAGGCCAGCGAAAGCCTGTATCTCGCAGAAGCCCGCTACGATGCCGGCTTGAGTTCTCCTATCGAGATAACCGATGCCCGGGTAGAATTCGCGAGAGCGCGCGGCAATCAGGTTGTCTATTACTTTGACGGACTTATTGCCTGGGCCGAACTCGACAGAGTGCTCGGCCGCATGCCTGCCGAAAGCAGACATACCGCAATTGATGAAATAAAACCTGGTAACGGGAGTTCTGAAAAATGAAAAAGCTGACAATACTCTTTGTTGTTCTGATCATACTTGCCATAGCCGGAGCCGGCTGGTATTACAGTCGTTCAGCCAATGGCAAAACCACTTATGTCACCGAAGAAGTAAGCGTTGGCAATATCAGAAACTTTATCTCAGCTTCAGGTTCGCTGGCTGCGATTACTACGGTCGAAGTCGGCTCGCAGCTCAGCGGCAACATCGAAAAACTTTATGCCGATTTTAACGACGAAGTAAAAGCCGGGCAGCTTGTTGCCAAGCTCGAAGACTCCACCTACAAGGCACAGCTGCTGCAGGCAAAAGCAAATCTCGAGAATGCCAGGGCAACCGAACTGGGCATAGAAGCCCAGAGCAAAAACCTTAAAGCCTCTATGCTGACTGCAAAGGCCGAAATTCAGGTGAGCCGCGCCAATATTCGCAAAGCCGAAGTCGCGGTTGAAGACGCTGCGCGCAACTATCGCCGCAACAAAGAACTTTTTGAACGCAAACTCATCGCCGAATCGGATAAAGACTCGGCATCAACCGCACTTGAATCACAAAAGGCTTCGCTTGAGGCCGTCAAAGCGCAGCACGAATCTGCCAAAGCCAGAGAAATGTCGATCCTGGCTCAGTTCGAATCGCTCGATGCCGAGCGTTCAGGCGCTCAGGCCAGGGTCAGACAGATGGAAGCGCAGTTGAGCGTATCCCAGATCAATCTTGATCGCACCAGCATATATTCACCGATTGACGGGGTGGTAATTTTGCGCGCCGTTGATGAAGGGCAGACGGTAGCCGCCAGCCTTCAGGCACCCAAACTTTTTGTGATCGCCCAGGATCTCAAAAAAATGCAGATAGATACAGCAGTAGACGAAGCTGATATCGGTGTAGTAGAGCATGGGCAGAAAGTTACATTCACGGTAGATGCTTATCGTAACCGCACATTCAACGGTATAGTAGATCAGGTGCGACTGTCACCCCAGGAAAACTCCAACGTCGTGACCTATTCAGTAATGGTAACGGTCGACAACAACGACCTTGCCCTGAAACCTGGCATGACAGCCAATGCCGAGATCGTTACCGGCGACCGCAAAGACATTCTTCGCCTGCCCGGCAAGGCACTCTACTTTAAAGCCCCCGACAGCCTGACCAGCCAGATACGCAAAGAAAATGGCAAGAGAAGCCGACTGGCAACCGACACACTGCCGGTCTGGATTCTTGATCAATCTGGCACGCCCAGGTATAAAACCGCTAAAATAGGTATTTCGAATCAGGACTACATAGAAATTCTCGACAGCGAACTCAAAGAAGGTGATCAGGCCATCGTCGGCGTTCAGGGAGTCGTCAGCAACAATACCGCGCCGGCAGGCGCTGCCCGTAGACGGGCAACCATACGTCTGTAAAATGAACAGTCAAACACCACTTCTCGAAGTTAAAGAACTTGCCAAGACCTACTTCATGGACGGAATCTCGGTAAGAGCTCTGCGCGACGTAAATCTGAGCTTTTACCAGGGTGAATTCACCGCAATAATGGGCGCTTCCGGTTCTGGCAAGTCAACATTGATGCACATACTTGGCTGTCTTGACCGCCCGACTTCGGGCCAGTATTTGATCGAAGGCGACGATGTCTCAGAGTTCAGCAAAGATCAGCTGGCACTGGTGCGCAACCGCAAGATCGGCTTCGTCTTTCAGGGATTCAACCTTCTTTCAAGAACAAGCGCACTCGAAAATGTTGAACTGCCAATGATTTACGCCGGCATACCGGCTGAAGAGCGTCAGCAGCGAGCTATGCAGGCACTCGATTCGGTAGGGCTCAAGGGGCGGGAACATCATCATTCCAACCAGCTTTCAGGCGGCCAGCAACAGCGTGTCGCGATTGCCAGAGCCTTGGTTAACCGGCCGACAGTCATTCTGGCCGATGAGCCCACCGGTAATCTCGACTCGTATTCAAGCGTAGAAATTATGGGAATCTTTCAAGATCTCAATCGAAAGGGCATATCAATTGTTCTCATCACGCATGAACCAGATATCGCCCTGTACACTTCGCGGGTCGTGCGGTTATCTGACGGAGTTATACTGTCTGACGAGCCGGTAGCGCAAAAGCTGGATGCCCGAGAAGAGATCAAAAAGCATGTGCGGCCGCAGGTTGTTGAGGAGGTAGTCAAATGAGCTTTCTGGGCATAATCAGACTCGCATTTATCAGTCTGGGCAGAAACAAAATGCGCTCTTTTCTGACTGCGCTTGGCATTATCATCGGCGTAACCTCGGTTGTCGGCATGGTCGCTCTCGGGCAGGGCGCATATTTTTCGGTTCAGGAGAACATCTCGAAAATGGGCACAAACCTGATAATGGTCATGCCTGGGGGTGGTCAAAAGCGTGGTTTTCGCGGACCGCCAGGCAGCACAAACACCCTGACTCCCGAAGATGGCGACGCCATATTGCAAAGCTGCCCTTCGGTTGCCATGCAGACACCGATTGCCAGAAATTCTGGCCAGGTGGTCTTTGGTAACCAGAACTGGTCAACCAGCGTCATGGGCGTTAACGAGCACTACCTCGATATTGCATCGCGCGAAGTAACTGAAGGGCGCTTTTTCACTGCCGGTGAGGTGCGCGGCGGCCTGAAAGTTTGCGTGATCGGTCAGACACTTGTTGACAACCTATTTGGCAATCTCAACCCGATCGGCCAGACCATCAGGTTCAAAAAACTTCCGATCACGGTTGTCGGCGTTCTCAAGTCACGCGGCGAGTCTTCAATGGGCGGAGATCAGGATGACCTGATACTGATGCCGTTCGTGGTAGTACAAAGGCGTCTGCTTGGGGTTACCCACGCTAATATGATTCATATTTCGGCCAGAGGCCCGGATCAAATTGACTCGGCCAAAGAAGAGATCAATGAGGTGCTCTTGCGGCGGCATCACAAAAAAGGCGAAGAAGACGCCGATTTTTCAATTCATACTCAGGATGATATCGCTGAAATGGCCGGTTCAACACTGACAATTATCGCCCTGCTGCTGGGAAGCATCGCGTCAGTTTCGCTGCTGGTAGGCGGTATTGGCATCATGAACATCATGCTGGTATCGGTTACCGAGCGCACCCGCGAGATCGGCATCAGAATGGCGATAGGAGCGCGAACCAACGACATTCTTTACCAGTTTCTTGTAGAGGCTGTTGTTTTAAGCTGTGTTGGCGGTATTCTCGGCATTGTCGGCGGGTATCTTCTGTCGAACATCATCGGCCATTTTGTAGAGTTCAAACCGGTAGTCTCGAACGCTTCAATTATCGTATCGATTCTGTTTTCGGCAGCGGTAGGCATATTCTTTGGTCTTTACCCGGCCTGGAAAGCCTCAAAGCTCGACCCGATCGAAGCTTTCAGATACGAATAACCATATACTATTCACAATAAATTCGTTCACAGCACAAGATTAGAAGCTAGGGCCCCTGGTGCGATTGCGATTACGACGCGCAGGATGCGCTAGTGCCAGGGTGCCAGAGGATACTGCGCGCCCTGGTGCGAGAACGAAGAAAGCAAATTGCAGGACAGTGCCAGGGTATTCACGAACTAAATAAGTGAAATTGGTACTAGAGCGTATCGCCAAGATAGACCTGGGCAAAATCAGCTGGCGGAAACTTTTTGAGCAGTTCAATCAGCGCGCCCGGGTAGAACCGGTATTTTTCGAGTTCTGCGACTGGCAACCATTCAACGCCAGTCTGCATGGCATCATGGCTGCTCCCGGCTTCTGGTTCTTCGAGAAGCTGACAGGCGAACATGAATTCAATCTGGTGAATGCTGTCGTCATATTCAGCCAGTTCATGATTGGCCGAAATATATTCACGCACAAAATACAGATGGCCGACCTCGACAGTAGCACCTGTTTCTTCGCGACATTCTCGCACAACCGCGTCTCTTAAAGTCTCACCATGGTTCTGGCCACCACCCGGTAACAAAAAAAAATCGCCAAGCAGATCGCGATTTCTGGTGCAGAGCACCCGGCCGTCTCGTATTATCAATGCCTTTGCCGAATTGCGCAGTGGCCGCGTCGGCATGGCATAAGCAGTCTGCGGTTTATTCTCTGTTGTCATCAGCATCCCTCGAACTTACCATCAGCTGATTCTTTTGCGCGCGCACAAAAAAGTGCATCAGAAATGCAATTGATCGGCTGCTGACCAGCCTTTCAAGCTCGTCACCGGCCGGCGCTTCGATAAAAATACTGTTGCCGCTCGCCGCCGCCGAAAAGTCAACGAGATTGCCGGCATGCTCTCGCAAACCTCCAACCAGGCCTTCGACCTGCCGCAAAAGACGGGCGCGCTCGTCGGCGTCCGGTATAAACAGCTGCATCTTGGCCATTTGCGAGCTGACAATAAGTCTGGTGTGGCGAAGAGCTTTAAACCAGTCTGGCACCGACTCCTTAGCAGCAGCGCTCTGCAGCGCGGCCAGATTGATTTCAGCAGCCACCGCCGGGCGAACCCTGATCATCTTGGCAAAAGCGGCAAATTCGCTGCCCAGAATGTTCTGGCGCGCCGCAAGTTTCTCGGTGACATTACCCGAGATATTATCTGGGCAAATAACTATCTCGTCAGAGCCGACCTGCATAAAAATAAGCTCAGAAGGGTTCAGCGGCGAGCGAAATCTTGCGACGCTTTTATCAGATGCGTCAACGACTTTCCCGGCACCAAGAACCCCTGCCAAGCGCTGCCTCGCGAACTCGCCGCGAAGTATGATGGCAAAATTCTGCTGGTCGGCAAAATAAAAAAACAGCTCATAAACCTTAATCTGACCGTTCAGCAGGCGGTCATTCAACAGATTTTCCGCAGCAGTTCTGATATGATGACTGGTGGTTTTATCGGCGCCACGAGCCACGCACAAATTTTCGACGTGACTCACTATTTCCTGACTCGCGTTTAGAGCCGATTCGCCGGTATCATAAAGCCCTGAAGCCGTCAGATTGGCATACAAACTCAACTGCGGGCTGGCCAGAGGCGCCGGAAAATACTCGATCTGCGGGTTATTAAATCCGCTGATCATTAAAACTGAGGTAAACAGCACAATGGCCAGAATAGTATTTAGATTGTTAATTTTCATCGCCACCTAATATCGGAACGGATTCCAAAAAAATTCACCGTGCGCGCATTAAAAAAAAAGGCTGGCTTGTCGATGCAGCGAACATGAAACGGATAATCATGCGAACATTTTACCCGGGCCATTTTGCCAGCCTTGCCAGTCTGGTTCTGATTTTTGCGCTGCTTACAGGTAGTCTGCCGGCTGAGGCCGCTGCCTGGAAACTCTCGCGCAATGTCTGGTCAGAAGAAGACGAAAGGACTTACAGCAACTTTGTAACAGCTCTTGGCAGATCAAAATATTCGAATCTGAATAAATTCATCAAAGACCCCAAAGCTAACCCGCTTTATGGCGAAGAAGACAAAAAGTTCAATCTAAGCCCAGACTGCGCTGATCTGCCTTATCTGATCAGAGCGTATGTTGCCTACAAGCTGAGGGTGCCTTTCAGCTACACTTCGGCTATTGCAGGGAGGGGCGGAGACCAGCGTTACAGTCGCGGCAACCGGCCAACCAGTTTCAAAGACCAGGACTATTTTGTGTCACCGCAGCAATTGTTCAATCAGGTTGTATTGATAAACTCCGGGTATTTCCGTACTGGCCCAGAAATCGAAGATTCAGACTTTTACCCCGTCAAGATCAGCAAAAAGTCAGTTGTTCCCGGAACAATATATTATGACCCTGACGGGCATATAGCGATAGTGTCAGAAGTCAGTGATGATGGCCGCATAAGGGTCATTGACGCACACCCAGATCGCACCATTTCAAAGCCGTGGTTTGGAGCCAAGTTCACTCGTGGCAGCAAGGAGAATGGCGGCGGTTTCAAGCGCTGGCGACCAATACGCTACACCTCTGACAATAAGATCATTCGCACTCGCAATCACAATATTGTCGACTACTCCGGCGACGACCAGTACAAAAAAACTTTCAGCGCCAAGGGTCGCACCGGCCTGTCTTACCATGAATACGTCAGGCATTCACTCTGCGACGACGCAAGAAAAAGCGACCCGGTCACCGAGTTTGCCTTCATGATGAAAGATCTGCACGAAGACATAAGTTACCGGGCGATGGCGGTAAATCTGAGCATCGAAAAGGGTATCAGCAAACGATCACACCCTGGAGCGCTGCCATGGAACATTTATGGAACTGACGGCATCTGGGAAGAATTTTCGACGCCGTCACGCGATGCGCGCCTCAAAGTGGCATTTCGCGAGTTTTATGACCGCACGCGCCAGATGATTATTGAGGCTGAGCAAAATTATGCCGCCGGTGGCACAGCATACGCGAGACAGCTCGCCGCAGCATTTCTGCAGCAATACGCGCAGCTGAGCCCGCAATTAAGTGTAAGCTACATCAATTCAGCTGGCAGCCGGATTATGCTGAGTTTTGCCGACGTCAGCCAGCGACTCTTCACCATGTCATTCGACCCTTATCATTCGATCGAATTCCGCTGGGGAGCGCAGGGTGAAGAACTGGCCACATCGCCAGACAACGAAACAAAACGACGTTTTTATCAACTCGAATGCCGCCTGCGCAACCAGCTGGAGCGCGTTTATAACCAGCCGACTCCGCTCAGCATGGGCCCTGAAACTCCGCCAGAAATCGACACCCGTGGCTGGCTGGCCGCCTATCTGCAGGGCAGACCGGTTGACGCCACCATATATGCCATCAACAAAGAGACTGTTGCACCTCTGGCAATCGAACAACCCACAGAAAAAGCAGGCAGCGCCACAGTGACTCTGCCTGAACAAAAGGTGGCAGCGGCGACGGCGCAATCAGCCGCCAGCACACAAAAGACAACTGTTGCAACCAATATCTCCAAAGATTCATCATTCAATGGCTCTGACGCACCGGGGTTGTGGAGTTCACTGCTCGCAAGCGGCGACAACTTTGCCGCCGCCATCAGCTCGCCCGAGAATTTTGTTGTCGCACGCGCAGACTGATTTTTGATTTTCAGTAAACAAAAGCCTTATTAATACCGATACTATGAGCACCTTTGCCAGTTTTCGAAATCAATCAGGAGGTAAAGCATGTTTGTTCTGGCACTGACCTTTGTTCTGCTACTGTTTATCGTGATTGTCACACACCCCGAACGCTGGCCGGAAAAATGCGCGAACTTTCTGAGAGAACACCACATCAAAAATGGCTGAACAATATTCTATCGCCGAAATCAGCCGCCTCACAGGTTTGCCGGCCCATACGCTGCGCTATTACGAACAGCAGTTTCCTGTATTGCTTGGCATAGAAAGAACCAGCGGCGGTCACCGCATTTATCGAAAACATCATCTCGAAACAATCAGCAGAATAATCAGGCTGCTTAAAGATGAAAAAGTCAGCATAAAACGAGCCAGAGAACTTCTGGGTGAGCCCGCTGGCGGTGGACACTCCACCGATCACACACCAGGCGAAAGCACTGGTGAAAGCAATGCAAACCTTGAACACATGCTGCACCTTGTGCTCGACCGACTCGACCATATCTGCCGCAACAATGATAATCGAGATACATTGCTGGTAAATCTGCTCAAAAACCAGCCTTCAGAACAAAAACACGAACTGCTCGAACAGATCGCGCGCTGCCGCACCGAAACACGTGAAACCATAAGACTCTGTCAGACGGTCATTCAGCGCGGTATTAAAGCTAACTGAGCTCATGAGGTAAAAATGCATATTGACGTTGCCTTTACACCAGGCGAAGTGCAGGCACTCTCCAGCAAAGTCTGCATTGTCATTGATGTCGTACGGGCCACTTCCAGTCTTACTGTCATCATGTCAAAAAAACCGCGCAAGGTGATTCTCACAACAACCATTCAGAAAGCTACTAAATTCGCGTCGCAACAGACTGTTCACCCGCTTCTATGCGGTGAGCGCAAAGGTGTGGCTCCTGAAGGGTTTGATTTTGGCAACAGTCCGCGCCAGTATTTCAACGCTGATCTGCACGACCGTATACTGATTTTCACTTCCAGCAATGGCACCAGAGCTGTCGCAGATCTGGTAATCGCGCCGCATGTTTATCTCGGCTGTTTTCTTAACGCGGCGGCAGTTACTCAGAAAGCCTGTGCAGTTGCCAACACCAACGGCATGGACATTCTACTGGTCTGCGCCGGGCGCGAAGAAAAGTTCGCCATCGACGATGCTTACTGCGCCGGCTTTCTTGTTAGCAGGCTGATGGCACAGATATCGGCAGAAAACAGCTTTGAACTCGGTGACGGCGCCCAGGCCGCGCTGGGCATTTATGGTTATTACCGCGACGACCGTCGCCTTTTTGACATGTCTGGCGCCGGCAAGGCGGTAACCGAAATTGGCCTGGCCGACGACCTCACCTTTCTGCTACAACGCGACCTTTTTGACTGTGTTCCAGAACTGATCCGCAAAGACTTTCCCGAACCAGAAAACGGGTTCTCGGTACTGGTCTGATATTTCTTAACAGCGGCGCCAGCAATGTGTTAGAATCTGACCAGCAAAACACTTTTCTGGAGTAGCGCAGTGAATTCGCAGCCAAACCCTTTTCAATTAAAAAAACATGCCGACGATGTTCTCGAAATAATCGTCGAAGAGCAGATTGTGCCAGATCACAAGGCCTTTGCGGTTTTGCAGGCCATGGCGCAGAAGTTTCATTACGTAATCTTTACGCTCAACGAAAACGCGTCTTTGCACCCAGCCCTCGAACAACTCATTCCAGAAATACAGTTGCTGGGAAACCTGCTCTTTGTAGCGCCGGCAGACGACCAGATACCCTTTGTTCTGCATGGAGTGAGAACATTTGGCGACATTCATGCAGCCCGCGCCAGAATTCGCAATGATCGCCTGATTGAGACAATTGTCAGGCGTATCATCGCGCTGCCGGCCTTGTCTTCTTCAACCAGCCAGCTTCTGCGCATGCTGCTCAACCCTGAGATCACCTTTGAGCAGATCGAAGAAGTCACCAACCGTGACCAGATGCTGGTCAATCGCATGCTCAAGATCGCCAACAACTCGCAGTTAAGCAGTCGCGTGCAGATCAACGACCTTAAAACGGTGGTCAAGTTTCTCGGCATCGAAGGAATTCGCCAGATTCTTATTCAGGAAACCTTTAACACGATTGCCAAAGAATTCATGCGCCAGGCCGATAAGCTCGCACACATGCGCCGCTGTTCGGCTCTTTCTGCACATTTTGGCAAGCTTATTGGTGTCGACATGGCGCTTCTCGGTAAAATAAAGACAGCTGGTCTCATGCACGACATTGGCGCCATGGCGCTGTCTTTTCACAACTCCTCCGAGTATATCGGAGTGACGCGGCGCATTCGCGCCGAGCGCATCGGCGTCTGCGAAGCCGAAAGAGATGTCTTTGGCATCGACCATCAGGAAATTGGCGAGAGGCTCGCAAAAGAGTTATCTTTGCCGCCATACATCACCTTAACCGCTGGCAATCACCACAACACCGACTTTGCCGGGCACGACCTGATTTCGATGTCGGTAATGGTGGCGAACGGTTTTTTAAACGAGCAGATCGAACAGATCGCTTTTACTGATTACGAGAGGTTCATGCCCGTGCTTATCGAAGAGCGCGCCAAAAACCTGCGCCTGCGTCCCCAGAAAAAGACGGCAAGGCCCATAGAAATCGTTGATTCAGAAGAAACGCCGGGCGATGGCGAAGAGCAGAACCATGATGTTTTCAGCTCAGCCATGGTCTGTGCTCTCCTCAAAGAAGAATTCGACAACATCGTTATGGCTTCGCACGATTCGCAAGGATTGTAGCCTCTAGAACCAGCCTGGTTAAAGATTCATGCAGCAATACCCATTTCAGATCAAGGATCACGGCGACAAAGTAATAGAAATGATCGTCGGTGATGTTATCGGCCCCGAACACAAAGTTGCCGAAGCGCTGCGCATTCTGCTGAAAAAATTCGACTTTGTAATTCTTTCACTTAAGGAAACCGCCACGCTGCATCCCAGCTTTTCCGCGACCATGGCCGAACTGTCTGAGGCCGGCAGGTTGCTGGTAGTCGCTCACGAAGACGATCAGATACAGGTTGATCTGCATCAGGCAAAAAGATTCACTGAACTGCAGACGGCACAGCATCGCGTTAACGGGGAGCGCAATATCGCAAAAATTCTCGATAAAGTTTCCAGTCTGCCACTGGCGCAGTCTTCGGCAAACAAGCTTCTCAACATGCTGCGAAACCCTGCGGTAACGTTTGAAGACATCGAAGAAGTCACCAGTAAAGACCCCAAACTCGTCATGCGCATGCTTAAAATTGCTAACAGCGCACATTTCATGCGCCGCATGCCTTACGAAAACCTCAAATCTGTTGTCACTTTTCTTGGTCTCGATGGTATCAGAGAAATCATTCTGCAGGAAACCTTTGAAGGATTAGCCACGGCATTTGCCAATCAACGCGAAAAGCTGGCACATATGAGGCGTTGCGCGCATCTGGCCACCTATATCGGCAAATTGACCGGCGCTGACCTCAATTTACTCAGCAAAATCAATTCAGCCGGGCTCTTGCACGATATCGGATCTCTTGCGCTCTGCTTTTATGACAGCCCGGAGTACGCGCGCGCCACAATGAAGGTGCGCAACGATAAAATGTCGGTATGCGATGCCGAACTCGAAGTATTTGGTATCGATCACCAGGAAATCGGCCAGTTGCTCGCCCAGAAACTGGCAATGCCTGACTATCTTGGGCCAGCAATGGCCAGACATCACGATCAAACCGTATCTGCCGACAATCAGCTGCTGATAAGCGTCATGGTTGCCAATGGCTACCTGAATCAGCATATCGAAAACCTGCCATTCACTTCTTACGAAAAATACCTGCCCGCTCTCGCCGAAGAGCACAAAAAAAAGTCAGCGGCCGGAGCCGTTACCGGTAAAAACTTGCAAAATTTAGCAAAAATCAGCAAAATAGTGGCAGAAAAAGACAAAGGGGGCGAGATTTTTAAAGTTCCCGAGCTTTATGAGGTTCTCAAAAGCGAACTCGACCAGTTTATGCTGGCCGGCACCGAAGCTTTGGGCATGTAATTTCTCAGCCACCATTCACTTTCACAGCAGCTTCTGGACAAAAACCAGTGTACCGGTTATTCTTATATTAGAGGGATCTGATAAAGGTACACGCATGGAGGCGTAATATGTCTATTAGTCAAATAAAGAATCCTTATCTGCAACAGGTTCTTTTTCAAAACCTGTCTTCGTCGACTATTCAGCCCAACCAGCTTAAAAACTCTGCCCAGCTGCTCAATTCGGCAATGACTGCAAAAAACAGCAACGCGAGCATTTCGGCAGCAGGTAACAAGCTGAACAACATCAGCTCAACCATACGCAAAAGTGGAGACATGCAGGCATACGAAGGGTTTCAGTCTGCTCTGCAACGTGCCGGAGCGTCATCTGATCCGCTGCAGATGACAAGATTTGTCAACAGCGCCAACATGGTAGCAGGCCAGGCTCCGGCGACCCTTAATGATTCGTTTGCCGGGCTCGCCAGAACCACAGGGCAGAACGACACCGGACTGATCGAAGGTTTCAACAAAGCCTTCACTTCGACAGTCGAAAAAACCGGCGTAGCAGGTCTTAAATCTTTCAACAAGGCATTCAGCAACGTTGAAAACGCAGATTACTCGACATCTTCAGTTGGTCTCGGCGAGAACCTGCAAAAGTTCTTTTCGACGGCAAGTCAGGCCATAACCGCTGGCAAATCAGGCGAAGAATCCCTTTCTAACCTGCAGCGACTGGCGAAAGGCATTGAGATCAGTGAAAGTGCCGGCGATATCTACAAATTCTTCAACGAATTCACCGGGCCTGATCCCAAAAAGAGCTTCGTATAAAGCAGGCCAAAAGACGATTTCGCGGCTAATCCTGTATTATAACTGCAGTTAATGGCTCAAGCGTTATGCTGTCTGATGCAAGCGAGAAACCCGTCGGACTGACAACAGGGTCAGTTCCGGCGGTTTTTTCGTCAACCAGCACCTTTTTGCCGGTAAGATCAAGGTCGAGAGTCAGCCGGCGCTGCCGGGTATCGGCGTTGACAAAGACATAATAGACTTCGCCGGATGTTGCACGGCAGCTGTAAGCTATTACCAGATCTTTTTCGAGTATCTCAGGTGCTGAGATGAGCAAAACATTTTTGTCGACAAGTTCTTTGCTGCCAAGCCTGAATGCGTCTGTCGAGTGACGCAAGGCAATCAGGCCACGGGTATATTGACTGGTAATCTGATTAACCGCGTATTTTTCTGCGTCAACAGCTTTTGCCCAGTCAAACATATTGATCGCATCAGATGAGTCATACGAATCATGAATAAAATACGGGTGCTTAAACAGCTTTTCATCAGCATCAGCAAACACATGAAACTTGTGTTCTGGCGTATTCTGACCCTTCCATTGCTTGCTGCGGCCGAATTCCTGGCCGGCATGCAGAAACGCAATGCCCTGCGCGGTCAGCACAATCAGATTGCCAAGCCGCAGGCGGCGATGTATCTCAAGATCATTTTCTGCGATTTCGGGGTCTTTTTTGATAGACTGCGCGATTACATCGTAAGCAGGCAGATTGTCATGAGCTTCGATGTATTGAACCACATTGCCCGGCGACCTTGCCGGAATATTGGAAGGCTGGCCCTTGATGTTGTCAAACAGGCCAACAATGCTGCGCGCACCACCGGTCAGAAACATCGGATCGCCCTCGCAGCCAAAACCTGATTTGAGCTCATTGCGAAATTCATCGCTGAAGACGCCAACATCGTCGGTTTTATCCATCCAGTCCTGGTCAGCGGCTTTGCCAGCCAACAAAGGATCTTCGAGGTGACCTTTAAAGGTGCGCCAGCCCTCACCAATAAAAAGAGCCTGCCGATTTATCGCGACAGCAGCAGCAAAAGCGCCCTGCACCGCATCATAAGTGGCATCTCCCATCATATCCCAGCGCATGCCGTCGATGCCATATTCCCTGAACCAGTGTTTAACCGAGTCTGTCATCAACTTTCGCGCCATTTTACGAGTTGTCGCCAGGTTGTTGCCGAAATCGCCGAGAAAGGAGCCTCTGGCATCGCGAAAAAAGTAGTAATCAGGCACAATGTCGTTCAAAAAACTCGCCTGGGCCATGTGCGTATAAACTACGTCAAGAACCACGCCCATGCCTGCCTGATGAATAGCATCGACCAGTTCTTTAAACTCGACAATACGCAGCTCGGCATCGTTCGGATTAACTGAATAGGCACCGTCGAGAGAAAAATAACTCTGTGGGTCGTAGCCCCAGTTGTAGTTGTTGTTTTTTGCCGAATAGTTCAGTTCTCGCTGTCCCATCTGCGTTTCGTCGCCATAATACCAGGCCATCACCGGCAATAACTGTATATGGGTAACTCCCATGGCCTTTATGTAAGGAAGCTTATCAATGAATGCCCTATAGCTCCCCCATCTGTGGCGCAGATCCTTTTCGATCGACGGATCTGAAGTGAAGTCTCTGATGTGAACCTCATAAATAACCGCATCCGAGCTCTTATTGAAACCGGCAATTTCAACTGAAACCGGTTTTTTACCTACTGCAGCCACATCAACAATGGCAGCCCTGCCGACAAAATCGCCGCTGCTGCCGGCCGACTGGCCTGCCGCATCAACGGTTACCGCTGCCATCGACCTGGCATAAGGGTCGAGCACTCTTTTGGGTGATAACCCTGGGTTTGTCACCTCGAACTGGTAATAGCAACCACGCGGATCGGTTAAACCATGCGGATTTCCCGCACCAACGACCGAAGACCACACGCCGCGTTCACCGCGTTCCATATCGAGACGTCCCAGTTCGCGGGTTTGATCGTCTCTGGCGAACAAAATCAGAACCGCCTGACTCGCCAGCGGAGCCCACAATTTTATTGTCGCGCTGCCGGCCGCGTATTTACAGCCGAGATCGTCACCGTCATAAGAGTACAGCTCGTCAATCAGCCGCCAGTCAAGGCCAGAAACGATGGTTTTGTCGGCGCAGGAAACCTTAACGGGCAACTGCTCAATAGTAAAATTTGCGCTGATTTCGGCCTGCGACAACTCAGAATTTATCGAAAGCGAAGCAATCTTTACTGCCGCACCATTGGCATCAACAATGCTGAGCTTTGCAGTCAGAGAATCATTATCGAGCCCGGCCAGACTGTTAAAAACAGTATTGATTCTGCCAGCAGCCATTACTGTTGCCAGCAGCAGATCGTTATTAATTTTGAGCTCGGCAGACTGATAAACATTGTCGTCACCCTCTTTCACCCAGATCTCACTATGGTTTTCTGCAAGCTTTACCACTTTGCTGCCTCCCTCTTTTTCGCCAGAAACAAGGTTAACAATCAAAAAACCAACCTGCTGCGCATTGTCGAGAAGCGCAATATCACTGTAAACGCCAAACGAATCGCTGGCGATAAAAGGCTGCGCCCCCTTTGGCCAGTCAGCTGAAGGCTGCTTTACTTCGTCCCAGAGCCAGAGGGCAAAACTCGCGTAGTCACCGTCGCTGCGTTGATAATGAATTCGCAGGTGCCCCGGCAGCGGCTCAGCAGTTAGAGCCGGCTTTTCTGCCATGGCCATGCCTGCTGTCAACAGCATTACCAGCATTGTAACCAGATACCCGCGTTTAATATCAAAATGCATAAAAGCGCACCTCGCTGATCTTTTTTAGTGATGATACAGGCAAAACACCGCGCCGGCAAACAGAGAATTAGCAAATCCCGCTATTGCGCAAAGTTGCGATGTCTGGCAAACTGTGCTATCTAAGCAGAGAAACAAATTATACAGAAAGCAATCTAATGCAAAACCTGTGGAATTTCATAAAACATATCTTTGACCGCGTCATTGAAACAAAGGTCACCGAAGCGGCGGCGGCAATTGCCTATTACGCGATCCTGTCGTTTTTCCCGCTGATTCTGTTTCTTATTGCCTTCAGTTCATCGTTTCTGCAAAGTGTCGAAGTACAGACTCAGATTCTAAAATTCGCCGAAGAATATATGCCCGGCTCAGAATCGCTGGTTGCCGGAAATATTCAGCACCTGATCAGAGCCAGCGGCGCGGTAGGACTGGTCGGCACCGCCATGTTACTGTGGTCGGCCACCCTGGTGTTTGCGGGCTTTGCGCAGAACATCAACAGTGCCTGGACAGCGGCCGAAAGTCGGCACTTTCTGATTGATCGACTGATCGGGCTGATGATGATCGCCATTCTCGTAATTTTTCTGATATTGTCACTGATACTCAACACGCTGCTTGATGTTCTGCCGAGGATTTTTCCAACCTATCTGGAAACTTTGTTCGCAGAAATGACGCGTTTCAACCACCTGCTGATCGAGTATCTGCCGCAGGTTACCATATTCATTCTTCTCCTGCTGCTCTACAAATACATACCCAGTCCTCTGGTAAGATGGCGCGAATCGCTGGCCGGCACCCTTTTCACGATACTGGCGCTGCAGCTTACCAAGCATGGCTTTATCCTCTATCTGTCTTTCGGCACCGACAGTTACAGCGTGGTTTACGGCTCACTAGGAGCCGTAGTCGCCTTTATGCTCTGGATATATCTGTCATCGTGCATTATTCTCATTGGCGGGCATGTCAGCGCGGCAGTAGCACTATTTTTCAGACCGATCCGTGAACCAGCCGTTAACGGTGAACCACCGTATTTTGTTTAAAGACTGGTCACCACTTTTCGGCGGCCTTCTTTTCGCTTTTCATGCTTAAAGAAATGCGGCGACGCGCGGTATCAACTTCGAGAACACGCACCATTACCTTCTGTTGCACCTTGACGACCTCGCCAGGATCTTTTACAAAGCGGTCTGAAAGCTGACTTACATGCACCAGGCCATCCTGATGCACGCCGATGTCGACAAAGGCACCGAACTGTGTAACGTTGGTAACAATTCCGGGCAGCAGCATACCGGGTGACAGGTCTTTGATCTCATTTACACCATCGGCAAAAGAGAATGCCTCGAATTTATCTCGCGGGTCGAGACCTGGTCGCGAAAGCTCTTTCATGATATCGCTGAGAGTTGGCAGGCCGGTCTCTTCACTGATATACTCTTTCAGTTTGATTCTGTTACGTAGTTCCTGGCTTTTTATCAGGTCGCCAACCGAACAATCAAGATCTTTTGCCATCTTCTCGACAATCTTGTAGCTCTCTGGATGCACGGCACTGTTATCAAGAGGGTTGTCACTGTTGCGCACGCGCAAAAAACCGGCTGCCTGTTCAAAAGCGCGCGGCCCGAGGCGGGGCACCTTGTTAAGCTGCCGGCGGTTTTTGAACGGGCCATTCTCTTCACGCCAGCTGACAATGTTTTTGGCCAGCTGTGGCCCAAGGCCGGCAACATAGCTTAAGATCTGCCGGCTGGCCGTGTTGACTTCGACGCCAACGCCATTAACGCAGCTCATCACAACATCATCGAGACCTTTTTTGAGTTTTGCCTGTTCGACATCGTGCTGGTATTGGCCAACTCCAATAGATTTTGCGTCAATCTTTACCAGTTCAGCGAGCGGATCCATCAGGCGGCGGCCGATTGAAACGGCGCCACGCACTGTTACATCCTGGGTCGGAAACTCTTCGCGCGCGACTTCAGATGCGCTGTAAATTGATGCGCCGCTCTCGTTAACCATTACTACCGCTATGCTTGCAGGCAGCTGCAGGCTTTTGACAAAAGCTTCGGTCTCGCGGCTGCCAGTACCGTTGCCAATGGCCACAGCTTCGATCTTGTGGCGCTCGACAAGTTTTTTTACCAGCAGTACAGAGGCTTCACGCGCCTTTTCAGACTGTGAGATAAATATAACCTCATGCTCAAGCAGCTTGCCCTGCGGGTCGAGACAGACAACTTTACAACCGGTTCTAAAACCCGGGTCTATCGCCATTACCGATTTCTGGCCAAGCGGCGGCGCCATAAGGAGCTCGCGCAGGTTGGCGGCAAAAACCCTGATTGCTTCTTCTTCGGCTCTCTCGCGCAACTGCTTGCGAAACTCGTTTTCGATAGATGACGAAAGCAGGCGTTTATAAGAATCTTCGCTGGCAGCACGAACCTGCTCCCAGGCCGGGCAGAAGGCCTGACGATAAAATCGGGTGAGTGAGCGTGCTGCTTTTTCGGCATCCGGCTGCAGCGAAACCTTCAAAAAGCCCTCATTCTCGCCACGCAATATGGCCAGAAGACGGTGCCCTGCTATCTTTGCCGCTGGTTCCTGCCAGTCAAAATAATCGCGAAACTTGGCACCTTCGCTCTCTTTATCTCTAACAACTTTTGAAACAAGCACAGCTTCGGCGGCGAACAGCTCGCGCAGAGCGGCTCGGACTTCGGCATTTTCGCTGACCATCTCGGCAATAATGTCGCGCGCACCCTGCAACGCATCTTCAACTGATTCCACGCCCTTTTCGGCAGAAACGAACGGAACGGCGGCAACTGCCGGGTTAAGATCGACTGCCTGCTGCAGCAGCATTTGCGCCAGCTCTTCGAGGCCTTTTTCACGGGCTATCGTCGCACGGGTTCGCTTTTTCTGGCGATAAGGCAAATAAACATCTTCAAGTTCGCTGATATTGGCGGCTTTGTCGATTTTAGCGGTCAACTCGTCAGTCAGCAGATTGCGTTCGGTCAGCGATTTAACAATGGCTTCGCGGCGCTTGTCGAATTCGGCAAACTGTTCAAGACGATCGCGAATCGTCTGAATCTGCACTTCGTCAAGAGAACCAGTTCTCTCTTTTCGATAACGCGAGATAAAAGGCACGGTGCCGCCCTCGTCGAGCAGCTGCGCTGTCGCCATTACCTGCAATGAAGTGACTTTAAGCTCATCAGCAATACGGGCAAACCAGTTGTCGTTCATCAGTAAACCTCAAAAATAGGCTGTCATATCTATATACCCGCGCTGCTTAATCGTCAACCGCCCTCGTTGAAATCCTGACATTTGACTGGTTAAATCAGCAAAAAATGCGCAGCAAAGTTGCCATTTTATAGAAGTTTTCGATAAATTGGCTGAAGCGAAATGTTTGCTCCTCTGTCTCAAAAATCTGGTATTCTGTTAAAAAGTAAAAAGCCGGATCACAGAAAGGCCTGTTGAATGGAAGATTCTCTTAACAGGAAAATGCCGCCAGATTTCGATAAACTGCAGATGCTCGGGCGGCTGATTTCTGGCATAACGCACGAGATAAACACGCCCCTGCATTATCTCGAACACAATCTGACCTTTTTAAGAATTGCGTTCAAGGATTTGCTGGCATTACTTGGCAACTGTCGCGGAATGCTCAGCCAGATCAAGTCAGGCGAACACATCGACAGTGAGCAGTGGCAGGCCCTGGCGCAACTTGAGGCCGAAGTAGAGCCAGAATACCTTGAAGACGAAATAGCTAAAACGCTTGCGCAGTCTCTCGAAGGCATGGATATGGTCGCGCGAATCGTTCTGGCACTCAAGGATTTTTCGCACCCGGCGCAGCAGGAATTTTCGATCACCGACATCAACAAATGCGTCGACACTGTCTGCACGATTTCACGGCATGAATGGAAAATCTCTGCCGATCTCAAGCTTGAACTGGCCAGAGATCTGCCTTTTTTGTTCTGCTCACATGACGAAATTCACCAGGTATTGCTCAATCTTGTGGTTAATTCTGCGCACGCGATCAACGAGAAAAAAGATGCAGGCAAGTATGATCGTGGGCTGATAACGGTCTCAACGGCAGCGCTTGGCGATCGTGTTGAGATAACGGTGCGTGACGATGGCATCGGTATTGCGCCAGAACATCAGAGTCTTATCTTTAACCCTGATTTCACCACCAAAAAAGCCGGCACCGGCACAGGTTTCGGACTCAGCCTGGTGCGAAAGATTGTTGAAGAAGGGCATCACGGCAGCATCAGCTGCGAAAGTCAGCCGGGCGAAGGCACGGTTTTCAGGGTAATCCTGCCGCATCGTCAGCCCGGTAAGAGCGTGCCAGGAGAGAAAAAATGATCGCGTACAAGCTGTTATTCGTTGATCCAGATATGAACGCCCTTGACGCCTACAGAAGACTGCTCAAGGCCATGCGCCCGAAATGGTCGGCAAGCTATGCTGCCAACGGCCGCGAAGCCATTCAGATGATGCGAAAAAGCAAACCAGACGTTCTGATAACCGAACTCAACATGAGAATTGAGAACGACGCGGATCTGCTCAAAGCAGTGCAAAAGTTCTACCCTGAAGTCATCAGAATCGTGTTGTCGAGTGAACCCGATACCCAGGCCGAGACGATTCTGAGCGCCACCCAATCGGCGCACCGCTTTCTCGCCAAGCCATGCAAAGGCGAAAATCTGCTCGCGCATGTTGAACAAGCCGCTGAACTTCGCAAAATCATATATAGTCAGGAATTACGCGAAATAATCGGCGGCATGCCTTACCTGCCGAGTCTCCCACAGCTTTATCACGAGCTGATACACGCGATGGAAGCGCCATTGGTTTCTGTCGCCGACCTTGGTGACATAATCGCCCGCGACGTGTCAATGACTACCAGAGTTCTGCATCTGGTAAATTCGGCATTCTTCGGGCTGCCACGCCAGGTGTCGAACCCACGCGAAGCTGCTGTAATGCTCGGCATGAACGTTCTCAAATCGCTGATTCTTTATGTAAAATTATTTTTTGCCGCGCCAGACTCAAGACTGCCGGGCTTCTCGCTTGACGACTTGTGGGAACACAGTTCTCTCACAGCGCGACTCAGCCGCGAAATTGCCAAGGATCTTGCTGGGAATTCACGTATTCAGGAAGACGCCTTTCTTTCCGGCATGCTGCACGACGTAGGCAAACTGTTGCTGCTCGAGCACCCTAAATACATCAACAGCGTAATCAGACGACAGAGTCAGGATAGCGATCTTTCATTCGCCGATGCTGAATACCAGGAGTTTTCAGTTTCTCACGCCGAAGTCGGCGGCTACCTTCTTGGCCTGTGGGGCCTGCCTGATCCGGTTGTCGAAGCGGTTGCCTGTCATCACCGGCCTTCGCAGATTTCAGGCGAGCCTTCGCCAGTGCTGGCGGCCACGTACCTGGCAAACGCTCTGCTTTGCCGGCAGTCTGGCGCCGAGCTAAAATTAGATGAGAACCTGTTGAATCAGGATGAAATAAAAAGGATGCTCGCGACCTGGGATCGCCAGGCAGCGAAACTTTATGAAGAACATAAAAACAGTTAAACCTAAAATTCTTCTCGTCGATGATGAACCCAATATTCTGGCTTCATACGGCCGGGGGCTGCGCAGAAACTGGGATATGGTTACTGCCAGCAGTGGCGAAGAAGGTCTGCGCAAAATTCATCAGCAAGGCCCTTTTTCGATAATTGTCGCTGACTTTAATATGCCGCGCATGAATGGCATCACATTTCTGGCGCACGCGTTGATGATCGCCCCTGAAAGTGTCCGCATGATGTTAACCGGCGAAGGTGATTTTCACATTGCTACCAAAGCAGTTAACGAAGGGCATATCTTCAGATTCATGACGAAGCCCTGCTCGCTCGAGACCCTCGAAAAGACTTTGCAGGCAGGGCATCGCCAGTATCAGCTGCTGCAGATCGAAAAAGAAGCCAGACAGCAGGAAATCCAGATTGCCGGCGAAATACAGCAGACTCTTCTGTTCGAACCCACACCAACCGAACTCGACGGCTGTGAGCTGTCAGCAATCAGCATGCCTTCGCAGAGTGTCGACGGAGATTTTATCGACTTTTTCACTTTTTCTCCAACCAAGTTCGATGTTGTTGTCGGCGATGTAATGGGAAAAGGCGTTCACGCCGCCCTGGTTGGCGCAGGCGCCCGCAACCGGTTGAGCCGCACAATATGGAGCCTGTCGCGCGGAACCTCCGCGGACCCTTCCCCGGCCCAGGTAATGCAGATGCTCGGAGACACCATGCAGGACCAGCTTGGTCAGCTATGCAAGTTCATCACCATGGTCTACGCCCGTTTCGACCTCGAAAACAAAACGCTGACTTACGTTGATGCCGGGCACGTGCCAACCCTGTGGTATTCAAGAGCAAGAAACGAGTGGTCTGCTCTCAAAGGCCGCAACTTTCCGGTTGGTATCCCGATGGTTCGCGCAGCTGAGCAGTTTGAGATCAGTTTTGAGCAGGATGACCTGTTTCTGTTTTATTCTGACGGTCTCTCAGAGGGACGCAATCCGCAAGGCTGGCAATATGGCGACAAACAGTTCATGCAGACGCTTTGCGACCTGCCCAAATATTCTGCTGCGCGCTTTCTTGAACTGCTGGTCGAAGACTTCAAGGCCTTTGTCGGTAACAATGATTTCGCCGACGACCTGACGATTGTTGTGGCCCGCATCACCTAGCCTGCTCAAACACCAGTTATCTAGCGACTTATGACAGTTTTGCGCAATCATTCAGCTCATTGAATCGCGCTGTATGACTATTTCCCTTACTCAACTAAACAGGATTCTTCGATAAAAATTACTGACTATTGTTCCGAGTTCTGTTAAATTAGGGAACCTTAACCAGTCCTTGATGTACATTTCCCAGGAGAATATATGTTCCATAAACCTGCAGAACAAAGTGGCAAAGACCCGGCAGCCAAGTTCAAAACTGCCCTTGGAGTAAAGATGTTTATCGGCTACGCCCTTTTCTACGCCGGCTTTATCGGCATCAATCTGGTCAGCCCACTGATGATGGAAAAAGAGGTATTTATGGGCATGAACCTCGCCGTAACCTATGGGTTTGGTCTTATCGTTTTCGCGTTGATTCTTGCAGTAATCTATAATCAGATCTGCAACAACAAAGAAGCTGAACTCTCCGGCTCAGCCGAAGCGAAGGCAGAATAATATGGAAATAATGCCTGTTGTGTTGTTTGCCGCCTTTGTTGGCCTTGTTCTTGGACTTTCGTTTTACTTTGCCGGGCAAGCCAAATCTGCCGCCGGCTATTATGCTGCCGGGGGCTCCATACACTGGTTTGTCAACGGCATCGCCTTTGCGGGCGATTATCTTTCAGCAGCGTCATTTCTCGGTATCTGCGGTATGATTGCCACCTGCGGCTATGATGGCTTTCTCTATTCAATCGGTTATCTTGCCGGCTGGATCGTAGCACTTTTCGTGGTCGCCGAGCCAATGAAGCGGTTGGGCAAATACACCTTCACCGACGCACTTGACGCCAAGTTCAATTCAAAGGGAATTCAGCTCGCCGCCGCTCTCAGCACCATCATAGTTTCGCTGTTCTATCTGATTCCGCAAATGGTTGGCGCAGGCGTTCTCATAACTCCACTGCTTGGCCTGCCGCACTATGCTGGCGTAATACTGGTTGGTATCGTTGTCATAACTATCGTTGCATCTGCCGGCATGACTTCAACCACCTATGTGCAGTTTCTCAAAGGCGGCCTGCTGATCGTTTTTTCAACAGCTCTGGTTGTTGCCACTCTCGGGCGCGGTTTTACCACGACTCCAGATCAGGGTGGTAAAGTGCCTTTTTATAAGTACGCCACGCTTGCTGCAAGCGAAAGCGACGGCGCGATAAAACCTGACGATGCCGCCTGGCAATTTGCGAGCACACGCGAAGAAGGCGGCATATCTTTGGTAAAGCTGATTAACAACGGCAAAATAAGCTGGTGGCATAAAGACATTACAGAAAATGGCCAGATTCTTCTGCATGAAACGCAATCTATCATCAAAAAAGCTGACGGCAGCAGTATGGTAAATGGCAATCCGGCCTCGTCAGAGAACGTGTTGCGTCAGGTCGGCAATCTTGAGGTAATCAAGGGCAAAACTGGCGCTGAAGCTTCTACCGGTGCTGTTGGCCCGATCGAGTTTCTTGCCGACATCGGGCACCCCGACACCAGGGTGAAGAGCTGGAAAGCAGTTAAATTCAACGAAGACAGCGACGCGGTTACCATTTTCGTTTCGAGTCTTGTGCCCGGCAACCGCATACTGCGTCCCGGCCTTAAATTCAAGGTAGAAGGAACCTGGCTGCAGAAACTTGACTTTGTCTCGTTGATGCTCGCGCTGTTCCTTGGCACGGCCTCGCTGCCTCACATTCTGATCCGATACTATACCGTACCCAGCCCGGCGGCGGCACGCAAATCAACGATTGTAGCCATCGCCGCGATTGGCGCATTCTACATTCTCACCCTGTTCATGGGCCTCGGCGCAATGACCAACGGCACCATAAACCTTCTCGATGACAACATGTCAGCGCCTCTGCTCGCCAAATCTTTCGGCACGTTCCTGTTCTCGGCTATCTCAGCAATCGCCTTTGCCACCGTTCTCGGCACGGTAAGCGGCCTGATTGTCGCAGCTTCTGGCGCGGTAGCCCACGACCTTATGGATCGTTACCTTGGCATGAACCTGACCGAGCACCGCAAGGTTCGCGCTGGCAAGATTTCGGCTGTCGTCATCGGCGTCATCAGTATCGTTCTTGGCATCATCTTCAAGGGTATGAACGTATCATTTCTCGTCGGCTGGGCCTTCTCAGTCGCTGCCTCAGCGAATCTGCCCTCGATCATCATGCTGTTGTTCTGGAAACGCACTACCGCCAGCGGTATTATCGCTTCAATCATCGTCGGCGTTGTTTCTGCAATGACCATGATTCTGCTGTCACCGAGCATGTTCAAGCTTTATGGTCTTGACCCTGCAAATGCGCCTTTCCCGATCGATAACCCCGGCATCTTTTCTATCCCGATAAGCTTTGCAGCTCTCATCATCGTCTCGTTGATGACACAACCTGGTCAGGAACAGATGCCGGAAACAGCAACCGCCTGATTTTGCACCGAATAAAATGTCCGTCGGGCAGCTTTGCCCGACGGCTGTTTTTTGTTATGCTGAACTGGTGTGAGTTTTTCGGTTTCGTCAGCTGAATGAGAATGAGTATTTTACGTCGCTCGCTACGGTGTAATGGTCCTGATATGATCTCAATACAGATAAATAGTTTATCAAGAGGCTTGGCATGAAATATTTTCTCGTTCGCAGTGTAATCCCGACCCTGCTGACTATCGCGCTTTTCGTGCTGGCAATTTTCTTCTTCATGCTGCCGGCCCTGGAAAAAAGCATCATGGATCAAAAGCGAGAGATGATCAAGGAACTCACCAACGCTGCCTGGAACATTCTGGCCCGGTTCGAATACGACGAGCGAATCGGCGTGATGACCCGTGAACAGGCGCAAAAACTTACCATTGAAGCAATACAGAATCTGCATTACGGACAGGGTATGAAAGACTACTTCTGGATCAACGACATGCACCCGCGGATGATAATTCATCCTTACCGTGCCGATCTCAATGGCAAAGACCTGAGCAATATTACCGACCCGGCAGGAAACCGGCTGTTCGTAAGGTTTGTCGAGATGGTTAAGGCAAAGAATGCTGGCTATGTTGAGTATATGTGGCAGTGGAAAGATGACCCGACAAGAATCTCGCCAAAACTCTCGTATGTAAAGGGGTTTGAACCCTGGGGGTGGATTGTCGGCACTGGCGTCTACCTTCAAGATGTGCGCCAGGAAATCAGCTCAATCAGAAACAATCTGATTTTCTTCTCGACCGCCATTCTTTTTATCACCGCCGGCCTTCTTACCTTTCTGTTGACTGGCAGCTACATTTCCGAGAAAAAGCGACGGCTTGCAGAACTGAGTCTGCGTGAAAGTGAAGAAAAATACCGCATGCTGGTTGAATCAGCCGGGGAGTATATGATCATGTCACTGTGTGGACAGGATCTTTTCGCCAACAACAGTATGCTCAGGCTGCTTGACTACTCGGCAGAAGAATTCATGCAGAAAAACATTCTAGAGATTGTCGAAATGTCGAGCGCGGAAAAAGAGATGGGTTACCCTTATTCTGTAGCCCTGGTGAAGGGCGAGAGATACCCGCACCAGTATGAAACCTACCTGATCAAAAAGAGCGGCGAACGTTACCGGGTCATGATGTATCTTTCGAGCATACCGCAGAGCAACAAATCTGGTTTTCTCATGATCGCCTCAGAAGTTACCGCACAGCAGGAACGCGTCATCCGTCAGGATAGACTTCTTGAAGAGCTGCAGCGAAGTTTTCTCTACTTTCATCAGCGCATCGCTGATCTGACCAGCCTGCCCGCGATAATCTGTTCAACTGCAGAGACCTTGCAGACGGTAGGAAGACATTTTCAGCCCGACGGTATAGATGCAGTGCTTGTAGAAGACGGCAGCGGCATTAGAGGTGTTTTATCGCTGCAGACATATATTCAGATTCTTCTCGCCGGCAGTTATGATCTGAAAAGCACAACGCTTGCCGATATCAAACTCGAAACTCCGCTGTACGTCGACGAATCCGCCCTGCTTTTTGATGTCTATCTCAAAATTGAGAAAAGTGATTTCAACCATGTCTTTGTTGCTAATGAAAAAGGCGAGCCAATCGGTCTGGTAAACAATCACAGCTTCATCTTTCTGCAGAATTACTCGCCAACCATACTGCTGCGCGAAATTCAGCTGATCAACAATGAAGAAGCTCTAATCAGGGCAAACCGGATGTTACCGGAACTTACAAGAATATTTATCAACAACCAGATCGGAGTTGGCCATCTAAGCCGCCTGATTACTGATATTGCCGACCTCATTCTCGAAAAGGCGATCGAACTCTCAGTAAAGAAGCTGGGATCGCCACCGGCCGAATACTGCTTCATGGTTCTCGGCAGCCAGGGCAGACGAGAACAGACTCTTTGCACTGATCAGGATAACGCAATAATATTTGCTGACACAGATGAAAGCAGCAGCGAACTGGTGCAGAAGTATTTTCTGGAGCTCGGCAAAAGCGTCTGTACACTTCTCGATCGTTCCGGTTACAAATACTGCGACGGTGACATCATGGCGCAAAACCCGGCATGGTGCCAGCCACTGTCGGTATGGAAAGCGAATTTCTCGGCCTGGATCAACACTCTCGAAGCTAAAGATCTGCTGCAAGCCAAAATATTTTTTGACTTTAGAGCTATTGCCATGCCCAAAAGCCGCTCAACCTATCTTGTCGATGAGCTGCAAAAGCATCTAGAAAACGAACTTGCCGACAGTCCGCGCTTCTACTTTCTTCTCGCCATAAACATTTTGCAATTCGACCCGCCACTCGGTTTTTTCGGAGACTTTATTCTTGAAACCCGGGGCCATCACGCAGACGTGCTTGATATAAAGAGCGTATTGAGTATGATTGTCGATTTTGCTCGCATTTACGCCCTTAAACACGGAGTGCGCACCCGAAATACTCATAAAAGACTGCTCGCCCTCAAAGAAATGGGCATACTGACATCCCAGAGTTATGACGATCTCGAACGTGCGCTCAACTATCTGATGACTATCCGGCTCGAAAATCAGCTCGAAGAAATAGATCAGGGGCTGCAACCCGATAATTTGATCAAACCGAACCGGCTGACCTCTATCAACCAGAAAATACTCAAAGAGATTTTTGCGCAGATCAAAAACTTTCAGGTCAGGCTGAGCTATGATTTTACCGGCACGACAGGAGTTAACACCTGATGATTCTCATCTCTGGGGACGTGCATAGTCAGTATCAGGTAATCAACGAGCAGATCCACTTTGCCGAAGAAAAAACCGGCCGGGCTCTTGACGCCGTAATCGTGCTCGGCGATTTTGGGTTATATGAACAGCCGCTCAGGCAGTATTTCGACAAGGAAGGCGGCCATTTCCTGCGCAAAGTCTACTTTATCGACGGCAACCACGAAGAGTATGCTCAGTTCGATCATCTGGTCGAAAAATACCGCCATCAGCTCATTCACCTGCCACGTGGGCAGATTACGAAAATAGCCCAGCGGAGATTTTTATCGCTCGGCGGCGCCCGCTACATGGATGCCCTCAACTCGCCATCTGGCTCGGAAATAAAGGAGTGTGACATCGCCAGATGTCTCGCTCACAAAGCCGATGAAGTCGATTTCATAATCACTCATGATTGCCCGGCCGGCATCGGTGTGCCCAACGCGCCCGGGTTCGAATTTTACGGGATCCCTGGGTTTGAGCGCGGACCAGAGCTTATCGAGCACTTTAAGCCTAAAAAGTGGTTCTTTGCGCACTACCACCGCTGGTTCAGCAGCAAAAACGGTGAGTCAGAATTCTATGGCCTGCCCGAAAGCTGGAAAGGCTTTGGCCTGCTTGACGAAAATGGCAACTACGAAGTCGTCGAGCACCCGGTCGCCAAACAAGAAGACTGGCTGCAGAAATTTATAAAAAAACTTTTCAGCCTGTAACAGCTCAGACAAATTCAGGCTCAACTCAGCGGACAAATAGCGTTATAAGCTGCCAATGCCGATTACTTTTGGGGACTTGATGGTCGGGTGATTTTCGGGCACCATGATGGTAATCGGTGCCGGCAGACCGGCTGCGCCTTTTTTCTTGGCAATCCAGATCTTGTACATCCAGCCGGCAATTGCGCTGTCGCCATAACCGTCGCCATTGCTCTGGCGTTTGTTTACGCGGGTTATTTCGAGCGGCATGGCGTAGAACTTGAAGTTTTCGTAGTCTTTTTTAAGTGAAAACCTTGGCAGGTCGATGTCGAGAGCAGTTCCGGCAGGGTTGACCAGGCCGCCGCCGGCAATTGAGAGAAAAGCTTCGGCACACTTTTCAAGCGTTTCGGAGCTTAAAATCTTTGCATACTCGTTGAGAACCGCCAACACTTCAGCTGGCAACTGATTACCAGGGATATCATCCCTTTTGCCCTGCGCTGACGCTTCAAAAGCGGTCAGACCGAACACCATTCCTAACACCAGAACTACAGACAGTAATTTTTTCATCTTGCCTCCCGGTGATAAATTTAATAAAACTTTGCACAACATCAGAATAATTCGAGGCGCTTTACCGCTTCAATAAAATCTTCGCGGTGACCGAAGGCCGAAAACCTGATAAAACCCTCGCCGGCCGGCCCAAAGCCGGCGCCAGGTGTAGTAACGATCTGGCATTTTTCAAGGATTTCGGTGAAGACTTCCCAGGATTTGCGACCGGGGAAGTGCGCCCAGACATAGGGAGCGTTAACGCCGCCGCAGCTTTTGATGCCCTTCTTATCGAGCGCCTGCTTGATGATCTTCGCGTTATCCATGTAATAGGTAATCAGGCTGCGCATTTCGGCCAGGCCTTTGTCTTCAAGTGCAGCCATTCCACCGTATTGCGCGATATTGGAGGCACCGTTAAACAGCGTAGTCATGATGCGGTTCCAGTCGTTGCGCACCGGCGTACCGTCATCGAATTTGAGCTGATCCGGGACTACTGTCCAGCCCAGGCGCACGCCAGTAAAACCAACCGGCTTCGAAAAAGAACTGACTTCGATCGCCACTTCGCGCGCGCCGTCAATCTCATAAATAGATTTTGGCAGCGAAGGATCAGTAATATATTCGCTGTAAGCAGAGTCAAAGATAATGATTGAGCGGTTTTTGCGGGCAAATTCAACCAGTTCGCTGAGTTGTTTTTTGCTGGCAACCGCGCCGGTCGGGTTATTCGGCGAACAGAAATAAATCAGGTCTGTTCGCTGCTGACTACTCAGATCCGGAAAAAAGTCGTTTTCGAGGCAGCATTTCATGTAAACAATGTTGTCGAACTGGCTGCGTGCATCGTTATAATAACCAGTAACTCCGGCAATAACCGAACCGTCAACGTATACCGGATACGAAGGGTCCTGAACCGCGATAGCAACTTCACTGCCAAACATCGTCTGCAGCCGTGCGATATCGCATTTGGCGCCGTCAGAAATAAAAACTTCGTCACCCTTAACCAGGCCGCCATAAAGCTTTTCGGCCAGCTGCGCGCGAAATTCATTTATACCCTGTTCGTCGCCGTAGCCACTGTAGCCTTCACGAGTGCTGAGACGGTCGACTTCTTTTCTGAGACCTTCGACAACGTGAGGTGTCAGAGGTTCGGTCGTATTGCCGATGCCGAGGCTGATGATCTGTGCCCCGGGATTTTTCTGCAGAAATTCGCGCTTGCGCCGGTTAATTTCGGGAAAAAGATAGCCAGCAGTGAGTTTCGCCATGTTCGTATTGCGTTTAACCATGATTAAGCCTTGAATCCTTCGAGTTTATTAAAGTCGAGTGTCGCGAAATAATCTTCGAGAGTCTCGGCGCGCCTTATTTCGAAGGCCTCACCGTTTTCGCGCAGCAGAATTTCAGATGACCTGAGCTGGCCGTTGTAGTTGAAACCCATAGCATGCCCATGCGCACCGGTGCAATGTATAACAATTACATCGCCGATTTCCAGTTCTGGCAACATGCGCTCTACAGCGAATTTATCGTTGTTCTCGCACAGCGGACCGGTTACATCGTATTTGTGGTCTGAGGGCAACTTTTCTTTGCCAAGCACGGTAATATGGTGATAAGAGCCATACATGCCCGGACGCATGAGATTAGCCATACTGGCATCAAGGCCGGCATAGTTACGATAGATGTTCTTTATGTGTCTGACCCGGCTGATCAGCCAGCCAAAAGGCCCGGTAACCATGCGACCGTTTTCCATGACGATTTCGAGTGGAGCCAGGCCATTGCCAACTATCAGCTTTTCGTATTCATCTCTGATCTGGCGCGAAACCAGCTCAAGATCTATTCCTTTGTCGCCCGGATGATATGGAATCCCGTAACCGCCGCCAAGATCGATCATCTCAATGCGAACGCCAAGTTTCTGATGAATTTCGACGACGAGGTCAAACAGCATTCTGGCAGTGCCAACATGGTAATCTTCACCAAGCTCGTTTGAGGCAACCATGGTGTGCAGGCCAAAACGCTTCACACCTTTATCGCTGACAATTTTATAGGCTTCGAAAATCTGCTCGCGGGTAAGGCCGTATTTAGCTTCTTCGGGCTTGCCGATGATCACGTTGCCTTCTTTTAGAGGGCCCGGATTGTATCGGAAGCTGACCATATCAGGCATACCAGCCGCTTTATCGAGAAAGTCAATGTGACTGATATCGTCGAGATTGATTATGGCGCCAAGTTTGCTGGCCGCCACAAGCTCATCTGCGGGAGTGTCGTTCGACGAAAACATGATGTTTTTGCCGACAATGCCTGCTTTCTCAGCAAGCACCAGCTCGGCCATCGAGCTGCAGTCAGCGCCCATTCCTTCCTCGCGCAGGATCTTCATGATAAATGGGTTGGGCAGCGCCTTAACCGCAAAATAATTCTTGAAGCCAGGCATCCAGTCGAAGGCTTTTTTAAGTCGCCGGGCATTGGTGCGAATCTGCTTTTCATCGTAGAGATGAAAGGGTGTCGGATACATTTTGAGCAGTTTGAGCGTCTGATCTTTGGTTAATGGGTATTGTCCGAGCATATCAGTCAAAATATCCTTTGGCTTTGAGTAATTCGGCGTTGAGAATGCCGCCGCCAGCGGCGCCGCGCACGGTGTTATGCGACAGACCGACAAACCTGATGTCGAAAACATTGCACTTTCTCAGACGCCCGATGCTGACAGCCATGCCTTTGTCGGCATCGCGGTCTTTGCGTGGTTGCGGTCGGTTGGGCTCTTCACGGTAAATAATCGGCTGCACCGGTGCTGATGGCAGATTCAGCTGCTGCGGCAGCGCTTTGAAATCGCGCCAGATACGTCTGACCTCTTCGAGTTCGGGCTTTTTATCGCCGAATTCGAGACTGACGCAGGCGGTGTGGCCGTCGACTACAGGCACCCGGTTGCAGTGGGCTGATATTCTGATCGACTCGTCGTTAACTATCAAGCCATCGGCGATTTTTCCGAGAATTTTGTGGGGTTCGACTTCAGACTTCTCTTCTTCGCCGCCGATGAATGGCACGATATTGTCGATCATGTCAAGCGAGGGCACACCCGGATAGCCGGCGCCAGAAACTGCCTGCATGGTGGTAATGATCATTCTTTTTATCGCGTAACCGGCCTGTAACAGCGCGAATACTGGTGTCATGTAGCTCTGCAGCGAGCAGTTCGGCTTGACCGCGATAAAACCCTTCTGCCAGCCGCGTTTGCTCTTTTGCGCACTGATGATGGCTATATGTTCATGGTTGATCTCAGGAATCAGCATTGGCACATCATCGGTGCCGCGATGCGCTGAAGCGTTGCTGACAACCGGAATGCCCATGGCAGCGTAAGCGTTTTCGAGCTCGCGGGCCTGCTGTTTATCCATGTCGAGCGCTGAAAAAACGAAAACGCACTTTTTATCGGCCAGAGCCGGATTGTTGGCATCCTGAACAGTCAGTTCGCGCACACCAGCCGGGACATCAAACATCATCTGCCATCTGCCGGCAACCGCTTCACAGTATTTTTTGCCGGCACTGTTAGGAGATGCGGCAACATAGGCCACTTCAAACCAGGGGTGGTGCGCGAGCAGGCTGATATATTGCTGCCCGACCATGCCAGTCGCACCGAGAACTCCAACTTTAATTTTTTCCATATTACCTCTTTTTCAGCTGCTGCAAGGGTTAACCAATATTACGAATTCTCGAAAAAGGCGCGATGTAGTTCTCTGATACAGGTGTCAGCCTCTTTATCATCGACGATAAAGCTGATGTTCACCTTGGAAGCACCCTGCGAAATCATCTGCACGTTGATAGCGCTGGCATTGAGCACCTCAAAGGTGCGTTCAAGAATTTCAGAAGAACGCTTAACATTACCAACCATTGTAACAATCGTCTTACCGGTCTTGATGGTGACATTGGAGATTTTTTCGAGCTCGGTTCTGAGCCCCTCTATGCCGTTTTCGCGATTATCGAGCGTTACCGAAATACTGACTTCGCTGGTTGCCAACATGTCAACAGAGACTTTCTGTTCATCGAATATCTGAAAGACCTTGGCGAGAAAGCCGTATTGGCCAAGCATGCGGGTTGAGACAATGTCGACGACCGTAACTTTTTTCTTGAAAGTCAGCACGCGCAACATTTCGCTGCTGTCGTCAATCATGCTCAGAATAAGGGTTCCCGGGTGCGCGGGGTTATACGAGTTCTTGACCCTGACCGGAATTTTCTTGCACATTGCCGGAATAATCGAGCGCGGGTGCAGCACTTTGGCGCCAAAATAGGCAAGTTCGCTGGCTTCTTCGAACGAAATATTTTTGACCGGCTGCGCGTTGGTGACGATACGCGGGTCAGTGGTCAGAATGCCGTCGACATCTTTCCAGACCTGAATTTCTTTCGCTCTTAAAGCCGCGCCAAGCACCGATGCCGTCAGATCGCTGCCACCGCGGCCAAGAGTCGTTATGTTACCACTCTTGTTTTTTGCGATAAACCCGGTGATTATTGGTGTAAACGCGTAATGACTGTCGAGATGGCCGAGCTTCTCGTCGATTCTGGCGTATGATTCTTCAAGTATTTCGCCATTGTTGTGATCATTGTTGCTGGTAAAACCGATATCCCAGGCATCGAAAAATTTTGCTTCGACGCCAATACGGTTGAGATATCCGGCGATAAGTCTCACCGACAGGCGCTCTCCGAAAGATACGAGATAATCTTTGGTGCGCGGTGAAAATTCCTTGATCAGCGCTATACCTGAAAGCAGGTTTTTAAGCTCGTCAAAAAGGTCTTTTATTACATCGGCATTAACTTCGAGAGCTTCGGCAGTCGCCAGATGGAGCTTTCTGATGTCCTTGATGCAGACCTTGCCGGCGATGGCGCGATCTGCAGCTTCGAGCAGATGGTCGGTCGTGTCCCCCATGGCAGAAAGAACAATCAGGGGCTTTTCATCAATGTTCATTTTTATGATATCGACTACATGCCTGATTCTCTCAGCATTTGCCAGAGAGCTGCCGCCAAATTTCATGATGATCATCTGCAATTACTCCTCAAACAGGGTTTTGAGCAGGCAATATTACAATTTTTAGCACAATACGACAAGCAACAAACTTAAGAGTTTTACCAAAAGCCGTTGTAAATTGACGACTTACTGACACAACGATTACAATAACGACCGTTCACTTTAATATTTAAGGGTTCTTATAATGCTAAAGTACATTTGCCGCTCAGACCGATCTGGCACGAGCACAGCAGCTGAAGTAATGATTGCAGGCGTTGTCATGCTTCTTCTTTACATCGCATTTCTAGCGATGAATCCATTGTACAAGCCACCTTCCGGGCGCGAACTTTCCAGAGCAAAAGCCTGTCTGACAAACATGCGGCTTCTTTCCGGGGCAATTGAAATGTATAATCTAGACGGAAAGTTCATGACAGAACTCGATATCGAGGCCCTCAAGACCGGCAAGTTTTTAAAAGGCGAAGTACAATGCCTGGAAACCAGAGCGGCAAGTTATATTGGCATAGGGCTTACCGCAGAGTCACTAGCCGATAATTCCGGCATCAGTTGTGAATATCACGGCAGCCAGACTCAGCTTAAAGAGAAAGTTGCCGATCTTGAAAAACGAGTTGCGTGGGAAGATTCATTTCTTGGCAGAATACCGCACGCCATCAGTCGATTTTTCACGGAAGAATTGCCGAAAATCTGATTTTTTTTGTAGCTTATAACGGTAAGGCTATCAAACAAGCACCTTACCGTGCAACAAGCCTTTGCGTCAAATCTGCTCGGACGGCCAATCTACGCTCATGGGAACCCGCCTGCGCCCTTGTTAATGTGTTTATAGATGGCTGCTTAGATACAACTTCTGCCAGCGCAACCCCGTAATTCAAATGTGACAATGAACTTAGTCTTTCGGCAGCGGGTAGTTGATCACCAGATTTTCTACCGCACTGCGCTCATCGTCGTTGAGGCCGATGCGTTTTTCAACTTCGTCCTTAACAGTGATCAGCGCGCTCTCGGTTACGGTCTCGCTTACCAGGCGATAATTTTTGGCGATACTGTCTTCGATCTTTTTAATCTTGTCCTGATATGCCTCAACACGCTTTTTTGTCTCGTCACTGACCAGTGAGTCGATAACTTCACGGCCGGCAGCCTTGAATTCAAGCGTTACACGTTCGCGAATCGAATCCTGCAGACGCTCCTCGATCAGCTCTGGATTCTGCATGATATTATGGGCCTGCTGAAATGTCTCGAAGGCCCTTTTCAACTCTGGCTGTGAGTCGATTACACGCATGGCTTGTTCAAAACCGTGCTGGGCAACCAGATCGCGAATATTGCCGCTGCGCGCAGTGTTGATAAGATCGACAGCCTGCTCAACCTTACGTTTTACATCTGGCGGCAGGCTTTCAACAACAACCTCTTTAAGAATATCCTGGCGGCTAACGGCTTCACCCTTGATCAGGCGCTGCACAAGAGGGTTCTCAAGAACTTTGTCAGGCAGCAATTTTGCGGCAATGCGTTCGGTCAGGCCTTTTCCGGTAGCCTCCTCAAAGAGAAAATTCACAGCGTTATAAGGGTTGCTGCTGTTCTTAACCAGATCGACGATCTTTTTGAACTTTTCGAACTTTTCGACGACCTCGCTAACGCGGTCAAGCGCGTTGTTGATCCACTTTATCGCTTTGATGAACCCGGAATCTTCTTTGGGCAGTTCAGTGAGAAAGTCATGCATAAGAAACTGCTCAAGTTCGTTGCGACGAGCAATGAGCGCATCAAGCTTCTCGTCTTTGAGGCCGACTTCTGCCTGTAGTTTGAGAATCTGAATATGCTTGTCCTGCAGGCTCTGGCGAAGATCTTTGCGTTTCTCCCATTCTTCCGAGGTGTATTTGCTCGTCATCTCGTCGATTTCAGCCTGGGTGCGGGCGATTACTTCACGGCAGGTTTTTATACTGGGATTGTTATGCTTGCCGCCATAGCGATGTTGCATGCTTTCATCGGCAAGCGCCGCATTGATTCTGGCGATTTCTTTTTGGCTGGTCTCGATCATGGTTCTGAAATAACCAGTGCTCATCCAGTTGAAGGCGCGCGAAGTATAGGTGCCCTCTGCCATTCTTTTCGTCATGTCGGCAATCGATTTTTCCCAGCTCTCCGTAGCCTGCTCGGCGCTTTTTACGTTGTCAGCCGGTTCTTTGCCTTCTGCCGACTTTTTTCTAAGTTCTTCTACCTTCTGAACATGTTCCTGCAGTGAATCTCTGGCTGCCTGCAGTTCTTTCTCGTGCTCTACGGTCAACCGGGCCAGATCACTCTG
Organism: Candidatus Riflebacteria bacterium HGW-Riflebacteria-1; assembly: GCA_002839445.1. Lineage (GTDB taxonomy): Bacteria > Muiribacteriota > Ozemobacteria > Ozemobacterales > Ozemobacteraceae > Rifleibacterium. The sequence goes on from PGYB01000008.1 coordinate 94,704, forward strand.
AGCTTTCTCGATTTGCTCTTCATATTTTTTAATCTCGTTCGCTGCATATTCTCTGGTGGCAGTAATCTGGTCTTCAAATTCTTTGAGATATTTGAGTTTCGCATGCTTCTGCAGAAAGAAGCCCCATTTGTTTTCTTCCATCTGATACTCGACCAACCGTTTTTCGGAATTGAGCCGGTCAAGCCTGTCAAGCAGCGCGAGACGCTGTTCTGCGCTCAGGTCGGGTGCGTTTTCGTTTTGTATCTTTTCGATTGAGCTTTCAGTGAGAGTCAGCAGATCACGAGCCCAGCTCTTTTTCTGGTCAACGGTTACTTTGATTTCGGCAGAGAGACGCGTAACTTCATCTTCGTTGCCGGCTTTGCGGGCAGCCTGCATTTTCTGCAGCGCAGCGCGTTCAGCGATGTAAACTGAGCTGATAATCCCTTCCTGAGCCTGCGCGACCAAGGACGCCAAAAGCAGAGTAACTGCTAAAACCGTCTGAACCAACCATTTAACGATGCCTCTGTGTTTAAACATTGCTGCCTCCGAGAATTTATATTAGCCATGTTTCTATAAAGCCGAATTATAGCAGGCAATGTTAATATTGCAAACCCGCATTCCAGCGAAGATAAAAGCCATGCAGATGCGCAATCGAGCAAAAAGCGCTTGCCGAGGCTATGCGGTTGGAGTTGTCGTGATTTGGATATAGTGGATGGTGTATAATTTAGTTCAGAGTCATTTTATTTCAGGAGATTTTTATGAGGAAACTGCCGGCTGTTATCTTTGCGCTGTTTTTGTGTCTGAGCCTTGCCACGACCGTGCTCGCTGAAACTGAGCCTGTCAGAGCAGACATTCTGTTCGCGAAGTATTACATTAACTGGGCCTGGGGCTTTGATTTCAAAGGCATCACAGTCGACTCAGCCGGGCAGGTGCAGGCATTTGTCTACGATGATACCACCAGAATGCCAGATTTCGATCGCGCCGCCTTGACGGCCGAACAGTTGAACGTGCTTTATCAGCCTGGCAGAAAGCTGGTAACGACAGTTGCCGCTGACAAGCTTCAGCAGATGGTCGAGCTTATTCCTCATGCAGCTGTTGGCAGCATGTCGGAACGCGTGAATGAAGGCAACGATATGGGTACAAACGCATGGGTGGCGTATCAAATGGATAGTCAAACCGGTCTTTTCAAGGAAATTGATCTCAAGGACAAGGGCGACTGGAGTTCACACAATCTGGCAACCGCAGCCGTCGAACTTGTCGACTGGCTCAGCAGCCTGCAGCAATAAAAACAACCAGAACCGTCAAAAAATACAGGCAGCATAACAATCCAGCGAGTGACTTGCAATACTCTGGAAATTTGAGACAAGCTCAAAGCTGGCTTATGGCTTAGCCACACATTTTCTGCACTTTACTTCTCGCACTGACGCCATATACCTGGCTTTCCGTGCGAAGTAATCTCCGTAAAACCAAATTTTGCATATTGCTGAAGCCTGTAAGCAACAGCAATATGGCACAGCGAGTGCATGCAAGAGTTTATACAATATCAAAAACCAGCATCACACAACGTGGTTCAGATTTAGATTCCGTCACTTGCCCTGCTTCTTAGCTTCGATGAATTTGATGATTCCTTCAACTTCGACAAAATCCTGGTCGAAAGCCTGAAGGAATGTAGGCGAGCCAGGAATTTCATTTGCTTTAACGCTCAACAGGGCTTCGAGAAACTTTTCGCGCAGGTTTAGCGGGCAATCCTGTCGGCAGACAATAACGTCTGAAGGAATCTCATTGGTTTTGGCGAGCACAATGATCTTATCAAGAACAGTCTTGTCTTTAATCGAGTTGAGCGTGTCGTCGAGGCAAACCCCGGCGTCGATCTTGCCGGCAAGCACTGCGCGTAGAACATTGTCGTGATTTTTCAGAAAAAACACCTGTGAATCCCGGAAAGGATTTATGCCCAGCTGCAGCAGGAGATAGAGCGGGTAGATGTATCCACTGGTAGATTCTGGATCAACAAAACCAATTCTAGCGCCTTTGAGGTCTTCGAGGCCCTGAACCTTGCCCTTTGCCGGCGCAATGAACACGCCACGGTAGGCTGTCGCTGCACCGAATTTAGCCTTGGCAACCGGCATCAAATGATCTTTATCACGACGACTCAGGTAAGCAGCCGGGCCAACCCAGGCAAAATCAATATTGCCGCGGGCGAGAGCGTCAATAACGCTGGCGTAGTCATTACGATTCGAGACCAGGCGAACATCTTTCGCGCCAGACTTTTTCTGCAGCAATCTCAGCAGCGGAACGGCCTGAGTCATCATTTCGCGCAGACTTCGGTAAGGAATGCGGCCAAGACGAATGCTTTTTTCTTCAAGCTTGATTGGCGCTCCCGGCTCAAGCATCGGTGGGCGGACCTCGGCAAACGACTGATCAGAGTTGGTAGATTCACCATCGTCGCCGTCAGACAAGTATGTATCATCAGAATAGGCCGAGTAATCGGTAGCATCGTCTTCGTAATAGCCACCCTTGAAAAAGTCATCTGCTGAGTCATCAGAAGAGTCAGCGGCTTGATAGTCATCATCGCTGTAGCTGTCGAGATAATTGTTGCCTCTATCTTTGGGAAAATCCTCCCAGGCCTGGCAGATCGCCGGCTGCAGAAAGATGTTCAGATACAAGCAGGCAAAAATAACACAAATCCTGGTTTTGCTGGTCAATTCGGGTGCCTCCTGGCAACGATGTTTTACTTCAGATGATTATGGCTTTTTAAAAGGCTGTTGATAGATATCTTAGGCCAGATTAGTATCTCTGGTCAAGAACCAGCTTGGTTAAGCATAATTTGCACCATTACGCTGCAAATTTAGTATAATGCATTAGAAAAATTGCCCGTTAATATAGCGGAAACTGACTGAGATTGCGCGCAGGGAGAAGATTATGCGAGTTCTGCAGCGAACACCGGAAATTTTGAGCGAAGCCAACAGTGCGTTCGACACCAATTCTTTTTTTGAACCTCTTAGCGATGCCCAGCGCGATCAGGTCATCAGCAAGGCCGGCACAATCGAGGCCTATGATGATGGCGAATTTATCGTAAAGACCGGTGACCCGGCAGATTTTCTTTTTGTGGTAATTTCGGGCCAGGTTGCGATTGTTGCCGGCGAAGGCGAGGATCAGATAGAACTCACCTGCCTAGAACGCTCGCAGATGGCCGGAGAAATGGCGGTTATTCTTGACGAAAAGCGCACGGCCAACTGCATCGCACGCGGTGAAACGCGCATTCTCAAGCTGGCGCGTGAGGTTTTCCGCAAAGTAATGACTGCGGTTCCTGAAGCAGGCATGTCGATGCTGCGCATGCTTGCCGAGCGTCTTAAAAAGACTTCGCGACCGCCAATTCATAAAGATTATCGCAGTGACGCGGCAATTCCGGCGGTTGAAGTTTTGCGCCTGATCCCGATAGCATTTATGCAGAGGCATCGCGTAGCTCCGGTGCGCAGACAAGATACCAAACTGCTACTGGGCTACTGCGACCGCATGGACGAGAACCTGCTCGCCTCGGTCCGCCAGTTGCTGCCAAGCATGAAAATCGACCCGGTTGCGATCGAAGCGGCCTACTTTGAAAAAATCATGCAAACTTACGGCGGTGATGCGTCGGCAGAACCTTCTATGGCAAGCGGTTCCGGCGCTCAACACATCGACGATCTGCTAAAAAGGCTTGTAGCTGAAGGTGGCTCAGACCTGCACCTGTCTGCCGGGCAGGTGCCAAGATGGCGCATTGATGGTCGCATACTGCCAATCGCCGGCTTTCTTAAACTCGCCCCCAATGAAGTATTCAAACTGATTGCACCGATCATGCGACCTGAATCAGTTGAAAAATTCAACAATACCAGCGACGAAGATTTTGCCTATGCCATGGACAAACACTCAAGGTTCCGCATCAATCTTCTGCGCGACTCACATGGTGTCAGCGCGGTGTTTCGCCACATTCCAAATACAATATTCACCCTCGAAGAACTCGGAATGCCAGAAGTGCTCAGACGCTGGGCCGAATCACCCAAGGGCCTGATTCTGGTTACCGGGCCGACCGGCAGCGGCAAGAGCACGACCCTGGCGGCCATGCTCGATCACATCAACCGAAACAAAGAATGTCACATTTTGACTATCGAAGATCCGGTAGAATTCGTTCATCAAAGCAGAAAAGCGCTGGTCAACCAGCGTGAGGTCGGAGTGCATACTGCTTCATTTTCTCGCGCACTGCGGGCCGCGCTACGCGAAGATCCAGATGTCGTTCTTGTCGGCGAAATGCGCGACCTGGAAACCATTTCGATGGCACTGGAAACCGCCAACACCGGGCATCTGGTTCTGGCAACGCTGCACACTTCAACAGCGATTAGTACGGTAAGCCGCATTGTCGACCAGTTTCCCGCCGAAGCCCAGGAGCAGATCAGAACCAGTCTGGCTGACAACCTGCTCGGCGTCTGCTGTCAGACGCTCTGCCGCAAAATTGGCGGCGGGCGCGTTCCAGCACTGGAAATACTGGTTATGGACTACGCGATGGGCAACATGATTCGCGAAGGGCGCACCCACATGCTGCTGACCGCGATGACTACAGGCCAGAACAAAGGCAATCGACTGCTTAACGACGATCTCGCCAAGCTGGTGCAGTCAGGAAAAATAACCAAAGAAGAAGCTCTCAGCAACGCTGTCGACCATGCTGACATGTCCCGCCGGCTTGGATTGACAAAATAGACAACGTCTACTGCTGCTCTTCATGATGCTCAGCAGCATCTTCGTGGTGCTCACCGTTATCTTCGTAAGTTTTGAGTATGGCGATGCGCTCGGCTTCGGCATCGCCTGCCTCCAGATACAGCACGATTATTCTGATGATACTGTATAGCGAAAAAAGTGCGAGAAACAGCCAGGAAGTGCTGTAAACACTACGCGCCTGAATAATCTTAGGGTCGGTAATCGGGTCGAAGTAGATATTGTAATACACGATCACCTGCAGACCCAGCATACTGAGAAACGCGACTGTCATCACGCTGCCAGGTGTAGCGCTGGATCTCTGCCGCGCAACGCAAGCTAGAACGAACACTATAAACGCGGCAAAAGCTTGAAAAACCAGTGCCTGAACCATTACCGCGGTAAACGGGAAAAGACCGCCCATATCGTAATCGATGCTGCCGTCGGCGAGCAAGACCAGGTTTTCGCGCATGAACAGATAGCAATAAGGCCCATGCAGAGTGAAAAGAATGAACAGAAAAATATACATAAAAAGCCTGCTCAGAGAAGGATGCTCATGTGTTGTGGTCATCTTTTTACCCCCGCGATAAGGTCTGTACAAATTACCGAATGCGATTCTTTGCGGCAACAATTATCACTTATCACAATAATCAGTTCACACTATCCTATAGCATACTATTTTTTGCGAAGCCATTGCGCAAATTCATTGTACCAGTATGATTAATTGATAAAGTTTTGCGTAATGAGGTAAAAGATGAATAAACGACATGCAATGAAGTTTTTGCTGGTCGTTCTTGTGGCCGCTGCTGCGCCAGCACTGGCGTGGGGTCCGGTCAGCCATATCGCGTTGACTTACGAAGCTGGTGCTAAAAATGGCTTCCCGGTGAGCAGCGATCTCGTCGGAGCTTATCTTGCCGGTTCAACCGAACCTGACATCGGGCTAGACGATGGAAAAAGCGAAGACTACGGGACCTATCACAGCGAAAATTTTGCAAAAGCCATGGAAAATGTTGCTCAGAGCAAGAAAAGCCCTGACCGCGAAATTTTGCTGGCACGCGCAGCCGGCATCAGAAGCCACCTTGCTGGCGATTCGGCGGCACACGGAAAGGCCGGTTATGCCGAAGCGAAAAAGATGTTTCACGGGAATCAGACCGGCCTGCCAAACCACACTACCAATGAGTTAGTAGTCGATATGATTATGTACGACCGCAACAAGGAGGCTCTCAAAAAGCAGAGTCTGAATTTTATCGATGTCGACACACTTATCGAAGTCAGAAAAGAATTCACCAGGATGACCGGGCACGAACTGGCCAATAACCGCGATCAGCTTAAAAAAGAACTGCTCAACCATAAAGCCCTTGTGCTGACCGAACTGAGCATTGCCCACCACCTCTCAACATCTGATCCATTGAAGCTCAAACAGATGAAAGAAGAATATTCAGACCTGGACGAGGGTACAACCGACGGAAATGGCGCCAACAAAGCGATAGCGAGGATTTCGGAGCAGGCGAAACCCAGTGAAGATCTCAGCAAATTCAAGACTGGTAACAAAGGCTTCCAGATAAAAAATTACCTTGAAAACTCGTTACTGGCTAAAAGCGCTCAGGCTCTTGAGCGTGGCGCCCTGAAACTGACAAAGTCTGCTATAATCAGAGATTCTCTGCAAAATTTTGCCAGCGGCAAGGTAGAAGCAGCTCGAAACAAGGCTTTCGTCAACTTTGGCGTTAATCTGCTTAACAAGAACCTGACTTTCAAACAGGCGGTATTTCTTGCCGGCAAGGCAACCAGCGGTTACCCGAATGATGCTGCGCAAAAACTCGCCTATCTTGAGATCGAAGCCGAAGCACTCAAATCGCAGCGCGACAAGGCTCTGGCCGACTATAACAACCGCCCGTGGTGGAAATTCTGGCTTATCTTTACTTTTTCCGACAAAAAGAAATACGAGCAGCTTGAATTGCAGTATCAGGCCAAATTGCGCGAGATCGAGCAGACACACAGTCAGATTGCCGCAGCCAAGGCTGCCCTCCCCGATTCGGATGCCGATTATGCCGCTGCGGTTGTCGAGTGTACAACAAGCAACGTGGTATGCAACAGCGCCGCACCGAGCCTGGAAGAACTTCAAGCTGCTGTTGCGGCCGCATATAAAAAATACGTTGCAGCATCAGAAGCCCAGGATCAGGCCAGAATCAAAGAAGCCGAACAGGAGTTGCTCGAGGCCAGAGAAAGAATCAAGGCGGCCATGCCTCAGTAAAACCAGGCCATGGCATGATAACAGTTTCAATCAGGTTCTATGAAGAGCTTAACATCCCGTAGCTGTCGGCGTTACATGCTCTGAGCCACAACACCGGGATTTAATCGAATTCCAGCAGTACTATCGTGACATCGTCTGACCATGCCGTTGTACCGGTAAGCTTTTCCAGCTTATCGTAGAGAGCGTCGATGGGTTTTTCTTCGTTTTTGACTGTATCGCTTAGCAACTGCGCAAAACCGTCATAGCCGATCATCTCGCCATCAGGCAACAAAGCCTCTGCCCAGCCGTCAGTATAAAACACAATCGCGCTGCGCTCACCGATCCTGGACTGCATGCTCGGGACTTTCATCTTTACGTTTGCGCCAAGCGGAAAAGCATTCATCTCAAGAAAATCGAAAGACCCGTCAGGGTTAACATGAACAAGCCTGGGATGAGCGGCACCAGAAAGCGCGAATTCACCGGTTCGCGTGTCGATGCGCATCAACATGATCGAGCTCATTCGTAACCGTTTAAGAATAGGCGTAAGATGCTCATTAATAATTTTTATCAACTGGTCCGGAGTTTTGCCCTGATTTTTAACGACAATTGGAATCGCGCTCGAAATCATGGCAACGACAATTGCCGCAGCCAGGCCGTGACCGGTAACATCACCAATGAAAACGTAGACAAAATTTTCATCAAGCGGGTCTGGAAAGAAGTCGAAAAAATCGCCGCCGACCTGTTCCATCATGACCGATTTTCCCTCTATACGTAACCGCCCCTTTTCGAGGCGATTGCTGGGGAACAGGTTTTCCTGAAGAGCCTGGGCAAGGCTAAGTTGATCAAGCCCTTCTTTTACCTGGCCGAACAAAATGGTCAGCGCCAGGACTTCTCCAACCGGGTCACGGATTTCAGGCAAAGGTTTTCCAACCTTGAACAGTGGGCCAATTGCTGTCTCAAGGTCAGATACCGGATTCAACAGGAAACGGTGCATAATGAAAATTCCCAACGCAATCCAGATCAAGCCGAGAAACACCGCTGCATGGTGAGATCGGGCCACGCGGGCACATTCATCGTAGACCTCGCTGAGTGGCAGAGAGCGCGCGATAACAAGCTGCTCCATTGCTTCAGAGCTCTTCAACCAGTACAGGTTCCAGATACCATCTTCGCCTTGCGCAATAAACCGGCGCCATTCACCGGCCGTCGCAAGACCTCCGGCAACCGCTACCAGATCTTTTGCTGCCACTCTGGAAGCAAAGTCAAGGCCTTCTTCATCGCGGTTAAAGATGTAAGTAGCACTGCCATCAATGGCGGAGCGCGCTTTATCAATCAAAGAGCGAACGAGTGAAAACGCAAAATGACCGCTGCGCCAGTGAATCAGAATGAAATTTATGATTTCTGCCTGCGAATCACCCAGAATGTAGGCAAAGTTGTAAAATTTTTCGTTGCCCGAAACGATTCTGATGATCTTTCCAAGATCGGCAATTGTCTCATTGACGTAATCCTCCTCATCAACCCCCGCGGCGGCGGCCATAACCGACATCACGCCCTGTTGTTCTCCTTCAGGCAATGCAACCGCCCCTTTCGCCCTGACGCGACGACAGGTATGTACAGCCAGTCCCGACATAAACTTGTCGATGATCCTATCATTAGGGTCGCCCACCCGCTCCCGGTCAGGACCACGCAGATAATCCATGATCTGCTGGTCGGTCATCTTATCTTTGGAACCACGTTGCAACAGGTCCTGATAAACCTGCTCAACCTTGCCGCCACGGTTGTTTACCCGCCGCAGAAACCATTCTCGCAAAGGCTCAGGAAGCGCCGCAACATAGGCATATGTAGGACGAAACTGGAACCAGGTGGGTGAGAGCTTTTCGCCGGCCTCAGAGAAAACATGCAGATACCCAATATTCCATTTCCCGCAGTTTACTTCATCACACAAGACCCTTGCGGCAGCCTGGTTTGTCATAGGCGGTATCGTGTCGAGAAATTCGGCGATCTCGCGTTCTTTGACCAATGCGAACTCACGAAACTCGACTTCCATATCCTCCAGTTCCTGAGAAAGCCGCACAAATTTTCTGTGCAGAATATTTGAGCTTTCAGAAAACATCTCAAGATTGCCTACCAGAATGAGCCCGAGAAACGGCAGTCCTAATGCCGGACCGAGAAACAACCATAACCCCTCTCTGAGACTTTTCGAGTCTATTTCAAAGTTTGTCGTTTCTGACCTGCAAAAGCCGGCCAGCCAGACAAAGCTGAGCAGAACAAAAGCCAGATACGCGATGATTTCCCAGATCAGAACAGAGTTTGAGAATGGCGTTCGAAAAACGATGAGCTTATCTGCAAAGTCAACTGCCTGGTAGACATATCTGGAGTCATGGCCAGTGCCAATACCATCCGGGCCTATATTCCAGAATCTCAGACCTTTTTGCCAGTCCTCAGATTCAGCAGGCTCCAGATTGGCCCACAGCGATGGCAACTCAAGCTGAACCCGACTGAAAAACGCTGTACATATCTTCTGCCAGTCAACACCCTGCTTGTCAAAAAACAACAGATACGCATACTGTCTGTTTTCTGCTGTCAATACACCCTGACACATCCACCAGTCATTGCGTGGCAGGGGAAGGCTGTAAAATTGATGGCGACGGGGCATGGTATAGAGCAGATGCATAGGCAATTCTATAAAACCGGCATCAACAACGTTTTTTTCAGCCATCAGCGGAATCAGGCTCGAAGCAAAAAGCTTCTGCAGCAACATACCAAAATCACCGGCCAACGAGGGTTTCGTCTCGTTCTGAGCGGCCATAAACAGAAAGGGTTTGCCGACACCCTGCTCTTCAAGCTCAAGCAAAGCATTTTTGCGCCATTCAGCAACATTACCGGATACAGCGACATGCTTTCTGATCGTCTGCCAGACCAGCGACAGTCTTGATTCCTGCGACTTAATGCGCTGCAATTTTTCAACCTCAAAACGCAACATTTCAGACAGCACTTCGCGCTCAAAAGTGCGGCGCATCTGTGAACCCTGCACTATTCCCACCCAGATCAGCAAGGCAAAAGGCAACCAGATCAGAAAACCCGCAAGCAATCTGATTAATCTATTCCAGCTCATCAGAAAGATCTCCTTAACACGGCCAGAGATCGATCGGCATTTGAGCCATCTGCTCCATCGCTCAGTTCTGCTGATTTCCAGAATTCCTGCAACCTGGCAGAACACCAGTTTTCCGGTGCAGCTTCCAGCTCTGCCCTGAATTTCTCAAGACCGCTCCCAGAAGAAATCTGATCAAAGAGCTGCAAACAGCCGGAAGTTACAAAAAACAAGCTCTCTCCAGGCTCCATCTCAAGATGCCGCAACGAAATATTCGGCGGCTGAATGCTGCCAAGCGGCGCAGAGTCATCATGCAGGCAGACAGTTCGCGATCCTGACAGCAGAATTGCAGCATAATGACCGGCACAGGCAATATCCAGATTGCCACTTTCGTCTGAAATGGCGCAAACAAGCCTTATCTGTTGCTCATTCTTTTTATCGCGGACAAAGTAATCATTCAGATTTATCAGCAACTGCCTGGAATCAGGGATACCAGAGGTTGACAGCGAAATACACATCTTTATTCGCGCGATCAAAAGGGTTGCCGGAATGGGCTTGCCAGAGATCTCGCCGATACAGAACAGAAGTCGGTTTTCTGCAATCACCATGGCCTCTATATAGTCGCCGCCGAGAAATCTGCCGGGAGTAAAACAGGATTCAAGCGAAAAGCGGCCGGCAGTAATTGTTCCCTCGAATACCAGCTTTTTGCGCAGGGGTTGCGCGTTATATATCTCGGAGAGGGTGTGAACCGCCCGGCGTATGCCTGAGTATATGCGGCCCTCCGAACTGCTTTCGGCATGCAGAAGCGAGACAAACTCATGGTTTCTAATGCGCTCAAGAGCCTTGGCAACTTTTTTGATAGAGAACCCGAGGCTTCCGGAAATAAACAGTGCCGAAAGGATTGCCGAGCAAAACGAGAAAACAACGAACAGAATGAAAAAAGAGAGAATCTGGTGATTGCGCTCGGCAATAGGGCGAAATGGACAAGCTCCGATCAATACAACATCGCCCATATGACGGGCATGAATACCGGTTACCAGGTGTCTGCCCCGGCCAGGCAGATCTATCAGCCGGTCGATAGTTCTTTTAAGACGCCAGACTTCTTCGCTTAACATCAGCAGATCTGTATTCAGCAGCAACTGATCTGGCATACTCGATTTTGGTCCACCCTCGGTCATTTCAACAACGCCAAAGCGCATATTCATTCTTTTCTGGGCCAATTCGGCAAGATAGTTTCTGAAAAGGCGATCAGGGTCGAGCAAAGCCACCAGGAACTTCATGTCATGACTGCCCATAGAGCCTCTGACAAACTTGAGATACAGTTCTCGACGGAACCCGGCCCAGTTGATATTAATAATTTTGCCAAGGTGCTGATGTATGTCGCGCGACAACTGGCGCACATAACTCAGGTTAAAAGTCGCATCAGATGATTTTTTTATCGAAACATTTTTTATGTGAGAAACAAGATTTGTTACCAGAAAAGTCGCAATATCACGCGAAGCCTTCTTTTTCTCGGCAACTTCGCAAAACCTTTCTATAACATTACCGGACTCGTCGAGCAGATAGATGCCATCGACCGTATTGCCAAACTGCGACGTAGCCAATTCTGCCTTGTCAGCAGACCCATGCTGTCGTTCGAAAGCGTTGTGTAAACTGTTGAGCATGTCTTCAAGCGAAGCTTTGTTCTGCACCAGCCCCAGATCGATATCATTCAGTTGGCGTTCTATGACGCGGTGCTGAAGTCTGACCGTGTTGTTCGTCGAAGTCTGCATGTAGTCAAAACACCACTGCGAAAAGAGTCCCAGCACCGGCACCATCGCCAGAAGAATGGCAATGCCGATAACTCTGCGCAATGAAATTTCATGGCGCCTAGCAGTAAACAGGTGCTTGCCGCCGAAAGCCAGCAGGAACATAAAGAATGACTTTACCGAAACTGCCAGGAAATCCCATAAACTCAGGATTTGCTTATAATGCTTGTCAGGAACGGGGTCACGCAGCAACGCAACCGTCAACCCGTTGCGGAGTCGCGCCTTCTCTTCTATCTGTTGCTCAGAACTGTCTACATTACCAAGCCAGCCTTTGCGCACCGACAGTCGATAATAAGCCGGCAGCGATTTGCGCACACTTCTTAAAACGTCTTTGAGCAGGCGGTCGCTCCTGAAAGCGTCAGCCTCGATCAACACCAGAATATGCGCAATCTGAAAGCTGCCAGGCAAATCTGGCGTTAACCGGTTCGAAAGTCGCCACCAGCCAGCATGCGAAAAACGATCATTGCCTTTGAGGCGAATTAAAGCCTCAGGCTTGTGAGCGACATTTGCAAGACCGTCACGCTTGCCAAAAAATGCTGCAGACATGGCATTACGGCGATTTTCGGTGACGCTTTCCGGACGCAGCAGAACGGCCATAACCTGTTCAGAAACTGCAATCTTTTCGTGTGCGAACCCCGGAACCGCGATTCTTTTGCCGTCCTGTGAATAAAAAAGAAAGTTCACATTTGCATTCCATGGTTTTAGAAGCGCAAATGCGAAGTCCTGCGTGTTCTTGCGCAACATTTCGATTGCCTGTCGTAAAATAAACGGAAAAAAGGTTTCGGGAGCGCTGAAGCGGGCGACCTTCTGCACGACAAGTGCCATCTGGCCGCGTTCCTGTCTTTCCCACTCGGAAACGATGTTTTTTCGCTGCTTTTCCAGCCACTGCGCAACGGTTAAAATGGTTGCGAAAACGATAACAGCCAGAACCATAAATGCCATGGACGGCCTTTTGACCGTGGCATCAGGAATTGATGTCTTTTGGAAAGGCATATCTTAAAATATAAGCTTTTCAGCTCAATAGATCAACAGTTCTTGCCTCTTCAAAGACCGGGTCATGACGGCAGCAAGTCACAATTCATCAGGAACCGGCCTGATGGCTTTCGCAGCGGAATCTGGCAGTCTGCATCAGGGAGCAGCTACGACCTGAAAACGATATAGACATGGTTTGGCAGCCTGTAACAGCGGGCGGAACGCCATCAGGCCCTTTATGTGCTTTCCGTCGCGCAGATATTTTCCCAAATCCTGGTCAACGATGCGGTTGAGTTTTATCGATGCGTGGCGCAGCAGACGTTTGCCGTTCTTTTCGATATAAAAACCCATGTGGGTAACGTCGAGGCCTTCTTTGTCAGTAACCATGGCGATCACATCGCCAGAAACAAGTGGACTCTTGCGCGCGAGCACGGCAGAGACAGGAAAATACCACATCTGCTGCGGCTTTTCTGCGATCAGAAAGCGATCTTCAACGTAGAACGTGCGATTTTTGCCAACCCGGTTGAGATAAAGCTCGCGGCCTATAGCCAGCGGGTGGTTGCGGGCAACATTGGTCAGATAACCCTTGCGCTCGTTAACATCGCCCCATAGCGAAGTGAAATGGTTGCGGGAATGATTCATCAGCGGCTGACCACCGGCGTCAAACATGACATCAATGAGTCGACAGAGAAATTCTTCATGGTAAGCCGGTTTTGCGCTGGCCGCAATGGCGAGAACATGCTCGACGTAAGTCATACAGTCGAGGTAAGTCATACTGGTGCGCAAAAATTTAACCGGCAATGGATCAGGGTTCGCAGCCTCTACCTTTTCAACCGGCTTTTTCTGCTGTTTTTTAATTCTGGCTTTTGTTTCGGGATGATATTTGCGACCAAGCAGATATTTTGAGACAAATTCGATCCGGCGCTGCACCGGCAAATGATGAGCACTGGTTATCAGACGCTCGACTTCGACGACATCGCCAGGCTCACGCAGACCGACAATTGGCGCGGCGTCTTCCGCATACGCAGCGGCTTGGAAAAAAACGCACAGAACAGCGATAAGCAGGGCTTTGATTACATTTACAGTATTTGGCATCAGATTATTTCCTGTGGTGAATGTCTTGATTTTATGCTGTTTAAACAGCGGTCTAATGCCGCCAGACTATCAGAAAATACGCGGACGGGCAACAAGGCAGTATCAGGAGAAAATACGCAGGTGCTGAGCTTTATGGTTAAAATTGCATTGTTTCTCAGCTGCCAGAGGTTGGAAAATCTGCTGACAAAGCACTTATTAAGAGCGCTGAGCGAAATAACACAAATTGTGTTACTATTAACGTATTATGGCTGACTTTGTATTTTCAGCCAACAGTTAAGACTTTGCAGCGATCTCCGGGCTTTTTTGCCGGCCGGGGCCGCTTACCAGAAGGGTAAGAAAACTTGAAAAAAAATTATTCATTCGAAAAACAAAAACGCGAAACCGACAAGAAAAAGAAAAAAGAGGCCAAGCTGGAAAAGCGCCAGAACAGAGATTCAGGCGAGCCACAGCCTGAAAAAACCGACGAAGAAAAAACCGAAGACTAGCACAACCGGCTAGCTTCGCATCTTTTGCCGCGTTGAGTTCAAAATTGATTTTTTGTATGTGCTCAAAACGCTGCATCTATTGCCAGAGAAATTTGTTTCGTCATCACCCTGCCAATTTCTGCTAACGCCGCTCTAAAAAAACCAACAGCCCGGGTGATGCCTGGACTGTTGGTTTTCGGCTTAAGAACTGAGATGCAACGTTGCTGCTGCAACTTAATCCCAACGGTCGAGCAATTCGGCGGCGCCGCCCTTAACCTTCAGCTTTATGCGTTCCCAGAGACTTTTCGGGGGTTCGTAAAGTTTGCTGACAGCGAAATCCTTCTCGAACAGGTCTTTGCGCACCTGGCGCACGAATTCAGGATCTTTCGAAGCAACATTCGATTCATAATTGTGGCGCAGCGCCATGGTATCCATGTTGCAGCTGCCGATCGACGCGAACTTGTCGTCTGCGATCAGACCCTTTGCATGCACCTTACCATAACCTTTTTCGCCCTGGTACATGTATATTTTAACGCCGGCTTTTTGCAGTTTTTCAAAATGAAAGCGAGTGTTGGCATCGTTGAGCGGGTTCTCGGCCGAGCCCGGGTGAACAAGACGCACATCTACGCCGCGCCTGGCTGCTGCTGCCAGCCTGTCGATCAGGTCGTTGTTGGTGATATAAGGATTGATAACATAGAGATAATCTTTGGCTGAGTCGATCTGCTGCTTGTAATCGTCGTGAACATCGTGAACGCCACGCGGAATGTTATAGGTAATTCTGGCATTCGAAGCGCCTGTTTTAGCCGGTTTTGGGAAGAACTTATCACGAAGGGTTGCCGCATCTTTGCTCGCGAGTTTGCCGCCATTGTAGAGATAGCTGAGCAAAAGCCCGCTTTGCATCTGGCCGACAACCGACCCCTGGCAACGCACCATCATGTCGTGCTTCTTTTCTCGCGACTCCTGCTGCAGCGTGTAGCCGCCAACATAGCCGATCTGGCCGTCAATGATAAATTTCTTGCGATGGTCGAAATGGTAAAAATCGAGCTTCTGGCCAACACCGGTAGCTTTGCTGATACGGTCGTAAAAGACCACCTTAATGCCATTCTGCTTATAGAATTCAAAAAGTTTTTCTTCTTCGGTTGTTGAGATGAGGTTTTTAGCTCCGCCCATGCGCGCGCCAGCGCGATCAGCGACAAGAATTACCTCAACGCCCTGCTTAGCCTTTTCGGCAAGAAGTTTTGCGAATTCCCAGCCGGTTTTGTCGGCTTCCATGCCAAACATCTGAATAGTGATGCTCTTTTGCGCCGCCTTGAGATCTTTGGTAACCGACTGCCAGAAAGCTTCGCCAGTCTGCAATTCAAGCGAGTTATCGTCGGTTTCTCTGAATGAAATATCGAGATCTTTTTCGGTAACCTTGGCGCCGGTAACGGCTTTGTTAATAGTTCGCTCAATGCCGCCGGCAGTAGTAAGCACCGATGCTGCCTGTTCGCGCACATAGGCTTTGCCTGTCGTTGCTGCCGCGGATTTAGTTGCAGTTGCCGACGTGTTTTGAACAGCTGCTTTCGCTTTATCTGAAAGCTGCCCGGCCGACTTTGTCAGTTTTTCATAGGCACTTTTTGCGACAAAATAAGCGTCGCGCTTTGCCCGCACCAGGTTCTGATCGGCCTGATCAACTACGGCATCACGATATTCAGTCAGAGCCTGCTGCATGCCCTGATAGGCGCGCTGCACATCATCAGCGCAGGCGGGCAATGCGTTAGAAAACATCATAAGACCAGAAATCCCTGCGATCAGACCAAACCGGCCAAGCTGCTTTTTCATCAGTTTACTCCCGAAATACTGACCATCTGCGGACAACCGCAGTCTCGGTACACTATTACAACTATAATTTTATAATTATAATGAATTCACCGACTACCCGCAAATTTTTGGGCGGGAGACTGCAGTAATTCTCCATTTGCCTATCTATGAAGACTTTACGAAAAATTTCGCTTGGACTATTTGTCGGTCAAGCTAATCACGATAATTATACCGGCTCTTTTGAAGAGTTATCCACAGATTAAAGGATTGTCGCAGATTATTCGGGAGTTTTTTAATACCTATAGAACACTCTTCAGTTACCAAATGGAGTATTACTGCGAGACTGAGTAACCTATCAACAGGGCAATTTAGTAAGGCTGGAAAACAAAGCCGCCCCGAAAATCGGGGCGGCTGCACAAAACCTCAGAAAATATCAGTTATCTGAACTTCAATTCCAGACCAAAAGTGACGCTGCGGCCAGGTTCATAATTTATCGGGCTGCTCTGATTAAGATTCAGCTTGCCTGCTTTGTCATAGGCAGCCGCACCGGTAGACTGTGACAACTGGACTTCATCCTGATCTGTGAGGTTTTCGATATTAAGATAAACTGCGAAATCCTTCGTCGCCTGTTGCCGAAGACTCAGATCAACGAAAGTAGATGAGTCAACTTTGGGATAAGTAGCGCCAATGGCGTTTGTTTCGCCCTGATAAGACGTAGTGAGCATCGCGCTGAATTTTTCATAACGATACGCTGTTCCGGCAACCGCCCGGTATTCAGGCCGACTGCTCAACCTGACATTATTAGTCTTGTTCTGGGCTTTGTTGAAATCGGTGTAACCGATCCAGACATCAAACCTTTCGTTAACCTTGCCGTTAACCGAAAACTCAACGCCATCAATGGCGACTTCCTGAATATTCTGAAAAGTATTCTTGGCGTCAGCTTCGATATAATTTTCAATATCAGATCTGAACCAGGCAAAAGAGGCCTGCCACTTGCTGTTGAATTTATGGCCGAGTCGCAACTCAAGATTATCTGCTTCTTCAGCAGCAAGATCAGGGTTGCCACGGTTCTTGTCGCGATAGAGCTCCTGCATATTCGGATTTCTGACAACACTGCTCAAGCCCAGCCCAAAGCTGGTTCTGTCAGAAATATCATAGTTGGAAGCAAACGCCCACGAAGTATTGGAATCTCCTTCATAGCTTTTATCAGAGCGGGCGGTAAGATTGAGATCAAGCTTGTCAGTAGCCTTGATAGAGTCATTGATAAAAAAACCGCTAGTGTCGACTTTCTTTCTGTTGCCGGTCTGAAAGCCATGACCGATATCTTCAATTTCCTGTTTGATGGCTCCGAAAGTTACAAAGTTCTTAGAGTTGGCTTCAACATTGTAAAGCAACTCCATAGTATCCACTTTAACCAGAACATCGCTATTGACGTTAAGGATTCCGTTCATCATGTCCTTATCGGTGTTGGCATAGGCATAAGTTGACGAAAAATCCCGGTATTTGGCATAGCGCAAAGTCAGGTTGCCACTTTTTCCCAAGTCTTTTTCGAGTACATAGTCGTATAATGACATTTTCCAGGGATCAAATCTCTCATAATACGATGGGCACGAGATCGAACCATAATTTTCAAGAATAGTGGCTTTCAGAACAAGGCCGTTGTCGAGTTCAAGACGCCCACGATACATGAACATCTGGTTGTCACGACGATTGTTGATAGTGCCAAGATTATCTGCCGGCACCGCAGCGTTGCTGAAATCCTTGAACTTTCTGTCGCCGTCATACTCGTCAAGAAATACAGCAAAAAGATGCTCGTTCTGATGCGATACGTCGCCATAGATTATTTCCTGGCGGCGGGTGCCCATCCCACCGATTTCCTGAAGCAAGGTAAGACCCTCAAGATCTCGTGCGGTCGGCAGTACAAAGTTAACTGCTCCGGCAACGCTGTTTGCACCATAAACCAGACCAGCTCCGCCAGGAACCACTGAAACCCTCTGCATTCTGCTGAGCGGAAAACCAGATAGCGGCGACGTGCCGTTCCAACCGGTGTTAACAGGACAACCGTCAACGGTTACCGCTGTATATTTGCCGCCGAAACCGCGCAGAGTTGGAGCAACTGTGGCACCGCGCAGGCTACCGTCAGAAGTGCCGCCAAACATAACCGAAGCATTAAAGGCATGCAGCAGCTTAATCGGGTTACGCTGCGATTTCAGCTCAATTGTCTTCGCATCTATTTCATCATGGGGTCTTGAAATGAGTCCCTGGTAAGTGGCTCGCTCGGCATCGACAGCCATATCAGGCAACCGGTAACTGGCTTCTTCGTCTGGCAAGGAGCCTGCCCCGGCAAGTGCCGTTGTCAGGCAAAATATAACAGCCAGAGCCTTTTTAAGTATGGGAAATACGGATCTCATTCTATACCTCATCTTCTCAATATTTATAGCGCGATTTGTTTGTTTGAATGAAAAGAACGATATCATACTATACGATATCCATCAAGCAAGATCCTAAAATTCACCACTCGCTAAGTAGCATAACAAGAGAGCCGCCATTAAAACAGGACTTCACACAGAAGCTCACCATCTCTAGCATGGATAAGCGCACAAAACCAGATATTCTCTCAGCGATTATGCCGATCATTTTCCTGATAAATCAGCCGTATCGATCTTTCGATAGCATTCTTCAAAAACAAAACGCAGAGTAGCATTAGATATGCAACCGAAACGCCATTAAAACCTGGAAAATTTTGCGCTGATAGACAGATCGCCGATTTGCAAAAGTTCAGCCCGCTAGAACAAAGAGCTGGTCTATTATGAAAAGGTTTAGATATAATGGTCAGCAATTACAAATAATTTGGAGCAGCCTGAATGGAAGAAACCTTCAAAATCGGCAGAAGGGGCTTTACGGTTATCGTTGTAAGCCTCATGGTTGCAGCCATAATCTTGCGAATTAAATGGCCCGACATTGACATTGTCTCTTCATTTGTAGAGCAGATATTTTTTGACAAGCTTATGATGCGCGTCATCATGTATGCGCTTCCTGTTCTGTTCGCTTTTATAGTATTTCTGATGCCATTGTCGATGTTCTTTCTATACTGGTGTTCAGCAGTATTTGCCGGATATTACGTGCTGTCCGCTCCACTTGAAGGCACACTGTTTTTTGCGCTGATGGCTATTCCGACGCTGTTTAACCGCTTTAAAATCGTCAGGTTTCCTGCCGCGCCGATAACTCTTGGGATTTCTGCCGTAGTTTTAATCACTGTAGTCATAATTTCAGCGATCAACGACGTTTTCATCATCAGGCATATTGTGGCCAAGATCTTTCTGTTGCTGCCAACGCTGCATATTCTTTCCATGCAACCCGGAGATGACTCGCAAAGCCGTTTTCAAAGTGAATCCGGGCAAGTCACCACCGGCCTGAGTTCTACCCAGAAAGCCAGGATGCAAAGCATCACAAGAACCAACTGGTGGGAGCTGCTACGACCACATGTTGAATCAACAGCCATAAACATCTACAAGTTTTACGAGCGCAATAGCGAGTTTGCCATCAATACCAGCAAATCGCGCGCAACTCCACATCTGCACACACAGGCACAAGATCACGCACGCAACATCAATCTTGCCAACCTGAAGAAACGTGATGGCGACTTTGACCAGAAAGCCTTTATAGTGCGCATCACCAAAGCTTTTTCGGTTATTCAGGATGCCATTTATAATCAGCACATCGAAAAAATTCAAGCATTCGTCTCAGATGCGCTCTACGAGCAGTTTAAAAGTCGCATTGACGAACAGCAGGCGGCAGGAACTCGCTATCAGTATGAAAAACTTGAAGAAGAGCCTTTTTCGATCGACCATGCTTATTGCGACGGTAGTTTCGATGAGATTCAGCTACTGGTCAAAGCCTCTCTGAAAGAGTCTCTGCTCGACAGCAAAACCGGCAAAACTATCGAAGCTGCGAGAAGGCGAGTTTTTTACGAATACTGGTCCTTTATCCGCCGCCCTTCTGGAAAAACCCTTAAAAAGCCAGGTTTGCTGGAAGGAAGTTGCCCGAACTGCGGTGCGCCGATACAGATTGGTCAGGCCACCGTCTGCAGCGTCTGCAATTCGTTCATTCGCTCAGGTTTTTACGACTGGGTTCTCGCCAGAATCACCCAGGGTTGTGAATGGTCGTACACCGACCCGACGCTGGTTCCAAACTGGAAGCAGCTCAAGGCTGACGACCCGGAGTTCACCATTCATCAAATCGAAGACCTTGCCGGTGTTATCTTCTGGAACCTGCGCCTTGTCGAAATCAGCCGCAAGGTCGAGCCGATATTCAGATTTGCCAGCAGCGAATGTGCAACCTATATTGCTGACGCGCTGAGAACCTCGGAAAGCACGGATCGGCATTGGTGGGAAAACATAGCACTTGCCTCAGTCAGTCTGAAAGGCATCGTAATCGACTCTGAGCGTGTCAAACTTTACACTCTGGTAGTCTGGAGTGGAATTCCGATCACGGCAAACGCTGACGGGGCTATCACACAGCGTATTAGATACAACAAACCAGTTCGCGACGTAATGGTTCTGAGTCGCGACAAAAAGTGCCGGACAAATCAGAACAACACTCTCAGCAGCGCACACTGCAAAAGCTGCGGCGGCGCACTCAGCTCAAGCTTTGCCACACAATGCGGCTACTGTAATTCCACTCTCAATGACGGCAGTGAATGGCAACTGGAGAAGATCCTGAAGGAAGACAGTGCCGAATTTGTCGAAATTCTGAACCAGAAGTCCGAAATCGTGTCTGAGCGCTTCGCCCAGAATATGGCGGTAGAAGCCGCCAAAGTAGCGGAAAAAACGAAGATCGAAGAAACCCGCTCAGGGCGAGACATCATTACGGTTATGGCGCAGGTGCTACTTGCCGACGGCGTTATCGATGCCGCCGAAACGAAATTTATCAGCGAAATGGCCGTTAAATACCATATGCCGCCTGAACAGCTCGAAGGAATTATCGAATCAGTAAAGGCTGGCGAGGTTAAATTTTTAAAACCCACAACAGCCAAAGAAGCCATGGACACTTTAAAAGGTGCGGTGAGCATGGCATACGCCGACGGAGTTCTAGCACCAGAAGAAGAAGCCGCGCTGGAGCGTGTTGCAAAAGAACTCGGCTATTCAGCACTTGACGTTAAACGCATAGTCAAAGCCGAAGAAAAGCTGATGCGCCAGACAAAAATAAAGCCACAGAGGCAGTTCTAGTGATCCGTCACATTTGAATACACGTTTAAAAATAGTCATTATGTGGAGCGTAGCGACGAAGCGGTATGCCGCAGGCAGCACATTTGCGCGCCATTCCTGTGGCGCAATTGTATAAGACCATCCGTGGTCAAAAAGCCAGCTCTGAGCTAACCCTTCTGTCCATGAGATTGCTTCGTCGGACAAAAGTCCTCCTCGCAATGACCGTGAATTCATCTACTCAATGTTGACAAAGGACCAGTTTTTTGTCTGAGTCTTTGTCAGCTGATTTTGCTGAGAATCTGCTGCAGGAACTGCAGAAACTTTTGGATGCTGGCTGCGTTGGCGCTCTGACCACCATAGAGTTCTGCTTCGAAGCATTGCGCGGCGTTTTTGCCATCTGCCGGTCTGAGGTTTAGCTCTAAACAGAGCCGTTCAAAGTATTCACCTGGCGTTTCATGTTCCTGACGTGGCAGCAGACCACGAGCTTCCATGAATTCAGCAAAACGGTTAAAGAGAGCTATTACATCTTTGCCCTGCAGTTCAAATTCTTTCAGAGTCGACATCCTGGCAATAGCCTCACGCAACGAATCTTCGCCAGCAGTGTCAGATTGTTCCTGCTGCTGTGTGCCGCGTTTTTTGAGCAGCTTCATCAGCCATTTAAGCCATTTTTCAGCATTTTTAACTATAAGCCAGATTATTGCCGCGAGCAGCAGAAGCGCAACAAGCGTGTATACGGTCCTTTTAAGAGCTTCTCTGCGTTCTTTTTCTTTGCTTTTGCGTTTTTTTTCGGCCGCTGCTTTTTGTTGTCTTTCTTCGCGTGCGCTGTCTTTAGAGACTGTTTCTGGCGATTGCGCCCTTTCAAAATCACCGTCTTGCGTGATGTTCTGCGGCCTTCTTGGCGGTTCGACGTCTTCAGCATATTCATCTGATTCAACAGTATCTCTGCCACCTTTATCAGCGCCATCAGAAGAATTTTTTCGGGCATTTTCCTTTTTCAGCTGCCTTTTTATAGACGCAAGCTCAACATCAGAAGGCAGCGAAACACCCTGATCAACCGGTGGCGGCGAATCAGAACGTTGTGGCGCCACATCAATAATCTTCCAGCCTTTCTTAGTAAGTACTTCAGCCCAGGCGTGCGCCATCGTCTCAACTACTACAAAACTGTTTTCGTTACGCTGCGATGAGGCAAAACCGCCGGCAACCCTTGCCGGGATGCCGTTCATGCGGCACAACAACACTAGCGCGGCGGCAAAATGCTGGCAGTAACCAGTCATCGACTTGAGCAGAAATTCCTTTACCGGGTGCATTTCGGTGGTCTGCCGATAATCTTTTTTGTACAAGCCGTTCTTTTCGAGATACTCAACAATTTTGAAAACAGTTTGCGTTCCTGCTACTGCGTCTCGTGAAATTTCGGCCGCTTTTGCCCGCAAATCATAGCTATCGAGAAAACCGAGAGCAAGATACGGACTGTCAGCATCAACTTCGGCCAACTCATCCGCAGCCAGAAGCAATGGAATGCCGCCGTAGGCAACTTCGAATTCATCGCCAACGGCAATTGTCTTCGCCAGCACAACGCTGCCGTCACGCATGCTGCAAAAATCGAGTGGACCAGCAAGACTCTGCAATGGTGCCGGATGCGGCAGACGCTCTTCAAAATTGCAGAAAAAATGCAGATCTGCGGTTATTGTCGGCTCACCCGGAAAACGTTGTACTACATCGGCAAAAGCAAAATCAGGCCAGTCTCGCGCGGCCATGCGGTTGAACCCGCTATCCATGCCGGTAGCCGAAAATCGTTCAAATGAACCGATACGCAGATATACGCGATCTGGAACAACGCCAGATCTTGGCGCAAACGTGCAGACCATAGCCTTAATCAGTTCTTCTTTTGATTTTATCGGTGCGGTCTCAAGCGAAGCAAAATCCATTCCGGCTACGCCCTTGACCACCAGCTTTGGCGCGGCCTGTTGCGGGGCGCCTGCCTTCCTGCCTGCAGCCCACTGCCCGCTCAAAATCGGGTCGTCGGTGAGAAACAGTAGCAGAAGGTATATCGGCAGACTGCAAATGAGAGCGGCAAACAGCAGCAGGCGTGTGCCATCCGCCGGCCTGTTGTCGAGGTCTTCACCTTCGACAACCTTGTTCTGTTCAGGGTTTTCTACTGGTAGCATCATACTGGTGCAGCAATCTCGCTTCGCGAAGGCAGCAGAACGAAATCAAGGTTCATTTCGCGCAGCCTCTGTTTAAAATCGTCTTTACTGACGTTCAGCCCGGCTTCTTCTGAGAATCTTGCCTGATCAGTATCATCTATTGCCCAGAAAGATACCTTCGCCCCTCTTGCCTGCAATGTCAGCAGGCCACTGAGCAGCTGATTAATATCGATATGGATTGTTTGACTCAGAAAAATCACGATGGTTCCCGGGCCGGCCTTGCTGAGAGCAAGACTTAGCAGTTGCTGCAATCCGCCAGTCTCTGCCGGCTTCAGATCGGCAAGCAGCTCAGTCATAAAGCCGTAGACGGGAACAGAGCTGTTGAGTCTTATGTGGTGAGCAAGGTCGTCAACACACAGGCCCATCGCAGCAGGCAGGCCGCGCTGGCAGGTTTCCCCCATTATGGCAGCAGCTATGCGCAGCAGCCTTTTCATGGTGTTACCAAAGCCAAAACCGCGTAACTGCGTGCGATCGGTGTGAACAGCCACCAGCACATCGGGACGGGTATCACGCTCAAACTGTTTGATTACCGGAACTCCGACCTGCGCGGTTTTGAGCCAGCTCATCGCCCGAATGTCGTCGCCTTGCACGTATTCCTTGATGCCGTAAAAATCCATGCCATGACCGGCCATGGTCGAGCGGCTGTCGCCCATCGGCGTCAGCGCGTTGGCCTTTACCAGGTCAAGATCATCGGGCGCGGGCGGGTTGAGCCAGACCTTGAGAGGAGTTTTAAGTTGAAAAATCCGTTTTTCTTCAAAAAAATTGAACGGGTCGCTGATTCTGATTTCGAGCGGGCCGATGTTGAAACTGCCATAACCACGGTTGAGACGATGCCGGTATAAAATCACAGCGCTGCCAGTTCTGGCAAAGTCTTCGTGTTGAAGCTGAATCTCAGGGCTCGTTAACACGTCGACGGCTGGAAAGTGGTCCTGCAGATACGCATAGGCAAAGGGCAGCGGGTTGTTGTAATGAATCAGCAGCTTTACTTCAATAATCTCGTTTTCGAGGCAAATCGCGGGCATTTCACGGCTGATCAGGCTGAAACTGCGGGCCGTCGCCTTAACATACACCCAGGCCAGCAAGATTACCAGCGCTGGAAAAATCACCAGAATAAGCGCGCGGGGATTAAAACCAAAGCTGTGTCTGCTCGGCATAAAAGCGAAAAGACCGATTCCCATGGTCAATATCAGCAGGTTGCGCAACCGGGTAGCGGGGTTAGTGAAAAACTTCAGAAAAGTGCCCGGATCTTCCCTTAACGAGTGATGGAAATACCTCATTTTGCTGGCTCCGTAATTATCGCTGGTTGTCTCTAACCACTGGAACCGGGACAGTGCGCGATACTTCGCCGACGACGTCTTTTGCCGAGACCCGCTTGACCATCGCGTGCGGCTGCAGAATCAGGCGATGCGCGAAGACCGGCTCAGCGAGGATTTTTACGTCATCAGGAATCACATAATTTCTGGCATTGAGACAGGCCCAGGCTCTTGCCGCGCCCATCAAGGCGATCGATGCACGAGGGCTCGGCCCGAGAACCAGGTCTCTATGCTGGCGCAGTCCATCAGCCAGCGACAGAATATAATCAAGTATCTCGGGCGAAATAGTCACTTTGTCAGCAATGTATTGTTGAATCAATCTGAATTCTTTACGACTGACAATGGGGCGCAAGGCTGCGAGCGGGTTACCGCCCTTTCTTGCCGTTAGCATTTCGCGCTCGTGACTGCGGTCGGGGTAACCCATGCTTAGTTTAAGCAGAAAGCGGTCAAGCTGTGCTTCGGGCAGCGGGTAGGTACCATGTTGCTCAACCGGATTCTGGGTTGCGAGCACGAAAAAGACTTTGGGAATATTGAAAGCCGCGCCGTCTATAGAAATCTGGCGCTCTTCCATGACTTCAAGCAAACTCGACTGTGTGCGCGGCGTAGCGCGGTTTATTTCGTCAGCGAGAAAAATATTGGTAAACACCGGGCCGCGCTTGAACGAAAACGACGAATCAGCAGGGTTATAGATCATGGTGCCGGTAATATCCATCGGCAGCAGGTCGGGAGTGAACTGCACTCTTTTAAACGTGCAGTCTATAGTGGCTGCCAGAGCCCGCGCCAGCATGGTCTTGCCGGTACCCGGCACATCTTCGAGCAGAACATGTGAGTTCGCCAGAGCGCCGGTCAGCACCTGTCTGATCACCTCGGTCTTGCCGACAATAACCTTTTCGATATTCGCGATGATCTTTTCGATCAGCGGGGCCGGTTTAAATTCTGAGAGGTCGCTGAGGTCATACTCATCTTCCATTAGTTCATCATTGCTGGTGCTGCACAGGGCGTTCACTTCCTGCATTCTGCGCCGATACCAGTCGTCTTCAATGTGCAGAACTTCTTTAAGGGCAAACAGATGTTTTTTTTCGACTTCGGTCAAAACCCCGTCAGCAGTTGCATAATCGCAGGCGCTCAAAAAAAGCCCCTTGCCGTCAAAGTGCCTTGGCGCGTCCTTAGCCGCATCGGTGTGCGCGATTGATTCGCGCAGCTGCTCTTCTACCTTAGTCTTGCTTATGCCCAGCAAATCTGCCAGCTGTATTATCTTCTGCTTGTCTGTCTCGTCGAGGCGCTTGTCACGAAGGGCCTCGATCAGCATAAGCTTCATGGTGTTGGCGGCGCTAAGTTCCTGATTCATTTTGTAACACTCCGATAAGTGATTCAGCTCATTGCATGTATTATAAAGCAAAAAGCTGCTTTTAAAAGAAAATTACGCATGCCGCAAAAACCGCTCCAGTAATCGAGAAGTCGATGAGGCAAGTCGATGGAGCGTTGAAGCCAACAAGAGCTGCCTAATTTCGCCGAAAGCCCGAATAAACGGGATATGTTTGGGTGTCGTTCTTGTTTTTGCAGGACTCAATAAATCAACTACCTTTTAAAGGCGACCTTCTGGCCGGTGGAAAACATCTTGCCGTTCTCTGCGCCTTTGATCAAGCGGATTGCGCGCGCAATGTCCTTGACCACAAAACCCGAAAGATCGGCAACGCCATATTCAAAAAGCAGCGGCGCCAGAGTGGTAGAAGGGCCGACCAAGGTTACCTTTTTTGCCTTTTTTGACAGCGCAAGGTATCGCGGCAGCGTCTTTTCGACAAAACTCGTGCTACCGATAAAAACGAAATCGCTTTCGGGCAGCAGGTAATCGGCTGAGGTAACCGGGTAATCGTCATCCTGCGGAATTTCGCCGGTGATGATCTTCATCTCGCAGATCGGTGCCAGCAGAGTCATAATATGCGGAAAATGGCCGATTATCGTCACTTTTTGATCACGCACCTCGTTCTGCGACATTATGAACGGATCATAAATGCGATCTTCGACATGCATTGAATCACCAATTTTAACGCCAGCTTTTTTTGCCACCTCAATACTGTTGTAGTAGGCATTAATAGCGGCAAGACCAACTGAAGCCTCGTAAAAGTTCCATGATTTAACACAGGCGGCAACCTCTCTTAACGGCGCGCCTTCCATGTTCCTCGTGAACATTGGCATGCGATATTCGTAAGACTTTATCTCGGCAATGCCGATGCCACCAGCACTTCTCACATAAGCATAGCTGCTGCCCCGCACGATTTCTTCTGCCTGCCAGTCTTCAGGTATGCCAGCGATCAATCTGTCGTATATTTCCCACATCACTGCTGTTCCTCGCCTTTCACTGTATCCATGCTTATTTCCTGGCCATGTCTGAGACAGGTTCTGAGTCGATACAGAGTTGCATCAAGCTTTTCAATGGCTCCAAGGCAAC
Organism: Candidatus Riflebacteria bacterium HGW-Riflebacteria-1; assembly: GCA_002839445.1. Lineage (GTDB taxonomy): Bacteria > Muiribacteriota > Ozemobacteria > Ozemobacterales > Ozemobacteraceae > Rifleibacterium. The sequence goes on from PGYB01000008.1 coordinate 122,035, forward strand.
CCTTTTCTTCAGCAGACGTCTCGATTATGCGGCTGATACCGCCGTTTTTGATGACGATACGCTTGTCGGCACTCAAGGCCAACAGCGGATCATGCGTCGAAATAAAAACGATTTTTTCTTTTTGCGCAAGAATCTGAATCGCCTGCCGCCTGTCGATACCGGCATTTTCGATCTCATCGATCAAAACAACCGGCGATGAACTCATATAAGCGGTGTCTGCGATCATCAGAGCCCGCGATTGACCACCGCTGAGCTGGGTGACCTTGGTATCGAGCAAGAACTTTTCGCCAGCAAGCTCATTAGCGCATTCAAAACATTTAACAATGGTATTTTCGGCATCCCGGGTCAGGCGGCTGCTGGCATGCATTCCGAGAAATTCTTTAACCGTCAGATCCATGACAAAATTCATGTTCTGCGATAGCTGCGCCACCAGCTTGCCTTCCATGTCGAAGCGACGCTCGTCAGAAATTTCTTTGCCATCGATATGGATGCGCCGTCCGGTTGGAGTATCACCGTCAGCGAGGCATTCAATATCAGCGAGAAGGCGGCTTTTACCGGCTCCAGTCGGGCCGACGATGCTGATAATTTCACCAACCGAGGCTGTCCACTGCTCGATTTCAGCTTCGCCTGATTTTCCGTGACCGCCAATTATGGTAAGAGATCTGATGGCAGCGTCGTCACTGGCTACCTTACCGAAGGTTTCGAGAAACTGGCAAAATTCGCGCAATATCATGCCCTTGTCGAGGCCGAATTCGCTGATGTCATCTTCAGCGATATTGTCCAGAGCCTGCATCAGGGGAAGGTTAAAGTCGATATTAGTAAGCCGCAGATTCATAAAAAAATCGCGGCAGATCGGGTGTTCGGCGATAATCTTGTGCAGAGGCGCCGCGATTGCCATTTCAAGGTATTTTTCGGCAGTCATCTCGACTTAAACTCCATCCGTTTCATGGTGCCCATCTGATATTCTGCGCCAATACGCATCTCACCAGTACAATACGAACACACGGCCGCCGGTGTAGTAAAGCGCAATTTCATGTCGCGCAGGCCAGTTATTTCTCTGGCGCCCTGCAGATGCTTGGCAAGCAGCGGCGCTCCCTGACCGGTAATGCCGTTAACAAAGATAATTCTGGCTGCCGTGTTTACCTGTTTTATATTAAAGGCAAAAACCTCTCGCTCAGCCTGCGAAACGATATCGCCCTTGGTGACTACGACGATGTCGGCCATTTTCAGCATGGGGCCAATCTTGCGCGGCGTGTTTACACCAGAAAGGTTGTCGATGACGCACACCGACAGAATGCCCTGAATATAAGGCGAGCAGCGGTTACAAAGGCCTGCGCTTTCGCTGACCAGTATCTTGAAGCCTGATTTTATGCCCCACTCCACCGCCGCTTCGATATTGCTGACGAAAAAATGATCGGGGCAGAGTTTGCCGGAAAATCCTGTCTCGACCCGCACGCCCACTTCCTCATAGCGAAGGTTGTCAAACGAAGTCAGGCAGTCGAATTTGACGACACCGATTTCTTTAACCTCGACGTTCATGGCTTCGATCAGCTTGATAATAACCGATGTCTTACCTGATGATGGCGGCCCGGCAAATGTGATCAGCTTCATATCGTTTCCTCGCTATGGCAGAACCAGAACATCTAATGGCTTTTCAGCTGCAAACACGACAAACAGTAACAGTACCGCCAGTTGATGTCAACGCGGCAACATTCAGACAAATGCAAATCGAGCAGGCGCCGCATTCATTATGGACAGGAGCTGACAATCGCGAGTTCACAGACTTTTCGACAAACATCGCATTTCACTATTGCCAGTTGAGCGTTTGCGATATATGCTGGCATCTTCAATAGACCAACAGGGAAGCAAAAATATGACAGAAAACATTGCGCAGGAGCCAAAAAAGACCACCGGCAACCCATGGCTGTTCGTGCCATCGCTGTTCTTTCTTGAGGGCATACCCTATTTTATCGTCAGCACCGTTTCGGTCACCATGTTCAAGAGAATGGGCATCTCAAATGCCGAGATCGGGCTGTGGACAAGCCTGATCACCTGGCCATGGATCATCAAGATGCTTTGGGGCCCGCTTGTCGAGTCGACTTCGACGAAGCGCAAATGGATTATCGGCACCCAGATTCTCGGTGTTCTGGCCATGATTGGCGTTTCGCAGACGATAACCATGGAAAACTTTCTTACGCCGACCCTGGTCGTGCTGACCATTCTGGCCTTTCTTTCGGCAACGCATGATATAGCCGCCGACGGCTTTTACCTGCTCGCACTCTCGCCCGAAGATCAGGCGTATTTTGTTGGCATACGCGGCACCGCTTACCGCCTTGCCAATGTTTTCTGCAATGGCGGTCTTATCTACCTTGCTGGAACCTTTGAGTCTGCTCCGGGAGCGATTATCCCGCTGGCATGGCGAAATGTGCTGATCATCGCCGCCCTGATCTATCTGTTTTTTGTAGTGTTGGGCTACAAAGCCATGCCGAAGCCTCGTCAGGACGCCGACAAGCAGGAGAGTTTTCCATTCAAAGCGGCCTTTACCGAATATTTTTCGCAGGCTAAACTGCCTTTAATTCTCGGTTTTATACTGCTTTACCGCTTTGGTGAGTCGATGGTCAGCAAGATGTCGAACCCGTTTCTTATCGACGCGATTGAAAAAGGCGGAATGGGCATGACCACCTCTGAAGTCGGCTTTATTACAGGTGTTGTCGGTGTCGTGTCACTTACGCTCGGCGGCATAATTGGCGGCATGGTCATTTCGCGATTCGGCATCAAACGCTCGCTATGGCCCATGGTGCTGGCGATGAACGTGCCCAACCTCATGTATATCTGGGCCGCCACGGTGCAGCCCGGCAAAACGTGGGTAACCCTCATCGTTGGCTGCGACCAGTTTGGCTACGGCTTTGGCTTTGCCGCTTACATGGTCTATCTGATGTTCATCACGCAGGGAACAAAATACCCGACAGCGCACTACGCCATTTCGACCGGACTTATGGCTCTGGGAGCGATGACCGCAGGCATTACCAGCGGTTATGTTCAGCAATATACCGGCTATGTCGGTTTTTTCATCGCGACACTGGTGTTGGCAATGCCCGGCATTATACTGCTGCCTTTTCTACCGCTTGAAAAAGAAGATCTGCATATCGCCCCGGTTGATATCGACTGACTTAACCAGACGCAAAAAGACCTGCACTATTATCGCTGTGCAGGTCTTTTTTATTGCTTCTATTCCGTGCTCACGCTCATGCTCGTGCTCGTAATCGTAATCGGAATAGGAATCGCACCAGGCCAAGCGGCATCCCTCAGGCGCCATTGCGCTGGCGACGGCATTTACGAAGGAACTCCGATTACTTCTTGGCCAGTTCTTCCTGGATCTTTTCTATCGAGTAGTTGAAGCCCATACCCAGAGTCTTGTCGCTGCCGGCTTCGAGCGGCCACAGACCCTGCATGCCATTCTGCAGGCGCCAGGCGCCCTCATCATTCTTCACCAGAAAAAGCAGCACCCGCTCGCCCTGGCCAGGAAAAACCGGGCGATCGCGAACCGGGCGTTCTTTTGTACCGGGGGTTGTAAACTGTAAAGATTCTTCGGCTTTAATCTCACCTTTGAGCACTTTTTCTACTGTCAGCGAGGTTGTGGTCTTGGCGATCTTTTCGCCAGGCAGCACTTCTTGAGCCGCTACAGTAGCTATCACAATGACTTCAGAAGTCTTAACCAGGTCTGGAAACGGAAGGGTTCTGATCATTGAAAGAGCCGGCATTGCCATGAACATAACCAATATTGTAAACAAGCTTGCGCGCATCATATTTAGTCTCCTCATCATTTCCAGATATTGTTCTTAATGAAATCGTAGCGTTCGGGGTCGTGCTGTCGCATTTTTTCGGGATTTGTAAAATACTCGGCAACACACTCGGCCATATCTTCGCCAGCATCAGTGTTGCCGTAATCAGTAATCGAAGACTTGGCAAGTTTGCCGTTGGGCCAGAATTTTGCTGCCCACTGCCTGAGCACGTCTGGCTGTTTGGCCTGAACCTGATGCGTCATCTCATGAACGACCAGAGACGCCATGCTGGTCCAGCCTTCTTCGACAACAGCTTTACTGCTGATCATTATCGGATCGCCGCCAAGGCCGCCGGCTTCGTTGCCATCATTGTCACGCAGGTCTTTTTGCATTGCAAAACCCTTGGTGCAGCCTCTGAAGCCCGCCGGCAACTTTTCCATGATCGCGGCAAACTGGGCAAGCTGCTGTTGCGTCCATTTGTCAGCGGTTGCTGAGTTCCATTCATCTTTCCATGATTTACCGTCAAGCATGGTAATACCGTATTTAGCCTTGATTTGCGCCGCTGCAGCCGTTGTGTTCTCGGTGCCGACCTGACCATAAGGTACCGCAATCTGCGCACCCCTGATAATCTCTTCAACGCTCTCAGTAGACTTGTTGGCGTTATTGCCAGTGTTGCCGGTTACATCTTCAGCATTGGGATCGACTGTGACAACGTTGGCCTGAGAGTTATTATTGGCCTCTGTATTCTGCTGATTGTTGTTATTGGCATTATTAACTGCTGCGTTGTTATTGTTATTATTGTTGTCATTACCAAAAATGTTGGAAAAAGTATCGACGACATTTTTAATTGCCGGCATGGCCTGCTGAACGCCTTGCGCGATCTTGCCGATGACCTCTACAATCTGGCTGGCATCGCAGCCGGTCATAAACACAGAACATACCAGCAACATAATTACCGAGAGCCTTCTCAGCTTTTTCATATTAAACCTCTATATTGAAAAAATTTCTATTTCCAGTAATTATACGCCAGGTATCAGAGCAAAATAACAAATTTTTTCACCAGCCAGCTAATCCCATACCACTAACGAATCCAACGAATCAGCAGTCGATTTCAGCTTGTCTGCCGAATTTTCAAAGCCGTCAATTCAATTCAGCAAATGGTTAGAATACATGCAGAACTGCAAAACTCACTATTTACACCTGTTAACCTGCTTGCACCGATCGATTTCGCCACAAACTACACTGTCATGCGACTGCAAATATTTGCCTTCAGAAAACTGGCAAAAATATCAGGCGAATGAGTTAGAATAACATCATGAACGAGACACCCGAGATTTTATCGACAAAAGCTCTTCTGGCAAGCGGCGCGGCCATATCACTGTCTGGCGCCGCGCTGTTTCTGGCGCTGCCGGCGACAGATTCGCCCGTCTACTTTTTCGCAGCGCCATTCTATCTGGTTCCGGTTATAATTTTGTCGTTGCTCGCAATAGCCGCTGGCAGACTTGGCAAGCCAGCAATCGCCCTGGCAAGCTGGGCCAGCGCAACAACCTTTTTCTGCTTTGGCTGTTTCGAGATCGTCTATTCGTGGCTTCCTGCTGTGGCGAGCGGCATTAAACCAGACTCGGCCCAGATGCTTTTTTTGCGCGAACTGATTGCTTATGGCGGCAATCGAAGTCTGCAGATCATGCCGATCGGCCTTCTTGCCCTCATGCTGGCCTGGCAGCTTAAAAGCCTGTGGCGGCACCGACTTAAAGCCGGCAATCCTGCAGCAGAAACTACCGTTCTCGGCGAGCAGGAAAAAATGTCATGGAAGCGGGCCAGCGTGCGCATATCTTTTTACCTCGCGCTGGTTTCTGTCGCATTTATACTGGCCAAAGGCACTGCCGGCTGGCACTCAGGCAAAATAGCACTTTTCAGTGCCCGGGTGGCCGGTGGTGCTGCCAACTCACTTGTCGAAGAACTCTTGTTTCGCGGGCTGCTGCAGCCTGTATTCGAAATAAGCATGGGACCAGGCGCCGCCAATCTTCTGCAGGCTGCTTTCTTTTCAATTATTCATTACGGCTTTATTGAAACACTGAGCTTCGCCGAGATCTGGCCAGAGCTGGTCAAATTCTTTCTATATCTCGGTATTGGTCTGTTTCTAGGACGCGCCGCCCGCGAAACTGACGGACTGCTGATCCCATGGCTTTTTCATTTTTTCATAACTTCCGCCATCTGGCTGACCCTTTCCAGCTCCTGAAAACATTCAGAAAACAGAAACAGATTTAGCTGATGCCAGCATCAGCAGGCAGTCATGATGCATAGAATCAGCTGCTAAGGAATCAGGCCGACGCGGTCTGGCCTAACAGAGCAAGCAATGCTGCGGCAACAGATTCTTTGTGCTCGATAAGCAGCAGCTTAACCGCTTTCTCAGGGCCAAAAAGACATTCGCCCAGCTCTTTGGAGTCTACAGCAACTCTGACCGCCATTACCCGTTGGCCATGCTGACGCAGAATAGACTCAACCTTGCGATAAAAACGCTCTGCTCCGTCATTACTCATTATCAGCAGTCGCGAAATTCTCTGAACTCTTTTCTCGGTCGATTTCTTATCGACAAGAGCCAGACCGCGGCCTTCGATACCGAGTGTTCGCTCGATTCCTTCTACTCCGCGCGCCAGACGATCGTTTTCTTTAGCTTCCATCAGTGCAGCTTTTAATTCGCCTGAAAATGCGGCAACCGGTACAAACACCTCACTGCCGGGCCACAGTTTTTCTGTTTTGCTGGTCAACATTTTCAGCAATTTATCGTAGCGCGGATCAGCCTCAACCTGCTTCGGCAGGAGCAATTTGTTATCTGACAAGGTAACCCCCAATAAGTGCAATTGAATCAGACTCTGCCTGATTTGACATCTCAGGTTACCAGAATCGCAGTCTGACTTAAACGGTCGTGATTACTAATTATGCTGATTTTTGTTGCTTATGGTAGTATTTTTATTATAAATGCGCAGTTGAGGAAGCATGCGAACGCGAAAGCCCCATAACAATCGGAGAGCCGTCTGGTCATTAGTATTTGTCCTAGCGGTCTTTTTCGTTCTGGCTTTTCGTTTGCCAGCACAGGCAGACGCAACAACTGAAAATCAGATGCGGGAACTGGTCAAAGCTGCCGGACTGCCACCAGATTCTGTCATCAACCCTCCAGAAGCGGTTGCCGCCAAATTAAACGTCCGTGAAAGGCTCCACAGATTCTGGCGCGAAAAAATTCTTGGCTTTAGAATCACCTATGCATCAGCGCGAGGCAAGGTTTGTCATGCCAACCAGCGTGTGATAGCCGGTGCCGTGGAAATGTTTAACGTGGATAACGGCAGTAAGATGAAGACAGTTCACCACGCAGACCTTATAACCCCTTCTGGTGAACTTATCAAAGGCAGCTATCTTAAATACCCAATTACCACTCCTGAGCCTGACTGTGAATATTACAGTTACGGCGACATGACCGACAACGGAATCATCTATTGCACCAGACACGGAACACTTGCGGAATTCCGCACCGCGCTGATCAATGTAACCGGTCTGCAACCGCACCCATCGATTCTCGATAATGATTTCGACTTTCACATAACCATCACTGTGATATTCGTTTTACTCTCTGCCATGGTTTTGCTGGCGCTCTTTTTCAAAAAGCAAAAACCGGTTGCAGACGATCACCCCGAATGAACCTGTCCAAGCTATCTGAGGCTCAAATAAATGGTTAAGGTGCATGGCAAAAATAACAGTCCCGGCGGATTCGATTTTATTCCCGGTGCCACCTATGTCGGTGATTCGAGGGTTCTCGGACTCGCTATTTTTGTCGATCAGTCTGACCCTTCTCAGATACTGTTGCGATTCGACGAACAGCGTCCCAGAAGAGTCAATTACAAAGAATTTTTGCGAGCAGTGAATTTTCTCGAAGCATTCAGTTCAGGAGAGGCTCAGGCCTATGAGTCACCAGACCCCAACCCGCTAAAGCTTTCAATAGTCATACTCGAAAGCTCACGAATTCTATTGCACTGGGAAGAATCGACTACAGCGCTTTTTCCGCTTGAATTCTTTCAAACCCTCAACATACTGGTCGCGATCAGAAAGAAAATGGAAGTGATAGTCCGCAGAGAACTAGATCGCAAAGCCCGTCTCGCCGAAGGCACCTTTGTCGAGCAATTCAAAAACTGGGGTGGCCTGATTGTCTTTATCATGCTGAGCGCGCTCGATCTGCTGATGCTGATCTGCCTGGTCATCTGGCCGCAATTTTTCCTGCACTGGCTTGCGCTGACACTGGGGCTGGCTTTCTGGATACTGGTAATAAAACCTGCCTGGGCCGGCAGGGTATGGCCGACAATTCAGATTTATCTTGACGATGAGCTGATAACTGACCTGTCAAACCTGCATTTTCCAAAGCGAAGCGTAGAAATTTTTCTGATACTGTTGATTCTGACTTTCATCTACTTTTTCTTTGGCAGCGATGCCGCAAACCTGATATTTAAACATTACAAGGGCAGCTCTCTACCGTAATCGCGACTGTTGACTGCTGCTCAACCGCAGGTTTCGCAGGTCACGAGATCCAGCCGGCCGAATACGCGTACCTGGCAAGCATGGCCAGGCACATCGCGACAACGAGTATTCTCAGATACTTTGGGTTAATGCGCAGCAGACAAAAAGAGCCGCCCAGCGCCCCGACAAACTGGCCAACCATCATGGTAAGCCCGACCAGCCAGACAACTTTTCCGGCAATGAGAAAAACAGTCAGCGATGCAATATTAGTGGCAAAGTTCAGAGTCTTGGCGGTGACCGTCGCGTCAATCAGTCCCTGCCCGCGCAGCGACACTCCGGCCAGGGCAAAAAACGATCCGGTACCTGGCCCAAACATGCCATCATACCAGCCAATAGCCGGCACCAGCAAGCGACGGAAAAGATTCTCGGATATTGTCGGCGGGCGGCTTTCTCCGCCCAACTGTGGCGCAAAAAGGAAGTAAATTGCGATCAGCACCAGAACAGCCGGAATAATGAAACTCAGAACATTCGAATCAATGAACTGAACAGCTATTGTGCCCAGCAGCGCCCCGATGAATGCAGCCAGCATAAGGCGTTTCACACTGTTCCAGCTAACTCTGCCTTTTCTGAACATCATGAAAGTTGCTGTGCCAGAGCCCATTGAACTCTGCAGCTTATTGGTGCCCAGTGCCGCGTGCGGCGGAATACCGCTGAGAATCAATGCCGGCACGGTAATCAGACCACCACCGCCAGCCAGCGTATCAATAAAACCCGCGACTAAAGCGGCAATAAAAAGAAAAGGCAAAGATTCCATAGCAGGCCTGCAATCCAGAGCGTAGCTCTTTAAAGTAAATCGGGTTCGGCAACAGGATCAGATTTTACACCTGCACTCAGCAAAAAGCCAGCAACACAAAGGACTTTCGTTAACAGACACAGTCATGAAAAATCACATGGCATCCATATCATCTTCAGGGATAAATCCAAGTTTCTGGCGCGTCTCGCTGAGATCGAAAACACCATGGCCATTGTTGCTTACAGCAAAAGCTGCCAGAAAATCTGTTTGCACTTGTAGAGCCTTGTCAAACGCCTGAACCAGGTCACGGTGACTGCAATACACTCCGCGCATGTAGGCGCCGTCATAACGCAGGGGATCGTCTCCAGGGACGCTCCAGCCGATGCGCAAAGCAACGAATGACATGCCAAGATAAGCGAGATGACGACCAATGCTTTCGCCGAAAACTTTTGATTCACCATACAAACACTGCGGTGTCGGTGGTCGATCGAGAGTGATTCGCGGTGAAGACCGATTAGACAGGGCTTCACCGATATCAGCCTCATGGTAAAAATTCGAGCTGGCAAAAACGATCTTCTTGACGCCTGCTATTTTGGCTGCTTCGAACGCGTAACTGGTTGCAGCATAGTTGTTGCGCATTGTCGACTGCCGCGAAGCATTCGGCCGCGGGTCACCGACAAGATGAATTACCGCGTCAAGACCGGCAAACAGGCCATCGAGTTTTTCTCTCTCGCCAAAGTCTATCGGCACAAACCTGCTGCCATTCGCGTTACGCGGTTCCTTTATATCAAAAAGAACCAGATCATACGCCGCGGCAAGCCCCTTGCACAGGGTACTGCCAATATTGCCTGAAGCGCCGGTAATGCCAACTTTCATTTTTGCTTTCGTCATAATCTTGCCTCTCTCAACTTGAAATTTTCGTCTTAAATTCAACTAGCGCATTTCTTTTATCAGCGCGGCAGGGTTTCAAAACCCTCACCGTAAACCATCGCAGTATCCTGAATCACTACAAACGAATCGGGGTCAGCGTCAGCAATCAAGCGGCGAAGAGCCGGCACACGGTTTTTGCCGATAACTGTCGCCAGAGTTGTTTTTTCGACCCTACTGAAACCGCCATACGACTTGTATTCGGTCACCCCACGCGACAACTCGGCATATATCCGCTTTTTTATCACTTCCGGCTTGTCAGTAATTATCATCACCAGCTGGTTCGCCTTGAAACCGTTGAGAACCGCATCAAGAGTGCGCGCCTGAATGAATATAAAAATAAAAGAGTACATCATCGTTTTAAAGCCAACCATGGCGTCGGCAAAGGTGAAAAAGCCGATGAACAGAACAACAGTATCGCTTACCAGCAGCGTTTTACCGACCGGAATATGCTTAAGCTTGCGCACGACCTGAGCCAACGCGTCTGCGCCGCCGGTCGCAGCACCCTCGTTAAACACAATCGCCATGCCGGTGCCAATGGCGAGAGCACCATAAATTGACGCTACCAGCAGTTCGTGATCGAGCAACTGCCTGATCTTTGCATCGTAACCATAGCTCTGCAGCAGCCAGAGAAAAATATCCATCGAAAAATAGAGCAGAGTTGTTGAATAAATTGAACGCGCACCGAACGATTTGCCCATTATTCGCACCGAAGCCGCGAAAATCAGCAGCGTCAGCGACCAGGAGATCACCCCGACCACAGGCAGCATGCGACCATCCGCAAAAAGGTTGCCGAGAAACTTGGCAATAATAATACCAAGACCAGTTACGCCGCCCTCAAAGAGATTCAAAGGCAGAATGAAAATCACGTAACCAAACGACGACAGCAGCGTACCGAAAGTTATCAACAACCACGAACCGGCATTTTCATCGGCTCCCTTAATTTCCCTGCTCTGCTCCAAGATGTTTCTCCTTTATAAACTGGCCGCCAGTGAAGATTTACGCAAATTATCCGCTTCACCTTCAAGAACGCCCAAACATTAGCAAAATCTTATGCAAATCATTGATATGACATACTCATATACTCAATTTTGGCATGATTGTCATCCTGGAAAACACTTAAACAGCCACCAGAGAAAAATCCCGCAAACAATAAAATGCTCTGTACTTGTAACAGCAGCTAAATTACTGCAGCAATTGCAAGTGCGCACAAAATTTGTCAGAATAGGACTGGTCAGTAAAAAATCTGCAGAAAGGGCTTGCATAACCTTGTTATTGTGAGCAGACTTACTACCTATCAATCATATTTTCTGACGAGGCACTGATGCAGAGACGCTGGGTTATATTCTGGGTTCTGGCGGGATCATACTTTTTCGTCATGTTCCACCGCTTCTGCACGGCAGTAATGGCGGGTGATCTCACTACAGATCTCGGCCTCGACTCGGCAGCTCTGGGTTTTCTTTCATCTATGTATCTGCTGGGATATGCTTCAGTACAGATTCCCGTGGGAATCCTTTCAGACTGGTGGGGAGCCAGAAAAACGATTTCGGTTTTTCTTCTGGTCGCCAGTTTCGGTGCATACGCATTCGGTGAGGCCGAGTCCTATCAGACGGCAGTTCTCGCCAGGTGGCTGGTCGGAGCAGGAGTTGGCTGCGTCTATGTTCCCGCGCTCAGGGTTCTCGGCTGCTGGTTTGAAAAAGACGCGTTTGCCTTTATGACCGGCATGATGCTCGCCGTGGGCAACCTCGGCGCTCTTAGTTCAACCTGGCCGCTTGCTGTCATCAAGAGCATCTGGGGGTGGCGCGCAACAATGGAAGTTGTCAGTCTGCTCACCCTCGTTCTTGTAGTGCTCGTCTGGATTTTCATAAAAGACCAGCCAGACGAAGCTGATAAAGCCAACGTCAAACAGACCGCCAGCACTGAAACCCAGAGCGTTAGCGCTGAAAATGCAGAAAAACCGGTTCGCAGAACCGGGCTTCGCGTAATGCTCAAATCGAAAAGATTCTGGGCGGTGACCGTTTACTTTATTGCATTTGAAACAACAATCATCAGCTTTCAAGGCCTCTGGGCCGGGCCTTTTCTCAAACGCGTTTACAATTTTCCTGACACCTCGGTAGGCTATGCCCTGACCTGGCTGGCACTCGGTCTGATGATCGGGGCAGTAATATCAGGCCTGCTGGCGGGCCGCTCGCTGCAACGCCGGCACGCGGTTCTTACCGCAGGAATGCTAGGCTATCTGTTGTGCTGGATTCCGATTGTCTTCGCAACAGCCTCAATCGAGCCATTTCTCGTACCTCTGCTGACAATAATGGGAATCTGCGGCGGCTTCTTTTCGATAAGCTTTGGCATCGCGAAGGAGTGCTTCTCGTCTGGCATGGCCGGAACAGCACTTGGAGTTTACAACTTCACCGGTTTTGCCGGCGGCGGCTTGGGAATGTGGGCGATGGGCCTTATTATCCGTGGCCTGTCACCCGACGGGACCAACGAAGTAGCGGCATTTCAAGCGGCTTTTGGACTGTCCTTCGGCATCATGCTGATCGGGTGGATCATGCTCATTCTTCTGCCGCGCGCTTTTCCAAGTCACACACCTGTTGACGCCAATGATTAAAAAAAATCATAAAACAACCGCGTCTTCGTATTTCCCAGTATGCGCGCAGCGCTGATTTTCCCCCCGCAGTGGGATCCCAGACACCCCCCTCTGGCGCCGGCAATGCTGGCCGGCTCGCTGCGTTCGGCCGGGGCTGAGACCAGGATTTTCGATCTCAACATTGCTCTATATCGGCGCCTGCTGCTGCCCACCGGCCCGCATGGTATCGAAGACTTTCTGCTCAGTCGTCTGCTCGACCCGCACTCTTTATGCAATGCCGAAAATTATCTGCAAACCTGCCAGCAGGCTCAGAAAATATTTGACGAGCGCTTCGACAGGCACGGAACCGGACGCCTGTTCTGGGACACCTGCGGCGGCCTTCCTTCTGCAGTCACCTCACGTGGCTGGCAAGACTCACTGCATTCGCCAGAAAAGCTCACTTTTCTGCATCATCTGGAAAGCGAGATTGCTGAGATTCGCCAATGGACTCCAGATTTGATAAGTATTTCTGCAATTTCAGACACGCAGCTGGCAGCAACGCTGGCTCTGGCAACGCTTTTCAGACGCGCGCTACCAGATTGCCGTATTGTTCTCGGTGGAGCCGCCATCACTTATCGCCGCAGTATTCTGCCTGCTCAAGCCTGGTTGCGCTCAACAATTGATGCGGTCTGTCTGGGCGACGGAGAACCCCTCATGACTGCCATCGCCAGCGGAGTTGCTCCGAACGAAACACCCAACAACCTGAGCTGGAATGAAGCCGGCGCAGCTCTTATCGGCACTGCAATACTGCAGGATATGTCATTTGTACAGCCACCGGATTTCAGCAAGTTCCCGTTGAAAGAGTATCTTACACCGCATCTGGTGATACCGGTAGAAACCGCCAGGGGTTGCCCATGGGGTCGCTGCGCTTTCTGCATTCACCCGGTTCGGGCCGTAACCGGCCGACCTCTTTACCGACCCAGGCCAATGAACCTGGTTGCAGCCGAAATTGCACAGCATTTTATTGCCGGACATCGACGGTTTCTGATTGTCGACGAAGCCTTGCCACCGCCGCGCCTGCGGGAACTTGCCGACATTTTTGCCGATCTGCCAGAACCGGTCTCTTGGATCGGATATGCTCGACTCGATGCTGGACATGACCGTGAAGGCTTTATCCGGGCCCGCGCCTCCGGTTGCCGCAAATTGTTTATCGGCGTAGAAAGCGGCTCTGATCGAATTCTGACCAGATTTCACAAAGGGGTCGATGCCGCCCGCGCCCGCCGCGTATTGCTCGATGCTGCCGCAGCCGGACTGGCGGTGCATTCGTTTCTGATGACCGGCTTTCCGGGCGAAGATGAAAGCGACCGGCAGGCGACGCTTGATCTGCTCGCCGATGCCTGGCCGGCTTTCGAACCGTTTGGCGTATCGTTTGACCTGTTCCCGCTGACCGGCGAACTCGAAACCGATCTGATGGCAAACCCTCCCGCATTTGGCTGGAAAGACCCGCAGCGCGATGCCCACAACGATCTCGCCTGGCAGTTCCCACTCTCGCATGGCCCGTCAGCAGCAGAATCTCTTGCAGACTTCAAAAGCAGAATACACAAACTCGCCGACCGCGTTCTCGGCCCCGCCTTCGGCTTGCGCCACGCTTCCCTGGCCCAGGACTCACTGCACCTGCTTCTGCTCGAAGCAAGAACCAGAAAATCGTAAATTTTTCAGTTCCCAGCTTGAGCCCAATGGCAAATCGCTGCAAAACCGTGTAGAAAATCCAGCCCATGGAAATTATTGTGTGACTCTGGCAGATATGCGAAGAAAACCAATGCCTGATAAAACCGCTGCTAAGGATAATGAGTTAAAAATACAGCAAAGAAATTCTCTGCACGGGGTCACTCCTGAAAAGATACTCACAGTTCTTCACGAACATTACAGCTGGGCAGATCTGAATCGAAAGGTTGAATTGAACTGCTTTTTCAGTCATCTGAGCATCAAATCAAGCCTGACATTCCTGCGAAAATACGAATGGGCCAGAAAAGAGGTCGAGAATTTATATCTTGAACTGGTCGAAAGCCAGAAAGCTGCCGGTAAAGACAACGACCATAACGATCAATTGCCGGGCTGAACCCTTCAGTTCGCTTTAATCATGTTTTTGGTTACCGCTTCGATTATTGTTTTGCTTCAGCAAAAAGATAATCTCGAAGCTCTTGAAATCAGGTTCCAGGCCGATTACAGCGACAGAACTACTGTTTTCTGTCAATCCGGCGATTTATTCGCTTGCACAAACTTCTTTTACAAATACATTCATTAATGCTGGCACCACTTTTCTCTCGGGCGCGTTTTGCGTTTGGATTCTTGTCTGACTCTTCAGGAAATGGATCTCCGTCTGCGTGTGGTGCCAGCTTTTTATTTTAGGCAAAATCAAACCCTTATTTGTCTGAGTCGACAAAGTCTTTCAGCATCTCATTTTTTGCTGCAGCCAGATTAAAAAAACTTCCATGCACCTCGCGGATCAGATCGTTAAGCCCAAACCTTTCATCAATCTGTTTTCCTGTAACGTTGCAACGTTTCAGATTACAGTGAGTCTCAACCATTTTTCTGAGGACAAACAAGCATTTTCATTCCTCTACATGGATGATACAAATAGGAATGGGAATCATTTGCCGGGGTAAGCACGAGGCCTTTCCTCAAATGGTTGACTATGCGTCGGATCGTGGAAGAGATCGATGTCTCCGAGCCGGCGATTTACCGTCGATTTGAACATAAAATCGGCATCGTTGGCGGCATTCTTAAGGAGGTTTTTATGAATCCATTCTTCAGAGGGAAGAGAAACATCTACTTGTTTGTATTGATAGTGTTTGTGTTCATCACCGGGTTATTAATAGTTTTTGCTGACAATTCTGGTCAACCAGTTGGCCCAGGCTCCCTTGAAGAGCTTGAAATACCAACGCTAACCCAGCCAACCAACCAACCCTTACCGACAATCCCGATCAGTTCTACCAGTCAGCCCATACCCACAATCCCGATCAGCTCAACCAGCCAACCCATACCCACAATCCCGATCGGCTCAACCAGCCAACCCATACCCATAATCCCGATCGGCTCAATCAGCTTACCCATAATCCCGATCAGCTCGCCTAGCTTACCCATATTCCCGATCGCCTCACTCAGCCAACCCGTAAGCCCGACCGGCTCACTCAGCCTGCCCATAAGCCCGATCAGTCCGATAAGTCCGATCGGCTCACTCAGCCAACCCATACCGATATGCCCGAGCTGCTCAACCAACCCATAGGCCTGATAAGCTCAATCAGCATGAATCACCCGCAGAAAACTGGTGCCACGCTGGCGTTTACACCGGCGTGGCCTGCAACAGTCACAGAGAAACAGCCTGGGCATAGCTTTTTTAGGGTAGATCACATTCCAAATAATTAGTTAGACAAAATTGAAATTTAGATCATCTTTATGATTAAATATTTCTGTACATTCTATAAAACAAAAAAAATAAATGATCTTTTTTAGGAGGGTTTTATGAATCCATTCTTCAGAGAGAAGAGGACTTTCTGCTTGTCTGTGGTGGTATTGTTTCTGGTCTTCACCGGCCTATTGCCAGTTTTTTCCGACGATTATGGCCGACCTGTAGTTTCTGGCTCTCTTCAAGAGCTGGAAAACGACGAGTTAAACAAGCCTACCCAGAAACCCAACCAACCGACTCATCAGCCTGACCAGCTCGGCAAACCCGGCGACAAACCAGATCCGCTTGGCAAGCCAGGCAAAAAGCCGGACCAGCTCGGCAAGCCAGGCGAAAAACCAGACCAGCTTGGCAAGCCAGGCAAAAAACCTGACCAGCTCGGCAAGCCAGGCGACAAACCAGATCAGCTTGGCAAGCCAGGCAACAAACCAGATCAGCTTGGCAAGCCAGGCGACAAACCAGATCAGCTTGGCAAGCCAGGCAAAAAGCCTGATCAACTCGGCAAACCTGGCGACAAACCAGATCAGCTTGGCAAGCCAGGCAAAAAGCCTGACCAGCTCGGCAAACCTGGCGACAAACTAGATCCGCTCGGCAAGCCAGGCAAAAAACCTGATCAACTCGGCAAACCCGGCGACAAAGCAGATCCGCTTGGCAAGCCAGGCAAAAAACCTGATCAACTCGGCAAACCTGGCGACAAACTAGATCCGCTTGGCAAACCAGGCGACAAGCCCGATCAGCTAGGCAAGCCAGGCGACAAGCCTGACCAGCTTGGCAAACCAGGCGACAAGCCCGACCAGCTCGGCAAACCTGGCAACAAACCGAAATCACCTACAGAGAACCTGAAGGCTGGCGACATTGCCCTTCAAATTAAAAACGACACGGCTTTTGCCCTTATGGTGCGAGCGTCTGTAGTTGATTCCTCAGAGCGAGTAAATCTTACGAAGGCAAAATCAGTCAATCTGGCAGCGCAATCTCAGGAATCAGTTACTCTTTCACCGGTGAATGCTGGTAAAATAAGTCTTACACCCAGCAGCGCAAAAACTGATATCTCCAGAGATTCAAAGATTCTGTTAACCGTAAACAAGGGAAAAGAAACCAGAAGACTGGTGCTTGGTTATGCAAAAAGCGCCGGAATGATAGTTCTGAGTAAAGATCTTTTCCCGCAAACACATGATCCGTCGAACCGATCAAAGATGCCCACTCAATCTGAGGAGTCCGAAAAACTGCAACAAAAGCCAACTTCTTCAGTTAAGGCCCAGACAGTTTATGTTATAAATCAGACTGGAAGCTCAGTAAACTACAATGCATTACTGAAACCCTCCAACTTCGATCCGATACAGGGCGAATTGAAGCCGGGAACAAACGTTTTGAAATTTTCAGCTAAAAAAGCATCCAGCTCGCTTTCCAAAGAGAAGCTCAATTTAATTCTTCAAATGAATTACAATATTCCCGGAAGCCCCACGGTAACCTTTAAGAAGGAAGCATTCGACCTTGATTCTCAGCCTACCATAACCCTTACGCGAACAATCATGGGTGAACCCATAGGCCAGGGGCAAGCTTCGAAAAAACTTAAATAATGCTGAGCAGAGCTGAAGATTGCATTTAAGAGCGATCTTCAGCTCTGTTCTCAGGATCCTTTGTAGGCGCACTTGCCGGGAAATGAATAATGGACAATTTCTTTACGGGAAAGAAATATGCAGACAGACGACTCTGTTTGTCCGGTACACGAAACCTTGGTAACGCTTTAGTGTTCCATCTTTTTTTTACCATTCTCGTTTTTTTTCCTTTTACTGCTGTGCAAGCAGCAGAAAACACTCAGATAATTTCATTGGCTGAGTGCGTTGCATTAGCAATGCGGAGAAACACCTGGATCAAACTTGCCTATATGGATCGGGTGGTGCAAAAATATTCTTTCACAACAACTGCGAACTATACTTTCAGACCAGATATAGACTGGCAGACAGCTTTAAGCCAGGCAGAAACGAAGCAAACAGTTCCAGACGACTCTTCTTCATTGAATCGGTCAATCGCTTCAGCATTGTATGTGCGACAGAATCTTCCCACTGGCGGGGCCATCGGGGTTCAATGGCAACCATGGTCTAAGGACCTCAGCAAAACCAACCAGGCCATGTCTTCTTCTGACATTAGTTCAAGACAGGATTCATGGCGGGTGAACTTTTCTCAGCCCCTGGGAAAGTTTGCCGGATCCAGAGTGGCAAACCTTGTTGTCGATCAGGCAAAATATCAGGAAAATCTCGATGTTCTTCAGCTCAAAGCAACAGCTATCAACACCGTTACTTCGGTTATTAAAGCTTATCGCCAGCTGCTTCTGGCAAAATGGGATATTGCGATCAATGAAGCATCACTTGAAAGGGCAAAAACCCTGCTTGAAAACAATAAGACTTTAATTGATATGGGGAAAATGGCAGCTCAGGACATTATTCAGTCAGAATCTGACCGCGCCAATAAAGAGCTTAGCCTGGAAATTTCACGAAATGCTTTTGACCAGGCAAGGCTTGCGATGCTGCAATTACTTGATTTGAGCCGGGACCTCATGATTGAGCCAGAAGAACAGATCGAAATAGTTCCTTTCACCTACACAGAAGACCAGATATTTTCTCTGGCGAAAGCGAACCAGCCCGACTGGCTTTCGATGTTGATATACCTCGAGCTGGCCCGCATGGAACTGGTTCAGGCTCGGAGTGAGCAGAAACTCGACGTGGCGCTTTCCGGCTCTATCGGAACATCCAACACCCGTGGCGATATCTCTGTGGACAATTCCGAAAAATCCTGGGAACTTGGCGTTGTCGTTGATATTCCGATTTCAGGAAGAACAAGACGAGAATTGAAAGGCAATCTTATTAAGGCACAGGTCAACATGGATAAGGCCAACATTTCTCTGCAAAAGGCTCTTGGCGACCTGGCGATTAACACAAGAGACCTTGTGCAGCGAACAAAGACTCTTGAAAAACAAATTGAACTTGCTGAAAGTGCGCGAAAACTGTCTGAAAAAAAACTTGAAGTCGAGCTCGTTAAACAAAAAGCAGGAAGAAGCACCAATTTTCAGATTGTCACCTATCAGGATGAATTGCGCTCAGCCAAAATCAACGAATTAAACGCAAAAATTTCCTATCTGAATTCACTGAGTGATCTGGATAAATTTATGGGAACAGTTCCGTTAACATGGGGAATTGACCTGGCTTCAGCTCCCACACCACCCTTCGAGCGGGAAAGTGACAAAATGCAGATAGAAAAGACTTCAACAAATACAGAGAGCTTGCGATGAAAGAGGAAAATGGATCCAATTTAAATGCCGTAAACGATCTGCAAAATTTAGCACAGATAGGCCTTGCGCTTTCGCAGGAACATGAGTTGGGTTCCATTCTCGAAATGATAGTGAACGCGGCCCGTTCAATGACGAATGCGGACGCAGGGACCTTATATATTCTTGATCCTGAAGCCAGATGTCTTCGTTTTTGCATAATGCAGAATGAAACTACCAGAACGCAGATAAATGCCGCCAAAACCCCCGATGCGCCAATTCCTGAACCGGTTCCTTTATATGTTAACGGCGCGCCTAACAATAGTAATGTCTCATCATATGTTGCTTTAACCGGCGACCCGGTGAAGATTTCTGATGTTTACTCGGCTCAGGGTTTTAACTTTTCGGGAGTGAAGCATTACGACTCTGTTTCCGGCTATCGTTCAAAATCGATGCTGGTAATACCGATGCGCGACCACAATGATGACATAATCGGAATCCTGCAATTGCTGAATTCACAGATTGCGGGAACCAGTAAGGTAACAGATTTCTCCGAACGCCACGAAGTGCTTGTTTCTTCACTTGCCTCTCAGGCAGCTGTCAGTATTACTAACCGGCGTCTCTTATCAGGGATGGAAAAAGACCTTGAAGAGATTAAAAGACTCAGGCAGGCAGAGGAGGAGCTCGGAGAAAAACTTAGAAAAGCCTACCTCAAGACAGAGGAGGCAAATGTCGAACTCAAGGCTGCCATGGCGCAAACCAGCGTGGTCAGAAAAATCTGGATGTTTTTTGTGCTGTTCCTGATTTTAGCAGGCGCTGCATGGAAAGGGTTCGAGATTGGCAATCTTGGCACGATTCTTTCAGCAGAAGAGAGTATGCGCGAGAAAACAGCTGATAGCAAGTCAATCGAAACGGTAAAGGTTGCGAATTCCCCTGTTTCAGCAAATCTTTCTTTTGTCGGGCAAATAGAGCCGCTTACCCAGAAAATTTTTCTCAGCCCATTCAGCGGCAAAGTTATTGAAAAATATTACATGGAGGGGCAGCTGGTAACAGCCGGCGACCCACTTCTAAAACTCGACACAACCGAACTTGAGATCAAGGTTCGCCAGGCACGTTCCGCACTGATCAGAGCGAAGAAAGACCATATTCAAATCAAGGAATGGGCAGGCGGACCTCGGGTAACTCAGGCTCGGCTAAGTCAGGCAAGGCAAAAAGCAATTCTTGATAGCTTGAAAAGGAAACTCGATGAAGCAAAGATTTTGTTTGATAAAGGCATCATTCCAGGGGCTGAGTTGGAATCTGCAATAGAATCTTTCGAAAATCAGAAAATTAGTGCTCAAACTGCCGAAGATGAGGTTAAGAGTTTATTGGCTCTTGGAAGCCGCGACCAGTTGTTGATAGCAAGCATGGAGTTGCAAAATGCGCAGGCTGAACTTGATGAACTCGAAGAACAGTTAGCAAAGGCCATCATAACAGCTGAAGAAGGCGGGATTATTCTGCTTCCAGCTTCAGACGAACAAAGACAACAGGAGCTTAAATCTATTGAGGCCGGCAGCAAAGTTCAGCAGGGCGAAACGCTTGTTGTAATCGGCGATCTGTCTGGTTTAACCATTCGCACCAAGGTAGATGAAGTCAGCATCTCAAAGCTTTCCCTGAGCCAGTTGGTGCAAGTTACCAGTGATGCTTTTCCAGAAATAGTTCTGGATGGCTGGATTTCTGCGATCTCATGCCAGGCCCTTGGCAGCGCTTCCGGTCGCTCATCGGGCGGCAAACCCCCGGTTTTTGATGTGACGGTAACCGTAGATGAACTGTCTATCGAGCAACAAAGTAAAATAAGAATGGGAATGTCGGCAATTCTTAATGTGACCGTTTACGATAATCCCAAGGCTCTGGTAGTGCCGATTTCGGCTGTAGAATCAGGCTATGGTTATGCACAGGTTTACAAAAAAAATCCGCAGACGCACAACTTTGAAATAGTCCCGATAAAAGCTGGCATAACTACTCTAGAGCAGGTTGAGGTGCTGTCAGGACTGGCTTTGCATGATGAAATTGCATTGTTCCCCGACGAGGCCATGCAATGACAGAAGAATTAAATAAGACGCCGGTGATCCAACTCAGAGATATAAAAAAGAATTTTAGAGTTGGAATTCTTGATTTGCCGGTCCTTAAAGGCATTGACCTCAGCATTTATAAAGGCGAAATGGCGGCGATAACAGGCACTTCTGGCGGCGGCAAAAGCACTCTGATGAATATTATCGGACTCCTCGATGAACCCAGCTCAGGAGCCTATTCTTTTGAAGGCAAAGAAGTCATACACCTTAATGATGATGAATTGTCGGGCATAAGAAATAAAAAAATCGGCTTTGTATTTCAGCAGTTCAATCTTCTGCCGCGCTTGTCTGCCGCAGAAAATGTCGCCATGCCTCTTCTATATCGCGGCGAATCAATCAGAGGAAGCAGCATGATCGCCAGAACTTTTCTTGAAAAAGTTGGAATTGGCGACAGGGCGGATCATAACCCGACTGAACTGTCCGGTGGCCAGCAGCAACGCGTAGCGATTGCCAGGGCACTTGCCGGCAATCCTTCCATAATACTTGCAGATGAGCCTACTGGCGCTCTCGATACCAAGGTTGGTCAGGAAATAATGGATCTGTTTTTGCGACTTAACAAAGAAGACGGAATTACCATTGTCATGATTACCCATGACCCGAGAATAGCTGCGCAATGTGAAAAATGCTTCAATATCTGCGATGGGCTTGTTGAGAGCAAATCCGAGGCTGTTTCATGAAGCTGTATCTATATTTTCGCGAAGCAACCAGAAGCCTTTTATCGTCTCTGCAAAGAACTTTTCTGGCTTTGCTGGGAATCGCCATCGGCATTGCTTCTGTTATTGCGATGGTATCTATTGGCGCCATTGTCAAAGAAGAAGCGCTTCGGCAATTTCAGGAGTTAGGCACCGATTTTCTGGTCATTTCCAATATTGCTGACGAAACAAAGACCGGTAAAGGAATTATTCAACTTGAATCTACAGTCTCTATTCCGCGCGCCTGCCCTTCTTTGCGAGAATTTTCCCCATATGCGGTTACGTTTTCGACGGTGATTTGTTCCGGCAAATCCTGGGGAAGCTCCATTCTTGGAGTTACCGGAAATTTTCATGCAGTAAACAAGCTGATAATCGATAAAGGCCGGCCTTTATCTGAAATTGATCAGGAGATGAAAAACTGCGTGATTGGTAACAGAATTGCTGAGCAAATGCGGCAAATCGGCATTAGCAACATGGTTGGCTCGAAATTATTGATTTTCGACCATATTTTTACCATTGTTGGCGTGGCAAAGCTGGCTTCAGAAAATTCGCTGCGACCGCAGGAGATAAATGAGGGTGTAATGGTTCCCTATCTTACACTTAAGCGCATTACAGGAACCGACCAGGTTACCGGTATTGTTGCCAGGTTAAAAAAGAATGTCAATGTTGCAGCAGCAGTAGAACAAATTCAAGGTGTTTTTGACCAGATTGTCAAAGAAAGAAAACCCTACATTCAGACAGCGAGCGAATTGATCGGACAGATGAATAAACAGATGAACCTGTTAACTCTGTTTCTTGGAATTGTTGGCTGCATTGCTCTTGTGGTTGGTGGAGTTGGTGTTATGAATGTCATGCTGGTTTCGGTTGCCGAAAGGCGACGCGAAATTGGCATTAGAAGAGCACTGGGCGCAAGACGGCGCGATATTCAGGGGCAATTCATTGTCGAGGCTTTTCTGCTTTGTCTATTTGGGGGAATCGCCGGAATCGCTCTCGGAATCGTTGGAGCATACGGCATTTCACGATTTCAGCATTGGTCTTTTTTCATTTCACAAACCTCAATTTTGCTTGGTTTCGGCGTCTCGGCGATAGTAGGCCTGTTTTTTGGTTTTTATCCAGCCTGGCAAGCTTCGAAACTTCGCCCCATAGAAGCTTTAAGAGCCAACTAAAATCACCAGACCGAGAGCTTATGAAATCAGGCCGATTTCCGGCCCTGATTTTATCTGCTTAACCGACCAAATCAATTTTAAAATTATGTTAGAATTAGTTGTGATGGTTCTTTGAACATGTTTGCAAATAAAGAGGTACCTATGCGGGTTATTTTTGAGGAAACCGGCAATTTTGCAGCCCTTATCGATGCCTTTACTGAACTGGCGAACATGCCAGAAACGCAAGGCATAATGATACTGGCCTGTGAGGCCAATGACTGGAAGTTTGATGAGGTTGAGCACTGGCTCAAGTCTAGCGCAATCCCGATTTTTGGCGGCGTATTTCCGCAAATTGTGTCTGGCGTAAAAAATTATGAGAAAGGAACCATTCTTGTAGCCTTCAAAGAGAAGCTCGAAATTTTTACGGTAAAGGGCCTTGGTGATACCACAATCAACTTTGAAGACCAGTTGACGCCATATGCCGACCAATGGCAACCGCCCGAAAAAGAAGGCAGTGAGACCTTTATTGTTTTCGTTGACGGCTTGAGCAAAAGAATTGCCGACCTGGTTGAAACCATGTTTTATTGCTTTGGCCTGAGCAGAAACTATATTGGCGGCGGCGCCGGATCATTATCTTTTAAACAGAAGCCCTGCCTGTTTTGTCAAAAGGGATTTCTGCAAGATGCCGCGGTAGTTGCCAGGCTGGATGTCACATGTGGCACCGGCGTAGCTCATGGCTGGCAGACCATAAGCGATAGCATGAAAGTTACCGGCTCAGAAGGGAACAAGCTCAAAACCCTCGAATGGCAGCCAGCATTTCAGGTATACCAGCAACTGATCAAAGACTTCAGCGGAAAAATCTTTACTGATGATAATTTTTTTGAAATTGCCAAAAGCTTTCCATTCGGCATTACCAGGCTAGACACCGAAGTCGTCGTGCGTGACCCGTTAATGAAAGGGCCATCTGACAGCCTGATCTGTGTCGGAGAAATCCCGGCAGGAAGTTTTGTCAGACTGCTTAACGGTCGACCAGAAACGCTTATTGAAGCCGCAATCAAGGCGCGACAACTGGCTGAAAGCAATGTCGCAGACCTGCCGGAGTCTGCAAACGCTTTTATCATAGATTGCATTTCCCGCGTGCTTTTTCTGGAGGACAGAATCGCGGAAGAACTCTCAGCAGCAGCCGGTTCTCACAAAATGTTCGGCGCGATGACTCTGGGCGAAATCGCCAATAACGGGCGCGATTACCTTGAGTTCTTTAACAAGACAACTGTTATTGGCATTTTTTCTGACAAATCTTAAGCAGAGCGTTAAAAACGGCTGAAATGGCATATTTGCAAGAAACTGAAATTCTTTATCAGATCGTATTGTCAATAGGCAACACGCTTAAACTTGCTCCAATGCTGCGCGAGACTCTTACCACCATCATGCGTTCGCTGAACTGCTCGGCCGGCGAAATCTGGCGCTTCAGGCGCAATCCACATCAGGCACAATCAGATGCTGATAAGCTGTCACATTTGCCTGGCAACAATCTGAGTGAATTTTACTGGTTTCGCGAGATTTGTATTCCGCGTTCATTTTCTCGAAGCAATTTCATCAGGGATTTTGCTTTTCCTGCTGACGATGCGGCCTTGGCAACGCTCGCCGGAGCAACACCTTTCTCACACCAGGAAGCTGGCAAAAATCACATAGTGTTTCTACTGCCTGACTTTGGCCTTCTGGTGTTGCAGAAAAACGGCGCCGATCTTTCGAGCAGCTTGTGTCTGTCACTGCAACTGCTGATGAAAAAGCTGGCGGTAGCCGCTCAAGCCTGTCTTGACCATGAAAAAACCGAGCATAGTCTCACGCATTCACAAAAAATGCTCGAACTGGTCATGAACAGTATCCCGCAGCATATTTTCTGGAAGGATTGCAATTCAGTTTACCTTGGCTGCAACTACAACGGCGCCAACTTTTTTGGCGTCAACAGCCCCAACGAGATTGCCGGAAAAACCGATTTCGATTTTTTTGACAATGCAGAGGCTCATAAACAGAGAACCAACGACATGCGGGTAATTTCTTCAGGGGTTGCCGAAATCCACCAGGTCAGCAGTAAAACCGGTCCTGACGGCAAAACTTTCTGGCTCGACACCTCGAGAATTCCTCTGTTAGACAGCAACGGCAAAGTAGGTGGCATTCTCATGACACTTGAAGATATAACCGAACGCCAGCTTGCCCAGGAAGAATTGCGCGAAGCCAAAGTAGCAGCCGAAAAAGCCAGCAAAGCCAAAAGCGTCTTTCTGGCGAACATGAGCCATGAAATCAGAACTCCTTTAAACAGCGTAATCGGCTTCACTGAACTGCTCAAAACCACTCCTTTAAACCCGTTGCAGGAGCAGCACGTCAGAAACGCCAATGCTTCAGGACATCTGCTTCTTGGCATAATCAACGGCATTCTTGATTTTTCAAAAATTGAATCTGGAATGATGAGCCTTGAACTGGTATGGACCAGCATGATTCATCTGCTTGAAGCGAGCATAGACATAATCAGGTTTCCTGCCTGCGAAAAAAATCTTGAAATTCTGCTGGATATAGACCACAACATGCCAAGGCTAGCGCATATTGATCCGGTCAGGCTCAAGCAGATTTTCGCCAATCTGCTGGGTAACGCGGTTAAGTTCACTGCGCGCGGTGAAATTGAGCTCAAGGCTCGATACACAGCCGCCGGCGAATCGACCGGAACATTCAGGTTCAGCGTAAGGGATTCTGGCATAGGTATCGCCAAAGAGCAGCAAAGCAAACTGTTCAAAGCTTTCTCTCAGGCAGACAGCTCGACTACCAGAAAATTTGGTGGCACCGGACTGGGATTAACTATTTCCGAACTGCTTGCCCAGAAGATGGGATCGTCAATAAGCTTTGTCAGCGAAAAGGGCTGTGGAGCGACCTTCAGCTTCGACCTGACCTGCAAAGTCTCTGCCGGCAGTAGTCTGGTTGCTGATGCCAGTTTCGCCAAGATCGTCAATTGCCTGATCATTGATGACAACAAAAACAGCAGTACAAACATCGAGCACATGCTGGCCAGCTGGGGAATTGCCTGCCGGGCATGCGCGAGCGGCAACGAAGGCCTGACTGTTCTGCGCGGTTCTGAAGTTTTTGATGTTCTCATCTGTGATTTTAACATGCCCGAACTGGATGGGCTGGCATTCGTTGAAGCACTCACAACCGCCCCGGATCTGGCAAAGAATGGGCTTACAATTGTTTTGCTGCACTCAGATCTTGAAGATAACAAGTTTCATCAAGCCTGCGACCGACTTGGCGTTAAATTGCGCCTCACCAAGCCGGTAAAAGCTGATGAACTTTATCATTGCCTGCAAATGGTCTGCTCAGGCAGCTACGGCCAGGCTGAACCAGTAAAACCACCTTGCGCGGCAAACCAGTCTGACCGGATTACCATTGAGCATTCGCGCCCCGCTATTTCACCAACAATTGACCTCATTCAGCCTGAAACTCTTAAAATTCTGATTGCAGATGATGTCGAGGTAAACCTTGTTCTGCTGCGGGCAATCATCGAAAAACTTCTTCCCGGTACCACAATTATTTGTGCCAGAAATGGCTTGCAGACGGTTTTGCTCTGGCAGCAGGAAAACCCGGCGCTGATTTTCATGGACTTACAAATGCCTGAAATGGATGGTTTTGAGGCTGCCAGAGAAATTCGACAACTTGAGCAGGAAACCGAAAGACGCGTTCCGATCATAGCCTTAACCGCCGACAGTTCACTCGAAGAGAAGCATAAATCACTGGCGGCAGGCATGAATGACTTTGTCACCAAGCCGATAAGCGCAGAAAAAATCAAAGAGATGCTATTGCGCTTCACCGGCCCAGCGCTGTAGATAAGGCAAAGGGGATATCATGGCAAAGGCAGCGACCATAACGATAGAGTGCCGAATTGAACAGCAAGGAAAGAACACATGAAAACACTCAATGAGCAGGCAGACAAGAACGAAATGTCTGAAATTCCTGATGAATTAAAGCTTGAGCTTAAAACGCCGCTTGAAACTTTTTTCATGTGGGCGGCCATAATCAGTTGCTTCTTTATTCTTGCCGGCTTGATAGGTTTAGAAAAAGCTGTCAATTTCAAGTCAAAGCTCCTGTTTTCGGCCGGATGCATGTCTCTGGTTGTTTTTGGCAGCCTTTATTTTAATACTGACAATTACTACATTGTTGACCGCACAGGAGAACGCATCCTCTACCATTTTAAATTTTTCTTCTTTCGAAAAGTGTCTACAGTATGCCGTTTCAACGAAATTTCTCTTATTACAAGCGGTGGCAAGCATAAAAAATCAAAGCATGCCGTCTGGTGGGAATATGCTGTCTTTATTCTGACCACCAACGGAGAGCTCTTGCCAATGAGTGATTATATCAAAGAGGCCTTCGACAAGCAGAAAGAGCTTGCCAGAAAACTCAGTGACATAACCGGCGCCCGTTTTATCGACGCCCCTGAAGAGAGAATTGTCAGGGCTGCAGGGCTAAACTGTGTTCGACACGAAGCCCACACCATCGTCGATACTTTTGTTGAAATCGGCATGGCATTACTCTTCGCTGGCATAGCATTTGCCGTTTTCGTAACACTTGCCGAGTTCGGGGAACCCTTATGGAAAATGCTTGAGGCCGCAGGCAAGTAGTCCGTCCACAACTTCAGTCAGTAACTGTGACTTCCAGCTCAGACAATGTTATCCCCTGAGCGATTAAAACGTTTTTGTTGTCTATAAGCCTAAACACATCTATATTACCAGTAGAACAGCAATTTTTCGAGACTTGTAAAAATGATTCCGCTTGTAGCAGAAATCAAATGTCCCGCGACTAATAAAAACAGGAATTTAAAAAATGGAATATATATGCAGAATTTGCAACCAGCCTAAACCAGAGTCGGCCTTTACTGAAAAAAGCCACTCTCTCCACACCTGTAAAAAATGTAATATTTTATCTAATCTGAGAACTGAAGAGCGCAATCAATTGGATGAAATCTTTAAAATTTTCATTCAGACGCGCATCTCACATAAAGACACAGTGAGACTTAAAGACTTAGGCAACAGCAAATATCCCAAGGTTGCTCTAACTGCGACTCTAATTTTTGAAGTTGCCCAACTCAGGCCTTACAAAAAGGGAAGACATGCTTTCCTGGAACAGAAATACCCCGAACTCGCAAAAAAAATTGAAGAAGCCGGATTAGCGTACCCTCAATACATAAAGGCAAACAGCGATTAGAAATCCCCGTCACAGGCAAGGATCTGCGCATTGGTAACGGCTATTCATTTGACCAGCCGGACATCCCTGAATCATACTTGCATTACTGAAAAAACCGCGCCATTTCTCTACAAATCGCTGATAGCAAGGCGACTCAGCAGAAAGGTAGACCCGAACATTTGAAGAAAAGTTGCCATATCATGAAGAATTGTCTTTTGTATTGTATCGTCCTGACGCTTTTTTTCTCTCTCACCGGCAACCCCGCCCAAGCCCGCGAAAGAGCCGGGGTCAAGTTTGAAGAGTCCATTTCCATAGAGGGAACCGAACTCACCCTTAATGGCCTGGCCCTTCGCTCAGAGCGGGTCCTGTTCATGAACTTCAACATCTACGCAGCCGGTCTCTACGTGTTAAACAAGACCCAGGACGCAGAAGCCATACTGGCAAGCGACACTCCCCGTCACCTGGTTACGCATTTTCTTCACTCGAGAGTCAGCCGCAAAGAACTGACCGATGCCTGGAAAGAGAGCTTTACCAGGCATAATTACCAGGGGGAAAAAGTCGATCAATTCATTGCTTTTCATTCTGAGGAAATGAAAAGGGGAGAAAAAATGATCTTCACCTACATTCCCGGAAAAGGAACCACAGTGACGATGAAAGGCAAGGTCTGTGGGACAATCCCTGGAAAGGACTTTGCCGACGCCCTGTTTTCCATTTACATCGGCAATAATGCGGGCCTGCCCAGGATCAGGGACGGACTCCTCGGAAGGTAAGACACAGCGCGATACCCAGCCGTAATTCTGGGGAGTGAAGCGTTTCTGGACGTTTTTGACAATCGACTGACCTTTGCATGGTTTTCAGAAGAATGGGTGTTCCTGATCTGCGCAAGCTCAATTGCGGATTGCTGCTGGAATCTGGCTGGAGGCAGCCTGGTTTTAAAATCCAAACGGCTGTGGATAATCGGCACCCCTTCAAACTTAGTTTGCGTTTAGTGTTCTAACCGTAACTATTCCGAGGTAGCCGTCGACTGAGATCTGATCTCCGTTGTTTATATCTTCTGTTGCAGATGGAATGCCAGTTATGCATGGGATACCATATTCTCTGGCAATAATTGCGCCGTGAATGAGCATGCCACCGCGGCGTTCAATAATGCCGGCGGCTAATGGCACAACCAGAGTCATCTCAGGCCCGATAGCATCGCAGACTATTATCTCGCCCCTTTTCACTTCAAAAATGTCTTCATGGCTCCTCAAGACCCTGGCCAGGCCAGAAGCAAAACCTGGCCCAGCCGGCTGACCAAGCAGTTGTCGTTTACGCACCAGACGAGTTGTTGTATTTTTCTGACAAGATTCTGTGCGCGTAATTTTTGCCGATGGCGTGAAGTCAGAGTTTAAAAGTTTTTCTGCAAGCTCAGCATCTGAAAAGTCAGTAATATTGTCAGGAATAAAGGCTGAAACCCTTCGCCTCAGCTCATCAGTACATACTTCAACAGCGTTTTTAAAGCGATTAAGGTAGACATTGTCATCATCGCGCAAAATAAAACTGTGACGACCCAGCTCAAGAATCTCAGCAGCCTGGCGCCTTTTCTCACCTGCTGGAAACTGCATTAGAAATTTTTCCTCAAGCTGCCTGGCTATTGCGTCATCGCGTTTCACTGGTTGTTTCTGTTGAGACAAAGGAACTTTTGCAAGGAATCTTAGAAACTTGCCCGAATGGCTGTCGCCAGTTTCCATTGCCATGATGCGCGGCGACATGGCGTATTTATCGACAAGCAATTGCATCTGGGCAACTATCGCGGCAGAAAGACCGGCGGACTTCATTTCAGCTATCAACCTCATAGCCTTGCCGTCTCGCTGAATCATGCGCGCCAGCTCATTAAACTCTCTGTTGCGGCGCGTTGCCATGTTTTCGCTTGCCTGAAGCAGAGTTACAAACTCGTAAGGGTCTTCCGGCAGCATAGTTTCATTGTAAATCTGGCCGAAAAATCGCATGCCATGGCCGTATGGAATGAAAATTTCCCAGTAAACATCCGTCCAGTGCTGCAACCGTTGCGTTGCCAGATGAAAGTGCTCTACCAGAGAGTCATTATTCAGGGTTCTAAGATCTATTCTCAGAATTTCAGCAGCTTCGGAAGCCATCTTTTCAAGAATTGGCGCGATTTGCTGACGCAGGTCGCAAAGGTTTGCAAAACTGCGCTTGAGACTTATGTCCCATTCTCTCCTGTCAGTTTTGGGGTCTGGCTTTCGCGTTGTCGTTATCGGTCTTGACTGCAACAGGAAAAGATCGCCGTTTTCAATTGTCCACTCGACGTCCTGAGGCATCTGGTAATTATTCTCAGCCCGCATTGCCATTTGCAGAACACTTTGCACGCTCTTATCGTTAAGTGGCGGTTCGGCTGCTTCGGTTGCCGAAACTTTCAGCATGGTGATGCCATCAGGGGTTGTCTGAAACTTGTTTCCGCGCTTGGCCTCAGTAAATTTTATCAGGCCAAAGTTTTGTCGCTCAATCACCCAGCGATCAGGTTCAATTTTTCCATCGACAAGGCCCTGATTCAAGCCATATACCGCCTCAATGACCGCCTGACTTTTGTTTAGAGGATTGCAGGTAAAGCAGATTCCAGAAACCTCTCCACATATTACGGGCTGAAGCAGAACCGCCATACTGCTGCTCTCCAGGCTCAGACCAAGCTCGCTGCGATAAGAAAGTGAGGCATCAGACCAGAGCGAAGCCCAGACGAGCTTTAATTTTTCTTCAAGATCGCCCAGGCTGCAGATACCAATATGAGATTCATGAAGACCTGCAAAAGAACGGTTAGAGGAGTCTTCAACGGTTGATGACGACCTTATTGCTAACGGCATATCACAAAATTCATGCCGGTAAACTTCTTCAAGTTCTTTTGCCATTGCCGCCGGAAGTTTCTGGCGCAAAAACAGATTGCGAATTCGCAATGAAATGTCCCAGAACTCTTCCCAGCGGCAGTCTGAAAGTGATTTTCTTGACAGCTCAAAACTGATACGTGCCTCGAGACCGTTTTGATTTATAAATTCACGGTACGCCGAGGTTGTTATGCAGTAGCTGGCAGGAATGAGAAAATCCTTTCCCATCAGCTGTTTCAATGCATGGGCTTTGCCTCCCAGTTGGCTGACAGAACTGTTCAACTCACGGGAGATTTTTACAATACGTTTCACTCAGGTTCTTCCATAAAGAGGTCGGTTACTTCCTGAAACCTTTTAACAAGGCTGTATCGGAAGATTCTGATCTCTACAATGGAACAGGTTGGTGATCTCAGAAAGTCTACCAGCTCAGGGTGCCTCTCAAGCATCAATTGGTGCGCAAAATTACGACTGTCGCCGGAAATCTCAGTTGCCTGGCCGGCGCATGCACAGGCAACAGCGCTGCTGAAATCGTCGGCAATATTTTTCCTGTTGTCAAGAAGCAGTTCAACCGAGGGATTCTGCTGAATATTTTTGAATTTGATTGTGGCGAAAGGCGTGGCAAAGAAAATTCTTTTTAAGTCGGCGCTGAAAGCAAATCCTACCACCGACAGATGCGGAATGTTGTTGCTACAGGTCGCGAGAACACCCGTCTTCTGGCCGCGCAGCAGATCACTCACAAATATCTTCGCGTCCTGGTTCTTATCCACTTTATTCAAGCACTTTCATAAGTATTCTGACGAAATTATTATATCACATGTCTGCCCACGGAAACTTTATGCTGTATCCATGGCTTTTTACGCACTGCTCTGTGAAGGCATAAGGTAAATATCGCGAACCTCCCCAACTTGAGGTACCATTCTGGCACCTCAAGATGTTAGTTTCTTCCTTAGTCAGTTCAAACATGAAATCTGGGGGAAAGCGCTCCATGTTGCGCTTGACGGCACGCTTAAGCGCCTTGGTTTCAACCTGATACAATAGTGCCAGATCAGAATCAAGCATTACGCGCTAACCTCGTATGGTCAGAATTTTGTCGATTATATCTCCAGAATCATTTTTTACCAGCGATTTGCTCACCATAAGGTATTGCTCCGACGCATGTTTGCGTCATTATAAAACTATCTGGTTCAGAAAACCAGAAAGAGGCTCAGGAAATGCTGTGGGAATCAAAATAGTCTGAGTTGATTTTCGAGACAGAGTTCCTCAACAAAAAATCTACTAAAACCCTTTCTAAAAGCACAAAACCCTCGTCTTGGACGAGGATTTGCGCATTGGAGGCGGCCCGAACAGGAATGTATCCACGTCCGCAGCTGCTGAATTTTATGTGCGCCTGAACTACAGAGTCAGGTGAGTCAAACGGAATGGCATTTATGCTGCTTTCAATGCCATGAGTAGATATGGCACACACTACCGGCCCAGTGAACAGACAGTTGTGTCGTAAATCTGTCGCGAAAATGTCGCAAACTTTGTCGCGAAAATGTCGCAAACTTTCAAAACAGCCTGTATTCCTGGTGATGAGTCGAACCTTCCCCGGAAAGAAGTTTTTTATCGATCAAAACTTTTAAATCTCGCTGTAGACTTCGACGACTGGTTTCTGGACACAACTTTTCAAAATCCTGAATCGTCATTTTGCCGTGCTGCAAAAGGTAGTCTACTGCTTTGGCCTGTCGATGATTCAAACCATGTTTATTCACCAGTACATCCCGCCGAATTACCTGCTCTCCACGATCACGGACTTCAATCATCTGCGTTTCAAGACCTGTAATAAAATAATCAAGCCAGCTGGTCATATCCATACAGTTGTCGCGCACACTCTGGATAGATTTGTAGAAAGCAGATCTGTCACGGTCATAGTATTCGCTGATAGTAAACAGGCGCTTAAAATCATACCCCGCCTTGTACAGGCACAAGGTTGAAAGAAGACGCGAAGTTCTGCCATTACCGTCAAGAAAAGGATGAATGTGAACCAGCTGAAATTGGGCAATTCCACTTACTAGAACAGGGTGAATATCCAGGCCCGAATTAAGCCATTTGACAAGCTCAGACATCATTATCGGAATTTCAACTGCCGTAGGCGGAGTATAAATCACCTTCTTCGTTGAAGAGTTTACAACGTAATTCTGAATGTGGCGATACTCGCCGGGAGCAGCGCTACCACCGCGAACCCCATCAACAAGTCTACGGTGAATTTCGCGAATCATGCCTTCAGTGACGGGATCGCCAGCAGAAAGGCATTCAGAAACAAATTCAAAAGCCGAGCGATAATTAAGAAGCTCTCTTGTGTCGTCAGGGTCAGCCTCTGGAAGATGTTCTCCATTCCAGATTCGCTCAGCTTGATCAAGGGTTAAACGGGTTCCCTCAATATGGGTTGTATGATGCGCTTCCTTAACCAAAGCCTGATTGCTCATATCCCGAAGCCAGTCATCAGAAAGTCTGGCTGCTTCGAGAAAACCACGCGCACGCTCTATCTGTGTGATAGCAGCGGTCATGCGATTGGTAATTGTGAATTTCGGTTTAAAAGCGCTCACTGGAACCCCTGGAGCAGTTTTTTATCATCGACAACTCTAAACTGCTTATGCAGCAATAGTAAACCTTATGATTTTATTCGGCAACCAGGATATCTGTTTCAACAATGACAGCACCATGCATTTTTCTGACCGCAATGTGCTTACGACCTTGCCCAATTCTTTAGAGCACCTCTCAGAGAGCAAGTTCCAAAACTTGAGACTGCAAATTGAAACCTCAAGTTTACATGGCGGAAGAAGAACCAGGGGGTCGATCCCAGGAATTTCATGATTATGCCATCCAGGTTTCCAGACAATAGGGATTCTCTGGTTCGCCGACCCTGCTGCTAAATTGCTGATTCAAACGATCGAATTCCCATC
>PGYB01000031.1 GCA_002839445.1 Candidatus Riflebacteria bacterium HGW-Riflebacteria-1
TTGTGCAAAAAAGCTTCCGCGCATGGGACCGGGCGATCTCCATCCTGAGCCGCCCGGCATAAGCACCTCGTGTGCAAAAAACCTGCCTACGCCCTTGTTTACGCTTTTATAAAAAGTAATTTTGAATCATCTTTTACCAGCGGAACGATTCGTTCAATGTTGACATAGGATCAGGTATTTAACGTGATGAAAGGACGCGGCCGGCGAGGATGAGGTAATTACTCTCGGGAAACTGCTGACGCAGCAATACCATGACGCGGTCAGCCTCGGTGCGATTGCCGAGCTCGATAAGAATCCTGATGATGTAATAGAGGGCGCCTTCTTGAACCGCTTTGTTGGTCGAGGTCTCGAACGCCTTTTTAAAACCGAAATAGGCGTTGGTAACCAGACCCATGGCGTATTCTGAATAGGCACTCAAAAATTCATAGCGGTCTACCGGCACATTGCGCGGATCTGGCTTGAACTGCTTAAGCAGATTGAGAGCACCCTGCGGGTTGCGTTCCTGAATGTAACATTCGGCCAGCAGATAGGCGGCAGTCTGAAACTCGCTGTCGTTAAGACCGCCATAAAGCGCGTCGGTAAGTGCAAGGCGGGCTGAAAGATATTCACCTTCATCGAAGAACCTTATACCACGCTGCAGGTTTTCAGCTGAAGCAACTGGCCGCACGTTATCAAGCAATGTGGTCTTGATAAAGTCCTGCGCATATTGATTCATGACTTCTTCGGTCAGACCGTTAAAGCAGGCCGTCAGCTCCTGGTGCACATCGCCGGACTTCATCAGTCGCTTGACAAATCGATGCAGAGCACTGCTGCCAAAGGTTTTCAGCAAGAATCTTATCTTGAGATAGTTCTCAACATATTTTTCGAGTGAAATCGGGTTGCCTTCAATGTTTTCGTCTTCACCACCAATTGCGTTTATGTCGAAACCACGCCGGGTGAGCGCCCTGATGCGCGCCTGCCCCTGATCGGCAGCATGAACAGCGGTGCCTTCCTTGATCCACATCGGCAGGCTGTCATATTCGCGCAGACCCATGATATCAGCCATAACCGCGTGGGTCATTTCATGGGTCATCTCTTCGAACAACGTTGCCTGGCCGTTAATCAGAAAGTCGAGGTCAAGATGAATGTAGTGAACGACGGTGCGGTTGGCGGTGCGAATCGACTGGCGTTTGCCACGAAGTCTGAAGCCTTTATAAGTTAGGTGGTCAGAAAACATTACTACAACATACATCTGCTCGCGTCCCGGAATTCCGAGTGAGCGTTCGATTTTCTGAAAAGCTTCCTGATAGACAAATGGCAGATCAGCCAGAATTTTAGAGTAGCCCGGCGTATTGCGAAACTTGCCGCTATAGCTGGTATCTATGTGTAAAACCGCCTGTGACTCAGCAGGCAGACCCACAACCAGCAAAAAAGCGATGAACGAAGCGCAGACAAGTATTTTGCCAATACTACTATTCATCGCTCTAGTCTCCTTCTATCAGGTCAACCGCTGATTCAGCATCAAGTGTGGCAGCGGCAGGATTTTGCCCGGCCTGCTCTGGCTGTTCTGGCGTTTTATCGGCAGTTGTTTCGTCTTTATTAAGCTCTTCAGGCGAAACTGTGCCAGATGCTGACTTTTCAGCCGCGAGTCGCGCCTGATAAACCTGTTGAAAAAACTTGTGGTCAGCCGCGACTTCGGGCCGCGCCAGCAGTTTATCGAAAGTTTCGAGCGGACTTTTGAGCATGCCCATGGCCTGCAGAATAACGGCATAATGAAAGTCAATTTCAGGGGAGACCTCATTGCGACCGGCAAAAATATCGCTCATTACTTCGAGGGCCTCGGCGTATTGCGAATTCTTATAATAGGCCCAGGCAAGGGTATCAAGATTGAAGCTGTAACCGGGCAACAACTCGACAGACATTCGCGCCATTTCGAGCGCCTGTGGAAGCTCCATATTCAGCTCAAGCATTGCGTATGCGAGATTATTGAGCAGTTTCGGGTCATCTGGTGTCAGCTCGAAAGCCTTTTTGTAAGCTGTTACTGC
The DNA here is from genome assembly GCA_002839445.1 of Candidatus Riflebacteria bacterium HGW-Riflebacteria-1. Lineage (GTDB taxonomy): Bacteria > Muiribacteriota > Ozemobacteria > Ozemobacterales > Ozemobacteraceae > Rifleibacterium. Next base: position 2,025 of record PGYB01000031.1, read on the forward strand.
TGCCGCACCGTTATTATACTTCATGTTAAGATCGCCAAGATGCTGCCACAGGGAAGAGTCTTGCGGCAGCAGATCAACTGCTTGAGTCGCAGCTGCAATAGCCGCTGGACCGTCTCTTTCGCGGTCATATGCCATGCTCAGAAAATACAACCAGGTTGGCACCGCAGGTTTCAGTTCATTGGCACGTTCAAAAGACTTTACCGAGTCGGTCGCGCGATACTTTGTGCTGACAAAATCAAGAATCAGAATGCCTTTCATGAAATGCAGTTGAGCATAGCTTTCATCAGCAGCCAACGCTGCATCTACAATATCCAGCGCGACATCAGCGGCCTGCAATTCATAGAGCACCCGCGCCTGCACGGTGGCACGAAGCGCGGCAGGCTGGGCAAAACTGATGAATGCTGTTAAAAACGCTACTGCAAAAGGAATAAGCACGAGAGCGTGTTTAAACAAAAATCCTAAAAAGGGTTTTGGGGCGCTCTCAGGGAACCTCGTTACTCGCGCCCGCGCCGAAACAGCGAGCAGACCTGAAAAAAACACCGGCAGAAATACGACCACGAGGGTTTCGAGCACCGCATAGTGATACCTCGCGGGCCCGACTGCCATGATTACTTTTTCAGAAAAAACCTCACTGATCAAAAACGCGAGCAGACTGCACAAGACAAAGTTGACTGTCGAGATCAGCCCGGCCTGCCAGAAACTCTCAGGCAAAGACGGCAGCTTGAATGCTTTGGTGGTAGCCCAGAAAACCATGGCCGAGAAAAGATAGAGCATGGCGAGGGCGCCACCATAGGCCATACCATTGTCTACCGCGTCAGCAAGCTTAAATTCGACGCCAAGTGTTATGCCCATGAGAATCAAAAAAAATGGCGTTAACACGAACAAAATTCGCTCGCGACGCACCTTTGCCGGCTGACTGAGATCAGCACCGCAGGTAGTGCAGAAAAGCAGCGACACTGTAATCGGCTTATGGCATTCCGGGCATGTTTTCAAATTCAGCTAACCTCGTGAAGTTCGCCAACAAAGCACTTCTGCATCATCGATTCGATTGAACCCATATCGTCTGTCTGCCCGAGCACCCACATCAGCTTAACCAGCGTCGCTTCGGGCGTCATATCCATGGCCGGAATCGCGCCAGCCTCAAGTGCCGCGCGCCCGACCTGATAAAGCTCCATCTCGGTTGACCCGACAATACATTGCGTGCAGACAACAACCGGCACATTGCGTGCTATTGCCGAGCTTATCGCCGGAATCAGCGACTTTTCACCGCTGGTAGGAATATTGCCGGCGCCATAGCCTTCGAGCACAATACCGTCATGGATGCCCGCTATGTAATCGATGATTTCAGGCCTGATACCAGGATAAACCGGAATCAATGCGACATTCTCGTTAAGGGAAGTGCGCAGCATAGGCTTGCGCCGGCCGCGTGTTTTCGCGAAGCTGCTGAATTTTATGGCCAGTCCGATGGTGCCAAGAGGCACATCGTTAACGGATACAAATGCCTGCATATCGAAAACAGAAGTTTTTTTGGCGCGAGTTCCTCTAATAATGAGCGAACCAAAAACAACAGCGACTTCGGCAAGATCTGATATCGCCACACGAACCGCATTGATGAGATTCGACCGGCCATCTGAGCCAATTTCTTCGAGCGGAACCTGCGAACCGGTTAATATTACGGGTTTGCTGAGTTCCTGCAGCATAAATGAAAGCGCAGAAGCAGTGTAGCACATGGTGTCGGTGCCATGCGTCACCACGAATCCGTCATATTCTTTCATGCGCTGATAAACAGCGTTGGCGATGGTCAGCCAGGTCGCCGGTGTAATGTCGCTTGAATCGACACTGGCGAGCGGCAGAATGTCGATCTCTGCCAGCATGCTAAGTTCTGGAATATACTCAAGCAGCTTCCCTGCGTCTTCACAGGGATACAGACTGCCGTTGGCACCACGCAGCATGGTAATGGTTCCGCCGGTGGTGACCAGCAAAACCCTTGGCTTGTCCAGCATATGGTCGCGGACATGCATGTATTTTACCGAGAAATTAGAATTTATATTCAATTCCGAAGTTCACATCCCTCTTGTCCATCGCATCGTCGATGCGCAGCTCAAACCTGATGTTGTCAGTCATGAGATAACCCGCTTTGAGGCGGATCTCTGAATTGGTAGTATCGATGAAATCGGCGGTAAGCTGAATAACATCAGCAAGATAATAGTCAAAGCCAAGGCCAACCTTCGAGCTGATGACGCCGGCGCGCTTAACCAGCGAAGTGTTTGCATCTCTGGCCACCATGAAACTGAACGCGTCGTCGCCGCCTACATTGTCAACACCGAAACGGTAAAACGTCTTGTCGCTTGGGTAAAGATCGACAATGAAGTCTGAGAAGAACGACTCGGTTTCTTCGTGGTATCTGAGCAGATACTTGAAGTCAACACGGGTCTGCCGGATATTGAGAAACACCTTGTCGACAGCCTGTGCCAGCTTGTGGGCATCGTCAAGGCCGGTGTTGATCTTTTTGCGGATTTCCTTGTCGGCGACGATTTCTTTTACTTCCTGAGTGATGACTTTGGCATTGTCGGAAGCGTCTCTGAGCGAGTCGATCATGGTGCGCAGATCATCAGTCATTTTGTTGTTGCGATTGAGTTCTTCGATCATGCTGTCGAGCTTGTCAGTAGCACTTCGCACGTTGCCGACGATTTCGCGAATGTCGGTGCGCGAGTCTTCGGTCATACTTGACAGGCGGTCACTCAGCAATCTGAAGTTAGCAACAACGGCTCTGATATCATCGCGATTGTTTATAATTTCGGTGTCAACGCGCTTGAGAATGCTGTCGAGACTTTCGGCAATGCTGTCAGAGCGCTTCTGAATCGAACCGATAATATCATTCATTCTGTCAGATGCGCTTCTGGCGTTTCTGAACATTATGCGGGTGTTTTCCTTGAGTTCGGGATCGCCGATGATATCTTTGGCTGACGCGGTGAGTTCCTGCAGTTTCTGAATCAGCACGTTGCCCTGTTCGAACAGTTCATCCATGCGTGTCGGGTCAGTTCCGGGAACGACCTCGTTATCAGCGACGTAAGGCGAAGAATAATCGCGCGTCGGCATGATTTCGACAAATTTTTCCCCCATCAGGCCGGCAGTTGAAATGGTAAAGGTGCTTTTGCGCCTGATGTGCATTTTCTTGTCCTGGATATATACGTAAACGTAAACCTGGTCATCGCGAATTTCAATGCTGGTAACTTTGCCGATTTTGACGCCAGACATCGACACGGTAGAACCCTTGCTCAGGCCGTTTACTGAATAAAAACTGATAACAAAGCTATAGCCCTGCTCGGTAAAACTCAGGTCACCGATTACAAACACCATGTATGAAAGCAGTGCAACTGCCATCAGAGTCATTATTCCTACTTTGGTTGTCGATTTCATTGGCTTCTCCTGTATCCCTATAGCAGAGTCATCGGGCCCTGAGCTTCGCCGCGTATAAACTGCTGCACGACAGGGTTGGGTGAGTTGATTATTTCTTCTCGGGTTCCTATTTCTACAATCTGGCCGCCATAATGCAGGGCAATGCGGTCACAGACTCGGTAGGCAGACTTAAGGTCATGGGTAACCACGATCGATGTTACGCCAAGCCGCTCTTTGAGGCTCAGATGCAGTTCGTCGATCGCCGAGGTCATTATCGGGTCGAGACCGGTAGTTGGCTCGTCATAAAGAATAATTTCTGGTTCCATGGCGATGGCGCGGGCCAGGCCGACGCGCTTGCGCATGCCGCCGGAAAGTTCTGAGGGCATAAGATAATTGGTGCCAGGCAGGCCGACCAGTTCGAGCTTTTCAGAGACAAGATGATGAATGGCGCGATCAGTAAGCCTGGTGTGGCGGCGCAGGCCAAAGGCGATATTCTCTTCGACATTAAGCGAGTCAAAAAGGGCAGCAGACTGAAAAAGCATGCCCATGCGCATGCGCAGTGCATCAAGTTTTTTCTGGTCGAAGCGCGTGATATCTTCGCCGTCAATGAGCACTTCGCCACTGTCAGGCTTCATCAGGCCAATGATGTTTTTGAGCAGCACGCTTTTGCCACATCCGGAAGGTCCAAGAATTACCAGCGATTCGCCGTCGTAAATCTTGAGATTTACGCCTCTGAGAACCTGCTTTGGCCCGAAGCTTTTGTGAACGTTTGATACAATAATCATTGCAGATAAGCCACACAGAAATTGTTGATGCCGACAGTGAGAAAATAGTTCACTACCAGAATGAGCATTATCGAGACAACAACCGCACTGGTTGTGCTCTGACCGACTCCCTCGGCGCCGCCCTCGGTGGTAAAGCCCTTGTAACAGCCAATAACACCAATAACACTGCCAAACACGGTGGCCTTGATAAGCCCACCCATCAGATCCTGGATCTGCAGCATGTGCAGAATAGAGTCTCGGAAAGAAACCAGCGTGAGCCCGATCTGATTTACCGCGACGATCGAGCCGCCGATCATGCCGACAACGTTGGTAAAGATGGTCAAAACGAACAACATGATCGTGCAGCCCCAGAAACGCGGAACAACAAGGTATTCGACCGGGTTGGTCGCCATGGTTTCGAGCGCGTCGATCTGTTCGGTAATTTTCATAGTGCCAAGTTCGGCGGCAATAGCGCTGCCAACGCGACCGGCGACAACAATAGAAGTAAGAATCGGAGCCAGTTCCCTGGCCATAGACATGGCGACGACGCCACCAACATAGCTTTGCGCGCCCATTTGAGCGAACTGATAACCGATCTGAACGACGAGAACCGCTCCGGTTGACACACCAGTAATAGCGACCATCAGCAGAGAATCAACACCAATGCGCGACATCTGCTCAATGAGGTTGCCAAAGGCAAAACGCCCGGTCCTGAGGTTGTGAAAAGTCCAGTAAAGCGTCTGCAAAAACAGTATGCTCACTTTACCTATCGAGTCGAGCGTATTTTTTAACGCATTCATTAAAACTAACATGATTCGCTTCTTTCAATCATTTGCACAAAAGCTTTGAATTCTTTGCTGAGCATAGATGCACTATTCTTCGCTCAGGGTGAGAGTGGTATCTACCCTGCCGGTGACAACGAGATTGGTCGGCTGAATTTCAAGTTCTTTGCCATTCAGCTTGATTTTCTTGAGTTCATCGCCCTCGATAGCAAGCTGGAAAAGCAAATCTGAATTTTTGGGAGAGTTCGCCCAGGTACGAATAACCGAATCAAAGTCGACAATCTGCGTCTCATCGCCGCGCGCTTCACGTGAAGATCTTGCATCGCGCGTATCGGTGACCTCGGCTTCATCAGCCCGTGTATTCAAGCCAAACACGGTCAGAACGAGGTTTTCTTTGCCGATATCCTGGGGAATCGGGATTTTTACCTTCCTGACAAACTTTCCTTCACGGAACGGGCGCAGCGTGACCTCAACGTCAAGCACTCCGCCACCAGCCACCTGAGCATTTTTTATTTCGACCTTTTCGATGGTCAATGTGCGGCGACGTCGCTCTATCTCGATCTTAAGCAGCAGACGTGTCGGCATTACCTCTTCGATTTCGCTTTCGGTAACCATTTCGATCAGGCTGCCGACTTCGCTGATCAGTGACTGCACAATATCAGCGCGTGAATAGAACATGTTCTCACGCCTGAAACTATACTGTTCTCCTGACAGGTTGGCACAGTCGAGCGAGATTCCCAGCAACGCGGTACCGGCTCCGGCGCGGTCAATAACTCCTTCGAGGGCCTGCACCAGAGTTGACTCAAGAACCATGCCGAATACAGAAGGATCTTTGACAATCTGGTAATTGATGCTTCTGGTAATCTGTAGATCCTTGTCGAGCACATCGATCTGCACCGGCACCATTTCAGGGAAACGGCCAATTTCGCCGCTGATCCCCTTTTCGCGATCCTGGGTGATTATACCAAGCATTTCAGAAGGCGCGCCGATCTTGAACGGCATTTCGACGCTTGAAAACGAATGATGAATGAAGGCTCCTGTCATTAAAAAAGCGACACGGCCCTTTTTCATAAAAGGGTGAGCCAGGGCGAGAATACGGTGCTCGCTGCGATGAGTCAGCGTGCCGAGAGTAGTAAGATTAATATCGCCGCGCGCCAGCTGAATTCCGATCGAGGACCCTGGCTCATAGTTGGCTGGCTCGACCTTTTGATCGGGCGAAGAATTGTTTTTAAGTTCGGATTTCTGGGCGAACTTGAGGTTGCTTCGCGACATTTTTGTCTCAAGAATCTTGGCAGCGCGGCCACTGATACCGTCTACGTAAACCTCGGCAGCAGCTTGACGGAAAACCAGCTCGTCGGCAGCGGGTTGCAGCAGGCTGTCAGGTTGGTTGCAGGCTATTTCCCAAACGGCATTGACCACTCTTTCGCCAAGCTTGATCGGACTGTTCAAAAACCAGCGCTTTGGCGTTGCGGCATCTGAAAGACTGGCAAGTTCGGGGTAAGTCCAGATTTCGAGCATTTCTTCGATTGGCGTTACCAGCCCGACGGTGTGGTCGGTCATGATCCAGCCGGAGCTGATGCCGCCCATAAGCTTGCCGTCAACGTATACCGGGCTGCCGCTCATACCTGCTGCGATACCGCCAGCACGGCGAATGACATCGCCACTGACTTTCACCAGAATGGAGTTGCCGTTAATCAAAAGGTTCTCGTTAACCTTGTTGTTCGATAAAATACCAAGCACTTCGACTTCGAAAGTCTCTATTTTACGGCCCTGAACCACGGTTTTTCCAATGCCGCGCATGCCGACTTTAACGTCTTTAATCTTGAGAATATCGACGCTTGCGGCAGAAGCCGGGCTGGCATTGGCAAAAATGCACGCCAGCATGATAGCCAGCAGAGCAGGCAACCGTTTTTCAGCGATCATTGATGAGAGACGCATTGTAGCACCAGAAACCTTTTTTAATGCCGTTTACGGCAATCGACTAACCACGCTTTAACCCGATGGTTACTACCCCCGAAAGTTATTGCGCACCAATTGTTACCGGCAGACAAAAAACACTCAGTCGGTAATTTATCGTCATGATACCCTCGAAAGCGAAGACCGGCAACAGCATTTTATTTGTGCAGGATCATGTTCTGCCAGAGGCAGTTGTCATAACCATTCAGCTGGCCATTTAGCATCGCAAAGCTGCTGCAAAAAAAGTTTAGCTGCCCGGGCGGTTTATGAACAACCAGCCGGTAAAAAAATGCCTTGCAGATGCGACAGAGGGTTAGCGGCTGGTGATCAGAATGCCGTTGGAAATTCGGCGTTCGCTGCCGTCAGAAGGAGAGTTTACGATTTTTCCCTTGACTATCATCGATGAAGAACCGCCGCCATCAAGATTGATCGCGTGGCGGGTACCGAGGGTTCTCAGATAAGCGGCCAGCTCGTCGAGTTTCATGCCGGCGCTTCTTTTAGAGCGGCCGTCAACCACGATCATCAGCAGGTCGCCATCGAAAGTCTGGGCCACCGCAGTGCGCGGGTGACGACCATTTATAATCGAGTTGTCGAACTTTTCTTCGCGGCCATTGATATCTTTGCGACCTTCGCTGACCAGTCTTGGGCCGCCACAAACCGCATGTCTTATCGTGTTCCATGGTTTGTCAATCGAGTAATCGAGAGTGACCGACTGACCCAGCCTGAGAGATTTCAGCAGCTCAGCCTTCTCGCCCCCGGCTGACACGACAACGCCATCAGGCGGAATCAAGGCGTCGTTATCGTGAATGCCAACTATTTTTCCCTTAACCAGAACGATCTCGACGCCGCGCTCTGGTGTCAGCGTGCTGCGCGCGTATTCAGGCGTGTAAACGACCAGCTGCTCGCCTCTTCTTGGCTGATTCACCGCGTCAATGACTATCGACAGGCCACCAGCCTTGAGATTACCAGAGAATTCTGGATTGCCAAAAATCAACGTATCATCTTCGCCAATGCCAAAGACTGAGCGGCGGTAGAGCGGCGAACTGATAAGGCGGCGATTGATGATCAGAGTGCCAATCGGGTCACCACGCGGCGTGAAATAAGCGCCGTTTATGCCGGCTACCGCGCTGTAACGTCTGGACATCGAAGACAGGGTCTCTTTTTGCGCAATGCCCTCATTCGCCAGCACTGGGAAAAGCCTGGTCGCGTTCGAAAAGGGTTCAACCCGCAAAATGTGCACGTCACTTGACCCGGCGGGAGTTTGCGTGCGATCGCGGTAATAGGTTACGCCATCGACAACCTTTTCACCGACTGGCAGCTTGAACCTTGGCTTGTCATGCTGATATGGCACGCATAATCGGAACACGCCAGAAGTTTCTGAAGCAGTGTAAGGGTTGCCAATACGGCCGCGCGCCGCGAATACCATTTCTGAATACCTGTTGGTCTGATGAATCGAAAACTTTTCGAATTTCTTCTGCAGCTGCGTGATGAATTCAGGATTTATCTTATGAAATCCCGGCATAACGCGAATACGCAGCAATTTTCCACCCTGCGTGCGCCTAAGAACCTTTACTTCCTGCGACAATTCGAACTCGGCAATATCGTATGCTTCTTCGCTTCTGAACTTAACGCCAAGAACTTCTGGCAAAACTGGAGTATCCTCGACAACAGTTTCGGGCGATGGCTCAGGCATCTGATCTTCATTCAGCTGATCTATCTCGATATCTTTTTCAGAAGGAACCGGGCCGCGCATGTCGAGCTGTCTGGTATCTTCTGCGCTCCAGTCTTCTACATCTTTGTAGACAACCTGATCTGTCTGCATGATCGCACCGACCAGAAAGATCTGGCCAATGATCAGCAGCAGCAGAAACCGTCGCAAATTCTGTTTTATAACCGGTCTCAACTTTAATATAATTAGTCCGGGATTATCATCGGCATTTTTCCCGGCAACCTTAACCCCCTGTGGCAAGGCAACTTTTATTGACATTGCTGGTGCGAAATGCTAGTTAATAGCCATACTTTATGGCAGCAACGGGGTACAATGGCGCAAACTGTTTTAGAGCTCAAAAATGTCTCCAAACGCTATCCGCTGGCGCCGGGCTCTTCCCTGGAAGCCCAGGGCCGAATAGCTGCTATCGATAATGTCAGCCTGTCGCTAGCTGCCGGCCAGATTTACGGCTTTGCCGGACTGAACGGTGCTGGCAAAACCACTTCGATCAAGGCCGCACTCGGCCTTATTCAGCCTGATTCTGGTTCGATAGAACTTTTTGGCGCTCCTATTGACGCAGCAGCATTCAACCAGATCGGCTTTTGCCCCGAAAAACCTGTTTTTTACGAAACGCTCACTGCCAGCGAAATTATCGATTTTTCTGGCCGCCTGCTCAATGTAACTGTCGATGCATCGAGAAAAAAGCAGATACTTGAGAGAGTTGGTCTTTATGACGACCGTCATAAGAGAGTCGCAGCGTTCTCTAAAGGTATGCAGCAGAGACTGGGCATAGCCTGCGCCATGCTGCATGACCCCGCTCTTTATATTCTCGACGAGCCGGCCAGCGGCCTAGACCCGCTCGGACGCCGACTGGTCAAAGACATACTGCTTGAACTGAAACAAGCTGGTAAAACGGTATTTTTCAGCACCCACATCATTTCTGACATTACCGAAATATGTGACAAAATTGCCATTATCCATAATGGACAAATTCTTTATGAAGGCGCGGTAGACGAGTTTTGCCCCGGGCATAAGAACGGCGAAGAGCGCTTTATAAAGATTATTCAAGATTACGACAGCAAAGCCGCGGCCGCAAAATGCTCTGTTCGATAATTACCGGCCTGATAACCTTTCTGTTTATCTTTGGCTGGAAAATAAATCTGCTGGCCGATCTCATTCTTCTGGTTTCAGCAGGTCTCATCGCGACAAGCTTTATCCGCGGCTATTTTTTTGCCGACCGCAACACTCTGACAATGGCCGCCGGCCTTGGCATACTAAGCATATATTCACTTGCGATAGTCATTATGAATGGCGTGCTTGACACCCAGATTGCCATGCGTTCGATCAGGGCGCTGCTGAATTTTTTTGGCGCGCTGGCGCTGGCAAATATTTACTACCGCCGTTCTGAATCAGACTTTGGCGGCATAATTATCCGCGACATCTACCTGGCGCTGACCGCGCACGCGGCCCTGATGCTCGCCATGTATCTAAATCAGAGCCTGCGCCTGGCTATTTATCGTATAACTGATGCTGAATCATATGTAAATCTCACCTCTTCTTTTCTTGATGGTTACAGGATCTCAGGTCTGACCTACGGACTTTCGCAGACTTCTGTTTTACAGATGCTCGGACTGCTTTTACTCCCGCTGACGCTGCGTGACTGCAAAAGTTACTTCGGAAAAATGGTTCTTCTCGCCGGCGCTCCGTTGCTCGTCGTATCTATTTTGATCAGCGGTAGAAGCGGTCTGATGCTTGGGATGGCCTTTCTGCCGATCTGTATCACAACCCTTCTCTGGAAAAGAACAAATGGCAAATCACCAGGCAGTGCAATCTCGGAAATAGTTAAAGGCACTGCGATACTGGCTGCAATAGCAATTGCATTCACCCTGCTATCTTCACGCATGCCTGGCAAGTTCGACAGCTACTCATTGGCACAGGCAAGAGAAATACTGGACACAATCAAATTGAAGGGAACCACCGTCGAAAATCTTTCTGGAATGCTTATTCTGCCCGAAAGCTGGCCAGAGTTGTTCTTTGGCTCATCAAATCTTGGTCGTGGCGAGCTGGATTATATTCCGTCTGATATCGGCTGGATAAAGACTATTTTTGCGATTGGACTGGTCGGCACTCTGCTGATGCTTTTTCCGTATCTGCTCGCACTGCGGGTTGCCGCGCAGTTTTTTCGCAGCGACCTTTATCTCGCAACTGCCAGCTCTCTCATCTTTTTCTCAGCGCTGCTGCTGAATTCTAAGGAACTGGCACTGCTTACGCGCACCCAGTGGTCAATACATTCTCTTCTGCTGTGCATGCTGTGTCTGAAGCTGCAGCAAGGCGTTGCCAGACAGCCAACTGTAAATGTTTCATAGAATTTTAGTTAATACCGCCAAAATATTCTGCGGCAGCAGCATGAACGCCGTGCTTAATCTTGCCGCTGCGGCCTTCATTGCGCGAACTCTCGGGGCAAAGGAATATGGCATACTGGTTTTTGTGCAGGCTTTTGCCCTGATCATCGGCCAGTTGCTCAGTTTTAACACCTGGCAGGCAGTAATAACCTTTGGCAGCCGCTCGTTAGAGGCTAATGACGAAACAGCTCTCGGCCAGATTATAAAAATTTCTGTTCTGCTTGATCTGATCGGCGGCATCGCCGCCTGCTGTCTTGCTGTGCTGCTTGCGAACCCGATAATAGGTATTCTCGGCTGGCCCGAAACAACTGGCGAGCTTCTGCGTCTTTACTCGCCGGTGATAATTTTTGGCAGTTCAAGTGTTGCTGCGGGCTGCCTCAGGCTGTTCAACCGATTTGGCCTGCTGGCAGCGGCTGGCATGGCAACCCCGGTCATTCGTCTTGCCGGGGCTCTTATTGGTTACAATCAGGCCTTTTCGCTGTATGAATTCACCTGTGTCAATCTGATTGCTGTTCTGGTCGGGCAGTTTGTTCTATTACTCACTGCCACATCAGCAACTGGCTGGAAACGCGCGAGCGGGTTTATGCGTCAGTCTATGACTGGTGCCAGAGCGCAGTTTCCCGGTTTACTATCCTATGTCGCGGTCACCAACCTGCATACAACGGTAAAACTGCTCACTCGCGAGGCCGACCAGATGCTTGCCGCGATTTTTATCAACCCGGCTGCCCTTGCCCTTCTTAAAGTTGCCCGCCAATTCGCGCAGGTTTTACCAATGATCGCTGACCCGCTCTATCAAACGCTTTTTACTGAGTTCAGCCATCTGCACGCCAGCAACAAAAACAACGAATTCTCAACCCTGATCCGCAGGTCTTCGCTTGTTGGCCTCAGCATAGGCCTTAGCAGCATGATTTTATTCTGGTTATTCGGCCAATCAGCTATTCTATTCACCTTTGGCGCCGAATTCACAGCGGCAATGCCCTGCTCGATGATTTTTATGCTGGCCTTCACCGTTTCACTTGCAGGACTGCCATTGCAGCCGGCAATGCTCGCCAGGGGCAAACCCGAAATTTCATTTAAAATCAATCTGATTTCAACTATAATCTATCTGATTCTGCTGCTGCCTCTTTCACAGCGTTATGGCATCACGGGCGCGGCATCAGCTTACGTCGTCTATTACGTTGCATGGACTGCTCTGATGCATAACCGGGTCCGCGCGGCAGACAACAAAAATGAATAAGCACCAACTGCAAAACGATCTCTACAGGCTTCCTTATCACTATCTGCCGCAAATCAGAGACGGCGGCGATTTCGTGCGCCACCAGTCGCTGCGCTGGGGATTCGCCTATCTTTGCTATCTGCATCACATTGCTGCAATTATCGCGCAGGAAAAGCCCCGCACCTTGTTAGATGCCGGCTGTGGCGATGGCAGGCTGATTTCGCTGGTGAGTCAACATACAGCAGGCCTCAAGCTGACCGGACTTGATAACAACAACAGGGCTGTTGCCATGGCACAGGCTCTTAACCCTGAACAACGCTTCATATGCGGTGCTCTTGCCGATGTAAAAGAAACTTTTTCATTCGTCAGCTGTATCGAAGTCCTCGAGCATATTCCAGATGACCGCGTCGCCTCTTTTATTTCTGACCTCGTTGCCAGAACAGAGCCCGGTGGCAAGCTGCTGATTGGCGTGCCGACAAATAACAAACCCATGTCAGCGAAACATCATCGGCATTATGATCGGGCAACACTCATTGAGCAACTCGCTACTGAATCTCACGGCCTGCAGATAGACAGCTGCGAATTCATTTTTAACGGTAATGACCCACTCTACCGCTTTTATACAAAGCTTAGCGAGAACCGGTTCTGGTTTATCAGTGTCAGATTATTCGAAAACCTTATGTGGAAGCGTGTCTGGACAAAGCTGCGTTATGCCGAGCCGTGTAACGGCCATCATCTGCTGCTCCGCTTGAGCAAAAGCGCATGAACGCATGAAAATCGCCTATTTTTCCAGCTCAAGCCTGCCTTCGAAGAGCGCCAACAGCGTTCAGGTGCTGAAAATGTGCGAGGCTTTTGCAGAAAATGGGCACCAGGTCGAACTTTTCGCCAGGCCAGGCACACCAACGATGACAGTTGAACAGCTGTTTGCCTGCTATGACTGCAAGCCAATATTCAGCATTAACCTGGTAGAAGCACCGACCTGGTGGGCAATTGGTGGCCTGCTTTCGGGCTGGCGCTCCGCATCATTGCTCGACCATAGCGGTTTTAGGCCAGACCTGATTTATGGGCGCAACATTTACGCCCTGATTGCAGCGGCGAGATTTAACGTCGATCTTTTCTTCGAAGCACATGCCGCGCCATATAACGCCGGCAGACGCCTGCTTGAACGCATGCTTTTCGCACTCCCGCAATTCAAAAAACTGGTCGTGATTAACCAGGCATTACGTGACTATTACCTGCAGACACACCCGCAACTCGCTCATTCGCAGCGAATCTCAGTTCTGGTCGCGCATGACGCCGCATCAGTTTGCGATAAGAAGCCTGAAAGAGCACAACCGTCTTCAGAAACAAAGAAAATCATCGGCTACGCTGGCGGCCTTTACCCCGGCAAAGGTATTGAAAGAATAATCGAGATCGCCGCGAGCATGCAAGATTATGAGTTCAGAGTTGCCGGCGGCACGCAAAGCGAGATTTCATACTGGAATGAACGTTGCCAGAGCAACAACATCTTTTTTTCAGGGCACCTGCGGCACGCCGAGATACCCGCCTTTCTTGAAAAGTGCGACATTCTTCTGGCACCGTATCAGGCCAAAGTAACCACCAATTCTCAGGGCATCGGCAATATCTCGCCATGGATGTCACCGCTCAAGATTTTTGAATACATGGCAAGCCAGCGGCCAATTATCGCATCGCGACTGCCGGCAATCGAGGAAATACTAGTTCACGAAAGTACTGCATTGCTGGTAGAACCCGACAAAACCGAAGAATGGTGCGCGTCAATCAGAGCGCTGGCTGCCAATAACAGCGCTGGCAGCAGGCTTGCCGAGAATGCTTTTGCAGACCTGACCGCCAGACATACCTGGTCGGCACGCGCCCGCGCTGTGCTGGTGCCGGCGGTTGACAGCGCAAAAAAAGAAAACTGCGAGATCTCTCAGACCGGCGACAAGTCTTCCAGAAGAATAAAATGCCTGCATATAATTGGCGATCTCTCGGTCGGAGGCGCAGAAAAAATGCTTTGCCGGCTGATAAAGGCCTCAGACGCGGGCAGGTTTCGCCACCTGGTCGTAACCCTTATGCCTCCTGGTGAGATGGCCGCCGATCTTGCGCGGTCAGGAATTGAAATTTTCAGTCTGAACATGAACAGAATACCTTCTGCTCTGTGCGCCCTCCCCCGCCTGGTTGCTTTAATCAGGCGGTTGAATCCTGATGTTATCCACACCTGGATGTATTACTCGGACATTATTGGCGGACTCGCTGCGCGAGTCGCCGGAACAACGCCGGTTATTTTCAGTATTCGCCACGGCGGCTTCGTCAATGACCCGTTGAAAACAGTTGTGATTGCCAGGCTGGCTGCGGCTGTCGCGCAGTTTATACCTACCAGAATCATAGCATGCTCAGCGGCGGCGGCTGATACCCATTGCGAGATCGGCTATCCACGAGCGCCAATCCGAGTAATCCCGAATGGCTTTGTTCTACCACAAGTTAACTTCAGAGCAGAATCGGCGGGCGCGCTGCGCCAGCAGCTCAATATTCGCGACAATTCGCCTTTGATCGGGCTGATAGGTCGTTATCATCCGGCCAAAGACCATGAAAATTTCATAAGAGCCGCTGCCATTGTTGCAGACAGCTTTCCAGAAGCACATTTTGTTCTTTGCGGCAAAGGAATAAGCACCGCGAACAAACTACTGGTTGCAGCTATAGAACGCGAAAAGCTCGGCGACAAAATGCATCTGATTGGGCATCGTCGCGATATCACGGCAGTTTTGCAGGAACTCACGCTGCTGGTCTCTTCTTCGATTTCTGAAGCATTTCCCAATGTAGTTGGCGAAGCAATGTCGTTGGGCATACCCTGTGTTGTGACTGATGTTGGCGATTCAGCCAATATCGTTGGCGAGACCGGAGACATTGTGCCGCCGGGCAATTCTGCAGCGCTGGCTGCAGGCATCTTGAACATGCTCAAGCGAAGCCGGCATGAACTGACTGCAGCTGGTGAGCGAGCTCGTGCGCGCATTGCAATGAATTTCGGCATGGCAGCAGTTGCGAAACAATATGAGAAACTGTATCTTGAGGTAACCAATGAACAACAGCGAAAATAACCAGACCGGCGAACGCCTGCTGAAAATCGATCTCGACCAGCTTCTGCTTAAACTCTGGCAGGATCGGCGCATGCTCGCAGCATGGGTTCTGGCACTGATGATACTGGCCATAGGCGGCAGTTTTCTGGCTACACCGCTGTTCACAGCCGAAATCACTTTTCTACCTATTGGCAGCAAACAGCTTTCTGTGTTTATAAAAAGCCGCGCTACTGCCAAGCTGGTGCTCAAAGAGATTCCAGAAGTAACAAGGCTGTTAAAGGCTGAGAATCCAACGTTGGCCAACATGGCGATTGAGCTGAGCAAAGCTGTAAACATCAGAAAACCACAGCACTCTGATGAACCATATGCTCTTCTGGTAGAACTGCCAAATGCCTCTATGGCAGCAGATGTCGCCAATGTTTACATGAAACTGGTTGCCTCTTTCGTCAATTCTCCCGAATACGACCTCGCCAAGCGCAACACGCTGTTTATCAAAGAACAATATGATTTATTCGCGGCAACACTGCGGTCTAATGAAGATGCGCTGCGAAAGTTTCAGGAAGTAAATGGTATCATTCTGCTCGACAGCCAGACTGCTGCCACTGTTGGCCTTGTTGCCCAGATCGAAGCCCGTCTGGTAAAAAAGGAAATCGAGCTGCAGGCTCTGCAGAACCTCTCGGAAAACCCGGCAACGCAAAAGCGCGCCAACGAGATTGCCGCTCTCAAAGATACGCTCAACGAACTCAAGGGCGAGCAGGAAAACATGCTGTTTTCTTCGGGCACTATCGAAGGCAGCGGGCGTCCCGGCATGACACCAGGGCTGACCGATGCCCCACGTCTGCGTCTTGAACACCAAAAACTCAGACGTGAAGTAGCTATAGCCGAACAGACCTGTCTGCATCTGCAGAACCAGCTGACAGCAGCCCGCATTCAGGAAGAAAGAGAAGGCATTTCCTTCATGGTCATCGACCGCGCGATTGTGCCTGAAAAGACCTCTTACCCGAATCGCCTGGCATTTGCCCTTTTTGGCGGCATTCTCGGGCTTCTGCTTGGTATTTTCAGGTCCGCTCTGCATCTTTATAAACCCGCCTAGCCCTTCGTCACATTTGAGTGCGCGGAGGACCCGCTGTCATTGCGAGGAGGGCTTCAGCCTGACGCGGCAATCTCATGGACAGAAGGATGACCTGTTATATCAATCACATTCAATGTTGCCAGAAGGGCATGAGCGTTGTCAGTTTTTTGACGCGCGTCAGGTATTGGAGCGTCAAAATTCTGCCACGGCAGGCTGCGGCGGCATTGCTCTGACCAGCGAAAACCATCGTCAATTGTGGCATTCTCGACACACCATCAGCAACAGCCGCTAAAGAAAAGGATTTAGCACTAACAATCGACGCAAGTTCCCTATTTAAAAGCACAAACAAAACGTGGCACAGCAATTGCGATGTAGTTAACAAGCTCACCAAAACAGGAGAAAATTATGAAAAAACTTTTAACAGGACTCGCGATTATTCTTGCGGTAGCCGTTGTGGCGCCGGTGTTTGCCGAGAATGCCAATGTTGCCCCGGACAAGGGTGAAAAAGTTGAAAAACAGCGCCGCGAAAGACCCGAACGCAAGGACCGCAAGCGTGGCGGAATGCAGGAACGCGAAGTTAACGCCGATCAGATGATCGCCAGCATCGAAGAGCGCAAAACCAGAATACTCGAAAGAATCGCTACGGTTTACGATAAGCTGAACAAGCGACTTGCCGGCTTTGATGAGAAAATTGTCAAGCTCTCTACCCGCATGGAAAAACTCAGAAGCGAAAAACCTGAAGAAAAAGGATCAGGAAAGCCGGCAATGAGCGAGGAACAGCTTAAAGAGCGCAAAGAAAATGTTACCAAACGTTATAACGAAATCAAGAAGAACATTGAAACCCGCAAAACCCAGATTCTTGAGCGCATGGACGGAGTGCGCGGCAACGTCATGAAACGTGTTGCACAGCTGCCAGAAGCTGATCAGGAAAAAGTAAAAACCGCTTTTGAAAACGCTTTCAGCCAGGTAAAGAGTGAAGCTGAGAAACTTGAAAAAGAGGCCAGGGAAAAAGCCGAAGCCACTTACCAGAAGCTCATGGGAATCTAAGTAGAGCTTTATCAGCTATCGGCGATACCAAGTCGCTTCATACGATATAAAAGCTGGGTGCGCGGAATTTTAAGAATTTCTGCGGCCCGGCTTTTTATTCCGCCACTTTCGGCAAGCGCGGCTTCAACCAGGCTTCTTTCAAGAATTTCGAGGGCTGCCGACAAACCATGATCAGCAGATATTGTGGCAGAAGAGGCCGCGCCAACAGTGGCCGCCTGGGGAGGCTGGAGCAGAAAGCTGGGCGGTTCCAGAACCCGACTGTCGGTCATAACCACCGCACGTTCAAGAGCATTCTTGAGCTGTCTGATGTTACCCGGCCATGGCTGCAGCTTAAGCGCCTGCAAAGCCGAGGCGCTGATTGCCAGATCAGGGCGCCCAAGGTCTTTGCCGATGCCATGCAGCAAAGTCTGACAAAGAACCGGCAAGTCGCCAAGACGCTGGCGCAGAGGAGGCAAATGAATATTCACAACACTGAGCCGATACAGCAGGTCTTCTCTGAAACTGCCGGCGGCGACCATATCAGCAAGATTACGATTAGTTGCGGCAATGATGCGCACATCTATTGCTAAAGGCTTTGAGTTACCGAGCCTGGTGATTTCCTTTTCCTGCAGCACACGAAGAAGCTTTGCCTGCAGGCTCATTGGCACTTCGCCGACTTCATCGAGAAAAACAGTGCCACCGTCAGCGGCTTCAAAGCTGCCAATGCGGCGCTGGCGCGCATCGGTAAAGGCACCTTTCTCATGACCAAACAGTTCTGACTCAAAAAGAGTATCAGGAATAGAAGCGCAGTTAACTCTTACATACGGCGCCTGCTGGCGGGGCGACAGTGTGTGAATCGCTTTGGCTGCGACTTCTTTGCCGACACCGGTTTCACCGGTTATCAGAACAGTCGTCGGATAAGCGGCAACACGCCTGATCATCTCTTTAACTTCGGCAATTTGAGGGCTCTCGCCGGCTATGGCGTCTACCGCCTGACTAAAACCCGCTGCTTCAAGCAGATTCTCGCATTGCCGCTCAAGACGCTGCTTTTGACTGCCCAGCTGTCGCAACTGCTCAATCTTTTTGATTCTGAACGAAAATTCTTCGAGTGAAACCGGCTTGGTAAGATAATCAGAGGCACCGAGACGCATCGCGGTAACTGCCGATTCAACCGATCCAAAAGCAGTCATCAGAATTACCTCGGGCATTGGTTCGAGGCTGCCATCACGAGCTTTCTGCATAATCTGAGTGCCTTCACCGTCTGGTAGACGCAAATCAGTGATGATCAGATCAAAAGCATGTGATTCAAGTAATTCAAGCCCCTGCTTTACAGTGTGCGCGAGTTCGGCCGCGTGTCCTTCGCCGGTTAAAAAGGTTTTCAGACCTCGCGCCAGAGAGGTGTTGTCATCGACCACCAGGATTTTCATGCTGCCCGACCTCAATTAAAAATGCTGCGCCGCCAGTTTCGCCACCAATATAACTTATTTCGCCACCATGCGCTTCAACAAGTTTTCTGATCAGTGCCAGTCCAAAACCGCTGCCACCGGTGCGACCACTGACAAACGGCGTAAAAAGCTGGCCACGCAAGGAAGTCGGTATGCCAGGCCCCCTGTCTGCGTAAAAAATTCTAAGCACGGCAGCCTGCAGCTCAACCTTGATATAAATCGCTGCCGGCTCACTTGCAAGCACCTGAACCGAGTTATTAACAAGGTTTTCGAACACCTGCTGCATCAACGTCGCATCGAACCAGGCCTGCTCTATGTTCACCAGTTCAACCTCACAGCTGAAATCTGGTAACACCGTCTTTCTTGAGGAAATAAGCCGGTCAAAGAACTCATTGAGGTTAACAAGCACGATTTTCGGCTGCACCTTGCGCGAGTATGCGAGATAGTTTTCAAGCAAAGTGCGCAGGTGAGCGAGTTGCTCGCTGATCTCAGAAAGAGCCGTGGTGGCTGCTTCTGCCTGCGGGCCGCTCAGGCTTGTCAGCTGCCTTTTGAGCAGGCCAAAATGCATTTCGATAGCCGACAACGGGTTGCGTATCTCATGCGCAATGGCACCACCGGTAAAAGCCAGCTCGTCGAGTTTCTGCTCATAAATACGCTGCACCTGCGACCGCTGTTTTGCCAGTTCCTGGGCCAGCAGTTCAATGCCGTCACCGAGTCGATCGAGCTCGTTAACACCAAGTTCAAGATGCTGTGGCGCACTGCCCTGCTCTACCAGCTTGAGACTTTTATTCAAAAGCGCTATCTGTCTGGCAAAGCTGCGGGCCAGAATAAGTGCAGTCAGAAAGCTCAGCAGCATTGCCGCTACAACAGCTTCTGCCAGCAACTTTCTGAAGTCGCTGACCAGACTGAGATATTCCATATCAGCTTCGATGCCGATTACGCTTTCGAGCATGCCAAACTCATCAAAAACAGGGCAAAGCACGATTTTAAAACGCCGCGAAACACCGTAGGCGTAAGGATCGGGAAACACCATTTCACCACGGTCGAGTGCGTTAATGTAATTGTAGGCAAGCTCTTCAGCCTCATCTGCAGTAGGCGGAAGCATCTGCGCAGAATGCGAGCCCGGCTGAGTGTATGAGGCAATGAAGGCTGGCGGGTCAGCGTATATATCAATAAGATAGAGATTCTGCACCAGCCCGCCGGTTTTTTCGAGTTGTTGAAAGCTCTCTAACGCTTTTTCACGCTGCTCTTCGCGATCTTCAGCGCCGGTTAAAGCGCTGGCCAGAATCTCTGCCGTGCGCCTGAGACGAAGATCAGCTTCGCGGTCAAGCGACTGGTAAAATCTTTGATCGAGCCAGCTCCAGATAAGGCCAATGACAAGAACCGCCACAAACAGCGCCGACAAAAAAAGCCTGCCAAACAGGCTTTTTGGAAATACATGCTTTGTCAGAACGGAAACCGCTTTCAAAGAGAGGCTTCTACCTCGCGCCAGCTGATAAGTTCTTTTTGAATGGCAAGTTCGTAGAGATTGGTGAAGTCAATTTTCTTGTCGACAGTGTAGTCGTAGGTCGATTTCTCAAGCACTTCCTGCCAGTTGTAATAGGTTATTCTGATATCGTTAGGCATTTTGCGGCGATTGAAATAATCTACCGAAAGATTGCCGACGATATCCATATTAGTGAGCTTGCGCATCTGCGAATCAGTATCAAGCTCAAGACCGCCTTCGGCATGAAAGCTGCCTTCGAGCCTTGGACTGAGGTTTCTGAACGGGTGAGTAACGCCAAATCTTGACCAGTCGCTGTCATGGTGAGGCTTATAAATTATCCTGCCGGATTTCGGTTCTTCTACCGAGGTATCCCAGGATTTATCGCGAAGAGCGATTATGCCCACACATGATTCGAGACCTGAGTCATCAGGCATAGTCAGCACATCACCGCCAATATAGATATTGCCCTCAACGACCAGCAGACCTTTTCCTTTAACCCAGCCTTCGAGAAAAACGTCGCCCTTGATGTAGGTCAGGCCGTTGATTTCTACGGCACGACTGGTGTCGTGCGCCTTGGTCGGGTTGCCAAAATATCTGCTGTATTTGTTGTGCACATTGCGCCAGTCGCCCCAGCCGTAGAGAGGAATGACGTTCTTGTAAGTCACTTCGTTACGACCAAAGGCTTCGAGAAACTGTATGTCAGTGTAATATTTGCCGTATTCAGGCCGCTCTGAGGGGTCGATAAGCCTGTTTGCCAGCCGACGATAGACTTCGGCGGGGTAGAGATTTATCTGTTTGTCCTCGTATTCATCAACCTTTCGCGTTTGTGAATGATAAAGCTCATTAGAAGACTTTACCCACCATGGCCATCTGAATAGTCCCTGCCACTTGTAATACTCCCGGTTAACCTGATTATCGGTATATTCAAGTTCAGTATCACTCAAATCGGCACCGCCGGTCCAGCCGGTCCAGCCGATGCCCATATCGAGCCAGGGGTGGTCGAGTTCATTGCGCATCTTGGTAAGCATCAGCCATTTGGGCAGGTCAATCTTGGCGCCGTCTTTCATGTAGGCCTTGCCGCCTTTAACAATGAAACCCCAGGGATCCCAGAAGTCGAAAGTCTCTATTTTAAACGAATCCTGGTTGGTTTTATTAAAGAACAGGCCATGCGTCGGAGCGACCATGCCGACTGCGTTAGCATTCAGCGGACCTTTTATCAGCATTGCCTTGAGCGTCTTCTTCACTTCGACCTGCTTGCGGGTGCGCTGAAACGACCCGAGCGAGTTAATGGTAATAAGACCCTGTCGCGCGATTTCGCGTGGAACACCCTTGGAAACCAGATCTTCGAAAGCCTTGCGATCAAGCTGCCAGGTCAGTCGCGCCTTGGCCACGCCACCCTGAACCAGCGGCGCCACCGATTTGCTGCCCGCCGACAGGCGCGACAGGTCGATGTCAACGCTGCCTTCATCCTGTTTGGTTATCAGGTCATAAAAAGGATTTTCAGGTGTATTCATCTGACTCTTCAGCGTAAACAGAGTTTCTTCAACTCCAGCTTCAGCCAGCAACAGCGCGGTTGTCGCGTCAACGTAGTTTTCTGACAGGTAGACCTCGCCGCGCATGAAAGAAACCATCCCGTATACGATGATACTGATGACGGTGATCGTACATATAGTAAAGAACAGAGCTATGCCTGACTTGCGATTTTTTATATTTCTCATAAACCAGCTTCCTTACGAGGATCTGAATACTATAATCATACCAACGTACACGATTAAACGCAAGGTAAAGAAAGTCTTGAACGAGCAGAATCTTTCGCTGGCAGACTGGTCTGTATCGATTGTTTCCTGACTATAATGACGCGAGATCAAGATGCATAAGCCAGCGTGGTTCGCCCTTTTGTGGATGATCAGAAAGTTCAGCTTTTTTATAGAAACCGGCTTTTTCCATGTATAGCCTTTTTGCGGCAAGATTATCGGGGTTAACCGTCAGTTCGAGATAAGTAATGCCAGATCTGGCTGCCATTTCTATCAGATGCTTGATCATTATGGCGCCAATACCTTTGCCCTGACAGGCACTATCGACGGCAAAACCAAAAACTACGGCGCCTTTGTCATGAATATTGCGCAACAAAACCGTTTCGCCAAGTACCCTGTCAGCATCGAGCAGACAAAACACGGCGCCACTGCGGGTAAACTGCGACAGATTAAAAACCGAGATACCATCGGTGCCAAAAGCCTGTGCATCAATGTCGGCGACTTGCCGCAAAATGTGCCAGTCCTGGGGATCCGGTTGCATAAAACGATAACTGCTCATGTCTCACCCTTTATTGTGGCAGTCAGGCCTGTGACGTGACGGCTGCGATACAGCTTAGAGCCTCATCGGAAAGAACGATCATGCTCATCTTGCGGTGGCATGGCAACATTTTCTTGAGCTTATAGGGCGAGGTGTAGCGCGCCAGAATCTGGCCATCGGCGCTGATCAGACCGAACTGATCGAGGTCAGTGCCGACCAGCACACCAGCTTCGTGCGCCGTCATAAACGCCGGCTGGCCGGTCAACGCCACCTTGAACATTTCTCCGCTTCGCCGGTTAAGCACTGCCACGTCTTCGCTTTTGCAGGCAACAAAAATCGTTTCGCACTCGCGATTGTATTCTAACAGGGTTATAGAGCCCTCAAGCTGGTATGAAAAAACTTCTTCAAGTTCAAGGCTGTACAGAATAATCCGGCCACCCTCTTCGCCACAGAGAATGAATTCGCCGCTCGAACTGAGATTACTGCAGCTGATACGGTTCGCGAAGTCTATGCGCTTTTCAATGCTGCCTTCTGAGTTTAACAGACACAAGGCCTTTTCAGAACGCAGCAATAGCTTATCGCCAACTACGCTGAAACTCAGCACTCTTTCTTCAAGATCGACCTGATGCGAATAATGATCTGAAGACAGGTAGAATTTACATTTGCCAAGGCTGTCAAGCAGCACCATGGCCGCGTCATAAAACAGGTGAACACGCTTAAACTGGCCTAAGAACCTGAACATTTCGCAACCTGAAAGATCAAAACCCAGGACACCAGACGAGGTGACGGCAACCGCCATATCAGCTTCTGAAGATACCGCGAGATCAAGCACTTTTGTGCCGCTCAGACGATTGTTCCAGACTTCTTCGCCGAGGTCGTTAACACAGAACAGCTTGTCGCTGCCATCCCAGACCAGGCAGTATTCTACGCCATCCTGACCTTTCCAGGTATAGACCTTTGCCTGTTGCTCGTCATTGCCGGCGAGTTCAATGTTCCAGACCTTCATGAACGATGACTTCACATTAGCCGGCACCGGGCGGGCAAGCGCCTCTTTAAATACCACACGGTTATTCAGCTGACCGGCATTCTGTGCCAGCATCCCAATCTCACCACGTTCGGTCGAATAAAAAATTGCGCTGCCATCGGCAGAAATGCTTGCTTTGAGCAGCCTGTCAGGCATCCAGTGCTCCCATATCGGCAACCCGTTGGCATCAAGCTTTACCATGTGTCCGCCAGCACTGAACGCCAGGGATTCGCCACTCTGCGAGGCATAAGAAACACCGGCAAGATCATTGCCAAAAGCGCCTTTCCAGATGCCAGAGCCGCGCACGAGATGCATGCAAAAAATATGTCCACGCGCAGACAAAGCCAGCGCCACCGTGCCATCATGGCTGAGTGATAGCGAAACAATTCTATCAAGGCCCATAAAGGCATCGAGCGGCCGGCCAGCCTGATTCACCGCGCCAAGGCCTTCACCGCGTTCATCAGCGCAGGGAAACGCAACAAACTCGCCGCCGGCTGATACCGCGAGATCGCCCGGGTGTTTCATCAGGTTGCGATACCCCCACTTTACACGCAAACTGCGATCAGTGCCGATGATTGCCGGGTCAGAAGTAACAAAGCTGAAAACATCTCCAGCGGCGCTGACTCGGCCAAGCATAGCCGGAAACGGGCGTTTTCGCCAGAGAGTCGCGCCTTCCTGACCAAAAAGAATCGAATGTTTGTCAACATCAACGGCAAGCACCTCAAGCGTATCGGCAAGTGCAATACTTACCAGGTCATACCCGGTGTGGCGGTGCCAGAGTTCTTGCCCGCTGCGGTTGAACAGACGCAGCTCTGTGTCTTTGTCGTAGACAGCAAAACTGTCGTGGTCACTGGTAAATTCTACCAGGCGGAGGCCGGGCACCTGTATCTGCCAGGCCTTCTGATAACTTGTAACATCAGCCTTATCTGACATACGAACCTGTGTGAAGTTTCAATATTTATGCAAAGATACCACATGCGCAGCCTCAATTCGATTTTTTTATACAGCAATCTTCTGGTATACTTAAAAAAAATACCTGATCGGAGTTGCCATGAAAAACAGATCTATCTGGCCACAAATTCTGCTGGCAATAGCCTTATTACTGGGAATTTATACAACCGCCACATCGCAGATGGGCCCAACAATTGCCACAACTGGTGTCTGGCAGGGAATAAGTTCGCATCAGGTTATTCAGGCAAAAATTGACGACCAGCTTGAACGCATCTGCCTGCCCCGGCTCGAATTCACTGATGAAATAGATCAACAGATGTTGAAAAAAACCGTTCAGGAAGGCATACCCACACAAAACGCGATTTTTCAGCTCTATCACGACGGGCTTGGCCGGCCCAAAAAAGAGAACGGCATGTATTACGCGTCAGATGTCTTTCTCAAAGACCTCAAGATGACCTACACCGCCTACCTGCGCAAAGCCGGTTATAAGTTCAAGGTCAGCAAAACTCCGGCCTACGAAGACAAAGAACTGCTGCGCGGCGTGCTCTACAGCGATCACATCACAACCCGCATGGCCGAACAAGACAAGCAGGAGACCGACAAAGATAAAAAGCCGGCGACCTTGGCCAACCTTTCGACAATGCGCGTAACGACAATTTACGATGTTCTGCCAAAAGGCGTTATCCCGCCGCGCATACGCAAGCAGCAGGAAGAGATCGCGCGCCGCATCGCTGAGCTTAAAAATCGGCCGTACGAAACCGAAATAGTGCAGATAGACCCGCTGCGCTGGGCAAGTGGCCGCATGGGATTGATCCGCGAAGACGGCGTCATCAGCGGCGCCAATGTTGAAGGCCAGAAGCCAGAACTTGTCATTCTGCCGCCAGAGCAGCCAGGCTGGCTGACGCCAAAAATGATTGGCGAACTCAACGGACAGCCGTGTGAATTTGTTCTGCACCGCTACGCCAACGGCCTGGAAGTTATTCAAGACTCACGTTATCTGGTTCGCGACATCTATTTCAGCAACTGGAAAATCACCTGGGAAGAGTGGCTCGACAAAAATGGCGTAAAATATTCTGAACCTGATCTGCTGCCTGATTTTGCCAGTGGCACTATCGCACTCGAAGTCAAACTGGTTTCGGGCACCTTCGACAACCTGCGCGCGCCTGTGCTCTGCCAGGTCAATTTTGCGACACCCAACAGGCTTGTTGGCAAAAGTGAATCATTCAGGGTTTTTCCGCCTGACCCACGCCCAAACAATTTTACGCAGTTCGCCAACAGCTTCAATGACATGTTCAAAGGCAGTGAGGCTGATGTTTCTATTCTGGTATGCCCCGACGGCCAGCCATATACCGAGATTGGTCAGCGTCGCGCGCGCCGCATCTACTTTCCTGAATACAAGGCGACGCTTGACATGTTGCAGAATCGAGTCCTGACCGGCAAGCTCAGATAATTTGACTTGCCGGCAACGATGCAGTAATTTTGAGAAACAATAATATTTGCGGAGGGAATGATGAATAACGCTGTTTTTAAAATGAACACCCCGGCTAACGAGCCTATTTATGGCTATCTCAAAGGTTCAAAAGAAGAAAAGGCCCTGACCGCAGAACTGAAAAAACAGTCTGAAAGCACGATCGAGATTCCCCTGATCATTGACGGCAAAGAAGTAAAGACCGGCAAGATCGGCGAATTCAGAAACCCGTGCGACCACAAACAGGTTCTCGCCCGTTATCACATGGCCGGCGAAAAAGAAGTTAAAATGGCTATCGACGCCGCCTGCCGCGCGCAGAAAGCATGGGAAAACCTGCCATGGCAGGACCGCGCTGCCGTCGCCATGAAAATCGCCAGACTGCTCGCCGAAAAATACCGCTATCAGGTAAATGCCGCAACCATGCTTGGCCAGGGCAAAAACATTTTTCAGGCCGAAATTGACGCAGCCTGTGAAACCATTGATTTCTTGCGATTCAACGCCAGTTTTATGACCCAGATTTATTCTGAGCAGCCCGGCTCAGACGCTGGCCAGATGAACCGTCTCGAATATCGACCACTCGAAGGCTTTGTCTTTGCGATATCGCCTTTCAACTTTACCGCGATAGCTTCGAATCTGACCATGTCACCGATCATCATGGGCAACGTAGTTGTCTGGAAACCAGCAACAACCGCGATTCTATCAAATTACTACCTGATGAAAATCTACCAGGAAGCCGGTCTGCCCGATGGCGTCGTTAACTTCCTGCCCGGTTCCGGCGCAACAATAGGCAGCGCGGTATTTGCTGATCCACGCCTCGCCGGCATTCACTTTACCGGCTCAACATGGACCTTCAATTCACTCTGGTCAGAAATTGCCAGGAATCTCGCCAACTACCGCTCATACCCGAAAATCGTCGGCGAAACCGGCGGCAAAGATTTTATCTTCATTCATTCATCAGCTGATATTGAAGCAGCAGCGGTTGGCGTTGTCAGAGGTTCCTTTGAATACCAGGGCCAGAAGTGCTCAGCCTGCTCGCGCGTTTACGCACCGGCATCAAAGTGGCCAGACCTCAAAAACCGTATTCTCAACATTGTCGCTGACATCAAGATGGGCGACACCCGAGACTATAAGAACTTTGTTAACGCCGTTATCGATGAAAAATCCTTCGATTCAATCATGGGTTATATCGAAAAGGCCAAAGCTGACAAATCAGCCAAAATTCTGGCCGGCGGCAAAGGTGACAAATCAAAAGGCTACTTCGTTGAACCAACAGTAATTGAAACCACTGACCCGAATTTCCTGACCATGCGCGAAGAAATCTTCGGGCCGGTTGTAACGGTCTACGTATACGACGACAGCAAATTCGAAGAAACACTCTCCCTGTGCGATCAGACTTCGCCATACGCACTGACTGGCGCAATATTTGCCCGCGACCGCCAGGCCGTTTCTAAAGCCTGTGAAATGCTCAAATACGCCGCCGGCAACTTCTACATCAATGACAAATGTTCAGGCGCCGTTGTCGGTATGCAGCCATTCGGTGGCGCACGCGGCTCCGGCACCAACGACAAGGCCGGTTGCATGCTCAACCTTCTCCGCTGGACATCTCCGCGCGCGATCAAAGAAAACTACATGCCGCCAACCGAATACAGCTACCCATATATGAAAGACTGAGTTAAAGCACAAGCCCCGCTGTCAGAGACTGGCAGCGGGGCTTTTTTATTTCGTATAGAATCAGCCGTAAGCGAGTCTGAGCCCTTCTTCGATGGCATCCCACAGGGTTTCGACGCCTTCGAGTCCAACCGAAATGCGCACCAGGCCATCGGTAATTCCGCGTTTGAGACGGTCCGCTTCTGGCACAGCCGCATGTGTCATTGATGCCGGGTGTTGAAAGTAGGTAATAGCACTGCCCAGGCTCACAGCCAGTTCGCCCGGCGTAGTATAAGAGGCAAAATAATCCATCAGTCGGCAAGCGGGTGCGTAGCCGTCTTTGAGCTCAAGAGCGATCATGCCGCCGGGCAATCGCATCTGACGCTTTGCCAGCTCGTGATGCGGATGCGACGGAAGTCCCGGGTAATGAACACACTCGACCTTTGCATGTTTTTCAAGGCGAAGTGCCAGTTCAACCGCCGAAGCGCAGGCTCTTTCCATGCGCAGATGCAAGGTCTGCAGTCCTTGTCCGTTCAGCCATGAATCGAAAGGGCTGGGAGTCGGGCCGAAATCTTTGTAAATATGAAACAGGTGATCGCTCATGAACTCATAAGGCCCGATAACCACGCCAGCGACGCTGGTAGAATGACCGTTCACATACTTGGTCAGGCTCTGAATAACAATATCGGCGCCAAGTCGGAACGGCTGCTGCAGATATGGCGTAGCGAAAGTATTATCGACGACCAGCGGGATTCCGCGTGGCTGCGTGAGTTTGCTGATCGCTTCGATGTCTGATATGCACAGGGTCGGGTTGTCAGGAGTTTCGAGAAAAACCATGGCAACTTTAGGATTTTCTTCGAGTGTCTTTTTGACCAGCGCTGTATCAGCAGTGTCAATAAAGTGAGTCTTTATATTGAACTTGGTCAAAGTTCTGAAAAAGCTGTCGGTGCAGCCATACACGCTGCCGCAGATGATCTCGTCGCCGCTCTGCACCAGCGCAAGAGTGGTACATGAAATGGCGCCCATGCCAGACGAACACACCAGCGAAGCAATGGTCGGTTTACGTTCATCAGCGGCCAGGGCAGCATCGATAATGTGCTGGCAGTCCAGCTGGAACAACGCCTTTTCGAGATATTCAGTTGTCGGGTTGCCAAGCCGGGTGTAAATCCTCGCAAACGGCTTCTCGCCGCTCTTTGAAACGCCCAAAAAGCGGTCAGCACCATCTTTTACGTTGCGAAAACTAAACGTGGATTTCTGTACAATCGACGGCAGGCCGATTCCCACCCCTATCGAGCCAAAGCGATCGGCTGACATGAATTTTTCAGAGGTGCGGGCGTATTTTTCCTTGCGTTCAACCCATCCGGCAAACCATGAATGAACAGACATCTTTCTGACTCCTTCAATTACTCTTTATTGTTTGTATCAGTCTATAGGCATTCACGACAGCGGTCAACCTGCAATGCGCCAATATTCAGCAAATGCAAAAAATAGCTGGCAAACAAACAGCGGCGGGAGTATCATTCACTGCATCAAAAATCAGGAAGGAGCGCAAAAGATGAATCAGGATACCGATGATCATGAACCTGAAACAGAGCAAACTTCATCTTTCGAGCCTTCTGCGGACACCGGTTTACAACGAGGCGGGCCGTCAATGCGGCACAATTACTGATTTTACCCTCGCCCTTCGTAAAAACTGGCCCTGCTTCGACCAGGCCATAGTCTTTGACTTTAACAGCGCCTGCAGTCGCATTGCCGCTAAAAGCTGTTTTAAGGAATTTGCGCCCGGCAGTTTTGTGCTGGCTACGCCAATGCACGACCTGCCGCTGCTGCCGCCCGATCTCGGCAAACCAACGGCCACCGAACTCTGGGACAAATCGGTAATCGACACTGTCAATGTCAGAACCGTTCAGATTAACGATCTCGAAATTCTCTACGACGAGAGCGGAGAAATCTGGATAAATGGCGTCGACATCAGTTTCAGAGCTGCTTTGCGCCGCCTCGGCATGGACAAATATCTTGGTCGAATATTCGATAAGATAGGCTGGGGACTAATCAGCGAGATTATCGAGTGGGACAAAATTATCGGTTTCGGCGATGAATTCGAGGCACTGACCCCAGATTCTACAACCGACAACTTTCAAAACCTTCACCCCGCCGACCTTGCCGAGATGCTCGAAGATCTTGACGAGTCCGAGCAGATTTCGATCATCGAAAATCTCGACGAAGATCTCGCCGCTGAAACGCTGGCCGAGGCTGACGCCGAGACTCAGCAACAGATTATCGAAAAACTCGATACCGAAACTGCATCGGAAATTATCGAGGAAATGAATCCTGACGAAGCAGCCGACCTTCTTCAGGACATGGATCAGGACCGCGCCCGGGCAATTCTTGAACATATGGACCTCGACGAGGCCAGCGATGTAAGAAAGCTGCTCGAACACGACGAATACACCGCCGGTGGCATCATGACCACCGAATACGCAGCGATATTCGAAGATTTCACGGTCGCGCAGGCCTTTTCCCATCTACGCCTGGTTGCTGCCGACATCGAAATTATCTATTACCTGTATGTAATCGACAATCAGGAGTGCCTCAAGGGCGTTGTTTCGATCAGAGACCTGCTTTCGGCTAATCCGGCATCTCTGGTCACCGAGGTCATGGATGATGATCTCGTCTATGTTTACGCCAAAACTCCGCAGGAAGAAGTCGCCAACCTGATCGGCAAATACGATTACATGGCGATACCTGTCGTCAATGATCAGCAGCAGATTCTAGGCGTTGTTACCGTCGACGACGTCATGGACGTTATGGAAGAGGAAGCGACCGAAGACCTGTTTAAATTCGCCGGAACGACTGATGAAGAGCTCACCTACAGTTCGGCGCTGCAGGCCTGCAAGGCGCGCCTGCCCTGGCTGCTGATCACACTTGCCACCGGGTTTATTACCAGCACCATCCTGAAATACTTCATGGTTGAATTCAAAGACGTTATTGCACTCGTATTCTTTGTGCCAGTAGTAATGGGAATGGGCGGCAACACCGGAATTCAGTCTTCGACTCTGGTGATACGCGGCATGGCGCTCAACTCATTTTCAGGCGCCGATCTTTTCAAGCGACTTATGCGCGAGATAGCCGCCGGCGCAATGATGGGGTTAGCATGCGGAATCATAGTTGGCCTCTGGGCTGAGTATCTTACCAGAACTACAGCAACAGCACAGGCAAGTTTTTCAGCACCGCTTCTGGCGCTGACAGTAGGCATTGCCATGATGAGTGCCATGACTTTCGCAGCAATGTTCGGGGCCTTTGTGCCTATTCTTTTCAGTCGCCTCAAAATTGACCCGGCCGTGGCTTCAGGGCCATTCGTCAGCTCTTCAAACGATATTTTTGCACTGCTGATATATTACGGAGTTTCAATGGCACTGCTCGCCGTAGCCTGAAAAAATACAGTAATTCTCGGTCAAAAATCCACATTGCTTATCTAAGTGCTCAGCAAGGTGGTAATCGTAAACGACAATGAGCTGTCATCCTGCGCGCAGTCGCAGGATCCAGAATGGCAGAGAGAAGGAAATAGAATCCTCAAACAAGGATTCGTCATACTGTGCCCAGTCACAAAACATCTAACATATGGTACAGGTTTGTCTTCTCACCGAGAATTGCTGGAAAAAACAGCGGCCGCTATCATTTTCTGATAACGGCCGCTGCGATTGAGCGATCTGGGTTTTCTTTCAGCGCTTCTCTGTCGGAGGGACAACCTTGCCATCTTTTGCCAGAGCCGGGTTAGGCAGCATATATTCGGTGCTTTCATCCAAGGCAAGGGGCTGTTTCCAGGTTTCGTCCTTGAGCATTTTTCTGAACTTTTTGCCAAATATGGCGCCGTAGCAGTTTATGTAGTCTTCCTGTTTGTCGGCGCCTTCGAGAAAGAGTGAGCCAAGACTTTCGATCTCAGCCACTGATCGACTGACCAGACCGGTTCGCACGATAGCATACATACCGATTCCAAAAAAGTGATACCAGGCACCGTAATTATCGCCCATCTGAACAGTGTCGTGGCGCAGATAAGCCAGCTTCTTCTGCACCGGGTCATTCTCACGATCAACACGATACGGGTCGCCGGCCAGCACGTTCTCGGCTGTAAGCATGGTCAGATAAATATTACCGCGATTGAGCACATAGCTTTCCATGAACATGTGGTGCAGCTGCAGTTTTCCATCGGGATAGCGCATGATCCGTTCGGTTAGAGCTCTTTCCTGGCCGGTTACCGCATAGCGTGATGTCCAGCCGCAGGCGAGCAGCAAAAAAAGCTTTGAGCGAAAAAACAACGGACTGGGAAACTCTTTCTGTTTGCGGAAAACATGACGACCAAGTCGGTGCCAGAAGCCATACGCGAGATAACGCTTTGCTTCGGGCGACCAGCGGTGTTCTTCGCCAAGAACCGGCATAATATGCGGGTGGTAGCTCAGAATAATCTCGCGGCACTTGTTGATCAGGCGGTCAATATCTATCGGCACTGTTTTACCGATTTTAAAACCGGCCTTATCTTTCATTGATTCTTCAAGAGCCTTGAGTTCTTTTTCTTTTTGAATCTCAGCCTGCGGGTAAGAGCCCTTAACCAGTGCCTGAATCAGTTTTGTCGGCACCTGATCGAGCTTGCGCATCAAAAATGCGTCACCTTTAGGGTCTTCGAGAGCAAAAGTTTCCTGCTGATAATGCTCCGCTTCATATTGTGATTTGAGCCACTGCTTGAATTCTCCGGCAGTAGCCGGCAAAGAAACGATCAGCATAAACAGAATCAACGTCGCCAGATTTTTCTTTACCACAAAAACACCTCATCTCCTGGGTTATGTACACATTATAATGATTTTCTCAACAGATGGAAGTATTATTCAGACCGGCCTGACCGCATGTTAATTGCAGTGTTATGACGCAAGAGCCTATGCTAAGGCCGTCAAATCAGCAATGATCATGCAAAAGATGTGATCCGAAAAAGTTGCGCAAATTGCGCGAAAACTCGCAAAGCCATCTAGACTCATCCAGGCAACCCCGGTATAATACGAAATCATTAAAAAGCGCTTGGCAAAGCATCAGATAGACTTACTTCCGCAGCAGGATCAGACGAACCAAGGAGTGCTCATGTTTTCATTGATCGACCTTATCAGAAACAACCAACCAGCAATGACCGACTTTGATAAAATCGGCATTCTGGACATCGGGGCCATGCTTCTGGAGGGCGGGACTGTCGAATACAGCGTTCTATTGAACAAAAACTGCGCCAGAGTTGCTGGTTTTGAGCCTGCAAAAGAAGAATGCGAAAAGCTTAACGCAACCTGCAAAAGCGCAGAAACCAGGTATCTGCCTTATTTCATTGGCGACGGCACCAGGCAGAAGTTCTATCACACAAATTATTCTATGACCGGTTCCCTGTATGAGCCAAATACGAAACTTCTCAACATGTTTCACAACCTCGGCGAACTCACTCAGGTGGTATCTGAAGAAATGGTCGACACCATGCGTCTTGATGATATTGCCGAGCTCAACTTTCCGGTTGATTACATCAAGATAGACGTGCAGGGTGCTGAATTGCAGGTCTTTGATGGAGCCAGAAACAAAGTTTTGAACGACGTACTTATCATTCAAACCGAGGCAGAATGGGTTCCCTTATACAAAAATCAGCCGCTTTTCTCTGAACTCGAGATTTTTCTGAGGAATCAGGGGTTTGTCGTTCATCGCACCATGGGATTCGGTTCAAGATCTTTCAAGCCGATCATCATTAATGGCAATATCAATCAGGGTTTGCAGCACCTGTGGTCCGACGTTATCTTCGTGCGTGATTTCACCAGACTGGACCTGTTAAGGCCTCATCAATTGCTGAAAATGGCGGTCATTTTGCATGAGGTCTATCATTCATTCGATCTTGCTCTCATTCTGCTGCAGGAATATGACCGGCACAAGCAAAGTGGATTAGCACAAGATTACCAGGCAAAAATTACAAACACACTTCCAGACAACAAGATACCGGAATTTAAAAATTTGCAAACCAAAAGCCCGGCTGACTTTGTAAATATTTATACTTTGGGAGTAGAAGCCTTCACAAAGGGTAGTTATGAAAATGCTCTCGACTATTTTGAGCGGGCAAGGTCTATCAAATCAGATTTTGCGCCATTGTGGCATAATCTCGGCCTTACCAGAATCAGACTTGGTCGCTTTCACGAAGCTGTGAGCAACCTTAATCAGGCAGTTTTAATCGATCCTGAATACCAGGACGCCATTGTTCTTCGCAAGCAACTTACTACCGGTCTGGCAGCAAAACCAGCGAGCACTAAAGATGGCATCTCAGATGCAACTTCCACAGAGGAACTTAGCAGAGCAATTGAGCTTAACCAGCAAAACAAATTCGACGAAGCCGAAGCCGCTTTTCTAAAAATACTTGCTGAAAATCCGCAAAGCATTCCCGCCCTGTTTTCTCTTGGCGGAATCGCGCACAATCGTAAAAATCATGAAAGAGCTCTGGCTTATTTCGAACGCGCCATCGCGATAAAGTCTGATTATCCACCTCTCTGGTATAACCTTGGCGCCACCCTTCAGGCACTGAAACAATATGAGAGGTCTCTGGCAAGTTACGACAAGTCTCTGGAACTCGATCCATCGTATATCGAGTCATTGATGAATCGTGGCACTGTTCTGGTTGATATGAAGCGACATAAAGACGCATTGCTCAACTACGAAAATTTGCTTAAAATCGACCCCAACAACGATAAGGCGCTGTGCAACCGCGGTATCATCCTGACCGATTTCAAATTGAATGATCTTGCAATCGCAACTTTCGAACGACTGCTCGAAATCTCTCCAGACTATAATTTTGCGGCCGGTTTGCTCTGTTTTGCCAAGCTACACGCTTGTGACTGGAAAAATCTTGATTCGCTTCAGCAGCACATAATCCAGGGGGTTCGTTCCGGCAAGCGTGTTTGCAAAACGATGGCGTTTACTGCAGTATCACAGGAACCACAGGATCATCTCGTTTGTGCCAGAATATTTGCCGACTATTTCTGCCCGGCCCAGTCGCCTATGTGGCAAGGTGAAAAGTATGACCATCGTAAAATCAGAATCGCCTATGTGTCTGCTGATTTCCGCGAGCATCCGGTCGGACACCTTATTGCCGGGGTTTTTGAGCATCATAACCGAAATGAGTTTGAAACCATCGCGATATCACTGGGAATAGACGACAGCAGCCTGTTGCGCAAGAGGATACAGGCAGCCTTCGACGAATTCATTGATGCCCGCCAGATATGCTCGTATGATATTGCAAAAATGCTTCGTGAAAAAGAAGTAGATATTCTTATCGATCTTGCTGGATACACAGCAGATTCACGCTCTGACCTGTTCGCCTTGCGGCCGGCCCCGGTTCAGGTAAATTATCTTGGTTATTCAAGCACAATGGGAACCAGTTACCATGATTACATAATTGCTGACCGCCATATCATTCCCGAAGAATTCCGCAACAGTTACAGCGAAAAAGTTGTTTACCTGCCCGACACCTATCTGCCAACAGATTCGGCAGTAAAGATAGCCGATACAACCCCACCGCGCCGAGAATATGGCTTGCCAGATACCGGCTTTGTTTTCTGCTCCTTTAATCATGATTACAAGATCAATCCACAGATGTTCGACATCTGGATGCGCCTGTTGACAAAGGTTACCGGCAGCGTGCTCTGGCTTATGAAACTCAATGAATCGGCTGAAATAAACCTGCGAAAAGAGGCTGCTGCCAGAGGAGTCGCCCCTGAACGCATCGTCTTTGCCACACGCGTCCCGCGCATTGAAGATCATCTGGCACGCTACCGCATGGCCGACCTTTTCCTCGACACATTCCCATGCAACGCGCATTCTACCGCCAGCGACGTTCTGCGCGCAGGGCTGCCAATATTAACCTGTCGTGGCAAAGCATTTGCCGGAAGAGTCGCTGCAGGACTGCTCAACGTTGTTGACATGCCTGAGCTTATTACTGAAACACTTGCAGATTACGAAAAACTCGCATTGAGACTTGCTACCGACAAGAAATTATTGAACAAAACCAGAAAAAAACTCGCAAAAAATCTAGAAAACACGCCACTCTTCGACACAGCACTGTATTGCCGCAACCTCGAACAGGCTTATTCGGAAATGCACGCGCGCTACCAACGCTCAGATCAACCAGATCACATTTCTGTTGCAGGTATTGATGCGCAAAATTCTCAGAAACCCCAGCCATTTGAGGGCATTGCTGGTAATTCGAAAAACAAACAAACTGTTGAATCAGCAAAGATGCCTGCTGCTCAGCAGGAAAACTCATCGCTCAGACTTCATATTGGCGGCAAAGAAGTCAAATCGGGCTGGAAAATATTGAATATACAGAAAGCTGATGGCGTCGATTATGTCGGTGATATCAAAGATCTCAGCCAGTTTTCTGATGAAATGTTCGACCTGATTTATGGCAGTCACGTCCTCGAGCATATCCCGCAGTTTCAGATGGTACAAACGCTTTCCGGTCTCAATCGTATACTCAAACCCGACGGAAAGTTGATGATTTCTGTCCCCGATCTCGAAGTTCTATGCAAGCTGTTTATAGATCCCGAGCTTGATAAAACCGCACGCTTTCATGTCATGCGCATGATGTTTGGCGGTCAGACCGATCAATACGATTTTCACCAGATCGGTCTGACATGTGAGATCTTGATGGATTATCTGGGCGCTGCAAATTTCAAATTCTGCAAAAAAGTCGATGAATTTGGCCTGTTCAACGACACCAGCTCTTTCAAGCCTTATGGCTTTCCAATAAGCTTAAATCTTATCGCCTACAAAAGCGCGCCGTCAGACTAATTTTTTGCATAGTAGATTGTAAAGATTTCCGCGCAAAAGCAAGAGCCACAGGCTCTCACTAAGACAAGCGCCTGTGGCTCTAAAAGTTTCTGTCACTTCTTACGGATTAAGCGAAGTTAAGCGCCTGAATCTGGTCGGTAGTCATTGCAGCGACCTGTTCTGGGGTCAATGCATTAATCTGGGTTGTAGTCAAAGCGCCGATCTGATCTGTTGACAGCCCAACTATTTGTGAAGTCGTCAGTTTTGCGATCTGAGCCATAGTCAATGCCTGAATATCGTCAGATGCAAAATTATCAAGCTGAGTATCAGTAAGCGCAGAAATTTGAGCTGTTGTCAGCGCCTTGATCTGAGTTGCCGCAAGAGCATCGATCTGATCGGTGGTCAGCGCCTGAATCTGGCTGGTTGTAAAAGCG
>PGYB01000045.1 GCA_002839445.1 Candidatus Riflebacteria bacterium HGW-Riflebacteria-1
TCGTGACGAAAAGCAGACGGTCTGGCAACCTGGCGACAATTTAATCGCCGAGGTTGCCGATACCGGCTCTGAATACATTCATATGGAATGGAAAAATCTTGAATAGCCTCAAATAGGCTCAGGCTGAGACCTGGCTCAGATTTCGATTTCCTGTTCCATTTCCTTATCGCACTGTTCAATGAGGGTCTTGAGGTTATCTGCTTCAACGCCGGTCGGAGTGTGATTCAAAAACCTTCTTGCCGCGTCGACGGCATCTCTGAACTGGCGCTTGCGTGCGTAGATAACCGCGAGGTTGTAGTAGACCTGAATGAATTTCGGGTCGATCTCGAGAACCTTCATGTAAGCGGTGATTGCTTCGTTAATGCGCCCCTTCTCGAATTCTTCGGTGCCGATATTGTAGTAGGCAGCCGCGTCTTTCGGGTTAAGCTCAATCGCCTTCTTCCAGAGATCGATGGCCTGATCATACATGCCCTTGTTGTAATAGGCGATGCCAAGCTTATTGCGGGCTTCTGAATCCTGCGGATTGTATTTGATAACCCTTTTCCAGATCTCGATGGCCTTGTCATACATTTCACGGTTATGATAGGCGGTGGCAAGATTAGAGAGGATGTCGGCGTCTTCAGGCTTGTATTTGAGCGCTTTCTCCCAGCACTCAACCGCTTTGTCAAACAGTTCAAGCTTGATGTAGGCAATGCCCAGCTTGTTGTAAAGCTCGCCGTTCTCGGGCGTTATTCTGATCGCATCTTCCCATTCCGAGATGGCCTGGTCAAACATGTTCTTCTGAAAATAGGCGATACCGAGATTGTTATGCGCGTCAACGTCATTTGGCGCCAGTTCGACAACCTTGCGCCATGACATAATGGCATCGTCGATGAGACCCTTCTCGTCATAGGCGTTGCCCAGGACAAAGTGGGTGTTCGGGTTGTTCGGGTCGAGTTCAATCGTTCTTTTCCAGCTGGAAATGGCGTTGTCGAGTTTGCGCTTCTGCCGGTATGCATGCCCAAGCTTGAAATAGAGGTCGGGATCGGTCGGATTGAGGGCTTTCGATTTTTCCCATTCGTTGAGAGCTTCGTCAAAGCGCTGCAGGTTGTAATAAGCGATACCAAGATTGTGATGCGCCTCAAAATGGTCGGTATCGATCTCGATGGCTTTCTGCCACTGGAAAATCGCTTCCTGTGTCTTGTTGAGCTTTGAATAAGCAATGCCGAGCTTGTGGTGCAGCTGCGGGTCATCGCTTACATAAGAAATCGCACGGTTCCAGAACTTGGCGGCTTCGGCAAAATCTTCCATGCCGCAGTAAGCATTACCGATCTTTTCGCAGATATCAGCGTCTTCGCTGCGCTTTTCGCGCACGGTATTCCAGTAGGTGATCGCTTTCTGGAAATTGCCTGAATTGTATTGCGCGACGCCAAGGTTAAAGTGCGCCTCGATATCGTTCGGGTTCAGAGATATGCATTTTTCCCAGCTCTTGATTGCTTTTTCGAGGTCGTCGAGCTTGCCATAAGCTGAGCCCAGTTTAAAATATACTTCTGAATTTTCTGGAGTAAGATCGAGAATTTTCTGCCAGGTCTCAATTGCTTCACGGTGCTGATTCAGCTTGCTGTATGCATTCCCAAGGTTGTTGAAAATTTCGGGCTGGCGCGGGCTGAGAGCCAGAGCCTTTTTCCACTCATCAATTGCCTGCTGGAACATTTCGAGGCGATAAAAGACGATGGCGAGGTTGTTGTGTGCCTCTGAATTTTTCTGGTTCAGCTCGATAGATTTGGAAAACGCGATTACTGACTTGTCGTCGAGACCCTTGTTGTAATAAGCAACACCCAGCCTGAAGAAAATGTCTGAATCGTCAGGATTCAGATTGGCGGCTTTTTCCCAGAGGGAGATGGCCTGGTCTTCCTTGCCGAGGTTGTAGTAGGCAATACCGAGTTTAAAATGAATTTCGGGATCATGGCTTCTTACTTCGAGGCATTTTTCCCAGTAATCTATTGCCTTGGAATCTTCGCCCTTGTTGTAATAGGCGATGCCAAGGTTATGAAGCACTTCGTAATTCTGCGGGTCGAGCGAAACCGCGATTTCCCATTCCTTGAGGGCTTCGTCAATGCGATTAAGCTGATAATAGGCAACTCCGAGTTTGAACCTCGCTTCGCTGTTCTGTGGGTTTTTGATCAGCGACTGCACCCATTCGGCTATCGCCTGTTCATATTGCCCCTTGGTGTAGTAGGCTATGCCCAGGTTATAGTGGGTATTGGCTTCGTCCTGCAGGTAAGTACGCTTCATAAGGCCTCCAAACTCTACTTTATTTATTTTTCATGGTCGCTTTTGCCATTTTGCGGTGTAGCGACAATATCATATTTCTGCACCATCGAGCTGATGGTGTTACTGAACATCTCTAATGCCGACTTGAGTCGGTTGCTGCGCTTAAAGCTGTAACTGAAGCTGGCGTCAGCCATTTTCATTCTTTGCGATTGTAGTTGGAACCGGTGTCTGAAAGCAAGTGTTTCGACAAAAATATTTGTTAAATTCTTTATGGCTGTTGCTTTATAGGCGACTTGCATGTCTTTAATGACAAGTGAAAATTTGTCGTCTGAGTTAAAATTTCGGGTAATTATTTCGCTGGCCAGGTAGTTAACCAGCAGCTCAAACGAATCGGTGATAATCTCTGATTTTCGCAGGTTTCGGCTGACCAGAAGCTTTACAATGCGACTGCTTTTTTTCTGGAGAACGTTAAATGACTCTGGGCGCTCATATTCAGAAGCGAAGTCGTCTTCGATTCTGTAACAGTTCAGCATCTGTTCCTGCATTGGCAGTTTTGGCTGCAAATGGTATGGCGCGTGGAATTTCATTTCTAGTGGCTTCGCCAGTGGCAGCCTGATTTTTGCCGTTTGCATTCGCAGATGTGCGGCCATTATTGATACTTCGAACCCGCCGTATTGTGTGAATGTTCTGGGGGCGGGCAACGACTGGCGTTGTAGCGAAACTGGCTGGCGCATCTGGATTTCACGTCTGAACTTGATGACAGCAGGCAGCCTCTCAGGAAAGCAGAACGGCAGATAAGGAACCAGATTCCTGGGTTCGAGCAGTGATGATTCTGAGCTGCTGCTATCAGGCGCCTGATATGAAGCCGTTTTGTTCAGGCCGGTTAACATGCGGCTAAGTTGTGCCTGTATATGGTTTTTCTCGCGTTGCAGCGCGTCGATGGTTTTTACCAGTTCAATTTCTCTCTGTTGCAGAGCTTCAAGAGTCTGTCGCAGTTCGCGGTTGCTGCTGGCAATATGGTCAAGATCTTTGACAGCCTTTTCGTTTTCCTGCTTCAACTTTGCATCGGCACTGCGGGTTTCTGCTAATTCCTGTTCCAGCTTTTTCAGCTGGTCTTCGTATTCTGCGCACAAACTTTTAAGCTGGTAGGTGCGCGCTCTCAGATCCTGTAGCTCAGTGTTTGCCGTTTCAAGTTCACGCTCGCGTGCCTCAAGGTTGGTGCTGGCGGTAGAATACTTGAGGCTGACATCCTTGCTGTGCAACTGCATCTGGGTTAACTGCGTATTCAGCGAATTAAATCTGTCCTGCAGAGCCTGATGCTGTCTTTGCAGATTGCGGTTTTCAACAACAGAATCGGCGAGACTGCTTTTGAATTCATTCATTTTCTGCTCATTTTCATCGAGCAGGGAGTGCAGTTTTTCAAGTCTGGCAGGGGTATCGGTCGGGTCAGACTCATCATCGGGCAGACCGAGTCGGTTGCGTAAGCTGGAAAAGTCGATGCTGTCGAGTTGCTCACTGAACCCGGCAATCCCGTCATCTGTAGCGTCGGGCGGCCGCTTTTTAATACTCGCGGAAAGGCTGCGGCAGATTAATTCGAGCGCGTCAAGCTGTTCAGCTGCGCCGAGCTCGATCTTTTCGGGCTTATTTTTCATCCGGTGTCGCTAAATATGCTGATACAGGCAGACGCTAACGTTGTCGCCGGCCCCGTTAAGATAGGCTGCTTTGACCAGATTATTTGCGAGTAATTCAAGATCAGTGTTCTCTGGCGAATAAACCTTGGACACGACCTGGCTGATCATATCGTCTTCAACAAACCCGCATAACCCATCTGTGCAGAGAAGCAGCAGATCGCCACTTTCCAGAATCATATTCTTGCGCTCAACTTCGACTTGCTCGCCTATGCCCAGTGCTCTGGTGATCACATTGCGTTGCGGATGGGTAAAAGCTTCTTTTGCTGTGATTCTGCCGGACTCGACAAATTCCTGAACCAGAGAATGGTCTCTGGTTAATGGCGTCAGTTCGTTTCTGCGAAACCGGTAGCATCGGCTGTCGCCGACATGAGCGAGCGCAAGAGAGTCGCGATAGATGAGAGCAACGACAATCGTCGTGCCCATGCCTTCCATCTCAGCATTTTCACAAGCCTTTTTATAAATTGCCGCGTTGGCTTTTGTAAAACACTCTTCCAAAAATACAGTTTTGTCTGAGTTCAAGAGATATTCGGGCTGTTTTTCAAAGAGATTTTTCGAAACGTTCTCCTTGACTGTTTGAACGGCCAGCATCGAAGCGAATTCGCCGGCAGCTGCGCCTCCCATGCCATCGCACAGTATCAGCGCGGTTAATTCTATGCGGTTGCCAAGTGGCCCGCAATATTGCAGCGCCAGACTTTCAGCGTAATCCTCATTGTTGGGGCGCACTTTGCCTTTATCACTCAGGGTAAAGAATCTCATAAATTTTCTCCCGCTTCAGCTAGAAGTATTCTAATCTCTAGTTCTGCGCAAGTCAACGTGCGCAGCTAAATTTAAGGCAAATGAATACAAATGCCTAAATACGTATTCTGGCTCTATGCACCATGGGGTGTGGCAGATCGAACCATTCAGGAATATGTGGCTGGTGGTATTCCTCTCTTCTGGCAGTTCGCGCTGCAGGTTGTCCGGCAAAAGGTCTGACATAAACGCCTGTATCGAGTTTATAATCATCGATATCGATTGCCATGTGCAAAATGTATAGTTCTATGTTGCGTCGATAGTCTGGGCGCTCTGTTATACACATGGTGAAATCACATTCTGCGTCAATGCAATTGTAGCTTGCTGATGAAATGAATGCCGGCGCGAAAGCCTCCTGGACATATGTGCCGCTGCAAGTGAATTTCTGGTTTGCTTCAATAAATATTCGAGTATCAGGTAATGTAGAGAGTGCATAACGGTCGATCTCTCTGGCTGGTCGCAG
>PGYB01000009.1 GCA_002839445.1 Candidatus Riflebacteria bacterium HGW-Riflebacteria-1
GCAGCCAAATCCTCGGGCGCCCAGGCACTAGCGCATCCTGCACGTCGTAATCGTAATCGATTTCTTGGGGTTCTCGTTTTTTATAGGCCGCATAGCTTGCGTCTCGGCGACCGACCCTCCGTGGCCAAAAAGTCGGCCGCTCTGCAAACAGGGTTGAAATACCCGTAGGGGTTCAGCATGCTGAACCCCTGCAATATGTACACGCACTGTGTATTGTGGGATATTATTCTTAATCGAAGCGTTGTTTTTTCTCGGGTAAAAGGTTAAGATGGCCGTGAGTTTGCATCCCTTCAGAAAAGAGACATGATATGAAATGGAGCGAAGCTTACCTGATAGGCTGCCCCACGGTTGATGAACAGCATAAAGAGCTGATTGAAAAGGTTGATGAGCTGGAACAAAGGCTTGAAAATGACGAGGCCGATGACCACAGTTTTACCGATGCATTGATGTTTGTCGTGGATTATGCGCGCGACCATTTTCGCGATGAAGAGAATCTCATGTTCGAGACGGGTTATCCCGGCTTTGAGAATCATCGAATGTTGCATGATCGACTGGTCAATCATCTGGCTAACTTTTTGAAAGATATGCAACAGGGCAACGGTGGAACTTTTTCGGAACTGGTCAGCTACCTGCATGTCTGGATAGACGGCCATGTTCTTGTCGAAGATATTAAATTCGGAAAGTTCTTTCGCACCGCTAAAAAATAATTGGCTGACAGGCTTCATAAACTCTGATCCTGAGCCGATTTTATTCGAGAACTAAATTTGCAGATACAGGTAGCGAGATGACACAGAAATTAGATGAAGTTCTCAACAATTATATTGACGCACTTGCTTCGCAAAGCTGGGATGCCGCTTCCGTTTTTTTCCATGAAAAGGCGACGGTAATTTTTGCTGAAGGGACTTATCACGGAAAATCCTCTATAGGCGCGGCTATCAGCAAAACATTTTCGATGATCAAAGATGAATTTTTCGACATCAGAGATATTCGATGGAACCTTCAGACCGACCAGTTTGCCAGCTGCACCTTTTGTTTTAAGTGGGAGGGTACTCTCAATGGCAACCGCTTTACCAACCCGGGGCGTGGTACCCTGGTCTGGGTCAATGAAAATGGGCAGTGGCTGATTATCAATGAGCATTTCGGCCCGATTCCGCGCTGAATAATGCATATTAGACGTAAACTTACACTGAGAACCTTGTTTATCGCGCCGCTGTGTCGTGGATTGACAATGCTGGTGATTCTGGGCGTCTTTTTGAGCGTTCAGGTTGCTGGTGCGCAGGAGATCGATGACAAGACGGTGGACAGCAGAAAGGGGCCGATAGATTTTACTGAAAAGCTTGTTGCTGCTGCGATTGAGCGCACCACGCACCATGTTCGATACGACGGCAGTTACCGCAAAATTGCCTACCCGGGCGGCGATGTCCCTGCCAATGTTGGTGTCTGCACAGATGAGATCGTGAGAATCTACCGTGTGCTTGGCATAGATCTGCAAAAAGAAGTTCACGAAGACATGCGGCGCAATTTTGCGCTTTATCCAAGGAATTGGGGCCTCAAGCGACCTGATACCAACATAGACCACCGCCGGGTGCCGAATCTGCAAACGTTTTTTGCCAGAAAAGGCGAGAAACTAAGTGTGACGTCTGACGCTGATGATTACGAACCAGGCAATCTGGTAACCTGGATGCTTCCAGGCAATTTGCCGCATATTGGCTTGGTTACTGATCGTCGTTCTGAAGATGGCCTGCGCCCATTGCTGGTTCATAATATCGGCGCTGGCCCGGTTCTTGAAGATATGTTATTTGTCTATAAAATTACCGGGCATTATCGTTACCCGGCAAAATCAGCTAGGAGCAGTCGAAATGAGTGAAGCATTAACCAA
The DNA here is from genome assembly GCA_002839445.1 of Candidatus Riflebacteria bacterium HGW-Riflebacteria-1. Classification (GTDB taxonomy): domain Bacteria; phylum Muiribacteriota; class Ozemobacteria; order Ozemobacterales; family Ozemobacteraceae; genus Rifleibacterium. The sequence continues at coordinate 1,880 of PGYB01000009.1, forward strand.
CGCCCTGAAGAAAATCAAAAGGGAGTGTCTGCGGGTAATTCCTGAAAAACCGGGCTTTGCGAAGCTTATGGCAGCCGAAACCAGATTTGCCGGCCCGGCATACGCAGAAGATGAAGAACTTGCGCCAATTTGCCCGGTTTGCGGCGAAAAACTCAGTTTTGTTTTTCAGTTTTATCCAGCTCCCGATCGCAAAGCCCTCTCTTCCTCTCCATTGCTGGTGTTTTATTACTGCTTCAAGTGTACGCCGATTGGCGCTGAAAACGAAGAGCCAGGAATGTGGCTGATCAAGCCATACCAGACACCTTCGCCAGATAAGTTTGTTGATGGAATCGGAGTAGACAAGGAATTTATCGCCTTTTCATGTCGCACCGAAAAGGTGCAGGTTCTGCCAGATTACGAAACTATCGAAGAAAAGTACCCCGAAATTGCAGAGCTGTGTGAAGAAATAGATGGCGATGACCCGGTAAGTGCTTACGAAGACGCTGGTTTAGAAGTCGGTTGTGAGATGGAGCCATTTACCAGTATTGGTGGTTACCCGATCTGGATACAGGGCGAATCTGAGCGCAAGTGCCCAGTCTGCAAAAAGCCCATGGAATTTATCGGCCAGATTGATTCGCAGCAGGAAGTGCAGCTGATGTGGGGCGATGCCGGCTGCGTATATCTCTTTCAATGCAACGAACATCACGACCGGTTTGGCATGGAGATGCAGTGTTTCTAAGCCTCTGCTGTCACTGGTCGGTTCGTTCGCTCTCCAGCGACTCACCGACACTCGGCCATCCGCGGCCTTCGCGCGCGAAGCAGTCCCATGGTCGTGGTATATGCTCCGTGATCACATGTGTCATCGCAATTCGTATAATTCGTAGATATTGTACTCGCGCGATTTACCCTTGAGTGAGCAGCGCCGCAAAAAGTTCACGCGCCCGGCTCCCTTGAGCTGACGCATGGTTGAGCCCGAAATGATCAACCCGCTGGCGCTATCTACCGCTTCGTTTTTCAGTCTGGCTGCCAGATTCACCTGATCGCCGATTACGGTAAAATCCAGCTTCCCGCTGTATGAGCCGATCCTGCCTGAAATTACTGTGCCTGAAGCGATGCCGGCATAAATGTCGAGATTCTGCTGACGCATTTCGGATGCCAGTTCTAACGCTGTTCTCACGGCCCGCAGCGCATGTGAGTCGCTGCGAGTTTCGTTGTCGCGAAACACCAGCATCAGAGTGTTGTCTATAATTTTGTCGATGGTACCGCCATGCTTTTTTACCAGATTGTCGCCATTGGTGATAAAGCGATTGATAAGATCAACGGTCTGCTCTGGCGTAAAATCTGCTGTCAGCCCGGCATAGTTCTTGATTGCGGCAAAGATAATTGTCGCTTCGATGTATTCTCCGCCTGGTGCCATATCTTTGGTCCCAGCCAGTTCGATCTGTGATATTGCGTCTTCTGATACATAGTCGCGCAACATGTTGCGTTGCTGCAGCCCTATAACCAGCTCAGAAAAAGATTTGTTAAGCTCTTCAAACTCGTCGCCGGTCGGCAACGCCAGGTCCCAGACGTCATTGCCGCGCGCAATCTGCTCTGCACTTCTGGCCAGCATCAGGACTGGGGCAACGAAGAACCTTTCCAGAAGCTGACTTACCAGATAAAATACCAGGCATAGGTATAGCAGCAGGCCGCTGACTGCCGGCAGATAGCTGCCTGAACGCAGATTCGAAGTAACCATGGCGACGGCCACATGCGGAATATTGTGATTGTATCTGCTTACAAGGTGGCTGGTGTTGCCTTCTTGGTCGGTTTCTGTAAGGGTTTCTGAGTTTTTAAGTTTTGCCATCTTCTTTATCTTTGCCTCGCCCTTAAACCCGCTGCCTGACCAGACTTTTCTCGACCCGGTTCTTTCGGTTGGCAAAAAGGCATACCTTATTTTGTAACTGCCGTAAGCCTCTAAAAAACCGCTTGATGAAAGAGAAGTCTGCTTGAGAAAGGCATCAAGAATCGGCCCGGCTTCAAATTTTCCACCGAGGAGGCCGATTAATGGCATTTCTGGAGCGCTATCGTCATAAAGTTTAATTGTTGAATACCAGATAACGTTTTGTGTCTGGTCGACGTAGTACAGTTTGCCGTCTGATCCTACGGCTAATGCTATTGACGCATTTTTGATCAGAGCTCCTGCAATAAACATCATATCCTGGCGTTCTCTGGTGACTTCAGTTTCAAGCAGCAGTGATAAAGCGTGCCTCGGCATCAAGCGTTCAATCAGGCTTACCGTGTTGTTAAGACTGCCCGGAGAGTTTCGGCCTGGGAATTCGGTCGTAACGGTGTTTGACGGGCGATGCACCGCGATGGCAGACAGCGGCAGCTTGTCGCCTGCTTCGGCAAATAGTCTTTGAATCGCATTGTCGTCATTGATTAAGGCTCTGTCGATTTTCTGGGAAAAGGAGATGAACGTTCTTTCTACGCGCGCCATGAACTGCTTGAGTTCGTTATTGGTCTGAGCCAGGCTTATTTCTACATGCTGCAGCATGTTCATCCGCTCAAGAAACGCGTCATACTGCTGATGCAGGTAAAAACTGATGCTCAGAAATGCGAATGGAAACAGCGATACCAGCATTACAGTAGTCAGAATTCGTCGTTTGAAGCTTATGTTGAGATCGATACCGAAAAGCAACATGTGCATCAGCTGAACCAGCGAAAGTATTATCAGTGCTTTGGCTGCCAGCCCCAGATTCTTTCTCATCTTTTGAAAATTGTGTTGAAAGTTTTCTGTTGAAAGATGATACTCGATGTATGGAATATTGAATTCTGAGCTGCTCTGGCCAAGCTTGTTGCCGCCTTTGTGCAGCCAGCTTCTGATAAATCTCTGATCGGCTGGTGCTGTGAGGATCATTTTGTCAGCCTGGCGTTTTGTGCCGCTAAAAAATACCGCTGGGCTCTTAATCGCCTTTTGAATGCTGCTTTTCTTAAAGGTCAGGTTAAATCCCGGGTGCTTCTTTTTAATATCACGCAGTATTCTCGGCCACGCGAGGTCGCGACCTCGGATTACGGCAATGCAGCCTCTCTGCCCGGCCTGAGTCTTTTTGAACTCAAACCAGGCAAAAAACAATTCACCACCAAATTCAACCGAATAATTCTTTGCTACCTGGCCGGGTTTGATGAATACAGGTGCGATTGTCTTGAACATCTGTTGCAGCTGCAGGGCGTTACGCTGTGCTTCCGGGTCTTCAAGCGGTTCGGCGTTTGCATCTGCAAGATAGTTGTATCTGATCAGGGTCTGAATCTGTTTTCGGAAAAGTGCCGCTGGTGGCAGTTGTCTTGTGATATCAGCTGGGTGAAAGTTTTTCAGCGTGAGTTTGCTGCCGCTGGCGTCGAAGAAAACGTTCATCAGGCTCTTGCCAAAAAAGGCCTGATCAATAGCCTGCTGCAGCTTTTCTTGCGTTGACGTTTCTGTGGGCAACTCGAAATTTTCCAGCAGAGACAGTCGTGAAGCCAGAAAGTTTTCGGTAACCAGCAGATCGCGGCATTCTTCGATTCTCTGTCGTGCTTTTTCGATCTCGCCGGGCTCTGCAAATAACGCATACTCTGCAATAAAATAGTCGATGGCCAGAAGCGACCCAACCAACGGTACAACGAGAACGAGAAGCCATGCGAGCAGCATCGGTGCTGCCGATATCTTGATCGATTTGACTATCCGTTTCGATGATTCAGCAGACATCAGTCAGCTCCCAGCTCTGATCAGCGTGTTCGACAAAACAAAAAATATCGGAAACGGCCAGCTGAGTCGATTTGCATACCAGTATTCTGCTGCTGGTGTGTATCGTGGCAGCCTCGAGTTGGGCGGCCTGCTCAGTAATCCTGCCAATGATGGTAAAATCTTTACGACCGGTTTCGCTGCCAATACTGCCTGATATCGCCATGCCGGTCGCGATGCCGATGCCGTTTTCAAGAGGGAACAGGCCCGCGTCTGCTCGTTGCAGATTGAGCTGCTGCAGCTGTTTGCGCATGGCCATGGCAGTATTGCAAGCCCGCAGCGCTGGATCGTTCATGCCGGGTTTGTCGTAGAAAACCGCCTGTATGGCGTCGCCAATGTATTTGTCTATGACCCCGTGATTTTCGCTTATCGCTTTTTCCATCGCGGTGAAATAGGTGTTAAGCAGCTCTACGACTTCAGATGGCGAATACTTTTCGCTTATGCTGGTGAAGCCGCGGATATCTGACGCCACGACACTTATGCGCACCCTTTCGGTTCTGGCAACCGTTGCCGCATCAGCACTTTCCACCCTCTCGACAAGTTTTGCCGAAACCAGCCGCTTGATCATCTCGCGCTGTCGCAGTGCCGCCGACATTTTGTTGAATGCCGAGGTCATCTGGCTGAATTCATCGCCCGAAAACTTTTCGATGACAACGCCATATTCTTCGTTGCTCAGCCTTTTAATACCATCAGAGAAGATGTTGACCGGCTTGATTATGAACTCAGCAAAAAGCAGCGACAAAACCATTATCAGCAGTATCGCGTATCCGGTCAGGGCGGGAAAAAGCATGCTGACCGCCAGGTGCCCGATGCCTTTGCCGCGACTTTGCCCGATTGCCGCAAACATCGCGGCTCTTTCTGGTCGAATGCTCCAGACACTTGTCTTTACGCCAATATCTGCACCAGCATCTGAACGAATGATTCTGGTGCCTGAATCCTTGGTTTGTATTGCGCTCCGAAAGCTTTCCAGCATTTCTTCGTTTAGCAGTGTGTTTGGCGGCCAGGCATACATTTCAAGCTTGTAATGCCTGCGTAATCTGGCGCCGAGTTCAACGTCACAATAAGAGTCTGATCTCGAGAAATACTTATTTAGCGAATTTCCAAACTCGCCGAGATAGGCGTGAGTGTTGGCGTTACCATCAGCGAACCTTGAAAAAACCATGAGATGATTACCAGCCTGCGTTCGCGCCAGAATAATAGTCGCGAGACTCGTGTCAAGTGTGTGAGAGATCTCCCTCTGGACCGTTGTCTCGTGCGGCATCAGAGTCTCTTCACGTTCGGGGGTGATGTAGTCTTCGGAAATGCCGAGAGCCAATGTGTCAGAAAATGTGTTTCTCTGCTTTTTCAACAAGCCGAGACTGCTCAGATACTTTGGCATGATAACTTCGAGAAGCTTGTGTGAATCGCGGTCAAATACCGTCAAGAATCCGTCAAAATGAACTATTTCGCCGTTATCTGATAATACTGTATGTCGGCCGGTCAGCATTCGTAGCCATTCAAGATTGTCGCCTGGCTTTAGCAGCATCTCACGCAGGTTAACACCCCCTTTCTGGTAATTTTCGAGCCGGCGCTTAATCTCTAGTGTTACCAGCTGTTTGCGGGTCTCATTTTCTTCGTCATACTGCAGAAACTCGCGCAACAGCTCGCGGGTTTTTTCCATTACATGGTTTTCAATTACTCGATCAGAGCCCTTCAGGCTTATAAAAGCCAGCAGACCAGTGCCGATAACCGGAATGAAGATGATTACAGCCAGCAACAACAGCAGTTTGTGCCGGATAGGCAGCGGCAGGCTGAAGCCGAACAGCCAGTAATGAACGGCTGTCATAAAATAGAGCAGCAGCAGACAGCCTGCGGTGACCCGCAAAGCATGCTGACTGCTGCGGATCGTTTGAATTTCAGCAGGATGTGCAGCTCTTAAGCGGATATGATAGCTGTCGGGATCCAGTGAAACTTTTCGCTTAAAGCTTCTTTGCCTGAAAAAAAAGTGGTTCCAGAAATCTGTTGGCGGCTTGTCATAAAAATCGAGCGTGCTGTCATTCATATAAAAGCCTGATCTGCTCTCTGACAGCTCCATCAGGCTGACTTCGATTTGGTCAGAACCCGGTTTCAGAGCTTCTTTTAAAATTTCTGCAGGCTTTATTGTTTCCTGCAACACGCCAATTCTGTAGGCCCCATGCAGGTTCTCTCTGCTCAGGCAATTGTAGGCGTAATAATATAGCGACTGCTTGCCAAAGTAGTCAGTAAAAAGCTCTAAGACAGTGTCATGCGGAATGATAAGCTCATTGTAGCGGTTGAGGTATTTAAAGCCAAGATTGCCTTCGGTGCCGAATCCTGTTGCTTTTAATAGTCTTATAGCTGACACTGACAGTCGAGGTGTCCATTCCTGCTGGTAATATTGACGATATAACCTTGCGCTGATCGCAAAAAGTTCATAAGTCATCGCATATGCGAATTCATCAGCTTCCGGGCATTGCTTCATCAGTTCACCGGAAAACCAGTAATGCGTGCTGGCAAATTCCAGACTGGCAACCGTAATATACAGAGGCGTAACGTAAAGATCGCGCAAGGCTTGTAGCAGCTTTTTGGGCAGCCTGCTGTCAAATATATCTTTGCCAAAATCTTTTGCAGGGTGCAGCTTTATCAGATCCTGGGTGACTTCGGGCATGACCGCGCGGTGCGCCTTTTTGATCGTCTCCTTTACATAGACCGCAGGCGTCATCAACTCTTTGACTCGTTCGCTTTCCTGCAGGAGTTTTTCGCGCAACAGTCCCATAGCAGAGTCTTCTGTTCTCTGCCGCGCTGTTTCCAGAAGGTTGCTGAAGAACCACAGCGGCGCAGCCAGCACGATAAGGCCGGCCAGCAGCAAGACCAGCAATCTGGTTTTGCCGGTTTCTCTCAAAGCTTTTCGACAGCCAGTTTCGTGACCAGCATGCGATCATTCCCGCCTGCGTAAAACTTATCCGAGCTGACCCCGATAAAATCATCGCCAAAAAAATCGAACAACGAGCCTTTTATGGTCAGCTCTGGCAGGCGCCCCAGCAACCTGGTTCCATCGGTCAGATATGCGACCTGAACCGGCGATGCGTAGTTGCCATCGGGTGTAAAATCGCCGCCGCTGGCAATAGCAACCATGATGCCAAGGCCTTCAGGCAGTAGCTCCGCAAGAGTTTTGCCGCTGTGTGGAATTTCCATATTACAGCCGCCAAGCGAGGGAACACTGTCATAGGAGCCATCTGCGCAGGCAGTGTGCGCGAAGCCATAGCGCTGAGCTGTGCGTTTGTCAGTGTAAGGCCGCAGAATTACGCCGTCTTTGATCAGCCAGCGCTGGGCTTCAGCGCAGATCGCGCCTTCCATATCAAAAATCGGCCCGTAAGTCTCGACCGGGTCATTGATTATCTGCAGGCTGAATCTATCTGCAAATGTTTTTTGCTCAAACTGCTTTTGCAGCAATGAAGCCTTGTTGCCAACGATTTTGCCATTGAGGTCACGCTGAAAAAGGCGCGTCAGCGCTGACTGATGCAGAATCACCGGCAACCCGCCGACTGGCAGATCAACCTGCTTTTTGTAGGCCTCGATAATCTGCGATGTTGCTTCGATAACCCTGTCAACCTCGATTTTGCGGTCGATCAGGCCGAAAAATGTATCCATAATTCCGGTCGAACTGCTGCTTTTTAAAAGAAAACTCCAGTTGACGTAGCTGTCCTGATGGCTCAGGCTGAGCCCGTTATCATTCTCGATACTCAGACTGATTTGGCTGTAATTGACCTTGTTGCTTATGGCAAAGTCTTGGTGGCGCCGCTTTAATTCGCTGAGCACCTGTTCTACTGTCTGCCCCAGCTGTGCGTCGTCGATCTTGAGGCTGTCGAGTCGCGTGTGGCTCTGCAACTCTTTGCCCGATGTTACCGGGTAATCGACACCCCATGCCAATGCTTTCTCAGCTCTGGCATAAAGCTCATCCTGGCTGCTCTCGCCGAGTCCGCCTGCTACGCCGATTTTATCGCCACGCATTACGCGGCAACCCGTTTTTTGTATGTTTTTGCGCCTGATCGCGCTGATTGAGTTCTGAACAATGCTTAGAGAAGTCTGTTTAACCTGTTGAATTACTTTTTCGCGCATTTGCCGCCTCCTACTGAACGTTGATCTGATTGACCCGCACGTAGGGGCCGCCAAAGCTGACAGGCAGCGGGTATTGTTCCATCTTGCCGCAGCCGCCGCCAACAAAACTCAGAATTTCGAGCTCATCCGACACCGCATCTATGTGATCGAGAGTCTGCATGACATTGCCGGTAATAACCGCAAAGCGCACCGGCTTTGTGATCTTGCCGTTCTCGATCAGATACGCCATCGACGGGGCCAGCGTAAAGGTCGACATACCTGACCCGTGTTTAACCGAATCAATAAAAATACCACGCTCAACGCCGGCAAACAGCTGATCTTTCGTGGTCTGACCCGCTTCGATATAGGTTGCGGTCATACGCACGATTGGTTCATATTCAAAGCTGATGGAACGGGCGTTTCCCGTCACCGCTTCATCGAGATCCGCTGCGGTAATGCTGTTGTGCAGTCGTCCCTGCAGAATGCCGCGGTCGATGAGAACGGTGCGGCAGGCGCGGGTTCCTTCGTCGTCAAATGGCGTAAAACCGCTGCCCGCAACATTGCCGTCATCGACAATGCTTAAATTTTCTGAGCCGACGCGCTTGCCGATCTGCCATTCTTTGAGCATGGCCGCGTCACCGATCATAAAGTCTGCCTCACTTTTGTGGCCAAAGCTTTCGTGTGCAAAAATGCCCGCTGCCAGCGGCGATAGAATAACGGTATACACGCCACCCTCAATTTTTTCAGCTCTCTGGTAATAATCACGTGCCTGCTCGACGTATTTTTTTGCCTCTTCGTGCAGATTGCCGAGTTTTTCAAACTCTACTTCGGCTTTGCACCAGGTTTCGCTGAATACGTTGGCGCCGCTGCCAAAGCGCACGCCCAGACGCAGACCGGCTGTCTGGGTGTCAAAGAGCAGGCCCCCGGCATTGCTTTGATTAAGGCTGGAATAGAATTCCTTGCTGGTATGTCCATCGCTGTAAGAGGCTGACCAGTGGGTAATCTGACTGTCATTGTTGATCAGTGCTGCGTAAGAATCAAGCAGAGAGATTTTTTGCTGCAAATCAACTCTGGCAACCGAATTATCGTTGAACCTGCGAAAATCACCATGGTTTTTTTCGAGTCTGTCGGTGACTCTGCATATGGCAACCAGGTCTGGTGGCGAAGCGAGTTTGGCAAGCTGTCTGAGCTCTTCATTTATCGCCGAAAGATCAGTTGTTGACGCGTAAAACCAGCGTCTGCCGTCATAGAGCCTTATAAATGCGCCGGCGTCGGATTTTTCCTTAACTTCTTCAAGTCGACCCATCTCAATACGGACAAGCGATCTGAAAACTCTTTCGATTCGCACGTCTGCGTAATAACCAGCAGGAAATTCAAACATAAGGCAGTCTCCTCGAATACAGCGCGGCAGGCTTCCCGGGCAGATATTGCTCAGACAAGTTTTAAGGCGCCGATAATTTTAAAAAATACAGCATAGCTGGCAAAGGTCACCGCCGAGCTGATGCCGAGAGCTGATAGAAACGAAAAGTCCCTCCTCAACAAAAGAGGTAATGCAATAAAAAAGGCCAGCGAAGGCACAACCATCCACATGATGCTGGTGGAGAGCGCAGCTGTCTGTTCCTTGCTGGCGGTTTCGTAATAAAACCAGCTTATCGCCAGAATACTGGTTACCGGCAACGAAGCGAGAATGGCGCCGGCATACTGATTGCGCTTTGATGCTTCACTGATGCCGACAACCAGAAGGGCGGTAATGACGATTTTTATGAGGTATTGCATTTGTCGCATTTTAACATTACTCTGACAGATTGGTAAACATTATTAGGGTGAAACAATGAATATTACACGTTATGCCTGCATCGAAAATGCCCACGAAAAGCGCGAAATAATTCTGCTCAAGGCTTTTCCGTGCAGCTGGAGCCGCTGCAGCTTCTGTGACTATATTCATGATAACAGCGAAGACGAAGCTGCCATGAACGTTGCTAACCGTGCAGTGATCGCTAAAGTCACCGGTCAATACGGAGTGCTGCAGGTTATCAACTCTGGCAGCTGTTTTGAGATACCACAGGAATCTCTGCAACTTATCAAAGATACTGTCGATCGTCTGAACATTCGCAAACTCTATTTTGAGGCCTGGTGGGGCTATCGTCACCGTCTTGATGAAATGCGTAACTATTTTGGTGTGCCGATAATCTTCATTACCGGTATCGAGACCTTTGACGACCATTTTCGCAATCAGGTTCTTAAAAAGGGCATCGTCTACAGCTCTGTCGAAGAAGTCAGCTGCTATTTTCAGTCGGTATGCCTCATGATTGGCATCAAAGGCCAGACCCGCGAAATGATCAGCAGCGACATCAAAATTCTGCTCGATAACTTTGCCTATGGAACCATCAACCTCTATGTAAACAATACCACCGAAATCGAGGCTGATGAAGAATTACAGAAGTGGTTCAAAAGAGAATACGCCTGGCTGAAAGATCGCGCCGGCATCGATGTTCTTTTCGAAAACACCGATTTCGGCGTCGGCGCGCCAGACCTCGCGTAATTCTCTGCTGAGAGCCCGCATAGAAAATATAACCAGGGATCAATTATTACAATCATCTTTGCCAGATGACTAGCCGCTATTTCTGCTATAGTTGCAATAAATGGAATCAGTTTAAAAGTTTGTTACCTGAAGCAGCAGCTGCACGTAACTTGTCTGTGGCTTTGACTCGTCAGCTCCAGTCATTTGTTATGAAGTGATTACTGTGTTAAATTGATGGCGATGCAGGAAAAAGGATCTTCACAAGGATATTATCAGAGGTTCCCGGTTCTTTCGTGGCTTGGAATCCTGCTCTGCTTCGTACTTTTTCCGGCAGGACTTATCAATCTCGGCCTCGACCAGCTGTTTAAAACCCGGGCCGCCAACAATCGCGAAGAGATTGAAAGCAAAATGGAACAGGCCCTGAAAACTGTCGACAAATTCAGTGATAATGAATACTTTGCCCATTTTCTGCTGCTCGATATCAATCAGACGCTGCTATCTTCGCAGCAACCGCATAAAACATTTCAAAAGCTGAAAACCAGCCTGCAGAAAAGGTATCCTGATACCTTTACTTTTGTTTACTGGGATGAAAAGGGTGAGCTGATCAAGGAACTGTCTGATGAAGCCTCTTTTGGCTATATCATTAAAAAAACCTGGCAGTTACTTAAAAAGGCTTCTGATCTGCTTGGGCGTTGGGATGAAAACAACGAGCAGGTGAATCTCGGTACGCTTGATGACGTTGACAAAGAAGCCAAGATCCTGCGCAATTTTCTGGGCAAGCTGCTGGTTATATACCAGTTAAGATATCCATGGTTGAGCGGACAGCTGGGACGGCCGCTGCAAACCGCGCCACCAGGGACGCGCAGCAGAATCTGGTATCGCATCAATGATAAATTCGGCTTTTTGTGTTTTATAAATGACAGGTTCATTCGCAGCAAAGCCGGAACCGAATACGCGCTTGCTGTTTTGCGCAAAGAATTGCCGGAATTTGTCGTGCATCTTTCTGACTACCCGGCCTCAGAATCCTTTTTCCCGCCCGCCGACAGCGCTAAAGCGCCGAAGCTGGTGCAGGCGTTGAGTCGTTTTGAAAACATGAGTCCCGCAAAATTTGAAGAGTTTGCTGACATTCTCGTCGGCTGTCAGATGGTTGGGCAAAGCCGTCGCGCGGTCTGCTACTGTTCGGCAGATCTTCTCTTCTCACCGTCGCGCGAAAGATTGCATTATCTGGGTAAGGCCGCCAGAGTTGGTCTGCCTATGCTGTTTCTGCTTATGGTCTGGTTTAAAACGCGAAGGCCAGGCCTTGCTTCTATAAGGCTCAAGCTGATTGTTATTTTTCTATACGCTGGTGGTATGCCGTTGCTGATCATGGGTAGTATTGGTCTGGAGTATCTTGACCAGAAGAAGCAGCAACTGATTTATGAAGCACAGACCCGCGGGATCAACATTTTATACGGTATTGACCGCAATTTTCAAATTTTTCTGGAAGATCACGCCCTGTATTTAAGCGGCCTGGTCAACAGATATAACAAGCAACACAAACTTGAAATTCTCAGGCCTGAAACTTTGAAGAGAATGCGCGATGAGATATTGACGACAGCCAGGCCAGAATCGATTCAGCTGTACAACGAGAAGGGTCAGAATCTGGTTGAAGACAGCAAAAGAACCATTTTCTCTGACTACACTATTACCAGCCAGATAGCCCTGGAAATTCTGAACTCGCTAGGCAGAACTGTTGGCCAGAAGAATGAATCTTTTGCGATGACCGATAAACTGGGCATCAACTCTGTTTCAAAAAAGCGCGAAATTTCGTTTCTGAGTCTTGGGACACACGAGTTGTATTTTTTCTTTGAGTTTCTGGGGGTGCCTGAGAATTATCAGAATCTGGCAATGCTGCAGCTGTTCTGGCGTAAGGAGAAATTGCAGCGCACCTTTTTTGAAAGGTTTCATGCTGAAAATCTTGCCGACTACCTGACTGGTGGAACGCATATTATTGCATATTATCCGAATGATGACCTGATTTTCTCGAATCATCCCGATAAAGAGAGATTAAAATCCTTTTGCCAGAATGCGTATAACAATCAGATTATCAGAAAACCCGGCCTGCCTCTTGAGACTGGCAATTACAGCGCAGTTGCGCTGCGTGGCCTGAATCTCGACAAGCTCTGTCTTCTCTATCTGATGCCCTTGACCAGAATAGAGTCGCAGTTGGCCGACCTGCAGATGCAGATGGCCGGCCTTGCCGCGATTTTTCTGCTTTTGACCTTTATGATGTTCAGGTTTCTGGCCAGCCAGTTTATTGCTCCGGTCGCTGAAATCAAAAATGCCATTGATTCTATCGACCGCCGTGATTTTTCGTATCGCCTGACTATTGATTCAAGCAGGGAGTTCAAAGAACTGGCGCATACCTTCAATTCCACACTTGAAACATTAAAGGATCTTGAAACCGCCAGAATTGTTCAGGAAAATCTTTTTCCGGCAAGGGAAACCGATCTCGGCAGTCTGCGCCTGGTCGCCAGTTCTCAGCCATTTTCCCGTATTGGTGGCGATTATTACGATTTTTTTTCAGCAACCGATAAAGCTCTCGGAGTCTTTATCGGCGATGTTTCAGGCCATGGCATTTCAGCGGCTTTGATCATGGCGATGGCTAAGGCAACGATGATACACGAACGACTCAACTTTGCCGGTATTGATAAGCTTATTAACGCTATCGATCAGACTATTTTTTTAAACAGAAAGAGCGGCACCAGAGAATACATGACTGGTCTGTTTCTGATGATTGACTCTGATACCGGAGATTGCCAGTTGATAAACCGCGGGCACTGCATGCCGATCCTCATCAAAAGAGATGGCTGTTCCTCTGAACATGTTCAATCCGGTGGGCTTCCGCTTGGTTACAACGCCCCGGAACGAAACCAGGTGGTTACCTTCCGGCTGAGTCCTGGCGAAACACTGTGTTTATACACCGATGGCATGGCTGAAGTGCTGGGCAGTAATGGCGTAGCACTTGGTTATGAGGGTTTGAAGCAGATGCTGCTTGAGTGCTGGAGCGATCAGATTGATACTTTTCGGCAGTTACTGCTGCAAAGCCATAAGAACTGGGCTAAAAGACAGGATGATGATCAGACAGTGATTCTGATAAAACGGGATAAATAAATGTCTTCTGAGTTAACAATTACAAGGACTTCGCGGGTTTCAGGCTATCTGCCCGCGATTCTTGCGCTGCTGGTTTTCTATCTGCTGGTTTACTCCGGATTCTCGCATTTTGAGCAGCGTCACCAGGATTTTCAACTGCAGGAGTTCTCGCAGCAGTCGGCAAATCTTCTCGATCAGATGGTTCTTGCTGCCGATTCTGAGCGATTCTGGGTGAGAAGGCTTAATGAAGATTATCGAAAATCTGCTGATTGCCAGAGTTTTATCGATGTTATGGCCGGGTATCGGAAAGCTTCTGGTGGCAGGCTTTTCAGCGTAATCTGGGATGCCGGGGGAAAAGTCGTTGTTAACGAGCATTTTAAGAATCTGCAGGATAAAAACAGGTTGTTGAAGGAACTCTTTCATGATCTGAGGTCTTTATACAATAATGGCGAAAAACACTCTTCTTTTTTTAGAGACAGAATGAGAGAACTCCTTGGCCCTCATCTCGATTTCAGCAGGCTGGTTGCAGCAATTTATTCGAGACACCCGGCACTGGTCAGACCAGATACTGCCGGCAAGTTTCCTGATTTCTGGGTTGCTTCAGAAGCAAAATTTACGGCGCTGGTTTTTTTCGATCGCGAATTATTGAATGCTGATGCTGGCCTGATCAGTTTCAGCAAGGAATTCCGCAATGCTGATCTACGCCTGGGATTTATTAAAACCGGTGCTGGCAAGGCCGGGGAGCGACAACATGCATGGCTGGAAGATGCGGTTGTAAAACTTGCGCGAGAAGGAAAGTCCGCAGGTTTTGTTGATCTGGTAATGGTTGCCGGTAGAAAAATTTCCGGCAATAGAACTCTGGTGGCATGTCAGCGCTACAAGGCGTTGCTTAATCCAGGCAGGCTCGCAACTTTTCTGGCACTGATAAGTATTTTTGTTCTGTTAATGATTCTGAAAACTGCTGATACGGGTCTTAGAATCGATCGCTGCTCGGTTAAGCTGCAACTATTGCTGATGCTGATGGTTACCACTGGCCTGCCTCTTCTTTTTCTGCTGATGTCTGCTTCTGATCATGTTGCGCGGAAAAGAACCGCTCTGATCAAGAGTGCCTATCAAACCTGTATCGGTTATCTGCAGCATGTAGATCGCCGCAGCCTTATAAATCACTCTGCGATGATCAACCGGGTTAATCGGGCAATGTCAGCCATAAAAAAGATTCTGCCGGAAAAATTAGCCAGTAATAAAATTGTTAATGAAATCAAAGTGCACATTGGCGAATCTCTACAGGATATAAGGCTGATTGCAAGTTCTCCCGCTGTTTTGATGAACCTTGCGGGCGTGTTTGAAAATAACCGGTTTACGCCTTTTAAAGATAATCAAAAGCTGCAAGGTAAAGAAACACTCGAGCTGAAAATGTTTCGAGACGTTGCTTCGTATTATCTTTCGGTCATCAACAATCGCCCGATCGGTCTCGAAAAGTTCAGCGAAACTGAACTGATCGCCGAAATGGCCTATCAGAGGCCATTTCATGAGATCATTCAGAATATTATGCTGGCAACCGACAAAATTGTGACTCTGGGCTGGGGTGATCGGGCCAACCCGGTGCTGGTCAAGCTTCTCTCTCTCAACGATAATCTGATAACCGATTATTTCGGCATGATAGTGTTTCGTAATAATATTCTGCAGCGTGATTTTCTGAATCGGCAGATTGACAGTCTTGAAAGAAACCCGCTGGGAGTCAAGTTCCTGTATGCCAATGATCTGGTTTTTTCCAGGGATTCACTTCTCATCGCCGGCGATAAGTGGTTTAGCGAAATCTTCAGAAACACCCGCGAGCATCCGGCTGTTGAACCACTTTTCACCAGCATTGACGGCAAGGATTACGTTTTCGCCGGGATGCGTTCGCAGAATCTGAGCTCTTTCTATTTTTATGCATTTTATCCGCTTGAGAATATCGATGCGCAAATAGCTGAAGAACAGAGATTCATGCTGAGTGCCGGTGTGGTCACCATCATTCTCCTGGTTGGGCTGGCACTGGTTTTTTCGGCAAGTTTTGTCTCGCCTCTGTCGGCGCTGCAGGCTGGCGCTATCGCAATCAGGAAGAGGGACTTTTCCTACCGTCTCTCAGAACTGGCTGACGATGAGTTTGGTGAAATGGCACGCGTGTTTAACAATAGTATGGCTGATTTCGAAGAACTCTCGCTGGCCGGTATCGTTCAGGCCAGACTTCTTCCGCAGCAGGGGATTTCAGAAACCAGGTTTGATCTATACGGCAAAAGTATTCCGATGACCGAGCTCGGTGGCGATTATTTTGATTACTACCAGATCGACGGTAACAATTATGTAATCATGGCCGGTGATGTCGCCGGTCATGGAGTTGGTGCCTCACTGATTATGGCAATGGCCAAGGCTGGGATAATGAACTGCAGTGACTGTTTGAGCGACCCGGCCACCGTGCTGGCAAGACTGCATCAGATCATTCACGAAACGCGCAGCAAGGTGCAGAGAAAGATAATGACTTTTCAGTATCTCTATTTTAATGCAGATTCTGGAACGGCGGTCTACTCTAATGCCGGGGCCTGTTCGCCGATTCTGGTCGATCATGAACGGCGCCAGACCAGCGAAGTGACTTTGCAGGCGCCAGTTCTCGGTGGCTTTAAGAAATCAAAATTTTCCAACATTGATTTGAATATCGCATCAGGCCAGGCGCTGGTGTTTTACACCGACGGCATAATCGAGACGATGAACCCGGATGGTCGTGAAATTGGTTATGAAGGTTTTAAGCAGATGCTGCTTGCATGCTATGATACCGATGCCAGAAAATACTATGACAATATTTACAGCAGATACATAAAGTGGCTTGGCAGTAACCAGCCCCAGGACGATCTGACTCTGATCATACTGCTAAGACGTTAACACCTGATTTTCGCTTTCGGCACAGGTTACTTTATGCTTTCCATGCCCGAAAAAATCGAGCTGCCCATGCTGATTATGATATAGCCCACGAAACCTGCGATCGGCAGAAAGAAAAGAATCGGCAGCAGCTTGCTGATAAGCTGAATTTTGTGGCGGGCGTCGTCTTCGAGGTAGTCACTGGTTTTCTTCAGCATCTCTGGCAATTTACCGCTCTGCTCACCGACCGTGATCATTTCTTTAATAGTCGAGGGAAGTGCGCTAACTGATTTAAAGCCATCAGCAAGCGATCCGCCGCGCTGAATAGACGTTTTCAGGCTCGAAAGTTCTTTTTCAAGCCAGGGATTAGAGGTCACGCTGATTGCAGTTTCCATACACTGCCCCATCGAAACCCCGGCCTGAAGGCCGACGCCCAGCGTTCTGGTAAAGCGGCAGAGTGCCAGTTTCTTGACGATCGTGCCAAAAAACGGTATCTGAACAAGAATCGAGGCGACTGCTGTCGTCGCAAAAAGCTTGAAAGTGCCATAAAGAGCGGCAAGTATGACCAGAAAGATGCCCAGCGATCTCGCAATGCCCCAGGGAATTGAAATCGCGCGATCAGGTGTCAGAATCGATTCAAGAACAGGCAGCAGCATCAGAGCCAGAAATAGCAGAAACAGTGGGTATGCGAGCGAAGAATAAATCTCGCGTTCGAGATTCATTTCTTTGTCAGCGTATTCAGCAAGGGTGCCGCACACTTCGGGCAGAGTGCCCGTCTGCTCACCGAACTTGGCAAAGCTGATCTGCATACTGCTGAAAGGCTTGCCGGCCTGTTCCATGGCGGTGGAAAAGGCTGTTCCCTTTTCGACTTGTTTTGCCATATTCGCAACCTTGTTTTTCATGCCAAAACCGCTGACATTCTCACTGAGAAGATGCAAGGTTCTGGCCACCGAAACGCCCGACGTCAGAGATGTTTCGAGCTGCAGAAAAAAATCACGCAGATTGCTCATATATTGCTTCCTTTTAGCGGAAATTTAACAAACAAGTATATCATATTCAATTGGCTGCAGCAGACCAGTCAGATTCTTGCTGCAGCTGCATCGCTGCCATTGCAGCGGCAAATTCTGCAGCCGACAGAGGGCGAGGATAGTTGAAAAAAGTTTGCCCGGGCCTTTCGTTGTAATACGGCCGGTTACAGTTGCCGCAGCCTGATGTTCTGAATGCGTTACCGTTGTCCAGTGCTGCGACCAGCTCAGCGTCTGAAAATGGCAGCGCAACCAGCCTGCCATTGGTAAATCGGCAGTTTTCAAACCTGGTTTTGCCTTGCTCGCACAAAAACCTGAAAGCCTGCATACGCCGATATTCAGCCAGTTCTGGCGCTTTCCCACCATTGACGGGTGTCAGCGCGAACAGCGAGATCTGACCGCCACCATCGACGATCTCCTGGATTCTCTGGCAGAGGGTTTCTTCGCTGTCGCCAAGGCCGAAAATCAGATGAACTTCTATTTTGCTGCCATGCTGCTTTAGCAGATTCTGCAGAGCCGGCCAGTCGGTTTGCCAGTCTTTCTTTTTGTGCTCAGCGTAAGTTTCAGAATTGGCTGCGTCGAGGCCGATTCCAATGTGATCAAGGCCAAGGTCGAGCAGTTCGCCGGCAAGAACGGTTTGCGACGGGCTGAGAGTAATGCTTGTGGCGATACCGGTTGCTGATATCTGTTTCGCGAGCTTTTTGAGCTCGATCTCGGATTCAGGGTTATAGCCAGTCTGCAGGCAGACTCTGGCAAAAGGCAGGGGAGGGGTGGTCAGCTTTTGAATGACCTCGGCAAGCTCATATTCCGGCCAGATAATTCTCGACAGTTTTTTTGACGCGGTATTGCCGTTCGCGCGCGAACAAAAAGAGCACTGGCCAATACAGCCACGATCAAAGAGCAGATACGCAGTAGTTGGCGCGACATCCTGGCGGGCCTGCAGTAAACCCAGCACTATAGCGGTTCCGTATGATACTCTGATTCTCATAGATGTCATTGACAGGCCTCAGATCCTTTGATAACAATCCTGCTTACTTCGTCCACACCTGCTTGTCTCGTTTTGTCTTTCGTGCTTTTCTTCTTATCGTATCGTATCGTATCGTATCGTAATCGTAATCATTGTCGCTGGCAATTAAAAAGGCGACTCTGGGATCTGGCATTTTGCTGTTAACAAATTTTTTGTGAGTAGTCTCATCTATTGAGTGCGCAGCAGTTTGCATACTCATTGATTGTTATACCATGTTTTTTGAGCTTATCAAGCAACCCATGATCTGGTTGAACTATTTTTCTGATCCCATGCAGCCAGGCAAGAATATCTATGCGGTTCCGATATTGGCCAGCCGGGCGCATGCAGCCCAGCAGTAATTCGCAACTGAGTTTCTCTCGCGCATACTTGAGAACATCAGTCACTCTTGCCGGTTCGGGAGGGCTTGCATCAGCGAATTCAGTGCCAGGGGTCGGGCGAAAGATGATAAATACCGCCTGTTTAAGCTGTAGCCCTGCCAGAAAATCAATTGTGCTTTCTTCACCTGAGTTCTGACCGCGACTCAGGCCAATGCAGATATGTGGCACCGTTTCAAAATACTTTGCGTAATTGATAAAAAGCTCGCGAAAATCCTGCACGCTGTATGGAAGCTTGAATACATCTCTGATTACAGCATCGCTGCCCGGCAGGTCAAAAGAGACTATCGGCTTTATGCTTTTGAGCGGCAGCAGAGGTTCGACCGGCTGAAAACCGGTATGCAGGTTGACTTGCAGTCTCTCTGGTAGTTTCAGTATTTTATCGATATGCTCGACAATGGGAACTGAGCCTGTTTTGGAGCTGCCACCACTGATCAGGACCGCCTCATAATTGTTTAATGAGTCGGTTTGCAACTGTGACAGCATTTGCATGCCTTTAAGATAATGTCCCTGGCAATGCGCGCATTTTTGCTGACATTCATGGTCCGTCAGTGAAACGCTTAGAGTCTTTGCCGGCTTTATTCGGTCAAGGTAGGCTGTTTTTGCTTTGAAGCTGGAGAAATCTGGGGCAAGATCGCGAAGTTGCGCTGGCAGTGCTGAAACAAGTTCAGCATAAAGAGTTTGCATGGTAACTTATCAGATTTCGTCGTCGGCTGAAACGCGAATGACCTCAGAAAGAGTCGTCAGGCCGCGTAGAACCTTTGCAAGACCATCCTGACGAAGGGTGCGCATACCCTGCTTCATCGCTTCGTTCTTTATTACGCTTGTTGCAGACTTTTCGACGATCAGTTCTTTTATGCGTTCGTTAGGAACGAGAAGTTCGGTGATCGTGGTGCGGCCGCGATAACCGGTCTGGTTGCATTTGAGGCAGCCTTTGCCCTGAAATACCCTGGTTTTGCCGGCCTGATAAAGCAGCTTGGAGCGCTTGATAACCGCCGCTGCCGGTTGGTATTCTTCTTTACATTCTTCGCAGATCACTCTGATCAGTCGTTGCGCCATTATACCAATGATCGAGCTTGCCACCAGAAAAGGTTCGACGCTCATGTCAATCAGACGCGTCATCGCACCGGCCGAATCATTGGTGTGCAGGGTCGAAAAGACGAGATGGCCAGTTAGCGCTGCTCTGATCGCGATTTCTGCAGTATCATAATCGCGGATTTCGCCGACCATGATGACATCCGGGTCCTGGCGCAGAATTGAGCGCAGGCCGCCGGCAAAAGTGAAGCCAGCCTTTGGGTTTATCTGACCCTGATTGATGTTAGAAAGCTGGTATTCAACCGGGTCCTCAATGGTCACTATATTTATCGAAGGATCTTTGATGCACTGCAGTGCGGCGTATAGCGTTGAAGTTTTACCGCTGCCGGTCGGGCCGGTGACCAGAATAATTCCATTTGGTTTCTTGATCAGTGCACTGAAGTTGATCAGCGTGTCGTCAGGGAACCCGAGATCTTCGAGCCCAAACAGAACTGTGCTCTTATCGAGAATTCTCATAACGACTTTTTCGCCCCGCAGCGTGGGATAAGTCGAAACGCGCAGGTCTATTTCGCGGTCCTGCAGCTGCAGCTTGATGCGGCCATCCTGCGGAATACGCTTTTCTGCGATATCCAGCTCGGCCATGACTTTACAGCGAGATATCGATGCTGCTTCGAATGTTTTAGGAAGTGACATTACCTCCTGCAGCATGCCATCGATTCTGAATCGTGTGCGCAAAACGTTTTCGTCTGGCTCGATATGAATATCAGAAGCCTTTTCCTTGATTGCGCGCATGATTATCAGGTTTACCAGCTGAATTATGCTCTGTTTATCGGTTACATTGATCTGCGAGAGATCGATGACCGAGTCGCCTGATCTCTTTTCGCCGTGTCCCTGAATGCGTTTGGCGAACTCTTCAATACTTGAATTCGGAGCTCCCGCCGCCGCAGAAGAAGAAGAACTCGACGAAGTGCCTGATGTTCCAGGAATGTGCGTTGTCGCATCTTCGCGATAGAACTCGGCAAGCGCGGTCTGGATCTCGGCCAGGGTAGAAACGAGCGGCTTTATCTTGCACGCTGTTGTGTATTCAAGGTTGTCGAGCAGAAAGCTGTCGAGTGGGTCGAGCATGGCTACGGTAACCGCACCCTTTACCCGCAAAATCGCTATACAATGGTATTTTCGTGCGATATTTTCGGGGATGAGTTTGACAACCTTGGGATCGATAACATAATTGCGCAGATTCGCGTAGCTGAAATTCAGTTTGGTAACGAGAAAATCAAGCAGTTGCTGCTCGTTGAGATACTTGAGGTTGATCAGGGTGTAGCCAAGAGTATCGCTGGTGCGTTTTTGTTCGTTGAGAGCTGTATTAAGCTGTTCCTGTGTTACCAGACCGTCGGTGACCAGAGATTGACCGAGAAGCTTTTTTTCTATGCGCGACATGGTAGTTATTCCGTCAGGCCAAGATTTTGTTCAAACTGGCGTTGTGCGCTCATTACGAAGTCGACAATAATTTTTTCATGTTCAGCCGCCACGTTATTAAACGAAACGATGCACTCATGAACGGCTTTCTTGCTTGACATGAAGTCTTCACCAGATGTCACCGCCGCTTTGAGGCGTACGAGGCGGCCCTGGATGCCTTGTATGAAATTGCTGCCGATCTGGAAAGCCAGAATGATATATTTGCCCTGTTCAACATCTTCAGAGGTTTCTACCACACAGCCACCGGCCGAAAGGTTGATGATAACGCCACGCATCTCAAAATCACTGCCGCTGAGAGAGCCGTCAATAAGCTCTCCTGACAGAAGCACTTTGAATTTGCATGGAACTCTTGTCTCAGTACGGATCGCAGAGCGCTTGTTGGCACCCTCGACCTGAAAGTCAAATGGCACCAGCGCATTTTGGAAGACATCTGAAAGGGTGCGCAGTTCTTTTGCCGAACTGCTGGTCTGATCGACGATAACGGTTTTGCTCAGCGCTGTGCTGGCAATATTCTTGATCTGCAGCGAGATTTCGTCAGTTATCTGCGAAATGGTGTTGACCTTCTGATACATGATGTCAGAAGTCTCACTCTGACGCTCTGCCGACAGGCTGATATCCTTGATGATTTCGTTGAGCTGATTGGTGGTCTGCACCATGTCGCCAAGGCTTGATTCAACATCGTTTACAACGTGCATGCCCTGGTTAACCTGAATCGTGTTGTTCTGCATCATTTCTGCCGCATTTTCGGTTTTTTGCAGAATGTCATTGATCAGGTTATTGATCTTTTTTGAGGATTCAGCAGAACCGCGTGCCAGCTTACGAACTTCTTCGGCAACAACCGCGAAACCGCGGCCCTGTTCGCCGGCGCGCGCCGCTTCGATCGCCGCGTTAAGCGCAAGCAGGTTGGTCTTTTCCGCGATGTTGGCGATTTCAGTCAAAATTGTGCCGATCTGCTTTGAACGGTCGTTCAAATCGCTTACCAGCGAAGCTGAACCGTCAGTGAGCTCTTTAATCTTGAGCATCTTCTGAACCGCCTCTTTTACAGAGGTCTGGGTGCCAGAAGCAATCCCAGAGACGCTCTGGCTGTCTTCTTTGGCAATGATGAGTTTTGAGCTGATGTCTTTGGAAAGGCTGAAGCTGTTTTCGAGAGAAGAAATCGTCTCGCGCAGATTCGTCGCGTTGTCGCCTGCCTTCTGATTGATGGCGCCAACCCCTTCGACGATTTCTTTGATAACCTGCGAACTGGTCTGCGAGGTGCGATCAAGGTCGGTCGAAGCTTCTTCGAGTTTGAGTGAAATAAGCAGAACTCTTTTGAGAACCGAAAGCACCATCTTGAACATCTGGTCAAAGACGTCGAGCTCGCCGCTCAAACCCTTACGGGTAGAAACGAAGGCTTCGGCCTTCAAGCCTACCTTGGTAATCAGGTCGTTGGAAATGAAAGAAATTATGCCGCGCAGTACTTCGCGGCCGAATAGACCGATCATGATACCGGCAGCGATTCCGAGCCCTGCTGAAGCAACAAGAAAGGTTGTTCTGATTGCCGGCGTTAATTTGCCGATAAAAATGCCGAGTCCGGCGCAGCCAAGGCCGATTACAATGCCGATAAGAAAGGCAAATATCCACAGATTTCTCTGCGAACTGGCATTTTTGTTGATTATTAGTGAGTGAAGAGCCATATTCGGGGCTAACCCTGGTCAGGATGTTTCAATATCCTGGTTGCTTTTAATAGTTTTTGGTCGTACAGCAGGTGTCTCAAGTTTAAATAACTTATTCTCTTTACAGATTCTGTCAAGGATTCCGTTTACAAATTCGTAACTGCGCTCAGCTGAATATTTTTTTGCCAGTTCAATCGCTTCATTGATAGTCGCGTTTGCCGGAATATCTTTAAAATGAAACAGCTCACAGATCGCGATGCGCAAAATGCAGCGATCAAGCGCGGCCATACGGTCTATTGACCAGTTTTGCGCGGTTTTCTCAATTACTTCATCAATCTTTGCATGATTTTCACTGAAGCAATTAACCAGTTCACGCGCGAATTCTTCAATCGGAAAGTTTTTTTTCTGCTTATCAAGAGCCTTTTTATAAAAATCCTGCAGCTCCTCGTCGCTCTGCTGCATTCTGGTGAGGCCAGAAAAATGGCGGTCGAGAATTTCTTTGACCTGTGTTGTCAGGTCTTCTGCCACACGATGAGGAAAGGCAGAAAGGCTGTCGGAGAAGTCGGGGACAAAGTCCTCGACTCCTCCTGACAGTATTTTCTGATTGCTGGTATTCTTAAGAAAGTCCCGGGCGAGAGCCTCGAAAACTGGTTGATAGAGCGTGCTGCTCAGTACCTGATCAAGCGCTTCTTCGTTGGCCGTTTTTACCATCTCGGCCTGATAAAGCGCTTTCAACGCCATTTCTCTAGCTCGTCGCCGCGGAGAATTCATTAAGTGTTTCCTTATGCTTCAGATGCTTTGGCTTTTACGGGTTTGTGATTCTGTGCTTTAAGGCTTTTTTCACGGTCTTCGGCGTATTTGAGAGCGCCGTGAGCAGCGGCCAGGCGGGCTATCGGCACGCGGAACGGTGAGCAACTCACATAGTCAAGACCAAGTTTGTGGCAGAACATTACTGATTCTGGTTCGCCGCCGTGTTCGCCGCAGATGCCGATCTTGAGGTCTGGTCTGGTGGTTCGACCACGCTCAATGCCCCACTGCATCAACGCGCCAACGCCTTCCTGATCGATGCTCTGGAAAGGATCGTGCTTGAGGATCTTCTTGTCGTAATAATCCTGCAGGAACTTACCGGCGTCGTCGCGGCTGTAGCCGAAAGTCATCTGGGTCAGGTCGTTGGTGCCGAAGCTGAAGAATTCGGCTTCAGTAGCGATCTGGTCAGCGACGATTGCAGCACGCGGGATTTCGATCATGGTGCCGATCAGATATTTCAGCTTGCCAGCAACGCCATGTTTTTTTACGGCTGCTTCAGCAACCTGTTTAACGATGGCTTTCTGATGCTTGAGTTCTTCAATAGTGCCGATCAGCGGAATCATTACCTCTGGATACACGACAACGCCTTCTTTGGTCAGCTTGCACGCTGCTTCAAAGATTGCTTCTGCCTGCATTTCGGTGATTTCGGGATAGGTGATGCCAAGGCGGCAGCCGCGGTGACCGAGCATCGGGTTGAATTCATGCAGAGAGTCAACTTTGGCCTTGACCGCTGCTGCGCTGATTCCAAGCTGCTTGGCCATTTCCTGCTGAGCTTTTTCTTCGTGCGGGACGAATTCATGCAGCGGGGGATCAAGAGTTCTGATAGTGACCGGATATCCGTCCATAGCCTTGAATACGCCGTAGAAGTCCTCTGTCTGATATTCAAGAAGCTTCTTAAGGGCTTTGCGTCGGCCTGCTTCGTCGTTGGAGAGAATCATTTCACGCATATACTTGATTCTGTCGCCTTCGAAGAACATATGTTCAGTGCGGCACAGGCCAATGCCCTGCGCGCCAAACTTGCGTGCCACAAGTGCATCTTTTGGTGAATCAGCATTAGTGCGCACATCGATCTGTCTGCTCTTGTCGGCCCATTTCATGATGGTGCCGAAATCTCCGGAGAGACCGGCTTCAATCGTCTTAACCTGGCCGAGCATTACTTCACCGGATGAACCATCAAGGCTGATCCATTCGTGTTCTTTAACGACAGTGTCTTTAATAGTCATCTGGCGTTTTTTATAGTCGATCTGAACTTCGCCGGCGCCTGCTACACAGCATTTACCCCAGCCGCGTGCAACGACGGCCGCGTGTGAAGTCATGCCGCCGCGCGCGGTAAGAATGCCGGCAGCTGCGTCCATACCACCGATATCTTCGGGGCTGGTTTCGATGCGCACCAGAATTACTTTTTCGCCTTTGGCTTTCATGTGTTCAGCGTCTTCTGCGTTAAATACAACTTTGCCGCTGCTGGCGCCTGGAGATGCCGGCAGACCCTTGGTGAGAACCTTCTTGGTGGCCTTAGGATCGAAAACCGGGTGAAGAAGCTGATCGAGATCGCTTGGCTTAACTCGGAGAAGTGCCTGGGTTTCAGTGATCAGTTTTTCTTTTACCATGTCAACGGCGATTTTGACTGCCGCAGCAGCAGTGCGCTTGCCGTTTCTGGTCTGCAGCATCCAGAGTTTGTCTTTCTGAATGGTGAATTCGATGTCCTGCATGTCTTTATAGTGGTGCTCGAGTTTCTGATAAACATCGACCAGCTGCTTGTAGACTGCGGGCATGGCTTCTTCAAGCGAAGGATGTTCGCTTTTGCGTTCTTTTTCGCTGATGTTATTGTCTTTGGCCCATTCTTTTGAGCCCTTAATGGTGACCTGCTGCGGAGTTCTGATGCCGGCAACAACGTCTTCGCCCTGAGCGTTGATCAGGTATTCGCCGTAGAACGCGTTTTCACCGGTGGCGGGGTTACGGGTAAAGGCAACGCCAGTGGCGCAGTCATCGCCCATGTTGCCATAAACCATGGCCTGGATGTTAACTGCTGTGCCCCAGTCGGCCGGAACATTTTCTTTTTTGCGATAAATAATCGCGCGCTCGCCCATCCATGAACCGAAAACCGCGTTGATTGCGCCCCAGAGCTGTTCCATCGGATCGGTGGGGAATTCTTTTTTGGTTCTTTCCTTGATGAGCTTTTTGTAGCGTTGAGTCAGCTCCTGAAGAACCTCGGCGGTCATTTCGCTGTCTTTAGTGATTTTCTTTTCTTTTTTCAGCTTGGCCATGACGATTTCGAATGGATCTTCTTCGTCTTTTGACTCGGGCTTCATGCCCATGACTACGTCGCCATACATGTGAACAAAGCGGCGATAGGAATCCCAGCCAAAACGCTCATTGCCAGTCTGCTTGATGATTGCCTGAACGGTTTCATCATTCAGGCCAAGATTCAAAACGGTATCCATCATGCCGGGCATGGAAACACGGGCGCCTGAGCGCACTGATACCAGCAGTGGATTCTTTTTGTCGCCAAATTTGGCGTTCATGGTTGCTTCAATATACTTGAGACCGGCATCTACCTGTTTTTTAAGGTCATCAGGATACTTGCGGTTATTTTCATAATAAACTGTGCACATTTCAGTGGTGATCGTGAAACCTGCAGGAACGGGCAGGCCTATGCTGTTCATTTCAGCCAGATTCGCGCCTTTTCCACCGAGAAGGTTTTTCATGTCAGCCCGGCCATCAGCCTTACCAGCCCCGAAAGTGTAAACGTATTTGGTCATCAGTGCCTCCTGATAAAAACATTAAAAATATGTGGTCTGACCACAATTGATACCGAAAAAGAATAGCACATGAAATTGGTTGATGCAAGGTACTTAAAAGGTTTGCCTGTAAATATTTTTGCATGGCAATCCAGCCTGACAGCCGTTTTGAGCGATGCAGCCAGCAGGCCAGCTTATCCTCTGGCACAGCAGCCCAAGCGTTGAAGCCAGCTGCATATCAGGAAAGAAGTCGGTTAATCTCGGCCATAACTACCTGTGGATCGAATGGTTTGAAAATAAAACCATCTGCACCAGCTTCGAAGCCTCTTTTTCGGTCCTGATTCAGCGCAAGCGCCGTCAGCATCAACACCGGAATCTTGCGTGTCCGCTGCGATCTCTTTAATTCCATGCATATTTCATAACCATCTTTTTCCGGCATCGCGATATCAAGGATTATCAGATCAGGAAGAAGCTCCTCTGCCATACTGACAGCATTCATTGGCCGGGTGCAGCTGTTGCTGGTGTAGCCATAAAGGCCTAAAATAGTGGTCAACAGAAGCACGATTGCTTCTTCGTCATCAATAATCAATATGTTTTTTGGCGCTGCGCTCATATTCAATGATTCTAAGGGATTTTGCCATAAATTACAAGCGAAAGCTGCCTGTTAATCAAAAGTCATCATTTGACCTGAACTCAGGTTAAATGGTATAAAAGAGACAGGAAATACATTATGAAAAAAATCAGCTCACTGCTGGTGATATTGTTGACTGCTACTGCCGGTTTCTGGGTGGGTGTGGTTTTGACGCGCCCGCCAGAGCGAGTCATCGAAACGCAGCGAATGGAAGCCTGCCTGCTTATCTACCGCGATTATCGCAGCCATGGCGACCAGGAGAAGCTTGCGACAGAACTCTCTAAACTGGCGCTAAGTCCGCGCGATTTTCAGGAAATAATAGACCGCTTTATCTATTATCGCTCGCGAAAATCGTCTATGGAACAGGCAATGAGGCTTCTTAAGGCGTTCAAAATGGGTGCTGACATTGACGCCGCCTCGGTATATTCGATTTCTGGACTGGCTTCTGAGCCTTTCCGCCTCGACGCTGAGATTCTGGCTGTTTTCGAAAGCAAGCCAGAATTGATTAACCAAGCCTTTGAAGGATAAATAAATGAACAATTTTCCAGATGACGAAAAGTCTGTTGAACAAAATGCATCGTCTGAAAACTCTGCTGCCGGCCAACACCAGGCCGATGCACCTGCCTCTGACAATGCTCATGCTGGCGTGAGCTCTTCAAAGCCAGGATTGCTCCTGCGCGCCCTTCGTTCGGTCTGGGATGGCATGGCGTTGCGCCGCGTTATTTTTAAGGCGCTTACTCTGATATATGCTCTGATTGTGTTTGGCTATGCCTATTTCCACATGGAAGCACACCGCAATATCATGTCTTATATGGGCGTAATGTTGCTTATGGTCATTGTCTATGCCGAAATTCTGGTTATTCGTGACCACCTGTGGGTGATCGAAGGCAGCATGCGAGAATCCAGACGTTGGCGCGATGTCTTTTTCAATCAGACCAGCCTGCGTCGACAGAGGATTAGAAAGTTTATCAGTATTGCCTTTTCGCTGGGTATCTTTTCCTATATGTATTTCAAGGCGGGTGCCAATCACAAGCCGGTGCTTTCGTTCATGGGCGTAATGCTGATGATGACTGTTCTTTACTATGAAATTCTGACGATCAGAGATGAGATTTTTGTGATCGGCCAGTCCCTGGCCCCATGCTCAGATGACGAAAGTGACAAGCGGAAGCAACATTACGACAAATTTATCGAACAGGCCAGAGATGAACTGGCCGGAGATAAATCCAGCCCTGCATCTACCGCACATAATACCGCTGAGCTACCAAAAACAAAGGCTGCACCCATTGAACCACCAGTATCACAACAGCCAAAGCAGAATGGTTGATCAGCCTGTTGTGTGCCGCCCTTCACACAACTGCTCACTGAATGCGGTTTTTCGCCGATTGCGGGCGGATTGCCTGCTTGCTGTTCTTTTGGCAGTTTTTCTCCTGGCAACCTTTCCGGCATGTTCAGCAGAAAACATTGTTGCCGCTGCACTGACTGGCCCTTGCTATTTTCGCCTGCCCGGGTTCCATAGTTTTGTTTTTCAGAATGGCGCCGATTCTGTTCCTGAAGGCACGTTGGTAACGGTTCGTCCAGATGTGCAAAATCCTGTTGCCAGTAAATCCTGCCTTATTGTCGGCAGTTACACGGTCACCCTGTTTCCGGGCGCAACGTTCAAAGCTATGCGACGAGCATTTATACCGCTTTCTGGCCGATTCATGTTCGATGGTGAAGGTGCTGAAACCCTGATTTTTACTACCAGAGCCTTTGAGCTTCATTACCGGTCCGGTCGCCTGCTTCTTGAAATAACGCCTGACGATGGTACCTTTATCGCCTTGCGCAATAAGGGTGACGTTTTTGTCAAAGCCATTAATCGCCGTATTTATGATCTTGAAGCAGGTCATGAACTGCATTTTCCGCTTTTTGGCGCCGCAAAGCTTAAAAAGCGCCTGAGCGGCTTCTGGGAAGACCCGCCGACCGGGTTCTCTGCTGCCCGACGGCGACCAGAGCCAGCATCTTCTTCTGATGACGATGACGAAGATGAAGGTGAAGATGAGGATGAGGATGAAAAAGACGACGACAACAAAGCCAAAGCCGAAGACAAAGAGAAAAATAAAAAGAAAGACAAAGCCAAAGACAGCAAAAGTAGCAATAAAGACGAGGATAACGGCGACGTAAGCGATAACGCTTCAGCCAGCCGCGATATCGCCACTGACGAAGATAGCGATGATAAGGCTGAAGACCTCACCAATGAAACCGACAGTGTTAAAGATGATAACAGCGCTGAGAGCCTCGACGAGGCTGGTGGCAACGAGCCTCAATTGCCTGTTGCGCCGGCTGACGTCGCAGAGAGTGCAGCTGTCTCTGAAGAAAAGAACGCCGCCCTCCTCGATTAGCCATCTAACCTCACCAGATTTGCTGCTGCAATTTTTTAACGCGCGGCTGAATTTCTGTCGATAATACTTTAGCCAGGTATTTTTTCAGACAGCTGAGGTAAGGTATGCTTATTTTCTGGTCGTTGGCAGCCATCGTAATGGTGGTGCTGGTAAAGGAGGCTGTGCGTGGTTAAACGTGTAATGTTATTTATTATGGTAACTATGTTCTGGATGTTTACACTGACCGGATGTGTCTAAAACAAGAGCCGGGGCTGTTTCAAAAAGCATTGAAACAGCCCCGGCTTTTTTAAATTAATCTTTTTGATCAATAACCTTTTCCGCCGGCCTTTTCGCCCTTAACAATGCCAACCGAAGCGCTGGCGCCAATGCGGGTCGCGCCAAGCTGAATCATGTTCATTGCCGTTTCAGTATCGCGAATGCCGCCGCTGGCTTTAACACCCATATTCGGGCCTACAGTCTGGCGCATCAGACAAATATCTTCGAGCGTTGCACCGCCAGTGCTGAAGCCGGTCGAGGTTTTAACAAAATCGGCGCCGGCAAGCTTCGAGAGCTCACAGGCCTTGACTTTTTCTTCGTCGGTTAACAGTGAAGTTTCGAGAATAACCTTTACGGTATTGCCGCAGGCCGCCTCAACAACTCTTGAGATGTCTTGTTTAACCAGTTCGTAATCCTTAGACTTGAGCGCTCCCACGTTGATTACCATATCAATCTCGGTTGCGCCGTTGGCAACGGCATCGCGAGTTTCAGTTGCTTTAACGAATGATGAAGTGGCCCCGAGCGGAAATCCAATTACTGTGCAGACTTTAACCGGGCAGCCTTCAAGCATCTTGGCCGAAAGGGCGACATAAGACGGGTTGACACAGACCGACGCAAAAGAGTATTCACGAGCTTCTTCGCACAGTTTTATGATTTCTTCGCGTGTCGTGTTTGGCTTGAGCAATGTGTGATCAATGTATTTGGCGAGATCGCGTGACGGCATCGGAGCTTCGAGACCTTTCTCGATTCTGTCAGCACCAGCTTTGATTACGCCTTTTACCTTTTCAGCGCAAAAAGACACGCAGCTGCCGTATGATTTGCTGCAGTCAAGACTGCAGGCGTCTTCCGCTCTGCTTGCCATCGGTTTGATCGGTGCGGGATCAGTGAATTTGCGGGGAGCTGCTGGCTCAGGCTGTTTGAGAAGAGATGGTGTGCAGGTTGTGCAGCTTGCACAGTCGCCGGCGGCGCAGCCGGAGCATTTATGGCCCGGTGTAACCTTAACGTTACCGCAACGCTGAAAAACGACTCCCATATCTTCGAGTTCGCGACGCAGTTTGTCGATCTTGCGCGCTACGCCAGCCGGGAAATACCTGCTGGCATCAAGAATCGATTCATCACATATTGTTATCTTAACGCCGTCGCCAATCGCGTGACAGAGCACTCTGGTGATATAGGTGTCAGCAATAAGATTGGCAGCCTTTGATAGACTGTTTATCGACAGAGAAGGGATCAGGAGCTGGGATATGCCGTCTAGAGCCTTGTGACTGGGAACTACGCCAGAATGAATCAGGCTGTAGCCTCTGCCTACGCTGTCTTTTCCATAATTTTCATAAAGGTATGAAGAAACAATCAGCTTGCTGCCGCCTGGAGCTATGGCGCTGAGCTGACCGAGAACCTGGTCGACAACTTTAAAGTTGGCGGCCAGTAGAACAGCGGTCTGCCCGGCTTTGACCGGTCTGGCAGAGTCCAGATTGCGCTGCGGGGGTGGGGTGTAGGCCGAACCCCTATTGGCCGAATCTGATTTGAGCTTCAACATTACTTCTTTTGCGATCTGTTCAACAATCGATTCCATCTACAGCCCCCTGTTTAAGCAATTTCAAACGTTGATTTTTCGAATATCCGTTTATCGTCAAGAGTTATCTGGTCGACGATTCCTATTATTGCAGCATCGGCCGGAGCTTCGTCGAGCCCCATCATGTCGTTAACCGAACTGCCTTCCTTCATTATCATTACTACTTCGCCCATATCTGCGCCAACAAAATCGATGCAGAGTACTTCGGAACCTTTAGCCTGCATTTTCATGGTGAGTGGCTGTACAAGAAGCAGTGACCTGCCGGCGAATGCCTCATTCTTTATTGTTGCGACAACCTTTTTAACAACTTTTCCGATTACCATCAGCTGCCTTCCAGATCGTCAATTATGCCAATGATCGAAGCATCAGAGGGTGGCCGGCGCTTGACAAAGGGAAAAGCAGCCTCACCACCGCCGCACAGAAAAACGGTCTCGCCATTTCCCGCGCCTATTGAGTCGCACGCAATAAACGGCGCACCTTTTGCTTTGCCGGCGGCGTCAATCTTCGTGACAAGCAACAGCTTAAGACCCGACAATTGCGGGTCTTTCATCGTGCAGACGGCCCTGCCAAGAACTCGCCCCAGATACATTATTCACCTGCCACTGTCTGTTGAGATTCCCTGAAAATCTAACAGATTCTTAATCTGCATGCAACAATATTTCGCCAGAAAGCTCTTACGGATTCGCAGGCTTGTTTTTTTTGAAAGCTTGCGTATCTTGTAAGTAAGAAAAAAAACAACAGGAGGAGACAAATGAAACTTCGCTTATTACTGATTCTTGCCCTATTCTCTGCTTTGTCGCCATTGATGGCGGCGATTCAGGAAAAAACCGTTGAATACTCAATTGACGGCGTCATTCATGAGGGCTTTATCGCTTTTGACGATGTAGTAGAGGGCTCGCGCCCGGGAATTCTCGTTATTCACGAATGGAAGGGCATCAGCGATCACGTTCGCCAGAGTTGTCGTCACCTGGCTGAGCTGGGCTATCTGGCTTTTGCGGCAGATATCTACGGCAAAAGTGTTCGGCCTGACAGCAATGAAGCTGCCGCCAAGCTGTCAGGCAGTTACAAAAAAGACCGGCCGCGACTGCGCGCCAAGGTTCTGGCTGGGCTTGAAGAAATGAAAAAGCTCGAACAGGTTGACGCAAAAAACACCGCGGCGATCGGTTACTGTTTTGGCGGCACTACGGTGCTTGAACTGGCGCGAAGCGGTGCTGATGTTGCCGGAGTTGTCAGCTTTCATGGCGGTCTCGACAGTCCACAACCTGCCGATGCTAAAAACATCAAGGGGAAAGTCCTGGTATTGCATGGCGCAATCGACCCGCATGTTCCAGACAGCGAAGTTGCCGCTTTTATGGCTGAAATGCGCGATGCAAAAGTTGACTGGCAGCTGGTTCATTACGGAAGCGCAGTTCACAGCTTTACCAGCCCGGCAGCTGGTGATAACCCCAGCCTTGGTTCTGCTTATCATGAGCTGACTGCGCGCCGCTCCTGGAAAGCCATGCAGGCTTTCTTCCTGGAGCTTTTTCCGAAACCCTGATTCTCTCTAAATAACAAAAGCCCCGCCAACTGGCGGGGCTTTTGTTATGCTTGATTAGTGATCTTGTCGTAAGATTTCAGGCGTAAACGTCTACGCGGCTGCCAAGAGTCTTGATGGCTGGTTTTGGCTTATTGGCAATACTTTCAGCTCTCGCCTGTTCAGGGCTGGGTCTGGCCGGTTCTTCGCGCGCTCTCTGGGTTTCACGTGGTTCGGGCTCACGTGAGTACTCAACAGGTCGCGGCTGGTACCCAGAAACTCTTTCTGCTGCCATAATATGCCCCCTTTCTGTCACGCCAGTTTAATTTAACTGGCAAATTTATGTTCTTCTATAACAATATCCATTTCAGATCAAAAACGCAATGCTGCACGAAGAATTGTTAATTTTTCAGCTTTCTGACTGAAGAGACGAAATGGCGCATCAGACCGGCTGTCGAAGAATCATGCGCGCTGAGATCGACTTCCTTTCCAGACAAAAGAGCCTCTTCTTCGCTCAAAATTTTCTGTGCCAGCACTTTGCCAAGCTCAACTCCCCACTGGTCGAAGCTGTTAACGCGCCATATCACACCCTGCACAAATATCTTCATTTCATACAGCGCTGTTAGCATGCCGAGATTGTGTGGCGTCAGCTTTTTAACCAGCAGCGAAGAAGTGGGGCGGTTGCCTGTGAATACTTTATGTGGCTGCAGCACGCTCTGCTGCTCCGGCGAAGCGTTACTTTGCTGCAGGTCTTCTTTTACTTCGTGTAGTGTTTTGCCTTTCATCAGGGCTTCTGTCTGAGCAAAGAAATTGGCCATAAGCTTGCGGTGATGATCGCCAACCGGGTTGTGAGTTTCGATGAAGCCTATAAAATCGGCAGGAATCAACTTCTTGCCCTGATGAATCAGTTGATAAAAAGCGTGCTGCCCATTGGTGCCGGGTTCGCCCCATATAATCGGACCCGTCTGGTAGTTGACCGCATTCCCTTCGCGATCGACAGATTTGCCGTTGCTTTCCATGTCGCCCTGCTGAAAATAAGCGGCAAAGCGATGCAGATACTGATCGTAGGGCAGTATGGCCATGCTTTCGGCGCCAAAAAAGTTGTTATACCAGACTCCGAGCAGTGCCATGATCACTGGAATATTTGCTTCATAAGGAGTGTTGAGGAAATGTTGATCGAGAGCGTGCGCGCCTTCGAGCAGTTCTTCAAAGCGTGCGAAGCCGATTGCAAGAGCTATTGGCAGTCCGATCGCCGACCATGAAGAGTAGCGGCCGCCGACCCAGTCCCAGAATTCAAACATGTTGCTGGTATCGATGCCGAATGCAGCAACCGCTTTTTTATTGGTAGAAAGCGCGACAAAATGTGAGGCCACGGCTTTTTCATCGCTCAACTTTTTGAGCAGCCACTCGCGTGCTGTATGTGCGTTGGTCATAGTTTCCTGGGTCGTAAAAGTCTTGGAGGCAACTATGAACATGGTTTCTTCGGGCGGCAGGTCGCGGGTCTTTTCAACAAAATCTGTGCCGTCAACGTTCGAGACAAATCTTGTCTGTGGGCCGTCAGCGTAGTGTTTGAGGGCTTCAGTTATCATCACCGGGCCAAGGTCAGAGCCGCCAATGCCGATGTTAACAACATATCTGATCTTTTTGCCGGTGAAACCTTTCCATTCACCAGATCTCACCCGCGCGCAGAATTGCTTCATCCTGCCGAGAACCTCATTTATCTCTGGCATGACATCTTTGCCGTCGACCATCACTGGCTTGTTTGACCGGTTGCGTAACGCGGTGTGCAAAACAGCGCGGTCTTCGGTCCAGTTAATTTTTTCACCCGAAAACATGGCTTGAGCAGCTTCCTTGACTCCAGAGGCCTGCGCCAGCTTTACCAGAAGCCCCATGGTTTCTTCGTTTATGCGATTCTTTGAATAGTCGAACAGCAGATCGCCAAACTTGAGGCTGAACTTGGCAAAACGCTGATTATCAAGCGCAAACATATCGCGCATGTGCAGATTCTTGATCGCTTCATAATGCGCTGCCAGATTCTTCCACTCCTCGCACTGGGTTAGAGTTTTTCCCTTTTCGATTTCTCTGTCTGTTTTTGCGGAAAAAAAGTTCATTGCTGATAGTCTCCTGTTATATATCTATGATGCCTTTATAACCCGGAACCCGCTCAAACATCAACCCTGTTTCTGGAACTCCACGAAAACCGGCCGAAGTGTGATGTCTGGCGTGTTTTCGGCATTTGATGCGGGTGTGCAAAGGCAAGGAAAATGTGCTATAATCATCAACTATGTCGGGATGTAAAACGCATAATTCTAAGGAGTTTTTTGAAGTATGCAAAAAATGGTAGCAGCAGCGGTACAGTTTTCGATTGAACCAATGGCCGTAGAACGCAACATGGACAGAGCCTACGAGCTCATTTCTGAATGCCATAAATCCTCCAGTGCCAATTTGATTGTACTGCCAGAAAGCTTTACCACCGGATTTACTCCAAAGGGCACGGTTGAAGACCTCTGGGAAGCCGTTGACACGATTCCTGGCCGCCTGACCGACCGGGCTGTCGCCTGGGCAAAAGAGTTTAACTGCTACATCTGCTTTCCGACCTATGAACGCGGACCGCAAAAAAACATTGTATACAACAGCGCCGCCCTGGTTGGCCCAGAAGGCCTGCTTGGCGTGTACCGCAAAACTCACCCATTCCCGACCGAGCGCATTGAAGGTGGTGGCTGGACCACTCCTGGCAGCGACTCATGCTGTATTGAAACCCCTATCGGCAAAATCGGCATCGTGATCTGCTATGATGGCGATTTCCCAGAGCTGGCCAGAGTTACCACTCTAAAAGGCGCCGAAGTTATCTGCAGACCATCGGCTTTTATGCGCACCTTCGACCATTGGGAGCTCACTAACCGCGCGCGGGCTTATGACAACCATGTTTACTGGGTTGCTACCAACAGCGTTGGCCCAGATGCCAGCGGCGCGTGGTTTTTTGGCTCGTCGATGATAGTTCACCCCTCTGGTGTAAAGCTGTCGCAGGCCCGCTCGTGTGATGAATATGTCTGGGCAAGCCTTGATCCTGACCCGATAAGAACTGTCATGCCAAACACCTCAACACCACAGATATTTGACCACATTGAAGATCGTAACGTAACATCCTATGAGGGAATTCTTGGCATTGGCCGCTCGTCTTTCGAGCCCGCCCGCCGCATTCCCTACACTCGCTGGAGATAAGACATGGCCGGTCCTTTAGCAGGAATTAAAGTAGTAGATTTGACCCGGGTTCTGGCAGGCCCTTTCTGCACTATGACCCTCGCCGATCTTGGCGCTGAAGTTGTCAAAGTCGAAAAGCCCGGAAGCGGCGACGACTCGCGCGCGTTTGGCCCACATCAGCACGGTGAAAGCGCTTATTTTATGAGCATCAACCGCGGCAAAAAAAGTCTTACTCTCGATCTCAAGTCTGAAAAGGGGCGCGAAGTCCTTTTAAAGCTGGTCGCGCAGGCTGACGTGCTCGTCGAAAATTTCAAACCAGGTGTCATGCAAAAGCTTGGCCTTGGCTATGAAGCTCTCAGTAAGATCAATCCTCGACTTATTTACTGCGCCTCTTCGGGTTTCGGCCAGACTGGGCCATACAGCAGTCGGCCTGCCTATGACCTGATCATTCAGGGAATGGGTGGTCTGATGAGTATTACCGGTCCAGATGCCAGTCAGCCAACTAAGGTCGGCAGTTCGATTGCCGACATTTTTGCCGGAGTTTTTTCGGCGATTGGCATTCTCAGTGCGTTGCATGCCCGGCATACTAGCGGCCGCGGCCAGATGGTCGATATTGCCATGCTTGACTGCATGGTTTCGATTCTTGAGAATGCGGTGGCCCGCTACACTGTTTCTGGTGTGGATCCGGTGCCGATAGGTAACCGACACCCTTCGATCGCGCCGTTCGCTTCAATTAAGACTTCTGATGGCTACATAAACATTGCCTGCGGCAATGATGTACTCTGGAGCAAGCTTTGCGAAATTATTGAGCGCCCTGATCTTGCCCAGGACCCGCGCTATTTAACTAATCGCGGGCGCTGCGATCATATGACAGAACTTCTGCCAGTCCTCAATGATGCCATGAGCCTGTTTTCGTCTGATTTCTGGCTTGAAAAGCTTGCGGCCGGGCATGTTCCTGCCGGACCGATTAATTCAATAAGTCAGGTTCTTAATGATCCGCAGGTGCTGGCGCGCAAAATGGTTGTTGAAATGGCGCATCCTGTTGCCGGTATGATAAAAATTCCGGGCTCACCGTTGAACCTCTCTGATACTCCTGCCGAGGTCAAATTGCCGGCCCCGGTGCTTGGCCAGCACAATGAAGAAATTCTTCAGATGCTTGGCTATTCAGGCGAACAGATAGCTGAGTTAAAAGAAGTTAACGCGATCTAAGAGTCCGTGGGACATCCGTGGCATTCGTGGCAGAAAAGCGAAATTTATTGCTTATTTTGGCTGAATCTGCTACAATGCTCAAACAGGTTTTGAATGCTGTTAAATCAGCCTGACCTACGGGGCGTAGCGCAGTTGGTAGCGTACTTGAATGGGGTTCAAGTGGTCGCTGGTTCGAGTCCAGTCGCCCCGATCGAAAGCCGTCATTAGAAATAGTGGCGGCTTTTCGCTTCTAGACAAAATCTTTCTGGACAAATTACTGGCATAAGCCTATTATGGCAAAAAATCAGTTTAACAAGGAAAAGGAGCTAATTTAAATGAAACACGCAGCTGTTAAATTCGATACCGCCTGTATCCATGCGGGTCAAGCACCAGACAAACTTTTTGGTGGCGTCAGTGTTCCGATATTTCAATCTTCGACTTTTGCGTTTGAAGATGCTGACCAGGGCGCAGCAAGATTTTCTGGCAAAGACAGTGGCTATAAATACACCAGAATAGGTAATCCTACCAATGCGGCTCTTGAGAGCTGCATAGCTGAGCTTGAAGGCGGCGCTGCAGGTCTGGCAACCGCTACCGGTATGTCGGCGATCTCAACGGTGTTCATGACCTTTCTTGGCGCTGGCAAACACATTGTTTCGACCGGGTCTGTTTATGGCCCGACCAGAACTCTGCTCGAAAATGAGCTGGTCAGGTTTGGCGTAGAATCCACCTTTGTTGATACTTCTGACGTCGAGAACATCCAGAAAGCTCTAAAAAGCAATACCGCACTCATCTATGTCGAAACTCCGGCAAACCCGACTCTGAGCATAACTGATATTGCGGCGGCAGCAAAAATAGCCAAAGAAGCCGGCGCGTTGCTGGTTGTCGACAATACTTTCTGCAGCCCGCTTTTGCAGAAACCGATCGAGCTTGGTGCTGATATTGTGTTGCACAGCATGACCAAATTTATTAACGGTCACAGCGACGTAGTAGCTGGCATGCTGGTAACCAGCACGCTTGAACTCAGAAGCAAGATGCACAAAGTTCTCTGTCAGATGGGCGGAACCATAGATCCGCATCAGGCCTGGCTGGTTTTGCGTGGAGTGAAGACTCTTGCGTTGCGCGTTAAAGCGGCTCAGGCCAGCTCTATTCTTCTTGCCGAAGAGCTTGAAAAACACCCCAAGATTGAATGGGTTAAATACCCGGGTCTGAAGTCACACCCGCAATATGAACTGGCAAAGCGGCAGATGTCAGGGCCAGGCGCCATGATTTCATTTGAACTTAAGGGCGGTGTGAAAGCTGGCAAGACTGTTATGGATGCCGTAAGGATCAGCACATTAGCCGTTTCACTGGGCGGAATCGAAAGCTTGATTCAGCACCCGGCCAGCATGACCCATGCCAGCATGGGACCAAAGGCCAGAGCAGAAGCCGGCATTTCTGATGGCCTGGTAAGGTTTTCTGTGGGCTGTGAAGACTACGAAGATATCAAGGCTGACCTGTGGCAGGCGCTCGACAAGATTTAATCGCCAAGACTTATTAACAAACTAAAAACAACGCCTCTGAATCTCATGTTCAGGGGCGTTGTTTTTTGCCGACTCGCTACCAGTTTCACTCTGAATTCTTTCGTAGATACCTTCGGCATTGTTTTCTTATATGTCTTTTCGTGCTCGTGCTCGTGCCTCATGGATGCGGGCACACTTGCAGCGAACGATTTTTTTGAATGTTATTAGAAAGAGCTTTGCCAAACAGGTTTGCCGCGCATAAAAAAAGCCGCCGGCATTGGCCGGCGGCTTTTGAGTAGCAGTCTGATCAGGTGGCGTTAACCAGCTTGAGCATTGGCATGAAAACCGCGAGAACGATACCGCCGATTACGACGCCCATGAACACGATAACGATCGGTTCGATAACTGAAGTCAGGCCCTTAACGGCGTTGTCTACTTCGGAGTCGTAAAAGTCTGCGATCTTTGAAAGCATCTTGTCGAGTTCACCGGTTTCTTCACCAACCGCGATCATTTGAACAACCATCGGTGGGAAAACCCCTGAGTTCTTTAGAGGATCAGCAATAGATTCACCTTCACGAATCGAAACGCGGGTTTTATCAACCGCTTCGGCGATGATGACGTTGCCTGCGGTCTGCGAGGTAACTTCGAGTGCCTGAAGAATCGGAACGCCCGAGGCGATAAGAGTTCCAAGGGTTCTGGTAAATTTAGCAACCGCAACTTTGCGCATCATCAGGCCGATTGCCGGCATGCGCAATATGTTGGTGTCGAATATGCGCGCGCCGGTCTTGGTCTGGAAGAAGTTCCAGATCAGGATAGGTACCGCGACGATGGCCGGAATGATGATGAACCACCAGGCAAGCATAAAGTCTGAAGTGCCAAGCAGAATCTGCGTAGCCAGGGGCAATTCAACGTTCATACCCAGGAAGATTTCTTTGAACTGAGGCAGAACGAAGAGAACGAGTGCAAGAACAACCAGGCCGGCGATAGCGAATACGACGACCGGGTAGGTGAGTGCGCCCTTGACCTTTGATTTGAGGTTCTCAGAGCTTTCAAGATAGTCGGCAAGACGCTCAAGAATCTGGTCAAGAATACCGCCGACTTCGCCGGCCTTTACCAGTGAGCAGAACAGGTCGCTGAATATGCGGGGATGCTTTTCAAGAGACTTGGAAAAGGTAGCTCCACCTTCGACGTCTGTTCTGATCTGGCTGATAACCTTCTTGAAGGTCGGGTTTTCGGCTTGTGCCTGCAGAATGGTCAGACAGCGCACGAGTGGAACGCCTGATCCGATCATTGTGGCGAACTGTCGGGCGAAGATACAGACTTCCTGGGAACTGACGCCGCGCTGCAGAAAGCTGAACGAAATGCCGCCAGATCCCTTTTTTTCAGTAATATTAGTGACGAAATAGCCCTTCTCGCGCAACTTGGCGATACAGACTTCTTTGCTTTCGCCTTCCATTTCGGCTGAAACTATTTTGCCATCCCAGTTTCTGGCCTTATAAGCGAAGGTCGCCATGAAAAACCCTCCTTCAATTTACGTGCATACCACAGAACCGCCCGAAAAAATTCCGGGTAAAGTAATGATAATTTCAAGTGTAGTATAAAACGAATCGGTAATATTGGGCAAATATTTAATTAACAATCAGAAAAACTCTTTAACTGGACAGATATTTTTCTCTGAGTTAGCATGTTGCCATGAAGACTCTTGTATTTGCAGAAAAGCCATCAGTAGGGAAAGATATCGCCCGCATTCTCGGCGCCGGCCGTCGTGGTGAGGGTTTTCTTGAGGGACAGGATTACATAGTGACCTGGGGCTTCGGTCACCTCGTTTCACTGGGGCACCCCGAAGTGCAGAACCCGACCTGGCAGAAATGGAGTCTCGATACACTGCCAATGCTGCCTCAGATCTGGAAACTTTCGGTCCTGTCTTCGTCACAACAACAGTATGATAATGTTGCGAAACTGTTTAACCGCGAAGATGTCGGACTGATAATAAATGGCGCTGACGCTGGCCGTGAGGGCGAGCTTATTTTCAGGCTCGTTTATCAGCATAGCGGTTGTAACCGGCCAATCAAGCGGTTGTGGATTTCGAGTATGACTGATGAAGCAATCAAACACGGGTTTGACGATCTGCGCCCGGGCGAAAAATATGAGCCGCTGGCGCAGGCAGCCCTATGTCGCAGTCGAGCCGACTGGCTTGTCGGCATGAACCTTACCAGGGCATACACAAAGCGCCTCAACAGCATGTTTACCCTTGGCCGCGTGCAGACGCCAACTCTGGCAATGGTGGTTAATCGCCATCTCGAAATACAGAATTTTGTTGCCAAAGACTACTGGGAAGTAAACGCTGTCTTTTCAGACTTCAGTGCTCTGTGGTTTGATCCTGAAGCCGATGAATACCCGAGCCGGATTGATGTGGCCGACAAGGCGAAAGAACTGGCAGACCGTTTAAAAGGCACGCAGGCAGTTGTGCACAGTGTCAAAAAGACCAAAAAGAAGCAGTCGCCGCCATCGCTCTATGACCTGACAACATTGCAGCGCGAGGCCAACTCGAAGTATTCGATGACGGCTGCAGACTCGCTGGCAGTCCTGCAAACGCTTTATGAGAAGCGCAAAGTGGTAACTTACCCGAGAACTGACAGTCGTTTCCTTTCTGATGATATATTTCCGACTATCGAAAAGCGGCTGGCAACGCTGCCGGCTCAGTATGACGAATATCTTGGCTGGTTGCGCAATAACAGGCCAACAAAAGACAAGCGCATATTCAATGACGCGAAGGTTTCTGATCACCATGCGATAATTCCGACCGAAAAGAAGGTTACCGACACCTCTGGCTGGCCGCAGGCTGAAATAAACATTTACGACATGGTGGTGCGGCGTTTTCTTGCGGCATTTTATCCTGATCATGAATATCTGTCGACGACAGTGGTAATGCGCTCTGGCAAAGACAACTTCAAGGCAACCGGCCGGGTGATAAGCGAAGAAGGCTGGCGGGTAATCTACACAAAGCGCCAGCAGGCAGTCGAGAAAACTTCAGATAAAGCTTCTGAACCCGGTGTTGAAGATGAAGAGAATGAACAGTCGTTGCCCGATCTCAAGAAGGGCGATACTCGGCTGGTTGAAGACGCTGTTCTCCTGACAAAAAAGACCAAACCGCCGTCCGCATACACTGAAGCGACGCTTCTGCAGGCGATGGAAACTGCCGGTAAGCTCATCGAAAGCGAAGAGCTGCGTGATGCCATGAAAGACAGCGGTCTGGGCACTCCGGCAACCCGTGCTGAAATCATCGAAAAGCTGATCAGGGTTGACTACATGCAGCGTGATAAAAAAAAGCTGGTGCCGACGCCAAAGGGCATACAGCTGGTGGAAGTGGCAGCATCAGAGATAAAGAGCCCAGAAATGACGGGAAGCTGGGAAAAGCGCCTCTCCGATATGGCGCGTGGCAAAGAAGATCCCGACGCCTTTATGGGCGATATCGCCAGCTTTGTCAGCATAATTATTGAACAGATTAAAAACGCTCGCAACCTGCATTCTTCTGCC
Source organism: Candidatus Riflebacteria bacterium HGW-Riflebacteria-1 (assembly GCA_002839445.1). Lineage (GTDB taxonomy): Bacteria > Muiribacteriota > Ozemobacteria > Ozemobacterales > Ozemobacteraceae > Rifleibacterium. The sequence continues at coordinate 44,171 of PGYB01000009.1, forward strand.
GCAGCGCCCAGGCATCAGTCGGCTTCTTCCGCAAGACCCGAAGCGAAAACTGACGCCAGGCCTGAAACCAGATCTGTACCCAGATCTGACGCCAGGCCAGCAACCTCTGCCGCGCCGGCAAAGACTCCGATCGTTCGCCAGACTTTTGGTGAGTGCCCCGCCTGTGGTCGCGGACAGATCATCGAGGGTGCTCGTGGCTTTGGTTGCAACAGATTTAAAGAGGGCTGCAATTACGTTGTCTGGAAAGAGTTTTACGGCAAAAAAATTACGCAGTCAGCGATAGATCTTCTAATTCAGGGCAAAACCACGCGCATGATCAAAGGCTTTGTTCTCGAAGACGGCCGAACCGTGGCCGGTCGCCTGAGTATGAAAGAAGATCGCAGTGGTATCGAACTTGTGGTAGTAAAAGAATAGTCGAAGCAGATAGTTCTTTACAGGCAGCTCAAATCAGATAGGTTTTGCGCATGGATATCGCCTACAGATTGCTGATGTATCTTCTCATGGCCAATGTTGGTTACATGATGTTTTCGCTGTTTCAAAAAGGCTTCAAACACTATTCCGGCTACATTTCGCAGCTGTTTTTTCTGCTCTGCCTCATGATAGTCATGCTGGCTCGCGATTTCAGCGGTGGTCTTGCCATCAGCCTCTCGCTGGCCGGAATCGGTGTTCTAGTGTTGCTGCCCATGTATCTGCAGCGGCAGATTGACCTGTTGATGGCAGAAAACCGTTTCACTGAGATTGAACCATATGCCCGCTGGAAGTCGCATCTGGCATGGACTGAGATGAATTCGCATCTGCACGAACTCGCTCTGCTCGCTGAAAAGTTTGGCGAGAATGTTGCGCAGCTTGAGCAGGAAATGCGGGGCATGCTGCGGCGAGGCGAGCCTTATGATGGCGTAACTCGCGTTTTCCTTGGGCTTATTCACTTTAATAACCGCAATTTCAGCGGGTTAATTGATGATCTGCGCTTGCCCGATAAAAAATTCTCTGAACAGTCTTTTGAAGAACTTCTTTATCTGGTGCGCGCATATCTTGAGACCACCAGATACGATGAAGCTGTCTCTGCGCAGATTGCCCTCGAAATGGCGACCGCTGACGGAGAGGATTCGTCGCCGGAAAAGCGCGCCAACCTTGTTATCAGCCGCATGATTTTCTTTGCGTTTCTCGGCTGGAACGAAGAATTTGACACTTTGATGAAGGCTGAAGAAGAAGGTATCGACCGGCTTCCGCCAGATCTTAAAGATTTCTGGTGGGGTGTCTGTCGCTTTAATTCAGGTGACTATGAAGCCGGCGAGAAAAAAATGGCCGGAATCATCAGCGCTTCAGGCAAAGAAGAGGATAGCGAGGCCTGGCTGCCTTTTATGCGCAAACGCTATTTTTCGTTAGTCGAAAATCGTGATTTTTTTGACCGCAAAGTTCTGTCTCATCTGAAAAGCTTGTATGCAGGCAATATCGAAGAGTTCAGGGCGGTGATGAAAGCTGATGAAGAGCAGGCTGAGATGATTGAGACTTCAACGCCAGCTACCAGCCTGTTGACGTGGATAATCATGATCGTTTCGGTAGTGTTGATCGTGACCCGTAATGTCGAAGATATTGTGACGCTCATTGATCTTGGCGCCAACAGCTCGTTTCTCGTTCGTGAGGGCGAGTATTTCAGGCTGTTCTCATACCAGTTTATCCATATTGGCTGGGTGCATCTGCTGATGAATCTGGTCGCCCTCAAATTTTTTGGCCCCCCGATTGAGCGCATTACCGGCTGGCCACTCTACCTGGCTGCGTTTTTTGTTTCGGGCATTGCTGGCGGCCTGGCGGCAGTGCATACTGGGCAGCCTCTGTCTGCCGGGGCTTCGGCTGCTGTTCTCGGTCTACTGTCAATGGCCATTGTTTTCGAGGTATTTAAGGTTAAAGGCTCAGAAAGCCTGGCCCGCCGCAACAACTTTTCGACGCTGCTGTTCATTCTTGTTATAAACCTGATCATTGGCGCTGTTGAAAAGGGTGTTGATAATAGCGCCCATCTTGGCGGCCTTTTGGGCGGTGCTATTATCGCGATTCTGCTGTTGCCGATTCTAAAAGCGCCTCTGTTTAAACGCCTGGCAGGCTTTGTTGCCGTGTGGGCAGTTATTTTTATCGCGGGCATTTCTTCATGGCAGATGTACAGCCTGAATAACGTCGGATTTTATCCGCGCACCATCAGAGAATTCGCAGAGATCAGCAACGCATCTGCGACTTTCGCGCTGCAGCTTCCCGCCAGCTGGCAGATAGATCCGTCTGAAAACAAGCCTTTAAGCCTTGAGGCGACAGGCCCTTTTCGGGAAAGGGTCTCGGTGCTGGTCGGCTTGAATGCTGAACCTGCCGAAGACGTGCTGGCAGAGTATGTTGAACAACGCTCACGTGAGATCGAAAATACCCAGGAAATAAGCCTGAAGTCGCGGCGCGGCCCGGAAAAGCTCGATGAGCTCAGATCTGGTGTGTATCGTGTTCGCTGGTTGATTGAGTCGGGTGGTGGGCCGCTGTCAGTCGTGGATTACCTTGTTTTTGAAAAAGACGTGCTGTTTCTGGTGCGCTTTTTTATTGGCACAGAGTCTGCCAGTTCTTATGAAAAATTGACCGGCCAGGCTGCCGCAACTGTAAGGCTTTTAGAGAATAATTGATAAACCTGGCCGCGTTTCGCAAGTAAATATAACAATCTTCACTTTGCCTCTTGAAATTGTGCACCGAAAGTATTATACATTCCCTAGCATCTATATCTCTACAGGGGGCCACATATTTCATGAGGACAAAATTGATTGCTATCGTTATAATGACCATTCTTGCTCTGCCTGCCGGCGCTTTTGCCAAATCTGGCGACTGGTGGAAACCCAGTGGCTGGTTTTCCAAAAAGAGCCGCTCAACTACCGTTACCGGTATTATTGATTCGGTAGCCGAAGGCAAAGTCATGTTCAAGACTCTTGATGGTCAGACTCTTCAGCTGACTGGCGAAACTGCAGCCAAGGTCGGCGAAAACAGAAGCGTAAAGATCAGAGTATTCGGCAACGTTGTAAAACCAGATCAGAAGTTTCCTTCTGGTGCCGTTCAGGTAAGAAGTTTCAAGGTTCTTGAAGCAGCTCCTGTTGTGGCAGCAGAACCAGAACCGACCTACGAACCAGAACCTTATGTGGAACCGGAACCGGTAGAAGAACCTGCTCCTTATGTTCCGACTGAGCCGGTTGTAGCTGATGACGAAGACGAAGATGACGCGCCCTTCGTTGATGATGCCAACGACTATGATGATGAACCAGCACCCGCAGTAGCTGAAAAAACCTATGTTGTAGCCTCTGGCGACACCCTTGGCAAGATCAGCCAGAAGGTTTATGGAACTACCGGCAAATGGAAAAAGATTGCCGAACACAATGGCATCACCAACCCCAAACTTCTCAAAGTCGGCATGACTCTGAGAATACCCTGACCTTGTGAATAATCTGGCAGCACATTGTGTGCTGCCAGATTGCATCTTAAATTAATTACTGGTAAAGCGGTTGCTGTTGTGGTAACCTCTCAAGCAATTCACCAGTATTTCAGGAGGAATAACAATGAAGAATGTTGATCTGAGCATCGAAGGTAACATCCTTACCATCAAAGTTGATCTTACCAAAGAATTTGGCAAATCTTCCTCTGGCAAATCCATTCTTATAGCTTCATCTGAAGGCAATTATGCGATTCCCGGCCGCGAAGAAAAAGTTGGACTGAACGTATACCGCAAGGTTTGATCTGCGGTTAAGCATTTAAGTCTTGTGCGGCGCTCCCTTCGGGGGGTGCCGCATTTTCTTTTGTGACAAAGAGACCAGGCGGTCGACTCAAGCTTCGGTGGTTTCTTCCTCTTCTTCCTCTTCTTCTTCTTCGCCGTCTTCCTCGGCTTCACCTTCTTCTTCGGACTCGCCCTCTTCTTCGCTCTCGCTCTCTTCTTCGCCACCGTCTTCTTCGAGTGCTTCAGCGTCTTCTTCTTCGAGTTCGTTTTCTTCTTCCTCTTCAGTTTCGCTATCTTCTTCTGCTGCTGTCTCAGTCGCTTCTGTTGCGCCTGCTTGCTGTGGGGCAGGAGTCGCGCCTGCTTTTTCTGCGGCATTTATGTTATCAGCTGTTGCAGCCGGTTTCTTTTTAAAACGTGACATTATGCCCTTGAGCTTGTCAATGAGCGGGGCAAGCTTTTGCATAAGTTTTCCTGGCTGTTTGAATTCTGCCTCTGGTTTGCTCTGATCTGCTGATTGACCGAGTAAATCAAGCGACGCTGCTTTCTTTTTCTTGATAACTTTTGCAATGCCGCCAATCAGAGCCGCGATTACAATCAGCAGCGGAATCATGAATTTTTTGAAGGTCATGCTCCAGTATAGCGAAGACGCACCTTCTGGAGGACTCTTGGCTTTTAGAGCTATGGCCAGATGTTCCTGAGCTTTGGCTGTGTTCGGCTTTTTCGCGTTATAGTGAGCCAGCGCCAGTCCGTAATTGCCCATTGGATCCTGTTTGTCGATCGCTACCAGCTGATCCGCATAGCGGCGGATCTGCATGAAATTTGGCTTTGCTTCTTTTGATTCGGCTTCGATCCGGTATTTAAGACCGTCTTTTGTTTCGCCGGCCTCAGGATTTTCTGCAAAAAGATCTTTTAAGCCTGCCCAGTCCTGTTTTTTGTAGAGACCCATGGCGGTGGCGAGCACCGCGTCATGACTGCCGGCCGCGGCTTTTTCGCCTTCGGAATCAGCTATCTCGGATTCACCTTCGCCGAGCTCTTTTGGCGGATTTGCTGCCAGCTGCAATGCTACGTCGAAAGCGTCAGCAGCCAGCTGTTGATCGCGCGCCAGAGATTCTTCAAACTCAAGCAGGGCAGGGTTCTGGCGCAAAGTCTTGAAAGCAGCCATAATATTGCCTGTCGGTGGCGGCACAGCTGGCGTCAGCACAACCGGCGGTGGTTTTACAGCCCTTTGCGGAGCAACTGTTTGCGATGCGACATCAGATTGAGCAGTCTGTATGTTTTGTGCGGGGCTTGAACCTGGTTGCCCGTTTTGCTTTATGGATGCGGCATTTATCGAAGGCGCGGCGTTTTTTTGCTGTGGCCTGGCAAGATTGCCAATAAACTTCATGGTAGAGGTCACGGCCTGTGCTTCTAGCAGCGACCGCATACTTTTTAGCGATCGCTCCAAGTCACGTTTAGACGGCTTTTGTCGGCCAAAATGCTCGGCAATAGGGTCGGGGAGCGCGACAGGCTGCTTAACCGTTCTGATTTCGGGCAGGGTATAGTTTACTTCAGGTGGCGGAAGCTGCCGCAAAATTTCTTCGGGGTCAATTTCGGCCATGATCGGTGACCAGGCCAATGTCACAACAAATAGCACCAGAGAGACTTTCAATATTCTGCAAGATTGAGATTGCTTCGCTGCGCTCGCAACGAAGTGACTAAGCAATCTCAGTAAGATTGAACTTTGCATGTTTCTCAATATTCCGTAATTTTTGTTCAACATTTACCGGCAGATTTGTCGCGAGCTGCTACGGCCAGCACGTCGCAACGCTCATTTTCCGGGTGTCCGGCATGACCTTTGATCCAGTTCCAACTCAGTTTGTGGCGATTCGCCTGCTTTAACAGGCGCTCCCAGAGTTCACGGTTTTTTACTGGCTTCTTTGCTGCTGTTTTCCAGCCATTTTTCTGCCATGCCGCCAGCCAGTCTTTCAAAAACGCATTGGCGATATACTGACTGTCAGTGAAAACAGCGACAATACAGGCCTCTTTAAGTGATTCAAGCCCAGATATCACGCCCATGAGTTCCATGCGGTTGTTAGTGGTTTCCTTTTCGCCGCCAGAGAGCTCTTTTTCAACATCCTTGAAGCGCAATATTGTTCCCCAGCCGCCAGGCCCTGGATTCCCGCTGCAGGCGCCGTCAGCAAACAATTCAACTTTTTTCATTTCCTGATTCATGATTTTTCTCTGACTACGTCAGGCAGCAGCACTTCAAATCTGCTGCCCTGATCGAGCTTGCTTTCTACAGTTATTTTACCATTCAATTCTTCGGTAAGTTTTTTTACAATGCTTAGCCCGAGTCCCGCCCCGCCGTATTTACGACTGTTCCCGTGGCTTACCTGATAAAAGGCATCAAATATTTTCTCGAGCTGAGAGTCTGCAATGCCAATACCAGTGTCTTTGGCCTCAATCACAAGATCCTTGCCGGATTGTGCTATTGATATCGAAATTTCGCCGTCCTTGCAGAACTTGATTGAGTTCATCAGCAGGTTAACGACAATATGCTGCACCGAAAGCTTGTCAGTGTAGAGTTTGAGGTGGCGGTCAGGAATATGCGTGCTGAATTTTGCATTTGAGAATTGCTGCTGCTGATTAAGCAGAGCGTCAAGATAGTCTGCCAGATCAGCTATCAAAAATTCCTCTTTATGATATGTGAACTTGCCGCTTTCAAGCTGAGAAAAGCGCAATATGCCATCAATCATGGTCTGCAGGTGGCTTGAATTAAAAACGATCTGTTCAGCTATTTCCTTTACCTTGCTTTCTTCAAGAGAAGTAGTGGCTCCGGGCGGGTTATGCAGAATCTGACTGTAGCCTTTAATGGCGGTCAGCGGTGTTTTCAGCTCATGACTCATCATGGCGAGAAATTGTGATTTTGTTTTGTTGGCTTCTTCAGCCTTTTCTTTCTCGACAATCAATGCCTGTTCAGTTTCTTTGCGCAGCCTTACTTCAGTCTCGAGCTCGCTGATGATTTTTTCTTTCATCTCGGTCTCAGCCTTGGCACGTAGAAGCTCTTCAAAGGCATCTTTTATGCGCGACTCCATCTTCTGGTAGACTTCCAGGCCCTGGCTTGGCCCAAAAATCTCTATGAGCGGTAACGACGGCGGCAGCTGCGGATCTTTGAGATTGAAGATGATTCTGATTGTCTGCTCAGTGCGCCTGACCCCCATCGCTCCGACGATATAGCCCATGGCAATGATGATGTGAACCGGACTTGATGGGATCTTGGTGGCTGGAGTGCTCGTAAACAAACCAGCGTATATCGCGCAGCCAAAGCTTAAAAGAATCAGACTGATACCAATCAGCCGGGCTGAGTTTTGCAGGCGGCCCTGGGCATAACGCCAGAGATGAAGGCTCAGCGAGGCAAGATAGCCAATGCCGATTGCATACAGCAGGCCGAATACAAACTCTTTCAGACTGTAAAGTTCTGCCTGTGCGCTTAGAATAGCGGGATTCATGAAGATCGGGATAGTCATAAAGATAATCGTGAGCCCAATACTGTATATGAAAGGTGTCTTGCCAAATTTTACGCGGCAGACGCGCCCGAGCAGATACACGCCCGGCAGGGCAAAAAGTATGGCAAAAACAAAGAACAGGTTGGTGAAGACATTTTGCTTGAAAGGTGACAGCCCGGTCAGCCAGAAAATAGTATCAAATGTGTTGCCGATAGCCGCGCTACATATCGACAGAGTCAGCATCAACATCGAATCTTTGGCTATGCTGCGACTGGGGATTACGCTCCAGCTGCTGACTGAAATGAGAGCTGCCGAGATGTTAAACACGACAAACAACAGATACAGCAGGCTTGCGTGCGTTTCAGAACCGTATTTAATTCCGGCCAGGTAACAGCCAAGATAGGCAAGAGCAAAGCTGACAATCGGAGCCCACAACCAGCGCACTTCTGAACTGGTCAGGCGCTCAGTCAGATGCTTATAGTCTTCCAGCTCAATTCTGTTTTTTTCTTCTGGCGCTTCGTTTTCGCGCACATAGCGGTCAACAGAATATGCCGGGAATTCTTTGCTCATTATTTTGTCGACCAGACTTCATTGTTCAAAAAGTAGTTGCTGAGCTCTCCGCCACTGATAAAGAGTTTATCAGAAAGTGCCGCCGCACCATGCAGCACTCTTCGAGAAAACTGCGTGCCGCCCCCTGCTGAATCGCCAAGAATCTGTACCCAGTTAGAGCCGTCACTGCTGGCCCAGACGTCGTTGTAATAGAACTTGCCTTCGATATATGGGTTGCTGCCAGCGCCGCCGATCAGCCAGATGCGATTATTAAACGCTGTGCTTGCCGCAGCACACCGCGCCGGGAAAGCCGCGCTGCTCGTCTCAAGACGCCAGAACTCGCCATCTGCGGTTGACCAGACGTCATTCAGTGTGCGTTTGTTAGCGTCGGCATCTTCGCCAAAGCCTCCCCAGATCCACAGGCGGTTGTTAACAACTCCTGATGTGTGCAGTTTGCGCGGAAAGAAGGTCACTATGCTTGAATGGCTCTGCCAGCTGCTGCCGTTGCTAGAGCTCCAGCAGTCATCAAGCAGGACCGGAGAGTCATTGCTGTCAAGAGATTCACCACCTATGATCCACAGTTTGTTGGCGAAAACAGCCATTGAATGGGCAGAACGCGCATAGTAGGCGGCAGAACTGCTTACCCTCACCCAGTTTCTTCCGTCACTGGAATTCCATACGTCGTCAAAAAGGCCAGCCGAGTCTGAATAACCGCCAGTCATCCAGATCTTGCCATCATAAACAACGCAGGCGTGTGCTGATCGCGCAGGAAAAGCCGCCGCCGCGCTCTCGCGCGTCCAGATTTTGCCGTCGCTTGAGCTCCAGACGTCATTCAGATAATCCCATCCGTCAAAGCCGCCAATGACCCACAGTTTATTATTAAAGCTGATCATTACGTGTTCTGAACGTTGTGAGAATGTCGTTGTGTTCTCAGTATCTGCCTGCTCAAGAGTCCAGGCCTTGCCCTCATCCGACGCGGTGGTAAAGGTCCAGTTAACTCTTGCTGACAGGCTGTTGCCAAGACTGTCAAGGGCTGTGCCAGCTATGCTGATCTGATGCAGCGTGCCGTAAGCCAGGCTGCTTGCAGGAGTAAAGCTCATGATGTTGCCGCTCCAGCTGAAGCTGCCGCCTATTGCGGTCACGCCCTGCTTGAGAGAGAATGCTGTCTCAGCACTGGTTTTATTCATTGCCTTTGAGAATTCGACCTTGATTACTGCCTGTGGTGGAATGCCTGTTGAATCGACAACCGGGTAGCATTTGCTGGTCAGCACTGATGGCCTGGCAACGGTTTTAAAGCCAAGCAGGTAGTTCTCAGCCAGGCTGAGGCCGAATTTGTCGGTCGCGCCAGTGCCTACGGTTATCTGGTAAGAAGTGTCGTAGCTCAGGCTGCTGCCAAGGCTTATTACCACGGTTGTGTCGTTGTCCTGCCAGCTGAAAACCGATGTCGCAGACGGATTAACGCTTACTGCCGCCTGGGTTTTTGCTTTGTCCATGGTTTTGCTGAAAGATATTTTGATCTGCTGATTTACTGCGACATCAAAAGCGCCTGCTGACGGCGTGGTAGTAGATATTGCCGGCGCTGTAACGGCCCCGGTGGTAAAATTCAACAGGTAGTCGCTGGCGAGCGTTGTGCCCAAAGTGTCTGCGCTGGCCTGTTTAACCGTGATCAGATATTTCTGGCTTTCAAGCAGATCTGCGGCCGGAGCGAGAGTAAGCAGCGTGTCGTTTTCGCTCCAAGTCTGGCTAAAGCCCGAAGATGGCTCTGGTGACCAGGTCATCGCGAACTTTGTCTTATCTATTTGATTGTTGAACCTGATTGTTACCGAAGGCTTGAGAGATATACCGGCGCTGTTGTCTGCCGGCACCGTCTCGCTGACTTTCAGTCTGGCCGCTGTCTGCCAGGTAATTTGATAGCTCGCAACCAGCTCGCTGGCATCGGCTGCCAGGGCGGTCTGTGCAATCTGCAGCTGGTATTTCTGGCTTTCGAGCAAATTGGCCGCCGGCGTGATCGTAAGTCGCGTGTCAGCGTCAGACCATTGATAAGTGCTGTCGACGGGGAGTGGGGGAGTGAAAGTTATTGCTTCATTCGCGCTGCTGGTGTTCATTGCCCTGTCAAAGGTCAGAACAAATGCGCTGTCCAGTCTGATGTTGGCGCTGCCAGAGGCCGGCGCAATGCTGAGCAGACGCGCCGCGCTGTAAGTTTTTGCTTTAAACGTGAAATCTGCAGGTTCAGTGATGCTCTTGCCGTAGACATCTTTTGTTGAGCTCAAAACGCTGAACGTATAGTCAAAACCGCTACTGTAGCCACTGTTAAATCTTATGCTGGCTTCGGTGCCGGCATCATTCCAGGTCGTGGTGTAGTCTCCGGCAATCGTGGGTGAAACCTCAAAGCTTAGTGTGTCTGGGTTAATTGGTGCTGAGAATCGCAATATCACCGGAGTAAACGGGTCGACGGGAGTAGCACTGTCGGCGGGCTCGTATTCAACAAGGATTGTCGGATCTGGCTCAGGCTCAGGACCCGACGCGGCGATGGTTGAAAAGCCAGACGCGTATGCCTGTGCCAGTCTCAGCCCGTTATTGTCAGTTGCTTCCGTGCTGAGTGCTAACTGATAATTTGTTCCGGCAGTCAGCGGCGTAGAAAAGTCTATCAATAGCGTGCTGTCGCTGTTCTGCCACGAGAACACCGTGGCGGCCACCGGTAGTATACTGAAGGCTGCCTGGGTTTTTGCCTTATCCATGCTCTTGCTGAAATTGATTCTGATCTGCTGGCTGAGAGCAACGTCAATAGAGTTGTTCTCTGGCAGAATGTTGCTTACTTCTGGCTGGGTGAAAGCGCCGGTTGAGAAGGCGAGAACATAATTTTGAGCCAGACTGCTGCCATAAACATCTGTTGTCGCGGTTAATATGCTGACCTGATAGCTGAGCGATTCGGCAAGACCTGGGCTGTTTGGTGTCAGCACCAGAGTTTTGTTGCCATCGGCCCAGGCTTGTGTGTAGCCATTTGCCGGTGCCGGGTTGAACGCTATGGCGGTTGTTCCGGTGTTAACCGGGTTGTTAAATCTTATTGTTATGGCCTGGTTTGTGGTAGCTCCTGCAAGATTCGCGGTCGGTACTGTTTCGACTATCTGCAGAGCATTGACTACCTTATATTTTATGGCATAGCTGGTAATCAGCTCATTTTCAGCCGTGCTGGCGATGGTTACCAGATACTCTGTGCCAATCGCCAGTTTATTAGTGTGGCTGACGGTGAGCTTTGTCGAGCCAGCTGACCACGCATAATTGAAGCCTCCAGCAACTGCCGGGGTAATGCTGATAGCACTTGTTACATCAACTTCGCTGACCGGTTTATCAAAGGTGAATTCAAAGCTGCTGTCAGGGGCAATGCCGACGCTTCCTGACGCCGGGCTTATTCCAATCAGGCGTATGGCAACGTAAGCTTTGCTGGTAAAGCTGAAGCTGTAATCTGATACTATTTCCTGACCATAAATATCGCACGTCGTTTTAGAAAGAGTGAATGTGTGGTTCTGCGCGCTTGCAAACCCGCTGCCGTAAACGATGCTGACCTCGGTTTTCGCTTCGTTCCAGGTGGTAGTGAAGTCACCAGGAATAACTGGCTCTATGGTAAAACTAAGGCTGGTAGGGTCTATCGGCCGCGAAAACTTGAGCAGGATCGGCGTATTATATTCTATCTCCGTGCCTGTCGGGCTGTAACTCAGTAATTCAGCCGGTTCATTGCTGAGCGTGGTAAAAACTATTTCGCCTTCAGCGCTGAGCGCAAGCTCGTTCTGGCCAACTGCTCCATCGACAAACCTGACAGCATACTCTGTTGCCGGCAGCAGCAGCGATGCTGGTGTAAAAGTCATGACGCGATCGTTCAGCCAGTTGAAAGTGCCTGCAATCTCGTTGCCGGCGCGGTCGCCAATTCTGATAGCTGCCTGAACAGATTCACGGTTCATGTTCTGGTCGAATACGATCTGTATATCAGTATTGCTGGCCACCAAACCCGCGCCATTTTCGGGCAGTGTATCGACAATCTTTGGCGGTGTCGGGAGTTCTTCAGCCTCTTCAGCCGGGGCCTCGCTGAAAGTTACTGTCTGCGCGGCGCTGTAGTTGATAGCGTTTTCGGTGGTGTACAGCGCCTTTATGGCAATGAAAGGCGGCATTTCAGAAGGTTTTATCCCTTGCAGTTTTATTATAAAAGTGCAGGTTGCACTGTTGCCAGCGGTTTTTATCGTGGCGATAGCGGTATTAAGAAGGTCGAGCGTGATACTGTGGGCGGCATTCGAATTCAGCTTGCTGGCTGATTCAGGCGAATCCGGGTCGGTTACTGAGAGGCTGAAGGCTTGATATGCCGAAAGCTGCATCTTGAGCTGGTTGCTGGCCGGGCTCAAATTGATTGGCTGGTTTGCAGAAAGGTTTAGACTGATCTCAAGATCGCTCTCAAAAAATCCGGTATTAGAGGCAACAGCTGCGGTCGGCGAAGCAATGATCTGCATTCCCTGCTGCAAAGCCCCGGTAAATTCGCTGACACGCTCAACTACCAGCCAGTCTGAAAAGTTGAGGGTTTCGACTACAAGGTCGTTGCTTAACGCTTGCAGCAGCGGGCTGGCAAAATTCCATTTCCCGTCACTCCCGCGGTATGCCACCATGTATGAGCGTCCGGGCACGGCGTTGGCTATAGTAAATTTAAGCGTGGCTTTCTGGCTGAGCGTAGTTATTGCTGGCAAAACATTGATGCTGTAGAGTTCGCTGGCCGGCTTGTACTCTTTGGGCAGGTTAAGGCCCGAAACCAGCATCGGATATCTGGTTATTTCTACAAGAGAATTGTAGCGCAGGGCGCCCGCCGGAATGTGCAGCTTGAACTGCGGCGAACTGAAACTGAGTGCCTGCGTAGCCTCGACATGGCGGCTCAGAATAATTGTTCCCCCGGGCGCTTCTTCGGGAGACCCGCTGTAGTCGCCAAACCAGGGTATGATTTTGCAGCCGCTGGTTATCAGCAGTGCAAGAAAAAACACTATTGCAATCCTATTTCGCAGACAATTCATGCTCACGCCTCTGTCTCTGTAGATACTTGTATGATAGAAGAACCTTTTCGGCCTGTAAAGCGCGAAAAAACTAAATCACTACAGAAGCTGAACAAGTTTCTGCAAAATGTAAAATACTTTTTTTGCGACTCTCAGCTTTGTGGCTGGTTGCTCTGTTTATGCTCTTTGAGATGTTCTGAGCAAAATGGCGTGCCGTTTTCGCCGCAGGCGGGGCAGGTGCAGTATCTGAACTGCGCTTCTGGACTGCTGACGTCGGTAATGCCGCAGACGCTGCATTTATGTCGATATTCTTCGGTTCTGCCCAGAGATTTCTCATATTCTTCAGCCCGCATGTATTGCCGGCGGTTTTGCCGGACAGCTGCGATTACATCCTGCGCGAAAAACAGCAGGTAATTGCCTAAAGAAAGCAGTATGGCGATTTTTATGAACAGGCTGCCTACGACGAGGCTGTAGATCATCGAAGCACCAGACAGCAAGGCAAGATACTTCATTTTAACCGGCAGAAGCAGAAACAACAGTATCTCGTAGTCCGGGTAAATAGTCGCAAAACCAAGAAAGAGGCTCAAGTAGATAAAATAGCTTCCCAGCTGCACTTCTGGCATAATCAGCGCTACCAGAATATTTGAAATCGCTCCCGTCATGTAGTAAGCAGTCAGCTTGAAAGTGCCCCACTTGGCTTCGAGCCCGTCGGCGCACATAACGAGGATCGACAACTCGAAAATCAGAAACAGAAAATTGGTGCTGGCCGGTATCAGCAGAAAGGTGAACAGACGCCAGACCTGGCCGCTGAGAATTGCGTCGCGGTGCAGATAGAGCATGTGATACGGCAGCATGCCGGACTGGTTCAGAAAAAACACCACCAGCATAAGCATGGAAACGTATTTGATAAGGCCCTCAAGGCCCCAGTTACCGTATTTTCTTTCAAGTTTATCGAGCCAGATCATTCTTTTTCACCTTGTTCTTTGGGAGCTTCAGTTTTTGCTGCTGCAATTTCCTGGCCTCGTGAGAGGATGATTCCATGAGGATTTATGCGATATGGGATAATCGTTACGTCGATTTTGTCGCCAACCGCGAATTCTTTCGAGGCAGGAAACTCAAATTTTATCATGATTTTCTGGTTTTCATGCACCATGACAAGACTTTCGTCAGATACCAGTTTCTCTACTGTGCCGGAAAGTGAGCAGGGGCGATTCATTCTGAACTTGTCAGGAATTGACACTTTGGTAGGATTGACGCGCTCGCCGGTCCGCCATTCCTGTTGTGTTTTTCCGACCGGAACATCAGGCTGCCCACGGTCAGACAGCAGCATAATCGGCAGCAAGCCAAGAAAAATCAGTAAGACACTGCCAGAAATCAGCATCGGCCAGTTAATTGAAGATTCTTTGCCAGCACCTTTGCCGCCGCTTTCTGGTTTGTAGCCGGGCTTCCAGTCTTTGCTGCGCCGGGCAATTTCTCTGACTTTGCTTACTGAATAAGGCTTTTCACCTTCCTGGCTGGTGGGGGCAGTCTCCGGTTCGCTTATCTCTGGCATCTGCGCAACCAGGTCGAACAGATCGTTGCGAGTCTGCGAGATAACCATTGAAACTGCAGGATTTGCGGTCTTGGTTATGTTGTCGAGCGCTTTTAGAACAGCCTTGGACGGGTTGCTCAAAAGAATGCTGGCGATCTGCTTGGCTATAACCGGGTGGTCTTCGCAGTCGAGCTGATCCATGAGCAGGCTGAAGGTCACGTTAAACGGGCAGATGGCGAGGCAGCTGATCGCGTTTGACCTCACTGCCTGTTCTTCAGACTTCAACAGGCGCTTGAGTGCTTCAATTGATTCGTTCTGCTTGTATTTGAGCCCGAACCTGACTGCTCTGATTCGCAGATTGGGGTCGGTTTCCTGAAGCAGCGATGAAATCTTTTCTTTGAGGGCATCCGGGTCGAGGCGTTCGAGAATCTTAAACGCCGCGGTTCGCACTTCGATGCTCTCGCAGTTTATTGCTTCTTTCGCCAGGTCGATAGATTTGCCATCGGGGTGAATTCGCAACAGCGCGTTAAGTGCTTCGGCCCTTATTACGGGTTCGCCCGTCAGGGCTTCCTTCATTATCCACGCCTTGTTGGCGCCAAAGTCGTCAATCTCCATGTTGCGCAGTTTCTGCTGCTTATCTTTGTCAACAGGTTGCGCAGGGGCTTTTTCAGCAGTCTCGCCTGCCGCATCACCAGCTGTCCTGCCTGCAGTCTCAGCTTCTGTCGAAGACTGTGCAACTGGCTTTACGACCTGCGGAGCTGACGTGCTGGCAGTCTGAATTTCGCCAGGTTGACCGGAAGTTTTTGCCGGCGGGGCAGCAGCTGCAACCGGCTGTCTGCGCGTGAGCTGGCGAAAGACGTCTTCGGTTTGCGGGTTCTTGCCGAGTCTCTCGATCAGTTCCTGGACTTTTGGGTGTTGCCGGTTTTTCTCGATCCAGCCAACTATGCTGGCTTTTTTTTGCTCGTCTGCGAATGACAGCTGTATTTCCAGGTCGAATAGAAAGCTTTGCAGGCGTTGCTGCTTCCAGAGTTTGATCATGGCTTCAGGTGAAGCCTCTTCTGCCGGCAGAAGCCCTGTCGCCGCTATCGCCTGGCAAACCGTTCTGAATATAAGCGTCAGCATAGGCTTTTGCCCGGGCGCGACAGCATCGATGCAGTCGAGTATGCTCAGGGCGGTATCTGTCTCAGGATTTGATGCCAATACTGTCTGGCAGGCGGTTAGGACTTCCTGGTCGTGTTCATCCGGCAGCATCGATAGAATGTAGCCTTTGACCCGCTCAAATGGAAATAGAAAGCCAATTCCGATGGCGGCCAGGCGGTTCTCAGGATTGCGCGAAGAAAGCAGATCTGAAAAGTGCCGTTCGGCCTCATCGGGGTCGATTTTGCGCAGGGCGCTGACCGAGCGGCTGCGCACCAGCGGCTCATTGCTCGCCAGAAGGTGTGGCAGAACTCTAGGCAGAATGGTTGGCGCAATGCTTTCGGCGGCGTTGATAAATGGCAGAGCCAGGTTCGAATTGTCTTTGAGCAGGCATTTTTCAAGAAACCCGGCATCGCTGATCCCGCCGTGACGGCTTAGAAAGGCTCCTACCGCCGGTAGCACATCATCTGGTATTGCCTCGGGATTGTTGCGAATAGTGTCGAGAAGTGCGGTGGCCTGCTCTTTGCTGGCGCCCAGAAAGGTTTCGCGATTTAAAACAACTGTGGCGGTTGTTGGTGGCGAAACAGCAGCAGACAAATTTTGCCCGGAAAGTTCGCTCAGGTTGATTTTTGCGCGCTCGGCAATTTTCCCTGCTGCCTGATTGGCGAAAAAAGAGAGTTCACGGTCGTCGCTGGCAAGATACGGCAAAAGGGCCATAATGGCCTTTTCGCCTTTGCCGGCTCTGGTCAGTTTGACGATAGCCTGGATTTTGACGCTGCGCTTATCTGAGTTAAGCTGGGCAATCAGCTCGTTTTCTTCGCTCATGGTGCTGCCTGTTCTTAAACTTGCTCGGCCTCTATTCTAATTATAAGCCGGGCGCACTGCAACAAAATTATATTGTCAGGGTTGCAGGGTCAGGCGCGGCGCGGCATATCCGCCGTTCTGACTGCCTGGTCGTGCCATGCGGTTTGCATCGCGGTGCACGATGTGTGGCGTGATAAAAATTATCAGCTCGGTGCGGACTTCACGGCTGGTCGTCTTTTGAAACAATTTACCGATGCCGGGCAGATCGCCGAAAAACGGCACCTTGCTCAGCGACGTGCTTTTGTCAGTCTTGATCATGCCGCCGATGACGATGGTGTGGTTGTTTTTGCAGATTACCTGCGTGACCGCGCTGCGGTTGCTGAGATTCGGCGTGGAATTGCCACCCAGGTCGGTAAAGCCGAGAACGCTTGAAATTGTCGGTTTGATGTCGAGGAATACTTCATCGTTGCCGGTTACAGAGGGTGTAACGACCAGGGAAATGTTGGCATTGGCCTGAGCGATGGTATTGGTTACCTGCCCGGTTTCAGCGTTAACCTGCGATGCCGACACGTATGGAATCGCCTGACCTACGGTAATATTGGCTTCGCGGTTGTTCAGGGTCGTAATAACTGGGTTGCTGAGCACTTTGGCAAAGCTTTGCGTTTTGAGCATGGCGAGAAGAGCCTTGAACTGGTTGATGTCAAGGCTGCCGAATCTGAATACGCCGGTGCCCCCGGCATCAGCCGTTTCTGGAGCAATCGACATGTCGAAGATATTATCGGCCGAACCCGCCACCGGTATTGATTTTTGCCAGTTAACGCCGAGTCGTTCTTCTTCGTTTTTGTCGATTTCGTAAATGTGCGCATCGATAGTAACCTGTATCGGAGGCATGTCGAGCTTCTCGATGAGCTCTCTGATTCGGTTGAGGTTATTCTGGGTGTCGGTAATGATCATCATATCCATGCGGCCGACGGTTCCGCCGCCGCCAGCTGCACCAGCCTGCGAGGCCTGGCTCGATGAGAATTCCTTTATCTGCACAGCGCTTGACAGCATTTTTATCGGATCAGTCAGGGTCGTCGCGTCGGCGTAGTTAAGATAATACACTTCAGTCATCGGGCGCGAGCTCACGTCTACAGAAGACTCCTTTACGTCTACCTGTGGCAGTAACTCGCTTATTTCAGACAGTTTGGCGGCGGTATCAGTTATCATCAGTGAATTGGTGCGCGCGTCAACTTCGCAGCTGCCACGTGGTGCCGGGCTGATCATTCTGTCGACGATGGTTTTGATTTCGGCAGCATTTGTATGCTGAATCGGAAATATCTTGGTTATGGTCGGCGCGTTTGCTTTTGGGAAAATGCGCAGAATCGTGCCTTCCCAGGCGAAAGACAGGTCGTATGCCGACAGCAGCGTGTTGTAGGCTTCTTCGATGGTAACATCGCTGAACAATATGGTTACCTGCCCGGTAATGCCCTGACTGAGCATAAGATTTACGCTTATGAGCTGCGATAACGAACGCAGTGCGTCGGCAACATTAGTATCGCGAAAGTCCAGCTCGGTAATTTTTATGTTCTTGTCACGCGGCAATTTTAGATAAGATTCAAGAACTCTGGCTTCTTTAGGGCTGCTTCCAGCGGGCGCAGCGGCCGGTGCCTGTAGTGTGTTCGGCGTTGCGCCGGTTATTGGCGCCTGTGGGGTGCTCAGCTGATAGCGCTGTTCAGGGATCTGCTCTTTAAGTTGCCGAATTGTCTCAAGAACTTCTGCTGACAGCCTGTTTTCGCTTTCGACCGCCTTTTGCTTATCAGCAACTCGAATGCGGGCGCCGTTGCCGAGGTTGACCCAGCCCGGGCCCTGATTGTTGCTGGTGTTCTGCTGCAGCCCCGGAGCTGAATCTCTGATGATCGGGTAGAAAGAATTGGCTGCAGCCGGTTCGCGCGGGTGACTGATGGCGCCTCTTGTTGACGACCTGAGAGGCTGCCACGCCTGATTTTTTTGACCGTTAAGCGGAGCAGTGACGAGGCCGGCAAGACAAAGTCCGCCAAGCATGACGCCGCGCAGAATGTCTGATTTCTGCCTGTTTGCCAATGTTTGCTCCTGATTTATCTTCAGATCAATTGAATACAGTTCAAATTTACTATCGGCAGCTCTGCAGGTTTAATGTAGCAGCTCATAAAGTTATGGCGTGGTTGAAAAAATGCTGTGAACAACTTTTCAGGTAGATCTCTGGCTGGTCGCTGTTTTATTCTGCGTCAGCCGTGGCGGCTGCTGTGGCTTTATCTGGCTTCTGCAGCAGGCAGTGTGCTTCACGGCTGATATGGTTGCCGTTTAAATCTTTGAATTCTAGAGTGATGCGGGCGGTAACAGGCGCTATCTGTGAGCTTGACAGTTCAAAAATTTCGACCATCCGGCGCGAAAAAGCCTTGACCTCAAAACTGACTTCGGCTTCGCCGAGAATCTCGAGCTCTACCTGCGTAAACTCTACCTTGGCGCTGGAAATTTCTTCGCCGAGGATCGTGTAGTAATTCATGCTGTAGCCTTTGAGGTTGCAGGGTATCTTGCTCTGCGATTTGATGTTAACCTGGGTTGTCGGCAGGCTTGCTGTGTCGGTAGCTGTTGCAATAAGCTCGTAAGGAGTGACCGACGTTATCAAAAGCGAAGTTTCGGGAAAAAGCAGCTTGTCGGCGCAGCCGGTAACAAAAAATGTTGCGGCCAGCAACGGCAAAAAAAACAGGATTTTGTACATAAGTCGCATAACTTAGCTATCGGTAGGCAGCGTGATAAAATGAATCTCAGTTTTTGCGAAAGTTATCAACGACCGTGTAGGTGCCATCTTCAGCGATACTGACATCAACCCCGGACTTGGGTATCAAAAAAGTGTCTGGCCCGCTTTCGAGTGACACGATTTCTGCCTTGATATCAAGTATTTTCTTGTTCTGAAAAAGCTCGCCTTTGCGATAAAGTCGTGAGTCGATAACCGCAACAAGCTCTTTTCGCGTCTGAATAGTCGCCGAAAAGTTGGCGGGCAAAAGCATGACCGACTTTTTCTCGACTGGCAGCGCAGCAATTTCTTCTTTTTTTTGGAGGTCTTCTACCAGTTTGGCATAAGGCGAACGCTCAAATGGGTTACGTTTCATCTGTTTCAGAGCCAGAAGAATCGGGTCGTCATGCGAGGTGGTGTCTGCTGCTGTTGTGCTTTCAGAGGCGTCTTCCGGAGGCTCTTTTGGCTCACCGTCTTCGTCGCCTTCGACCGGTTCATCATTCTGTCCACCATCTTCGCTGCCGCCTTCAGCATCCTCACCAGTTTCTGATGCAGCATCATCGCTGCCAGCTTGTCCGGTTGGTTGATCCTGTAGTTGCAGGTCCTGAAGATTTAGCGCTACACGTGCTCGTGCCTGAGAAGGTGCACGAGTTTTTGGGCGGTTTTTTTGCCATTGTACCCCCATTGCGACAGATAGCACTATCAGGCTTAGAAAGAACAATTTTTTTCCCATTATTCTTCTACCGCCGCTTCTTCGGAAGCTTTCATTGCCATTTCATCTGGTATCAGTATGGTGGTGGGAGTCAGTTCGAGGTCAAATGTTCCGCTGGCATTAGGAGAAAGATTTGGCATGTTGATAAAGGTTATTTTTTCTTCTTTCTCAATCAGTCTTAAAAATGTCGCCAGCTGCACAAGGTCTCCTGAGAAACTGAAGGTAACCGAGCACCTTTCGGCGCTGGCTGTGCCTATGTTTATTGGAACCAGTGGCTGAGGCTGGACGCTCTTGATTGGAATTCCTGTCTGGGCTGCAAGCTCTCTGACTCGTCTAAGAAAAGATGTCATTTCTGATTTGCGATAACAGAGTTTGATAGACTTGTTTAACTGTGCCTTTTTGTCTTCGATGTCGAGCAAAATGTTCTCTTTGTCGTCGACCGCTCCCTGGACTTCCTTTAACTGACCTTGCAATGCGCTGATTTTTTTTTCTTCTTTTTTCAGCTCGATTGATTTGGGTGCGTAAAGGCCTTTGTAGCCGCCAAATGCCAGTGCTGCTACAATTACCAGCGGCTGAGCCGCTACCTTAGGGTCTTCTTTGGCTTTTTTGAGCCAGTCAGTTAAGCTGAATTCTTCAGCCATTGTAAAATCCTATTCGAAGACTTCTTCGGCGATCGGGGCGTCTGCTGAAACTTCTTGTTCGGGCTCCAGTCCGACCATTTTTCTAAGCTCTCCTCTTTTGATTTTAACATTTAGAGCGAATTTTATGAAGTATCTGACATCGTCAATCGGCATTTCCTGAGTTGATTCAAGAGCCGGCGATTCAAAAATCGGTGATCTGGAGAGAATGTTCATGTACTCAAACACACTGTCGGAATTGTCAGCAGTTCCCTGTAGGCGAAACGTGGGTGGGTCACTCTGAGAGTTAAAACTAGCGTTGTTCAGGAAGATCTGGGAGGGTGTTGAGCTGGCGAGTTCGATAATAATTGCAGAGTTAATTACTCTAAGCCTGTCCAGTTCTATGCCAAAGCTTTGTAGTCCAGTCAGTCTTACCTGTTCAGAGAGTAATTGCGTGATGTCACCTTGTGAAGCGTTAAGCTCGTTGAGTTCTCTCTGAATCTTTTTCTGATTATCTTTTGACTGGGTAACTGCCTGTCTGATTTTTACTACTGGATAAAGGCCGACTAATAGCAGAATGCCAGCAAGGAGTCCTGTTAAAATGCGAAGCTTTGGTTCATCCAGTTCAAAAAGCTTTGCGGAAAAATTCCCGCCAAATTTGGAGCTTACTCCAGAGAGGTTCATGCTCTGACTTTTGCGGTTTGGAAAAAGAATATCGATAAAGTTGATTGTCTCTTTTTCACCCTGATAAAGCGCTACGCCAATTATAGGTGCTAGTCCGGCAGCTTCGAGGTCGCGTTTTTCCTCATCATATTTGATTTCGCCTATGCTCACGCGCGAGAAAGGTTGCGCCAAAGACGTTGATACTTCCAGGCTCTCTTCGATAAATTCTTTAAAGTTGCTCATACCAGCGGATCCGCCAGTGAGAATTATCTTGTCAAGGCCTGTCTCACCAGACTGTGAGATGTAAAAGCTTATTGAAAGTTGAATATGCTGAAAAATCTTTTCGACAGATTCAAATATCTTTTGTGCTGCGAATTTCTCCGCACCCTTTAAGGCCTGCATTTCGTCGGGCGGCATGACGCCGAGTTTGTGTTTAAGTTCGGTTGCTTCGTTGGGATGCTTGAACTTGATTGCCTGCCCGTCTACTTCGCCGCCAGCGTAGATTGCGTCTGTGATTGTTGCCCCTGCCATGTTGATGTCACGGAAAAACTGGATCTTGCCATTCTTATAGATCATTATCGATGTGGTAGAATTTCCGCAGTGAATGAGCCCGACTTTTTTGTCGCCAGACGAGTAAGGCGCCATCTGTTTTTCGAGGGCTATTTCCAGTGCCTGGGGCATGGTTAAAATGCCTTCATTCGACAGCCCGGGGCCTTTAAGATTCAGGTTGACATGATCGATGATGTCTTTTTGCAGCGCTGCCACCATTATCTGGGTAAGCGCTTTTTCGTCGCGCATGGTGTCACCCTGGACGTTGTAGCCTAATACGGCGTTGCCCATAGAGAATGGCATCTGCTTGTTGGCTTCGGCGGTGACTGCTTCAGTGAGCTTGTCCTGCTCGACCACTGGCGGAATTTCTATGCATCTTATTGTGACTTCACGATTTGAGGCAAATGTGATCGCACGCTTGGTCTGAATCTCGTTGTCGTAGAGCAGTTCGGTGATATGTGTGGTCAGATACTGGCGAAGCTCTTTAAGGCAGTGTTCGCGCACATCGTCTTTGCTCATGGTCTCGCGCTGTTCGTCTGTCAATTCATTCTCATAGGGCGGAATGTTCATCTGTGCCAGCGTTTTCAGCACAAAGCCGCCATTCTCGTTTTTCTGACAGTAAGCAAATTTCAGCGAAAACGAGCCAATGTCGACGGCGACGAATGATTCAAAGCCTTCTGTTACTGTTGGTTCGGCCATTTTTTTCTGATACCCGGATAGTCAGATAAATAAAAACAGGCCGCAATCTCGCGGCCTGTTACGCTAGTTTTTGTAAACAAATTGGTTAAATTATCACCCAGCAGTGGCCCGTCATGAATCAGTTAAACGGCTTTCTAGCACGCATCAGACTGATTATAATGTCGTCGCAGTCGCCAGCTGAAACCGCAGCTGCGTTAGTGGCTTGCGCAATGGAGGCGAAGGCTGTGTCGGCGCCAGATGACCACAGATAGAGGTTAGAGCCATTGACTCCGTATACGAATTTTGTAGACCAGGAGTCATACATAAAGTCCATCGGGTCGGCATCCATGTAAGGCCCTTTCCACTTGCGGTTGACATAGTTTGCGATACCGAAAGCTGTATTGCCGCTATTAAAAATGGCCTCATTAAGCAGCACATTGCAGCTAGGATTGTCACCAAGTATGACCTCTCTGACTGTGTTTGTCCAAGTTGCTGCACAACCGTAAGCCACAACACAACCTGCAACATTGGGAGCTCCGCAGAACGGGAAGCGACCTACGTCACTTTGGTAGGTGAGCATCGCGCTTTTCAGTGCCGACATTTTCGATTTTGTGGCTGATGCGCGTCCCTGGTCTGTGATCGAGCCGATCATCGGCCCCGCAACAGATGCCAGTACGGCGATAACAATAATAACTACCATGATTTCCATCAGGGTAAAGCCTGCTCTGCTAGAGTTCATAATTAAAACCTCCCTCTCGCTAACTAGGTGCAATATAGTGCAAAAAAAACTGGTGTCAAGTGCTTAATTATCTTGCAAAAGAATCATGACTCTGCCACTCTACAATTAAAGTTGAAATTTTGCAAGGATTTGCCGTGCCAGCTACCTTAACAAGAACTCGAATTTTCACAATCATAATCCTATCGGCATTATCATTTGTTTGGTTGACAGCTCATTTATGGGAGATTTTTCCTCTCAATGGACAATTTACTCAGCTTGATCCTGACAGTGTTTTGTTCTCAAGGTTATTGGAACAATCTATTCTAAAGGGGAAACTGGTAACGTATGATAGCTATGGTTGTTACCCTTACGATATTGCTCTGCAGTTTCCGCCATTTTATCCGTGGTTTTTATACAATGCTACTGTGGCTTACTACTCAATTTTTCCCGGTAGTCAGCTTGATCCCATGCTTGTTGCTGGTTTTTTGCCAATAGTAGTTACCTGGCTTTGTATTTTTTTGGTACTGCTCACTATCAACAGAATCTCTAGAAGCACTGCTTTGCTATTGTTTTGCAGCTTTTTCATGTTGCCAGGTGGTGCCGTAGCAATGGCTTCCGGATTTTTAAAGCTTGACTACGATTTTTTAAATGCCTTTTTGATCTGGTCATGGATATTGTCTTATTTGTGTTTCGATGATAATCGTTCAAAAATATGGCAATTGACAGGTTCTTTAGCTGCTTGCTTGTTTGTGGGCACCTGGGCCGGGTCGCCATTTTTTTTCTTTTTTGCAACTGCTTATGGGGTTGTTTTGTGGCTCTCAGACTCGGAAGATGCCGACAAGCTTCTGGAATACACTTCGGTTACGCTGCTTATTGGCGGAATGGTTAATCTGATTATGATTTCGCCAGAAAAGCTTAATGGTAGATTCTTTGCTTTTCTATCGTATAGCTATTTTCAGGCGACCTGTGTGGTGCTGGGGGGGCTGGTCTGTCTGATGCTCAAAGAGTTTAGAGCTCGCAAAATTTCTCGATGGACAGGGATGGCGGGGCTGTTGTTTTTATCTCTTATGCTTTTAGTTGTGTTTCGTGGGCAAATGACTGAATCTACGGGTTTCCTTTTTCAGGGTGACCCGATCCATAAGACAATCAGTGAGCTTGCTTCGCCTCTTTCTTTTAAAGCGATACTGCAGAGCAATGCTAATTTGCGCGAATTATTGAAATGGTTTGGCTGGAGCATAGTTCTTTTTCCTTTGTTTGCGTTTTTGCCATGGACCTGGTGTGATCGGTCAAAGTCAAGGTTTTTACGTTTCTGGCTCACCCTGATGTTGGTTTTAACATTTTATCAGATCAGGTATATCCGCTGGCTGGTTGTGGGTGAGGGATTGTATTATGGCATCACCTGCTATTTGCTGTGGACTATGATTGTGGGCCAGTTTAAAAACCGTGCCTCAGGCTATGTTCGTGCTGTTGCCATTATTGTGCCTTTGATGATCCTTCAATCTATGCACAATTTTCATTGGAGCACGAGCTTTGCGACAATTGACAAGCCTCTTGTAGAGCTTTATACCTGGATCAGACGAAACACTCCTGAGACATCGGGCTACTTTGATGAGAAAAAGCCTGAATACGGTATTCTATCATTCTGGGATGAAGGCAATCATATTGCCTTTTATGCTCGTCGCCCTGCCGTTGTTAATAATGCAATGTGGGGCTACAAGACGATGGCTGATATCTTTTCAGCGAAAACTGAGGATGCGGCGCGCCAGCTTTGTCAGAAATACGGCGTCAGATACATTGTAATGAATACCTTCAAGGAACGCGGGGATGGGTCCTATACATTTTGGAATACGTATAAGAATATGCCGGAAGTTCCAGAATATAGCTATGTTACGGCCGGAATTGTAGAAGATCCTGACTATAAAAAGACCTTTTTTTTCTGGTTGTTAGATAATCTTGCGCTTGGCACCAGAGCTTTGTTTGACCCGGCAGCTCATTTCAGACTGGTTTATGCCTCTGACTCGCCAGACGATGTTCGGCCTCCATGGCTGCTTTATGAGAATGTTGCCGGAGCTCGCGTGTCGGTTCAAGCAGATCCATCATCTGTTGTTCAGATTTCTATTGAACTTACTATCGGAAAAAGCAAATATCTTTTCAAAAAGTCTCAAAATACAGACGAAAATGGCCTGGCAGATCTCGTTGTTCCATATTCTACCTCGCACAAGGGTGGCAGAATTCAGACTGAGCCGTATTACAAAGTTTCATTTTATAAGGACTCTGTGTTTACTAAGGCAATGCTACAGGTAGCTGAAGTAGATGTTCTTGCTGGCAACGATGTGGGTATGCGCCTTGAGTTGCTCAAAAGCTCTGATTAGAGCCTGTTAGAAAATAAGCCAGGCACGAAGGTTGATTTCTTACAGGCTCCTATGGGCGGACGATGGACTAAAATGTGACTATTATTTTCTTAACGAAGCCCTAGAGCGCGTCAGAACAAAAGTTCTTCGCTTCAGTTCTGCACTCTGTTCCTGGTCAGGATTCTGTCTGAATTTTTCGTTTAACAAAGCAGCTTCTTGTGTGAGGTTTCGTATTTTGTTGTTGTGAGAAGACACTATTACCGAAAACTGTATTAATACGAGAATCAATGCGATGATAAGTATGAGAAAACCAGAAAAACAACTGCAAATAGAAGCCAAAGTATTTCGCCGATGAAAAATTTCTTTTGGCAGAAGAATGTGTGAGCTCTCCTTGACTCGAAAAAAAAAGGGTGGTATCTTTGACTTCGAGCAGGAAACTCACGTCCAATCAAGCCCACAACGACAATTCCATTTAAGAAAGTTAAACTGAACATACTGGAACGGACCCTAAATTGAAAAACAAAAAAATAGTATTGGTCGTTATTCCTACAATGGAGAACGCATATCATAACTTGAAGGATTTTGTTTCCATTCCTCCCCCCATTGGGCTTTTAAGCATTGCTGCCGTAGCAATTAGGAATGGCTATGAGGTTACTATTATTGACGGTGACGCGGAAGGCCTTTCAACAGAGCAAATTATCAGTAAAATTGTCGAAATAAACCCGGCAATTGTTGGAGCCACGATAATGACTGCAACAATTGAAATAGCTAAAATGTTTTTTACATTGGTAAAAAATAGTTTGCCAGACGCTTGTGTTATTGTTGGTGGGCCGCATTCCTCTGCTTTACCAGAAAAAACATTGGTGGACCTTCCTGCTGTTGATATTGTTGTTGTTGGAGAGGGTGACTATACAATTATTGACATTCTACAAGCCTTGGAAAAGAACGATAATCTCTTGAATATTGCAGGTATCGCTTTCAGGCATAACAATGAAATAATAAGAACTATACCCAGAATCCCGTTACAAGATTTAAGCGCTTTGCCAACCCCGGCCTTTCATTTGCTAAAGAAACATCTTTATAGGCCTTATGGTTGGAGCAGGTGGCCATCCGGCATAGATGGCCCATTGGGTGTAATTTTTACCACAAGGGGTTGCATTGGCAAATGCAATTTCTGCGCATCAAAAACAGTTTTTGGTGACGGTCCTAGAAACTTCAGTATGCAACAGGTAATAGAGCAACTTGAGTTCCTTGTTCATGAATGGAATATTCGAATCTTGTACATTCAAGATGATACTTTTACTCTTAATAGCAAAAGAGTTGAAGAATTATGTGATTATATAATAAGTAAAGGCTACAATAAAAGACTTGAAATACAAGTATCATCAAGAGTTAACACTATAAATCCTGCAATGCTGAAAAAGATGAGAGAAGCCGGTGTCCGTTGGATTTTCTTTGGTATAGAAAGTGGTAACCAGGAAATTCTTAACAAAATGGATAAAAATATTACACTTAAAAGCATTCGTGAAGCGATAAGAATAGCCAAGCAGGCGAAGTTATTTATCGGTGGGAATTACATTATTGGAAGCATTGGGGAAACTCGTGAAACTGCTATGGATACAATCAATCTGGCTTGTGAGCTTGATCAAGATTATGCCTCGTTTTCAACCGCAATACCCTTGCCGGGAACAGGGTTATATCAACATTGTCTGGACAATAATATCCCTTTACCTGCATGGAATGACTTTGGAAATGTGAATACTCCGCCTATTTCCCTGAATAAAAATATGACAGCAGCAGATCTCTATGAATTGCGAGATTGTGCTGTAAGCAGATTTTTTAAAAGACCTTCCTATTTTTTGAAATTACTTTTCCGAATGAGAGCTTTTGTTGTTATTAAAGATTTCATTAAAATGTATCTTGCCATAAGAAAAGAGAAAGCTGAGAAAAGATTCTAACAATGAATCTTGATAGGAAGTCCCTCTGTGTTAATATAATGCGAGACAAAAACCTTCCCGGAGTCTAAGGGGTATTTTTATGAGGGCGGGGAAGGAAAATATATGAGATCAGGATTTAAACTGATTCTGTTGTTTTAGCCCGGTCGGCAGAATTCAGCTTTTTTTGTTTTCATCTGTTATGTCTGTTTTGCTGCATTCTAATTTTAACAGGGCCAGTTCCTGACACAACTTACGAATTTTGTCATTTTGCGAAGATATCACGATCGAAAACTGTATCAACACAAGGATAAGCGCAAGAATGAGGATCAGAAACAGCATGGCCGGGGGGTAATAGACGCCAACCAGCGTGGCAAAGTAGTCAAGCCCTTTTTTCCAGATCGAAAAAATCATGAACACTGTTCCAAAAAGCAGCCATAGAATCGCATAAGCCTCTTTGATTGCCTTTGTTTTTATCAGCCTTGTTATCATTGCAAGAAATAGCAGGCTGCCGACTATTGAGATCATCTGAATTCTTTCGATACCTTCAAACATCTTTGTTGCTCACTTCTTTTCAGGTTCCCGCAATGAAATAAACAGCATTGCGAGAGTGACTTTCAGCATGTAATAAATCGACATCGCGGAAGAAATGGTCGAGATTCCAGCCTGCCTCTCGCGCATGACAACAGGTATCTCTACCATACGAAGGCCGTTTTTACTTGCAAGGATAATTTCTTCTGGTTCAGGGTAGTCGAAAGAGGGGTAGTTTTTTGCCATGAATCTGATTGCACTGCTATTATATGCCCTAAACCCGGAGGTCGGGTCGGTAATTTCCTGACCGGTAAGTGCCCAGGCCACAAACTGAAGAATCTTTATACCAATGCGTCTGAGAAAAGTTGATTTGAAGCCTGAGTTTTCGCCAATAAATCTTGAGCCAATGACAATGTCGGCTTTGTCGTCAATCAATGGCTGTAGAAGGCCTGTAATGTCTATTGGATTGTGTTGCCCGTCGCCATCAAGTTTGACAGCCATTGTTTCGTTATTGACATTGGCATACATCAGGCCCGTTTGAATTGCTCCGCCAACCCCAAGATTAACTGGCATTTTTATTACCTCGGCCTTCCCAGTAGCTTGTGCTTCCAGAAATGAGTTGTCTGTTGAGCCGTCATCAATGACCAGAATCTTCATCTCCGGGTGCCCGATGGCCAGTTCGTTGATTACAGATCCAATAATCTTAGCTTCATTGTAGCAGGGTATGATTATTCGCACGCTTGTTTTCATAATCTATTAATGAGTTCTGAAAATATTGCAGTTCCTAACAGTTTATAGCATAATTGCAACGATAAAGGGTAACTTTTAGGCGGGTGTGTTTGTTACTCTTGTCTGGAAAGCTCTTTTGGAATCTGATTGGCGGATTTCGATGATTTCAGTTGTCATACCGGTTCTCAATGCCAGCACTCATTATTTCAGGCAAACTCTTTGCAGTTTGCGGAATCAGTCCTGCAAAGATTTTGAGGTGCTTGTCGTAGAAGATCCCTGTGCGTGCAGCGTTGCAGAAATTGTTGCCGAAATCAATGATCCAAGGTTTATTTTTATAAGGAATGCCCGAAAACTTGGCTTTGCAGAACAGTTAAATATTGGCATTCGAAGGGCCAAATATGAATTGATCGCAAGAATTGATGCCGACGACATTGCGCGTGAAGACCGCCTGACTAAACAATTAGAGGCTTTTCAGAACAATTCGGAGTTTGTGCTTGCTGGTTCGTGTTTAACCATGATAAATGAGAGCGGAGATGTTATTGGTAATAGAAAATACCCATTATGCAGTGAAGAGATAAGACGCCAGGCGCCCATCAGTTCCCCGGTTGCTCACCCTGCTGTGATGTTCAGGAGGGATGCAATTCTCAGA
The DNA here is from genome assembly GCA_002839445.1 of Candidatus Riflebacteria bacterium HGW-Riflebacteria-1. Lineage (GTDB taxonomy): Bacteria > Muiribacteriota > Ozemobacteria > Ozemobacterales > Ozemobacteraceae > Rifleibacterium. The sequence continues at coordinate 73,311 of PGYB01000009.1, forward strand.
ATCGGTGGTTATAACGGAGAATTTGGTGTCACTGCCGATTATGATTTGTGGGCGCGGCTACTCACAAGCGGGCATTCGTTTATAAATCTTTCAGATAACTTGACCAGCTATAGAATTCATGAAAATGCTTCCAAGTTCAGTTCGTTGCGAGCAACCCTCAGCTCTACTGTAAAGATCAAGAAGCGCTATTTTGTGAACAAATATTACTGGAGCTTTTCTGCACAGTTCAGGTTGTTTATAGAGAAAATACTTTTACGATTGCCGCCATCACTAGTCTATAAAATTTTCTTGATGTTTGTTAAAATGAGTAATCATGAATCTTTATCAAAAACTTAGATTGATTGGCCTGGCACTGAAGTATCCAAGAATCTCTCTTGCAAAATTAAAAGAAATTTTACGGGGCAATAGTCGATTTCCCTCTGAGTTTCCGCATTTACTTGCCATCTCACTTTTCTCCGGATGTAATTTGAGCTGCAAAATGTGTGGGCAGTTATCTGATCAAAAAGTCAGGTTGCGAGACACATTGCCCGCAGAATTCTGGGCAAAAATTTTGAAAGAAGCTGCGAATAAGGGAAGTGCGATTTATCTCTGGGGCGGAGAGCCCACTTTGCATCCTGAATTCCCAGAGATTCTCAAGATTATAAAGAGTAACAATCTCGTATGCACAATAAACACAAACGGATCGACACTTCTTAAATATGCTGAACAGATTGTCACAAATCGCATTGATTCGGTCAATGTTTCTCTGGACGGCCCTGACAAAGTTCATGACTCGATCAGAGGACAGGTTGGACTTTTCAAGAGAGTGACAGATGGGATCTCTCTTATTTCCCGCATGGCAAGACGATACAACATTAAAAAACCTCTCGTAAAAATAGTGGCAACTCTTTCTGAATGGAATTTAAATTCTATGCAGGATCTGATCGGAGAAATAGAGTGTCTGGAAGGCGTAGATATGTCTATTATTCAGCTTGGGTGGTTTATTCCCGAGTCTGCCGGCCTGAATAATGAAAAACGAATAATGAGTGATTTTGGTATTCATGCAACAGGATGGACAGGCTTCAAAAGGGAGCCGTCGCGATCTTTTTCCACACAGGCACGTTCGGTTGTGAGCAGTATCCTTCTGGATTGCGGTTTGCGGCGGCCGGTTTTGATTTTTCCGAATATTGCTGTCAATGATTTCGAGGCTTATTACACAGACTTTTACAATACTTTTGGCAATACCAGATGCAGGTCTCTTGAGCGCGAACTTCAGATTCTCTCTGATGGCAGCGTATCTGTTTGTCTTGACTGGCCGGATGTTGTTGTAGGTGATCTCAGGCATCAGACAATTAACGAGGTCTGGCATGGGGAGGGTATGATACGGTTTCGCAAAAGTCTTGAAGTGAAGGGCCTATTTCCTGTATGCTGCCGTTGCTGCGGGCTTTTCAGATGATTCTAAAATATAGATGGCATCATTGATCCTAAAATCCCGCAGGCAATATAACTATGCCGGGACTTGAACGCCGAGTTTTTCAAGTATATCGCGCTGCATTTTTGTTGATTCTGTAATCAGATGGCCGTATTTACCAGAATACTCAACTCGTTATAATTTTACCGGGAGATTAGGCATTGATCTGCCATGGGTTAAAAAAATCTGGGAAGGGGGCGGAAAACTGATTCGCCTTTTTAACAGATATACCAGATCGTTGAAAGGAAAATACTCTCCTATTTTTTCAGGAAAGGGAAAGGTGAATGAACGTATCATCCGGGTTCCTGTTAATGTTGCCAAATTTCTTATCATTTCAGGCGAATAGTTGCAAATGTGAGTATGATCGGTTTTAAAAGCCTCTCCTTGCGGCAAAATTATTACAATTCTGCCATTTGATCTCAAACAAGGAATGTATTGAGAAATCATTGAGCAGGCATTTTCAGGCGTCATATGTTCGAGAATATGCGAAAACAAAAGGGTGTCAAAGGCGTTATTATTGCCGGGAGCAGATAAAAAGTCTTCGGGAGAGAATGCTTTGAAACCCTTTCCCTTAACGTAATCAAGCATATGCGTGTTATGATCAACGCCTGTTGCTCTTGGAAAAAGAAAAGAAAGGTAGCGCCCGGCTCCACAGCCAATATCAAGAACTTGCCCCCGACAGATTGCGCGGGCAAATTTTTTGTAAGGAACCTGCACAGGTAAAAGGAATCTCCACCATCTTTCGTGCTTGTTTAAAAAATACTTTGCGTAAGACTCGCCTTGAGTCTGGTTAACCGACTGTTTCATGATTATTGCCTCTGCCTTTCATATTGATCGCGGTATCTCTGATTAAGAGGCCGCTAAAGTTGAACAGACTTTATTATCAGTCACTAATGAAACATTCTTTCACCTCGCCAGACTGGAATGGTCTAGTAAAAATGGACATTTTTTTAAGCGGCCATAATTGCATGAAAAGGCTGTTGCAGGATGTTCTAAGGTGCCAGTCAAGGTCGTGCGGTGTGATCAGGTCTGCGAAAAAATAGGCGGTAATCATAACCAGGATTACCCACGGGAGAAGCCAGTTGCAGCATGACCGTATCTGCACAGCTAGTAGTAGATAAGCAGTCATGAGCGCGATGGGGTTAAATGCGCCGTAAATTATATTTTTCCAGTTACCGAAGCTTAATGCTGTTGTCAGCAGGAATTGAGCAATGGTGAGGTAACTCATCATTGAGAGCGCCGCCAAGCAAAGTAAGGCTTTTTTTCTGGCAGATATTTCTAATTTCCGGCAAATACGGCCCTATGTTAAGCATTTTTGCTCCTCACCTTTTAATCTTCATTGCGTCTGTTACTTGACGCTTGCCGTCATTTTGAAGAGGGGCATGAAAACAGACAGGGCGATGGTGCCGATAATGATACCCATTACAACTGTAAGAATAGGCGTGAGGGCTGAAGTCAGGCCGTCGAGAGATTCTTTGACTTCGCGGTCGTAAAAGTCGGCGGCCTTGGTCAGCATGACGTCAAGATTACCGGTATTTTCGCCGACTTCGATCATCTTTTTTACCATCGGCGGGAAAATGGTTACCTTGACCAGCGTGCTGGCCAGTGTGTTTCCCTGCTGAACGCCGATTGCCATATTGGCGATCATTTCTTCCATCAGCGGGTTGCCCATAACTGAAGAAGTGATCTGCAGCGCCTGCAGAATCGGAACGCCCGATCCGAGCAACGAGCAGAAAGTTCTTGAAAAGCGGCTAACCGCAATTTTCTGAGTAAGGTCGCCTAATATTGGTGCTTTGAGAGTAAACAGCGCAATCCCCTTGCGGCCTAGCTCAGTCTTTAGCGCGAAAAAGATGCCGACACAGATTACAAGAAAGCCTGCACCGACTGCCACGTAATTGTAAATCAGGGCATCTGACATCACGATCATGATTTCAGTTATCTTGGGCAGGTCGACTTTCATCTTTTTGAACATGGTCGAGAAGTTCGGAAAGATCTTGACCAGCAGAAAAATAACCCCAAGAGTGGCCAGAACCAGCTGGATAACCGGCATGGTTAGCGCGCCCTTGATCCTGCCGCGAATTTCGGCGTCGGCTTCGGCAAAGGCTGCCAGCCGGTTCAAGACTTGATCAAGCATGCCGCCGGCCTCACCGGCTTCGCACATGTTGCAGTAAATCTTGTCGAAAACTTTGGGGAATTTGCGGATTGAAACTGAAAAAGATTGGCCGCTCTGCAGGTCGCGACCAATACCGTTCAGAATGTTCTTGAAGTAAGTGTTCTGGGTCTGGTCGGCAAGAATGCCAACCGCTTCGACCAGCGGAATTGCAGCGCCAACAAGCGTTGCCAGCTGAACCGTGAAAATCATCATTTCCTTTTTGCTGACGCTGCCGCCAAAACCAAAGCCACCACCAGATTTCGCTTCTTTGGCCTTGACCAGGTAATAACCTTTGTCGGAAAGGCGGTTCGCCAGCTCCTGCATGTTCGGAGCCTCGAGCGTCGTCTTGATTATGTCGCCCTTCGAGTCTTTTACTTCACATTCGTACTTTGGCATTTAAACCTCTTTGATACTGCTCAGGTCAGTCTGCGCGCGCCAGCGCAAACACTTCTTCGGGAGTGGTCTGGCCCTGCTGAAACTTCACGACGATGTCGTCCTTCAGACATTTCATGCCAAGGCGCACGGCTTCGTTCTTAAGGTCGTCAGGGCCAACCTTTTGAATGATCATGCGGCGAAGGTTCTCGTGGGTATACATGACTTCGTGCACGCCAACGCGGCCCTTGTAGCCGGTCTTTGCACACTTTTCACAACCCTTGCCGCGATAATATGTTTCGTTAATGGCTTCGGGAGGCAGCCCGAGATCAACAAGGGTTTCGGGGGTAATCGTCGTGTCGACATCTTTGCAGAATTTGCAGACACGCCGCGCCAGTCGCTGCGAGACGATACAAAGAAATGCCGATGAAACAAGGAACGGCTCGACGCCCATATCTACAAGACGAATCGCGGTGCTCGGCGCATCATTGGTATGCAGAGTCGCGAAAACAAGATGGCCGGTCAACGCCGCTTCTACTGCGATACTTGCCGTTTCTTCATCACGTATCTCACCAAGCATGATTACGTCTGGATCCTGGCGTAGAAATGCGCGCAGCACTGTCGAAAAATTCAGGTCAATTTCTGCGCGAACCTGCACCTGGTTAATAAACTTAAGCTTGTATTCTACCGGGTTTTCAACTGTGCAGATATTGATGTCCGGCCCTTTTATCGCATTCAAACACGCATATAGTGTCGTTGTTTTGCCAGAACCGGTAGGCCCGGTTACCAGACACATGCCGTTGGGAGAGCCGATTGCCTTTTGTACCTTTTCGAAGTTTGTCGGCGAAAATCCCATCTGGTCAAGCGCAACGTTAACGTTCGACTTGTCTAGAATTCGCAGGCAGGCCTTTTCGCCCCAGGCGGTCGGAATCGTGTTGACGCGAAAGTCGATCGGCTTGTCCATGATTACCATCTGAATTCGGCCATCCTGCGGAAGTCGGCGTTCAGAGATATCCATGCCGCTCAAAATCTTGATACGCGACATAACCGATGGCAGCGCTTCAGGTTGCAGATTCATCGCAATCAGCAGCGAACCGTCTATGCGCAGTCGCACGCGCAGTTCGCCTTCGTCAGGCTCAATATGAATATCTGATGCGCCCTTCTGAACCGCTGAAGTCAGAACCAGATTGACCAGCTTGATGATCGGGGTTTCTTCGCTCGCCTTTTTAAGGCCATCCAGTGCGCCGCCCCCTACGTCTTCATCTCCGACGCCCATCGCGCTGAGAGCGTCGGCCATGGCGCCGGCAACATAGAGTTTGTCAGTCGTGTCAGCGATCTGGTTTTCTGAACAGATAGCCCTGACGACTTCGCAATTGTTCTGAAACTGTATTTCATCAATGATGAACACGTCGAGAGGATCTGCCATACCAATCATCAGACTCTTACCGTCAAAGCTGATCGGCACCAGTATGTGTTTGCGGCAGATCTTTTCAGGCACCATCTTGAGAACTTCGGGTTTGATCTCTACCTTGGTCAGATCAACGAATGGAACCTTTAGCTGTTTGCCGAGAGTTGGCAGAAGTTTGTCTTCGGTAAGGTAGCCAAGCTCGATGAGAACCTGCCCGATGCGTTTGCCGCGCTTTTTTTGCTCGGCAAGAGCTATGTTGAGCTCTTTCTCACCAACGTGCCCTGCTTCGATAAGCAGCTGACCTATTTTCTTACGCTTAAACATGAACAGTTAAGCCTTATTTCGCGCTGATTAACGATGGTGTGAATAAAATTTCACTCTGAGATTATAATATAAACCCGTCTAAAATTGAACAGCTTTAATAAAAACGTTTATAAAATGGCTTGAGAACCCTACTGCGCCGACTCCCAGTATTGGCGCCGGGCTTCCATATAATGCGGGTTGAGCTTGATGGCTATTCTGAATTCTTCCATGGCTTCGTCATCAAGATCTTTTTTCTTGAGAATTACGCCGAGATGGAAATGCAGATCGGCATATTCAGGATGATCCTTGATCAGGCGCCGATACTCAGTTTCTGCCTGGTCGAGCAGGCCGAGGTCAGAAAAAACGGCACCGAGATCGATGGTAACACTGCTGCGCTCAAGCTTGTCGCCAAGCATTTCCTCGATAATCTGGCGGTATTCTTTTACCGCCTTGCTTATGGCGCCCTGATCTTCATAGATTCGCGCTACATGATAACGTGCTGCCGCGTAGCGCGGGTTAATCGCCAGCGCATTGGCAAAGCTGGCCAGCGCCTTGTCATAAGTTTTGTTTTCATAAAAAATCAGTCCGACGTTGAAGTGGGTGTCGGCAAAGCGCGGATTCAGAGTCAGAACCGATTCGTAAGAAGCAATCGCCTGGTCACGGTCGCCGAGTTCGCGGTATGAATGACCGAGATGGCTGTAATAAACAGGATTTTTCGGGTTCTGATTGACTGCCTTGACGTAGCAGAAAGAGGCTTTGTCATACTGTTTCTTGAGATAAAAGGCGTTGCCGAGATAAAACAGCTTTTCATGATCGTTTGGGTGTGACCGCAAATGCTTGATGCAGGCGTCAATTACCTCGTCAAGCAATCCCTCGCGATAAGTCGCATTCTCTGCCATTAACTATCTCCTGTTGCTTTCAGTCGAGCGATAGAACCGATTTTATGTCTTTGCCCAGCTTGGTGCGCGGGTCAAACCTTCTGAACGACGCTCTGTCAGTGCAATACATGTGCAGCACTTCGAGACCTTCGTAGTTTCGCTTCTGCAGGCCCAGGCGCATGCCCATAAAATACGGCGCCAGCACCTTGAGGCCTTCTTCAGGCTCACACTGTTCTTTCATGAAAAAACGATATTTGTGAATAACACCGTCATCGCGCCGGAAAATATCTACTTCAGGCTCTTCGAGGTGCTGCGAACGCGCCGAAAAGTTGCGAACATCGAAAAAATGCTGGCGATCGTAATCTTCGTAGATGTTAATGCCCCAGATATAAGGATTTCTAAACAGCCAGAGCGGAAAAACCGGACCGAGAAAATTCTTCAGGCTCGAAATGAGGTCGTAATTATACTCACTCTCGTGTATGCAGACATGCAGATTGCTGTTCTGCAGCCTGAAGCTGCCGCCATCGCTGAAACGCCCGTATATGCAATTTATCTTGTCAGGCTTTGGCAGGTTGATCAGAATCTTCTTGGTACGATCGTTGATCGTAGAATAGCTATCGTCGGGTTGATCGGTATACTCGACGCGTATATCCGCTACCGGAAAAGTGAAAATTTGCTCGAAAGCGCTTTGATAGACCTCGCGCTCCTTGCGCTCGCTCATGAATAAATGTTGTTCTATGATCGGATCTGCTTCGTTCATAACTCTACTCCGTGCTGGCGTAAATAAAAGTGTAATCTTCCAACGGTCTGTTGCGTAATTTCTCAGGTATCAGCTGCTCTGCCAGGTTCGCCAGCAGATCATCTGCATACTGCTCAGGCATTTTGTCGAGAAGCATCTTGAGGTCTTCGCTGCCAAAACGGCTGCCTTGCGACCCGGCAAAATCAATCGCCCCGTCAGTATAAATTAAAATACCGTCTCCGGGCAACAACTGAATCACCTGATTCTGATACGGCTCGACACCCTGATTGAAAAGCCCAAGGGGAACGCCTCCGGCCAGCACAGGTATTTCGACGTAGCCACTGCGCGGCCGATTGATCAGAGGTGTCGCGTGTCCGGCCAACGCCAGGGTCGCGCTACGCTCGTTCGCCTTTATCTGCAAGACAATAAGCGAAGCAAAAAGATCCAGCGACCTGTCGCCGCCCAGTCTTACTGACAGATTGTTAAGAAGTTCGGCCGGGCTCAGGCTGCTTTCGCACAGACAGCTGAGCATCGTGCGCAGCCGTAGAATATAAAGAGCGGCTTCGAGGCCTTTGCCTGAAGTTTTACCGGCAATAATGAACATGCGATTGCCCGGCAGATTGATATAATCATGAAAATCACCGCTGTGCTCGCTGCTGTAGCCGGTCAGTTGCGCGATATCCCAGCCCGCTACTGCCTTTGCATTTTCGGGAAGCAGCTCGGCGAAAAGCTTCTGCGCCAGCCGACTTTCAGCCGCCGCCTGTTTGTCGTCAGCAGACTCACCGGGCAGGCGCTGATTGTGTAAAAGTATTGCCATGCTTGCGCAGAAGTGTTGTAAAAACGCCTTTTCGTGACCTGCAAATTCTGTTTTCAAAACAGACAGAGCAGCCAGCACTGCGAAAAGTTCGCCGCCGCACGATACCGGCATCAGCAGGCCATCTTCTGAATCGTTGCTGCGTGAAAAGCTCAGTGGCTTTATAAAGCTGCCCGGCTGCCTGAGTGCTCTGCTGTCAACGCAACTGTTGATGCGATTGGTTAATTCTTCGACCAGACCGTCAGCGGCTTTGATCGTTTCGCTCTTTTGCCGCGAGTTAATGCGCGCTCCGCCGGCAAAGGCAAGCTTGCCGGCGCTGATTGTGTAAATAGCAAAGATTTTATCTGGCATCTGTTCGACAAGCATGTGCAGAGCACGGTCTATGCTGCTTTCTGTGCTGCTCATTGGCTCTGCCAGGTGCAGAAGATAATGAATGCTTGTTGTGTCAGCCACGGCGGCAGCTGCAGAACCCTGATTTTCCGGAGCGTCAGATGTCGCAGAATCATCAGCCGTGGCGCTTGTATTTACAGGAATTTCAGGTTTGACTTTTCCGCGAACGGCAAGATACACCAGCAGCGAAAGACCGGCCAGCAGAACGCTCAGCGCAAGGCCGGCCGGTCGCCCGCCAACATCACGCCAGCCAAGTTCCCTCACCAGAACGGTCAGAGAAACGACAACCAGGCCGAAGCTTATTTGCATAAGCCGCAACCGTTGCGGATTATCAAGTTTAAACATTTCTTTCATGCGGTTCAAAGTCTAACTGTAATCAACATCTCAGTCAATAAGTCCTGCAAAAGACGCCGGGGCCGTCGCAATGACAGCCCCGGCACCTTTGGTCCTGCTTGGGAATCAACAGATCGGGTCAGGCGGCCCGATAATTCTCGTATGAACGCATCGAACGGGTTTCGAGCCTGCCGCAGTGACTTGTCAGCGCTTCAATCGCGGCCGGGTCGCCAATACGGGTGAGCGCTTCGCCAGCTGCCAGGCTGACTTCTTCGCGAGGATCTTCGAGTGCCTCGATCAAGGCTTCTACTACTGCAGTGCCGCGACGGTCGCCAAGCTGAATGCAGGAAATACGGCGAATGCGCCAGTCAGGGCTGCTCAGACCTTTGATGTAGCGCCAGGTCTGGTCGACCGGGGTTACCGTAGCGATCGGAACAACTTTGCGGCGTGCTCTGGGCAGGCCTGAATCCTTATCGGCGCCACCGGTCAGGCGGCTCCAGATAACTGAGAATACCTTTTCGAACATGAACCAGCCCGTGAAGTAAACCAGGGTCAGCGCAATTATTTTAACTTCCAGTTGCCACATAATTAGCCTCCAGCATTTTATTCTGGAAAACTCATCGGCATTATGCGTGCAATAAATTAGCCTTTCGTTAACATTAAGCGAATAGTTAAATTACTGATAACTACATAAACAAAGCAGACTCAAACACTCGCTTAGTTGAACCTGCCAAGGGCGTAGGCGGGCATCCCATAAGCGTAAGCTTGTGAGCCGAGCACCTGTTGACTCAAAAGCTCCAGCAATCGAGAAGTCGATGAGGCGAGTCGCTGGAGCGAGTCGCTGGAGCGTTGGGATCCCGCCGAGAGCCCGATTTATGAAGTATACCCAGTATTAAATTTGTTTATTAAAATGAGACGTAGGATTAGTTCTGATTCACCAGCCTGATATATCAATTGGCCAGGGGTCGGTCTGCGGCGAAACTTCGCCTTTGAACACCTGCAGAAGAGCTTTGACCGCGGGAGTTCTGAAGCCAAAAGTGGCGGCGCACGTTTTTATCTGTGGCAGATCAGCCAGGTCATAGGGATTGCGCAGCGCTGCTACAGCGAACTGCGTGATTCTTTGCGAAAACAGCTTTATTGCCTCAAGCTGACCCTTAAAAAGATGCGCGTTGTAGGTCAAAAAAACCATTTGATCAACAGCTTTGCCGAGAGCGACTTCTGTGTCTATAAGAGCGATCAGATCTGCTCCTGTTGCCTTGGGATCATACACGATGGTTTCTGCCTGCGGGTATTCCTGCTCAATCAGCGCTTTGAGACTTCCCTGCCGGTGCTCTTCTTCAACCTGCACCAGCGCCGAAATTTGCGGAACGCAGAAGACTGTGCGCCCCTTCGCCGCGTCGAGCGGCACCATTGAAGACTCATAACGCAGAAAACGCACCGACTCAGCGTGCAATCGCTCAATCAGAGGTTCGTGCTGCTTTTTCAACTCCGGCAGCTCAATTCTTGCGCCTTGCTGGGCAAGCTTTTTGCGTGCGTGCTCGATGCGGTGCAGACTTTCTTCGAGACGCTGGCCAGTGGCCGGATTCGTCGACAGACTTCGCAGTATCGTCTCGGCTGCCAGTCGCTGCTGTTCGATGCTGTGGCAGATGAGCAAAAGGTCGGCGCCGGCATGAAACGACAGGTTAGCGGCCTGCGCGATGCCATAAGATTCAGTTATCGCGCCCATTTCAAGGTCGTCGGTGACCAGGATTCCCTTGAATCCAAGTTTTTCGCGCAGAAGCCCGGTGAGGACTGAATGCGACAGAGTTGCCGGCAGATCTTTTGTCTTCTCATATGCCGGAAAGAAAACGTGCGCGGTCATGATCGCGGCGACATCATTCTTAATGGCTTCGGCAAATGGCAGTAATTCAAAGCGTTCGAGTCTTTCGGCATCGTAAGGAATTGACGGCAGGGTCAGGTGCGAGTCAACCCGGGCGTGTCCCTTGCCGGGAAAGTGCTTGGCGCAGGCAAGAACGCCGGCTTTCTGCAGTCCGCGAATTGCCGCGCAGCCGTATTCAGCAACGCGCTGCGGCGTGTCGGCGAACGATCGCGCCCCAATACCTGGATTGTCGGGGTGGTTTATATCGAGAACTGGTGCCAGGTTCCAGTTCAGGCCGAGACTGAGCATTTCGCGGCCAATGGCTTCATGGCATTGCTCGGTGAGCTCTATGCTGCCAGTAGCTGACAGAGCCATTGCCGAAGGAAACAGGCTGCCGCGGCTCAGTATGCGCAGCACCAGACCGCCTTCCTGGTCGATAGAGGTGAAAACCTTCTGCCCGGCCGCTTCGTTGATGCGCGCCAGATGTGCGGGCAACTGTGCGGGGTCTGAAAGGTTGCGCGCAAAGACAATTACGCCGCCGATTCCCCATTCTTCGACAAACCGTAAAAATTCACTGCTCGGCTCTTCGCCCTGGTAGCCCACGATAAACAACTGCCCGATCTGCTTTTTGTCCATAGTTTTTTCCTGTAATGCCAAAAAATCGCCTTTGGTGTTTTAACAAGCGGCAGGATAGGGTATAATTCAATTGCGAAATTTTCAAGGAGAACTCACATGTATTGTTTCAGATGCGGAAGCAAATTGCCGCCAAGGGTTGTAAACTGCCCCGACTGCGACACCCCGCAAAAAAGGCGTCAGCGCTATCGTCGACGCATGATTCTTGGTCTCGTTATTTTTCTGGCCGGCGCTGTTGCCGGCAGCCTGTTTGATACATTTTTCTTTCAGGGACGCGCCTGGGAACACTCTTTTTTAGGAGCGCTCAATTCATCGGAAACCGCCAGCCAGACTGCTGTGCTCGATTTGTCGTCAGCCTCCGCCTCTTTTGCCATCAAGCATACGCCAGTGTCTCCAGAAGACATGGTCGGGTTCGATCCGCAAGTGCTTGCCAGGCTTGGTGACCAGGCATTGGCCACCACGACGCCTGCCGAGAGTTCTGAATTCCAGGAGACTGTCGCTGGCGTTATCAATGCCAATAAGGCTGAGATTGCTTCAGCTCAGCCTCAATTCGAAGTAGCGTCAGACGCTCAGGAAATGATAGAAGCTTCGCCATCTGCGGCGTTGCCAGTCACAACAGATGTGCCGGCTGCCAGCTCCCCGGTTCCGGCTGGCCGCCTTGTTTACGCCAGCGTTGACACTCTCGAAAAGGGAGATGGCAGCAACTACCATGGCATGCTGGCGCGCGATAGCAGCGAACTAATTTTTTCCTCTAACCGGCTTAAAATTAATGGAAAAAATGTCTATCAGTGCTTCAGCAAAAAGCCCGAGGCCGCTGCAAAGGCTTCGCGCGTGTTCGAGTGGCCGGGCAACGTCTGGACACCTGAACTGACACCAGATGGTAAAAAGATCGTTTTTTCAAGTGACAGCGCCAGCCCCGAGCATATCTTTGTTCATGATCGCGGCACAGGCAAGACGACTGCGTTGACGAGCGGTGACAGCAAGAATATGATGAGTGCAGTCTCGCCTGATGGCCGCCTGGTTGCCTTTGCTTCGGCCCAGAAGGGTAAAGCCAACAACATCTGGCTGATTGGAATCGACGGCAGTAACCTTTTGCAGCTGACTTCGAGTGCCGAAGACGATCGCGAACCGCGCTGGTCGGCTGACGGCTCGACTCTGTATTTTACCAGAATTTATACCTTCATGAAGAAGTCGCATATCATGAAGGTTCAGCTTGAGCCTCTTGGCGAAGCCCAGCCGGTAATTGCGACTGAGCGCCGCAACTGGTTGCCGGATGTTTCGCCCGACGGAAGCACGCTGGTATACGTTCGCTCCGAAAGCGAAGATGGCAGCAAAAATCGGCTGGTAGTGCGACATCTTGCCAGCGGTGAAGAGGCGGTAGTCAAGCCGCTTGGTGAGGCTGACTGCCTGAGACCGATCTGGACTCACGATAGCTCAGGCCTTGTTTTTCACGCAACTGTTGCGAACAGTCGCAGTCTCTACCTGGCCAGATTCAAGCGCGATCAACAGGGTAACTGATTGAGTTCCACTGACGAAATGTTTTTTCCGGTGCTGCTTTTGCTGCCGATCGGCCTGTTTTATCTGGTTTTTCGCCGAAACTGGGTAGACAGCGAATTGCGCGCTGCGTTTGTAACCGGGCTGCTTTTTGGTGGCGCAGCGATTCTCATTGCCCGGGTCTGTTATGTTCCGATTGAGATGTATCTCGGAACTGACCTGCGCACCTTTATTTCCGGTCCGCGCTCCTGGTGGATAACTCTTTTGACAAGCATCGGCGTGATCGGATTTGTTGAAGAGGGTTTGAAGGCGGGTGGGGGACTTGTTGCGAGCTATCAGGTCAGCTTTTTGAAACGGCCGGCAGCTATTTTTATGGCGTTTTGCGGCAGCGCGCTGGCTTTCTCGCTGCTCGAAAACGTGCAATACTACCTTGTTTTCGGTGCTGGCACGGTGATGCCGAGAATTATCGTCAGCTCAAGCGCACATCTGTTTTTTGGATGTATAAGCTCGGCAGTGGCGGCCATAGCGCTTTCTCGCACGACGCGCGCAGATTCAGTCGTTTCTATGCGTATTCTGCTCGGCATATTGATTGCGGCGATCGCCCATGGTTTTTTCGATTTTCTGGTTTTTCATTTTGCTGTTCAAGCGGCCAGTGGTGTTATTGTCAGCCTGGTAATCCTGTTTTTGTTCGGCATACAGGAAGCCTGGATCGCGGTTCTGCGCGCTGATTCGCAGCATGAGGTCGGTCTTATGGTCTGTGCCGGCTGTGGTGCTTTTTCGATCGAGCGTTCGCGTTTTTGCGGGTTTTGTGGTTCGAGAGTAATAAAGAAACAGAGAAATGTTTCAATACAGGTCGGTGACAGCTGAGGAGGGTTCTATGAGTGTGCAATCTGCTGCTCTATCTTTTCGCGATCATTCAATTGTCTTCTGGCAACGTCGCATTTGCGGGTTAGCGTCATTGGCAAAAAGATTGCTTTGCTGCTTTGCTGCTCGCGAAGGCCATGGATGGCCAGGTGCCGGTGAGCATCAGGATAGAAGCGAACCGACCAATGCCCCTTTCAAACCGCGCACTGTAAATGCTGTCAGAGGAGTGGAGAGTAATCAAGACGCTTTTGCGTCATCTCTCTGTTCAGAAATGCCCGCTGTAGCAGATCAGTTGGCGGTTAGTCCGCCATGTCTGATTATTGCGCGACGGTGTCTGACCATTTTTTTATGTTTCATTTTTTTGGGTGCTGCGCCTGATTTGTTGGCGGCAATGCCTTCGCAGGCTTCTGCAGCCAATGAAGAGTGGCAGTTCTTCAGAATTAATGCGCAGTACCGTGGAACCGTAAAAAAAGGCTTCCAGAGCCTGGGCTGCGGCATCGCGTGGTTTAAAGATCTCGCGCCTGGTAAAACTCAGGTTATCGTGCATGTATCGGCTCTGCACCCCGAAAAACGCGGCCAGAAATACACATTTCGCGTTAATATGGTTTTGAACTGCCGCCCGGCTGCCTACAGTGTCGACTCCGAAGTGTATGCACAATTCACTGGTGTCGCCGGCGACCGTCAGCAGCAGATTCGCCAGCTGGTTGCACTCTGGACATACATGCGCCAGGTCGAAAAAACCGGCCAGGTCGCTGGTGAATTCGACGCCTTCGGGGCACGGTTGCTGTTGCGCGACATTCAGACTCGTAGCGGAAAAACCCGCGAAATTCACTGCGGCTGGAGCGGTCGTCGTGATTTTTCCGGCAAGTTTTTCTTTAACCAGCTTGCCGCTCAGATGCTCTCTCTCGACAAATTCAGGTTTAAAAGCGGCAAACTTTCAGTGTCTCTGACCAAAGATACCGCCGAATCAATCAATCGCGATTTCGCTCACCGCGAACCATTCGCCACCGATGTCTTCAAATAGATCCGAATCATGTCATTGCGACTGCGGGGCTTAGCTTTTATTTGTCATCCTGCGCGAAGCGAAGCGCAGTCGCAGGATCCAGAAAAGCGCTAAAAAATGGATTCTGCGACTTCACCTGACGGCTTGCGCAGAATGTTGATTTTGGCCGAGAATTGCTGTTATACAAAATGGTATTGAAGACTTCGCTTAAACCTGTCATTGCGAGGAGCATAGCGACGAAGCAATCTCATCGTTCTGGGTAATTTTCAGCGAGCTTTTGTATAATCGTCGCCGGCATCTTGTTTAAAACTTCAGATTGTCTTCGCGGGTCCAGCCTGATTTTTTGCCGTCCTGAAAGACGATCTCAAACCACTGCCATTTGCCGATCTTTTTAACTGATTTGACTTTTACTGCCATACCCTTTGGTAGTTTGGCAACCATGTCATCATTTGTGTTCGGGCCACTGCGGATGTTGGCGAAGGTCTGCACTTCAATTGTCGCCTGTTCAGGCAGATTTGCCCCGTCGACAAAAGTCTTTACGGTTTCCGAAACCGGCGCCGGCTTGGCAATTGCGACTGCTATGCGGTTTGCTTCGAGCATCTGTTTTGTGTTCTCAGCACTCATCTTGCTGGTATCAATGCTGGCCACATCGCTGGCGTTAGCCACGATGTTCTGCACTACGCTGGCGGGTCCCTGAATCAGCAGATCATCACGTACCCAGCCGTCTTTGCGGTTAAAATCCCATTTTATGTGTGTCCAGCCGCCCTTTTTGTCGAGCACGGTGCCCTTTGTGCCCTTGCTGACCTTGAAGAGTGCTTTGTCCTGAAGAGACGCGCCAGATCTGACATTGGTGCCGTTGCCCGATGCATACGCGAACCATTTGGGGCCATTGGGATCAAACCCGCTGCCATCTTTTTTTTCAGGAGTTTTGGCTTCGGTTATTTCGGTTAGAGATGGCGCGGTGTCTGGCCCTGCGACTGTCGGTGCAGGCACATTAGAAGCCGCGGCCATTTCTCCCGGTTTGTCTGCGCTATACAATATTTTAACGGTGGAGGTCGCGCTTTCACCGGCCGAAGCAGTCTGCCCGGGTGCACCGGCGTCTGCTTCCATGAGCTTGAACATCTGTTTTCCCATGAAAACGCCCAGAGCTATAACCGAGAGCATGATCACAACGATCGAGATAAGTTTCGCCTTTTTCACTACGATCCTCCAATACAACTTGCTGTGCACCAGTGTAGTACGATAAAAATCTGCTGTCAATACCCTGCGCAAGATTTTTAGTTTGCAGTTAATTGCAAGATCAAGTTCCGCCTGACCGGCACTTATTCTCGCAGTTATATTTTGCGTTGAATGAAACTTATTTCTAGGCATGTATGCAGAAATGATCTATAATTTGGGGGGATCAAGGCCTACAGTTGTCTGGCTAACATTTTCGTAAAAAAAATTCTGGAAGTATTCTAATGCGAACGGTATTTTCTAAGATTTACGTTGTTACATTTTTGTTGCTGGTTTCGGTAGTTCCCTCGGTACAGGCCTATCTTGACCCAGGCACCGGAAGCTTTATACTCCAGACCCTTATCGCAGGTTTTTTCGGAGCGGTTTTTGTTCTGAAAAGCTACTGGGCCAGCATTAAGAGCTGGTTTGCTGGCTCTGCCGGCAGCTCAGAAAATTCTGCGGAAAATGCCGCAGATAACGCTGCTTCAAAGGAATCTTCAGGCATCGACAATGCTGATAATCAGATATTACCTGAAAATTCAGAAGCGCAGGTCTCTGGTGCCGCAATAAAGCCTAACAGCGATGCGAAGTCAGACGAGCATTGAGATGAATTCTGAGAAAAACCCTGAGAGGAGCTCTGAAAGGACCCCTGAAAAAAGCTCAGAGAGCAGCTCAGAAAAAAACTCTGAGAAATATTGTGAAAAAAGCTCTGATAATTCCTCTGTGAAGGGCTCTGAGAGGTATTCTGATAAGAATGCTGAAAAAATCGCTTCTTCATTCAGAGACCCAGCTGGATTTGTGTTTCACAACCAGGGCACGATCTATCGTCAAATCAATAATGCCGGCAAAGATTGCTATGACCTGTTGCTGAGTTCAGGCCTTTATGATGTGCTTAAAAAGTCTGGGCTGCTTATAAGCCACGAAGAAGCTTCTGTTGACGCGCTTGATTCTGCTCTGGCATATAAAATTATCAGGCCAGAGCCTGTTCCTTTTATTTCGTATCCCTGGGAATGGTCTTTCAGCCAGCTCAAAGATGCGGCTCTTGCAACATTGCAGGTTCAGAAAATTGCCATCAAACATGGCATGAGCCTAAAGGACTGCAGCGCTTTCAATATTCAATTCATCGCCTCGAAGCCAGTTTTTATTGATACTCTGTCATTTGAGCCATACCAGGAAGGCATGCCATGGGTAGCATACCGCCAGTTTTGCCAGCATTTTTTAGCGCCACTTGCTTTGATGAGCAAGTGTGATATCAGACTGCAACAGCTTTGGCGGGCAAACATTGATGGCATTCCGCTTGACATGGCAAGTCGATTGTTGCCACTGCGCACCTGGCTAAATTTTTCCCTGTTGACTCATTTGCACTTGCACGCCGGCTCGCAGAGCTATTTTGCTGATAAGGCTCCGGCAAGTTCATCAAGCCCGGCAACAAGCAAAGTCTCCCGCAATGCTTTACTTGGCATTATCGACAGCCTTGAATCAGGCATACGCTCGCAGAATTATTATCCTCGCGGCACCGAATGGGGCGATTACTATGCGAATACTAATTACACCGATGCTTCCGCAGAGCATAAAAAGACGCTGGTAGAAGAATATTTTAATAAAATCGGCTCCCAGCATCTGGTCTGGGATTTGGGCGCTAACACTGGCGTTTTCAGCCAGATTGCTGCGCGGCACAGCGACGTTGTCGTGGCATTTGATATCGACCCTGCAGCAGTTGAAAAAAATTATCTTCAATCGCGAGACCAGCAGGCGAGTAACATTCTCCCGCTTCTTCTTGACATCACCAACCCTTCGCCCCCAATCGGCTGGGAAAACGCCGAGCGCATGTCTCTGCTGCAGCGCGGTCCTGCCGACACGGTCATGGCTCTGGCTCTGATTCATCATCTGGCAATATCAAACAACCTGCCGCTGTCTCACATCGCCTCTTTTTTCGGCAAGATCTGCCGTTACCTGATCATAGAATTCGTTCTCAAGTCCGACTCCCAGGTGCAAAAACTCCTGGCATCAAGGCCCGACATTTTTCCAGATTACTGTGAAGCCGGTTTTGAACTGGCGTTTACAAAGTTTTTTGACCTCGTGGGCAGCGAGAAGATTCTAGAGTCACAGCGCCGGTTGTATATTTTCCAGAATAAGGGAACTGGACTGTGGAGACGTAGTCGAAGGCCATGAATCTATCTGTATGATTGCACGGGAGATTAGTACAGCTGTTCAGACTGTTTGCCAATATTTCTATTTGTTTGCGTATTCAGTCAACCGGTAAAGTGGCTTTTCCGCGATCAATGAACTTCAATTGCGTTAAAAGCAGCGAAGATTGATATATTACTGACAAAGAGATAGAATTGCAGCATGCAAAGTGATCAACCGGAAAACTGCAAACAACAGCCTATCAGACCAATTTTGTTCGCCTCGGGACTATTGGTTCTGGCTGTATCAGCTTATTGTGCGCTGATACTCGGGCTTAATTCGGGATACCTGGTGTTTACGCTGGACGATGCCTACATTCACCTTGCCCTTGCGGAAAACATAATGCAGGGTCACTATGGGATAAATCTTAATGAATATTCAGCTCCAGCATCAAGTATTATTTGGCCATTTCTTATTGCACCATTCTCAGGACTGGCTGTCGCGAGCTACATTATTCTTATTGCCAACACGGTCTTTTCTCTGCTCACCCTGTTGTTGTTCTGGTTAACTCTTTCTCCCGCCGATACACCACTAGAAGGCGTTGCAGAACAGCAGACCTTGCTGAATGTCATGCTGATTTTGTTGATACCTGCCTGCAACCTCATCGGCCTTATATTTACCGGAATGGAACATTCGCTGCAGGTTATGCTGGCCGTAGCCATTATCTGTGGGTTAAACCGGGAATCATTAACCGCCCGCCTGGACTGGTGGACTCTCTCTGCAATCATTCTTTCGCCATTAGTTCGTTATGAATGTCTGGCGATTTCATTACCTGCTGCAGGCTATCTGATATTTCGTGGCCATCGCAAGGCTGGCGTTCTGGCTGTGGGCGTAATGATGATGATTCTTGCCGGTTTTTCCTTGTTTCTGGTGTCTATCGGACAAAATCCACTGCCAAACTCGGTTACGGCAAAATCTCAAATTGTCTACGAACAGAATGCTTCTTCAGTATTCGTTAATTTTGTATCTGGCATTGAAAAGTCGCGAGGTGTTTTGCTCGCAATCTGCCTGTTGTTCATGTTATCGCAGGTGATTAGCCGCGAGATTCCTGAAAGCAAACGTCTTTTGTGCGCCACGGTTTCTGTTTCCATTGTTCTACATCTTTTATTTGGGCAGTTTGGCTGGTTTTGCCGTTATGAAATATACATTTGGGCGTCAGTTTTAGCTGTAATTGGATTTATGCTCAAGCCATTTATATACCGAAATTCAGCCAGTTACGGGGTCTTAGAAAAGACGCTCCTTATGTTTGCTGCCCTGTTCCTGTTATGTTTTCCATATCTTCTGGTATTGGCAAATATTCCAGTTGGGGCTAACAACATTTACGAACAACAATATCAGATGCATAGATTTGCAACAGAGTTTTACAAAAAACCAGTTGCAGCAAATGATATTGGGTTTCTTTCCTATCGCAATCCTTCATACATCCTTGATTTGTGGGGTCTCGCGTCAAATGAAGCCCTCTCATCAAGACATCAGGCAAAACACGAACATTGGATGGAAGGTCTTGTGCAGTCAAAGAATATTGGGCTGGCAATGATTTATGATGACTGGTTTCCCGAAATTCCTGACAACTGGCATAAGGCGGGCGTGCTGACGCTCGGAAAAACAAGAATCACCCCAGCAATGGATAGGGTCGCATTTTACGTAATCAAAATAGAGTCATCTCAGGAAATACATGATCTGCTAAAAAAGTTTACCTTAACCCTGCCTGCCGGTGTTGAGTTTGTGTTTGCTGACAATGCAGATTTAGAATCCAGGAACGGAGCAACGCGATGAGTTTATTGTCTAGTATTGTGCCATGTTTTATGAATACCATGCACATTAAATGCAGATAATCTTTGAAGAACACGGCACTGTTACTTTGTAAATATTTTTTCGTTTCTACAAATGAGGGTTAATCTGTTCGTGCATCTTGTTAAAATTTGTTGACTGTTTGTGTTTGTCATTCGTCCAGTTTTGCATACAGGAGCCAGTTTTCTTTGTCTCCGATTTTGTAGGATTTAAGAAGTTTGTAGTTAATACCGTGAATTTCAAATTGATCGCGCGTGCCTGGATGCGTTGCAAGCATATTTAAGATTTTGCTTTCGTCCTCTAGAAAGTGTGTCGGTTGCCTACTGCGCCAGATATCCCTAAGAAAATGCTCTGTTGGGTTATCATGGTCACGAATTTCTTTCTTTTTTTTCATAATGGCTAAGTCAGAATGGGGTAGGCTAAATATGTGATCGAAAATCTGGCGTCTGGTGACGTAAGCAATGAGACCGATGCGCCGGGTAGCGATAACCGCAGTTGCTGGTAAGAGTTTGTTTATATCTTCTACTGGTTCCCGAAGGGTTTTGCAGGTTAATACAAAACCGGGATAATTATTTACTGCATAATCCCCCAACCATTTATGTACATCTAAAAAGTTGTTTAATAATAGGAAGACAAAGACGCAGCAACTGAAAAGCCGATAAAAAAGAATCATCAACCTCTGGGCGGTGAGCTCAGAATTATAAAACCCGGCAAATATTATAAACAAACAATAGGGAGAATAAGGTGCCATATATCTGGGCATCAAGGTCCAGTCCGGGCAGGAATAGATGGAAAAAATCAGCCCGGTCATTGAACCTGCGAGACAGAAGGAAAAAATACGTTGATTAATTCTTGCCAGTTCAATTGCTCCCAACAAAAAAAACGGTATAAAGAAAAGCCCTGAATAGGGAGTTGGAAGGTTTGTCAGTTTGCCGGAAAGAAACAGGGCGGCTCTTGCAATGACTTCGGAGATTGACGATGGTTTCGCGTAAAAGGTGTTAGGTACAATGTCACCGTAATAGGCAAACCTGAGAATTGTTATCCCTATTATAACTGAACCCCACAAAATCATAGACGGCAATATTGATTGCCTCATTTCAGGCCATTTTAGATGTTTATTCGAGTTGCTGATTAATACTGCCAGAAGATAAACTGGAAACAGGATTATGCACTCCGGTCTCACAAAGGTTGTGAATGCGTAGATAACCGCTGTTGTTCTGTGATCTGAGTTGGCCTTTTCTAATAGAAGTGGCAACCCAATCAACAGGCAGACAAATGCAGTTTCCATCCCCGATTGTGAGAAATAAACGAAAGATGGGCTGGTGAAAATCAGTATCGGAATTATATAGCGCATATAGCTCAATTCCGATTTCTCATAAAGGCTTGAATCGATTCTGCTTCCGATGATGGTGAGCAAACAGGCGGCAGCAATAAGACTCAATATGCCGGCAGTTTTACCTGCCAGATGTGTTTTCATAATCGTTGCAAGTGGAGTAATTGTAAGTAACCAGGCGAGGTTGGTAACAGATTCAACCTGCTCTCCCGGGTTAAATACCAGCCCATGACCGTTGAGAAGATTGTCGATACAATGGAACCCTATAAAGGCGTCATCAACGTAAAAATCCAGCCATGTGAAGCAAAACGCAGCAGTCAAAACCAGACAAACGAGAAATGCTGGCAAAAAGTTGAATTTTGGGTTCAGGCTAGTGTTCATGATAAATAAAAAAGGTTTCCAAGCACAATTTGTTCACTAATAATCCAAGACCTGTTACAATGTATTATTCAGCAGTATCACCATAACTATAACATTATTCGAGCACGCCTGATGATTAATTTAAAAAAGAGTACGCATCGTTATCTGATCGTTCTGTGCCTGTTTTTTATTTCTACGGTTTTTCTGTCGTTGTCGTCTAGATTGGTGCACCCACAGGCGACCATAGATGGCGCTTACTATCATATCATGGCAGGACAGCTTGAAAAAGGGGCAGGTTTCACAGAGCCTTTTATCTGGCACTTTCTCAGTGATTACAATAATCTTGAGCATCCGATGGATTACTGGATGCCGCTCGGTATTGTTTTTTTCTTTCTTGCCCGCCTTTGCGCCGGAGTTGCCGGCGAAATCTGGTTGAATTTTGTAGTATGGTCAATTTTGTCTGTTCTTGTATTCATTGAAGTGAAAAAGATAACGAACAGTTTTCTAAACGCCGCATTCGCCTACTGTACAATGCTGTTTTGCGGAAGGTATCTTTTCTATCTGTTAACAACAGATAACATGGCTTTCTATGCGCTGTTTGGCTTCTTTCTTTTTAAGCAGCTGGGAAGCAAAAAGTCGAGATGGTATTTTACTGCAGTTATTAGTGCCCTGGTCGCGCTTACGCGTATTGAGGGCTTTCTAATCGCTTTATTCTGTGGACTGTGCGAATTTTACAGGTGCCGGAGAATAACGGCTTTTGCTGGCTATCTCATTATTTTGTCGATTGCTTTAAGCCCATGGATGATCCGTAATTATCAGACTCTGGGCCATCCATGGCCTTCCAATTCAAAAGCGCTTTTTCTGAGACAATATGATGACATGTTTCGTCGCAATGCAACGTTAACACTTGATAACTATTTAAGTCTGGGATCGAAAAAGATTCTTGAGCAGAAGGCAAGGGGGATTGGGCTCTCAATTCTAAATTTGGTGATTGCACCTGGAATGTTTGTAATGTATCCGTTCTGGTTAGCGGGTCTGCTTAAATTATGGAAGCAAGGAGGGAAGTTCTTTTTTCTGCTGCTTGTTTTTTTTGTCATATTTTGTGGCTTGGTAATACCGATTCAGAGTGATAAGGGGAGCGCGTTGCATATCAGTGCGTTTTTCTTGCCGTTCTATGCAATATTGAATGGTGTCGGTTTTTCTATGCTTAAAGAGCATTATCAGATGCGTAGAAGTCGTTATCTGCTTATTTCATCTATAGTTGTCTTGTGGCTGATGTTTGCAAGTCACTACAGTGTGAACAGGCTGGTAAACGAATATGCAGCTGATAACGGACCTTATGAATCATTATTTGCCGAAATATCATTTGATGAGCGCAGAATAGTTTCTTCAGCTCCTGTTAAAGTGTATTTGGAAACCTGTGCGCAAGGGGTAATATCTTCGTCATATAATGAGAGCGAACCATTAAAATTAGCTGATGCATTTGCATGTGATGTTATAATCACTGATCGGCGCGCCAGTGGTTACAAACCGCTTCCGAAGGCTTCTGGGTGGCAGGAAATAGCATCAAATACATATTTGAATGTTTTTTTCAGACGAAGCACCATGCATAATAAATGATTTGCGAAACGGCGACATGTTGCCAAGCAGCTAGAGATTTATTTTCGATTCTCGAATTACAGGGAGGACCCCCGTGACGGCCAAAGAAGAGACAGATGTAGACAGCAGGCATTATTTTATTTTAATGGGCGTTATTATAACTGGGCTGATATTTGTTTATAGTTGGGGAATCTCTGGAAATGATTTCTGGTGGCACGTAAAAGCCGGTGAATGGATGGTAAACAACAGAGATTTACCGGCTATCGACGTTTTTTCATGGTATGCCAAGGAAAACAGTCTGATCTGGTCGTCTCATGAATGGCTATCACAGGTTTTATTTTATGTTGTTCATAATCTGGGCGGCGACATTGGCATATTCTTACTATCATTGGCATCGGCAATTCTAATGGCTGTATTGATTGTCCGGAGAAACCAGCAGGCCATACAGAAGAATATTGCACTTGCAACCATATATCTTGTTCCTATGGTTATTCTGTTCAGGCTCATGTGTTATGGTCGGCCACAACTCATAAGTTATTTTCTTATATATGCAACGCTGCATTGCCTGTATAGCTATCAACAGGATCAATCATCCAGAGCAGTTTACTGCATGCCTCTTATTGCATTGTTGTGGGGAAACTTTCACGCAGGCTCTTCGACATTATCTTATATTCTTTGTTTCCTTTTCATGTTTTCCGGGCTGTTTGAATTTTCGATTGGCAAGCTGCATGTCAAAAAGTATACCAGAAGAAAACTGCTGACTTATCTCGCGGCCGGCGTTCTCTCAATTGCGGCTCTGGCGATAAACCCCTATGGTCTGAAAATGCTGATTTATCCCTACGCCAATATGGGCGACTCCTTTATGCAGGAGATGATCAATGAATGGTCAGCACCTGATGCCAAAAAGCTGTCACATCTTATTTTGTTCTACTGGCCACTTCTGATAGTGGGAGTAAGTCTGATCGTTACCGATAAAAAAATCAAGGCTGTCGATTTGCTGGTCTTTCTCTTTTTTGCCTATATGCTTTTTAGGAGCGTAAGGTTTGGTGTTGTATATTATATTGCTTCGACATTTTTTGCATTTGATTATTTTCCAGAGAGAGAAGCCAAACCTGTTGGTTCAAGAATTGACGCGTTGATTTTCAAGACTGTGCTGCTGCTTTTGCTGGTAATAAATCTGTTCAGCAGTGCAAAGACCTTTGAAACATGGCGCGCAGGACAACTTATTTCTGTAATCCTGGATAAGAAATTCGTGGAACTCTTAAAGGCAGAGGCCCCTAAAAGGTTATTTAATGATTACAATTTCGGAGAAGCCCTTATATACAACGGCATTCAAACATTTTCTGACGCTAGAGCGGACTTATTTTCAGCACATAATTTGCGGGACACAAGAAGCTTGTCAAACCTTGTGCAGTATGATGAAAGTGAGATGAACAAGATTTTTGACCCTGAACAGATCATTTCCAGATATGATTTCGATGCCTTTTTGGTCGGACTTAACAAAAGCCTGGCTGTGTATTTGAGAAGCCGCCCACAGGATTACCAGATACTTATGCAATTTGATAATGCTGTATACTTTAAACGACTGAAATGCAACGCTAGTTCAGGAGCCAAATGAAGATGAAACTGCTGTCTGTGGTTGTGCCATGCTTTAATGAACAGGAAGTGTTAACGCTTTTTTATAATGAAATATGCAAGGAAGCCGCTAGATTCACGGCGCTTGCCGTCGATTTTGAGTTCATTTTCGTTGACGACGGCTCACAGGATCTTACTTTGCAGTTAGCAAAAGACCTTAGAAAAAGCGATTCCAGAGTCAAATACGTCTCGTTTTCGCGAAACTTTGGCAAGGAGGCTGCGATATTTGCGGGGCTTGAAAAATCTTCTGGCGATTATGTTGTGATAATGGATGCTGATCTTCAGGATCCACCGTCATTTCTAATGGAAATGTATAAAGCTGTTGCGGAAGAAGGTTATGATTCGGCCGCAACAAGGCGGACGACCAGAGACGGCGAGCCGGTAATAAGATCATTTTTTGCAAGACAATACTATCGGCTGATCAGAGTGATATCAAAGACTGAGTTTGTTGATGGAGCAAGAGATTACAGGCTCATGACCCGGCAGATGGTTGATGCTATACTTGAGATGAGGGAGTATAACAGATTCACCAAAGGAATTAATGAATGGGTTGGGTTTAAAACCAGATGGCTCAAGTATGAAAACGTGCAAAGAGCCGCCGGAGACACAAAATGGTCGTTCTGGGGGCTTTTCCTGTATTCTCTTGAGGGGATCACGGCGTTTTCAACAGTGCCATTGGCATTATCAGCATTGTTTGGCACACTTTTGTGTCTTATAGCGTTTTTCTTTATCTGCTTTATTATCGTGAGAACGCTTCTCTTTGGTGATCCTGTCGGTGGTTGGCTGTCGCTGGCGGTTATAATTCTCTTTATTGGCGGCTTGCAATTGTTTTGTATCGGAATCCTTGGACAATACCTTGCAAAAACCTACCTGGAAGCCAAGCGCAGGCCGATATACATTGTGAAGACATCTGAATCAGAAGAAAAAAATCAGCGGTTCAAAAGCGAGTTATAATCCATACTGCGAAAAAGGTAGGCCTGAAAAAAGAGCTTAAGAAGCTGTTGGGTAAAAAGCTTTGTATGGTTCTATTGCCTTAGTCTTACGGCGCTCAACTTCCTGGGGTAGAGCTGCTCTGATTGATTATTTGTTCAGAGTTTTGCAGGTTGGCCTGCACTTTTGAATATAATATACTTACGACTTGGCTTCCTAGATTGGTCAAGGCTAAAACTGCCGCCAGTGACATCAGAGCAAATATTAAGGCATACTCGACCAACCCTTGTCCTCTTTTTTTTCTAAACTTCTGCATATTGCCTACTTAATTTTAAGATATAAAGGGCGAGCATTTGCTCGCCCTTTTATGCGTGCAGGGAGCTGCTAAATCATGTTCCAACAGTGGTCTGGGCGTTGCTCAGAGTGCCACTTATTGTGCCGAACATTGATTTAATGCTGCCACCAGAGGCAGTAAGAGCTGCGATAGCTACAACTGCGATCAGGCCGAGAATCAAGGCGTATTCTACAAGGCCCTGGCCTTCTTCTTCACGTACAAATCTTCTGATAAGGTTCATATGAATCCTCCTGAAATATTTTGGCGTTCTGCCAATTTATATTATCGCAAATACAATGCCAAAATGCAATTATTTGTTAAAATAGATGAAAAGGTCTTTAAATCAAGGGTTTGCCAGATACGTGGCAATGTTGCTATGAGAAACGGGAGAAATTGCAGGTAATCTTTGCCGCGCATGAGGCAAAGTTGCCGCAATTTTTTATTGTTGTTCGTTAAATTTGAAATAGTGCCCTTGTCTAGCTTTTTTCCAATATTACTTCTTCGATTTCAACGGGTTCAATGCTTTGGCTTGATAACCTGATAAGTATCAATGAGCCGGCAGTTTCAACGACATGCTCTATTTCTTGGCTTTTCGATGGCTTTATTAGAACCTTGCTGTTGTCATAGCCCGGAGAGACAATACTTATGCTGGCCGGTTGGCTGGCATTAACTGATATGACAAGTCGGCCGGCATTATTGAGGTAGGCAACTGTCTCTGGGTTGCCATTGAGAAGATATGCAGGTATCAAGGTCGAGGTGGAGAAGTTCCGTATTCCAATTTTGGGGCTGTATTTGTTAAACCATATAGTTGCCAGGTATTCATGGGGGGTTTTACCCAGAACTTTCACTGGAGTGTAAAGTTCGTAGAACTCTTTTGTTTGCTGCATTTCAACTCCGCTTCTGAAGATGGCATGCAAAATGCCGGTATGAAAAACAACTATATCTGGCTTGTTTTGCAATATGTATTTACCGTCACCCAGTTCGTGTCCTATTACACCCTTCCCAAAGTCTGCTGGGGGATTGCGCGGCAGATAATAATCGTTCAGGCCAAGCATATCAAGAGCCGGCAATTGTGACCAGTAAGGTAAACAACCTGCCGCTGTGACTGCCACAAGAGGTTTTTGCTGTGCAAAGGCTTGTCTCAAAAGAAGACCAGTCACTTTGCCGTCCCATTCCCATCTTTCGTCGAGAGCTCTTTTGTTTTCAGGATTTGAGAACTGGATAAAGAGATATGATGAGAATACTGTGACAAGAGTGAACAGCAAAAGGATCTTATGCTTGAACAACATGGGATGTGCGATTTTTTTCAGTGCTATTTCTGTACCTTCTGCCAACGCGAAGGCAAAAACAACCGTAAGCGGTATTAAATGGCGGAACGCCGGGAAAATATCACCACCGACAAAAATAATGTAGGGTACCCAGAAAACGCATATCATGAGCAGCGAAAGGCCGAGACTTCGACGGGCGGGTTTGAAAACGATTATGACCATGGAGATGATTGCTAGGAAAGAGAAAGGAAATAGCGCCAATATTCCAGTGGCCATGTATTTCGCTCCGTTAGAAATGTGGTGCATGCTTGGCGCTATTTTTACGAGAGCGGTATTGGGAACAAACTCTCCATAATAATAGAATCTGAAACCAAGTTGGCTTATGCACAAAAACAATGGCATGGATACAAATGTGAATAGGTTAGCAAAAGAAAGCTTTTCTTTTCCTGCTGCATATCTTCCTATGTATAAAGAGAAACAAGCAGCAACAGAAAACAAAGGCCCGTCAGGTCTGGTCAGGCATAGCAACCCAAGTATAAATGACAGAAAAAGAAGTGTCTGTTTTTCAGGTTTGTCTGATTCAATCATTTGAACAATTAGAGGAATTGACAGAGCAATCAAAGCAGCATATAAAGGTTGTTCAAGGCCTCCTATTGTCCAGACTGCGACGGGAGCTGCCATGCAAAAGAAAAACAGACTGGTAAAAACTGGAAAACAGCTTGTATTTTCTTCTTGCTTGCCAATGTAATACCTGAGCATTGAGTACACTACTGTCGACATCCCCAAAAAGCCCAGTAAGCGAGAGGCGTCGATCAGATCTATCCCGAGTAGCCCCATGGCAGAAATCAGCAGTATCCACAGAAGATTTGAATAGCCTTCCACAGGTTTGCCATCAGTCCAAGTAAGACCATTTCCTTCAAGAAGTCGTTCTGCATATCGAAGCGAAATCAATGCATCGTCAGAAAGAAATGGATAATAATAGGCTGCATGAAGAAAAAGAAAGGCGGCACCAGCGAAGAGCGCACACAACAGAAGATAACTTTTTTTGTATTTAAAAATAGCCGGGGAGTCTTTGTGTTGGTAAACCATTGGCTTTCTTTTTGACATTAGTAATAATTGCGTGTATCAGAATCTACTCTAATTGGTATGACAACAACATGCTTGATCAGTTTAACTGGTGGGTTCCTTGCTTTCTGCTGTCTTTGTCGCTGATTGCACACTCAGAAAAGATTAAAAGCGTTTGGGAAAATCGTCATATTTGACGGTGATGTTTTCAATTTTGCCGGTGCTTGATTGTTAAAGCCTATATGTATAGGCGTTGCGATAATGTTGCCTTAGTCCTCATAAGGTATAGTCTCACGGTTGATGCCCCAGACGTCTTCTATGCCGGGGTACGGCTGGCGCAGGCGGTAATCGTAGGTGGCGCCGCTGATCTCTTTCATCAGCAGAACTTCGTCAGACTTGCTGTCGGCAGAAGCTGTGCAACCGATGTATGACACGTCAGCGCTGAAGCCAAGCATGTTGTTCGGTCCGAATACTGGCAGCGGCATGGTGCCAAGAAGATGCTCGATGCCTTTCTTGCCGGCACCAAAGGCGCTGCGCGTGGCCATGAAGATGTTCTTGCGGATCACCGGACTGCCCTGACTGATTTGAATCGCGTAAGGCGTGTCAAATGTGCTGTAGTCAATTGTTGCATTGCGCTGGGTGAGCTTGATGCCAGTGCCGAGAGGCGATACGAAAAGGTTGTTGCTGAATTCTATCGTTCCGCCAGCTTCGTTTGAAACCAGGCCGGTCGAAGTATACTCAAGAAAATTGCAGCCGCTGATTCTGATGCCATCGTTGAGCTGAGAGCTGATGCCGGTTGCCGGGTGAATAAACGTGCTGTCACTCACCTTGAGATTCTTGTTGCTCTTCAGTTCCATGCCGGTTGTGCAGCGCTGCGCCATTACCTGATCAATCTGCAGATTGATGTTGTTTTCAACCTTTACTGCAGTATTGCTGTTTTTAACCTTAATTGTCGAGAAAATGCCTGATGAGTTGATGATATGCAGACCAGTATCTGCATCAGAGATTACCACATTCACCAGAGTGTTAACAGCGCTGTCGACGCCATCGAACTTTATGCCACTCCAGAAGCCTTTACCAGGATTCGGACGCTCAGCTGCAAATACAACCGGAAAGTCAGCCGAAGCAGAGGCTACTATAGCCCCATTAACTGTAATTTCAACGCGGTTTACATCGCCAAGCCTGAAAGAATCGTTCTCGGCTATCAGCACTTCAACTCCAGAGTCGATCGACAGCTTTCCGGTCTCGGTAACATGAAGGTCGCCGGCAAGAATGTATGGGCTGTTGGCCCGTGTCCAGCGCACTTCGGTTGAAATGTTGCCAGGCACCAGCATGCTGGCCACATTATTATAACCGCCTTCGTTGCCGGCCTGATCTATAGCAGTAACCCGGTAATGGTATTTTTTGCCGACAACCGCAGTGTAATCAGTAAAGCGCTCCTGCCCCTTAGGAATTAGAGTGTTGCTGACCTGGCTGAAAGGCGCGTTGGCAAGCTCGCTGCGATAAACCTTGTAGCCTTTGAGATCGGGGTCGGCCACCGCGGCCCAGAAAACCGTGACCTGGCCGGGAACCGAAGTCAGAGCCGCTGAAACGCCTGTCGGCGCTGCCGGCGGTGTTCTGTCTTCGAGCGAATTCTGGGTTACAAAACTGCCAGACGTCGAAGTCTCGGTTGATCTGCCTTCGCGGTTGGCAATAATTCTGAAGAAATACTGCTTTTCAGGCGCAAGATCAATGAGTCTTACACTGTGTGTCGTGGCGTAAACCCCATTCTCTTCCCTTACTGTTCTGCCGAATGATTCTTTTTCGCCGTATTCGACCAGACCATTGGTGTAGTCTGTCGTTTTCCAGGAAATAACCGCATGCGTCGCCGATACCTCTGCTACCTTGATTTCAAGATAATCAAAGCTCTTGGCTTCGATTGCAAAATCTTCTGCAGCACTGGTCTGGCCAGAATAGATCGCGAGGCCAAAGCGTGCTGAGTGGTAGCCGAAAGCCTGCACGAGAAAAGTCTGGTCGCCAAAGCCGATTCCGTCAAGCACATACTTGCCGTCGGCATCAGTCAGCGACCAACGCGTATGGTCGTATTCCCAGGTTACCAGAGCGTCTTCTACCGGCAGTCCGCTTTTGTCGACAATCCGGCCCTGCAGCCCGCCTTCGCGTGGCGTAACGCTATTGCCGGCGCAGCCGTTGATGCCCAGTCCAAGTATCAGCAGCAGCGCTGCCAGCAGCATGGTTGCCCGCACTCTGTTAAGGTTAAGCTTCATGACTCTTCTCTTTCGTTCTCGTAATCGTTCTCATTCTCGTTGAGATACCGCTTCGTCGCTTTCGCTCCTTGCGAAGGCCATGGATGGCCAAGTGTCGGTGAGCATCAGGATTGAAGCGAACCGACCTACTTAATCCTTGAAAAGGCTTCTTTGGCGAACTTTGCGATCTGAGTGTTGGCCGGAGCATTGTCGAAAGCCCTCTTGTAACAGGCTTTTGCTTCGCGCGCCAGCTTCTTTTCTTCGTAAGCCTGACCCAGATAGAAGCAGGCGTAAGAGTCGCCCGGCGACAGGTTTACTACTCTGACCAGCGCGTCAATGGCGGCGTCGGCAGAGTGCTTGTCAAGATGTGCTACGCCAAGATTATAAAGCGCATAGGTATCTTCGGGGTTTATTTCAATTGCGCGCTGCAGGGCAACAATGGCTTCATCGATCTGCCCCTGTTCATAGAATGACAGTCCCAGATGCGAGTGTGAGTAGGCATCGTCCGAATCAAGCTCGATAGCATGCGAGAATGCCTTGATTGCCATGGGAACCCGCCCCGAATTTTTGTAGAGAACGCCGAGGCTGTACTGCGAGAAGGCGTCGTCAGGATTGAGCATAATCGCTTTTTTGAATGAATCTTCTGCCTGCTCGCGGTTACCCATCGCGCGATAGATGCTGCCGAGAAGGTAGTGCGCATAGAACTTTTCGCCGTCGAGTCTGATGCTCATCATGATACAGCTCAAAGCATTCTCAAGCTGATTGAGGCTCTTGTAAACTGCGCCAAGAAGCATGAGCACGGCCGGATTGTCTTCCTGGTATTTCAGGAGCTGCTCAAAGGTCTCGCGCGCTTCTTCCATCATGCCGTTATTCTTGTAGATCAGGCCAAGTACATAGCGGCTTTCGGTGTCTTCGGGATTGAGCTTGATCGTGCGCTTCATCGAGCTGATAGCCTCTTCGAGTCGTCCCTGATTGAGATAGGCTTTGCCAAGATGAAAAAACGCTTCCTGAAAATCAGGGTCAAGTTCAATGGTCTTGTGCCACGAACTGATCGCCAGATCAGCCTTGCCGACACTCTTGTAAGCAATACCCAGCTGCAGATGCGCGTGCGAGAAGTCGGGGTCGAGCGCGATCGCTTTTTCCCACTCTCTGATCGCTTCATCAACCATGCCTTTCTCGCGATAGGCAAGGCCAAGGCGATAATGCGCGCCGGCGTTGTCGGGATTGATGGTTACCGAGCGCTTCCAGCGTGTCAGGTTCTGGTCGTCGATGCCCTTGAGACGGTAGATGACTTCGAGATTATAGTTGGCGAAGCTGTCGTAAGGATTGAGGGTGATGACCTTGCGATATTCGATAATCGCTTCGTCGTACATTTCCTTGTTTTTATAAGCCGAGGCCAGCTTGTAATGCGCCTCGGGATTGTTCGGATTGTTGGCGATCTCGGCCTTGTATTTTTCGATCATCATGTCGATTTCGGTCTTGTTTCTGATTATCGCTGCCGGTTTCGGGGAAGGGTCGCCGCCGGTTTTGCGCCTTAGCTCAGTTGCTTTGCGCCAATGAAATACTGCCTGTTCGCATTGGCCTTTGACATCATATATCTCGCCGAGAATGTCATGGGCCCGGCTCAGGCGGGCGTCGAGAAACAGACTGCGCTTGAGCTCGCCAGTAGCCTCGTCGAGCATGCCGCGGTCTTTGTAAGACAGACCAAGATTGAAATGCAGTTCAGCATCGTTCGGGTTGAGGTTGTTCTCAAGTCTGAACTGCTCGATGGCCTTTTGCAGGTCACCTTTTTTGCGCATGACCATGCCGATGAAAAAGCGCAATCTCGGGTATTTGGGGTCAATTTTCAGCGCTTTGCGGAATTCAGCCAGCGCCGCGTCATCCATGTTCAGCTTTAACAGTGACTGTCCGAGATATACGTGGGCTTCGAGCAGAGTCGGGCTGATTGAAAGAACGCGCTTGAACGCCTCTACCGCCTCATCATAAGCCTGGCTGAAGAAGTGCGCCATACCAATGTTCAGGAATGCGAAAGCATTGTCGGGGTTGATTCTGATCGAATCTTTCAGCTGCCTGATCGCTTCTTCGTAATTCTCAAGGCTGATATAGCTTCTGCCCAGCTGACAAAGGGCGTAAGCATCCTGCGGGTTCAGCAGCACGGCCTTTTTAAATTCTACAATCGCCTTTTTTGGTTTGCCGATTTCGAGGTAAACCGCACCGAGTGAGAAATGCGCGTATGCATAGTCGCGATTGAGGTCAATCGCGTTTTTGAGCCGCACTATCGCCTCGTCATATAGCTTTTTCAGCTTGTAGATGAGCCCCAGCTGCAGATGCGAAAAAGCAAAGTCAGATTTCAGCGAAATTGCCTTTTTGAACCTGATTATTGCCTCGTCATACATGCCCTTGAGTTTGTAGATAACCCCGAGATTGGCATAAGGAAAGGCGTAGGCCGGGTTGTACATGATGGCCTTTTTGAATTCGGTTATCGCTTCGTTGAGCATACCCTTGTTACGGTATGCCAGCCCGATGAAATTATGGGCGTAAGCGTCTTTCGGGTTGATCGTGATCGCGTCTTTGAAAACGTTGATGGCGCGATCGGTCTCACCAGACATTTCGAGCGCGCGGGCAAGCTGGTAATAAGCGAAAAAGTCGCGCGGATTAGATGCGATGCGCCTTTTGCAATCCTTGATAATTTCGTCCAGCTTTCGTTCTGCCATGCGTGCCTCCTGTGTCAGCTTATCCAGTCAAGTGTTCTGAACAGCTCAGGGGTTTTACCCCTTGCGTAGTCTAATAGATCTGCCTTCATTGCCGGGTAAATTGTGACCCGCTCGATTTCTTCGGGGCCGAAGAAATCAAAACCTTCAACTCTGGGGTCTGTACCAGTGTTCAGAGTTGAAAAGTCCGGGTTGATACCCTCAAATACCATGAACTGAATATGCCGTCCCGTATCTTTGTTGAAAGATTCCCTGATAAACAGCATGCGAAACGCGGCAGCACTTATTTGCAGCTCTTCTGCAAGTTCGCGTGCGGCTGTCTCATATACTGATTCGCAAGGTTCCTGCCCTCCGCCCGGCAAGAGCCAGTAGCGCCGCCCATCTTTGCAGTGACGCACGAAGCAGATCCTGCCGTCATCACTTTTGAGCAGCACAGATACCCGAATCCGGATGCAGTTTTTATTCAGCTGTTGCACACCTATCTACATCGGCAGGCAGCAAAGCAAACTGAACAGATTATTTTACGACCAGTCGCGAACTGGTAACTTTTATCGAGTTGAGCTCGAATAATTCTTCAACTTTTGACGATTCTTTTTTGCGCAGGTAAATGGCGCGCCGCGGTGCCAGGCTGTGTTCCTGTGGAATCTTTTCGAGCTGAAAATAAAACCCGTTGTTCTTGAGCAGATTCAGCGCTCGCAGCAGGTCAGTTGGAGTCTTGAATTTGACAAGTTTAAGTTCGTTGCTCTGAATTGTTTTGCGATATACTATTTCGTTTTCGACATAAATCTGGGTGAACTCCGGGTGCTCTAAGGTCTGCAGCATTTCGTTCGCGCTCGTGACATAGAACCCACCTGGCTCAAGTGCCCTGAAAAATCGCGTGGCTACTTTATTCTTATTGCCTTCGTCAAAATAGATCATGGTGTTGCGGCAGAAAATGATGTTGTATGTGCGCGCTGGCCAGCTTTTTAACAGGTTCAGCAGCTCGAAAGTGCAGTGCTTCTGAAATTCAGGCAAAACCTGCCAGCTGTTGTGGTTGCTTTTCTTAAAGTATTTCGCCAGCATTTTTTCATTGAGCAGTCTTAGTTCATGGTCGTTATAAGTAGCGCTGCGCGCACGACCTATGGCATCGCTCGAAATGTCGCTGCCGGTAAGCTGAATGTTGAAAGCCTGCGGGTCAGGCAATGTGTCGAGAATGGTGAACAATATCGAATAAAGCTCGGCGCCGATAGAGCAGCCGGCCGACCAGATGTGCAGACGATTGTCGCCGGTCTGTTTCAACCCATCAAGAAGCGCCGGCAATATATGTTGGCGCAGAATCTTGAAATGTTCGGGGTGCCTGAAAAACCAGGTTTCGTTAGTGGTCAGGCTGTTGAGAAGCTCAATACGCAGCTGCAGATCTTTTTTTGCCTTATCGACGATGTCTGAAAGTGCTATACAGCCAAAATCTGTCATTACCGGCAAGACCCGGTTCTCGACAAATGAATAGCGGGCAGCAGGAAAACTCAGCCCATACTCGCGGCTCAAATACAGGCAAAAATCATTTATTTCCCGACTACTGAAGCGACTGGCCATGTTTTGTGTATCTAAAAAGACTTGGTGCTGCGCGGAAATACACGACCCGCAATTACCTGCCAGGTTGGCCGCATCTGTCCGCGAATCTCACTGGCGCAAGTTTTGCACACCAGTCTTTCGGTGTTTTGAAACTTTAGATAATCGACATTTTCGAGGTCGAAAGTCTTCATTTGCAGGCAAAGCGGGCATCTGTCTTCCATGTCTTCTCCGTTGCAGCTATGATAGCACAGGTCCCGCACCTGTTCAAGACTTCAGAAGTCTTTATATTCGTCTTCTGAAGCCGCTGTGTCCTTCCAGGAAATGACAATATGCGAAACCAGCTCGTATTTATTCCCCTTAATACCCATGTGTGGAAGGGTGCT
The DNA here is from genome assembly GCA_002839445.1 of Candidatus Riflebacteria bacterium HGW-Riflebacteria-1. Classification (GTDB taxonomy): domain Bacteria; phylum Muiribacteriota; class Ozemobacteria; order Ozemobacterales; family Ozemobacteraceae; genus Rifleibacterium. Next base: position 108,607 of record PGYB01000009.1, read on the forward strand.
GTCGTATATTTTGCGACGGGTGGGCGGAATGTAATAGCTGGCGTCAATACGATGAATCTTGGGTTCAGCGGGAATGCGAAGATTTATTTCAGAGCCGAAAACGCGGTGAACGAAGTGATTCGTTTCTGAGTGTCTGAGGCCGACATCATTGTTGAGACAACCGATTTTATTGTAGTATTTGACGACGTCCGGGCCGGCGTAAAAGACCGTATTCAGCTCGCCGCATGAGATGAACATCGCGTTGGTTGTCATTTCAGGGTAATAGAGAAAGTCGCCGGGCGAATCGGTAATCACGTTGGGGTTAAAATCCTTTTTATTGCCGTTGTCGGGGACTCCCATCTTCGCTCGCAGGCCCGACAGAAATTTGTAAACCCCGTATGAGCTCTGCTTCGCCGCCGCGCTTGGCTCGCCACGTGTCCCGGCAGTTTTTGTCTCGTAATTGCTGGCATAACCCTGCCAGACCTCGCGACTGACCGCGTCAAAATCGTCAAAATTCATGTTGCCGTTGGCATGAAGATCCTTGAGCTTCTGTTTCAATGCGTCTTCTGTAGGAGTGCTGGCCGCAGCAGATTCGGCGCTTTCGATCGGATAATCGGTGAAAAACTGGTCTATCGCCTCTTCAAATTCGGTGCTGCCTGATTTAAGGTTTATCGTGCCGTTTTTGTTCTTATCGAGACAGTTGGCCTTGGCATTGCTTTCAGAGCCCATGGCACTGGCGAGTTTGTATTTCATGAACGGGTATATTTCATTCTCAAAGCAGTCGACCGGACTGCGATAGTCATAAACAATGCGCTCTCTCGCCACGACGGTAGCAGCAACATGGTGCCTGAACGGTGGATTTGGCTTGGCATCGTCTTTGAAGCGATCTCTTATCGCTGGGGCATAATCTATGGCAGTCATTGCATTTTTGCCCGGTTCGTAATCCTGCGGCAGTCCATAAAAATCATCAAAAGAGTTTGGGTTGCCGCCCTGGTTAAAGTCGCCGGCCATAAAAACATTGGCGTCACTGACGATGTGAATGTCTTTAGGTGGGTTGCCTTTAACGACTATATTTTTTTCAGAGTAGATAACTCCGTTAAAATTAGCTGGCAGTGTCACATTGCCGGTGCGCAGATTACTGCCAAAATCAAGATACACCGCGTCAAGGGTAGGGGAATTGTCTTTTGTCCATCCTGCCGGCATGCGATACTTTATGCTCTTGTTGCTGCTGTCAGTTTTGCTGAAAAAGAGCCCTTTCGGAGTTTTCGCGTCAGTCTTGTAAGTGGTGAACGTCGGCTCTTCAAGGTTCATCGACATTTTGTCGTTCTTTTCTTTTATCCACGGCCGCAATTCTTCCGGCAGATCGGGATTTGCGTCGGCGATTTCCTTTGGCATCTCGCCATTTTTGCGCGCCTGCGGGCTGCTGAAGGTTCCCCCTGTCGGAAACGTCGTGTTGGTAGGTATCACCGCGGTTTTGGCCGGCAATCCCCTTCGTTCTCTGAACTGCGCCTGGATCGGACTGTAGATAAAGATGCCGCCTGCGCCGCTGATTATAGCGTTCATGTCGCTCAGTTCCTGGGTGGTGCCGTGACCAACCGGACTGTGAGCCGAAAGCATGATGCGTCCGATTTCTATGCCCTTGTGACCATACAGGTGCCCGGTTGAAAAGACGTTCTTATTGCTCAGATTTGGCAGCCCGTAAACCATCGAAAGCACGCCACCGTCATACATCAAAAACTCGCGGGCTGGATACCTTCGGTTGATTACGGCATCGACGCGGCGAACAGTAGTATCATATTTGCCAAGAGCCTCGATGCGAAGGTAGCTGAGGCTTTCATCGATATTGGTGGTTTTGGGGTCATCGGCATACGGGATAAGTCCAACTCTTACCCGAAAAGTTCCGTCGCCGATCTTGCCACTATAAGTGCCAGAAGTTGCTGAATTAAGCTTAAAGCCGTGCGTGGAAAGATCCTGAAGTGACTGCTGTCTGTTTTCTGTGGCAAGCCAGACCAGGTTTTTGTCAAGCTTATGCGTAGCAAAAGCCGAGTTCTTGGTGAGTTCAGCCAACACCAGTTCCATGCCGGCCTCGGCTATGGCAAGTGCCTTTACGCGTCGGCTTTCCTGGATTATTGTCTGGGTGCGATAAGAGGTGAAAGTCTGTACCCCTGCAATAACGAAAAGCAGCACTATTCCCATGCCAATGGCGGTAATAATGGCAGAACCATGGCGAGATCTCATATTTTTGCCTTTCATTCTGGGTTCGCTCCTCTCTCTTTCACAGAAATAGTTATCTCATTAGAATACTTTTTAGTCTCATCTTCTGCATCGATGCGAGTGAGCTTGAGCCTGATATAGACATTTCCGCCCCCGGAAGTGTGCTGTTCATTGAGGCGATAGAATACGCACTCCCTGATTCCGCGCAGGATCGTGTACACACTCGCCTGTGAGTTCTCGGGCTGTTTCTTGTTGTTATAAGGCAACAGGCTGCGCTGCAGCGTCCATGGGCTGTTGGGATCCTGGTCGTCTTCGGGTTCGAGATAATAGGTGATTTCATTCTTGGTGTAATTAACCTCGCCGGCTGCCAAAGTAGAAGGGTCTTTTGAATAGTCATAAAGAAATTTCTCGAATTTGAGCTTGTTATTTTTGTTGGTGGCGAGAGTGCTGACTTCCATGGGCTCGACGGCTTCCGGAAATCCCGGTAGAATAAGGTTAGATTCTCGTATGTCATCGGTAATGCGCAACAGAGTTCGGTCAAGATCGTCGTTGATCGAGTGGTTGGCCACAATCTCTGCGGCATTGCGCCGGGTCGCCGAAAAAGTTCTGTACAGCGCGGTCAGCAGCAATGACATGATGATCAGGCCAATCATAAGTTCCACCGCTGTAAACCCTTTGCGCATACTAATCCTTTCTCGTGATTACCGTAGAGATTTCAAGGCGATGATCGCGCCCGTCTTTGCTGATATATTTAATGGTGAAATGGAAAGCCAGTGCAACTGCTCGAGTCTTGGCACCGTCGTTAGTACTGATTAACGGGTCTATGCGGGTCTCGTCGGGCAGTATCTGGTATTCAACTGCGTTAATAACATGTTTACGATACTGATCATCGTTTTTAAGCCGCCACTCAAACGTCTGCTTCTGTTTGGACTGATCTGCGTTGTATTGTTCAGCCTCAATCATGTCAAATTGAAACGAGCGAGCGAGTTCCTGTATTTTCTGTGCCACAAAAGCCGCCGAAGAATGATCTCTGGTGGCCGTCACCGTTTTGGTCTGGGTGACAATAACCTGCAGCGATGGAACTATGATCAGAGACAGCAGGACTACTCCGATCATGATTTCGATCATCGACATGGCAGATGTGGTTTTGCGCATATTACTCCGGGTAAATAATGAATTCACGGCGTTTCTTGCTGAATTCGGCGATATCTGACTGCAGGGCGGCGTAGGTTTCCATGATTGGTCGGTTGTTGAGCACACTCTGGCGAATCTTCTGGCTGCCAAGAAGTGTGTCGAGGGCTTCTGCCGCCGCCGGGTTGTTGAGCGGAATGCGGTCGGGGTAAAGCTCATAAAGGCTCTTCAGCATTGCCAGTCCGGTCAGGAAAGGGTCAAAGGTGACCCGGTCAGTTATCACAAGTTCGATGCCCGGCGTCTTTTTTTGCGAAAAGAGCCCGTAAAATGGCTTTTCAGAAGCTGGGATAAATCTCACACCAGGAAGCCGATGCCGCTCAAGTCTCTGTGCGAGCACCTCGCCGTCAAGCCAGGGGGCAAGTACGTAATGAAATGGTCTGTTGGTGCCGACTCCGGTTGAAAACACGCCCATTTCTCCGATAAAGCCGGTGGCAGCGTAAAATGCCGGAGTATCTGCTTCTGGAATATGGTCTGACGGCGGAACCCAGTGCAGCTTAACATCGTGCCATGTCATGCTGCGGCTGTAGCCTTCCATGCCGATCACGGTCAGACTGGCGCCAAGGCCATAGACCTTGTTAAAATACAAGGCCAGTTCGCCTATCGTCATGCCATGCAGCAGCGGAATCGGGTAAACGCCAAAGCGACTGCGCAGGCCGATCTCAAGCACTGGCCCGGCAACGCTTCGCGCGCTGATCGGGTTCGGGCGGTCTAGCACCAGCACCGGAATCGAGGCTTCGCGGGCCAGATCAAGAAACTGTGCCATCAGCGTCAGATACTTGAAATACCTGATGCCGATATCTTGAAAGTCGATTACCAGAAGCTCTGCGTCGAGAAAAATGTCGGGCGAAGGGCGCTTCAGCGGGTCAGAAATTTCGATCACGCGCGCGCTGGTCAGGGCGTCATAGGTTTCGCCGGCCACTTCCCCTGGGATGGTCTCGCGAAAAAAACTGTCGCCGGTTACGATCAGCTTGATTGTCGCTGCCCGCGCCAGTCGATCAATAGTATGCGTCAGACTGCTGTCTATAGCGGTTCTCGCGGTGAGCAGTGCAAGTCGTTTGCCACGCACCATCTCGGGGTGTTCGCGCGCCAGCACGTCAATGCCGGTTTTGACCCTCGTCAGTCCCGGCGTTGGCGCCAGAAGAATCGCCGCCATTACCAGAAAAAGAATTTCTGGTAAAATGTTGCGTTTAATATTTATCATATTCTTATTCTACTTGATATTTCATACCTCATCAACTTAATCAGTGACAAGACGAGAATCACAGGGAGAAACATATGCAGCGCGAACCGGCAGTAGCGGGAAGATTCTATCTGGCACGACCTGAGCAGCTTCGCCAGCAGATTAAAGAGTGCTTTGCGCATCAGCTTGGTGTCGGGCAGAACGTTGCGCCGGCGACTGGCCGCCTGCTGGCCTTTATTGCACCGCATGCCGGCTACATGTTCAGTGGTCCGGTCGCGTCGCATGCCTTTGCCAGAATGCGCGCCGAGAAGCCTCAGCCGACAACTCTTGTGTTGCTAGGGCCCAAGCACACGCACCATGGCGCCAGATTTTCAGTCAGTGCCGCTGACGGCTGGAAAACGCCTCTCGGAAATCTGCCAGTCGATCAGACCCTCTGCCGTCGCCTTGTTGCCGCCGTCAGCGAGCTCGAACTTGATGATGGCGCTCATCTTTACGAGCACTCGCTCGAAGTGCAGCTGCCATTTGCTCAGTACAGTCTCGACAACACGCCGAAGATCGTGCCGATAGCCTTTGCTTATGATTCTTTTGAAGAAATTGCGTCGGTGGCGGCCGCGATCGGCAAGGTTCTTGCTGCCGAGTCGGCGGGGAGTCTCTGTATTGTCTGTAGTTCAGATTTCTCGCATGATACGCCGCGTGACGAGGCTTATCGCCTCGATGCCGAAGTCATAAAAAAGATAACCAGCCTTGATGCGCGTGGATTCTACAATCTGATCGCCTCAGAAGACCGTTCTGTTTGTGGTTTGATGCCAATTACCGCTTTGCTGGTGATGCTGCAGCCGATGAAAGTAGCTGCGCGACTGCTCAAATACGCCACTTCAATGGATATTATGGATCACGATCGTGGCGTTGGTTATGCAGCGATTATTTTTGAGGAGAACGGATGACACCCTTTGAAATAGGAATATTGGCAGGAATGATCTGGGCTTTTGCACTGGTGGTCTGGACATTGGCCGAAATCACCACCGGTGAGCCCAGCACATGGCTGATGCTGGTTGTCTTTATCTATGAGGGTTTTAACTTTACGCCGCGCGGCATTCTGACGGGCGCTGCCTGGGCTTTTGTCGACGGTTTCATCACCGGTTACGTCGTCAGCTTCATCATCAGCTGGTTTTTTTAGCTAGTCCTCTGTCACATTTGAATTGCAGAGCTGTTTGGCGCAATAGTCAGACTTGGTAAAAAAAGGATACAAGGGCGTAGGCAGGTTTCCCATGCGCGAAAGCTTTGAGACAGGCAACTTTGACGCAATCCCGACAACTTTTACCTCAAAGTTGCGTCTGTCGATAGCTGTAGCGAATGGGATTCTGCCGAGAGTCCGGCATAAGCATTATACCTTGGACCGAATTCTTTAACTTAATTGTGACAAATGACTAACGATCAAGTTTACAGATGTTGCAGGTTCATGGGCTTAAAAATTGAAGCTGCCGTAAGCTTCGAGGCGGCGTTCGCGAAAATAGTTGCTGAGGCGGTCGCCGAGCGAAACATAAAGACTGCCCGCGCTGAATTTGTAACTCAGATGTACAGTTGCTCCGGCACCACTGTCGTAGACCGTTTCATCTGTGCCAAATCGGTATGAGTTGGCGGTAAGGCTGGTGTCAAGACCCCACCACCAGTTGGCGCCGACCGAACGTTCCCAGGCCAGCATTAGTTCTGTACCCTTGAAATCTGAGGGCGCCCAGTAGTCCAGGATCGTGCCATCAGCGTGCGTCTGTTTTTCGTAGCTGGCCTGATAAACTCGCAGATTCGCGGTCAAAAATGGCGCGGCATTCTTAAAAATGCTGTGAATCAGCTCGCTGTCCCAGCGGCGCCGCGAGTTGCCATCAGAAATGTCGGCAAGAGTGATGGTTTGAATGGCGCGGGTTCTCTGATGCAGGTCGCCAAACAGGCTGAACGACTTAAAGTCCTCGGCAAAGCGGTTGCGCAGAGTGAAGAGATTTTCCTTGAAAGTCGTTTTGCCGCCTCTTAGCGCGGTCTTCAGATTGTCTGTGCCGGCAACCAGCTGCAAATTATAGCCACTGATACTATCTCCGCCTGCAAACACTTCTGGTGCCCAGGTTGCCGAAAGGCTGGTGTTGCTGTCTGCTCTATATTCGAATGTTCCTGAATAGACCTGGGTGTTTTCGCGCTGGTTGTTGTCTTCGTGTGACCAGTTTTCGTAACGGTAGCGGCCGGTTAATTTTTTCATCTCACCAGATGGGAAAATTCCCTCAATCGAAGAAACCACGTCGAGCAACCCACGATCGTCTTCGCGCACGGTCAGCCCGATCTGGGCCTGATTCTGCATGTGCCGGCGATACTTTTCCAGGTCTGCCTTAAGCTGGTCTGAAAGCGGGTAGAATTTGTGAACAACATCCATGCGGTTGCGCGCAAGGTTGAATTCGCCCTTGTGGTAGTGAACCATGACCATGCCCTGATTGGCCTGCATGTTTTTGGGCTGAATCTCGAGTGCCATCTCAAAGAAACGCTGTGCTTCCTCAAGCTTGCCCTGGGAAAGTCTTAACTCACCGAGTTCTAGAAAAGCTTCGAGGCGTGTTGGTTCACGTGTGAGCTTTTCGATGGCCATATCGCGTTCGATTGCCTGCAGACTGCGCAGTTCGCGACTTAGCGTGTCCGGGCTGTCTTCTCCGGGAATGATAAGGTCGAATGGCTGCGCGAAAATATTTCCCGCAGTCATTATCAGTCCGAGAAGCAAAATCAGTTTAAACAGACGTCTGTGCATGCAAATCTATTATCGGCATGCCGCTCACTTACCTGAACAGATTCGCTGCAAACAAAAAGGGCTGCCAGTTGGCAGCCCTTTCGTTACTGTTTAAGGTAGAATTATTCGCGTTCGGTTTCTTCTTCTACTTCGACGTCGTCTTTGCCATCTTCAACATCAACGCCGCCCTTTTCTTTCATTTCTTTGATTCTCTGTTCCATTTTAACCTTGATTTCATCAAGCTTGGCCTTGGGAACACTCAGAGCAATCTGAACGGTGGTTTCTTTGGCAGTCAGTTTAACCATGTTGAGAATTTCGCCAACTTCAGGAGCCTGACCGGTGATCATCTTGAGCATGGCCAGGAAACCATTGAGAGAAGTCATAACGGTTTCAACGTTTTCTTTCTTGTCGACTTCGCCGTTGAAATTGAATTCAATGGTTTCGCCGTGGTTGAAAGCGAAGAAGAAATAGTTGAGAGAGGCCAGCGGAGCTGCCTGCGGATTAGCTTTTACTTTTTCCTTGAGATCGGCCGGAATGAGGCCGGCGCCGCTTACTGAAGCGTTGATGTCAAGTTTCTGCAGAATCGCGAAGAAATCGGGGCGTGAAGCAGCACCTTTGTTGGTGCCTTTTTTAACGTCTTTTACTGCAAGTACACCTGCTTCGGTGCCAAGAACAGCAGTTTTGTCATCGAGAAAAATGCCAAAGCCGTCTTTTTTGTCTTTGGGAACGATAGCGTCGAAGCCGTCGATCTTGGTGATTTCAACGTCTTTGCCAGCGTTAGGATCTTTTTTGATCGCTTCAAAAATGCGGCTGGGGTTGAAGGTACCGGCCATGATGGCGCCAGCGTTCTGTGAAGGAGCCTTGGGGTCAATTTTGCCAGAGGTGAAAATAACCATCTGGGTGAGGTTTTCCATTGGGTTGAAGCCGGTGTTAGCGACGAATTCGTCGAAAGCCTTCTTCTGCTCAGGTGATTTTTCGAGGTTTTCCATCAGTGACTTTTTAACGTCAGGGTTAGATACAAACTTTTGAATATTGACCTGAAAAACAAAGTCTGCTTCGCTGGGGATAAGCTTCATCAGGTCCTGAGCCATAAGCGCCGAACCAGTCAGAGCGACCAGCATAACTGCAACCAGTAATAACTTTTTCAACATACGTAACTCCTCATTTTTGTTTGCGTTTAACATAACCATCCAAGAGGCATAATATCGCCCCCCCTCAACAATGTCAAGAAAGTAGCGTTCTATAACATCGCAGTCGGCGCAAGATTCTTTCCGCACCAATTTTCAGCTGGTTGCTGTCTGATAATTCTTGGCAACTGCTGCGGAGTTTGCTCTGAAATTAATAAAAACCAGATATAGGGCTGTTGCTAAGGATATCATGAAGGCGAGTATCTGGACTAAGGTGTGTTCATAGCGTATAGCTAGTCGGCCTGATTTTATGCCGTCAATCTCTATGTGGATCAGACCGCCCTTGCTTTCAGTGACCGCTAATGGACTGCCGTTTAGAAGTGCGACGTACCCCTTGTAATAGATGATGGGAAATTCCAGCGATAACCTGGGCGATGCATTGCTGAACACCAATTCTGCAATGTTTCCTGATCGTGAATAGCTGTCTGCAGACATTTCTCCAGCAATTGCCATTGGTACTGCCGGGCGTTTTGCGATTGCAGAAAGCTTGACTTTTGCCGGCAAGTATTCTCCTCGACCAATACTTATTGAAGGCGGTGAATAACTGGTGTTCTGCTTGTAGTTCGCTGAAATGTGTATCAGTATATCCGTTGTCAGGAATCCTGAGATTAGAATGATAGAAACAAGAGTGAAATACCAGAAAGAGGCCTTTTTGGCCAAAAAGTGCATTGATACAAATGCGAAAATTATTGGAAACAGATAGGAAACGAACAGGAAGATCCTCCATGGGAACTGTATATATTTGATGAGGGGTAACCTACCTAAAAGAAACCACGGGAACAAATTGCTGGTCATAAAGGTCAGATAGAAAGTCAAGAATAGAAGTAGGGTGATTTCAGGATACCAGCTTTTGAGCCAGTTATAAAGAAAATAGCATAGTGCGAGCACTGTAATATTTATTGCTATAAGCATAGAGGGGTTTGGCGTGGAGATTACCGCGAGGGCCTGTTCTGGTAAAGATCCAAATGGATTTGCAGTGTTGTAATAGAATTGGTTGCTTTGCATCTGTTCAATCAATGGCAGTAAAAAAGTGGCTCCCAACAATGCGGTGAAAATTCCAGCTTTCATAAGTGCAGACTTCAGTTGCCAGGCCGAACGTAGATTGAATGGCACAATTAGTGCAATGAAAATGCTTACCATAAAAGAAGAGATAATGTGCGAATATAACAGTCCCACCATGCCAATCATGAGTATTTGCCAGTTTCTCTTTCTAGTTAGAAAGATTTCTGTCAGACCGCAAAAAACAAGCGGAAGAAAGATAAACGCCAGGATTTCACCCAATGCTCCGCGCAAGTAAATATTTATCAGTCGATAAGGAAAGGCCAGGTAGCAGACTGTTGCCAGCAATGAAACTTTTTGTTCAATGGTTAAAAATTGACTTTGCTGTTGCTGGTAATGTTGAAAAATCTGTAAATTTTGCAACATTCTGTTTGTAGCACAATACATGGCAATGCCTGTTGCGAGTGTAATAAGGACCAGAAAGATCTGGTATGCTCTAATCAATTCAAAGCCAGATAACATTAACATTGCGGGTATATACAGCCACAAATCCGGGTAAAATAATGATGATGCGTAGCCAAAGTTGTTTACAGCGTCACCATAGATCGTTGGTAAAATGTTTCCTGCCCCCAAATTAGCGGCTATGCTTTGAATCCGCCCAAGATGAAAAGGCATATCATCCAGAATATTTGCCGAATCCTTGAAACATGGCAAACAAAGTACAGCGCTCGATATCAACAGGGTTATTGTTACAAACAGAACCGATTTTGAGTTCAAGAGTTCATGCCTCTGATTTTATGCAATGGTTCATTATCATTCTGGATGGGTGTCGTGTGAGTTATTTAAATTTCTAGCTGGATGGAAGGGGGCGCGCATATAGTTTTCAATTTGCAGGCAGCTACAAATGCAATCAAGAGCAACAGCGGAACAACCATTAATATCAGCCAATTGTCGTCGAGGTAATGTGTGTAATACCACCAGAAATCAAGGCAATTTATATGAAGAAGTTTGTCAATTTCTTCTGTTGCGTCAATGCTTGAAAAGGCTTTGGCGATACTTCCTGTGGGCATCGCTAAGATTGTTTTGTACAATGTCTCACCTTGCACTAAAATTGGAGACAATCTCCAGTCGAAGTATGTTGATATTACAGGCTCTTTGACTGGTGGAGCGCCAACTCCCTTGTCTACCGTGAATCTCACGTTTTTTTCAGTTTCAATAATCACAAAGTATCTGTAAGGGTTGACGGATACAGATATCACCTGAACCACCAGGCTTAAAAGAAGTAAAACCAAGACTGCTTTTTTTGCTGAGCAGTTTTCTAACCAAAGCTTCGATTCAAAGAAATCAACTACCGGGATAACTAAAAATGGAGTCAGTACAAATAGGAAGCGCGGTCCCCATGCCCAGTCGCCATGCCAATAGAGGTACTTGGCGAAAAACAAAACATAAATTATCATTGTGCTGAGAAAACAAACGCCCAGCTCCAAATGTTTACAAAAAAAGGATCTGAAGCTGATGAAAAAAAGCAGTGCTATTGGAGAGTAAAAGAAAAATCCCTTCCCGGGGCTCACTAAAAGTCCTAACAGACCAGTGAAGATGGAGGTGCCATGGAAAAGACTTACGCCTGCACGTGATGCTATTAGTGAATAGCCGGACTCAAATATTGAGCCGAAACGATAATTGTTATACCAGAGAAATACAATCAAAAAAGGAAGCAAAGAAAAGAGCAATATGACAGCGCAGCGTGCAATGAATTTGTGGCTTGATAAGCCATTTTCTTTTGCACAGCTTACTGTAACCATCAGCATTAAAGGTAGCGCAAACATAAACGAAGTAGGCCTGACAAGGCATGCGATCCCGAGATTTAATCCTGACAGGACTATTCTATTGCTTTGTTTGCTTCTGATGAATGTGTACATAAAAAAAGTCGAAAGCAGAATAAAAAATGTCTCAAAAGAGTGGTCGCCGGGATCCTTGGAATAATACCAGGCCATGGTTCCAAACCCGTATATCATTGATGTGTACGCCGACGGTCTCTTAGCGTATCCAATCGATAGGCAAAAAAGGCAAATTAAAACAGCAGTAGCAGCGCTGAACATAGGATTCAAAATGCTCAATAAAACATTAGGAGGCATACCAATGGCTCTAGCCAGTGCATAAAACGGAAGGGACAGCAGAACAGAGCCTAATCCAAACCACGAATAATCGCGCCCATCAACACCAACAACTCCAAGTCCAGCGCGAATATTAAGATCTAATCTGTCAAATACGGACTCTAATACTTCCAACCTCATAATGCTAACGTCAAATAGATTTAGACTTATGACAGAAGAAGTTAACATGTATACCGCAAAGAAAAGTGTAAACAGATGCAGCAGCATACTTGAATTGTGTGTTCTCATGTGCGATCACCGACTCTAAATAAATACTTGACTGGATTATACTTAACCTGCATATATAAACTATATAATCAAAGTTGTCAAAAGCGCTGGTCAGAGAAATTGGGCAAGCTGATTGTTTGTAGATGCACAGCATAATGGGAAAGATGAGTTGACTATAAGATACCTGATGTGGTTTACTTCGGCAAGTCCGAGGTCAAACCAGCGCATGAGCATCACTTCTAAGTTACAAAAACTTGACCAATCAACCCGGACTACCGCTCTGATACTAATCTACTCTAAAGTTTTGTCTCAAAAATATTCACAAATTCCGGGTAAAGTTTGTTAGATTCTGTAGTGTGAAAATTGCTAGGGGGGGGCGTGAGAAGTTCAACAGTCGCTGGATTGTCGCCTCGTCGTCAGATATAGATATGACCCCCGGATCATTCGAAATTTCCGACATGATCGCTAAAAAGGCGAGGGTAGGGGCATGCGCCTGCAATAAAAAAATGGAAGAAAAAAATAATTCTCTGTCTTTCCGCACCTTTGTTATCGGAACCATTCTTCTGCTGATGACGTCCTGGTGCTACGAGTTGGGGCGCTTTCCCTTCAATCAGGATAATGGGGCTATCCTGGACACTTCTCGCAGAGTTCTTGATGGCGAACGACTTTATATGGATATTCCGGAAGTTAATCCGCCACTGATATTTATTCTTGGCAGAGGAGTCGTTCTTCTCTCTAGAATGACTGGCTTTCATGAAATACTGGTTTGGCGCCTCTGTTTTCTTTTGGCTACAACTCTCGTTATTCTTTTCACAGGCCAGTTGATAGAAAAAAATGGTTGGAAATTTGAGCATGGAAGGTGTCAGGGCTTTCTCTGGAGTATCATTGCATTGTTTTTCTGTTATCCAGGAAATCACTTTAGTCAGCGGGAACATTTGGCGGCGGTCTTTCTTCTTCCTTATGTTTTGGTCTGTTCAGGGCGTGCATGTGGAAAGCCTGTTGACAAAAAAGCCGCTTTATTATCAGGTTTTCTCGCCGGGTTAGCATTTTCTTTTAAACCTTTTTTTCTCTTGGTTTTTTGTCTCATAGAAATATATATGCGGGGAACTTGTCGCGAAACTGGGCAGCCTTGGATTCGTCTGGAGAATACCGTGGCTACGGCATTTTTTGGAGGCTACTTGTTATGGGTTATACTTGGAACTCCATATCTGTCTTACCTCAGATTTATCGAGCCTTACTACGCCTCCTATAACATGGCATTTTTTCAGCTCTTGTTCAACTTCAATCATTTTCCTTTCGTGCTGGCCACTCTTCTCCATGGAATTTTTGAACCGCCAAAAGATGAAGCTCCCCTTCGCCAGATGCTCTTTCTTACCGCCCTCGGATTTACTCTTTCCTTCGTGGTTCAGCTGAAGGGTTTTGGTTATCATGGCCTTCCTGCGAGGATTTTTTCCTGGACGCTTGTTTCTTTAATTGTCCTCGGTTTGGCATCTGCTGGGAAGCGTAAAGAATTCGCGATTCGCGCTGTTGCTTATCAATTTAGCGCTAACTTTTGCATTTTTCCGGTGATGTATATTCTTTTTATATCAGGGTTGAACTTATTTTGTTCTGGTGGGGGAGATACTCAAGCATTAATTAACCAAATTAGGGAGTTGGGTGGGGGGAAGAAGGCTCACCTCTTGACATTTTCCTGCTGGTCCGCTTTTCCGGCGTTCAACTATTGTGGTATACAAACCACCCAGCGAGGTTCTGCGCTAATTCTAGCAAAACTCTATCACGGCATAGATCCTTTTGACGGCCCATTTCCTTATAAAAACGGATCGGAAACTTGGGAGTTGTTGCAATCATATATCGACATAACCGTCGAGGACATTGCGACGCGGAAACCGGATTATATCTTTTCGGATGATCGCCTGGACCGTCAGGCGATAGGGATAAGCCGGTTCAATTTCATCGAATTTCTTATGCTGGATGATCGCTTCAAATTACTTTTTCAGACCAACTACCAGTTTCTAAAGGAAGCCGGCGCGTTCAAGGTTTTCAAGAGACGAACAGGATAGCCCTGTTTTTATCCATAATAAAGTTGTGAACCGACAACATATTATGCTTTAACCATTTGTATAATCAGTGTTCCTTGCGGCGCACACAAAGAAACCAGCCAGCACGGGAGTATCAACCCCATAAAGAGCAAGGGGTGACAACGCCCGGATAAAACCGTCGCCAGGCTGCCCGCCAGCGTATTGGGAAACGCCGCAAACGAAGTCCCGCCGATATTGAATCCATACCGGTCTGTCAGCATCTTGAAGTGCACTGGATCGGGAAAAGCAAGATGTCGTGGCGCATCCAACCCGTGCCAGAACTTTTTGAACAAATTAATCTCCCATGAACGGATATTCGGCACTGCGACATAGAGTGTGCCACCAAGTTTCAGCAGCGTCTGGAACGTTTGAAATGCCTCCTGGAAATCGGAGACATGCTCTAAAACAAAGTGCGCCGTGATGAGGTCTATTTTCCCGGCAAGCTCTTGCCGAAGATTCTCAGTCGAGCTGAAAATCGGAACATCAAGCAGGGCGGAGAGCTTTTCTGCGTGTGAGCAACCTGGTTCGAACCCATAAAGAGACTTGAACCGGCCCTTCATCTCGCACAAAAAGGTTCCGTCCCCGCATCCATAATCAAGCAGGCTGAGATCTGCCGAACAGGCTGGTGGTCGGTAATAAACCTGCCGATGGAAGATGCGGCGGGCAAGACGCTGCATCAGATTCCGCGAAGAATGAACCGGATAATCGGTATAGAGTGCGCCCACATCGTCAGGCAATGGATGCTGTTGAACCAGCAAACAGGCTTTGCACTCAACATAATTAACCAAGCAGCCCTTTTGTAGATAATTGTCAGGGCATCTTGTCAACCATGGACGGAAAACTGTCGCACCGCACAGCATACATTTGAATTCTCCGAGGTTCATTGCTTCGTATCCTTACGGATGTTGCACACCATGCGGTAAATCAGATGGCGGATTAAAGCGCCCGCTTTGGCTTTGCAAAGTCCGAGAAAGCAATCAAATTGCGATATCGGCGAGTCGGAGAGTCGCGCTGTTTCACCAATCAGCCCTATAAATTGCCGGGCCTGCTGCGCGCCAAGTTGAAAGCTCCAGCTTTGCGCTGAAACTCGGAAGTCGCAGAGTGGATCCGTTAAATAATAGCAGTCTCCACGCCACAGTAGTTTAAGCCAGAAATCGAGATCAATGACGTAAGGATAGCGTGTGCTAAAGCCGTTCATGGCATTCCAGTCGGATGCGCGAAATAGCACCGCGCCAGGTTCACCGATCTGATTTGTTCCAGATCGGGCAATCTGCTGAACGGCTTTGCGCCCGGCGATTATCTGATCCTGCCTTTTCCATCGGCGGGTGAGAATGGTGACTCCTTCAGGACTGACGATCCGCCGTGCAGAGGTAACCAGCGAAACTGATTCATTTCCGGGTTGCTTAAAAGTTGACACCTGTCGGGCGAGGCAATCTGGATGCAACCGGTCATCGTGGCAAAGCAGCTTGCGGTAAAGCCCCCGTCCTTCGTTTACGCAACGGTTCCAATTCCCCACCGCGCCCAGCCGTTTCGGATTAAGCAGATAGCGAATCCGCGGGTCAGAATACGAACAAACTGTTGCCACAGAACCGTCGGTTGATCCATCGTCGGTGATGATCAGCTCCCAGTCTGTCAGCGTTTGAGCCAGCACCGATTCGATGGCCTCACGGATATAGAGTCCGCCGTTATAAAGAGGAATGCAGACGGATACGAGCGGCGGGGGGGCTTGGTTCATAACAGAAAATCCTCTTACTGATTGCGCAGAAAATACAGCGGCCGTTTTTTGCTCTCTTCAAATATGCGGCTGACGTATTGGCCGACTAGACCGAGACTGAGAAGCTGAACCCCTGCCAGCAAAAGAATGAGCGCTACGACCGTCGCCCAACCGGGTTCGAAACTTTCTGGGTGCAAAATCCGCCCGGCAATAACCCGTATACCCTGGATAAATCCGCTGAACGCGATCAACGCGCCCAGCACGGTCATCCAGCGCAACGGAGTGGCGGAAAAAGAGGTGATAGCATCGAAGGCCAACCGGAGCGATTTCCAGACGGGATACTTTGTTTCTCCAGCTTTGCGTGCGGCGCGATCGTAATAAACAGCTCCTTGTTTAAAGCCGACCCAGCATGTGAGTCCGCGCATAAAGCGGTGCAGTTCACGCACCTCTTTAAGCGCGTCTACCACCTTGCGATCAACCAGCCGAAAGTCGCCAGCATCCATCGGCACGTTCACTTTGGCCAGCATATAGAAGACTCGATAAAAAGATGCCGCCAAGAATTTCTTAAGCCAGGTTTCTCCCTCACGGCTCTTACGAACTGCATAGACCACTTCAAAGCCTTCGCGCCATTTGACTATCAGGTCGGGAATGACTTCTGGCGGATCCTGCAGGTCGGCATCAATAATGACAACGGCATCGGCATCGGCATGATCCGTTCCTGCTGTGATAGCAATCTGATGACCGAAGTTGCGTGAGAGTTGAAGAATTCTAACCCTTGGGTCATTTTGACGGATTTGTTCCAAACATTGTAAACTTCCATCGGTCGAGCCGTCGTCTACAAAAAGAAACTGGACTTCCTCCGGTTCCTTTTCAAAAACCGCGCTCACCCTTTGGTACAACTCGGATAGGTTTTCCTCTTCGTTCAAAAAAGCAACAACGATGGCTACTGTTTTTTTCATAGTTATACCCCGTCCTGACAATTAATTGAACCGTTAATCCACTCAGCTTGGCAGTGCTGCAAACAAAAAAGCTTTGAACAACGAATGACAGAAAAAAGAGAACGAGAAAGACCTCTACGTAATTGGATCCACTGCTTATTTTTATTTGTCAGAGCTAATGATAACATTGTCAACTCTCATCCTTTTTAACTTCAAGTCTTATTGCCTCAAAGGGTTTTCTGAAGGCAACTTTTCGAGTGAAAATATTTTTAATTGTTGACCGGTCTTGCCACGACGATCAGTCCACGTGATAAAGAGGGTCTAAACCAACAAACAGCTTGCTGAATACGATTAAACAAATACGCAAGAATTTTCCTAACCCTTTGCTCATGATGAAATATTTCATCGGGCTGATAGAGTATAATTTTGACAGGCATAAATCCACACTTCTTCAACATGACGGTAAGCGTGACCGGTGTAAAAAAAGAGGTATGGTCCCAGCCATCAATTTCATGACCGTAAACGAGGGTTTGCATAAAATAATTAAGAGAATTTGCATTAGGTATGCTTGCGACAAACAGTCCATCTTCATTTAAATGAAGTCGAACAGAATTCAGAAAGGATCGATGATTTGTCAGATGCTCGAACAACTCGCCTGCGATGACGACGTCAAACTGATCGTATAATTGCATATCCTCTACATCTGCTGTGCGTACATTATAGCCTCGTTGTTTTAAATCATCAACTGCGTTGGTGTCACAATCCACGCCAACAACGTCGCTGGCTCTCTGTTTAATTAATCCATGCAACCACCAATCGGCCTTCTTTTCAATCGATGCTTCATGTTCAACGCATCCCAAATCTAGAACCCGCTTGCCGTCAACGTAATCAAGAAGGATGTCAATTCGCCTTTTTGTACTATACTGAATTGTAGGCTTTATTACATTTCGGTAAAATGACCTTGTTGTGTTGAAGTGATCCATACTTTTCCTTCCTGTCATTTTTTATTACTCGAACGTGGAATTACCTGTGAAAATAAGTGAGGCTGTTGCAACTGGTTAAGGAAGTCGTTGGCATAAAGCAACTCGCTTTTCCTGATTTAGTTTGTGCTGTAAAACTCATCGAATGCAGTGGTTTGAGCCCGGTAACACCACAAACGAGTAGGCGTTTTCATGTTACCACAGAAACTGATAAAAGCTAGGCTCATTCCTCAAATTTTAACGAGAAACCTTCTTGACTCGAAAAAAAGAGGAGTGGTATTCTAGATGTGGAAAAGGAAATTCCTATCTAAATCTAGCGACAATGACTATCTGGATGGTAACATCGCCATTTCGTTGTCGTTTCTCTGTAACTAGGTCTTGGTGCATCTGGTTAAAGCCTGAGGCAAGAAGACTGATATCGAGATCTAATATGTATGTCTTAGATCAGCGGTTAAGGAAATTTACCTGCACCATGCTGTTGTCTAATACCGTGTCAGCCCAATATGTGAGCCGGTCAACGCCGACACTCAGTCATTTTACCTAGTGAGCTTCCGATGCGCCATGGGCGGGCTGCCTTTCTTCCTCGCACGCTATTTCCTGTATCCACAAGATCTGTTATGAACCGGTAAAGCGAAGTGTATCAGCCACTACCACCATGCTTTTTTCTGGCGTTCATGCCGCTCGGCATGACTCTATCGTGCCTGTTCTCGCAGGTAACAGCTGTTTTCAACTTCAAAAGAAATTTTGACGACCTGACCTAAGGATGTCGCTATGTCCTCTGCAGAACTCTTCCAGTTGTACCGCCCTGAAGATATTGTTTTCGTAATCAATCCATCTCTTTGGTATCAGAGTATGTACCCGACCGGCATCCTCTGCCTGTCTAGCTACTTAGAGGTGCAGGGTGTCCCCAGCCTCATCGTCGATTCCGGACTCCATCCACAAAAAATCCCTCTTGGAGAAAGAGAACGGGCAATTATCGAGCGCTTGCAAGAGTTGAAGCCCAAGGTGGTTTGTTTTTCCTGTACCCACATGGAGTTTGACGAGGTCGTCCGGATTAATTCGGCTATCAAAGCCTTTTATGGGCAGGTTTTCACGATTGTTGGAGGATCGCAGCCTACTTATCGTACCTCAGATTTTCTGGACAATGGATTTGATTTTGTCTGCATCGGAGAAGGTGAGAAGACCTTACACAGTTTTGTAGAACAGGTTTTAAAAGGCGATGAGCAGTGGCAAACGATTGAGGGTCTGGCCTGGAAGCAGAATGGCAACCCTGTTGTCAACCCGCCACGGCAACTGATGGCGGAAGCGGAGTTGAATTTTGACCTTATCTCCTCATACAAAAAAATCGACCCCCGTTATTTTGATTTTGGGGTGGAGATAATCCGCGGTTTGCCAATGGTCGGGGCTCTGCTACTAACGACCCGCGGCTGTCCGTTCAGCTGCTCTTTCTGTGGATGCAACTCGATATTTGGCAGAAAGCTCCGTTTTCGCCCGATTGAGAGTATCAAGAAGGAGGTCAGCTATCTGACAGAAGAAAAAGGTGTCGAGGGCATATGGATTCTCGATGACACGTTCACTGTCAACAGAAATCACGCCACCGCTGTGGCCAAAATACTTGCCGATTATAATGTTATTTGGGGTTGTCAGTCACGCGTAGACTCGTTGACCAACGGTTTCGTTGCTGAGATGAAGAGTTATGGATGTATCCAGATGGATTTCGGGGTAGAATCTGGCAGTCAGCGTATTCTGGACGAGGTCATCGGCAAAAAGATTAAGGTCGGGCAGGTCATTCACTCCTTTGAGCTTGCCAAGAAACATCGGATTCGAACCCTGGCCAACTTCATCATCGGGTTTCCTACTGAGACGCTTGCGGATCTTGCAGCCACAAGGAGTCTGGCTGATCAGATCAGGGCTGACATCTACGTGTTTTCTATTGCCATACCCCTTCCAGGCACCCGCCTATATGAGATGGTGGGCGAGGAGATACACCCGAAGGACTATTCGGCCCTGAACTGGAATGGCAGTCTGCTCACCGGCAAGCTCAACAAATCGGAGATCAAAGATGTCGTCCGTGAGCGTCAGAAGCTGAAGCTTCGGTATCTCATCTGGTCGATTCTCAAATCTATATTTTCACTAAGTGGCATCTTCTTTATTGTCTCTCGGAAGCATCGCCTGAAGCGGACTTGGGCGACTTTTCGTTTTCTGCTGCGTAATCTTCTGGGGCTTGAATTTTTGTAGACGTTATCCGAATTTAATTTGAGAAAAGTTTTAAAATAGGAGAATCTTTAGACCTCGAAATTATGTTTGCTATCAGTTGTCACCCGGAACTTACGGGGAGGAACAAAGAGCGCGTTCGTATCTTTCATCAATCTGGCAGCTTTAAACCGGCCAGTCGGCATACCAGCTTCCGTAAGCTTTTCTGCCATTCTGCGACTCCCGCATGAAGATTTGTGTGTGTTCTGAATCTCTTTCACCAAAGGCTTTAGCAAGTCCGTCTCATGATCGCGCTTGCTTAAAGACTTCTAGCGCCAGGCGAAAAAGCCGCTGCAGGAAACATTAAGAACCCAACACATAACTGTTATGGGATAGGCCTTCTTCTGCGACTGTATGAAATCAAATCTCATTGAGATTCTTTCGCGAAGAAGGCCGCTTTTTTTAAGATTTCGCGCTCCATTTCCAGTCTCTTATTATCTTTTTGAAGCCTTTTCAGCTCAAGTTTCAGGCGTCAACTTCAACGGAGCTGGATTCTGACAGCTCCTTTTTCCAGCGGCACAGGACGTTGTAGCTTGTACTCATATTTTTAGCCACTTCCGCGATGCTATGGCCCTGTTCTGTTATCATTTTCACTGCGTCCTGCTTTAATCCCTTTGTAAACATTCTTCTAATCTGCACTGCCTTTTTCATTTGAACACCTCGCTATCAAATTTTACTATCTTAACTCTGTGTCCACAATTACTCTACCACTCCAAGGATTTGTGGAGCATATTAGATGGGCTGTTAGACTAGCATTGTGGACGGACTGGGCAACTCTTTTAAACAGCTATCTTGGTAGAGGCCCGAAACTCCGCGTAGATACAGGATAACACAAACGATCCCGACGAAACCCTTGCCGAAAGCCTTACCAATTCGAATACCAGAATTGCTGCTGACTTTTGCGGCGGGTTGAATCGGAGGCGGGCTTGTGTTAGCATGTGGTGCCTGCAAATTTGTAATGAACAGGAATAAGCACATGGAAGCAGAACAGATCAAAAGAATCTATGAAGCCATGCACGAGAACGGCTTCGACCATATTGAGCTTGAGCTGGGCGAGGATCACAAGATCAGAATGCAGCTCGACAGGCCCCCAGTTGTTGCAGCCCCCGCCGTATCTGTGCCGGAATTGGCTGAAAACGGCAATGGCGTCCAGCGGACCCAGGTCGAGATAAGATCAGACAAGGTTGGCTCGTTTTCTTTTGCCGACCGTCAGCTCAAAACTGGCGACCGCATCAAAAAGGGCGAAATTCTCGGCTCGATAAAGGGAATCAGCTTTCAGGACCGCGTCAAGTGTTCGCTTGATGGCGTTATCGCCACGGTGGCAGTCGAACCCGGCTCAATAGTCGACTACGGCCGCCTGCTTTTCGTCGTTAACATAGACTGAACCACCAAGTCGCCGCACTAATAGCGGCGCCAGAACTCTTATTTTTCAGGAGTCCATTGATGTTTTCAAAAATTCTTATCGCTAATCGCGGCGAAATCGCCGTACGTATTATTCGAACCTGCAAAAGAATGGGCATCGCAACCGTTGCCGTCTATTCTGAAGCCGATCAAAATGCCCTGCACGTGAAGATGGCTGACGAAGCATATTGTATCGGGCCGGCCCGCCCCGACCTCTCTTACCTCAATATCCCGAATATTCTGTCGGTGGCGCATGCTTCCAACTGTGAAGCCATACACCCCGGCTATGGGTTTCTCTCTGAAAACCCCAGTTTCGCTGAAATCGTCGAAAAATGCGGCTTTGTTTTTATCGGGCCTGAATACCGCGCCATCGAACGCATGGGCCAGAAATCAGTAGCCCGCGACCTGATGATCCGCTCCGGCGTGCCGGTAATGCCCGGTTCGCAGGGCAGCGTCGAAACTGAAAGCGAAGCGCTCGAAATCGCACGCCAGATTGGCTTTCCGGTATTGATCAAGGCTACCTCAGGCGGCGGCGGCAAAGGCATGCGCCTGGTCGAGCGCGAAGAAGATTTTAACAATCTGTTCCGCATGGCGCAGGGCGAGGCCGAGTCGTCATTTGCCGACAAACGTGTGTATGTCGAAAAATACATGCGCAACCCAAGGCATATCGAAGTGCAGATCATCGGCGACCGACATGGCAAAATCGTGGCTCTTGGCGAACGCGAATGCTCGATTCAGCGCCGCCACCAGAAGCTCATCGAAGAATCGCCATCGCCGGCCGTAAGCCCTGAACTGCGTCGTCAGCTGGCTGAAACCGCGATCAAGGCAGCAAAATCGATCAATTACTACAATGCCGGTACTATTGAATTCCTCCTCGACAGCGATGGAAAGTTCTTTTTCATGGAAATGAATACCCGCCTGCAGGTCGAACACCCGGTTACCGAAATGGTCTGCAACTACGACCTCGTCGAATTGCAGCTGCTCGTGGCTGCCGGTGAACATTTGCCGATCGAAGCCGATCTTGTCGAACCCTATGGCTGGGCGGTCGAATGCCGCATTAACGCCGAAGATCCGGCAATGTCGTTTATTCCCTGCCCTGGCCGCATCGAAAAATACCTGGTCCCGGGCGGTCCATGGGTGCGCGTCGATTCCGCCGCTTACCAGGGCTATCTGATCAGCTCTAACTACGATTCAATGGTGGCCAAGCTCGTTGTCTGGGGTCGCACGCGCGACGAAGCCCTCGACCGCATGAGCGCAGCTCTGCGTGAATACGAAATCAAGGGTATTGAAACGACAATACCTTTTGATATTTATGTCATGAGGCACCCGGACTTCCGCTCTGGAAACTTCTCAACCAGTTTCGTCGACAAACATTTCTCGGCCTTTCTTAAGGAACACAACGAAGATAAATCTCAGGAAAAAGCTGCCGTAGCTGCTGCCTGAGCCAGACTATTCAGATGAACCTGTTCAAACCCGAAGTCCCTTTTCCTGCCAAGGTCTTGAGCGTGCAGGATCTCACCAGGCACCTCAAAGGCCTGGTCGAGAATGACCGCCTGCTTTCAGGGCTATGGGTGCAGGGCGAGATTTCCAATCTGGTTAAAGCAGCCTCCGGCCATTGTTACTTCACGCTGAAAGACGATCAGGCGGTGATTAAGGCAGCGCTTTGGGCCGGCAACCGTCGAAAAATCGCGCACGATTTCAAGAATGGCGATTTTGTAATGGTTTTCGGCGGTCTGTCAGTGTACCCACCGCGTGGTGAATATCAGATCGTGGTCAGCGACCTGCGCCCGGCCGGAATTGGTGCGCTGTATGAAGCATTCGAGAAGCTCAAAAAGAAACTGCAGGCCGAAGGCCTGTTTGACTCTGAACGCAAACTCGAGTTGCCATTTATTCCACGTGGGGTAGGGGTAGTGACTTCGCCGCGTGGCGCAGTTGTTCAGGATATTTTTCGCGTAATCCGGCGCCGCTTCCAGAATATGCCAATTTACCTCGTGCCCGCAAAAGTGCAGGGCGAGGGCGCAGTTGCCGAAATTGTTGCCGGTATCGAACGCCTCAACCAGGATGCACGGGTTGATGTCATAATCGTCGCCCGCGGCGGTGGCAGCCTCGAAGACCTCTGGTGCTTCAATGAAGAGGCCGTAGCACGAGCTATCAGCGCTTCAGTCAAGCCGGTTGTTTCGGCGGTGGGGCACGAGACCGACACCACAATTGCCGATATGGTCGCTGACCGGCGGGCAGCTACGCCATCAGTAGCCGGCGAGCTGGTTGTTCCGGTTAAATCTGAATTGCTCGACCTTATTGCCCGCCAGACCGGGCGTTTGAACCGCTCGGCCAAAAGCCGGCTGGCACTGGAGCGCGAACGATATCGCAGCGCGGCGTCGTGCCGGTTTCTCGTGAAACCTTCGCTGCTCGTTGCCGAGCGTCGGGTTCGCGTGATGAACCTGGGAAGAGAGATGGAGTCAGGTTTTAAGCAGTTCATAACCCGTGCGCAGCATCGTTACGCGATGGCGGTGTCGCGTTTGGCCGGGCTTAACCCGCTTACATTGCTGAAAAGAGGCTATATCATGGCGACAGACAGTGGGGGCAGGGTGATTAATTCCACTGCCGGCCTGAGCCAGGATCAGGAACTTACCCTGTGTTTTGCCGATGGAAAGGCTGTTGCCAGAGTCGTGAACGTAAAAAAGGAGAGCGCCGATGCCGCGTCTTAAAGAAGAAGATATTCTTGAACTGATCAAGATTACGCCCGAACAGGTCGAAAAGCTCGATTACGAAACCGCCATGGAAAGGCTTGAAATGGTCACCAGCGCGCTCGAACAGGAAGGCACACCGCTTGCGCTTGGCCTCAAGCTTTACGAACTTGGCACTGCACTCAGCAAAAAGTGCGCGGCAGTTCTTGATTCTACTGAAGAAAAAATGCTGCAGCTGCTTGGCGATGTCAAAAACCAGTCAGAGGCCCCATTCGATCCGGAAAAAGACGGGCGATGAGCAGCAGCGACAACAACTTTGTGCATGCGCTGCAGAGCATATCTGCTCGCGTCGACAAGGCGCTCGATGCATGGCTGCCCGCGCCAAGCCCGGCAACGTCTGGTCGGCTCAATGAAGCCGTCAGATATAGTGCCATGGCCGGTGGCAAGCGCATACGGCCCGCCCTTTGTCTGCTGGTTGCCGAGAGTCGCGGCGTTGAAAGTGAGGCCGCCCTGCGCGCCGGTTGCGCTTTTGAGCTGATTCATGCTTATTCGCTGATTCACGATGATCTGCCGGCTATGGATGACGATGATTACCGGCGCGGCAAGCCGACAAATCACAAGGTTTTTGGCGAAGGCACCGCGATACTGGCGGGTGACAGCCTGCTGACGCTCGCTTTTGAGTGGCTGACTGAGCTGGCACAATACGGCGTCGCAGCTGAAAAGAACATCGCCATTGTTCGCCTCGCGGCGCAGGCTGCCGGTTACGCTGGCATGGTCGGTGGACAGATGCTCGATATGACATTTGAGCGCCGCGAAACCGATATTGCTACTCTTGAGACGATACACCGCCAGAAAACCGGGGCTTTGATCAAGGCGCCGATGCAGACAGGGGCTATTCTCGCTGACTATCAGCCTGCAGAATACTGCATAATTGAGGCTTTTGCCGCGAAGATCGGACTTCTTTTTCAGATTAAAGACGATCTTCTCGATGTCGAGGGCGACCAGAAAGAACTTGGCAAGCAGACTGGCCGCGATGCCAGTCTCGGCAAGACGACCTTTCCGGGGCTGCTTGGCCTGCCGGGTGCCCGCGATTACGCGCAGAAAACGCTTGCCGAAGCGCACAGCTTGCTGCAGCAGCTTTCTCAACCAGTGCCCCTGCTCGCTGACATGGCTGACTATATTTACTTAAGGCAGAAATGAGATCTCGGCATGCTCAATAACACCAGAGTCACTGCATTAGTAGTGGCGGGCGGCATGGGGACCCGCATGAATTCAGTGGTTCCCAAACAGTTCGTCGAGCTGGGCGGGCGACCGGTGGTGCAGTGGAGCCTCGAATGCTTTGCCAGCCTGGATCTGGTTGACGAAATAATACTGGTGTTGCCAGCTGATCGCATCGAAGAGGGCCGTGCACTGTTGCGCGGGTTTGTTGCTGGTCGGCCTTTTAACATTATTGCCGGCGGGGAACGCCGCCAGGATTCGGTTATGAACGGGTTGCGCGCGGTGACAGCTGGCGGCTGGGTAATGGTGCATGATGCGGCCCGACCCGGCATGACCCCCGAACTTGCCAGGGCAGCTCTGCTGAAAGCAGAAACCTGTGGCAACGCCGTTTGTGCTGTGCCTTCACAAGACACCCTGGTTAAAGCTGCCGGCGGCAAAATGGCAGAACATCTTGATCGTCGCGAAGTTTTCAGGCTGCAGACACCGCAGATATTTCGCTGCGATCAGCTTCTGCAGGCACTCGAATACGCTGTCGCCAACGACCTTGCTATTACCGACGAGTCGAGTATAATGGCAAAACTGGGTCATGAAATTTTTCTGGCCGAAGGCTCAGAGCAGAACAACAAGATTACCGGCCCGCAGGATTTAGAAATTCTCGCAGCTCTTCTCACCAAGAACATAACACAGCAGACACAGGTAAAAAAATGAAGAAAACCTTGATATTACAGGCCCCAGCCAAGATCAACATCGCCTTATGGGTTAAGCATAAGCGGCCAGACGGTTATCACGAGCTGGCAAGCATCATGCAGACGATTTCGCTGGCTGATACCATAACTCTTAAGGAAATTGGCGAGCCGGGCATCAGAATTTTCTGCGATAATCCAGATGTGCCGCTTGATGGCACTAATCTCGTGCACCGCGCTGCAACAGTTTTTCTCGACCGCTTTTCGATAGAACCGCGCCTGGCAATTAACATTGACAAGAAAATTCCGGTGGCGGCCGGCCTGGCCGGTGGCAGCACCGATGCGGCCGCTGTGCTTACCGGCCTTGCGCGTCTTTATGACAAGGCGGTTACTGTTCCCGATATCATGAACATGGCAACCAGTATTGGTTCTGATGTGCCATTTGTCGTGCATGGTGGCCTGGCGCTTGCCGAAGGCCGCGGCGAAATACTCAGTTTCTATGAGCCACCAAAGCCACCGCTTGTCGTAGTAATCGCTGTGCCGACTGGTGTCAGTGTTTCGACGCGCTGGGCCTACGAAAATTATCATTCTGGCAACAATCAGGCCAAAGAGAAAGCGTTCGGCGAGGTTTTGCAGGCGTATCGGCGCCGCGATATCGAAGCGCTCAAGGCTCTCGTATTCAATGATCTCGAATCGGTAACCCTGCACCGTCATCCAGAAGTGCTCAAAATCAAGGAATTGCTGAACTCTACCGGAGAGGGCGTTGCGATGATGTCGGGAAGCGGGCCGTCAGTGTTCGCGCTTTTCACTGATCGCAGGCGCGCCATGAATGCCGTCAAAAATCTCGACGGCATGGCGGTAAATGTCTTTATCGAGCACATTACCCGAAAGAACACCTGAGGCTCAAAGAGATGAAAAACATTGCGATTCTTGGTGCCACTGGTTCGATAGGCTGCAGCACTCTTGAGGTTGTTCGTAACAACCCCGATCGATTGAGTGTGCGAGCGTTAACCGGCGGCAAAAACTGGCAGTTGCTCGCGAAACAGGCACTGGAGTGTCATCCAGACCTGGTGGTTATTGCCGACAAGAGCGCTTATGGTGATCTCAAAAATGCACTTTCCGGCAGCCAGATAAGAGTTGAAGCCGGTGACGAAGCGATTGTCGCGGCAGTCGAAGTGCAGCCGCTTGACGCAGTGGTCGCGGCCATTGTCGGCTCGGCCGGCCTGAGCCCGGTAATGGCTGCAATAGACAAGGGGCTGCAGATATGCCTTGCCAACAAAGAAACCCTGGTTGTCGGCGGAAGTCTGGTCATGCAGGCGGTAAAGCGCGCCGGCGTCGATCTGCTGCCGGTTGACAGCGAACACTCGGCGATTTTTCAATGTCTGCAGAGTGCGCAAACAAATCCGCTGCATAAAATCATAATAACCGCTTCAGGTGGGCCTTTCCGCCAATTCAGCAGCGGGCAGCTGGCCGCGGTTACTCCTGAACAGGCGCTCAAACACCCGAACTGGGACATGGGCGGCAAGATCACCATAGATTCTTCAACCCTGATGAATAAAGGCCTTGAGGTTATCGAGGCGCACTGGCTGTTTAACGCAGCTTACGACAACATCGAGGTTGTTGTGCACCCGCAGTCGATTATCCACAGTCTTGTGGAATTTTCTGACGGCTCGGTGATAGCACAGCTTGGCTGGCCCGATATGAAATTGCCGATTCAGTATGCCCTGAGCTGGCCAACGCGCTGGTCGCCGCCATTGCCACCTCTCGATCTGGCGAAAGTTGCCAGCATGACCTTCGAGCCGCCCGATACGACGCGGTTTCCCTGCCTGGCTTACGCCTATGAGGCTGGTCGCGCTGGTGGCATCATGCCGTGCGTGCTCAACGCCGCCAACGAGATCGCTGTCGCGGCTTTTCTCAGACGGCAGATCGGCTTTATGAGCATACCTGCCATTATCAGAAAAACCATGGATTCATTCAGCAACAAGCAGGTAACAACTGTCGGGCAGTTGCTGGAAGTTGACGCGCAGGCTCGCGAAACTGCCACATCTCTGCTGTCGGCCGAGGTGGCCTGATGCAACAGTTCAGAATTGGCATGGGGCACGATATTCACGCGCTGGTCGAAGGGCGCGCACTTTGGCTTGGTGGTGTAAAGATTCCGTTTGAGCTTGGCCTGCAAGGTCACTCTGACGCAGATGCGCTGATTCACGCAATAATGGATGCCATGCTGGGCGCGCTGGCGCTCGGCGACATCGGCCAGCTTTTTCCTGACACAGATCCTGCCTTTAAAGGCATTGCATCACTCAAACTGCTGGAAGTCGTGCGCGCAAAAGTTGCCGAAGCTGGTTACCGCATTGGTAATCTCGACTGCATGATTCACTGCGAAGTCCCCAAAATTGCACCGCATCGCGCCGCGATTATTAATACGCTGGCAGGTGCGCTGCGGTTAGAACAGAATCAGGTATCGCTAAAGGCTGGTACCAACGAGGGTTTCGACGCAATAGGAAAAAGGCAGGCAATTGCCTGCCACGCGATTGTGCTTCTGGTAAAAGATTAGGCGGCTACCATGCTGGTGGCGCTCCGGGGGGGCGTGGCGGTTCGACTCCAGAAGGAGTATGACCTGGCACTGCTATCCAGTTTATGTGCGAAAAGCCGCTGGTGCCGCTGCGTTTGATTTCAAAAAAGTCTCCCTGCAGCCCGAGAACTTCGACTGCTGCGCCTGGCGGGATAGTGCTGACGACTGTGCCCCAGGGCTCGGACCGGATCATCAGGTTAGAATCACATATGCTGCGGCCTTCTGCTGGCAGATCAAGCCGGTCTACCGGTTCGACATCTTTTGCAAGGTCGGCAAGAGCTTCAGACGCTTTTTCTTTAGGCTGATTCGAAGGTTGTGTGCCAAGAACCGGAGCTGATGGCCTCAGCTGACTATCGCCTTTGATCTGGCTAACGTTGACTCCTGTTGGTAAGGCGCCGAGTTTGCTGATAACTGCTCCGAGGGTTGGCTCAATTTTGAGGTTTTTGGCGATTTCTGCGGCTTCAGTACGGTTGTCGTCGGCATTTTTCAGCTTATCATCGACCATCTTGTCGACTTCAGACTTCTTTGCCGGCTCAAACAGGTCGGGGGAATACTCACCAAAGGCAACGGTAAAGGTGAGTCTGGTGAAATCAAGCATGTTGGGTATGTATTTCTGGCGCCAGTAAAAAAGATTTTTGTTATTGCCAAGAGTTGTACGGATTTTTACATTAAATGTGTATTTGTCTGTTTCGTAGTCTTCGATACAGACGTCATAAACGCCGCCAAAAAGCTTCTGGTTATATCTGTAGACGGGCTTGCCTTTAAAGAAGCGCTCGCTCCACTGTTTTTCGCGCAGCTCGCTCAGCACTTCGACATTAACCGAGTAGGCAAGATTCAGCGCGTGCTGATAATTATTAAGATGTTGCAACTGATCATGATGTGACGACTGCAGCTGTACCAGCGTCATGGTAAAGAACCCTATCGAAAGGGTCGCCATGAGTATGAGAGGAAATATATAGCCCGCATTTTTTGATCTCATAAATTTAACCTCTATCCTTAGAGCCTTTATGGCGCTACATAGCCAAGATACCTTCCTGAACTCAAATTGATCATCTCTGCGAGTGTCATCTCGCGCACTCCGTCAAACGAAGCGGCAGAACCGGTTGATATTACCAGAGGTTCGCCGTTTTCATTGGTTCTGCCAGTTGCAATAAAAATGTGCCCGTAAGGGTAGCTGGAAGAAGCGTCGGTGAACATTATCGCTCCGGCGGGAGGACGGCCAGTGGTAAGGATTTTGCCGCCGCGTTTCATGGCGTTGTATGCCTCTATGGCCGATTCAGCCAGCAATTCTTCTTTGCTCCGGTTATAAGCCGCGTTGACAAAGGCCAGGCACCAGTCGTTCCAGGCGGTTGGGTCGTCGCAGATTTTTTTGCCGTTGTTTACGTTGAGTCCTTTGCCGCTGCCGCCATTCAATTGATCCTGGGCCCAGGTCACGGCGCCAACCGCGGTGCCGTTGCCGCTAGGTTGACCGATCACTGTAAGGTCTGGGTCAGGTACACCGGGGTCTGGGTCAGGAAGCTTCGTTTGCAGTGAAGATATTTCGGCGAAAAGCTGATAGACCAGGTCACAGACAAAATAACGTTCTTTGATCTGGTTATTCTGGACAAATTTTCTTTCCTGGGCGGCGAGGCGCATTATTGAAGGGTCTTTATCAGCAAAAAACTTTTCAAGTTCTGCGAGAAGCCGAGAATACTCGGCGCGAATGATGCTGCGTGGGTCGCCGCTGACAAAAACACCTTCGCAGAAATCTACGCTTACCATCATCAGGCGGTGCATGCTCAGACACTTTTCGATCATCAGGCGCTGGTGTCGCAGCGAAGTTGAACTTTTCATCTGTTCGCGGTATCTGCTGGCCGCTTCGTTTACCGATATGAGAAAAATCTGGCGCAGTTTGTCGACGGCGTGGCCGGCCCGTTTGATAAATACCTGTAGTCGCGTTCTGGTACGAAGATCCATTGAGTCTATTTTGTCGAGATCTCGGTTAAGGCGCTCTACTTCTGGTTTTAGATAGAGTGATAGATCGAGAATGTCGCGGGCAATATTAAAATAAATATCAGTAGCCTGGTGATATTTGGCTGAGTTCGGCGCGTGTGGCTCGGCAGCGAGCTTCTCGGCCGTCTCGAATGACTGGGTGAAGGGTTTGTCGGCGAGCAGACTTGACACCGAAAAGTAGATTCTTCCGGTTGACAGCGCTACTTCGCGTGCCGTCGGTGAACTGATTATCGTGCCCAGATTCTTGTTCTTCTGCTCAAAGAATCTTTCGACAAGTTTCTTTTCGAGTTTGGCTTCTGGAAAGGCAAACGTTGAATGAGGTTCTTTGACCAGCACGCTGCCAGGAAAATTGCACATAAAGTTAAACTTGCCGGCGCCGGTGGTGGCTTTCCAGGAGAAGGCGGTATCAAGTTTAAAATGCTGTTTAGCAGCTTTTTCAGAATTTATGTCGAGCATGAAATCTTTAGAGAACATGCTGTAAAGATGCGGGTATTGTTCGTCGGTGATCTCGGGGGTTTTGAAAAAAACCGTCTGACCATCGGTAACTGGCGTGCTGAAGTTGAGGTTCTTTCCGTCATCATCAACAAGACCGAGTGCCTCGATTCCGTACAAGTTGATGTCGGTTTCCTGAAAGCATGACTCAACAACTTTGGCCGCCATTATCGAAGCAATGAAATGCTCAGAATAAAATTCGTTTTTCTTGCGCGAAGACTGCATTGACTGCATATAGATTATCAGAACGCCGCTTAAAATGAGCATGCCGATCATGATTTCGAGGAGGGTGAAGGCTTTGCGTCTTTTCATTTTACATCCCCCGAGTTCATCAGTGAACCCTCGGTAATCGTCTGATAACTTTTGCCAGCTCTTTTGAAAGCGAAACTGATGGTCAGAGACCTGGCGTTGGCAAGCCGAAAGCTTACATCGCTTATGTCAGAGCACAACAGGTTGAGGTTGTCCGGATTATGGACCGGCGATGACAGATCAAAGCTTTTTGTTTCTGCTTTGTAGCTGTACAGGTCATAGATGTCTTCTTTTTCTTCTTTGCTGAGCGCTTTGTTGAGAACGGGAAATATCGCGACCGTATTGTTCTCAAAATCATTGAAGACAAGTATCGAAGATTGTTCAGAGAGATCAGGGACAATAAACTCGGTACCCTGGCGTATTTGCCGCAGAACTTTGTTCACCCCGGTCACGATGGTACTCTGCATCTGCAGTCCCTCGATAAGAGACGTCTGCGCGCGATTGGACTGAAAGTAGAACCTGAAAACCATGACTGACAACAATGACACCAGCCCGACGACGACAGAAATTTCCACGAGAGTAAAACCTCTTCGTGCTGTGCCAGTCTCGCATCTGTTGCACATAGAGCAGGTAGACAAAAACTTTTTCATTGTTCGTCTCTATCTCAATTATATTGATTTCTATGAGGGAGCGCTATTATCAGATTCCCAGACACAATCCTCTCTCTACAGTATACTCCCCAAAACCAAAAAAGTTTTAAAAAATAGGGAATATGTTGTGTGACAGGCAACGGTATGACGAATCCTGTTTTGAGTAAAGTCCTCATGAATAGACAAATAGATTATTACTGTATGCAATTCGGCAAATTGCTTTAAGAAGATTTATCTGCTAGTATCAGTGAGGGAAAAATAATGCGAGCGGATAAAAGAACTTCTAATCTTTTCATAGCGGGCGGCTATTGTCTGGTCGCCATTATAATTCTACTCAATTATCTTGGTCAGACCAATGTTAAAGATAAGATCATGACCAAACCCGAAGCCTTAGACGTCTCTGGCGTTGACGACAGCGTAATTGCCCGTCAGCTCAAAGAAGAGAAGCGGGTTAACCTCGAAATGCGCGAAATGCTCACCCGACTGCAGGGTGCTATCTCTGACCCGCAGCGTGGTGTTGTGCAGCCGCTGGTTAAGTCTGCCCAGTCAGCCGCTGGCAAATACGATATCCCTGATATAAATTACGATCTGCTCGACAATAACAGGCCGCGCACTAACCCGTTTATCCCGGGAAAAAATCCTTTCGCAGCCCCCACTAGAAAAGAGTCTGCCCCCAATGTCGCCAACAAGGGCATAGAGTCGACTCTGCGCAGCGATCCGCGTTTGCCATTCGTTATAAGTGGCGCCAGCTCAAGATCAGGATTTTCCGCTAATTTTTGAAACTGGCCCTCTGTCAACATCGAATGAATAGTTTCGCCTGTAAAAAGAAAAGATGCAAAATTGCTTTTACAAAAATGTTAACAAGGGCGTAGGCAGGTTTTTTGCACACGAGGTGCTTATGCCGGGCGGCTCAGGATGGAGATCGCCCGGTCCCATGCGCGGAAGCTTTTTTGCACAAAGCAGCTCTGAGAGACAGGCAACTTTGACGCAATCCCGACAGCTCCTACCTCAAATTCGCAGCTGTCGATAGCTGTAGCGAATGGGCCGCTGAGCAGTTCGGCATACGCCGTTCTAATGGCTGAAGCCATAAGAACGGCCTAATTCTGCCGAGAGCCCGGCATAGACAGTATGCGTAGGGTCGAATTCTTTTAATCATTATGAAAAGTAGCCATGCCAGCTTTTCGTCGAAGCCAGAATAAAAATTTGCTGATGCGAAGCCTGTCATAATCCTTAGTGCAATTTCTTTCAGTTTTGCCGGTAAGGTCTTGCCCGAAGTATGCCGATATTGTTCACAGAGACTTAAAAGATACTAAGGAGCACATGACAATGAGGCAAACTGTCAGATCCGCAGGACTACTGTCGCTGTTTCTGCTGAATCTCACGAACCTTTCGGCGGCCCCGCTGCTGCGCGGCTTTTTCATCGGGCAGCTACCCCAGAACAGCAATAATCAGGCACTTGCCCCGGGCAAGGGACTGGTTCTGGCCCATGTTTTTAATTCCGACGACAAGGCTCTCAGCTCAGGAAACTACCAGGTTGGAGTCGAAATTGAGGCAGCCGGAAAAAAGCGAAGCTATGCCTTGAAACCGAGAGACACCATTGCTGCCGGCGGCCTGAAAACTTTCAGAATGTCAGTGCCGGTGAGTGAAAACGAAAAGAAAACTGCTTCTTTCAGAATTTTCAGCAAAATCGACGGCGCGATTGAATGGTCTGACAAGTATTCGTTTTTACAGGGCGTGCAGAGTGACGGAAAAACTAAAATAACAACGCTTTATACCGAAGCTCCGCCAGAGCCTTCTTCGGTCATGCCGCCAAAAGAAATACCATTCGAAAACGAAAAGACTGCCAAAAAAGCCGCAGCGCTTGAAAAAGCAGTAAAAGCGGTCAGCAAAGTTCCTGCCGGTAAGGCCCCCGCAACAGTTAAAGCTCCGACTGCTGCAGTGGCAAAAGACGTTGAACCAGCCGCTCCGACGCGACAGATTGACATGGCTGAATTCAAAAAGTTGCGCACCATCGACGAAGAGCTGGTGATCTATGTAATCAAACCAGGCGACACTCTTAAGTCGATAGCCGAAAAATACTATGGCCAGGCTGCCAAAGAACGCACAATAGCTGACCTGAACTTTATCGAAAAGCCTTCTTCAATTAAAGTTGGCGAAGAAATCATCGTCGATGTCAAGCCGCTGGGCAAATCAGAGCAGGTAACCCGTTCGCTTGCCAAAACCGGCCGCATGCCTGACACATCCCTGGATGGCGCCAAGGCGTATACCGTTCAGAAAGGCGATACTCTTGGTAAAATCGCACGCGAACAACTCGGCAGCAGCGCCGGCGATGCGCTTAAAAAGCTTATGAATGCCAACCCCGGCCTAAATGCCAACAATCTCAAAATTGGCGAAATCATTGTAATTCCGGATACCAAGGGAGATAAAGCCTGATGATGCCCAATACTATTTCTACCAGGACCAGAGCCGAAAAATCTCCCCTTATCAAGGTCGAAAGCCGTGGCGAGCAGAGTTTCACCTTTCAGATCAAGGGCAAAGCCTTTCAGCAGGGCTATCTGTTCTTGAATCCGCAGATGAAAGAATTCTTCCCATTCAACGAAGACCTCAGTTCAATCACCTTTGTCGACGACGACGATATCGTTCACTCCGCGATTTATCACAAGATGCGCGGTTACATGGTGTGCCTCACCTTCAACGAATGGTGGACCAAAAAAGGCGTTAACGAAGGCGACAGCGTGAGCATAGAACTGCTCGACCTGGCTCGCCGCACCTATCGCCTGCGACTGCTTAATGGCTGCGACAGCGAACCAGTCGTCAGCAACGACAAGATTGATATCAAGATTTCGTCTTTCGTAGATCAGTCAATATCTTACAACAACCATAATCTCGAAGTGCTCAGACGCATCGTTAAAGGCGAATTTTCGCCATACAGCGAAACATGTCTGGTTCAGCTTGGGGAAGAGCTCTCCGCCGCCCGCAGCAGCGAAAATGAGCTGTTATCGCTGAAAACCTGTTTTGGCGTCAGCACCTATTTTCACCAGGTACAGACGGCAAAAATGGTAATCGAAAAACTGAACGGTCGCGCTTTGCTGGCCGATGAAGTCGGTCTTGGCAAAACTATCGAGGCTGGCCTTATTCTCAAAGAATACCTGTTGCGCGGCATGGCCAAAAAGGTTCTGATTCTTACGCCTGCTTCGCTGATCACCCAGTGGCAGCAGGAACTCAAAACCAAGTTCGACCTGTCGTTCAAAAACCATCTTGAAATCAACGACTGGGATGACAGCGATCTGATCATCGCTTCGCTTGATACCGCCAAGAGCTCTAAAAATCAGAATACCGTACAGCAGATCAAGTATGACCTGTTGATTGTCGACGAAGCGCACAAGCTGAAAAACAGAAAAACCAAGAACTGGAAATTTGTAAACTCAATCAATACCAAGTACCTGCTGATGCTCACCGCTACGCCGATACAGAACGACATGATTGAGCTTTTCAACCTGATTTCGATTCTCAAACCTGGTCATCTGTCAACTGTGCAGAAGTTCAAAGACGATTTTCTCGCCGAACGCGACAAACGCCTTCCCAAAAATTCTGTAAAGCTCAGACAGATGCTTTCAGAAATCATGATTCGGCATCGCCGCGCTGATACGCTGATCAAATTTCCGCAGCGCTTTGTGCACACACACAGCATCGATCTCAATCCTGACGAAGCTGAGCTTTATCGCGAACTTACCGATTTCATCCGCAAGCGCTACTTCACGCTGCCAACCCACAAAAACCCGCGTGGAATCAACCGTCTGACACTTATTCTGCTGCAGAAGCTCATGGGCAGTTCAACGCAGGCGTTGGCCAAGGCGCTGGGCAAAATGATTTCGAGCAACTTTTACAAAGACGACTTCGATCAGAGCCTCAAAAAGCTTTATGACATGGCCAAAGGCATCAAGCACTCCAGAAAGGGCCAGGTGCTGATGGAGATTGTCAGAAGCCTCAACGAGAAAGTTATCATTTTTACGCAGTTCAGAGGCACTCAGGACTACATCGTTAAAATGCTGAAAGACGAAGGTTATTCCGTTGCGGTTTTTAACGGTCAACTGTCACAGGCCGAAAAAGACAAGTGTATCGAAGATTTTCGCCATGAAAAACAGATTCTGGTCTCGACCGAGTCAGGCGGCGAAGGCCGCAACCTGCAGTTCTGCAAAGTTCTGGTTAACTTTGACCTGCCCTGGAACCCGATGCGAATTGAGCAGAGAATTGGTCGTATTCACCGCCTTGGTCAGAACGAAGATGTCCATATCATCAACCTCAGCGCCAAAGACACCATTGAATCATATGTGCTTGAGCTTCTCGACAAGAAGATCAACCTGTTCCGGCTGATTATCGGCGAACTTGAAATGATTCTCGGCAACATGCACTCCAAGAGAACCCTTGAGCAGATCATTATCGATATCGTTACCATGTCGCCGAATCAGGATGCGATGCGCCGCAAGTTCAAGACTCTCGGTAACAAGCTCGAAAAGGCACTGCAGACCCACAACGAAATTAACCAAGCCCAGGAGGAAATTTTCAATGGTGAATAAGATACAGGATCTGGTATTTTCTTTCCTGGATATGGTCAAAATCAAACGTCGTGAAATCGAGCCGGGAATCTGGATGGCCAAAGTGTCAGAGAGTGAGCAGGCTTTCTTTAACGGCTTTGAAAACCTCAAGTTTACCTTTGACCGTGATAAAGCTGAGCTTCACCGCGATCTTGAGCTCATCTGCGAGGGTTCGTTTCTGTTGCGCAAAATAATTGAGCGGCTGTCAGAAATACCCAAGGCCAGTCGCCTGTATTCAACCAATCCGCCAGAAATTGCGCCAACAGGCGCCGAAGGTGGATTGCGGGTAATGTCTGACAAGATTTATTACCGCCCCCGGGTTGTTTTTAATTTCAAAGTACAGTATGAATGTGATCAGAGACGCGAAAAACTTTATTCTCTTGTTGCCGATACGGCATCTGGTGTAATGGGCGTGGAAGAAGGGCTGCACGAGATCGATATGAAGGCCTTCTCAGAAGAGCCGCAGCCAGATATTAAAGTTGAAGAATCCGGTGTCGACATTTTGCGTTTGTATTTAGAGTCGTGTCAGAAACTTGAAGAGTCTCTCAATGACGAAATCGCCGAGTTGCGCGAGTGGGGCGACGAACAATGCAGCGAGAATCTGAAAGTTTTTGAAGCGTATCTTGATGAACAGAAGCAGGAACTGTTAAAAAAGAAAGAGAACGTTTGTTTTCATCTCTATTTTTTCCAGAAAGAGGAAGAAATAGACCGGCTCATTGACAATCTTGAAGAAGAGCGCAAGAGAAAGCTGTCTGAACTCAGAGACAAGTTCTCATTGCGGGTAAACATCAGCCTTATCAATGCTGTCGTTCTCTGTATGCCAACCATCGGTGTTATCGCTCCTCAAAAAAAGCGATCAGCCGCAAAAAACATTAGCCTTTCTGCTTTGGGCTCTTCTACAGGATTTGCAACCCGGTCAGCGATTCAGTAGCCGTGGAGGGTTCTGATGTTTTTTAAGCATATTGTCATTGGTTTCATGATTATCGGCGTTCTTGGTTACATGTTTGGCGATCACGTTTTTTACTTTCAGGCTAACCTGATGGTGCGTTGGCAATACCCTTTGCCTGCTTATGAGGCGTATGAGCGAATCATTCGTTACTACCCGCAGAGCCAGTTTACCGGGGAGGCGAAGATCATGATGAAAGCCTTGCGCGAGCGAAGTCGAGATCTAAACCGATACATTGAGCAGAAAGAAACTGAACTCAAGAAAATCCAGGATGATCGCCAGAAAAAGCAGTCGTTTCACTAACAGGATAGTCAGTTTTGCCAGCAAAACCCCAGAAAGAGAACCTCACGCCGTGGCAGCAATATCTGCATGAGGTAATATTTGAGGCCGATACACCAGCAGGAAAGTATTTCGACCTGCTGCTGATAGTGTTTATTCTCGCGAGTGTTGCTGCTGTCATGTGCGAAAGTGTGCAGGCAATACGTAGCGAATACTATGGTCTGCTTGCAGTTCTTGACTGGATTTTTACCGTTGTTTTCACACTGGAATATGCTGCTCGACTGTATGCGGTTTCTAAGCCTCTAGCTTATGCGCGCAGCTTTTATGGCATTATCGATCTGCTGGCAGTGCTGCCGGGCTATTTCAGCTATTTTTTTCCGGGAGCACAGTATCTCTCGGTAGTGCGCATTTTCAGAGTGCTGCGAGTTTTTCGCATACTCAAGCTTGCTCACTATCTCGATGAGGCCGATCTGCTTTTCAACTCGCTGCTGGCAAGTCGCAAGCGCATAACTGTCTTTGTGCTGGGTGTGCTGGCGCTTGTCGTATTCATCGGATCTGCCATGTATATTATAGAGGGCGACGAGAATGGTTTTACCAGCATACCAATCAGCATTTACTGGGCGGTGGTTACCCTGACAACTGTTGGTTATGGTGATATTTCGCCGAAAACTCCCTTTGGACAGGCTTTTTCTGTCTTTATAATGATTCTGGGTTATGGCATTATTGCAATTCCTACCGGCATAGTCACCCACGAAATCGTTCGCCAGAGCAGGGAAATTTCGACGCGTGCCTGCCAGGCCTGCGGATCTGACGGCCATGCAGAAAACGCCCAGTTTTGTAAGGACTGTGGAGCCGCTTTTAACTAACCGGTTGCCTCTCTGGTTGCGCTGTGGTATTTATTAGCTACCCAAGCCGGAGAGGAAAAAAATGTCATTCAGTTATAAAGTCAGGTTTCTGCTGTGTTTATTGCTGTTATTGGCCGTGAGCCCTGTCTGGGCTCTTAAAGTCTGTCCGACATGTCAAAAAGAACAGGCTGATAACGTTAACTTTTGCCCGCATGATGGCGCAAAACTTGGGCCGGTTGCCTCAGTCAGAGTCAGCGTCATCGAACTGAAAGAGCTTCCTGCTGGTGCGGTCGTTACGGTAAACAACAATGTTCAGGCTGGCAGCAGAATTGAGCTGCAGGCTGGTAAAGATTATGTTGTCGACATAGCATCAGAAGGCTTTCAGACAGGCCGTCTCAAGATTCGCCCGGTATCGGCCGATCTAACCGAACTCTCACTACGCCTTGAGCGGCTCAGCCCGGAAGCCGCCAGACAGGCCAAAATGGCCGAAATAGCTGACTCTCATGAAAAAGACATGGTTGAGATAAAGGGCGGCGTTTATATTCTCGGCAGCGAAAGAGGAAACTACGATGAGAGGCCGGTGCGCAAAGTTCAACTCGAAACATTCTGGATCGACAAGCACGAGGTGACCTGCGCTCAGTATCAGCGATTTCTCGAAGATGTGAGAAAACATGGGCATCTCTGGTGTCACCTCAGCGAGCCTGCCAATAAAGATCATACACCGTTCCATACCTATGCCTGGGCGCTCAAATTCAGCTGGGTTGGCGGCCAGCCACCACGCGGCATGGGAAATTTTCCGGTTGTGCTTACCGACTGGTATGATGCATACGCCTATGCAAAGTGGGCGGGAAAGCGCCTCCCGAGTGAAGACGAGTGGGAAGCAGCTGCGCGCGGTGGCGATGGTCGCGAATATCCGTGGGGCAACACCTTTTCGCAAGATCGTTGCAACATTGGTGATCAGCCTCTCGCCGTCGGATCTTTTCCGGATGGTGTTTCACCATGGGGTGTTTTCGACATGGCTGGTAATGCCGCTGAATGGACAACAACCGCTTATGAACCTCGACCCGCTGATTCAAAGCTGTTTACTGGCCGTTTCGGCTTGCCCATTATCAGAGGCGGCTCCTGGGATGACAACTCAAAAACCTGCCGTTCGGCCGCCAGAGACGTTCGCCGCTCACCGCTTTATCGCAGTACTACAGTTGGTTTTCGCTGTGTTTCTGACAAAGAGCCCTGGCTGCTGGTTCCCGGAGTCAGATAAGGTAAATCAAAAGATAAGTTAGACAGAGAATAAAAAATCCCGCCTGAGCTGATCAGGCGGGATTTTTAACAGATACGGACTTTCAGCTCACGCACTCGATGGTGTCCTGCGCGATTACCAGTTCTTCGTTGGTTGGTATGACCAGAACCTTTACCTTTGAGTCCGGAGTGGTGATGTCGCCCTCTGCGCCACGCCAGGTGACTTCGTTCTTTTCGAAATCAAGCTTGATGCCGAGCCATGACATGTCGCGATGCACTATGCTTCTGACAATCGGGCTGTTTTCGCCAACGCCGGCGGTCCAGATCACTGCGTCGCAACCATTCAAAACGGCCATGTAGGCGCCAATATACTTCTTGATGCGGTGTGAATAGACGTCGAGAGCGAGGTTTGCCCGTTCGCTTTTATTCGGCCAGTCTTCTTCAAGGTCGCGCAGATCGCTTGATATCTGGCTGATACCAAGCACGCCCGAATGCTTGTTGAGCAGGTTGTCCATTTCCGGGATGGTCAGTTCATACTGCTTCATGATGTGCAGAATGAGAGCCGGGTCGAGGTCGCCGCAGCGAGTGCCCATGGCAAGCCCCTCGAGTGGGGTGTGCCCCATTGAAGTGTCTACCGATTGGCCTTTGTCGATCGCGCAGATTGAGCAGCCATTGCCAAGATGCACGGTGATCAGCTTGAGTTCATTAAGCGGCCGGCCGAGAAGCTGTGCTGCCCGGGAAGCTACATAGCGATGACTGGTGCCATGAAAGCCGTAGCGTCTGATGCGATGTTTCTCATAGAACATATAGGGGATGGCGTAAATATAAGCCTCTGGTTTCATTGTCTGATGAAAAGCGGTGTCGAAAACGGCAACCTGTCGGATTGTCGGCAGTATGTCTTCAACGGCTTCAACGCCTTTAAGGTTCGGCGGGTTGTGCAGTGGAGCAAAAACGATGCAGTCGCGAATTGCTTTCTTAACTTCGTCAGTGAGCAGAACACTGCTCGAAAACTTGTCGCCGCCGTGAACAA
The DNA here is from genome assembly GCA_002839445.1 of Candidatus Riflebacteria bacterium HGW-Riflebacteria-1. Taxonomy (GTDB): domain Bacteria; phylum Muiribacteriota; class Ozemobacteria; order Ozemobacterales; family Ozemobacteraceae; genus Rifleibacterium. Next base: position 149,331 of record PGYB01000009.1, read on the forward strand.
TACGGTGACCGACGGCGTCGAGCTCTTTAAGGCTCTTTAGAACCGCTTCTTCGCCGGTGGTGAGAAGTTCAAAAATTTTAGCGATGCCGATTTTGTGATCTAAAACATCGCATTCATAAACCTTTTTCTTGCCAGCATCGCCTTTGCGGTAGTCAATGGTTGAGCCGGCCATGCCGACGCGCTGCACAAGACCTTTGGCCAGAACGGTTGTCGTGGTCATGTCAAAAAGCTGATATTTGATCGAAGATGAGCCGCAGTTTAATACTAGTATTTTCATGTGTGTGTTCTCCTGTTACCTGGCAAATGTCTGTGACAGCTGTTCGATCTTGAGGCCGCTGTTGTCGATTCTTAAGCCATCCTCGCCATATTGATAAAAGCCGCGATTGCTCTTTATGCCTTTATACCCGGCTCTTACCAGTTTTTTAAGCAGTTTGGCCGGCAGGTAGCTTTGATCAAAGGTTTCTGTATACAGGTTTTCCATGTAAAACACGACAGTGTCAATGCCGATTTTGTCAGCAAGAGCCAGCGGGCCAGCGTTAAGTCCAAACCCGAGCTTCATGGCGGTGTCGATCTGTTCACAGGGCGCGATGCCTTCTTCAAGAACTTTTACTGCCTGATTTATCATTGGCAGAATGATGCGGGTGGTTACAAACCCGGGGCAGTCGTAAACGCTTATAACCGTCTTGTTCATCATGTTCGCGAATCTCACAGCTGCTTTGTAAGTGGCTTCGTCTGTTCTGAGACCACGTGAAATCTCGACCAGTGGCACTTTTACGATCGGGCTCTGAAAGTGCATGGCAATTGTGCGCTGCGGGTGCTGACATTCGGCAGATATTTCGGTGATGGAAATGGTCGCTGAGTTAGAGGCCAGAATGGTGTCTGGCTTGCAGATGGCGTCGAGTTCCTTGAACAGCTGGCGCTTTACTTCAAGGGTTTCTTTAAGAGTTTCAATTACCAGCCATCCCTTCGCGGCATCACTGACCTGGGTAGAAGACTTGATGCGGCTCATGATGGCGCGTTTTTCGCCAGTAGTCAGGCCCCAGCGTGCAATCTCGGCGTCGAGACACGAATCTACGCGTGCGAGACCCTTTTTAAGCATATCTTCCGAGTGGTCGATCAGAATCACGTCACACCCGGCAGTAGCAACTGCCTGAACTAGTTCCTGGCCTATGGTGGCGGCCCCGTACACTACGACTGTCTTTTGACTCATCTATTTTTCTCCCGCAATTTAAAGGGTTGATGTAGCAATTATATGTCTAGAAACATGCAAGAATAGCAATGAAAGCAACCCCTGTCAAGTTTTGAAAAGATAAAGGCAATAAAAAACTCCCCGACTGGCGGGGAGTTTGCGGTTTATACGTTAGCGATAATCAGCGCGCGTCGTGTATTTGCTGAAAGCGGCTGCGGACTGACTGTACTTTATCAACCTGTTTTTTGCTGACTATCTTGCGGATCGGGTCACGCAGAACATTGGTGCCGCAATGGATTTCGCCCATTGAGGTGTGATAAGGTGTGTCGTCGATAAAGTGTACTTTGTTGCCCTGAGCTTTGAGGCGAGCTTCGATTGCCTTGTCAAATGAAGGGATGTGAGTCGCCGGAACGATCAGGTGGTCGCGAACTACCAGCAGGTTGACTACGCCAGGCAGGAATGCGCAGCAGCGGCGTGGGCTGGTAGTGCCTGAGCCTTCAAAAAGTGACGGCCATGAGACTTCTTCGAAATCGCGGGTAAGATCGTTTGAAGATTTGCGAACAAAATCTTTAAGGCGGCCAACATTGTCTTCGATTATGTCATTTATTGCGTAGTTGAGAGCTATGAAGTCGCCTTCTTTAGTGCCCTTGCCAGCGCCGGGATCTTTCATCTGCTCGTTCAGCAGTTTTTTGACTTTGAGCAGAAAGTCGCGGTCGTAGCTGGTTATTTTGGCGAGGTCAGAGTCAGGAGAATTTTTGATCAGATCCAGGGCATAAAGAGGGTCAGCGCGAACAACAGAGTAGCCGCCTGGCGCCCATGCAGTAGGAATAAACATGACATATTCGTCAATGTGACCAACAGTCAGCCAGTCAGTGTTGCCAAGGAACATGCGGCCTTTGTAGCCATTGTCTTCGAAGAATTTTTTTGCCTGTGGAGTTATCGTGCTGCCGGCAACCATTATATCGTCGAAAGGAGTCACTTCGAGGTTGCCGCCGTAATCACCATGTGACTGTGCGTTGCTGGGGTTCTTAAAATACACGAGATCCCACATTTCAGCGATAACGCCGGGAAGTCTTGCCAGACCACGGCCGCGATTCGAATCGAAAACCGCCTGTACCAGCTTGCCAGTGCCTTTAAGTTCGGCGGCGCAGATTTCCATGCAGTCCTGCATCCAGATGTCTGAGCTGCTGAATTTTGCATTTACTTCAACGTATTTGGCAGCATCTTCGGCTGAAATGCCAAGAGCCGGAATCGGATTGCTGCCACCAGATATGATGTGCAGTTTGACAATGTCATCGCCGCTCAGCTGACTGCTTTCGTTGATAAGTTTGATTACATTGAAAAGATCTTTGACAAACCTCTGGGTATTGTACGCTGATACAACCATAACCTTCTGGGGCAGATTGTTGTTGGAAACAAGTTTGATGCGGCTTACTTCGCTTAGCGGGGGAGCAGCGAAAGCCATGCTACAACAACAAACAGTCAACAGTACAACCACTGAAAAACGATTTCGCCAGTTCGATCTCTTCATTTTTCCTCCTTGATTCATCGTGTGCCATTTTGCACTTTCAACGAATACGTAGCAAAATTATAACATCTGAATTTGATATTTCAAAGGGGTGATATACACAATTTTTCGCGAAAATTGGCGACGAAATTTTAATATACAGGAATCTCTGGTTACTTTTCTGGTTGTATGCCGGTGATCAATTCATGCTGCTGCAGTATTTGCAAGGCCTGGTGTAGTAGTTGACGGCAGCGTTCACGAGAGATATTGAGGCGTCTGCCAATTTCGGCAAGACTGAGTTCATCGTCGGCGAAACCGTAAAAGCTGGTAACTATGTAGCGAAGACGTTCAGGCAATTCGGCAATTGCTTTTTGTACCGCTTCGTTTTTAAGGTTTTCGAGTGCCTGCTCTTCTGGGGAGAGAGTTTTTTTATCGGCAAGATAATATTCCAGTGTACCCTCTTCGTCATCGTCGCCGGTTTTGGCATAAATCGATACTGGTGTTTGCGTGATGTTGAGAACGCTTAAAATTTTGTCTTCTTCGAGCCCGACCAGCTTTGAAAGCTCTTTTAGCGAGGGGGGGCGCATGAATTCGTTTTCGAATTCCTGAATCTGGCGGCGCAGCTTGTGGGCTACAGTTAAGAGATGGTGCGGTATTTTCATGGCGGAGCCCTGACTGGCAACCGCTTTTTGCATGTAGTAGCGTACCCAGTAGGCGGCGTAGGTCGAAAAGCGGTAGCCAAGAGTGTAGTCAAACTTGGCGATAGCTTTAATCAGGCCGATGTTGCCTTCCTGGATCAAATCCATCAAACCGAGACTGCCGCCTGAAAAGTTTTTGGCGATACGCAATACCAGCTTAAGATTCGCCATAAGAAAAACCTCAGACGCATCACGGTCACCTGCAATTTTTCTGGCAAGATCAAGTTCTTCTTTGCGCGACAGCGGCTTTTTAGAGAGCTCCGCCAGGTAAATGTCAACCAGCGTGTTGCGTTTGATGCGATCAGAACTGACAATCTTCAGCTTTTTTTTCGCGAGTATGTCTTCAAACAGCCCCTCGTGCAGAATACCGATATCCCAGCCCTTTTTTACGAAGCAATCTTCACATTTGCGGTCGCTGCAGGTCATTGTCTGCTTTTCTTCGGCACTGCGCCGCGAAAAGAATCTGAAGCATTGAATGATCTGTTGCTGTCTTACAACACAATTCGGGTTGGGGCAATAGATAAGTTCGTGGCAGAAACGAAAGCCGACCTGTCCGATGTTTTTTTCCTGGTCGGCTGGCTCTGCAATTACCGGCTCAACCAGTAGTTCATCGATCTTGTCAGACGCATCGGCAGGAATGGTTTCTGCTGCAGTTAATTTTTTTGCGTCATTTTTTAAGTATTCAGGCTGCGGCGGTAAAGTTTCTAAAGGCCCAGATATATCCGCTGATGATACTGGAGTAGGGGTTGCAGCGGCTTTTTCTGATTCTGCTTCGGCTTCAGGCAAACCAACAGTCTGAACAGATGGCTCTTCGACAGGCATAAGGCTTTCAGGGGTAGGATCCGGCATTTCCGGAAACATGCCTTCGGTGATCAGTCCGATTTCCCAGCCAAGTCGGTAATTACAGCGGTCACAAGGAGCGTAAGGGCAGTCTTCCAGGGTAACTTCATGCTTTAGGTTCTGCTCGAGAAATACCCAGCAGCGCATGATCTGGTGCCTTTGCACCGGACAATCATACTTTGTGCACCTGTGGGCTTCATAACAATACATTCAGTTTTTCAGTTGCCTGATTCCTTTGGTAGCAGCCATATGCCGGCAAATATCAGAGCGCCGCCGACAAAACCAGCATAAGATAGTGATTCCCCTAACCATACCCAGCCTGTTATTACTCCACCTATGGGCTGGGCATAAAGTGTCACTGCCATTACGCCAGCATCAGTAGATTTCAGGATTATATTCCAGAGCAAAAATGCAAGTGCGTTGCAGATCACACCTAAGAACATTATCGCAAGCAGTGCCTCTCTTGTAAAGTTAATTGGCCAGACCTTTGACAATTCAAGGTAAACAATCGGAGTCAACAACAGCGCGCCGATGAAAAAGCTCAGCGATGTTGCCCTGACTGCACCAATTCTTTGTGCTACCGGTTTCATGAGAATTGAATATACCGCGGCCAGAAACAGTGACAAGGCTATCATGAGGTCGCCGAGAAATTCGCCGGAACCCTGCAGTTCAGCCATCAGCTGCGCTGGCGACTTATCGCCGAGCATCAGAATCATGGCGCCGACAATCGAGATCACCGTGGCGTAGACTGTTTTTCGCTGCAGCACTTCTTTCAAAAATATTACTGCGAGTATGATCGTAAAAACCGGTTCGAGCGTCGCTGCAATCGACGTTTTTGTCGAAGTCGTCATGGTCAGGCCCATGTTCAGAAAGATGTTCGATACCGCCAGCCCTAAGGCCCCGATCAAAAAAAGGTCTTTCCAGTCTCTCCCGCTGAGATGTCCGCGCCTGGGAATAGGAATGAGCATCAGAAAAAGCCCGCCGATGGCAAATCTCAAGAAGGCCAGAGTCGTTGGTGGAACGACTTCAACAGCGTATTTGATAACGGCATACGAGCCGCCCCAACACAGGTTGATGCTGATCAGAACGATAATTGCTATCGCAACAGAAAATTTGTGGCGCTTTCGCGAATCACCTGTTGTCATAAATTGCTGGGCTGTTGCGCGAGCTCTTCTTCAGTAATTTTGAGGAAGACGTCTTCGAGACTGTTGCCGGGCATGCTGGCGCGGCGCTGCAATTCTTTCATGTCGCCGAGGGCAACGATGTCACCCTGTCTGATAATGGCTATTCTGTTGCAGAGATCCTGAGCTACTGAAAGGGTGTGTGTTGTCAGAAAAACAGTTTTGCCGCTGGCGATAAGTCTTTTAAAAAAGTCTTTGGCGAGCTTTACGCTCCTGGGGTCGAGCCCGACGGTTGGTTCATCGACTACGAAAATATCTGGATCGTGTAGAATTGCTGCACTCATCGCCACTTTCTGTTTCATGCCGTGTGAAAAGCTTTCGATGAGCTCGTTACGGCGCTCCCACAGATCAAACATGCGCAGCATTTCTTCCCCCTTGCTGAGAATGCGCTCGCTGGCTACGTTGTAGAGACCGCCCATGAATTCAAAGTATTCAAGCGGAGTGAGCTTTTCATAGAGATAAGGGCGATCAGGCACGTAGCCCAGCATGGCTTTGGCTTTGTCAGGCTGTGCAAACAGGTCGTGCGGGCCAACCATAATCTTGCCGCCGCTGGGTTGAATTATGCCGGTGAGAATTCGAATCAGCGTGGTTTTGCCGGCGCCGTTGGGGCCGAGGAAGCCGAATAGTTCACCTTTATAAATGTCGAGATTTATTGATTTGAGAGCGGTGAAGTTGCCGTATTGTTTTCTGATGTCGCGAAAACTGATCATTGATTCATTCTGGTTCATAGTTCTCTATTGTGTCCAGTCCTTTGCGGAAGGGGACGTATGTCCAGACGGCTGTACAGCCAAGCAGAAGCAGTGAGCTGACAGTTATAAGAACAAGCCCTGACGAGCCGCGGGTTGCGTAAAATCGGTTAAAAAACAGTCGATACATCGGGTAGACTTCGATAGCCAGCAGATTAATGATGAAAAAACCTGAGAGCAGCATGTAAATGAAACCGCCGTAGGACCCGGCGATTTTAAGGGGCGAATCGGCCGAAAAATCTGCATAAACAGCGCCAACTCCGATTGCGAGAGAGGTAATTACCACGGTGATGATGAGGACATTTATGTAGCTCATATACATCAGAACCGGGTGGGAAACCTTGAAAACCGAGTTGGTAACCATGCAGAGAATTATGCCGAGAACAGTCATCGGCAGAAGATAAAGAATCAGTTTGGTGATCAAGATTTTGCGTGGACTCACCGGCGAAGATTTTACGGCCCAGAATGCCCGCCCCTCCATGCTGATCGATGGAAAAACAAAGCGCATGCCGATAGATGCCAGTATAAAGCCGATAAACGGGCCATTAAGAAACACCAGAGTGTCGTTAAGTTCGCCACTATAAAGAGACGGTATGTCTTTTAGCGGCAGTATCGACAGGTTGTAGCCATAAACGAATACAATCGCCGTCATCATAAAAATCTGGGAAAATATTGCCGGGTCGCGCACAAAAGTTGTGATTTCTTTGTTGGCGATGACCCTGAATACCGGGTCGGTCCAGCGAAAAGGCCAGACCAGAACCCTTCGGAGCCATTCAAGACCCAGTACCTGATTATCGACTGCTTCCATCGACATTTGCCAGCTCTCTCGATAATAGCGCCTGGCAAAGAGGTTCAGCAGCAGAAGCCCGACGATGGTTATACCGACCAGAGGTGCGATTTTAATGAGAGCCTCACCGGTGTTGTTGCGAAACAGGGCTATGCTGGCCTGGTGCAGCCATGACGAAGGTGAATAATTGATCAGAGGAACTTCGAGACTGAGAATATATTGTGAGATGTCTTTAAAATAGCTCGGGTTAAGAAGTTTTTCGGCTTCGAGAGAGCGTAGAAAAAAAATCAGGGCAGTGAGAACTATTATTGAGAGAAACTGAAAAACTTTTTTCATCTGTCTGATCGGAAAAAATGCGGCAAGAGCGAGGGCAGTGAACCCGCCGACCAGATTGGGCAGAAGCACCGAGAGCAGCATGAAAAAAGGAAAAAGCAGGTAGGCCGGCCAGCTGGCATTGAGCGCTGTAGCAAATGAGTAAAGGGCCGGCATGAAAAAGACCACTACCATCCATGAACTTTCAATGGTCATCAGCAGCATTCTTGAGCGAAAAATCATGCCGATCGGCAGCGGCGAAGACATCAGGGTTGGCAGCTCTTCGTTGAGAAAAAATGACGATAATGCTGCAATGACGCTGCTGAAAAGAACCATGAAAAAGAGAGTCATAAAAAGCATTTCGAGCAGCTTTGATACCAGCAGTCCGCCAAGTATCGGCCCGAAAGTGTCGCCAAGCATTGGCGCGCGGCCAACATATTCTAAAAATCGGTAAAGGCCGTAGTAAATGAGTATCGCGATCAGAGCGGAGCCGCCGCTTAAAAGGGCCAGCACCGCGCGATTTCGGTGCGAAAATACCCGCCTGAATTTTTTGAGAGCGGGACTGACGAGCAGTAAAGAGTTCATTACCAGACCAGCGGCTGCCAGTCTGGTCCGGCGGGTGAGGGCAGGGTATACTGACATATGCCGTCGCGGCATTTCAGAAAGCCACGTTGTTCGCATATTTCGATAAAATCAGGCCTTGTTTCGCCGGTGATATTTTGATGCAGACGCTGAATGTCTTTTGCCGATGCGAGATCGTGAAACACATCGCGCCCGATAATGCTTGTTGTTGCCTGCCATAGAAGGTTCTGCTCAATCTGGGCCAGAACCCGCCGGTGGTCAAATGCCATGTCTGGCGGGTTGCGCAGCGGAAACCAGGCGGCTTCTGCTGCATCATCGCCGCCTTTTGGCGCAACGGCAGTATCGCGAACCAGGCAGCCGAAAACGACAGTGATAGTTCTGCCGCGAGGATCACGCCCGGGCTCACCGCAGGCAAAAAGCGGCTTCAGTGGCAGGTCGTAGAGGCCGGTTTCTTCTTCGAGTTCGCGGGCTGCACCAATTAATGGCTTCTCTTCCATTTCCATAAAACCGCCGGGCAAGGCCCAATGGCCAACAAATGGTTTGTTGCCACGTTTAATCAAAAGTATCTCGGGAAATCCAAGCTGAGGAGTGCGTAATACCACAGCATCAAGAGTGGCAGAGGGCCTTGGGTATTCGTAGTTGTAAGCCATCAGTCGAGCTCCGCCCGTAAAAATCTCTCAAGCCCTGACTGGTCGATGAAGCCACAGTAACGCTCATCGGAGAGTTCAACGGTCGGCACCATTCTGATGCGCTCATGGCCCCAGAGAAGCTGCTGGTCTGCTGCTTTTTTTTCGGTGTCCGGGTTGTCAATTGCTGCAGAAAGAACTGATGAATCGATTCCTTCTGATTGCAGATGCAGGCGAAGAGAATTAGGTAGAGAGATATCAACGCGACTGAAAAAGACGGCGCGAAAGACACTGGTGATGTAGTCTTTAGCGCCAATGTTGCCATAGGCTTCAATTGCTCTTGCTGCTACCATGCTTGATACATACTTTTCTGGTGGTGATATCTTGAGGTTGATCTTGGCAGCATCTTTTACGAGCCTGTTCCAACGGGGTTCACCCCAGATATCCTGGTAGTGAAACTTGCTGGTGCTCTGAGGAAACAGGCCTATCTCAATGGGAGCTACGCCAACCTTGCTGCTCAGAAGTTTTTTGAGCATTTCCCATGCCATGTATGAATAGGGGCACTGAAAGCTGAAGTAGAACTTGATTACCGGAGTGTTAAAATCTATCTTCATTATAGAATGAATATATCAGCAATCGAAGCCAATTTCAAGATGGGGTGACACTAATCTTCTGACGCAATGTCGAAAAAGGGGAAGACGATCGAGGAATCGAGCTTATGCCGCATTCTTTCGAGCAGTTGCGCCGGTTGCCCGTATAAAATTTTCGCGGTATCATTAATTTTTACTTCGCTGTACTGACTGAAATCTATTGCAGATATACGTCGAAACTCATCATTGCCAATCATCATCACGCCCCGATGCGCTACCATCGAAAAATGCTCGGGTTGCATGCTGATGAATTGCTCAAAGCAATCGACTTCGGGTTGTGGTTTAAACACTATGAAATCTGCCCTTCGGCCTGGCGTCAGTGTTCCAACCTGTTTTTCTATGCCAAAAATTTTGGCAGCGTCGCTGGTGGCCATGCGAACCAGGTCTCTGGCGCTGAGGGCCCCATTAAGATGCTCATGGGAATATCTCCAGGCCTTTTTAAGCTCGGCCAGCAGGTTGCTTGATCCGGTGATCGAGCTATCTGTTCCGATTGTCAGCGGAATCTTGAGCTCGAGAATTTTCTTTATGTCAGGTTGTCTGCCAAAAATGCGTTCGCTTGAGGTGGGAAGCCAGACAATAGTCGCGCCGCGCGCCGCTATCACCTGGAGTTCAGCCTCTTCAAGGAATGTGCAGTTGACCAGAATCGTATTCTTGTCGATCGCCCCCATGCGATTAAGCTGCTCCATCTCTTCGCGAATGTCCTGATGTGTGCCTTCGCCGGCGTGAATTATAAAGGGCAGAATGCCATGCGCCTGTCTGAATTGTTCGCCAGCATTTGATCCCCATTTCAGTTGGTGATGAGACACTGAGTGGGCCATGTAATAGTGTTCGAGCAGTGACACAAGCGGGTGTCCGGTAAAGGTGCCGGAGACTTCGGCAGGAAAATGGTCGACCACTGTGGTTGCGCCCGAAACCATGTTTTTATACATGCCGATCACATAGAGGTCGGTAACCGACAACTTTTGCATTAAACGGTATTCGGGGGTCTCGTGCACGCTTCGGTCCCATTCGAACCAGTTTGCCGCCGGGACTTTGCCAAGGCCGGTCCAGCATGAGTCGATCAGGTGATCATGCGAGTTGATCAGCCCGGGAAAAACTATCTGGCCATCAAGATCTACTTCGCTCTCAACTGGTTTGTTGCATTTGCTGCCGGGTTCGAGCAGATCGTATAAAGAGTCATCCTGTACCAGAAGGTCGCAGTGCTGCAATGACATGTCAGGTTGCAGAACCTGGGCATTGGCAAAAAGCTTGAACATTGGCAGAATCCTTTGCTAAAAACGCCCGAATTGAGGCGTTTCGGTCTTGATCTCTTTCAGAAAAAGCTCCCAGCTTTTGTCAGCAAAAGCCATGCTGATAAAATGCTGGCCAATCTCTTCGAGATACTGAAGAAAGGTTATGCGCTGCAGATCAGGCTTTAGTGTTCTGACCCTGGCGAAGCTTCTGTAGAACTCTTCGGTGTCGCGCATGGCCAAAGCAGCTGCGGTATGCCCGAAAAGAGATTCCAGATCAAAATTGCGGTCTTTCTCAATAGGTAGAATTTGCGAGCCGAGAAGTGTGCCAACCATCTCACCCCTGAATTCAAGCGGCACTGCAAAAATCAGAAAGCCGGCATAGCAGATATTGACGAAAGGAACCTTGCGCCTGAGCAGCCGGTCTTCGATATTGCGATAGGTTTTTCGGCATCTTTGCCGGCCGCGGTCAGTACCTCTGATTATGCTGCACGGGCCATAGAAATAGTCGGTTTTGCAGACGACTTCTCCAGTGGTGGAGCGCAGTGACAGGGCGACACCGAGAAAATGCTCCAGCTTTTTGAGCACTTCAGGAATGTGCCCTGAGGCAAACGAAACGGTAGTATTCACGTTGCTGACAGTTCTACCCGGCATCATCAAGCTGTCCTTTCACAAGCTGCATTTTTTATGCAGTGTTTCAGTTCCTGGTCTGAGAATTGTTTTCTTTGCCTGTTGATCTCTGCCAGAGCACAATGCCCAGCAGCAGCGAGTTAAACTTGGTGCTGTTGTCATCAGCCCTGGAAGTCAGCACGACCGGGCAGCTCGCGCCGTAAACCAGTCCGCCCATTGCGGCTTTTACATAGTATTGCAATGCTTTATAAAAGGCGTTGCCGGTATCGAGGCGTGGCACTACAAAAATGTCGGCGTTGCCCTGAATCTTGCCGTGATACTTCTTGATCTCGGCGGATTCTCGACTTACCGCGAGATCGAAAGATATTGGGCCTTCAACTATCATGTTCTGGCGGCCGGCTAGGGCTTTGGCGACCTTGTCGCCGAGAACTGTTGAGGGAACTTTTTCAGAAACCTTTTCGTTAGCGGCCAGAAGCGCAACTTTTGGCGCGTGGTCAGCGAACATGGCGTAGGCTTCGACGGCGTTGTCGATTTCTTTGATCAAGGTTTCTTCATCGGGGGCAATGCACATTGCCGCGTCAGTAAGTATTTTCAGGCCTGGCTGGCCGGGAAATTCGAAAAAGGTCAGATGCGACAGGATCGGGTTTTTGCGCAAACCTTCGTTAGTGTTCAGAACTGCCTTCAGCAGAGTAGAGGTTGCTACCATACCTTTCATGAGAATGTCACAGCGCCCTTCGCGCACTTCACGAACGGCTATGGCGCAGGCCTTTTTTTCGTCGGTCTCGTTGATTATGCGCACCATTTCGTGGCGTGCGATCTCGCCATACATGGTCTTGATCTGTTCGGTATCGCCGATGAGGGTCGCCTGAAGAATGCCGGTTTTTACGGCATGACAGATGGCATAGGCGCAGGCGTCATCATTGGCTAATGGCACAGCAACGCGGCACTTCTGACCCGGGTTGAGGGTGCTTACCAGACTGCTGAAAAAACTTTCGCTCATGTTTTTTTCTCCATTCTCTAAAGATCGTTACGCCGTGTATTCGCGAGGTTCAGTTTCGTTGCGCAAAACACGCAGGGCGCCCATGGCAAGCGCAGAAAGCTCGTCTTCGCCGGGAACGACGTGAACAGGAGCGAAGGATTTTACATAGCTGGTTACGTTTTCGACCAGCAGAGGGCATTTGGCGCCGCCGCCGGTGATTATGATGCGGCGCACCTGGCCGCGCAGAACGGCAACGTAGGCGCCGATTTCCTTGGCGATCTGGTAACACATCGCGTCGAACACTTCCTGACAGGCTTTATCGCCGTCGTTTATACGGTTTTCAACTTCCATCAGGCTGCTGGTGCCAAGGTGGTTTACCAGGCCGCCACGGCCTACCAGAAGCTTTTTGATTTCGGCGTGCGTGTATTTGCCTGAAAAACAGAGGTTGACCAGCTGGATTGTCGGCAGTGCCCCTGAACGCTCTGGCGTAAAAGGCCCGGCTTCGAGCCCGTTGCTTACGTCAATGCAGCGGCCGCGTTCTATAGCCGATACTGAAATGCCGCCACCAATATGGGCGACGACAAAATTATCTTCAGAAATTTCAAAGCCTTCGTTCTTGCAGGTCTGGCGCACGACAGCCATAACATTCAGCGCGTGCCAGATTGGTACGCGCGGCATTTCTTTGAGCCCGGAATATCGCGCTAACGTCTGGTATTCATCAACAACGACCGGATCGACGATGAACGATGGTATGCTGAAATCTTTGGTGAACGTGTGTGCCAGCAGCGCTCCCATGTTACTGGCGTGTTCGCCGTAACGCGCGCTCTGCAGATCTTCAAGAATAGAAGGGGTAACGCGATAAGTGCCGCTTGGGATGGGCTTAAGCAGGCCACCGCGGCCAACGACTGCCGAAAGAGTGTGCGGCTTGACATTATGCTCAACCAGAAATTCGTCAATGCCGAGTCTGCGATAATCAACCTGGTCATTGGTCTTGGGAAAGCGCGCCAGCTCTTCTGACGAATAGTTGATCTTTTTCTCGGCGATCATTTTTTCGTTTTCAAAAAGTCCCAGTTTGCTGGAAGTAGAGCCGGGATTAACTACAAGAATCTTGAAAACTTCACTCATCTGTCGATTCCTTTCCGGGGTCATGCTTGTATATGCAAAGATGTTAGCATCGCACTCATCTGCTGTCAACGAAAGCGCAAAAAAGTCATAAGACTGCGTCAGACGGTAAAAGAATCGCTGAAAAAAGGATTTTCGGCCTGTTCTTCGGCGATTCGGGTTTCGGGGCCATGCCCCGGGAAAACGTAGCGATCAGACAACGTAAAGATTTTGTCTTTAATCGCCTTGATCAGCTGCCTGCCATCACCACCCGGAAAGTCAGAGCGCCCAATCGAGCCGGCAAAAAGAGTGTCTCCTGAAAAAACCATGCCGGGGAAGACCAGTATCAGACCGCCTGGCGTGTGCCCTGGAACAGAAACAATCTCGCCGCCCGGGCCAAACACGTCTTTGTCCTTGAGAATGATCTCAGCGTCTTTGAGTGCTATTGAGTCGCCAATATATGATGAAAGGTTCAGGTCGGGATCGCCGAGCATGGGCGCGTCTTCCTGAGATATTGCCACCCGGCAGCCGCTCAGCCGGGTACGAAAATATTCGACACCAGCCAGATGGTCAGCGTGACCGTGTGTGAGAAAAATGGTTGTCTCGTTGAAGCCAAGCTCTATTACCCGGTTCAGCAGAGTGGGGGATTCTTCGGCGGGGTCTATGATAAGCGCCTTGTCGCTGCCGGTTTCGTAGACCAGGTAGGTGTTTACCTGCAGTGACCCGAGAATGAAGCGCTCGCACGTAAGATTTTTGCTTTTAAAAGTAACCAGATGTAATATCCTTTATTCAGAGTATTCGGGCTTTACGACTCCAATATAGGGAAGATTGCGCAGGTATCCCTTGAAGTCTAACCCGTAGCCGACAACAAATTCGTCTTCGAGAGTAAAGCCGCAATAGTCGATTTTTACGCACTGCTGCTGGTTCGATGGCTTGTGGCACAATACACAGATCTTGATGCTGGCAGGTTTGCGGTCGCGCAGTATTTTGACAAGATAAGACATGGTCAGGCCCGAGTCTATAATATCTTCTACGATCAGAACGTGCTTGCCTTCGATGCTCTCGGACAGGTCTTTTTCGATTTTTACTATGCCCGAGCTCTGGGTGGAATGTCCATAGCTGCTTACCGCCATGAAATCAAGCTTCTGCAGCAGATCTATGCTGCGGCAAAGGTCAGAGGTAAACAGAAAGGCGCCCTTGAGAATGCAGATGACGACCAGTTCCCGTCCAGCGTAATCTTTGCTGATCTGCGAACCAAGTTCGGCGATTCTCTGCTGTATTGCAACCGGGTCGATAAGCACCCTGGCAATGTGTTTGTCGAGTTTGATTTTGTCAGACATTGATTTTAGCCCACTCCAGTGTTTTTTTAAGACCTTCTTCGAGAGAGACTTCGGGCTCCCATTGTATGAGCGCCCTTGCCCGCGAAATGTCGGGTTGGCGGCGTTTGGGGTCATCCTGCGGTAACGGGCCGAATTCAAGTTTTGCGCTGGACCCGGTTAGCGTTATTATTCTTTCGGCAAATTCTCGTATGGTTATTTCAGCAGGGTTGCCGAGGTTGATCGGGTTCTGGTCGCTCTGTTCCATCACTTTGATCATGCCGCGCACGAGATCGCTGACATAGCAGAAACTGCGGGTCTGGCTGCCGTTGCCGTAGACCGAAAGATTCTCGCCTCTGAGCGCCTGCGAAATGAATGCCGGCACTACTCGCCCGTCATTAAGGCGCATGCGTGGCCCATAGGTGTTAAAGATTCTTATGATTCTGGTATCTACGTTATGAAAGTCACGATAAGCAACCACCAGAGCTTCAGCAAATCGCTTTGACTCATCGTAGCAACCACGTGGCCCGACCGGGTTTACGTTGCCCCAGTAACCTTCGTGCTGCGGGTGTATTTCGGGATCGCCGTATACTTCAGATGTTGAGGCAAGCAGAATGCGGGCATTCTGTGCCTTGGCCATGCCAAGCAGGTTGTGCGTGCCGAGCGCGCCAACTTTAAGCGTCTGAATTGGCAGTTTCTGGTAATCGATCGGGCTGGCAGGTGAGGCGAGGTGATAAATACGCTCGATTTTTTCCGCAAGAAAAATTGGCTTGGTGATGTCGTGCTCGACTATGTGCAGGTTCTCAGATTGCGCCAGGTGCTCAAGGTTTTTGCGTGAGCCGGTGATAAAATTGTCGATAACTACGACTTTGTGGCCCTGTAACAGGAGTGATTCGGTGAGATGTGAGCCGATAAAGCCGGCCCCGCCTGTAACAACTATTCGCATGAATTGCCCCCTGTCTTTAGCTGAAATCAGTTAACCATCAACCATTTAAAAGGTCAAGACGAAATTTGGAACCTTTTTTTACAGACAGCGGTCAATAAAGTTGAATGTAAAACAGGAGGCGTAATATGAAATACAGGTTCGCAGCTATTTTTATTGCAATTGCCTTGCTGACGGTTTCGGTCAGCGAGGTCAGGGCGGTTTCGTCTGGACTTGAGGTTGCCGAGTCGATGCAGCAGGCCTTTGTTAATGTTGCAAGAACACTTAAGCCAAGTGTCGTTAACATCCAGGTTGAAAAGACTGTCAGCGGTGGTATTCGCTGGAGCGATCCGGGCGGTGGCCAGCAAGGTGACGTCGAAGAGTTCTTTAAACACTTTTTTCGTGGCCCGCAGCGCTCAAGACCAGAGGAATTCAAGACGCAGGGTGCCGGCTCAGGGCTTATAATCAACAGTGATGGAACAATTCTCACCAACAACCACGTTGTCAAAGACTCATCGAAGCTGAGAGTTAAACTGCACGACGGCAGAGAGCTTGACGCTGAGATTGTCGGGCAGGACCCGCAGACCGACCTTGCGGTGATCAGGGTAAAATCTGACAAGCCGTTACTGGCTGCAGAGTTTGCCAATTCTGACGAGGTTGAAGCGGGTCAGTGGTGCATCGCGGTAGGTAATCCGCTGGGCCTTGAGCAGACGGTTACGGTTGGAGTCGTGAGTGCGGTCGGTCGATCAGGCATAGGAGCCACAGCCATCGAAGACTTTATTCAGACTGATGCCAGCATCAACCCGGGTAATTCTGGTGGCCCTCTGGTAAACCTTAAGGGCAAGGTTATTGGCATAAACACATTGATTTTTAACGCGCCCGGCTCGGGTATCGGTTTTGCTATTCCATCAAAAATGGCTTCGAGAATTGCTTTGCAGATTGCCACCGGTGGCAAGGTTCAGCGACCATATATCGGTATCAGCATGCAGGCTGTTACTGACGAGCTTGCCGGTCATTTTAGCCTCAAAGATCGCGATGGCGCAGTGGTAATGCAGGTCGCTGCCGGCGGGCCGGCTTCTAAGTCTGGTATCAGAGCCATGGATATTATTCGCAAGATCGATGGAAACATAATGAAAAGCACAAACGATGTGCAAAAATACATTCTGGGCCGTGACGTAGGAGTAGAAGTTAACATTGAACTTCTGCGCAACGGCAGGACTGAGAATCTCAGGGTTCCGCTGGAACAGATGCCAGACGCTTATGGTCTTGCGCCATCAGAAAGTGTGCCGGTTCGACCCGGTCTTAAGGGCGGCGAGGGGAAAATGGAAGAGTTTGGCTTGAGTCTGCAGAATATGACGCCCGAGCTGGCGCGTTCGCTCGGGACTGAGAGCAGGGATGGTCTAGTGGTCACTAACGTTCGCAGCGGTTCGCCGGCTGAAAAGGCCGGGCTCAAGTCTGGCGATGTCATAACCCAGATCAATGGAGTCGAAATCAAAGACAAAAAAGATGCTGAAGCTGCCTTGAAAGAGGGTAACAAAAATGACAGTTCGGTCTTTCTTATCAACCGTGCTGGCTCTCCCATGTTTCTGGTAATGCAACTTGCAAAGAAAGACTGACGCGTAACAGTTGCTTACACAATAATCGAGGCTGCTCCGGGTGTGGAGCGGCCTTTTCTTTTTTGTTGTGCTAGATTTTGGGGGCTTCAGCAAAACTCTATGGCTGCCGATAGCTAATCTGCAAAGATATCGCAGGGAGTTGAAGGTATGTTAAGAGAACTGACCATAGCCATTGCCTTAACCGTAATATTTTCGATCGGTGTTGGCATACTCTTCGTAAGAACACTTATAGAGATGCTTGAGCTCTTTTTTAATGGTGAAATTGACAAAAACGAGCCGGCGCCATCAAAGGGCCGAAACAAATAGTCAGTTGCGCAGGGTTCCGTGGATTGAGCAGTGAAAAAGTCTTCTTCCATCTTTGTAGATGATAGAATAATTGCCGCCACGCGGGCATTCCGGGATTTCCTGCAGCGCACCAATTTCTATAAGCTTTTCAGCGTTGAATTTAGTCATGCGCGTATTGCTCTTGCGGTCGAAAAAAAGCACTGCCAGAATCAATGAACGCATGCGGGCAAAACATTTTACCCGAAAATCTTTCTCATACTCTTCGACCTTATTGAGCGACTCCTGGTAGTCGGTTCTGGCGCGATTATATGTTTTGAAAAGCTCGCGGTCTTTTTGTATATTGATTTTTGTCGTGTCGCCCTGCGATATTTTTTGCACCAGGTCTAGATATGAAGTCTGATACTGTTGATGCACTTCCTGTATTCTGAGTTGCTCAAACAGGGTGCGCTCGCCTTCGTCGTCGATTGTTACCGGGCGGCCCCTGTGCGCATCGAGGTCAAACTCTGGCACTGGAGTTCTCCATTGTAACCAGGATGCGCCAAATGCAAAAACAGCCAGGAAGACAAAAATCATCCCCAGCCAGTACAGGCCCTGTCCAGAAAAAATTTCTTTTCTATTCACGTTATTCAGGTTCACATCATAATATCTTTGTTGGCAGGTGTCAATTACAAGTCGCTTGACGCGCGGGAGAAAAATGTTTTTTTATGAATTTGGACTCTCAGTAATTCTTATGTTATAATCCGGGTTTATAAGTACACGGGGGGAAGTAAAAATGTCTGACGAATCCAAAAAGACCGTCTTCAGAAAAGTAATTATTCCCGAAGAAATGAAGAAAAAGTTTCTTGTGGGAAATTCTGCGCCATATCTCGGCAAGCCAATTGAGTTGCCGACCGGTTCGTCTTTTACTATCGGCCGCGAAGATGGCAGATCGTTGCAGTTGCCCAGCGAAATGGTTTCCCGCCTGCACGCAACTATCGATGTTCGCGACGGCAAGGTTGTATTGATAGACAAAGAGAGCTCTAACGGAACCACTCTCAATGGCGAGCAGATCACTCCTCTGGATGCTTACGTTCTTTCGCATAAGGACGTCATCAAGTTCGACACATTTGAATTCATCTTTGTCGACACAGCTGTCGGAGACATCTGGCAGACGCTTAAGCCGCTTTCACGCGAAGGCTCTCAGATTGTCTCCTTCTACAGCCCCAAAGGTGGCACAGGTATCAGCTCGATAATTGTAAACCTTGCCCATATTCTTGCAAAAAAGTCCGAGAAGAGGGTTGCGGTTGTCGATCTTGATCTGCGTTTTGGCGACATTCTTACCTTCATGAACGGCAAGGTTGGCGCGTCTATCTTTGATCTGACCCGCGAGGCCGAGATCACCCCAGAAAATATCGTTAATTGTATGCACAAGGGCCCGGATTTCGACTATCTGCCAGCCCCCAAGAAGTCTGAACACGCCGATCTGATCAACTCTGCACACATTAAGGCAATTCTCTGGAGTCTGCAGGCAAAATATGACTTTGTTCTGGTAGACCTTAAGAGCGAGATTGACGACCTTTCGATCACCGCCTGGGAACTGTCAAATCTGATTTATCTGGTAGCCTTGCCGGAGATCGGCCATCTGCTGGCTGCCCGCCGCGTTATCGAAATCATGAATACCTTCAAATACCCTGAGACCAAGTTCAAGTTGCTGATCAACAAGATTGGCCGCGAGGGTACAGTCAGTGCTGATGAAGTTAAGGCCTTTCTAAAAAAAGACATAACTACTCTGCCATATGCCCCCGACGATGCCATTCTTACCTCAAACAACGGTAAGCTGCTTTTTGACGAGCGACCGTCGTCAGCATTTACGGCGGGACTGGTCAACCTTAACCGCCTGATTGTTGGCGAAGAAGTGATCACCGAAGAAGGTGGCATTTTCTCCAAACTCAAGTCTATGCTTGGTCTGTGATAAAAAGTTAAACTGAGAGGGTTTTGTTTGGCTGATTATACAGATAAAAGGGCTGGTAATTACACCATTCTGAGAAAGATTGGTGATGGTGGCTTTGCCACCGTCTATCTTGCCCAGCATTCGGTGCTGGAGAAAAAAGCCGCGGTAAAATTTCTTTTGCAGGATTGGGTTAATGAGCCCGATGTGGTGTCGCGATTCTTTGATGAAGCGCGCACGATGGAGCGTCTGCACGATAACCCCCATATCGTTAAGATTATTGATATTGCCACCCCGGAAAAATGTGGCGAAGAAGGGTTGCCCCCCTATTTTATCATGGAGTACATCGACGGGCGCTCTCTCGAGGATTACATTCACTCTGATGAGGCATTCACTCTTGATGATATTATCAACATCATGTCATGCGCTTTGTCTGCTCTGCAGCATTGCCACGATATGGGTGTGGTTCATCGTGATGTCAAGCCCAGCAACTTCATGATAACCAAATCCGGCGATGTCAAACTTACCGATTTTGGTATCGCCAAGGCCAGTATTAATACGAGCAAAACCGGAGAAGGCCTGACGCTAGGCTCGACAGACTACATGTCGCCGGAGCAGGCTCTTGGTAAGCGCGATCTTGATTATCGCTCAGACATCTATTCTCTCGGAGTTTCGTTGTATCAGATGGTTTGCGATCGGCTTCCCTTTATCGGCGACAGCCCTAACGCTATTGCTCTGATGCATATTCAGGAGAAGCTTGTTTCGCCGGTAGAGCTGGTCCCCGAGATACCTATGCGTCTTAATGACATAATTGTCAAGGCGATGGCCAAAGACCGTGAGCATCGCTTTCAGTCTTGTAACGAGATGCTCGAAGAATTGCAGAAGCTCGACCAGCCTTATGTGCCAAGCGTCGAGATGCCAGCTGTCGACATTACCGGAATGCATGACGAGTTGACCGAAGACCACGTTACCGGCGTGCATGCTACCGCCGAAGGCACGATTACCGGTGCCCGGCAGGCAGCAACAAAGCCGCCAGCTGCGCTCATTGGCGTGATTCGGATCGCGTTGATAATTGTCGGTTTTACCATGCTGTTTTTGCTGGTATTCAAGGGCCTGAATTATTTGACCCGGGCGCGTCTGATTGTTGTCAGCTATCCTGCGGGCGCGGCGATAACTCTTAATAAAGATCTGATAGGCAGCAGTCCGATAGATATCTACCTGCCGCCCATGGGTTACCTGATCAGCCTCTCGGTGCCAGGCCACGCGACAGCGACCTTTTATCATAACCTCGCTGCCCGCCAGACCATTGAATTAAAACGCAAGCTTTTTGAGTTAACTCCGCCGGCGCTGGGCGAATTCACTGGCCAGATAAATTCTCTCGCCGCATCAATAAGGCAGTTGCCTGATGACCCGCCCAGAAACCGCAAAGACCTGGAGACCTACGAAGAAAAGCGTGCTCTCATTGACAAGTCATGGGAAGACCTGTTCGCTATTCTGCTGGCTCATGCCGATGATGAGAGGTTTAATCAAAGTTTCGTCGATTTTTGCCGGCGTTCTGCAGATTTAAAAACGGCCGAGACCTATTATGGCAGGTTGATTGGCGAAAAACCTCTGGCCACAGTCTATGCTTTTGCCGGCAGTATTAAGATGATGCAGAAAAACCCCAAAGAAGCGCTGAAGCTTTACATGGAAGCATGGACCAGAGATCAGAATAATCGCTATTTGCTCAACTCTCTCGGAGACTTCTTTATTGCCGATAAAAAGCCTGATAAGGCCAAACAATACCTTGAGATGTCTCTGTTCCTTTACCCAGACCAGGACGGAATTCGTAAAAAGCTGGCTGAATTGAATTGACCGGGAGGAAATGTGCGTTACTCGGCATATGGTAATACGCATGTAGGAAAAGTCCGCGATCATAACGAGGATTCCTTTTTCGTATCCGATGAAGGAGGATTCTTTATTGTAGCCGATGGCATGGGTGGTCTTGCTGCCGGCGAGGTTGCGTCTAAAATTGCAAAAGACACAATCGCCAAAGCGCTCAAAAAAGATGGGCAATCTGCGACACCATATGACAGAATTCTACGCGACGCTTTTGAGGCTGCCAATGCAAAAGTTCGCGAGGCGTTGGTTGAGAATCCCTCTGCCCGCGGCATGGGAAGCACCTGCGTGGTTCTCGCGTTCAGAGATTCAGATTTCTACATTGCTTATGTTGGTGACAGTAGAATTTACCTGTTTCGCAACGGGCACCTCAAGCAGATAACCCGTGACCACTCATATGTTGAAGAATTGTTTCTCAGAGGCCTCATCACCGCCGAAGAAAAAGTAGATCACCCTTATAAAAGCTCGATCACCAGGTATATTGGCCATGCTGACAAGATTGAGGTTGATATAACCTCGGGCCCGCTGGCCAATGACGATGTTTTTCTGCTCTGTTCTGACGGGTTGTCTGGCGAGGTTACTGATGCGATAATGGAAGATGTGCTCAAATCATCGCCTGATATGAAAGAGGGCGTTGAAAAGCTGATCACACTCGCGCTCGAACACGGCGGCAATGATAATGTCAGTGTCGTTGCCGTAAAGGTCGAGAAAAAGAAGCCCGGTTTTTTCAAAAAGTTTTTTAACTGGTAAGTCTCTGCTTCTGCTAAATTTCAGCGCTGCTAAAGCTCAGCTGATGCCGAAGACTTCTTTTACCAGAGAAAACATGTTCCAGGTGCCTTTTTCAAATTCTTCTCCGGTCAATGTGGCGCACAATTTTTTCATGGCCATTAAGACATCTGTACCTTCGCTCGTTTTCGACAAGACGAAGGGGATGCCCTTGTTAACTGATGGCACTACAATGTTTCCTTCGCTCGGAATAAAGTGGCTGATCGCGTAACGCAGCGACTTTTCAACCTTGGCAGGTTCAAGTCCCATTGATTTAAAAGCCCGGTTAAGCACTACCTTGACTTTGTCGCGCGGCATTTTTAAGCGCTGCAGCAGGTCAAGCAGCAGTTTGGTGTTCTTGATGAAAGTCAACTCCATTGTCATCATCAGCATGACCAGATCGCTTATTTCAAGTATTTTCAGCTCAAGTTCTGAAAGCTGATTATGGGTGTCAATAATAATGAAGTCATAGTGGGGGCGCAGGATATCGACGATCTGATCTACCAGCATCGGCTTGATGGTGTCGGCAAGCTCAGGCATGGGCGGAGGCAGCAGCACCTTGAGTCCTGAGGCCGGGTGCAGCGTCAGATGTTTTTCGATGTGGTTGATCTTGAGCGGCGGGCGTTCGTCTACCAGTTTTTGAATATGATTGTCTGCGGGCAGCCCCAGAAGTATGCCCTGATCGCCAAAAGCGAGATTCATGTCGAGCAGCACGACTTTCTTTTTCCAGAATTTTGCCAGCATTACTGCAGTATTAGCGGCGATTACCGATTTGCCGGCACCACCCTTAACATTAAAAAAGGTGACGACTTTGCCAGCCTGGCTTTTGCTGACGCCTTCTTCGAGCAGTTGGCTTGCGCGCCGTCTGTAGATGTCACGAGTCTCCTTAGCGAACCCGGGGTATAGGCCGATAAGGCGCAAAAATGCGTCTTTTGGCATGTACATGAGGTGAAATTCCTGGTAACCCACGAGACTGGCAAGCGAAGGCGTTCCGTTCAATATTTCGACTTCGCCGTATGTGTCACCCGGGTCAAGGTTAAACAGAGTGTTTTTTCGCTGCCTGAAGGTTTTGACAACACTCAGTTGCCCTTCTACGACAAATATAAGTTCGTCAAGGTCTTCTTTTTCATTTTTGACAATTGTGCCAGAGGAATATTTTTTGAAGCGGCAAAGCTTTTTGAGTTTGTCGAGTTCGCGCGTTGGCAGCGTGCTGAAAAAAGGAAAAATCTTGAAGTCAATCATATTGTTCTCACTTTAACAGTTCTTTAATATCGAATAACAAGTATTGCGCTGAGAAGAAAATACTTGCAAACGCATAATTTTGCAAGAAAAGTAAACTTTTGTAAAAAAATGAGGTAGACTATACATACAAGTTTGAAGGGGGCCGGAAGATGAAGAATTCTGCCATAACCATATTATTGCCAGTTTTGCTGTGTCTGGCAATGACCGGTCTGGTCGCTGCGGGCCAGAACCCGTTTAATTCAGATAATGTCGATGTGACGGCTTACGGCAAGGGTTCGAGTGGCAGCACCGCTCTTGCACCTGCTGCTGAAGGCAAAAAGGAAACCGGGACTGTAGAGGTCAGCGGTTCTCTCAATATTAGAAACTCGCCATGGGGAGACATCACCGGGACCCTGAAAAATGGCGCCAAAGTCACCATTACCGGCACTGTCGGCGACTGGTACAAGATTTCAGTCAACGGAAAAACTGCGTATGTGCATTCTGCTTACGTAAAGCGCGCCGGCGAAAAAGCAAAGCCTTTTCCGAACAGTGGCAAGGTTAACGCGAAAATCGGGCTGAATGTGCGCAGAGTTCCGAATGGCGACATTCTTGGCGCACTTCCCTATAATAAATCGGTCACTATTCTTGGCGTGGTCGGCAACTGGTATAAAATCAAGTGGGGCAATAACGAAGCTTTCGTTCATAAAAATTATATTACCCCGACCTCTGCGACAAAACCCGCTCCTAAGCCCGCAGACGGTATTCAAAAGATGGATTTTACCGGCTACGTAACAGCTTCGGCGCTGAACATTCGCAAATCGCCATGGGGCGCTGTCGATGGCACGCTTCCCAATGGCATTGCCGTCAAAGTTACCGGCAAAAAAGATGACTGGTATCGAATCAGCTACAACGGTCAGACGCGTTATGTACATAGCAAGTATATCTCAAAGACAAAACCGTCGACCTCGCAGCCTGCGCCAGGTACACCTCCGGTTGCCTCAGGGAACCTGCAGAAACGAATTGTCACCGAAGCCAAAAAGCTTGTTGGCAGCACTCAGTTCAGAACTGCAGATGTTGACTACGGCAATCTGGCCTGCGCCAAAGTGGTTACTACCGCGCTCAAAAACGCTGGCGCGCTGACCAGGGTTCATCTCAATGTCAGATCGACGGTTGCTGACCTTAAGTCTAAGGGCTGGAAAGAAGTAAATGTTCCGCCATTCGCCGAAGGCGACGTAATAACCTGGAAGACCTACGACTACACTGGCGATGGCATCAAAGATCCTGACACACATGTTGGCATCATGGTCAAAGATGGCAGCAGCTTCAAGGCAATGAACAATTCTTCGCGATTGCGCACACCGAGGCTTTCAGATCCTTATTCGATCGGCCCGGTAACCCGAGTTCTAAGAAAGGTCTGAGATTCGATGAGTCGTAGTAAATTCGTTGTAGCATTTATCGCAGGTTTTCTCGCCATCTCCGGCATCGCCCAGGCTCAGCAGTGGAATCTCGCCTATGGCACCAGCAAAGATCAGGTTGCCTTCTACAATTCCACCAGCCCCGGCTTCACTGAAGACGCACCCTATGGGCCGATGTCGTTCAGGATAGTTAAAGATCAGCTCTGGGTTCTTGATTCTGTAGGCGGCAGGGTTCTCGGAATTGGCGCAAAAAACGAGATTAAGACCGAGATTAAAATTTCGGGGTTGCCCAAGAATGTTCTGCTAGAAGATTTCGCTCTGGTAGCTGGCTCGTCTGGAAATCCCGAAACCGTCTGGGTAGCCGATGCCGCCGAGTGCGTGATTCGCAAGCTTTCGTTGGCCAATGGCCGCGAGTTGGTAAAAATCGGCGGTAATGGTAGTGAGCCTGGCAAATTTTTGCAGGTCAATCAGCTCGAAGTTGATCGTGGCGGCAGACTGTATGTTGGCGATATTGGCCGGCAGCTGGTTGCGGTGTTCACGCCTTACGGTGAGCTTGTCAGAGAAATGCCCTGCCAGCGCAGTGGCTTCGCCATAGACGCGTCGGGCAATCTGCATATGATTGATTACCGCGAAAACTATGGTCACCTTCACCGCACTTATTCGCCGAAAGGCCAGTTGCTAAAAACCCTTCACCTCGGAATGAGCAAGTTTCAGAATCCCCGAATCTGGGGCGTGAACGGGCAGGGTGGCCTGCTGGTGTCGTTTATTCCAGAAGAAGGCTTCAAAGGCCAGCTGAAATTGTTTGAATTTGCCGGAGATGCAAGCGTTCTGCGGCGGTCTGAGCTTGCCCCCGGCCTGTCGATGAACAGGTTCGTCGTTCCTTCTGACCGACAGCTCTGGCTGGCAGTGGCTGATTTTGCGTCGGCTCCGGCTGGTCAGTTCAGTGTTAAGAGCATTGACTGGGATGTGAAATAATGAAAATGAGATCGTTGTTAATCTGCTGTTTGTTTATTTGCGCGGCAGTTGTTCTGCCGCAACTAGTTGGCGCCCAGACCATGGTTGAAAAGACCCCGCTGTTTAAAGTGCCGCTGTCTGCTGATTCTGGCATTATTGGTATGCGGGTTTCCGGCAATAAGGTTTTTGTGGCCAATTCGGCCGGCCGCTTTGTCAGATATGATCTCGATAGCAAAGAAGCCCTTAACGGGCGCGTTTCTGCCGATAAGATTATTGATTTTGACGTAGCACTCGGGCAAATGATTTTTCTTGATGGCAATGGCAGGATTGGTGGTCGTGTCCGCGCATCATGGCCCGGCCAAAGCTATGTGGCCAGCAAGATCGATCTGAGCAATGAAGGTCTGTTGCTTTCTGGCGGCGACCAGGCGATTTTTCTCGAAAAAAATGCAACAGAACCTGCTTATCTGCCTGGTTTAGCCATGGTGTTGCCAGTAGACAACGGTTTTGTCTGGGCGGTTCAAATCAACTCCAAAGACGGCAACTGGAACGCCGATCTCTACGATTCATTTGGCAACCTGATGCACGAAGTCTACAAGTTTTCTGATGTTTTTGATCCTTCAGGCCTTGAGCTTGGCCCGCTCGGCACAGAAGGAGAACTTCTCGTTTCGGCAATCGAGAACAAAGTGCGCAAACTGTCACTGATCGGCAATAACGGCTACATGTTCTGGAAAATGGACGGCCCGCCAAAACTTTTTCCGCGCGATGTCGCTTTTGACAACCTTGGCAACATGCTTGTTCTTGAGCTTCAGGACAAAGACGTCTGGCTGACCCGCTGGGTGCTCACGCACCCCGAAGGCTGAGCGCAACCCACATCTCTGCCGGCGCTCCAGTCCTTATACCATTCACAGAAAATTCGTTCACAGCGAAAAACTGGATATCGGAGTCGTCTTTGTGTTTGTCATTCTGCGCGTAGCAAAGCGTAGTCGCAGAATCCATGAGTTTACCCGACATTCTGGATCCTGCGACTACGCGCATGATGACGATTACGACGTGCAGATATACTAGTGCGAGAACGAACGAAATAAGTAGAATTGGTATTAGTCGCGGGGGTAGAGAAAGAAGCGTTCGCGTTCCTGTGCGAATTCGCTGGTGCCGGCACAACTTTTCTGCATGATTTCATCGGGCTTCTCATCTGCGAGGAGCCCTTTTCTTATCAGGTCGGTGCCGGCCAGATAATCTATAAATGGGTGTTCTAGCCCTGGTCGGCCGCTGAACTCAATTGTACCCGGGTGAGACTGCATCAGCGACCATAGCGCGGCAACCCCGGTGTAAACAGAGTCTTGCAACGGGTGCTCTGAGGTGAGCCTTATGCCATAGCACTCTTCGCCAACAAATTTGCTGAATGTCGGCGTGAAACTGGTTGTGCAGACCGAAACCTGTTCAGATAACAGTGGTTTGATACATTCAAGCCAGCGCCCTGCATCGATGAAGGGAGCTCCGAGATTTCTGAATGGGTAGTCGCTGCCGCGGCCCTCAGAGATGTTGGTGCCTTCAAACAGGCAGGTGCCGGGATACATGATCGCGGTAGCCGGGTCGGGCATACTGGGCGAAGGTTTGAACCATGGGAAATCAAGCCGGTCAAACTCGGTTGGGCAGCGGTAGTCTTGACAACAAAAAACTGACAGCTGATTTTTCATGCTGTTTTTAGCGTGCCACCATTTTGCCAGTTCGCCGGGAGTGAGGCCATATCGCAGCGCTACCGGCAGATGCCCGACGAATGAAGAAAATCTGGTCTGCAGCATTGGCCCTTCAACCGTTTTGCCGCCAAGTATATCGGGGCGATCAAGCACGGCGACCGCTGTTCCGGTCTCTGCAGCGACATCCATGATGTTGCGGAGTGTCGATATGTAGGTGTAAAAACGCACACCGAGGTCCTGAATGTCGTAAACCAGCAAATCGAGATCTTTGATCAGCTCAGGCGCCGGTCTTTTGTTTGGCCCATACAGGCTGATTATATCAACGCCAAGGCTTGATTCTTTGCTGTTGGCAACATGTTCGCCGTCTGGCGCGTCCGAGGTGAACCCGTGTTCAGGCGTAAATATTCTTGCCAGCTTGAAGCGTCGATCATCTGCGAGCAGATTGACCAGATTGTGGCCGTGCCGGTCGCGCCCGGTAAAGTTGGTTACAGCCGCAACCCTTAGCGGAGCTGATGTGTGTATGCTTTCAAAGAAATACTCGATTCCGGGTTTAAACATGTTTATCGAACATCCTCAGCGCGTCTGAGATAAGATACAGCGAACCTGTTATCAGCATGGTTCCGGCTTCAGCCTGGCAGAACGCGCAGGCCTCTTTCAGCGTTGCAAACCATTGCCAGCCCTGGTTCTCAATTGTGCCGGCAAATTCTTCGCGGGTGAGTGCACGGTTGCAGCGTGGCGGCACAAAGCACAGCCGATGCCCGAATTTAGCCAGTCTGGCAGCCATCTCGGTGAGCGGTTTGTCTTGCAGGGCGCCAAAAATAATATTCAGCGGACCTTGCGGTGGAAATTTTTCGAGATAGCTGGCGAGCGTTTCGATTCCTTCTGCATTATGCGCGCCATCGAGTAATATCGGCGGTGTGCCTTGAATCCATTGCAGACGACCCGGCCAGCGTGCTTTGCTGATGCCGTCAGCGATTGCTTCGTCTGGAATCTCGAAGCCGTTTTTGCGAAGCTGGTTGATCAGTTCAAGTGTAATAGCAAGATTGTCCAGCTGGTGCTCGCCGGGCAGAGAGAGAGAGACCGGTTCGCTGATGTTGGCAAGCTTGATAAGGTGGCCATCTGCACGGCTTTCCAGCAGGTCGAAATTTTTCTGCTGCTGGCAGATTATCAGCGGACTGTTGTTTGTTTTACAGACTTTCTCAAATTCAACAAGCACCTCTGGCGACTTCTCGCCGGTAATCAGCGGGCGTTTTTTTCTGACAATGCCAAGCTTTTCGCGTGCTATCGCAATTTTGCCGGTGCCAAGATATTCCTGATGATCAGTGCCAATGTTGGTAATAACAGAAATTTCGGGGTTTGTGGCGTTGGTTGCGTCCAAGCGGCCTCCCAGCCCGACTTCTATAATTGCCAGGTCGAGCTCTGCTTCTCTGAAGGCCCATAAAGAAAGGGCTGCGACTGCTTCAAAAAAACTGGCTGGCCCGAGTGAGGATTCTTTGTCGAGAACCTTGCAGACTTCCTGCATCTTTTTTACGCCTTCGATCCAGTATTTATCGGGCAACAGCCTGCCTGAAAGTTTAATTCTTTCTCTGATATCTACGAGATGAGGCGAAGTCAGGCTGCCAGTGACGTAATCGGGGCAGCACGACATGATAGATTCAGTAACTGCGGTTACCGAGCCCTTGCCGTTGGTTCCACCAATCAGAACGCTTGCGTATTCAAGTTGCGGGTTAGCAAGTTCTTCGAGTATAAAATTGATTCGATCGAGGCCATAAGGACCGGTGCGGACTCCACGCTGCAACAGCCAGGCAACGGCATCAGATATTTTCATGGCTCAACTTCCATATGTATGACTTAAAATGCGAACACGGGCGCTAGCACAATATAGCAGAAGCTGACCCTCAAAAAAAGAGATTTATTGGACAATGTTATTCGAGCCCTTGAAAATGCCGATAGCATTAGTGTACTCTGTTAACAGGATGGTGCCAAATGGTTTTATTCAACAGTCCTGACCCTGAAGAAATTTATGATCCAGCTGAAGACGAAGATTCAGAGACGATTACCCAGAAGGTAATCGGTTGGCTCTGGTTCTTCTTCAAGCTTGGTTTTGTCTTGTCACTTATCGCGATAGTCGTTGTCACCGGCGCTGTAATCGGCGTTGTGAAAGGCTTTTCTGAAAAAATTCCGATTATTTCAGACAGTTCGTATCGCCCGAATTTGACAACGCAGGTTTTTGACTGCAAGGGCCGCCTGCTTGCCAGGCTGCACGCCGAAGAAAATCGCACGCGCATTCTCTCCAGCCAGGAGATTCCCGCTAATATGAAGTCTGCCGTGGTTGCTATTGAAGACGAACGTTTCTACAGCCATTACGGCATCGACATCGTCGGCATAACCCGCGCCATGGTTAAAAACATCCAGGCCGGCAGGGTAGTGCAAGGCGCTTCGACACTGACGCAGCAGCTGGTTAAGAACGCCTTTCTCACCAGCGAAAAGACTTTCAAGCGCAAGGCCATAGAGGCGATGATGGCTTTTCAACTTGAGCGCAAGTACTCAAAAGAAGAAATTCTCACCCTTTATCTGAATGAAATATACTTCGGGCACGGCGCCTATGGGCTGGCAGCCGCCGCTGAGATCTATTTTGGCAAAGACCCGATGGCGCTGACCGTTTCAGAATGCGCCATGCTGGCGGGTATTCCCAAAAGCCCGGTGGCGTTTTCCCCGATCAAAAACCCAAAAAACAACGATATTCGCAGGTCGCTCGTTCTGGCCAAAATGGTCGAACTTGGCTTTATTTCGCCGGCCGATTATGAAGCTGCCAAGACTGAACAGCCCAAAGTGCGCTCGCTTCAGGTGCAGGAATTCAAGGCACCATACTTTGTAACCTACGTTCGTGATCAGCTTCTCGAAAAATACGGCGCAAACCTTGTATACAACGGTGGACTAAAGATCCACACTTCTCTTGATTTAGATATGCAGCAATACGCAGAAGCGGCGATGGCTTCTGCCCCAATCTTTAAAGAATACCCGATTGAGAAATTTCCTGGTCTTAACGGCTCTCTTGTTTGCCTTGACCCGAAAAATGGTCACATAAAAGCCATGTATGGTGGGCGCAGCTTTGAACAGTCGCAGTTTAACCGGGTTTCGCAGGCTTATCGCCAGCCCGGTTCTTCATTCAAACCGTTTGTTTATGCGGCAGCCCTCGAAGAAGGCATGTTGCCCGGCGACGCGGTAGTCGATGAATACATAGCCTACACCAACCCCTGGACACGAAAGGTTTGGGCTCCAAAGAATTATGATCTCAAGTTTCATGGCTCGGTAACGCTTATGAAAGCTCTATGCCGCAGCTTTAATATTCCGGCGGTAAAGCTTATCGATCGCCTTACCCCAGCTAAAGTTATCAGGTTTGCCAAGCGCATGGGCATCACCGCCCAGATGGAGCCGAATCTGTCACTGGCCCTTGGTTCAGGTCAGTTCACTCCACTCGAAATGGCTTCAAGCTATGGAGTTTTTGTTAACATGGGCATACTCTGCCGGCCTCTTTCTATTTTGAAGGTCGAAGATCGTGATGGAAACGTTCTTTTAGAAAATCTGCCGCGGGCCAAAGAGGTTATGAAGGCAGTCAATGCCGCGATGATCTGCGATATGCTCAGAACAGCCGTCGAGCGCGGCACCGGCGCCAGGGCAAAAATTCCCGGCCGTGCTATTGCCGGAAAAACCGGTACGACCAATGATTATGTCGACGCGTGGTTTAATGGCATGTCGCCAGACCTGGTTACCATTGTACAGTTCGGTTTTGATATGCCCAGGACCCTCGGAAAAGGTAAAGCCGGCGGAGCTGTTGCCGGCCCTCCCTGGAAAGCTTTTATGGAAAAGGCACTTGAGTTTTATCCCAAAAAGGACTTTCCGGTGCCTGACGGCGCAGTGCGGGCCCGTGTTTGTATGATAAGTGGCAAGCTGGCCTCTAAGGGCTGCCCTGGTAACGAGGTTGTTGCTCAGATTTTCCCGATGGAGTCGCAGCCTTTGACAGAGTGCCGTCATGGTATGTCAGCCGCCGTAGTCAGCAGCGTTTCGGGTGAAGTTGAAGACTATGATTCTCCGCAGGCCGACGCCAGCTTTATGCCTGACGCAGATTTCTTTCACAGCAATTACCAGGCAGGCACAACCGCGGCTGCCCGTCCACCAGTTCAAGCTGTTAAACCGCCCGCGGTTCAGGGCGAATGGATCTCGCGTGACAACCCCGACCGTGCGGTTCTGCAGCGCTGGGGCGCCGACAAGCCCATCCCCAACGAAGCCTTTCTTGATGACAGCCTGGCAGATGCTCCGGCCGTCGAAGACGACGATGGTCCCGCGCCAATTAGAGAACCTGGCGTGGTCATAACCCCTCCGGGGGTAGAATTCCGCGACAGCTACCACTGAGATTTGCTTTGTAACGTCAGCATTTCCCGGTGACCTTAGTTACAATTACTGATAGCATTGCCCTGCAATTCAAGTGTGACAAAGGACTAGATCAATAGATACTTTTGGTGTTGAAAGCCTGCCTTTTTGTCATTGGTCAGTTCGCGAGCTGTGCAGGCAGCGAAGGGCGAAGGGGTTTGCCGAAGGCTTTTACTTTTTGGCAGCGAACCTGCAGGTTCTCAGTGTGCTGCAGCAGAACGAAACGACTGCTTTTTGTCTTCGAAACTGACTTCTGCCACTGCCATGATTTCGCGGGCGTATTCATGAACCTGCCCGACCGTCAGATGGTCGTTGACGCCGAAGACTTCTTCATCGCGCGAAATATGCACTCCGAGAGAACTGAGCGCGTTTGCCGGCACAGTTAGAAAATGAAAACGCGGAATGTCTGTATATCTGCTTTCCTGCGAAAAGTCGCGGTATTGAAAATCAAGCAGATCAGACAAAAAGTGAAAGAGTATGATTGTCGTGCTGCCTCTGGTCATGCCTTTGCTTTTTGAAAAATTATGTAATGCCCTGGCGTAAACTCCTGCTGATTCAGCAGGCAGTCTGGTTACACCAGCTTGCAGCGCGATTGGTCGCAGGTGTTTTATCAGCAGGTCTACTACGCTTGTCAGGTCTGCAAGACCCGCTTGACGATGTGGGTCTTGCCTTTGCCGCAGCCTGTTAAGGTCTTCTTCAAAACTCAAGGCAAATGACTGATGAAATTCGGCTTTCTGGTGTTGAATCAAGCTGCTGGTATGAGCAATTGGCGCTTCAATGTCAGCTCTCATCCCCATTGACCCAAACGCGAAAAACGCCAGTAATCCGCCAAAAGCGGCTCCAGCTACAAATTTTCGGATTCTGATCTGCTGTATGAAATTTATATGCTGGTTGATTGTCTGCTGTAGCCGCAGCTTGGTCGAGGTCGCACGACCGCACCCACCGCAGTATCTGGCGGTAGGAATGTTGTAATGGCCGCAGGCGTCACATTTTTCGCGCAATGTGTAGTTGCACTGCATACATTTGCCAGTACTGTCGAGTTTTCCGTTTTCGCATCTAGGACAAAGAGAAAACATTTTGCTGCCTCGTAATTAAAAAATTCATGCTCTATACATCGGCATGCAGCTGAAGCGGCAACATAAAAAAAACCGCCTTGCGGCGGATTTTTTTAATAACGTCTGGTCGGAGTCTTTTTGGGCGGCGGCGGATCTTCCGTGTCTTCGTCAAAGTCCGGGAACGGCTTTCTCTCAGGCACCGGGGCCTCGGCAACCGGGCGGCGGCTGTCGCTATATCTTGGGGCTGGTGCCGATGAGCGGTTGTATGGTCGGCGTTCGCCGCCCATTGGTGGGCGCAATACCGGCATAGCGCAGATATAGATGATTGAAGATTTGTAGACTACTTCGATCTTGTCTTTGAATGTGAGTGAAATTGAAAACTGGTCGTATGCTTTAAGCTTGCCGCGCAAAACAGATCCGGTTTCGAGAATTACCTCGACCCTCATATGTTTTTTGCGGGCCTGCGATAAGAACTGGTTCTGTACCTGTGAATTGTATTGAGACATCCCATACTCCTGTGGGTTAGAAATCCAGCCCTATGTTACCTGTTTTCTCGCAAAATTACAACAGGCGATTTATTAACCGGCGATTGCTTTTGTTTTGGTCTGCAGATCCTGGAGGAGACCGTCGATCTTTTTCGCTTCCTGAGCGGAATCTTCCGCGAGTTTTTTCATTTCTGCGGCAACGACCGAGAAGGCGCGGCCGGCCTCGCCAACTCTCGCAGCTTCAATAGATGCGTTAAGCGACAGCAGGTTGCTCTTTCGCGCAATTTTGGTGATAACACGGATGACGTCTTCCATTTTGTTGGTAGAGGCTTCGAGTTCTTTGAGATGAACGTTGGTGGCGCGAAGGCGCTCGGTGGTCAGCTTGAGAATCTGAAAAGCAATTTCGGGAACGCTTGCCAGCAGGTTGCGAAAGTCGTCTTTGGTGAGAATAAGAAATGTTGAGTCCTGAATGGTGGCAACAGAGGCAGAGCGTGGCTGTTCATCGATAATCGCCATGTCGCCGATAACCGCGCCCTTGCCGAGAGCAACCAGAACCGAGTCAATCCCGGCGCTGTTACGTTTAAGGATGTTTACTTTGCCGCTTTTAACAATATAAAGCGCATCACCCTTGTCGCCTTCTTTGAAAACAGTGGTTTTAGAAGGAATCTGCTGCTCGATGGTAACTGCAGCCAGGTCGAGCAGTGCTTTGTCTGAAAGGCTTTTAAACAGGCCAACCTGTTGAAGAAATTGAATTTTCTCAATACTGGATTCGGAAGCCATGAAACCTTCTCGGGGTGGTTTGGATGAGTCTATATCCTAACACCGTTGGAATATTGTGTCAATCGGCGTTTGGCCAAGAATTCATTAGCATTGCAAAAAACTAATTTACGCTGCGAAAAAGTCACTGCCGGTTTTCAGCACCACTTCAGGGTTTCGCTCATTACACAGCGCGTGGCGTAGCTTCGCAGCATTGGCATGACTTTTAAGATAACCGAACAGATGCACTCTGAACAGGGGCACTGCGGCCGGACCATGCTCCATGAGCATATCAATCAGATGATGACGGAAAATTTTCCATTGAATCTCGCGCTGCTGATAGAATTCGTGACCAAGCAGCTGAGCAAACAGCCATGGTTTTCCGACACAACCTCTGCCAATCATATAGCCATCACAGCCGGTAAGATCTGACAGCGCCTTAAGGTGTTCTGGCGACGAGATGTCGCCATTGGCAATGAATGGTATCGACCCGCAAAGCTGCTTGATGCCCTGCAGATGTTGCCACTGCGCTGTCCCAGAATAACCAGCCTGTCTGGTTCTCGCGTGCACGGTCACCGCCTGGGCCCCTGCGTCGAGAACCGTTTTGACAAAATCAAGAACGTTGATGCTGCCCTCGCTCCAGCCGATGCGGCATTTTATGGTTACCGGCAGGCTGACAGACTGGCGCACAGCCTTGATGATGCTGGCGGCGAGATCGGGGGTTTTCATAAGTGCTGATCCGGCGCCGGTTTTTACTACTTTGGGCACCGGGCAACCCATGTTGAGATCGATAACGTCGCAGATTTGTAACTCTTCAATAACGGCCGCAGCTTGCGCCATAATCTGTGGTTCAGCGCCAAAAAGCTGCACGGCGTATGGCCTGGCCTGGCCCTGAAATCGCACCATATCAATAGTTTGTCGGCTTTTTTTGGTGATCGCTCTGGCGCTTGCCAGCTCTGA
Source organism: Candidatus Riflebacteria bacterium HGW-Riflebacteria-1 (assembly GCA_002839445.1). GTDB lineage: Bacteria > Muiribacteriota > Ozemobacteria > Ozemobacterales > Ozemobacteraceae > Rifleibacterium. The sequence goes on from PGYB01000009.1 coordinate 184,071, forward strand.
AACGGTAAAACCGGCGCCAAGTCTTGAGCATAACAGGCGAAAAGAGCCGTCAGTTACCCCTGCCATGGGCGCAAGAACCAGGTTGTTGGGAAGTGTCAGATTGCCGATTTTTATCGGCTTAACCAGATTTTCTGCCTGGTTAACTGGGGTCTGCAGAGATGCATTAAATGGGGCTGCCGGGGTTTCGAGCCACTGCAGGCTTTCCGGCAAAGAGCTTGTGAGCATCAGGGTTGGGCTTTTTCGGCGAGGCTGTCTTCGTAGATGAATGAGCAGTTGCGGCCACGGTCTTTGCATTCATAAAGAGCCATGTCGGCTTTTTTAATCAGAACGCTCTTCACGCTTGCGTGATCGGGGAAGGTCGATATGCCAAGCGAAACCGTGACTTTAAGAGCTTGTTCCTGGCCCTGGAAGTCGTAGGCCTCAATAGTTTTGCGCAGTCGTTCGGCTACCAGGTGCGCGCCTTTGGCATCGGTTTCTGGCAGAATGATCGCAAATTCTTCGCCACCATAACGGGCGGGAATATCTACAGTCTCGCGAACGGTTTGTTTGACGAGCTTGGCAACTTCGATCAGCACGATGTCGCCCTGCTGGTGACCGTAGGTGTCATTAAACTTCTTGAAATGATCAATGTCGAACAGGATAAGTGAGCATGCGGTATGATAGCGCCGCGCGCGCACCATTTCTTCTTCGAGCCTGCCTTGAAAATATCGGTGAATAAAGAGTTTTGTCAGGCCATCAGTGATCGCGAGCTCATAAAGTCTGGCATGTTCTACGGCCATGGCGGCCTGTTGCGCCAGTGCTTCAAGCAGTCGCTGGTCTGCTTCGGTGAATGGCTCGTCATTCAGCTTGTTGACGCCATTGATAACCCCGGTCACGCGGTCTTTGATCTTGAGCGGAACTGATATGAGGTTTCGAATAGACTTTTCGAATTCGGAAGTGTTGTCGAAGCTTTTAAACAGCGGGTCTTTATAGCCGTCGTTAACAATAATGCTGTTGCCGGTCTTGAGAACTGTGCCAGCAACCCCTTCGCCCGACTTGATTTTTATCGCAGTTTGCGGACTTGAGGCAACGCCGGCTTCTTCGGCGCCAAAAACAATTTTGGTTTCGAGTTCGTCTGTGCCCATGCCTGTCTGCAACATGATCGAACAACGCTGGGCGCGAATTGCCTTGCCCGCCATTTCCAGGATCTGCTTGATCAGCTTGTCGGTATCGCTTTGAAAGTTCATGGCCTGACTGGCTTTGAACAGAGTTTCGATCTCGAAAATTTTGCGGTCAAGCGCCAGGTTGTTGGCTTCGAGCGCGTCGAGCATCTCGTTGAAACGATGCGCCAGAGTACCGATTTCGTCATCAGAAGACGTCTTGATACGAAAGCTCAGGTCGCCGCCTTCGATGACCTGGGTGCCTTCAATAAGATTATCAAGGCCCTTGGTGATGAACTTTGCCAGAATGACTGAGAGAATTATACCGGCGAGAAGGCCCATCATCGCGATAAGGTAAATGCGGTTTCTGCTGACTTCTTTGGCATCGGTCAGTCGATCAAAGCTGAAAAGCAGAATTACCGTGCCGAATTTTGAAGTGCCGACCTTGATCGGGGAGATATACTCTACAAACTGACCGTCTTCAGAAAGCACTCTTTCAGGGATTTCGTTCTTTTCGATTTTTTTGCGCACAGCATCAGAAATCATGGTGTTGAAAAGGCTGTCAGTGCTGTTTTTTAGACGATGGGCGATATATTTGCCATCAAGGTCAATTATCGAAATTTCCTGAACATCCTGGCCACCAACGATGATTCTCTCGGTATAAGGTATCAATTCGTCATAAGATTGGCTGATTACCGGTTCCTGACAGGCGATTGCCAGCGTCGAAGACAGCAGCAGGCCTGATTCATCCATCGATGTCGTCAGCAGTGACTCTTCTCTGATAGATGTATTGATCGAGTTCATGATGATGATGAGCCCGACCAGCATGGCGATACCGAAGATAAACTTCAGCTTCAGCGAAAATCTTGTGGTGTGTTCAGTTCTTTTCACATTACATTCCGGGGATGCTCAGGCTTACTTGTTTTCGTCAAGGAGTGTCTGTACCTTTTCGATGTATTCGTAGTCTGTGTCTTTTACTGGCAAAAAACCTTGAACGTCAGTGAGATCGTCTAGAATCTCTTTGCCCTCAGGAGTTTTGATGCTCAGGTCAAGCAGAGCCTGTTTGATTTTTTCGATCAAATCTGGCGGCAGGCTTTTGCGAACAACTATTGGTTCGTTCGATATGTCTTGCGTGGTAGCCAGAATGGTAAGTTCGTCCATTTTGGTTTTGTCGCGCAGAGTGTTGCGTGCGTCGTCGTAGCAAGCTCCGGCATCGTATTTGCCAAGAAGCACGTTGAGAACAACCGCGTCGTGTTTGTTGAGAAACGCCTTGTCTGAAAAGTCGTTTTCGCTGATTCCGGCTTCGAGCAGAAGCGCCTTGGGAAATATGTAACCCGAAGCTGATTCTGATTCAACCCAGGCGAATTTTTTGCCTTTGAGATCTTTGAGGCTTCTGATGCCGCTGTCCTGGCGGGCAATGATAATGCCGCGATATGAAGTTGTGCCAAAGCGTATTGGTTTTACCAGGAGCTCGATTTCAGGGTTGCGTCGCGCTTCGACAGAAGTCATTGTCGCCAGCCAGGCAATGTCTATGTCACCCTTTATCAAAAGGTTCATGATGCTGGTGTAGTCTGAAGCAGTCTGCAGGCGGATTTCCTTGACGCCAAGTTTTTTGGTCAGGTATTCGAGAAACTTGGTGTGCTTGTATACCATTGCTGTAGAGTTGGTGAATGGTATGCGGCCAAGTTTGAGCACCGTATTGCTGTAGGGGGAGCTTGGCGCTGCGTCTGCGGTCTGTGTTGTCTGTGCTGGCTTAACCGCATCTGGCGGAGTCTGCGTGTTTTTGGGCTTTTCTCCAGAGTCGCCACAACCAGGCAGCAACAGTGCAGAAATCATCGCAAGCAGTACCAGAACAAATGTGAATTTCTTCCCCATCAGAATTTCTCCCTTGTACAGAACTATCAGTTATGTATAACACAAACCGTTTTTCTTAGGCTACTACTTGTTTGTGTAAAATCGTGCATAATTTACAAGCGGCTGATTCTCAGCGCTTCTCCTTTGCGGGAGTTGCCTTCAACGGAATTTCAAGCGCAAATTCAATTGCAGCGGAACTGGCGTAACTTTTTACGACAAAGTGCTCGATATCTTCGAGAAACGTAAGGTTGGTGACCGGAGGTATGCCTTGTTGTGCCATTATCGGCGAATGCAGCAGTTTCTGCAGTTGCAGGTTGAAGTCTGACGTTCTGATTTTCCAGAACCGTTTCAGCTTTTCGGAAAAGGGTTGCTGCGCCTTTGTGCCTGATTCGACAGCTTTGATGTGCGCGAGTTCTTTGACGAGATTAGCTTCAGAAGATGCCATGACCAGAAACCTGTCGCAAAGCCCGGCGTAGACAGCGGCCTGCGGCAACATAAAGTAGCTGAGCTTGACCATCGGAAACTCTCCGCTCAGACCCTGAGCAAAGATGCCGGTCTGCTGGCAGAGTGTTTTAAATTTGTCGAGATTGCCTCTAAGCTTGTCTATGTGCGGAACCGGCGCGACAAACCTTATATCAGGAATGCCGCCATCGCCGCTGGGTTCAAGGTTTACGTAGAGAATGCTTTCTCTGGCTGTATTGGCAAGAATGTCTTTTTCAAAATCAATGCCGGCTGAGGCCACCATGTTGACAACCGTCGCAGACTGCGGCACAGAGGTCAGCTGTTTAAATGCTTCTGCCGGATTCTCAATCGGATGTGTCTGGCAGAAAAACATCAGCGAATCTTCGTTGATATATTTGCCAATGCTGATGTCGTGCTCGATTTTGTCAGTAGCCAGCTGCTTTTTACCAGAGATGATCTTTAATCTGCCGAAACAGCCGTTTTGTGAGATTACCAGTGCTGCGGCCAGATAGTCTGAAGCGTCGAGAATCGGCATCAGTTCGGCTTGGGCGCGCTCTATCGCTGCAGCGCTGCCGCTTCTTTTCCCAGACTTTTCTGCAGATTCAGACAATGCCTTTTTAAGGCTGGCGCTTTCGCATATTGCTCTGATAACAAGAGCCTGAGATGCGGGTTTGCATGAGTCGACAATTTCCTGCAGCTCTTTTTGCCGCAGAAGCAGCATGGCGCTGGCAGCACTTTTTTGTGCGGACGACAGCTGAAGATCGGTAAGCGGCTTGAGAAATTCCGGGCCGCCAATTTTTGACGCGTCAAAAAGCGAGGCGGCAAGCAGTGTTACGTTGGGACCCTGCCACTGACTGTTCAGCGATCGGCCAAGACGGCGCAGTATTTCGATCGGGTAGTTTCCCGGCTCACTCAAAAAATCAGACTCGCGATCGATCTGATATGCGATTACAACCGGCATTTCTGGCTGCTGCGCAACAATTTCCCGGCAAAACGCAATGCAAAAAAGTGCGACGAGCAGCAGTGTCAGGGCAGATTCTCGGTGAAATTTCATTCTGGTTACCTCCGGCTCTCAAACGAAAAACAACCATGACAAACTATCAGCACTTTAACGCGAATGCAACCGACTTTTATACTGAACACTGCTTAGTAGTTGAAAAATTGCATCATTTTTTGTGATAATATCGTATATATGGTAAGCTTCTAAAAAACTCGAGCCCAGATCAAGTGAGTCGAAAATGAGAACAATCAATCGCCGCGGTTTTGTATTATATATCGTAATAACCGTGTTGCTCGGCCTTGCGATCATGGCGTTCGCTTTGAATACATTCAAGACTGGCGCGGTTACCCAGTTGTCGCGAAACGTGGATCAGAACCGTCTGGCTCTTTTGGCTCAGTCGGCGAACTCTGAAGTGATCGCGATCATAAAAAGCCTTATTAACAACCCCGAGAGTGATGTTTTTACCAAAGTTCGTTCAGATATTTTTCCTGATAGTGGTGCGGCGATTTCTCTGCCCAAGGCGGTTGATCTGCTGTCTTTTGAGCCTGAGAGAACTCTGCAGCTGGCCAAAGTCGGCTATAATCTTAAGATTCGCAGCAGTGCAGTTTTGACCGTGTTTCGCCGGTCGGCTTTTAACTCTATGCCGGCTTATAATGGCTATATCGATGTTGTGTCGAAGGCCTGGCGGGAAGGATCCGGTGAAATAACCATGGAAGCCCACGAGCGCCGCGATGTGCGACTGGTAGATCTTCGCCACACTCTCGACCGTTACGCGCTCTTCGTGAAAAATTATAGCAATGACTACAACAACACCAGTCGTCGCCTGATTGTCGACGGAGTAACTGGCGGGCGGCCCTATGATGTATCAAGGATTTATCTTGGCACCGACAATTACCCGACTTGCGCTGATCCTCGAAAAGACCTGTGGTTTGATATATTTTTTGATGAACATAAAGATATGAAGGGCTTCGCAAAGCTTTTCGGCAGCAACACCCTCAAGACTTTTCCTTTTGCTGTCGGCACTCCGTCAGATTATCCAAAGTTTGAGCGTCTGTTTTACGTGAACAGCATGAATTTTACAGAATTGGATGGAATTACTACTGACATGTTTATCCTGAACAGGCAGGTTTGCAGCGAGTATGAGCGCGTAATAAACCTGGCAGCTGATGCCTGTATGATGGAAAAGGGTGTGGCAACTTTGCCTTATCAGATTGGCGCGGCGCTCGAAAACAAGTGCAGAACGGCTGTAAGTACATTGAGCAATGACAATGCTCTTGCTTCAAAGATGTGTCAGGATTTCTTCAAAGCCAATGGTACTAATTACTCAAACTGTGAAGAGTTCAAAAAAGTTCTCGAAACTTGCAGAAACAACTGGAAGTATCGTTGGGGCTACACTGACGCGGCATCAATCTGGAAGGTTGACACTCCGGGTCGCGCCCCCCAGGAGATAACTCTGCCTGAACGCTACGCGGGTCTTTCGAATATCAGCATGGGCTCTGGCAATTATGGGCCTTATATGGCCGAATATCGCGAGCAGGTCGATGGGGCGCAATATAACCCTGAAAGAACGCGCGTCGGCGTTATGCAGAATTTCTATGGTCCTGGCAAAAATGTTCCGGTGATCATTGAGGGCAATGCTTATCTGAGATTCTTTAAACTGGCTTATCTTGACGAGTTTACGATCACGGTGCAATTTATCGCTCCGGCTCCGGTTAACATAAAGGTTATTACTAACAAATACCTGCGCAAAGACAAGACCGGCAGCTTTTTGACTACACCGCTGAATAGCGATGAGCTGGCGCCAAATTTCTTCAGTGACAAAATGATGAAAAGCCGTGCAATAGACACTATCTCGGTCAACACGCTGTGGGGCGAAAAAATAAAGTGTTACGACGGCGATGGCAATGAGTCTGAGTATGATCCCATGGCGAACCCGACTCAACCCATTTCTTTGCCGGCACAGCGTGCTGGCAGCGCGGTTCCAGCCAGAAATTTCGGGCGCCTCGTCGACTTTAAAAATTCGAGCTGGAATTACGTGTCATCGGCGGATTTTCTTAAAGAACGCGCTCCCGGCGACGGCAAGGTTTTATATCTTGATGGGGTCATGTACATTTTTGATGGTGACCTCGATCTTTCGGGAGTTACGCATTTTCAGGGAAAAGGCCTGATTTATATTGCGAGTGGCAACTGCAAGCTTGGCAGCCTTGAGCGTTTGCGCGCAAAGCCGACCAGTGACTCCTTGCGCATATACCTGCTGCGTGGCGACTTTATCATCGATCCTGCAGTTGACGATGTGTTTATCGAAGCTTCTCTCGCGGCCTTTTATTATCGCAGCCCCGGAGACTCGCCAAGTTCAGACCCGCTTAAACAGGGCAGTCTGATCATGAATAACCGAACGAAAATTACCATCTACGGCAATCTGCTGGTTGATTCGCTTTCTCTGCAGGCATCTAACAACAGCGGTCTGGCAGAGAACGGAGAGCTTTGCATCGTTCACGATCCTGCTATCTATAATGCCGCCGCCACGCTTAACAGCGTGAAGCTGGACCCTTTTCATGCCAGTATCGGCCCGGTTAAGACTTCGTTTTCTTTCAGAGCCGGGGGGAGTGAAGGCTGATGGATAACGCACGCTGGCTGGTCATATTGTCTGTGGTCATAAGCATGATGGCCACGCTCACGGTTTTGAACCGCTTTTCGCCACGCCTGCTCCCTGATAAGGCCGTTGCCGACACCGGCAGTTCAGATGCAGCACGGCAGAGAGCTGTCGCAGCAAACAACCCGGTGATTAACCGCGTGTCACGTCGCGAGATTCCCAAATTCAGTCAGATCAGCTTTCCAAAGCCAGCGGCTCACACTTTTGTCGTTGAACAATCTCGCGAAATCGAAAAAATGAACGAATCTCTCAACGTCGAGGGGCAAATCGTAAGATGAATACAGGCAGACTGAATAGATCGCGTGGTCTAAGTTTTGTCGAAGTGCTGGTGGCAGTGCTTATCGTCGCGGTCAGTTCTATTCCGGTGCTCTACATGGTGACCTCGTCACGAACAGACACCAGCAAAGCGATCAACTACCTGCGCGCGGTCGAGCTGGCTAACGAAGTTATCGAATGGGCGCAGGCAGTGAATTTTGAAGACCTCGATGAAAGCAAATTTTCTGCCTTTGTCGGATCTCTGGCAGATGATTCTACTGGCCAGATCATGCCCGTTCCGATCGGTGTAGCCACGCCCGAAAACACGAACTGGTCTTCGGGGCTGGCGGCCAATAACCTTAAGTATTCAGAACAATATGGTATCGCGTATTTTTATCGTGTAGTCAAGTTCGAAGACATTCCCGGGTCAGGCAATTTGAACGCAGGAATGCTGAAGAAGATGACCGTTTTTGTCAAATGGAACGAGGCCGCGGTGCCGAGTTCTCTGCACAGTCCTGATCGCGACCGTCAGGTTGAATTGTCGGTTCTGTTGATTAACGACAAGAACATGAATTACTAGGTATAAAATGCTGAAACTTAGAGAAAAAAAGCGCGGGTTTACTTTTGTCGAAACGGCAATGTCTGTCGGCATAGCTCTTGTCGTGTTTTTGATGATTTACCGCTTTATGTCGAGCACGCGGCAGCATTACATGTATGGCACGGTTAACCTGCAGAATCTGCAGGAAGCTCGCATGGCGATCAACTATCTGCGGCGCGATTTTTCGTGCGCGACCCCTTATATCGGCGGGCAGGGGCAGGTTAACTTCCCAAACATGCAGAAAGCTCGCAACTTTGTTTTTGAAACTCCTGGCTGGACACCGATAAACGCTGTCAATCTCATTAAACTCGACTCAGACAGCATAAGTATTCCCAAGTTCGCTTTTGGCTCGCCCGACGAGGAGCCGAGAATCGAATATGTCACCTATACTTATGAAACCGGCAATGTTTTGAGTCGCAAGCTGGTCGATGCCACCGGGGTACTTAAAAATGAGGTCAAGTTTTCTGGTATTGAGAGCGTTGAGTTTAAAATGTACACGCACCAGCTTAACCCCAATGTGCCTGTGCTCTGGGTAAGGTTGCTGGTTCTGGACAAGTCTTATGGCACAGGTGAGATCGGCAAGGCCCTCGAAGTTACCGCATCAATCTCGAGCCCGTTCATAACCAGTCTGGTCAACAATCGAAACTGGCGATTTGAAACCGGTCACAAAGAATTGTAAAAAAAAATAATAAAAGTGCAACAAACTGAAACGGTTGGTCGTAAGTTTTGCAGAGTAACAATTTACCAGGAGGAAGTTTATGAAACGATCGAAAAAATTAATTTCGGCAGTTCTATGTCTGGCTCTTTTGCTTAACCCGATGTTCTTCGAAATGGCCGCTTGGGCCGCCGAAGAACAACAGGCCCAGGAAGTAAAGAACGAAGCGCTTGATGAGTCTTCAACTCAGGCAGACAGTGCAGTTGCTGAAACTGAAAAAGCAGATGACAAGCTCAGTACAACCAAAAAAATCAAGACCAAATGGTACATGAGCAGCGGCACCAAAAGCAAAATCAGAGATGCCAACACCAAGCTTGACGATGCCAAGGGGCAGGTCAGTGGCGTAAAAGAAGATGCCAAGGGCGTGGGCGATGAAGTTAAAGGCATTGGCGATGCAGTACAGGGCGGCGGCAATACTTTTGACATGATGGCCAAGGTCGCCGCAGGCGTTCAGAAAGCTCTCATCAAGGCCGGTCAGCTGTTGCAGAAAATTGGTCAGCTGCTCAAGACCGTTGGTCAGGCTCTCATGGCTATTGGTCAGGTTCTTTCGGCCATTCCGTGGACTGCTGCTATCGGCAAGGCTCTGGTAACTGTTGGTAAGTTGCTGGTTAAAGTAGGTACAGTTCTTGATACAGTCGGCAAGGCAATCGAAAAGATCGGTAATGTCGCAAAGGGCGCCGACGCTAACTTTGGCGAAATGCTCGGCAGTATCGGCACCGCAGTAAAAGACGGTTGGGCAAAGGGTAGTGCTGACGCTGACGCATACGAACAGAAACTTAACGAAGATTCAGCAGCAGATAACGCAGCCGATCAGGGTGGCGCATCAGAAACCAATGATGCTGCTCCAGCTGATGGTGCCGTTGTAGAAGATGTTGACCAGGGTGCAACCGTTGACTAACTAAGACAAACATTCTTTAGTTCAAAAAAAGCCGCCTCGTAATGAGGCGGTTTTTTTTTGCGTTGGTAAACAAAGGTTAAAGTTGTTCCGATAGTGGCAGCGGAGTAACTTTATGATAAAAAAAATACTGACTTTTGTGGCGGCCACATTGGTTGTTGTGACTATGTTTCCGAATCTTTACAGCGGCGACCCCGGCATTACCGGCCTGATAGTTAAAGATCGCGAGCGCTACTATCACAGGCTCAAGGATATGCGGATGAAAGACCCGCAAAACGCCGAACTCAGCTATCAGATCGCGAACCTCTATTACAGCCTTGAGATGGAAGACGAGGCGATCAAAGAATACCGCCGGACTCTCAGTATAGAACCAGGTCACCGCTATGCCAAGTGGTTTCTGGCTCGGGTTCTGGTCAGCAAAGGCTACTTTGACGAAGCCTTCTGGCATATTCGTGACCTGATCACGGCCAATGCTGAGAACCCTGAATTATACGCGCGTGCCGGCGAGATACTCTTAAAAATGGACCAGCGCGAAGTTGCCAAAGAATATTTTAACCGTTATGACGAGCTTAAATATGGCGAAAAGAATGGCGCGGACCCGATTCCATCGTTAACCAAACCTTCTCGTGGCGTCTGGAAAGAATATTTTTACTGACGAGTGTGCTTGTTAAAGCTTGCCGGCCTTGTCGAGCATCATCTCAATTTTAAGGCGGCTGTCAGCGGTAAACTCGATTTTAAAGCTCTCTTCGCTGAATTTTTCGAGATAGTTGTTTAGTTGCATGTCGCTGCCAAAATCTTTGTGAATGCTGGCCAGCAGGTTGCTGACTTCGGCATTGCGCAGTCTGGTAAGACTCTGCTGGTAAGACAACTGCAGCTGTTGTTGCCGGTTCTTGAGATCTTCGTAGATCTGACGCATCCTGGCTTCGGCCTTTTGCTCAAACTCAAGTGCAGAACTAATTGACTCTATGCGAGTTGCAAGCGCTTCGCGACCACTGTCGTCGTCGGGAGAAATTGCCTCAAGACGCGCGGTTTCTTCGTTGCGGTTTCTGGTCATGCCGTTGCTTCGAGCAATGCTGTCAGCTATGCGAATCTGCAGATCGGCCATTGCCTGATCAAGCTGTTTGAGCAGCTTCTTTATCTTTTTCTCCGGTGTATCACTGAAAAATCGCGCAAAAAAATTTCTAATACTCATGGGTTTCTCTCCAGACGTGCTTCGCGCTCGTATTCGCTCTTAACCATGCTGATCCATTCTTTGCCAAAAAAACTCTGCAGCAGGTCAGCAAAGCTCAACAGTAGTGGTGGCGGATCGGCAACCGAACGGCAGAAATCAGGTATGTGGCAGTTGATCGCCCAGTCTTTATCGATTTGCTTGATCATGACCGGAAACAACGAGCACCACAACGGTTTGACCTCAAGCAGCGGGAGGGATTTTTCCAGGGCGAGGTCATGAAGTGAGCAGAGAATAACACCATCTTTGTCAGTAAAAGAGAGAGGACAGGGCGAATTCTCGCGGATTTCACGGATATGCAGTGCGCCTTTCCAATTCTCGCTGACGCCGGCAGCGAGAAATGACAGCCTCTGCCGCGACAGTCTTGGCTTTAACTGGTCGAGCAGGCTTTTTATTCTCTCTTCTTCTTCTTCACTTATTGGTGCACCGAGGTCGCCATACATGCAGCACTTTCCATGACATTGTGAAAGGTCGCAGGCAAACTTTGTCTGCCAGGCCTCGTCTGATATGAGAACATCACCGATCTGTTTCATACTGCACCGCCGTATTCTGCAATTTAACGAAGTTCATTGTGCTCAGTCGTTTTTGTGCGATGTTTATGCTATGTTAAACAGGCTAAAAATGCAAAATTTAGTCTGCATAGTTAACATTTTACCCTTGGCGGCCGATAGCAGGTGGCGATGAATAACCTCGATTACATTATGCTTGGCGGTTTAATCCTGCTGGCAGCGGTTGTTACAATCAGAATCTGGTTGTGGCGCCGTCAGTCTACTGAGGATTTTACCGGCCACACTTTTAAAAAGCCGCAAACAGAAGAAGTCGGCGTGCGAGTAGCTACTGAAAAGCGCAGTACTTCTTTTGAGCCGCCAGGAGCAGCAGGCGCATCAGCCAATAATGGTGCTGAGCAGTCGCCGCCGCCGCTGACTGCTGCCAGGACGAGTGCGCCCGAAATTACTGATCCGGTAATGCTGATCAAGACTTTTTCTGCCTCGTCAGAAAAGCGTCTGGCAGCAATTAGAGAGGTGGGCGAGAAAAAAAATGTGCAGGCGGTCAGCGCTTTGATCGAAGCCCTTTATGAACCTGACCCGGAAATTGTGACAGCTGCCGCCGAGAGTCTTGGTGCCATCGGCGACTCGCGTGCTATTGAACCCCTGCTCGATATATCACGGCGCAGCGATGCGCAGCTGATGAAAGAGATTGCCGATCATCTCGATGAATCAACCGTGGCAGAAATGTCTTCTAATACGGCGCTGGCAGTGATTTCGCAGCAGAATCCCTATAACTTCAAGGAAATGGTTGTTTTCAAAATAGACCAGCTGCCCAAAGACTATTTTCAGTCAGACGGTACGCCAATTCCGCGCAAAGATCTCGTGGTAAAAGGTTTGAAAGACAACAGTCAGCAGATGCGGCAGATGGCGGCCAAGGCTGCTATCGGTCTTGACAGCGAAGAAATTGTTGAACCGCTGATTGAAGCGCTGGGCAATCAGTTTGAGGTCGAATCAGTGCGCTTTATGGCTGCCGAGGCCCTGGGCGGCATGCAGAATGAAAAATCGGTTGAGTCTCTGTTAACCGCGCTCAAAGATGACAACGTCGCGGTAAGGTATTCTGCCGCCGCAGCTTTGAGCGGTCGAAAAGATGACAGGGTCATTATGGCTCTTATTGAGCGGCTTAACGACTCAGACCGTTACGTAAGGTCTTCTGTTGCCTACGCGCTGGGCACTACCGGTGAGCCGGCAGCTCTCGACGCTCTATTCAGCTGCGCTGAAGATGAGAGCGATGCAGTTCGGTTTTCGGCTGCCAAGGCGATTTCCGGCTTTAATTCTGACGCAGTGCACGCTGAGATTGACAAAAGACTCGAAGGCGCTGGAAAGCTGGCCATTTTGATGATACTCGAAATTCTTGGCAGCATAAAAGACCGCAAATCATTAAAGCTGTTGCGTGTCTATCTAAAAAGCTCTGATTCAGATATTTCATATCGTGCTTCACTCGCTCTTGCCGGTACCGAAAACACTGATATTGTCGAAGATCTGATTGAGGCTGCCAAGCGCCTTGACAATGAACTGGTCGCCTTGATGAAAGAGTCGGCGAATCAGCCGATTCATTTTATAATGTCAGAGAGAGATGCGGGGTCTGGCGACATTGGCGCGCGCGGCATCGCAGCCAATCTGGAAAAGCTCGCGAAAAAGCTGCGCGATTCCAGCCCCAATATCAGAGGCAGTGCTGCTAATACTCTTGGCGACTTTAAGACACAGGAAGCGGTAGACATCCTGGCCGGAGCATTAAAAGACAAAAATGAATTTGTCAGGGCTTCAGTGGTGACGTCGCTTGGTAAAATCACTGAATTCGGCGCCCTCTGGCACGTTGTTGCGCTTGAAAAGGATAAATCCGAGGAAGTGCGCTACGCCGTTACCAAGGCACTGTCGCCTTCGACTGAGACGGGTGCTCTTGAGTGCCTGCATCGAATGATGACTGATGACAAATCGAAAAATATTCGAAGAGCTGCCAAGCTCGCCCTTGAAAGACGCAACAACTAAATGAGATAATGACTTAGCATCATTCAGGAGATAGCAGATGACACAACAGGAATTCATGGATCTGGTTGAAGAAGTATACAAATTTCACACCAAAAGAGCTCCCGGAATTTTAATCGGCGTCGAAATGGTCGATCTGGCACGTCGCAAGCTCGGCGAGGTAAAGAATCTTGGCGCGGTGACAGAAACCCAGGTGTGTCTGTCAGATGTAATTCAGTATATGACTGGCTGTACTATTGGCAACAAGTATCTTATCATGCGCGACCGCATTGGTAGATACGCGCTGACTCTCTATGACCGCAAAGACGGCCGCGGCGTTCGCGTGTTTGTTGACCAGAAAAAGCTGGACAGTAAAAAGATGCCTGAAATTTGCCGATTTTTTCTGCGCAAACGTGCGCCAGAAGTCGCTGATGACATGGAGGCACGCAAAGAGTCGGCAGAAAAGATCGTCGCCGAATTTCTTGCGGCTGGCCGCAATATTTTTGGCTGGCAGTTTGTCAGGGTAAAAGACTATAAGAAGCCGCCTGTACACCCGGTTAAGCTGTGTCCGGACTGCCATGAATCGTTCATCTGCCCGGACGAAGACGAAAAGACCTGTCAGGCCTGCTCGGGAGAGCACGATTACTACCAGCTTGAACAGTAGCCTTATCAGTCTTCTGGTCTCAGAATGGCCATAAAAGCCTTCTGCGGGATTTCGACGTTGCCGACCATCTTCATGCGCTTCTTGCCTTCTTTCTGCTTTTCAAGGAGCTTGCGTTTGCGCGAGATGTCGCCACCATAACATTTGGCGGTAACGTCTTTGCGCAGGGCAGAAATGTTTTCGCGGGCAATAACTTTGGCCCCGATGGTAGCCTGCAGCGGAATCTGAAACTGATGGCGGGGAATCAGCGTGCGCAGCTTGGCGATTACGGCGCGGCCGCGGTATTCAGCGCGGTCGCGATGGCACAAAAACGACAGGGCGTCGACGCGTTCGCCGTTTACCAGAATGTCTACGCGTGAGATGTCGCCGCAACGGTAGCCAATATGCTCGTAGTCGAGCGACGCATAACCGCGGGTGCGGCTTTTGAGCTTGTCATAAAAATCAACGATTATCTCAGACAATGGCAGGTCGAATGATAACGACACTCGCGATTCAGAGATAAATTCCATGTTTTTCATAACGCCGCGACGGTCCTGAGCCAGTTCCATGATGGTGCCAATATACTCTTTCGGCATGAAAATCGTTGCATGCACGAACGGTTCACGTATTTCTGCCAGCTGGTTATTATCTGGCAGTTTTGCCGGAGAGTCGATTTCATAGGCCGTTCCGTCGTTCAACAGTACTTCGTAAATAACGTTTGGCGCGGTTGTTACCAGGTCCAGGTCATACTCGCGCTCAAGACGCTCTTGAATGATTTCCATGTGCAACAGGCCGAGAAATCCGCATCTGAAGCCGAAGCCCAGCGCAAGTGAGTTCTCAGGGAAGTAGGAAAGGCTGCTGTCATTGAGGGTCAGCTTTTCAATGGCATTGCGCAATTCGTTGAACTGATTTGTTTCAACCGGGAAAAGGCCGCAGAATACCATCTGTTTTGCTTTTTGAAAGCCTGGTATTGGTTGAACATTGGCCGATTTCTCGAGCACAATTGTATCGCCGATCTGCACCTTGCCCATGTCTTTGATGGTCGCGTGAAAAAAGCCGACCTGGCCGGTGTCTATTTCATTTACAACCAGAGGTTTTGGTGAGAATACCCCGGTTTCTATGACTTCAAATATTGTTTCGCTGGCCAAAAATTTGATGCGGTCTTTTGCCTTGATTTTTCCGTCGACAACGCGGCAATAGACGATTACACCCTTGTAAGAATCATAGTTCGCGTCAAAAACCAGCGCGCGCAGCGGCTTCTCTGGCTCACCGAGCGGCTCGGGAATCCTTTCGATAATTGCCTCAAGCAGCTCTGGAACGCCGAGGCCTTCTTTGGCCGAGACAAGAAGGGCATGTGAGCAGTCGATGCCAATAAGGTTCTCGATTTCTTCTTTAACTTTGTCGGGGTCAGATGCCGGCAGATCAATTTTGTTGATAACCGGTATAATTTCAAGATCATGAGCTATGGCCAGGGTTGCGTTGGCCATGGTCTGGGCCTCTACGCCCTGGCTGGCATCGACCACCAGTAGAGCTCCTTCGCAGGCCGCTATAGAACGTGAGACTTCGTAAGAAAAGTCAACGTGCCCTGGAGTGTCGATCAGGTTAAGGGTGTATTCGCCGCCACTTTTGCTCTGATACATCATACGAACGGCCTGAGCCTTGATGGTGATGCCGCGTTCGCGCTCAAGTTCCATTGAATCGAGGAGCTGGTCTTTCATTTCCCGCTTGCTGACGGTGGAGGTGGTTTCGATCAAACGGTCTGCCAGGGTGGACTTGCCGTGGTCGATGTGTGCGATAATACAGAAGTTGCGTATTTTATTCAGTGACAAAGAGTTACTCCTGAGATTGAGTGAAAATAAAGCGTGAAACAAGGATCTTTAAAACCCAGATCAGAATGAGGCCAGCTATGGTAGCTATGATGCCAAAAATTATGCTGGCAATCAAGCTCTGATTTGCCGCCCAGAAAATGGCATCGAGTTTTTTCGGGATAGTCGGGTCTTCGGGGCGATAGCGCAGAATTCTCCGATAAAATTCTTCGGCCTTATCGTAATCTCGCGCGTTAAAAGACCGATTCCCAAAGTAGTATAACGCGTTTACCATCAGCTCATGCGCATCAGTATTATTAGGTTGCAGATAGAGAATCTGCTCTATGCGCGGTGCAGCGCTGTCCCAGTCATCTTTGAGTGCCATCTGCTTTACTTCGCGCAGCATAAGAGTGGTCTGCCCGGGCTGGAAAAAGTGAATGCGGTTATTGCCCTGATCGGAGATGACCAGAACTTCTTCGCGGTTCAATGCCATGCCGCGGGGGCTCAGAAGAGCGCCGGGGCGAGAACCACGCCTGCCGTGGTGATCGTAATACTTGCCATCCCCGGTAATCTCTACGATGCGGTGATTGAGGCTGTCGGCTATTAAAAGATTGTTGCCGAGGGCAGATGTTATGAACGAAGGGTTGTTGAGCATACCCTTGTCGTTACCCTTTACGCCGCCATACCGCCAGATAACATTACCTTCGATTGGATCCCAGCAGATCACCTGATGAAAGAGCGGGTAAGATACTACCAGCTTGCCGTCTGGTGTCCAGTGAACGCCCCGCGGGGCAACAGCTGAGAGCACACCCTTCTTGTTTTCTTCTTGATAAATAAGTTCTTTAAGGCATTTGCCTTCGTCGTTCAGTATCTGGACGCGGCGGTTACGAAATTCGGCAACTGCGATCCTGCCATCGAAACTGACATCGATATCCATCGGGCCATATAATTCGCCCTGACCCTTGCCGGATTTGCACAGAGTGCCGGTAAGGGCACCGTTGCGCGGGTCGACGATCGCTATCTTGTCGCTTTCATAAAGTGTTACATAGAGAAGGCCCTGGGGGTTAAGCGCCAGACCGGTCGGTTTTTTGAACAGGGCTGTCAGTTCTTCGAGATTTTTTTTGCGTGCTTCAAGAGCCGCCGCATCAAACTTGCTTTCGTCAATTTTGGCAATGTTCGGCACAAAGCCGATGAATTCGCCATCGCTGCTCAAGACCTGTAAACGATTGTTGCGGTAATCTGCCACTATTATCTGGCCTGAACTGGTTAGAACAAGATCTTCTGGACTGCCAAACTCAAGCGCGCCTTTTCCCTCAAAACCTTTGCTGTTGAAAACTGAAAAATCAAGCGAGGTTTCAGCCGCAATGCTGCACGTTGGCAAAACGGACAGCAGCAGAAATAACAGTAGTTTAAAGGAAAATAAGCTGTTTCTCAATTGTTAGACTCCTCAATTCGGTTAAAGGTCAGATATCTGTCTTTGCTCAGGCGCTCCTCACGAGTTTTTCCGCTCTGAGTGATGCGTCTGAACGCTTCAATGCTATAGCCATGCACTCCGGGGTGAACAATCTTTGTTTCGCCCTTTTTAAGTGAGGCATTGGTCTTTTTCTGGATCTGGAAAGGATGCTTCTGCTCGTTTCTCGCTTCGAGAATGATTTCTTCAAAAGGCTTCTTTTCAGCGAAGATCTCAAGCTTAACGCTGCCTTTTCCTGAGCTGCAGGCAATAAGAATCGGTATGTCGAGGCTGTTGGTGAACCTGAAATCCTTGTAACCCCAGGCAACTGCCGCGTCAAAGCCGCGCTGTGCGTAATTAATGCCGTCGTATATTGAGTGGTTGTGGCGCTCGTCAATTTTCATGCCCCCCATCAGAACAGCACGGTAAAGTGTTGTGCTGACCTGGCAGATGCCACCACCCAAGCCAGGAATAACGCGCCCCTGCGAAATGACGCCGGCTTTCTTGAAACCGAATTTTTCGGTTCTGGGGCCGACAACCTTGTTGAAGCTGAACTTGCCGCCTGGCGGAACAATCAGGCCATCAAGCTTGTCTGCTGCGATTCGCAGATTGACGTTGCGGTTTTCGTCGTTAATGTGGTCAGCGTCGTGCACTGTCGAGAAAGATGCGATAAGCTGGTTGAAATTCATTTTTTTTGCCTTGTCTGCGAAGCCTTCTACTCCTTCTGTTTTGCTCATTATCAAAGCAATTTCAAGCTTCTGCGCGTTATGGTCTTCAGTTACTTTTTTTTCAAAAGCTGCGAGCGTCTTTTCTTTGTCGACGGTATAGCCAGGTTCTCCCCTTATGATGCGGGAAAATCCATCCTGCTGCTTTTCAAATTTAGCTGCTACTGCTGGTTTTGTGCCGCTCAGCTCGGGCAGGCGGTCAACGAGTTGCCTGATCTGGTCGCCATCGGCTATTACTTCGACTGGCTGCTCATTCTGGTAGGTGACCTTAAAAAGAGGAACCTTTGTGAATTCAATTGCATCTGCACGATCGCGCACGAATGAGATGTCGACAGTGCGTTCTTCTACCTTGGTGGCAGCGGCAGCAGTGATACTGTCTGACGCAGTGCCTTGAGTGGCAGGGGGTTGCTGCGCCTGTTGCCCGCCGGGTGTGACGCGGGGGAGTCTGGGCGTTTGCCCCTGAAAATACATGATGCCAGCAAAAATTGCAGACAGGATGAAGATGACTCCTACGATCAGAAGTCCCGGTTTAATTAGTTTTTTCATCGGCAACGCTCCAAAAATTAGTCGGTTTCGGCTTTTAAAGAACGCCCCATAAGATTTGCGGCAGCAATACCAGGGGGGCATCCTTCAAAAAGAACCCTGCATAATTCTTCGGTAATTGGAAGCTGAAGGGTTAGTTTTTTGCCCCATTCACTGGCAATTTTTGCTGCCTCGACACCTTCTACGACCATTTTAGTCGACTCTGTAAAATTTTTCAGACTCTGGCCTTTTGCCAGAGCCATGCCAAGCCGGTGATTGCGAGAAAGAGGCGATGAGGTAGTAGCCATGAGATCGCCAAGCCCGGCCAGGCCGTAAAAGGTCTGGGCATCACCGCCAAGCGCTGTGCCAAGTCTGACCAGTTCGTGCAGGCTGCGCGTTAAATACGCGGCCTTGGCGTTGTCGCCCAGTTCGAGACCGTCTACAATGCCTGCTCCGATGGCAAATATGTTCTTTAAAGTGCCGCCCAGCTCAACGCCGGTGCGGTCTGAATGTCGATATATTCTGAAGTAATTGTTCGAAAACGACTCCTGCAATTGCTGCGACAGCTCCTGGCAAGGCGCGGCTATAACCGAGGCTCCAAGCTTTTTCTGAGCAACTTCATCGGCCAGATTCGGGCCTGAGAGGCAGGCAACTCGGTCGTTGTCTGAATCAGCCTCGATTCCGAGAACGTCACAGATGACCTGTGACACGCGACGACCACTGCCACGTTCAAAACCCTTGGCAACGTTTACAATGCCGGCAAGGCTCTTGAGTGTGTCTCTGTATGGCTCAATCACTGATCTGATAAACCCTGATGGAATCGACAACAATGCAATTTCTGCTTCAGCAATGGCTTCGTTGAGGTTGCCAGTGCAGACAAGATTATCGTGTAACAGCAGATGACTTACAAAAAAAGGATTGCGATGCTCACTGTTGATACCTGTTACAACTTCTGGTTCGCGTGCCCACAGCTTAACCTGATGCCCGTTTTCGCTTAGCAGGCTGGCAAGTGTAGTGCCCCAGGAACCCGCTCCAATAACTGCAAATTTCATTGTGTCTTCTCCGTGCCAGGTCTTGCAGATGCTTTTTCAGGCGCTGATGGCTTGCTCGCTCCAAGCCTTGGCTCTTCACCCCTGAGAATGCGCAGAATATTTGCTTTGTGCTTGAAGATTATAAAAGCGGCAACAAATGCCGAAAATCCGGTCAAATACGGGGTGTAAATCGGACCAGACTCGGCAAAATAAAGGATGAAAAAGGGCAGGGCAGCTGACCCGAGAATTGAACCGAGAGAGACCATTCCGCTGATTGCCAGAGTGGCGAGAAAAAGCAGCAGACTGCACAGCGAAGCTTTTGCGGCCAGCGCCAGAAACACGCCGAGGCCGGTTGCTACGCCTTTGCCGCCCTTGAATTTCACCCAGAAAGACAGTGTGTGGCCGGCAAGAGCAGCCGCAGCGGCCGCGAACGCGACGGGCGGGTTGTCGGCAAAGAGCTGTTTTACTATCAGCACCGGCACCACGCCTTTGACTATATCGAATAACAGTGTGAATATTCCTGGTTTCTTGCCAAGAACCCTGAATACATTTGTGGCACCCATATTCCTGCTGCCATGCTCAAATATGTTGAGGCGGTATACAAACTTTCCCAGCCAGTATGCGGTCGGTATTGACCCGCATAAATAGCCGATCAGTACTGCATATAGGTAATCCATTCGCTCAATGTCCTGTGTAGAGTTTTACCGGCCAGCCGTCAAAGGTTTCTTCCTGTTTGAGATGGTTGAGAAGATAACGCTGGTATGAAAAATGAACCCCTTTGGGCTCTGAACATTTGAGTTTAAAAATTACCGGTGGGCCGTCATATTGCATGAGTGACTTGATTTTGATTTCACGGCCTCTGAACGTCGGCGGTGGTTGAATGGTAATTGCATCATAAAGTATCGTTTTCAAGCGATCTTCGGGAATGCGCCGGCGACCGGTTTCCTGCACGTGATCGATCATTTCAAACAGCTTGTTAACCCGCAGGCCTGTTTTGGCTGAAGTCGACAGCATCGGGGCAAAGGCCAGCAACGGAAATTCTTCGCGGGTTTCCTTGATCAGCTCGCTCCAGAAGTGCTCGTCGTGGCTCGATATATCCCATTTGTTCCAGACTATGATGCAGCCGGCACCGCTGTCGATTACCCGACCCGCGATACGCTTATCCTGATTGGTTATGCCACCCTTCGAAGCGTCCATTACCAGCACCACCAGATCAGTGTCCTTTATTGCTCCGAGTGTGCGATAGACCGAGAATTGCTCGACGTTGTCCTTCTCGCGGTCAGGGCGACGCAACCCGGCGGTATCGATAAAATTATAAATTTTTCCACTGCGGTTGAACTTGACCTGAATTGTGTCGCGGGTTGTGCCGGGCACGTTGTCGACGATTGATCTGTGCTCGCCGATCAGGCTGTTGAACAGCGAAGATTTGCCAACGTTAGGCTTGCCGACAATGGCTATGCGCTCAAGACTGCGATCTTTGCGCGTTTCGGTGTTCTCTTCAAAGGTTTCGTTGCGCGGCAGATCGTCGACCAGGCGGTCGAGAAAGTCGGCAACGCCGTGTCCGTGCGTCGCAGAAATCGGGTATATCGGATCGATACCAAGTTCGTAAAATTCGGCAAGCTGCGATTCGTCGTTGGCATTGTCGAGTTTGTTGATGACAACGAACAGTTTGTGTTTTGAACACTGACGGCGCAGAAAGTTGAGAATCTGCTTGTCATCTGGCACCAGACCAGCCTTGCCATCGCAGATAAAAATGATGGCATCAGACTCTTTAAGGGCAAAATCGACCTGCTGCTTTATTGACTGCATGAGAGGTTTGCTGTCATCGGGGTCGAGGCCACCGGTGTCGACAAGGTTGAAACGCCGACTGTTCCAGCTTGCCTCAGCATAATTTCGGTCGCGTGTTACGCCGGGAGTCGCATCGACAATGGCGTGTCGATAACCAACTATTCGATTCATGAGAGAAGACTTGCCGACGTTGGGTCTGCCAACTATGGCGATTGTAGGGATTGACTCCATGGCTACCTCCAGTTTGGAAAAGGTAATTATAGCATTGTTTGTTTGTCAGGTCAATGCTGTTTGCAGCGAAACCCCCGATTGAATGCAGAATTTCGACAATCTGGCCAGCCGCGCGGCATTGCTTTGCCACATGCAATTGACAGGAGGCGGGGCTTCTGATAATGTACAACCTCAATAAATCTAAATCATTGAGGTAGCACGTGATTCAATGCAAGACGCTTATTCCCCTTCAGGAGCTGGATCTCAAGATTGACGCCGCTAATGCGCAGATAGAAGAGAAAAAGCAAAAAGCTCTGCGCATGCAGACTGAAATAAATAATGATGCTGCTTTGATCGAGAAAAAACAGGCGCTGCTCAAGAAAATTCAGTTGCGGCATCGTGCTGCCGAGTCAGAGTTTGAAGGCCTTAATACCGCCGCTAAGAATTCGCAGCTGAAGCTCGAAAGTGCCGGGATTCCCCCCGCAGCTTACTCTGCGCTCGAACGCGAGATTGTCGGCTATAAAGCCAAAGCTGCCGAGCTTGAAACCAAGGTTCTCGAAGATATGGAAAAGATCGACGTTCTTGAAAAAGACATCGAAAAGGGCCTTAAGATCGTTGCAGGCCGCCGCGAACATCTGGTTCAGGTAAAGTCGCGCTTGAATGACGAAATCCTTGGCGTGAAAAAAGAAATAGATCTGCTGAAGACCGAGCGCGGTCAATGCAGTCTTGGCATAGAGACTGGTATTCTTGAGAAATACGAAGAATTGCGCCAGCAAAGACGCGGTCAGGTTTTGTATGCATGCGAGAGCCCTGCTTGCCCAGCCTGCGGCATGGGTTTCCCGGGCGGCTTTCTCAATTCGCTGACTTCTCACGAAAATGCCGAGAGTTGCTCAAGCTGCAGCGCTCTCGTATACTGGACAGGACTTAGAGACTAAAATGAAATTTCTGCAACTGGCAACAGGTTTGTGTCTTGTTTTTCTTTGTATGCTGCTGGCGCCTGCCATTCATGCACAGGAAAACAAGCCTGCTGTCGTAGAGGCATCTGGCTATCTTGATGACCGTGCCGACCTGATAAAGGACGACCTTCGCCAGCAGGTCATCGCGCATTGCCGAGAAATTGAAGACAAGACCAGGATTCGTGTGCTCATAAAAACCATGCGAATAGCCAATCTGGCCGATGGTCAGGTGCAGGTTGAAACTTTTTTTGCCGAATGGATCAGAAGTATCGGCCTGGACAAGCGTGGAATTCTTATCTTCGCGCTCCTCCCTGAGGGCGCCGCTCATGGCAAAGTGCACCTGCGGGTCGGGATTGGCTTGAAGTATCTGGTAACGCGAGAAATGGGCGAAAAAATACTGAATCAGGTGATTCTGCCAAATAATGCGATCAATAACGACGGCCTTGGCTTTCTCGAGGGTGTTAAAGCGATCAGGCGCATGCTGCTTGATGAGCTGAAACGAGATTCTTCAAGAGCCGGCGCCGGGTCGCAGACATTCAATCTCAAGGGATTTTTGTGGACCTCAAAAGAGATTCTGCTTGCGCTTCTGGTCGGGCTGTTTCTCTGTTACATCATATTCTTTGTTGAGCGCTGCCCCAGATGTAATGGTGCTCTCAAAGTGTCGAGCGAGGTGCTGAAAGAACCTGGAGTTAATACTCTCGGTCTGCAGCGCAAGATTTACGCGTGTGAACGCTGCGGTTTTTCAAGGCGCAAAAAGGAACCTGTATACCCTTCTGGCAAGGCAGGTTTGATAATGCGATTGACAGGAACGCGGCGAAATGTCAGGATTGAGTAGTAGAAAATTGCAGGGCAGCTGGTCGGTCGCGTTTCCGCAAGGGAATGAGGAAAGTCCGGGCTCCACAGGGCATGGCGCTGGGTAACGCCCAGGCTTCGGAAAAGAGATTTTCCGGGGACGGAAAGTGCAACAGAGAATACACCGCCGATGGTCTCTTCGGAGACACAGGTAAGGGTGAAAAAGTGCGGTAAGAGCGCACTGGAGCGTCTGGTGACAGCGCTTCTGGTAAACCCCGCCGGAGCAAGACCGAACAGGGGGGATGAAACGGCCCGTTTCGCTACAACCCCGGGTAGGTCGCTAGAGGTTAGAGGTAACTCTGATCCCAGATAGATGACCGACACCTCGCAAGAGGCACAGAACCCGGCTTACAGGCTGCTCTGCTTTTTTCTACTCAATCTCTGGCAATCTGGTCAGCAACAAATGCGATAAATTGCGGGTTGTGAACCAGACAATCGCTTACTTCAAATTCAACAGCGGGATTTGCGCTTTTGAAGCGCGCGACAATAGCCGGTATTTCTTCGCTGGTGTGTGAACCTGGCAATAAAAACAGTGGTATCAGGCGCAGTTTTTTGTGCCCGTTGGCAATGGCAACTGCTATCGCCTGGTCGAGAACCGGTTCTGCTCCGCGCAAAAAACATATCGAAAAATCTTTGTGGCAATCGGGGAGCAATATGTCAGAGCGCAATTTTTCAGCAAAAGAGTTTGCCGCGCTGCCTGCCGCCTCACGCGCCGAGCCGTGAAAAACCAGTAGCGAATGGGTTGCGCTCAGCATTGATACCTGGCCGGTTACAGGCCTTTTTCCTTGAGGTAGTCTTCCATGGTCTTGCCTTCCTTTTCGAGCTTCTTTTTCAGCTCATCCTGGCCGGGCAATTCACCACGTTTCTGCTTTTCAATAATGGTCGCCTTGATTTCTTCAAGAACAGATTCACGCTCTTCGTCTGTCGATGCGTTTTCGAGCTTTTCGCGCGCGTCTGTTATGATATCTTCAATTTTTTGTTTGTCTTCTTCGCTGACTTTCTGGCTGCCGCTACCAATGAGTTCTTCGAGGTCCTGTCTGGTGAAATCGCCAGCCTCGATGGTGTCGAGCAGCTTTTCTTTGTTTGAACGGTTAAGATAGTCAAACTTGTGAGTGATGACGAATTCTTCGTTGGGGTTTTCGACGTAATCGAGAGCGCGCATGTAGACTTCTGCTGCCTTATCCTTTTTGTTGGCGATCTCGTAGAGAAATGCCAGCTGCAGCATTGGCTCTTTCTGCCATTCGCTGCCGTCAAAAGACTTTTGTAATGCGCCCTCGTAGATTGTTATTATTTCTTCGAGCAGCTTGAAGTTGCGGTAACGTAATGGCGGGTTGAGTCTGAACGCCTGAAATACGGTGACGGCAAGCTTAAGCTTCTGGGCGTTGTCTTTATTCTTCTGGTAGACGTCAAACTTGCTCTGCCCGGAAGTATTGAACTTTTCCTGGAGATCTTTAATTTTCTTTTTGTAAGCTTTGAGTTTGTTGTTATAGTCTTCGCCTTTATCGGGTGAGGGGCGCGACCTTGATACGATTTCGAGGTTATTTTTTGATTCGAGATGATTTTCTTTCATGAACTGGACTTGCCCGAGAATGTAACGGAAAACAGCATTGTCTGGTTCAAGTTTAAGCGCCTCGGTAAGGTTTGTCTCGGCCTCATCAAGGTTTTTTCCGACAAATGCCGATTCAGCCTTTTTGAAAAAGGTCTCAGCTGCGGGGTTAAGTGCCAGGGCAAACACGCCGGCAGTGATTGCGAGCATAGTTACTAGAAAAACAGCTAAACCAGTTTTATTCATGGTTCCCTCGGGTCAGTCATTAGCTTTATCCACTTTTATAATATCAGAATATTGCTACCTTGTCATTATTGCAATATCATTCAGTCGGCAGGTATTCAATCTTATCAGGAAGTTATGACGGATGAAAACAAAAAATGGCGGCGACATTTCAAGCGGGCGTTTCGCACTGGCGTTTTTTTTCGTCTTCGCAATTGTACCGGCATTTCTGGCGTTAATGGGCTGGCGTTTCATAAGCAGTCAGCGAATTGCGGTTCTCAAAGATGCTTCTGTCGCCGAAATGCAGAATGACCTGCTGCGCTTGCGTCGCGACGGTGACGACCGACTTTATATTCAGCGCCGGTTGAATTTTCTCTATGGCAATGTTGCCGAAGAAGAATTTAACGCAGCAATTGTCGAGAAATACCTGACCAGCTTGAGGGAAGAAGGCTTCGGGTTCGTCAATTTCAGGTTTTTTGCGCCCGATGCTGTTGCTTTAGATATCAAGGGGCAGACTAATACACGGCGCGCCATGCTGCAGAAAATTTTCGAAGCGCTTATCCAACCTGATACAACCGGCGAAAATTCTTTGCTGCTTCGCTATCGCCCATTTTTCGATGCATTCGTGGGTGGTATCACGCCCTCTGAAATAGCTCATGAAAAGTCATCGTTGCTGCGGGTGATGATGAATGGTAAACCAGGATACTTTTACTGGAACACGTTTCAGGGGGCAGAGCTTGACGCAAAACTTAAAGGTGGCTTTCTCGCTTACTTCGGCGCGTCAGAAATGCCCGAAAACATGGCATTGGAGCACATTCTTGCCACGATGAACGACGAGGCACGAGGTCGCAGAGTGTACGGCCTGGCAGACCTGAATGCTCCCGAAAAATCTTTGCCTTCAGAGCTGGAGCTTGTTTCCAGCCGGGTTTCTCATGCCGATCTGGTAAAAAAGATATCGGCTTTGCGCAAAAATTTTACCGCAATGCATGACTCAGAAGACATGCTTCTGGTAACTGAATTTTTCACACCAGACAAGGTTCTTTATTGCCTTGAGCCTTCGCCACAAGGATTTTACCGGGATGTTTCGACACTGCTCAAGATTCTGGTGCTGGTCTGGTTGCTGGTAGTTGCCCGGGCGTCTGTGATTCAGGGGATCGAGGGTGAGCCTGGATCTGAGGCGGGTGTTGCTGCCGTTTGCTTTGGTCTGTCACTGCGGCAATTTATTGTGCTGTTCGCTGCGACTGTTCCGGCGCTGGTTGTTCTCGCTCTTGGCACGCAGTACCGCGAGGCATTCGGCCGGATGCTGGAGCAGAAAACCTTTGCCAGGCTTACCGAAAGAATCGAGAGCGTCGACGAAAATTATCAGGTGGCCGTGCGCAACCTTGAACAGGTATATCAAAAGGTAGCCAGGTTGAGTGCGGTGCGTGATCTTGACAGCAAAAAACTCGAAGAACTTTCGACTGACCTTAATCGTAAAGATGCGATTAATCGTCTGCATATTGTTGACCGGAACGGTAATACGCGCTTTGCCTGGCCGGCCGAGCGCTCATCGAACGATATAACCAGAAAAATCATACCGGCGATTTCGCGGCGTATTTTTATCACGCAGCGCGGCGATGAAGCGAGTCTGCAGGACAAGGTCAGCGATATGATGATGGATTCATTCAGCGACAGTTTTGCTGATGTGCTGGGCGACACCGGCGCCAGTCTGCTGCGGACATTTGAGAACCTTGATCGGGTTAACGAGTTCTGGCTCGGCAATCGTCGGCATTACGTCTACACAAGCTTCGTTGAGCGCGGCAGCAAAAAAGATCCGTGGCTGTTGTATATCTGGCATGGTACCGTGAGCTTTGCCCAGCGCTATCTGCAGCGTCAGATTCAGAGAAACGTTGCCAGCAGCGATATTCAGCAAGATCCGATCCGTCTCGCGATGGTGCCGAGGCAACGCAGCAGTCTGCCGTTTCCACGTGATTTCAACAAATACCCCTTTGTTGGGCAGATGTGCGAGCAGATTGCCAGTACAGAAGTTCAGCGCTACGCGCTTGACTCAATGGGTGGAGAACAGTGGTTGATAGCGGCCGCACCTCTTAAGCGGGTACCGGATTACCTTCTGTTCGCAATGTACCCGCACAGGCTTATCGAACAGCAGACCTTCTGGCTGACTGCCATGATTTATCTGGCTGCCGCCCTGTGTCTGGCCTCTGCGATCGCTCTCGCCCGGATTATCGACCACCTCTGACAAAAAATGCTGACGTGATTCTTGACATTCTGACGCATTTCTAATATCATTGCAAATTCGGGTCGAGTTTTGTACGTTTTTTGGTCGTCAGGGGTTTTTCTTGGGCTTTATTTCTACCGAAATAATAGCGTTGATAAGAGAGAGAACCGATATCGTTCAGATTATCGGTGAGCATGTACGGCTGATTCCCGCTGGCAACAGTTACAAAGCCCTTTGCCCGTTCCATAAAGAAAAAACTCCAAGCTTTCATGTGATTGCCGACAAGCAGATTTACCATTGCTTCGGCTGTGGCAAGGGTGGCGATGTGTTCAGATATCTGATGGAACTCGAGCACCAGACTTTTCCCGAGGCTGTTCGTCATCTGGCGGCCCGCTGCGGCGTGGCAATCCCGGAAGAATACGACCCAGAGGCTGATTCGCGAGCTGATCTCTATAACTTTCTTGACATGGCAGGCAAATTTTATGAGCAGTGTTTGCTCGACAGCTCAACTGGTGCAGCTGCCAGAAGTTACCTGAAAAAGCGCAAGATTTCGCCGGAGACTTCCCAGAAGTTTCGACTTGGTGTGGCGCCAAACGCCTGGGATTCAATAACAAGCCGCTTTGGTCGCACTCCGGATGATTTGCAGCAGCTCGAAAAAGCCGGTCTGGTGCGCCCAAGAAATCAGGGTGATGGCTGTTACGACGTTTTTCGCAGTCGTCTGATGATACCGATACTTGATGCGCACGGACGGGTAGCCGGCTTTGGCGGTCGAGTTCTTGTGGCTGAAGACGAACCAAAGTATCTCAACAGTGCAGAAGGTGAAACATTTAATAAGCGCAAGTTGCTCTACAATTTCCGAGAAGCGTTGCCGGCGATAAGGCGCCTTAACTCTGCGATAGTGGTCGAGGGCTACCTTGATGTTATAAGTCTCTGGCAGAACGGTGTTAAAAATGCCGTAGCAGCCTTGGGCACGGCTATTTCACCCGATCAGATCCACATGCTTGCCCGCAACTGCGAAACCATTTATTTTTGCTATGATGCTGATACTGCCGGTCAAAGAGCAACTCTGCGTGCTATTTCCATGCAGAAAGATGCTCCGGTTAATGCCAGAGTAATCAGTTTTCCAGATCCTACAGATGATCCCGACAGTTTTGTTACGCGCGAAGGGGCTGAGAGCTTCAAAAAACTGCTTGAAAAAGCCGTTGATATATATACTTTTCTCATTGAGACTCATACCCGTGGTTTGAAGCCTCCCCTCGAAATACCAGTTAAGGAAAAACTTATTCAGGACTTCAAGGAACTTGTCCCCGCTATTCACAGTTCAATTGCGAGAAGTGAAGTAACACGAAAAATCTCGAAACTGCTGGATATGGACCCCCTTGTACTTGAAAAAGAGTTCGCAGTTAGCTCTACGGCACCAGCCGCAGAGCCCCAGAAGAGAAGAAACTTTATCTCGCCCAGACTGAATGCCGAAACTCAGCGTCAGGAATGGGTGCTCATGCATCTGCTGGAGCACCCTGAAGAACTTGACCGGGTAAGAGCGCTGCTTGGTCCTGATGATTTTTCCGACCCCCGCTTAAGACAAATCTTTGAAGCTATAAGCTTTCAACAAGAAGTGGCAGGTGGTTCGTTAAAACCAGCAGAGATTCTGGCGGCACTCGACGATTCAGAACTGGTGTCGCGACTCAGTGAGTTGATAACAACTCTCGGGGATCGCCCGGCTGAACCTTTTATGGAATGCGTAAAGGGTCTGGTCAAACACCGGTTCGAAGCTGAACTTAAGGCGTTACAACAGCACATCAGGGAAGCGGAAAGAGCTGGAGACGACACTTTGATGGCGCAGTTAAGCATGGAACAGGTAGACATCAGACGCAAAATGGACATGTTGTATTGATTCACTCCAGAATGAGGGAAAATTATGACTACTGAGCAGGCCGCACAGGCCAAAGGTAAGGTTGCTCGAAAGAAAGAAACGCTGACTCTCGACGAAGTCAGAGCAGAACTTATAGAAATCGGAGCCCGGCAGGGCTATCTGTCATACCAGGAAATCAACCGGTTGTTGCCGGATGGTCTGCCTACCGAAGCCTTCGAAGACATTATTAACGAGCTCATGGAGAAGAGCGTCGAACTCGTTGATGACGATGAGGTTCGGCTCGACAAAAAGCTGCCGGTCGCTGAAGAGAAAAAGGAAGAAGAAGACAAGCAGCAGCAGGATTTTGATGATATCGATGACTCGGTTCGCGTTTATCTGCGCGAGATCGGCAAGATCAGGCTGTTGACCATGCAGGAAGAAGTAACTCTGGCAAAGCGCATAGAGCATGGTGATCAGGAAGCTCAGCGCAAGCTGATCGAAGCTAACCTGCGACTGGTTGTGTCTGTTGCCAAAAAGTACACCAAGCGCGGTCTTCTGTTTCTTGATCTTATTCAAGAAGGCAATCAGGGACTTATCCGGGCGGTTGAAAAGTTCAAATACCGCAAGGGTTACAAGTTCTCGACCTACGCGATCTGGTGGATACGCCAGGCAATTACTCGCGCTATAGCAGATCAGGCCAGAACCATACGAATCCCGGTGCACATGGTTGAAACAATTAACAAGCTGCGCAAGGCTTCGCGCAAACTCGTGCAAAAGCTGGGTCGTGACCCGGCGGTTGAGGAGTTGGCGGTCGAAGTTGGTCTGCCGGTCGAAAAAGTTAAGAATATCATGAAGACCGCCATGGATCCGATTTCGCTCGAAACCCCGATCAACGGCGAAGAAGACTCGCATCTTGGTGACTTTGTTGAAGACAAATCGGCTCTGCCGCCTGCCGAGACTGCGTTCAATCTTATCTTGAAAGAGCAGATCAACAAGGTTCTCGCAACTCTAACCGAGCGTGAATCCCGGGTAATCAAGTATCGCTTTGGTCTCGAAGACGGCTGGCAGAGAACGCTCGAAGAAGTTGGCCAGAAGTTCGGGGTTACCCGAGAGCGTATTCGTCAGATCGAAGCCAAGGCTTTGCGCAAACTCCGGCATCCCAGCCGTTCCAAGAAACTAAAAGAATTCTACATGGAATAAAAAAAGTGCTTGCAATCATAATTTCTCTATGTTATGATGAACGTCGCGTCGCGGGCCTATAGCTCAGTTGGTTAGAGCCTCCGGCTCATAACCGGATTGTCGCAGGTTCAAGTCCTGCTGGGCCCATTCTCGCGAAAACATTGTCTGCCCCCCTCGTCTAGAGGCCCAGGACACGGCCCTTTCAAGGCTGCGACAGGGGTTCGAATCCCCTGGGGGGCGCTTACAATCGACTTACGCCTCAGGTCGAAAAATGTTTTGTTCTGTTGCCCCCCTCGTCTAGAGGCCCAGGACACGGCCCTTTCAAGGCTGCGACAGGGGTTCGAATCCCCTGGGGGGCGCTCAAAAGAGAGATAGATTAATATCTGTCTCTCTTTTGCATTTTAGCCCGGCATTATTTTTTTTTATTTATAATGGCTTGCGGGTGCTGGCGTCGGAGTGATACACTTGAAGACAAGTAATTACGTATGGAGGAGTTAGAATATGAAGAAAAAGCTGGCTGCCGTATTTGCGGCCGTTCTTTGTTGTACCCAGGCGTTCGCATTTGATGTGTCGCCTACACAGATTAACACGGGTATCAAGGAAGCCAAAAAGGTAACCGTTTCTCAAGAATTCATCCGCAAGCTGTTCAACAACAAAGCAATGCTTGATGGCATTGAAATGCTGTCGGTAACTGATGATGGTAAAAGACTTTCCAGCGTGCGGGGTACGCTTTCGTCTCCTCTGTCAGGTAATATCGGTGTTGCCGCCAGAGATTATGTTCAGGAAAACGCTGCACTGTTCAATCTGCCAAGATCAACTGATGTTGATTTTCTGCGCATGATGAAAAATTTTGAAAAAGATGGCGTGAATTACGTAGCCTGGAACATGATTATTGATGGCGTTTTTGTTCGTAACGCCATGATCGAGCTTACTATCAACAAAGAAGGCGTGGTAACTCTTGCTAACGGGTCTCTGCCGCAAATCAATGAAATTACCAACCAGATTTCTCTTGAGCGCTATCAGGCAATCGGCCTGGCAAAAGCAGCCATCAAGGCTGACAAATTCCGCTCAGTACCTGAAGCTGAACTGCAGATTGTTGCCGAAGAAGATGGCAACGCCAAAATGGCATATGTAACCAGACTGGCCGTAGAAAATCCGATCGGCGACTGGGAAGTAGTTGTTGATGCCGAAACCGGCGACATCATGCATGTTAACAACGAAATGCAGTTTCACACTGGCCTTGGTGCTGTATATGTCAGCAATCCGCTCAGATGTGATGTCACCAAAGAAGAACTCCTTCACCTGACTGCAACCACTCCGACTGGAAAGTATGCTGTTGTCGATAATGAAGATGGCCCGGAATCAAACCGTGAAGACAGCATCCACATTTATGAACCTGACAATACTCATTTCGACGAAATCGGCATGTATAACTACATTACTACCGTTCATGGTTTTTTCAAGAAACTGGGTCATGATAAACTCGACAAGCCGATGAAAGCCATCGTGCACCTCGGCGACAATTATGATAACGCTTACTTCAGCCCGTGGCAGGGTGTACTGGCTTTCGGCGATGGCAACAAGTTTAACTGCCTGGCCCGCGAAGAATCAGTTGCTTACCACGAATATTCACACGCCATGCTCAATTCTATAAAGTATCTTACTTACAGCGGCGAGTCTGGAGCCATTAACGAAGGCCAGGCCGATTATTTTGCCTGCTCTTTATCTGATGATCCGCTTCTTGGCGAATGGGTTGTTGCCAAAATGCAGAAGCCATATCTGCGAATTCTCGAAAACGACCTGCATTACCCCGAAGATATTCATGGTGAAGTTCATGCCGACGGCAAAATCTGGGGCGCAGTACTCTGGGATCTGAGAAAAGCTCTTGGACAAGAAATCTCCGACCTTCTTATCTATCGCAGCCTTTACAATCTCAAGAGCAGCAGTGCCAAGTTTATCGATGGCTACAATGCTATCGTTACAGCTGATAAAGATCACTTTGAAGGCAAGAACATTGCTGAAATCGACAAGGTTTTCGTAAAACGCGGTATTGTTGCTTCCAGCTACAATGGCGCCGTGCTGACTGCTGATGACATCAGAGAAATCAGACAGTTCAACGAAGCCCACAACGAATAAGATTCATTAAAAAAAGCTGCCGACGCATTGTCGGCAGCTTTTTTTTTATGCAAAAGACTTTAATCCTGATCAGATTTGGGTTACAATGAATGTTCCTGTTCTCAGGTGAATATATTACTGGAGATAGCAATGAGTTACTGCGTGTTTTGCGGAAAAGACCTTCGTAAGGGTGGCGATTTTGTTAAAAATACTGATGGCGCGCTGCTTTGCAAAAGCTGCGTGTCAACGGCAAGTGATATTTTTGTTCGCAAGGACACCAGTGTCAAGGGCTCGCTGAAAGCTGGCGATCAACCGAATAAGGTTAATCTCAAGCAGATCGTGCGCGATTATTCTCCGAAAAAGATCTTTGATGCGCTTTCTGAGTATGTCATCGGCCAGGAGACCGCTAAAAAGGTTATTTCTCTTGCGGTTTACAACCATTACAAGATTCTGTCGATGATCGACGACAGTGATGTCGAATTTGAGAAGTCGAATATTCTGCTTCTCGGCCCGACTGGCAGCGGCAAAACCCTGCTGGCGCGCACACTTTCCAAAATTCTGCGGGTGCCCTTTGCCATTGGCGATTGCACCAGCTTCACTGAAGCCGGCTACGTCGGCGATGACGTCGAAAACGTCCTGCTGACACTGCTGATCGATGCAAATTATGAAGTCGAAGAGGCGCAGAAGGGTATCGTTTATCTCGATGAAATTGACAAGAAAACCAAAACTTCCGGCAATGTCTCGATTTCGCGTGACGTTTCAGGAGAAGGCGTACAGCAGTCATTTCTCAAGCTGATCGAAGGAACGGTAGCCAATGTTCCGCTTGCTGGCGGTCGCAAGAATCCGACTTCGCAGCAGGTGGTTAAGATGGATACCCGTCATATTTTGTTTATCTGCGGCGGCGCTTTTGTTGGTCTCGAAAGAATCATAGCGAAACGCACGCGCAAAGGTGCCTTTATTGGTTTCAACAACGATCCGCAGCCAATTGACAAGGCTGATTACAGTTTGTTTCACCGGGCAGAAGCTGAAGACTTCATGGAATATGGATTTATTCCAGAGTTTATCGGTCGTCTGCCGGTAAAGGTTGCCTTGAACGGCCTTGGCAAGAAAGAGTTCAAGCGCATCCTGAGCGAGCCAAAAAATGCGATAGTTCGTCAGTATGCCAAGCTTTGCGAACTCGATGGCTGCGAACTGGTATTTGAAGAATGCGGTCTAGATCGCATCGTCGATATCGCCCTTGAGAAAAAAATCGGGGCTCGCGGTCTGCGTGCCGTTTTTGAACGGATTTTGCGCAATGATATGTTCATGCTGCGTGAGAATAACCGCAAGCAGATTGTGATGACTGCCGAATATGTCGACCGTCAGATGGCGCATCAGGAAGAAGATTTTATGCGCGAACTGCGTGAAGCAGCCGGCAAAGCCGCCGACAAAACTTCTGAACCGCTCAGCGAGAAAGCAATGGCGCTCGAAGCCTCAGCGCAAAAAGACGCCGCCTAAACCTTTGCCATAATTGAACAGCAGGTTGGTAAATCGTCATTGCGAGGAGCGTAGCGACGAAGCAATCTCATGAAATCGAACCTTGCAGGCTGCCATTTAGATGAAAAAAAGCGGGGCCACCCACAAACAACAGGGTGGCCCCGCCCGTTTCAGAAGGCGAGAGTAGTGTGAATCAGGCGGATGCTTCGGCTTTAACAACTGGTCCGG
This sequence comes from Candidatus Riflebacteria bacterium HGW-Riflebacteria-1, assembly GCA_002839445.1. Taxonomy (GTDB): domain Bacteria; phylum Muiribacteriota; class Ozemobacteria; order Ozemobacterales; family Ozemobacteraceae; genus Rifleibacterium. The sequence continues at coordinate 218,195 of PGYB01000009.1, forward strand.
CGTTGCATACTTCGGAACTTGACTGCGAAGAGTATTTCTTGAAGTTTTCGTTAAAGCGCACAGCCAGAGCGTTAGCGGTTTTGGTAAACTGAGCTTTATCCTGCCAGGTGTTCTGTGGGTTCAGAATCTCTACCGGAACGCCCGGGCACTGTGCTGGTACTTCGACGGCAAATATCGGATCTTTTTTGAATTCGACATTGTTCAGACTGCCATCAAGTGCTGCTTTTAACAGGGCACGGGTGTATTTGATTTTCATTCTGCTGCCCTGACCGTAGGCGCCGCCACTCCAGCCGGTGTTCACGAGCCAGAGCCTGGTGCCGTGCTTTTTCATGCATTCGCCGAGCATCTTGGCATAGGTGAACGGGTGCAGTACCATAAATGGGGCACCAAAACATGCTGAAAAAGTTGCTGTTGGTTCGGTTACACCGGCTTCAGTGCCGGCCAGTTTGGCTGTGTAACCTGAGAGAAAGTGGTACATTGCCTGTTCTGGAGTCAGGCGGGCGATAGGAGGCAGAACGCCGAACGCGTCTGCTGCCAGGAAGAATACGTTTTTCGGGTGTCCACCGACTCCCTCCTGGATGCAGTTATCGATATGTCTGGTCGGGTAGGTGGCTCTTGTGTTTTCGGTGATAGCATCTGAATCGTAGTCAGGCACGCGATTTTCGTCGACAACGACGTTTTCGAGTATCGACCCGAACCTGATGGCGTTGAATATTTGCGGTTCAGCTTCCTGTGAAAGTTTGATGCACTTGGCATAACAGCCGCCTTCAAAATTGAAAATACCATTGTCATGCCAGCCGTGCTCGTCGTCGCCGATAAGCCTGCGCTCAGGGTCTGCCGAAAGTGTCGTTTTGCCGGTTCCTGACAGCCCGAAGAACAATGCGGTTTCGCCATCCTGACTGACATTAGCCGAGCAATGCATCGGAAATACGCCACGTTTGGGCAACAGGTAATTGAGTACCGAGAAAATGCTTTTTTTGATCTCGCCGCCGTAGTGTGACCCGGTGATCAGCACTATTTTTTCGGCAAAGTTTACGAGAATGGCAACTTGCGAATTCAGTCCCATGTTTTTCCATTCAGGCAGTGGCATGTCGGCGACATTTAGAACTGTAAAATCAGGAGTTTCTTTTAACTCGGCGCTGTTTTTGCTGCGGATAAAAAGCGTTTCAGCAAATAGTGCGTGCCAGGCCTTTTCTGCCACCACTCGTACTTGAAGTCTATATTCTGGGGCAGCACCGGCAAAACCGTCAAATACATATGCATCACGGTTTTTGAGATAGTCTTTAGCAACTTTGAAAACTTTTTGCCAGTTTTCTGGTTCGATCGGGCGGTTGATTTCACCCCACCAGACGTCTTCGGTGCCTGGAGTCTTAACAATGAAGCGGTCGTTTGGCGATCTGCCAAATCTTTTGCCGTTATTGCGGTCGATTAACAACGCACCGTTGGCGGCAATTCGACCTTCACCAGAGATAATCGCGCGTTCTACAAGTTCTGCGACTGGCCGGTTCAAATAGATGTTTCTACAGCCGGTAACACCAAGATAGTTAAGGCAGCTCTGCTCTGTCATCATCAATCTCCTTGCTCTTTTTCAGCTCTTATATGCGAACTTATCGCTGAGTTTAATCCTTTAGATAATTTTCGGCAAGCCTTTTAGCTGCGAATTCGCTTTTGAAAATTTGTGCGCGTTTGTGTTACAATCAATCCGAGAGGTTTCAGGCTGAGGAGACGGGTTGTGAATGAAAACGCCGGGCACCGCGACCGACTGCGAAAAAGATATGACGAGACCGCATTCGACGGTTTTGCCGATCATGAAATTCTCGAAATTTTGCTTTTCTACACTTTTGCGCAGAAAGACACCAAGCCGATTGCCAAAGCTCTCTTAAAGGAATTTGGCAGTCTGGAAAAAGTGCTGGCCGCTGATTTTCAGCAATTGTGCGGCGTAGATGGGGTGGGGCATGCGTCAGCACGCTTTATCTCAATGTTTCGTGCCGTGCTGCAGCGTATTAACCGTTCAAAGGTTTTTGAGGCCGCCCCGGCCATCGCTTCAGGTTCAGCGCTGATAACCTATCTTGGCGCATCAATGGAAGCGCTGCCAGAAGAGCAGCTCAGAGTCATTTTTGTTAACAACATGAACCGGGTTATCAAAGACGAGGTAATCTCAACGGGAACAGAAGACCAGACCGCCGTTTACCCGCGCAAGATTATGAAAAGGGCGATGGCGCTGCATGCGACTGGTATAATAGTCGTACATAATCACCCGACGGGGCAGCTTCGCCCTTCTAATGCAGATATTAATATTACCAGAGCGCTGCTTGCTGCTGCTGAAGCACTTGACCTGCGCATGTTAGATCATGTGATCGTTGGCCGCGAAGACAAGGGTTATTTCAGTTTCAGAGAAAACGGGCTTATTTAGTATCTTCAGAATTTTTGATGAAACCGTCAGGATGGTCGCCGGTCGAAAGCAGGTCGCGAATCTTGCCGTAGAGCACTTCCAGGGCTACCAGATTGCTTGCCCCCTGCGGAATAATCAGGTCAGCCAGATACCGTGATGGCTGTACCATGTTGATTGCCGCATCACGAACTGTGCTCTCATACTGCGTGATAATACTCTGTACCGTTCGACCGCGATCACAGTGGTCACGCTTGATTCGACGGATGATCGCCTTGTCGAGAGCGACATCTATGTAAATGCGCAGATCGAAAAGAGGCATGAGCTCAGGAATGTTGAAAATCAACAACCCTTCAACAATCAGAATCGGTCTTGGTTCTATATTTACCGTGTCGCTGCGCCTGTCTGATACTTTGAAATCATATATCGGGCGTTCAATTGCGCGACTGTTTCGAAGTTCATTGATGTGGTTGATCAACAGGCCGGTTTCCAGCGCGTCAGGATGATCGTAATTCTTGATGGTGGGCTTGTCTTTTTTCGCGTAGTAATACATGTCATGCTCAAGAACGCAGATTTTCCCGGGAAACCTCTCGGAAACCGCTCTTGAGACACTGCTTTTGCCAGAACCTGATAAACCGCATATTCCTATTATGTACATGCTGTTAATGTAACATAAAAGCGGGTTACTGCTACAAAAAATCTTTGCAAAAAAAAAGATCCGGGTTATACCCGGACCTGAAAAATAAGGAGGCAAACAAATCCATAAACCCTTTCGACCGCGAATGATGTTTTGTTAATGATTTCTTTGGCAGCGCCGGCAAACAAAGACAGACATCAGTAAACGGCAGTGTGCGAATTACTCCGAGAAAAGGCGCTGAAAGACCGAAAAAAAATATACTTTTATTTTGCCAAAGAAAAAGCGGGCAAAGCAACCTTTGTACTTTGAGGTTGTTTGCCCGCCTTATTTACGCAGACTTACCCGGTATTATCCAATAAGGCCTTTCAGTGTTTCGGCGATTTTGTCAGCAGACAGGCCGAATGATGCAAGCAGTTGCTCCGGAGTACCGCACTTTGGTACACTTGTTACGGCGACGTGCTTGAGAGACTTGATATGGCCGGCCAGCTTGAGCGCCACAGTAGCGCCAATGCCGCCTTCCACGGCGTGTTCTTCAAATACCGCTACTTTTCCGCCTGAAGCGGCTACCAGTCTGGTGAGTTCTTCAGTCGGGAAAGGCTTGAGGCTGTAGAGATCGACGAGCTGAATTTTTTCGCCACCGGGCATGCCTTTGATTGCTTTGAGAGCCTCGTGTACAATCACTCCGGCTGTAACTACGGTCAGGGCAGGGGTGTCTGACTTTTTGAGCAGCTTGAGGCCGCCAATTGGAAACTTTTCATTCGCATCGTAGAGCACTTCTGAGTTGGGGCGTGAAAGTCTTATGTAGCCAGGACCTTCGTGACGGGCAAGATTGACTATGCAGTTGTAGGCTGATACTGCGTCTGAAGGATAGAACACCGCGCCATTTGGCAGGGTTGAGAACGATGCGAGGTCTTCGAGGGCCATCTGTGACGGGCCATCTTCGCCGATTGAGATGCCGGCATGGGTGCCGATGAATTTAACCTTGAGGCCTGAAAGCGCGGCCATTCTGATCTGGTCAAACGCTCGTGCCAGAAACGCTCCAAAGGTTGTCGCAAATGGAATCAGCCCGCGAGAGGCCAATCCTGCTGCGACTCCGGCCATGTTCTGCTCGGCTATAAAGCATTCGACAAATCTTTCAGGGAAGGTTTCGCCGAATTTCTGCGCGTAAGTGGAATTCTGCGTGTCGCCGTCGATTACCCAGATGCGCTCGTCGGCTTTGCCAAGATTGACCAGGGCAGGTCCTACTGCCTGTCTGGTTGCAGCTTTTTCTCCGAGTTTATAGGGTGCGGGTGCAACATTTTCGGCAACCGGGCCAGTTACTATTTTGCCGGTCATTGCTTCTGGTCTGGCGATTGCCGGCGCGGGTGGCGATTTCATGATATCCTGTTCAACTTCTGCCAGAGCCTGCTCGAGACCTTGACCAGGCATGACCGGTTTGCCGTGCCAGTTGTCTTTATCAGAGATCTGACTGAGTCCGCCGCCTTTAAATGTCTTTATAATAACGCAGGCAGGCTTGCCAGAAACGTTTACTGCCTGCTCAAGACCTTTGAGAACAGCCTCAATATTGTGCCCTTCTTCTACTACTATTGCTTCCCAGCCAAAAGCTTCGATTTTTCGGGCATAGGTGCGAATATCATGGCCGTGCATTGTTTCACGACTTTGCCCAAGGCGGTTTACGTCAACAATAGCTATGAGATTTGGCGCCTTTAAGTTGTCGGCAAGTGCAAGTGCTTCCCAGACCGAACCTTCAGCCATTTCGCCGTCGCCGAGAAGAACGAATGTGCGCGCTCCATTTTTGACTATTTTCTGCTGCTGCAGAGAGATGCCGAGTCCAACTGCGAGACCCTGGCCAAGTGAACCGGTTGCCACATCGACAAATGGCAGAATCGGCATTGGGTGACCTTCGATGCGCGAGCCCATTTTGCGCAGGGTAAAGACTTCTTTTTCTTCAAGGTAGCCGGCTTCACACCAGGCAGCGTAGAGTGCCGGTGCAGCATGACCTTTTGACATTACCAGGCGGTCATTGCTGTGTGAACCCGGATTCTTGGGGTCATAGCGCATTACTTTGAAAAACAGTGCCGAAAGAATTTCGGCGCATGAGCAGCAGGAAGTTGGGTGTCCTGAACCAGCTTCAGCAGTGGTTTTAAGTGACAGCCATCTGATGCGGGCAGCCCGGTGTTTGAGTTCTCTGATAAGTGAAGTGTCGTAGGACATTCTACCCTCCGATAAAAGTATTCATTTAAAACACACTATAGCTTTAAACAAAATCGGAGGCTTAGTCAACCAATAATCTGACATCTGGCAGATCACCGGATACAGGCATGGTGCTGGAGAATTTAAGATTCAGTTGCCGGACGCCGCGCTGCTTCTGCAGTTGTCTGTTTTTTGGCGCCTTTGATTACTGCTGCGTTACTGGCGGGAGATTTGCCTGGTTCCTTATTACCATTTTGCGTGTCAGTGGCGGCTTTTTGCGGCTTCGCCAGCGGCGCTTCGATTTTTCTGAGTATACCTTTGATGGCTTCTGGCCCGATGAAGAGTTCTGGTATTCTCGGAATCATAGTGTAGGCTATCAGCGCAGAAGACCAGAGCAGAAACCGCGAAACGTCTGCAGCCGGGTCAGGAGTAAGATTTTTAATCAGTATAAGAAGTGAATTCAGCCATAAGGTTGGAACAAGCATGCGCAGTAAAATCGCCTGGGCTGCAGGCAAGAGTGTCTTTCGCAGTTGCTGCTCATCTGGCTGTATCATCGGCGTCAAATAGTCGATTGTGCGCAGCGGGTAAGCAAAATACACTCTCGCCCAGAATGCGAAAGATATGAATTTATCCTGATTCTGCCAGAGCAGAGATTTGAGACCGGGACTGATTGATTTCTGGTATTTATCGCTGTCTGCTCTTTTCCAGGCCCGATGAACCGATATTCTCGTAACAAAGACCTGGCAGAGAAAGGTAACGATAAAAGCCAGATAAAAACCGAGTATTGCCAGAAGTCCGGCAAAGCAGATGAGAGACGGTACCCCGGCCAGCAGAAGAATCGTAATAACAAAAAATGCTGCAGGCCACACCCAGATTGGCTGAAATTCTGCTTCTACAGAAAGCCTGGTCAGCTCGGCCTTTATGCCTGCGCGGGTCAGTATTTCAGGGTTGGTATCAGATATATGCCAGAGAAGTCCGGCCAGCAAAACTATCGCCAGCACGAACGACAGCCATCTAACTGTAAGCTGATCAGTATATTTCCACATAAGGAAAGTAATGTATAAAAGTTGTCAGAAATAGCAAGGCAAAAAATACTGTGATCTTTGCGCAAGAGATAATAAAGATTGTTGTTTATCTAAGTTATTTGTGCTAATGTGTTATTGAGAAATTCCTCCAGCAGGACAGAGACGAGATCAGGAAGAATTTAAGTTGCCAGGGAGCTTAACAAGCAATTATGTCAGAAGAATTCTCTCTAACGCATCAGGTTGATGATACAGTGCTGATCATCAGAACCAATGGTTATCTGAATGACCTGGGTGCTGAACAGGTTGATGAGATATGCTCTGAGCATCTCGAAAAATCGATTAATAAAATCGTTATCAATCTTGAGCAGTCGCCCCTGATCAACAGTATAGGTATTTCAATTCTGATTGGCGTTATCGAAGCTATTGAAGAATCAGAAGGTGCGCTGGCATTCACAAATTTAACCCCAACTAACCGTAAGACTTTTGAAATGATGGGGCTCTTACAGTTCGCTCAGCCATTCGACAAAGAAGAAGAAGCCGTAGCAAAATTTAAGGGTTAAGCACTAATGTCTGAGCAGATGTCTGATCTTGAACAGAAAATGCAGCAGCAGGTGCTGCGCTATGAGTATGTTCTAGAGGCCCTCAGTGACATCGGCGACGAACTTTGCCGCGTAAGCAGTTTTGACGCACAACTCAAGTCGCTTTTACATCTGCTTCTCGGCACCCTTGGCGTTCGCAAGGGTGGCATTTTTCTTTTTGAGAACTACAGCAAGCGCGTCTCTCTGCGCTGCGCCTGGAAGCTGGTTCACAAGACCTACGATTTTGAGCTCACCCAGGAAGAAGTCAAGGTCCTCGAAGACGAGTCTGCTGAAATCACCTATCGGGTCAAAGACTTTACTTTTCTTAAAAGCTGCCTGCAGGATTTTTCAGAAGACAACCTTGACTGTATCTCAGTTCTGAAGGTTCGAGAAAAACTGATCGGTTTTCTCGTGGTCGGTCACAAGTTAAAAGAAGTGCCATTGACCGACAAGGAAATGAGCTTTTTAAAGACTCTTTCCCGCAATATTTCGGTCGCCATCAATAATTTTCTGTTGCTCTCCGAATTGCGCGAAGCCAATGTACGGCTTGACGAGAAGATTCAGGAAGTAAGCATTCTCTATCAGGCGTCACAGATGATTTCTTCAGAGTTGCAGCTGCAGGCTCTGCTTGACATGGCCATGAGCGCAATCGCCGAAATTACCGATATCGAACGCGGTTCCACCTGGCTCTATGAAGAAGAGCATCATGTGTTTAATCTGATGAGCCATCTCGGTGACGCTTCTGAGCTGCCCGACAATCTTGCTCTCGAAGACTCTGATATTCTTCAGATTTCTCATGACCGCAAAGAATCGTTTGAATACGAAACAGGCAAGAGCGAACAGCCGGCAACCCTGAAACGCCTTGACGAAAAGATTTTTGGCGCTTCATTTGTAGTTGTGCCGATTCTCAATCAAGGCGAATTTCTTGGTCTGGTGCATCTTTGTGCCTCAGAAGGCGCGAATGGTTTTACCAACCGCGACATCAGGCTGATCAAGGTTTTTGCGGTACAGCTCGGCGCAGCGGTTAAAAACGCGCAGCTTTATGAGCAGGCCATCACCGATGGTATGACCAAACTCTATCTCCATCGCTACTTTAAGCAGCGCCTGCTCGACGAAATCAAGCGTGCTGCCAGATTTAAACGCAGCCTGGCTTTGATAATGCTCGACATCGACCATTTCAAAGCTCTGAATGATAACTATGGACATCAGGCCGGCGATGACGTTTTGCGCCATGTGGCCGCCATTTTGCGGCGCGCTGTGCGTACACACGACCTGCCCGTGCGCTATGGCGGCGAAGAATTCGCGCTGGTGCTCCCTGAAACCGATATGATTGGCGCAGTCGCTGTTGCCGAGCGGGTGCGACGTTCAATCGAGAACGATTATCTTGAGGTGGCCGGGGTCGTTCATAAAATCAGCGCCAGTTTCGGTGTTTCAGTATTTCCTGATTGTGCCGATGATATGGACTCTTTGATCAAGGCTGCCGACGTCGCAATGTACTGGTCGAAAGAACACGGCAGAAATCAGGTTACCGCCGCACCATCAAAAATTTCGCGGGAAGTCGACATCTAACTGAGCCTTGGCTAAGCTTCTTAAAGCTGCCAGTTATAAGAACGTCAACAATTTTTGAATTCAAGCTGATAAATGATTTGTTGCAAGCTTCTACTGGCAGTTTTTGTTGTCGGTGAGTTTTTGCAGAAGCAATATTTTGCTGCGGCGTGGTGTGATTTCGTCTTTTAGTATTTTCCAGCCCTGTTCGGGCAGCATGGCCAGTTCGTCTTCGCGGTAAGGGCGCACCAGCATGCCTTTGTAGCCGCCTTTGACAAAAACGATTGAGCCGTCATCGCGAACCACTGCGTGATTGTCATTCGCGAACTCGCCAAAGCTGTCGACAGTCATTAACATGACACCTTCGGGTTTCAATACTCGAAAAGCCTCATTAAGCGCCAATAGATAGCCTGCCGCATCGAGATGGTCGAACAGGTGATGAGCAAGAATAGCATCTACGCTTTCGCTGCAAAATGGCAGGACTCTGGCATCGCCGGTAATGACCAGCCCCTTGAGTTCTTCCTCAAAAAAATTATTCTTCATTACGCGGGCAGCCTTAAAAGAGAGATCGATTCCAACTATGTTGTAGCCAACCTGGCTCAAATAAAGGCTGTTGCGGCCTTCGCCGCAACCAAGATCAAGAATGGTGCCGTTTCTTGGGACGTGGTTGAACAGATGCTGCACCAGTTTTGCAGATGGAGCAATCATGCCATGATATTTCAAAAATCGGTTCCAGGTTTTTTCCCAGTAGTGGCGTGCCTGAGCTTCTGTCTGGCTCATTTCAGTTTCTCCCGGTAAACTCTATCGAAACGGCAGTGATGTCATCGTGCTGCCTGGTAGCTTTTGAAAAGGTCTCGACTTCTTCAAGCAGTGACCCGGCCATGTTCTTGCTGCGCGGCCGCGTCAGAAATTTCTTGAGACTGCTCTCGCCATATTCCTCATCACTGCTGTTGCGCGCTTCGGTAACGCCATCAGTGTAGAGAAAGAGCAGGTCGTCTTTTTTCAGTCTGAATGAGATCGATTCGTAGGCGAAATCTTCAAGAATTCCCAAAGGAAGGCCCTTTGAGGATTTCTCATGAATCGCTTTTTCCATGCCCCGACCGCTTACGACGAACGCCGGGTTGTGTCCCGCGCAAGACAGTTCTATCTCACCCGTCTCCGCATTAATTATAACGTACATTGCAGTAATAAATCGATCGTTGGTAATATTTTTTGCAATAATGCGGTTCGCGCGACACAATACTTCTTTGGCGCTAAGCTTTTCGAGTTCCATTGTCGAAAGTGTCGTTTTAAAAACAGTCATGATTATTGCTGCCGGTACATTCTTGCCGGAGGCATCTGCGATTACTACTGCGAGGCGGTTTTCATCAAGTCTGAAAAAGTCGTAGTAGTCGCCGCCGACTTCTTCGGCTGATTTGCTTACCCGGCTTATGTGCAGGCCTTTTATTGCTGGCACAGCCTGCGGCAGGAGATTCTCCTGAATCTCCTTTGCCATCTGCAGCTGATCATCCATTTTTTTCTTGAGATCGTGTTCCTGCAGGAGGTCGTCTGTTTCGATAATCGATGCAATCTGGCTGGCAATGATCTGGATAAAGAATATTTCCTGCCAGGACAGCCGTGTTTCTGGATCGAGAAAGTAGACAAACAATAGACCACGCTGTTCCTGAAGATCATCTGAGCCATGAACTGGCATATTGAGAGGCTCGGTTACCAGGCTGCCCTTGAGGCCCTTTTCATATCTGCGGTCAGTCAGGGTTGGGTTGTTGCCGATCGCCAGAGGTTTGTAGATTGGCTGAAAAAAGCTCGCGCCGTCTGCTCCTGTTTTAATGCCCAGGCTGTTTTCGAAATACCAGCCGGTGACGCCGTTCTCGTCCTGATCAATTGGTATTTTTTCCTCAACAGAACTTGCGGGGTCATGTGGAGAATAACCAACAGACTCGCAATATGGCATAAATTCATCGCTTGTTTTGAATCTTTCGCTGAATTCAGGGTCGCCAAGTCTGGCAAAAAAGCGTTGTGGAGGAGTTTTTTTAACCTGCTCGGGAGTTTTTACCGGCGATTCTGACTCCAGTGCTTCTTTTTCATGCTTTATCACCATGACCTTTACCAGGTCTATGCCGGGGCAATGCCAGATCAACTGTTCGAGAATCATGTTGACTGCTTTTTCAATGCGCTCGTTAGGAGTGTCTGTGCGCTTGGTCGTTTCGTGCAGTTCGCGATAAACCACAGTGAGGCTGTGAATGGATTCCAGATATCTCTGGTTGACTTCACCCTGCTGGTTCAGGCGGCTGGCCATTATCTGAAAGGCCTGTCCGAGAGAGTCGATTTCTTTGGTGCCTGAATGCGGGATTTCTATACTGGCGCTGCCAAGTTCAAATTCTGCTATTTCTGCACTCAGCTTGTTTAAGGGGCCGCCAATCTGTCGCGGAAAGTAGATGTTCAGGTAGATGCCGATTCCAAAAACTATTACCAGAAAAGCCAGTATCAGGCGATGATTGTTGCTGGCACGCTGTTGTAACTGGTCTGAAGTATTGAATATTCGCTGCCAGAAGACTTCAGCTTCGCTGTTGGCCAGAGCGACTCCCTGCTGTTTAAGAAGGGTTAGCTCGCTCAAGACTCGCTGCAATTGATCTTCAAACTCGATCAGATCACTTTCTGGAGCCTCGAGAATGTTGCGCAGCTTCTGAAAAGATTCATAAAACCCGCGTATTTTTGCTTCGACCTGGCTGAGAACCCTTTTATGCAATACTGTTGAGCTCTCCTGAACCGAACGTTCGAGCAAAAACATGACAGCACGCAGTCGGCTTTCGACACGCATTGCCGAACTTTTGCCGTTTTTCAGCTCTTCTGGCGTTTCTTTTCCATGTTTGATGCTTAAATAAAGCGCGACCTCTGTCTCGGCGAGAATCAGGTCTTTTTCAATGCGGGCAATTTTTTCCATCAGGCTCGATGTGCTGCCGAGAGAAGCCTGAAAATCAGGGTTCTTAAATGCGGTATTGAGATCGATCATCATGCTCTTGAAACGGTCAAGCAGACTTTCTACCTCTGATCGCAGACCATCAGCAGCTTTTGCCCTGCGGGTGGCGTTGCGCTGCAGAGCGCGGTTGCGGTTCTTAATCAGCAGTTTGAAGCTGTCGAGTTGTTTGGTGAAGCCTGTGCTGAGCTTGACAATATCGCGCAGGCTTTGCGCACGCTCGGCATCAGTAACCAGTTTGTCGAGTTTTTTGATGGTTGCGATCAATTCGTCGGCGCGGGCCGTCATGGCCGCCTCATGGTCGTCTGTCACTGTGATCAGGAGGCTTTCGCCGGCGGAGTCTGCCAACTGGGTCCAGTAACCGGCGATTCTCTCATAAGAGCGCGCAATAGTTATGTTGACCGGCAAAATCGAAGTAACAAAGCCCTCGATATCCCAGTAGGAATACGAAGTCAGCAACATGAACACAAGAATCAAGGCCAGAACAGCCGTGATCCCTCGCGTGAGACGGCTTTGCAGGCTCATTTATACCTCGGCAGAATCAGACGTTGAATCTGAAATTGATGATGTCTCCGTCTGCAACAACATATTCTTTTCCTTCAAGTCGGGCGAGCCCGGCTGCTTTGACTGCTGCCATGCTTCCCTTGTCGACGAAATCTTTGTAGGCCACGACTTCGGCTCTGATAAAGCCTCTTTCGATATCTGAATGTATTTTGCCGCCGGCTCTGTGCGCGTTGGTCCCGAATTGAAGAGGCCAGGCGCGAACTTCATCTTCACCGACAGTTAAAAAACTGATGTAATTCAGCAGTTTATAGGCCTCTGAAATCAGGCGATTACGGCCTGATTCCTTGATGCCGTATTCCTCAAGAAATATTGCTTCTTCTTCCGGTGAGAGCGCGGAAATTTCCATCTCGGTCGCTGCCGAAATCAGCATCGGCGACCAGCCGCGTTCCTGACATGCAGCAGTAAAAGCTTTGACCTTGTCGTCTGGCGTGGTGAACTGCGTGTCTGAACAATTGCCCACCAGCAGCATCGGTTTTTGCGTTAAAAAACGGTAGCCACGCAGACTCTGCAGCTGATCTTCGTTAAGCTCAAGCATTGACAGAAACTTGTTGTCTTCGAGAGTCTTGCGCAACTGTTCCATCAGTTCAAGCTCTTTGGCCGCCTCGGGTTTTTTTACCACCCTGATTTCTTTCTGCAGGCGTTCGATCTTGTTGGTAACCATTTCAAGATCACTGAAAATAAACTCGAGACAGAGCTCTTCAAGGTCAGCTGCCGGGTCTACTTTGTTGTGAATGTGCGGTATTTCTTCGCTGTCAAAAAGTCTGACAACAAGCATTATCGCTTCGCAGATGCGGATATTGCCGAGAGTCTTGCTGGCAGATTTGCTCTCAGCATTGCTGATGCCGGGAATGTCGGTGAATTCAACTGTGGCAAAGGTGGTTTTCTTTGGCTTGAAAACTGTCGTCAGGTGGTCAATGCGCGCGTCAGGCACTTTGATGATGCCGCTGTTTATCTCATCAGTCTGCGCGAGATAATCACGAGTCTGCGCTTTAGCGCGAGTAGCCATGTTGAATATACTTGTTTTGCCGGACATTGGCAGACCAGCTAATCCGATTTTCATTGAATGCTCCTGCGGTAACTTAAGGTTTTCAGGCTGTATAATAGCACAGACCAGCATCCTAATGCGAGCTTATCTGCAATAAAAAAGGCGCGCCCCAGCCGTCTGGTAGCGCGCCTTTGCGGTCGTGAGATCAGTCGATCAGAATACCGGCTATGTTGGCGGTGAGAAAGCAGGCAAATGAGCCAGCTACCAGGGCTCTGAACGCAAGTTTTGCCAGATCGCCACGGCGATTTGGAGCAATGCCGCCGATGCCACCGAGTTGAATGCCGATAGAGCCCAGGTTGGCAAAGCCGCACAGGGCATAGCTGAGTATGATGCGGCTGCGCATGGCCAGCTCAACTGGCTCACCATTCGCGCCTATTACGCCACCACTCAGATATTTGCCGAGGTCGGCGTAGGCGACAAATTCATTGAGAATAACTTTTTTGCCAAGTAATTCGCCGGCAATAAAAATGTCCTGATAAGGTATGCCAAGCAGCCAGGCAAATGGCGATGCCAGCAGTCCAATAACAGTTTCGATGCTGTTGTAACTTGTCAGGCCGATGCTGTCTGCGATCATTTTCCAGATGTGGTTGCCCATGGCGATCATTGCGATAAAGCCGATCAGCATTGCCGCGACGTTGAGAGCCAGACTCATGCCTTCTGAACAGCCGCGGGCAGCCGCATCAATGACGTTCTGGTCAATTTTTTCGACACGTAACTCAAGGCTGCCGCTGGTTGCCGGCACTTCGGTTTCGGGCACCAGAATCTTGGCAAACACCAGAGCTGCCGGTGCTGACATAACAGAAGCGGCAATCAGATGCCCGGCAATACCGGGAATACTGTCTTTAAGCATGCCGACGTATGCGGCCATAACACCACCAGCAATCGTAGCCATGCCACCCGACATGATGCAGCACAGTTCTGAAAAAGTCATTTTGTCAACGTAAGGCTTGATAACCAGTGGAGCTTCAGTCTGGCCGACAAAGATGTTGGCGGCGGCGCTGAGTGACTCGGCGCCTGATGTTTTCATGGTTTTCTGCATAACCATGGCAACGTAATAGACCAGTCTCTGCATGATGCCGAGATGATAAAGAATCGCCATAAATGATGAGAAGAAAATAATCGTGGGTAATACGTTAAAGGCGAAATACGCGCCGGTTGTTGCGGTCAATTTGAGTGCAGATATATTCTGCGCGATTTCTGGTGCTGCTGCAGCATCGCCAACGTTTACCGGCACGACAAAATTAACCAGTTCACCAAATATAAATCTGGCGCCATCGGTCGAAAAGCTCAACATTCTAACTACCGCATCATTCAGCCAGCCGAAAAGCGCTTCGCCCTGCGGTGTCTTGAGAATCAGCAATGCAAAAATAAACTGTAGAGTTATACCCCAGCCGACCAGCTTCCAGTCGATCCTTTTGCGATCGGTAGAAAGTGCGTAACAGATACCAATTTGAATCGGGATGCCGATCAGGCTGATGAATTTTTCCATTCCTTGCGCTCCTCGCTTGTATTTGTGCAGGAATAATACCACAACCGCAGTTTATTCTCAAAAAAAATCAGCTTGATTCGGGCAAAATCTTTGTCTGTTGCCTTGAAGCCTCACAAATAAGAAAGCCGCCCGACTGCTGCCGGGCGGCGATAATGGCTAGCAATGGTTCAAAGCTTTATTATACTTTCTTCGCCACGATCAGGGCTGATTTCGATGACTTTGCCCTTGAATATCAATATTACTTTTTCGCCCAGTGACATCATCTTGGCGAGTTCAGGGTATTTCTGGCATAAGTCGAAATAGGCTGCCGACCAGGCTTTGACCGTAATTTCCGGTTTCTGTCCTTTTATCGAACTGTCGATCCATTTTTCGTCGATAAAGTAGAAGGTTTTGCCGCCGGCTTCTTTGCTGATGGGAGCCTGGATGCCTCTGGATGCGGCTCCAGCGCCGGGTCTGGCTACTGCCGGGCTGAAGCTCTCTGGGGCTGCAGAAGATTTCATGCTGTTCATCTCGCGTGATGCTCCAACGGCATCGGCACCCTGTGAGAGGCTCTCGAGGCGCTGTACTGAGAATCTGCTCTTTTCTTCGTCAAAAGAGGCTGATGGCATGTCATCTGGAATCATGGTCTGGCGAAGATTGGGGCCGAGCCTGTCGTTGTCTTCGAGCACCAGATATGAAGTATATGGCGTAAGAATGCCGTAGCGCTTGGCGAGAGTAATAATCTCGTTTTTAAGCTCTTCATCAGCGCCGTTTTTGCGAATCTGTTCAAGCAGAAAACCGATTTTGCGGGTAGCCCATATTTTTGCAACAAAGGCATTTTCGCCTTCGCGTTCAGGAAAGTCTGTCTCAAAATCAAGTTTGATCATTTTGTCGCGCAGGCGGCCGCTCAGCGTTATTCTGGCTGCTCCTGGTCTGCTGTAGCGGCCAAGAATCAAAATGTTGCTGCCCTTGAAGACATCGCCAACCTTGCGCGGGTAAATCTGGCTTACTTCGACATTATGAAACTGCAGGCTGACATCGGTCAGAACGGGGTGAGTGAGCTTTGAAAACAAGGCCGAAATTTTTATTTCAAGATCTTCTTCTTCTGAAACATAGTCAGACACACCGCTGTTTTCTTCGGCAAGGGTGTCTATCAGCTGAGCGTTAAGATCATCGCCGATTCCGAACGAGAAAAGTCTGATGTTTTCTGTATTCTTTTTCGACATCAGTTTGATTATTTCGTCTGCATCGGTAAGTCCGGCAGTTGGTTTGCCGTCGGTAACAAACACGATGAATTTTGAGTTTTTGTTGTCGCTTTTGTTGAGCGCGCCAACAGCAAGTTCGAGGGCCTCTGAGATGTTCGTGCCGCCCATGGCGTCAAGATTGCTGATGTAGTTGAGCGCGCCGGCGCGGGTGTCTTTGTTCATCGGGGTCAGGCTGCCCTTGTATGCTTCGGCTTCTGTTGAAAAATTGACAAGAATAAAATTGCTGCCGTCTGATAGCGAGTTGACGCAGAATTCAAGGGCTTTGCGGGCCTGAGTAATTTTCTTGCCGGCCATGCTGCCGGATGTGTCCATTACCAGCGCGACATCGATATCAGGTATCTTTTCATTCTGATCTTTGAGAGCCGGAGCCAGCATCAGCATGAAAGTGCCATCTTCGCTCGGGTCCGGGCGATGGTTTATGGCAGTCAACGATACATCTTTGCTCGAAACAGCGTAGTAGAGAACGAAGTCTTTGTCAGGCATGTGCGTTTCGGCCTCAAAGCCGACAACGACTTCGCGGTCACTCTTGCGGTGAACAGAGACTTTGTGGGTTGGTGAGTATACTGAGCTGATTGGCAGATCAGACTTTACCAGTGCCTCGATTGCCACATCCTTCATCTTGTCCTGCGTGTATTTGTCGATATCGAGCGGATACACGTAGCGCACCAGGCCGCCTTCCATTTTCAGGGCTTCCTGATAGGCGATTTTTACATTCTTTTCGCTTTTGCCTTCAATCGGGTAGATCCTGGTCTTGAACACGCCATGGCCCATGTATTCGAGCAGACCCGGGTCGCGCATCTGTCTGACAATGTCTTCATAAATTTTGCGGGCCTTGTCGGCATCCATGAGTTCGCCGCTGGTCATTTTGCCTTCAACGTCCATTGAAAACCCGCTGATTGAGGCATTGATCGGCAACGGAAAAATATACAGCCCCTCAATTGTGTGGTTGAGATGATTGAAAAAAGTCTGGTCGACATCGGTAGTAGCTGCCAGATTATTGATCTTGATTTTGACGTGATGCTTGTTTACCGAGAGTGGCACTGTAAAATTTTCGGATGGTCGTGAAGGCGGAATAAAGATGATTCTTTCTTCATGCATCGGAATGAGCATGCCGTCGGCAAGCAGAACGCTGCCAGACAAACACAGACAAAGAGCAACAAATGCAAACAACCGGTAACAATGTTTCATATTTCCTCCCGTGAATTGCTATCAGGATACAACGAAAGTGCAAACAGGCGGATTCAAATTTTTTGAAGATAAATAAAAAACGCTCTCAACGTCAGTTTTCGTTGAGAGCGTCAGAATATGGTTTTTCTTACAATAACAGTCCAAGAACCCCAAGCACGAGTGCCTGGAAATTCAGGGTCGCTGCGAGCAGCACGTCTTTTAGCCCCAGCAAGAGCAGCAGACTGTCAACATTGTCAGGAAACAACAGTTTGCCAAAGAGCAGCATCGCGCTAAAGAGTGTAATGCCTATTGAAGAATAGATCAGTGCCTTGTCAAATCCGCTTACTCTGAGGTGACGTTTTTCTATGACATCATACTTGTAGAGAACCACGCCGAGAAAAACCAGTCCGATCAGGAGAATGGTAAAGAATTCGGCGGTTGATTGATTGGCAAAGAACGCGTAAAGTGACGCCATTAATTACTCCTCAGCGAAGCTTTACCGAAAGCTCGCGATCAAGACGGCCGATCATTTTATCGATCAGCGGTTGTATTTCTTCGTCTGTCAGTGTTTTTCTAAGGTCGCGGAAAGTCAGCGAGTAGGCTAACGATCGGTAGCCAGGCTCGATACCTTTGCCCTGATAAACGTCAAACAGGTAGCAGTCTTCGAGCAGCGCTTTGCCTTCAGCAGTGAGAATCTTGTTGATCTCGCGGTTCCCGATGCTTTCTGGTGCCACCAGTGCCAGGTCTCTTCGGATTGCTGGCAGGTCGGGAATCGGCTGCATACGACTGGCACCTTCGCTGGCTTCGGCAGCTTTGCCCAGGTCGATTTCCACAAGATAAATGCATTTTGGCATCTTTTTGTTGTCGATGAACTCGGGGTGCAGCTGACCAATTTCGCCGAGGTGATTTTTGCCAACGATCAACTCCATCTGCATTGCTGGATGAAAGAGGCTGCAGCTTCCCGTGGTGAATTTAACCTTGACTCTGAGCAACTTTGCGATGTTTTCGACAACACCTTTTATTACGTAGAGATCGAAGTTTTCACCGTTTCGCCGCCAGTCGCGGGGGTTTTGCGATCCGCTGAATCCGAGGCAGAGGCGGGTATGCTCTTCGCTGAGTCCGCCGGCAGAAGGGTGAAACACCCTGCCGATTTCAAACAGCTTCAGGTTGAATTCATCGTTAAGGATGTTGCGTCTGAGAGCGTCATACATGCCCCATTTGAGACTGGTGCGCATGGCGCTGAGGTCTTCTGATAGCGGATTTTTCAACATCATGGGCTTTTTTTCGCGGAAGCTGTCGCTGACGTTTTCAGGGATAAAGCTGTAGGTCATGATTTCGTTGAAACCGCACGAAACCATGTGGTCGCGCAGTCGCGTGCAGATTTTCTGCAGGGCTGTCGGCAGCTGCAATACCGAAGTGATTGCCGGCAGTGTTTCAGGAATATTGTTGTAGCCATACATTCTGGCAATTTCTTCGATGATGTCGACCTCAAGTTCAAGGTCGTGGCGATATGGCGGTACACTGACGATGAGGTCTTCGCCATCGCGTCGAGTGTCGAGTTTGAGGCGGAGAAGAAAGGTTTCGATCTGGGCCGGAGTCAGATTAATGCCGATGACGCGGTTGGCTCGTTTCGTTCGAACTCTTATCTGACGGAGGATTTCAGGTTTCGGATAGCAGTCGGCCAGGCCTTTGACCGGTTTGCCGCCGGCAATTTCTTTAAGCAGTCTGGCGGCCTGGTTGAGCGCTATTGGAACATTATCGATATTGGTGCCACGTTCAAAGCGGTAAGATGAATCAGACATCATACCCAGTCTTTTGGCGGTTTTGCGGATAGTCGTCGGGTTGAAGAAAGCGGCTTCAAGCAGCACACTGCAGGTGTTTTCTGAAACAGATGAGTTAAGCCCGCCCATTACGCCGGCAAGAGCCAGAGGCTTGTTTGCGTCGGCGATAACGAGCATGCTGCTGTCGAGACCATGTTCGATATTGTCGAGTGTCATGATTTTTTCGTCTTTGCGGGCATTGCGAACCACGATTTTGTTGCCTTCGACTTTGCTCAGGTCGAAAGCATGCATCGGATGCCCGATATCAAGCATGATGTAATTGGTTACGTCGACAACGTTATTGATCGAGCGCAGGCCGGCCTTTTCAAGTCGATCTTTGAGCCATTCTGGCGATGGGCCAACCTTGATGTTGTGAACGACGCGCGCACCGTAGCGTGGGCAATGCGAAGTGTCTTCAATTTCAACATTTATGTGGTTTTCAATGCTGTCTTCGCCATCTTCGTTGCTGAGCGGATCGCGATGTAATGGCAAGTTGAAGATTGCCGAAAGTTCGCGTGCTATTCCGAGGTGAGAAAGGGCATCGCCACGGTTTGGCGTTATGCTGATGTCGAAAATCACTTCGTCAAGACTCAGGGCTTTGACGATGTCTTCGCCGATGTGAGCGCTTTCGTCAAGAATGTACAGTCCACCATGGTCTTCACTGAGTCCCAGTTCTTTCTTGCTGCACATCATGCCAGAAGATTCGACGCCACGTATCTTTGCGCGACTGATTTCGAACCCGCCAGGCAGTTTGGCGCCAAGCATGGCTACCGGCACTTTGTCGCCGGCCTTCATATTGTTGGCTCCGCAAACGATTTGCAGAGGTTGCCCACGATTAACGTCGACGCTGCATAACGACAGTTTGTCGGCATCTGGATGTGGGTCCCGGCTGAGAATTTTGCCGACGACGATCTGGTCGAGATTTTTTCCCGGCTGAATCACTTCTTCTACCTCGAGACCGGTCATGTTAAGGGCCTCGGCAATTTTTTCGGGAGATTCTTGTATGTCTATATAGTCTTTTAACCAGCTTAACAGAACTTTCACTTGTTGTTACCTCAGAATTGTCTCAGGAATCGTATATCAGAAGAGAAAAGCAGTCTGATGTCATTGATTCCGTAGCGAAGCATGGCGATGCGGTCTATACCCATGCCGAATGCAAAGCCAGTATACTTTTCGGTGTCGTATTTGACGGCGTCGAATACTTTCGGGTTTACCATGCCGCAGCCCAGTACTTCCATCCAACCGGTATTCTTGCAGACCTTGCAGCCTTTGCCTTCACAGAAGATGCACTGGATATCCATTTCAGCAGAGGGTTCAGTGAATGGAAAGAAGCTTGGTCTGAAGCGATGCGGGCGCTTGCCGAACATGTTCTCAACAAACATGACCAGGGTGCCCTTGAGATCTGCCATGCTGATGTTTTCGCCAACAACAAGGCCTTCCATCTGGTTGAACATCGGCGAGTGGGTTATATCACTGTCTTTTCTAAAGACCTTGCCGAGACCAATCATCTTGAGAGGCGGTTTAAGAGCTTCCATGGTGCGAATCTGAACTGGAGAAGTCTGCGTACGCAGCACCTGTCCAGACTCCAGGTAAAATGTATCCTGCATGTCGCGTGCCGGGTGATGACTTGGCACGTTGAGCGCTTCAAAGTTGTAGTATTCTTCTTCGATTTCAGGGCCTTCTGCCATGAAAAAGCCCATCGACAAAAATATGTCGGCCACTTCACGAGCTACCTGAACGACGGGGTGGAGTCCGCCGCTGCTGGGATAAAGGCCGGGCAGCGAATGGTCGGGGCGTTCGGCGTTGAGCTTTGCGTTCTGCTCGCTTAGTGCCACCGACCGCATGCTCTCGTCCAGGGAGTTTTGAATGCGGTTTTTCAGGTCATTAATGGCGGCACCGACGGCTTTACGTTCTTCTGGCGCCATTTTGCCAAGGCCTTTGAGAAGTTCGGTGACTTCACCCTTTTTGCCAAGATATTTGACGCGCAGGGTTTCGAGATCAGCTGTGCTTTTCGCAGTCTGGTGTTCTGATAGATATTGCTGTAACAGCGTTTCGTGAGATTCGGACATTGGTTCTCCTTAAATACAGTGCGGTTACCCTGGTTTATTTCGGCTGCTACCAGCTCTTGCCCATTCGTATAAACAAACGGCGACAGAGGTGGCAACGTTCAATGATTCTACCTGTCCTTGCATTGGTATTGCAAGTGTGACAGTACATTCTGAAAAAATCTGTTCATCAAGACCCTGACCTTCCTGACCGAAAAAGATCGCACTTTTGCTGGGGAAGCTGAATTCTGGTAGTTTTTTGCCATGCATGCCCGTGGCCAGGCAGGTAAAGCCATGGCGCTTGAGCAGCTCAATTGCAGAAGTGTGGTCAGGAGCATTTATTGTCGGCAAACGAAAGCTTGAACCCATCGCGGCTCTGATTGCTTTGGGATTATACTGGCTGCAGCAGCCTTTAAGCATAATAATGGCGTCGGCTCCCAGTGCTTCACCCGTTCGCATTATTGTGCCGAGATTGCCGGGATCCTGAATGCGGTCAAGAACGATGACCATGCTTGATCTGGTCAGCACCACGTCAGCGTCTTGTTGCGAAACAGGATCGAAATAGGCGATCACGCTACCGGGGGTTTGCACTGTGGTCAGCTCTCTTAAAAGATTTCGCGGAACAAGAATAGCCCTGCTTGCAATCTCAGGCCGGTCAATCAGCAGTTCAGCTTCGCAGACGAAGCACATCTGCAGTCTGGCGCCAGATTTAAGCGCTTCGTCGATCAGCTTGAAGCCTTCGACAACAAGCAGTGGATCTGCTTCATGAGCTTTGCCAGAGCTGATGCGCAGGGCTTTTTTTACCAGCGCGTTACTTTTAGAGTCGATGCTTTTCAAATGTTTACCAGTTTCTGTCAGACAAATAAAAAACACCCGGGTGATTTATCCCCGGGTGTTCTATGGCTGCTTAATAAAATCAGGCTGCTTCTTTGCGAGCAATGGCCACGATTTCAGCAAATGCCTGGGGATCTTTTACCGCGATATCGGCAAGGGCCTTGCGGTTGAGATCGATGCCGGCCTTCTTGAGACCAAACATGAAAACACTGTAAGAAATTTCACTGATGCGGCAGGCCGCATTGATTCTGGTAATCCACAGTCTGCGAAATTCGCGGGCGCGAATACGGCGATCATCGAATGAATGATCTAGAGCATGTATTACAGCCTGTTTGGCTACTTTCTTTACATTGTTGTGTGCACCCCAGAAACCTTTACTTCGGCGAAAAAGTTTCTGTTCTTTGCGTCTTGCGTTGCTTCCGCTTTTTGATCTTGGCATGTCTATACCCTCCTGTTAATTATTAGATATTCCCAGTAACTCTCGACACCGGGTCAGGAGTACGGCAGCATTACTTTCAGTGCAGCTTCATTTGCTTTTGAGCAGTTAACTGACTGTCTGTATCCACGTTTACGTTTGTTTGACTTCTTGGTCAAAATATGGCTTCCATAGGCCTTGTACCGTCTAAATGCACCAGAACCGGTTCTCTTGATGCGCTTGGCGGCGGAGCGGTTAGTTTTCATCTTAGGCATAAATATTCCTCCTGTTGGGCGGTTATTGCTACTTTTTCTTGGTTCTGAAGAGAATCATCGTAATGGCGTTGCCTTCCTGGGAAGCGTCTTTCTCGATTTCTGCGTCATCACCGAGAATGATTTTCATTCTATCGACAACCTTGAAGCCAACTTCCATATGCGCTCTTTCGCGTCCACGGAACGATACAGAAACCTTAACCTTGTCGCCTTCTTCAAGAAATTTGCGAATGTTATTGCATTTGGTCTGCAAATCGCCTTCATCTGTTTTCGGGCGAACTTTCACTTCTTTCAGTTTGATGACTTTCTGTTTCTTCTTGGCTTCCTTGGCTTTTTTCGTCAGTTCATACTTATATTGACCGAAGTCCATAAGCCTGCATACCGGCGGATTTGCGGCAGGAGCGACCTCAACCAGGTCGAAGCCCCGTTCTTCAGCCATTTGAACTGCGTCAGAGGTGGAAATTACTCCGACCATATGACCCTGTTCATCTACCAGGCGAACCTGGGGAACCCTTATCCTTCTGTTGACACGAACGTTACCTTTGATACTCTTACCTCCAGAAAAATAAAAAATGGAGCAGCAAGATGCTACTCCATGAAATGACTTTCATGAGCCCTTGTGGGGCGAACCTCTTTGCGTATGCTGGAGGTGAGGATGACAATCCTGCTTGCTGTTTTATGATGTTATCAAAAGCCTGAAATCTTGTCAAGCATTTTGATCATAAGAAAATTCTTTTGATGAACTGGTATGCGCTGTGGTGTCTTCGGCCTTTTTGCCAAAGCCAAAGATGAAGGCCACGAGAATGGCCATGGCAAGCGGAATAAGCACCCAGGTCGATACGCCGAGTCCTGCCGGAATGTAACATGTAACGATTGCTACCAGACCAACCAGGCAGGCATAAGGAGCCTGGGTCTTAACGTGATCGATATGGTCTGATCCCGAAGCCATAGACGACATTATCGTGGTGTCTGAAATCGGGCTGCAGTGATCGCCAAATATTGACCCTTCTAATACTGCTCCTATTGAAACCAGAATCATTTCTTTCACATATAAACCGGCTTCTGGTGCGTTGGGAAGCAGGGCAATTACTTCTTCGTAATGTTTGAGATTGAGCTGATAAGCAAGCGGTATGCTGATTGGCAGCAAAATAGCCATGGTTCCCCAGCTCGTGCCTGTAGAAAAAGATATCAGACAGGCCAGTATAAAGATAATTGTTGGCAGCAGCCAGTAGGGAATGACTTCTGTCACCATTTCGACAATGTAGTTGGCGGTGCTCAAGTCTTTACAGATGCCGTTTATCGACCAGGCCAGCAACATGATCATTACCGCCATGACCAGAGTTCTGGCGCCGTCTGTCCATGCCTTGAGGCCGACGTCAAGAGTGATGAGGCCCTGCGATAAGCCGAGAACAAGCGCAATGATTGACCCGATAACGCTCACCCAGATGAGCACTCTGGTTGAGTCGGCTCCAGCAAAGGCGGTTCTTGCTCTCTCAGAAAAGGTCATTGTTGTCGGCGCAAGCTCAAGCTGAACCATGGCTCCTTCTGCAAGCTGTTCAATTTCGACTATCGCCTCGGGGCCAGTTTTTTCGGCCCAAAGGCTGTTGCTATCATAGTTTATTCGCGCATAGCTGCAGGTCTGATTTTGAATGACAGCAGTTCTGGTGTCGGTTGAAACGCTTTGTATTGTCCAGATCGCGTCTGGAGCGCTGATCGTGCTGCTGCCATTTACCAGGCGGTAGTGCGGCGCGTACATGCCTCCGTCGCCGAGCAGTCCGACAAATGTGCCAAGAATAACAATGGCTATGGGGATGGCTGCGTTGTACCATCGCTTCGGCATATCGGCTGGTAATGCCGGGGCAGCGGCCTCAGGGCTGCTGATCGGCTTGGCGTTATCCGACAGAACCTTGCCCTGATGAATGGCGCGCTGCTCGGCCGCCAGCATCGGGCCAAAGTCGCGGCGGGTTGTGCAAACGAGAAGCCCGAAAAAGAGCGTAAGCAGACAATAGAATCTAAATGGAATCGTCTGAAGAAAAACCCCATAAAAGTTGGTTTCAGCAATGCCGAGGGCTACGTAAGACTCCCTGATAAGGCCAATTTCATAGCCTATCCAGGTAGACAGCACGGCAATGCCTGCCACCGGAGCGGCTGTCGAATCTACGATGTAACTGAGCTTTTCGCGCGATATCTTGTTTGCGTCAGTGATTGGCCGCATTGAGTTGCCGACAATCAGAGTGTTGGCATAATCGTCAAAGAAGATCAGAACGCCCATCAGCCAGGCAGAAAATTGGGCACTGCGCGGCCCGCGTACTTTCGCCGAAATCGCCTCGACTATTCCCTGCATGCCTCCGGTGCGATTGATAATGCCTATCATGCCACCAAGGCATACCGAAAATATTATGATAGCCGCATGTCCGGTATCGGCAAGAGCGTTGAGCAGGTATTTGTCCAGTGCCCGCAGAAAGCCGGTAAATGGATTGTAGTTGAAGATGATGCTTGAGCCGAGCCAGATGCCGAGAAACAGGGAACTGATGACTTCGCGACTTAACAGCGCGAGAACGATCGCGAAGACTGGAGGCAGTATTGAAAGCCAGCCAGGGATGCATCGTACAGATGTGCTTGCCGTCCTGGTTCCCACCGTCAGATTGATTTTGGGATTGCCTGAAACGGGAATGACGACTTTGATTTCTTTGAGCTCGTTTTCGGAAGAAACGCCGGAGAGAACGATCTGGCCATCAATATCCACGCGATAGAGCACTGGTTGAGTGTTGTTTTCGTTGAGACCTGAGACACTCAAAACAGTTTTTATGCCGGTCAACGTGAAGGCGGGCGGCGTTACCTGCAGTTGCGCTTCTGAGCAGACAGCGCAACCCAAAAACAGCAGAACGGTCAGTAGCATTTTAACTGAATTTCTCATTCTCTCTCCATGTCTCGTAGGTTGTGCAAAAAAGTATCATTTCTATGCGGTACTGACAAGTACATTGCTGAAATCGAAACTAATTAAAGTGTTTGCGTTGCAAGCAGCGCGCTGACAATTTGCAGATTGCCTGTTGAAGTCAGGCACTATTTTGTTTACAATGATCTTGTAACAAATTCACTGTATCAGTCGTATACATTATATATCCCCCTGTGGAGCATTGATGGACGAGAAGAGGTTTGCCGTAATCGTCGGCGCAGTCTTTGTGTTGATTCTTATTCTGGGCTTGCTGTTTTTTCCACGGCGTGCCTCGCGAGAGCATCTTCCGGAAAGTGCTTCTCAACGATCCGGCCTTGAAAATACTGGCGGCGAAAGCGAACAGTATGGCAGTTCGGGAGCTTCGGGTGGGCAAGGTAATTACGGCACTGGTCATCAATCTTCTTCTGGCGCAAACACCGTTTCTGCACCATCGTCTAATATAATGAGCAGTGCCGGGACGGGTGACAAGGCATCACCCGCCGCCATTCAGGCGTTTACTGAAGAAGAAGTTCAGGCGATGCGCGACAAGCGCGAAGAATTGCGCAAAGCCATGTACGAGCGCAAACGTGACTGGGTTAAGACAAAAGCTGAAGATGGGTCTTTGAATGCAAAAAGCCGTGTTCGCTACAGACTTAAGCTGATTGACGGCTTCAGAAGCGGTAACGACGCGGTCAATCGCGGTGATTACGCAGAGGCGATGCGGCAGTATGCTGCTGGCCTCAAGGATCCCAACGCAGACGCCGCCACCCGTTATCTTTGTTATCATCAGATGCGTAATGTGGCAAGGTTGCTTAAAGATGCTGATATGTATCTTGAGATTCTCAAAGAACAGGGCAGGCTCATCGAAACAGAAGACCTTGCCGGAGTCGGTATCGAGAAAAGCAACCGGGGCGTGCTCGCCTATCAGCGCAGAAAGCTCTTTGTGCAGGCAAGCAAAGGTCCCGATGGAATAGCGGCTGCCATCGACGACTACTGCCGTGAACACAAGCTCTCCGGCAGCGACAGAGAAAGTGCGGAACAAGAATTTATGGCTGACTTTGAAGAGTGGAAAACCGACTTTATGTCGCCCGGATGATCTCAGGAGGCTTTAGTATGATTAATCCAGAAAGCAATGTCAGAAAAGGTTCTGCATATCTTTTTGTTATAGGCATTATTTCCATTCTGGTGATTTTTGTTCTGTTTTTCTCTCGCAACGCAACTTCGCGCAGGTTTTCCACACGCATGATGACCGATGAAAAAAAGGCCGAGGCGGTTGCTGAGGCTGCGGTAGACCTGGTCATGGGTTTTGTAAAAGAAAAAATGAATGATGCAACAGACCTGAATTTTTATACTTATTTTCGCTTTCCCTGCGACCTAACTCAGGCGAGTCTGGGCACTGCCGATGGCAAAAACATTCCTCTTGATCTGAACAGTTATAACGCGCCTATTGAAATGCATGGCAATGAGCCTGCCCTGAGCCCGATAAAATCTTTGATTGATGAGCTTGGCGGCGAAGATTATGTGAAAGTTAAGGTTTTCTGCAGCGTGGTCTATGCCGAAGCCTTTGCCGCGAGAAAAGACGGTTATCAGGTCGTCGGGCAGAGCAAAAAATCAGCTGGCGCGGTCGGAGATTCGGCAAAATTTCTCGATTCTGTTTCTAATCTGGGCGCTTCTGGCGATGGCTCGCTCAGCTCTTACAACAGTGATTGGAAGCTGGATTTTAAATTGCCTAACCAGACCTACACTGAAAAGCGCAACATAAAAATCAACGGAGTTCCCTGGGGCTTCAAGACAAAAAAGAAAGAAGTGACCATTACCAGGTTGCCTCCTTACGAGTCTGAGCTAAAAGTGCTTGGTACTATATGGGTAAAGGTTGTCGATGAGCTGGCTGGGATAACCTGGTTTGAATTGAAGCCATCAGACCCGCAGGGTTCAATGGTGGTCGATGTAATGGATATAATCAAAGATTATCTTGCCCTGCCAGCAGCCTGCACGCTGCTGACAATGGAAGCTGTGCGCGATATAGCAATGCAAGGTGATCACAACAGCAGTGGCCTTTACTGGCAGGCCACCGGCCTGACCAATGAAATCAGCAACGATTACGGCAATCTTTCGCCAGCGCTAAAAAATCTGGTAAAGTCTGATCCCTATGGCAGCAACCCGCAGGTGGTAGAGAAAACCGGGGTTTTTCAATTGAGAGCAGAAGTTGAATATCTGCCGAACGGCCCTGATGGCAAAAAAATTGAGAAAAATCTTGTCGCCAACAGACCTTTTAAGGTTTCTGATGTCCATCCGCCTGCCCCGGAGTATACATTTTTTGTTGCCAACTCAAACCTGTTGTTTGAGGGCGGTGGTGATAATCCCATGGCTGCAAATCTTGGCAACGCCATCAACTGGTCGTCATCTTATTCTGTGGCATCGATCTGTTTTCATAATCTGCCGGGTGGCGAATACGACAACATCACCGGTTTTTCGGGTGGCTCTGGTTCGCGCGTTCAGGTTCCGGGTATGGTCAGGATCAATTCCCGTCAGGAAATGTGGGTCAACACATTCATCGGAACCCTTGAAGAGCCTGATCTGACCGAATTCAACTCTCTGGTAAACAAAAAATCGGTTGCTAATTACAATGTTCTGCCAACCTTTCGCTGGAAGGACGGCGGCGCAGCTCAGCGTCATCATGAAGTCGAATTCCCGGTTCTCAGCGAAACGAACTGGGGCGACGACCTGTGGTTGCCGACCGGCTTTGAAAACCTCGTCGGCGTGCTGGAATTATGTACAGCGTTGCAGGGACCAGTTCTGTTTTTCGGCAAGTCATTTATAGAATATCCTCTGGGCATGCGTCTTGAGGCTAAAATGAAGCAAAAATACGCGAATCTGGTGCTGTCGACGAAGTTAATCGGTGATAAGAATTCGCCGCACGACCGCTCAGAGGTAAATCTGCGTTATCAAAACCGTGAAAAGAAATATGGCATCGACGGCATGCCGGGTTACTCGGGCTCGGGTGACTGGTCGCCCGACGATTACAAGAATATGCCGGCAAATGTCTACAGTTTGATGCAGTATGCCAAAAAGGCGACGCATTTTTATCGTTCTGAGGCAGAATTCTGGGCGGATACCAAGCGTTTTACCGGTGGAGTCTACGATTGCACCGGCGTTACCTATATCATTGGTGGCTTGACAGTAAACTCTGTTTTAAAAGTTAAAGGTAATGGTATTCTCGTTGTTAAAGAGAATATCAATTTGAAAAAGAACGTTGAAAGAGTTGGTGACTCGACATTTACTCTGATGGCCCGCGCTGGTGCCATAGTAATTTCGGGCGGTTGCAATAAGATTGAGGCAAGTTGTTTTTCGAACTATTCTCCAATGATTGACACCACAAACAAGGTCGAAATTCACGGCAACCTGGTATGCAATGAGTTTGACCGGGCAGATGTTGATTACCTCGAAGTGTTTTTTGATTCAGCCAATTGCAGAATAACTCCACTTTCAGTTATGAGAGATGTTGGCAAATTTGAACCAAAGAGGTATATTGTTTCGATAGCAGATAACTGGACAAGTTATAAATTTCAGAAAAAAGAATGAGATGAATGAAAACCCGGAAGGCTTATACAATACTTGAAGTTCTTGTAGCTTCGGTAATTTTTGTCATGGCGGCGATCCCGATCTATTATGCTGTTGCCGGCAGTGCCAGCAAAGGTATCGAGACTACCAAGCTGTCAATGGCGCGAAAAATACTTGAGTCTTTCCGTGAAGAAATTATGGCGTGCAAGTATGAGGATCTAGAGACCTTTGCCGGCGGAAGCACTACATTTGGCGTTTTAAATGGCGGTTTTCCCAAGACTCTTTCTGATGTTTTAGCTTTTCAGAGAGAATACAAAGATTTCGATTTTTCGCCAGAAATAAGAGTCAATCCAGACAGAAGCACTGTTCTCGAGTTCCGGGGCAGCGTAACCTGGACATCGACAGACGGCGAAAAGCACGCGGCTGAAAAGCTGAGTTTCATGGTAGTTAAGCCATGAGCAGGGGCTTTTGTCATCGCGGCGTTACTATAATTGAAGTGTTGGTCGCGGCTTTCATTTTTGTCATTATTTCAGGCGGAATTTATACCGTTCTGCGGTCAACCCGTCAGGTTGCCCATGTGTCGCAGGCTAAAGATGAGGCCAAGGCGATGGCCGAAACGATTTTGAAGTACATGCAGCAGGACATCGCTGTATCAAAGGCCGTAGTCGACAAAAACCCAGGAGGAGGCGGAAAGCCAAAAGCGACTCCATCATTTTCCAGCAGTGGTGGCGAGATCCGCATGCAGGTGCCAAAACCCGGAATTGTCGCAAAAATGGAAGACGACTATGTTGATGTCGTTTACTCTCTTTCTGGAAAAACTTTGCATCGTGATGATGGCGTAACCGGCAACAATAGGCTCTTAAGCAAGTATGTCAGCAAGCTGAATGCCTTTTTGCTAAGTGACAGCCAGGTTGAAATCGAAGTTGAGATTGAGATTTTTCCTGTCGGTGTGGATACCCCGGTCACGCATAATCAGAGAGTGCTGGTCACTATCAGAGAAGCAGTTGTTAACGCGGTAGATAAGCGCTGGCTTTCTTCAGACGAAATTACCGCGTATTGATCGTGGCTTAGCCCCTTTCTGTCTGGTTTATTTCCCATTGCTTTAACTGAAGCTGTTTTGCCGTGCTTAGTATTATTTATCTCTGCGCTGTTAACTGGTCTCTTCTCTCATTAATTCAGGCATTGAATAACTGTCACGCTGATCAGCTTTCAATAATTGTATCAAAAATAGCCATTGATAAAAGCGTCACAAAAGCGTAGGCAGCAATTTTTGGCGAGAAGTTAAAAGTGTGTGCCAACCTGAGGTAAGATCGCACGGATATTTCTCATTCTGTGGATCCTGCGACTTCGCGCAGAATCCAACTTGTGATGCCCGCGACATTGGGTTATGTGGCAATGACTATTATGCAGATGCTGGACCAGGCAGTTTTAAAGACGCTGCTCAACTTATGCCTGCCAATGACTTGTGAGCAAATGGATCTGCTGGTGGATCATTTCGCGTGCAAACCTTTCAGAGGTGTAGCAATACCTGCAAAAAAAAAGCCCCCAGGCTTTCGCCTGAGGGAACTTTTTATTCGAGAACGTCTAGCTTACTTACCAGCGTTGGCTTTAAGACTTTCGTATTCAGCCTTGGCTTTGTTCATTTCCTGGGCAACCTTCATGGCATCAGCCTGGCGACCCTGGGTGAGCATTTCGTTATAGAGCTTGTAGAGTTCCTGGTATTTGGCCTGGGCAAGCTGAACTTCTGATGAGTAAGTGCCCATCGGAGTTGCTTCACCAGAGATGCTGATTTCAGGAGACTGAGCACCAGAAACCGGGATCTCTCCACCAGTTGAGCCAGCTACTGAGCCGATGGTGACTGGTCCGGAAACCTGAGCACCTGCAGCTGCGCCGCCAAACGGGTTAGAACCTACGGGCATACCAATTGAACCATAGCTGGTGTTGCCCTTGCCGAACAGTCCGGCGAGTTTGTTAGCAGCCCAGTTACCCAGCATACCACCGGCGATACCACCAATGATGGTGCCGAATGGCGGGAAGATCATTGAACCGAGCATTGCGCCTGCGGTTGAACCAATGGTCTGGCCAGCTACGCCGACCCAGTTGATCTGCTTGAAGGCTTCTTTGATTGAGAATCTGCCGTTCTTGAGGTCACCGGCGAGATAAGCACCTACTGAACCGCCTACGATTGAACCGAAGGTCGGGGCAAGGGCTGAAAGAACGCCACCAACAACCGGGATCGCAGTCAGGAAAGGAGTGAAGAATGAACCAGCAGCAGCGCCAGTTACTGAACCAACCACGCCACCGGCGAATTCGGCTGATACAACAGTCTTAACTGCTTTTCTGAGGCTGGGTTTTTCACCACTGAGGATCTGAGTAGCAAGGTCAACACCTACGGTGATACCGGCGGTCATCAGGATGTTCTTCGGGCTGAAACCTGATTTCAGGCTGTCTTTAACATTCTGAACGCCCTGGCCAGTCATTTCTTTGCCGGCGTCATAACCGGATTTGAATTTGCCAGTGGTCTTGTCTTTCAGATTGCTGAGGAAGCCTTTTTTGTCGGCATCAGCAACTTTACCAGATTCCTGTGAACTCTGACCGGCCTGTGAAGCTTCCTGGGAAGCCTGAGCGCCTTCCTGAGAAGTCTGACCGCTCTGAGCGGATTCCTGTGAGCTCTGACCGCTCTGTGAAGCTTCCTGAGAAGCCTGTGAGCCTTCCTGAGAAGTCTGACCACTCTGAGCTGCATCCTGAGAAGCCTGACCGCTCTGTGAAGCGTCTGAGCTGCCTGGTTTTACATCTGGAGTTTTCTTGCTGAACAGGTTGGAGATTCTGTCTTTGGCGCTCTTGAGCAGATTGCCAATTTTACTTCCGCCAGTTTTTACCACGTCGCCAACTTTGCCGGCGCCGGTTTTAACTGCATCAGTAGTTTTGTTGCCAAAATTCTGGCCACTTTCTTTACCAGAGGTAAAGCTGTCTTTGACCTTCTGGCCATAAGAATTGAGTTCATTCTTTACCCAGCTGCCTTCAGCTTTGGCACCGCTTACAGCGGTAGAAGCATCGGCGGACTGAGCGGCAATACCCTGAGAGGTCTGGGCTGCAGTAGTTGCCTGCGCGGCAGAACCGGCAGCGCCTGATCCGTCAAAAGCCAGTTTCAGATACTGACTCATTTCGAGAGCCATCGGCTGACCATTAACGTAGCGAACGTTGTAGTGTGTAGTCATGGGGCCGTTGTTCACGGTTACCCACTGACCGGGGGTTACGTTTACGCTCTGTCCACCAACATTTACCTTGATAGCGCTGTACTCGGCCATCAGAGGTGCTTCGAGAAGGAAGCTGGCGATCAGAACAATACACAGCAATTTGCTGAGAACCTTGATAGTGCTGTTCCTCATACTAAATTCTCCTGAATCATTTGGATTACCCGAGAGAAAGAACCCGATAAACCCGATTCACCGGCACAGACCTACCCGAATGTGCTTGTAAATCGCTTTTTTTAAGGGTGTACCCATCACCCTTGCATTCAATTATAACAAACGAAAATAAAACCGCAAGCCATCTGCAGAAATATTTTTAAAAAATTAAAGCTGCTCTCGTTAGAGAGCAGCTTTAAGGTTAGTTAATCAGAGAGTTAAAATCAAACGACACCCTGGTCAAGCATCGCAGTAGCCACTTTCATGAAGCCGGCTACATTGGCGCCCTTGATGTAATTGATGCGGTCGCCTTCTTTGCCATGTTTTACACAGGCTTCGTGGATAGAATGCATGATGTGTTTCAGTTTGGCGTCTACTTCTTCTGAGGTCCAGTTCAGGCGCTCGCTGTTCTGGGTCATTTCGAGACCGGAAACGGCCACGCCGCCAGCATTTACTGCTTTACCCGGGGCAAACATCATCTTCTCGTGAGCGAGTTTGGCGCCGTCGGCTGTGCAGCCCATGTTAGAGACTTCGAGCATCAGCTTGCAACCGTTAGCAGCAAGTTTCTTGACATCGTCTGCGCTGCATTCGTTCTGGGTGGCGCAGAGAACTGCTACATCACACTTGACACTCCAGGGTTTTTCTTTTGCGAAAAACTTGGCTTTTGGATACTTTTTAACGTAGTCTTCGGCCTGGTCATTGCATGAAGCGCGCATATCGAGCAGATATTCGCATTTTTCTTCATTGAAGCCTTCTTCGTCGAGAACGTAGCCGTCTGGACCGCTGATGGTGATACATTTGGCGCCGAGTTCGATGAGTTTCTTGATTGAACCCCAGGTAACGTTACCGAAGCCGGAGAGAGCAATAGTCTTGCCCTTAAAGGTTTCGCCCTTGGTGGCAAGCATGTCGATGCCGAAATAAATCGCGCCAAAGCCAGTGGCTTCAGGGCGAATAAGGCTGCCGCCCCAGGTTGCGCCCTTGCCGGTGAAAACGCCGGTGAATTCGTTGGCGATGCGCTTATACTGGCCAAACATGTAGCCGATTTCGCGGCCGCCGACGCCGATGTCGCCTGCCGGAACGTCAAGGTTGCTGCCGATGTGACGATAGAGTTCAGTCATGAAAGATTGGCAGAAGCGCATGATTTCATTGTCAGAGCGGCCTTTAGGATTAAAGTCAGAGCCGCCTTTGCCGCCGCCCATAGGCAGGGTGGTCAGTGCGTTCTTGAACATCTGTTCAAAGCCGAGAAACTTGAGAATAGAAAGGTTTACGCTGGGGTGAAAGCGCAGTCCGCCCTTGTATGGCCCGATGGCGCTGTTAAATTGCACACGATAACCGCGGTTAACCTGAATTTCGCCCTTGTCATCGACCCAGGGGACTCTAAAAGAGATCGCGCGTTCTGGCTCAACGATTCTCTCAAGGATTTTACCCTTAACCATGCGGGGGTTTTTGTTGTATTCTTCCCAGATGGTTTCTACTACCTCGTGAACGGCCTGATGAAATTCTGGTTCGTTCGGGTTTCTGGCTTTTACCATGTCCATGAATTCGGCGATGCTTTTCATTACTTCACTTTCCTTTCGATGCGACCTGATATGTATAACCCGATTAACGGGTTTCAAGGGGCAACATAGCACGGAGTTGCAAAGTACTCAAGACTTTGTTTAAAAATTCTCAAACTTGCTGTTATGAAGGGCTGCTGCCGGTAGCTAACCTACGATTCAGCATGCGCTGAGAGATTGCGGCAAATGGTTGTTGAAACATCATGGCAACCAGAACTGGTATGCTTGCCTCAACCGGAAAATGCCCGATGGCAAGCACCAGCCCGGCACTGGTGTTGCGGATTCCCGCGCAAAAAACGCTGCTGATAACTGCGCTTTCCTTGAACCCAAAAAGTTTTGCCAGTAGCAGTCCCGTCAAAAAGCCGGTTAACGTGAGTAGCAGCGTAAGCAAAACAATCATCGGGGCGCGCGTGAACATCTCAGATGCTGACTTTTGCGCCATGCCGACGTTTATCATGATGACAGCGCACATGCTGATGAACGAAGGAATGCCGAGATATCTGATGCTTCTATCATAAAATGTGCCGCGGCTCAGATCGTTGATTGTGAGACCGAGAACTGAGGGTATAACTATCATCTTGATCAGGCCGGCAATCATCGCCGGGTAGTCGAGAGCCGCCTGTTGACCGGCAAAGAGCAAAAGAACAGCGGAAACGACCAGCGGGCTGAGCAATGTGTCGATAGTTGCTGCGGTTAAAGAAAGTGCAACATCGCCTTTTCCAATGCCTGTCCAGATGACTGCGGTAATACCGACCGGCAGGGCTGCCATTAAAATGTAGCCGAGAATCAGTTCCTGGCGACCGGCAAACAGGGCGTTGCTGAGGATACTTGCAATAAAGGGCATAAGAAGATGTTGCAGCACGACAATGCTGATGAGTGGAAGGGGCTTGCGAAAGATGGTGCCGAGATCTTTCCAGCTGGTTTTAAGCGCAGTTACAAAGGTCATGTAACCGAACATCAGCGGAACGGCATCACGCAGAAAATTGAGCCTTTCGCCGACAAGCCAGCCGCAGGCCATGGAGGAGAGCATGAAAAAAATCATGCGCGAATTAAGGTAGTGATAGAGCCGTTCTCCGGCAGGTCGCATGTTAAATTACCATGTTGGCGTTTACAGCTTGCGCAGCCAGTCTTCGTATCTTTGCTGGAAGCTGTCCATGTCGCGCCCGGTGGCGTCGATCATTGCTTCGTCAATTGACTTGCCTTCGCCAAGAGCTGACAGAATCTCGTCAAAGCTGCGTTCGCCATAAAAATCGGCGAGACAGCGGGTTGCGAGATATGATGCGATGTAGGCGCGCAGAACGTCTTTGCGCGAGGAACTGCTCATGAGGGCTGGCACGCGGTTGAGCTTGACGCTTTTCTGGCCTTGAATGAACTCATTTTCTACTATGCTGCGATAATCTGAGCGCATCTCTTCGGGGGAGCCGTTGGCAGCGGCAAATTCCTGGTATTGAGCGATGCCCTCGTTCAGCCACAGCGGGCAGCGGTTGTTGGTGCGCAGATGAATGATTGTGTGGGTGAACTCATGGGCGAGCAGGCCGCGAACGTATTCTTCACTCTTGTAGCCAGATTTCAACGGAACCATGATTTTGATGCCCTGTGCCGAGGCGGCTGACCAGTCGCGACTGACCTTGTAATAGTCTTCGGTGAGAAAAAAGATAACATTGATTTTGACGTCAGGGTGAAAGTTGAGCGACCGCGTGACCTGGTGAAACACCTCGTCAAGCACTTCAAAGGCAATGTCACCGAGGTCGTCGCGCGAGTTGCCGGCAAAATGTACGATAAAGCGCCGGTCTTCGACTTTTGATGAACCATCGGTCGAGGCAAGCTGTTCGCGTGCGCGGTTGATCGCCTCATTTACTGCAGCCTGCTGATTGGGGTCTTTAGTGGCCTGCAGCGCTCGCTCCCAGCTGGCAACAGCCTCTTCGTAGTAGTGCTGCTCAAAATAACTTTTGCCGAGATAAAACAACAGATAAAAAGCATCGGGATACGCATTGACAGCTTGTTCAAGATGTTCGATTGCCTTGTCGTAATCCATGAGTTGAAAGGCAACCAGCCCGATTTTACTGATTATCTGAATGTCTTTAGGGCTTCTGTTGTGAACAAACTCAAAATGCTCGAGCGACTTTTCATAGTTGCCTTTGAAATAAAGCATGTCTCCCCAGATTGTCTCAAGGGTGATATTGTCAGGTGTCAGGTTGGCGGCTTCGAGTATGAGATCTTCATTGGCTTCGTAAGACAGACCAGACTGTAAAACGACTTTGCGCAGCAGAAATGCCGATAAATTTGTGCGGTGTTCCTGAGAAGCGCCAGTGGTATAGGCGGCGTTGCGCAACAGTTCAATTTTAGCGTCGAGCTGATCGCCGAGTTGGGAGTATGCAGCCAGTTCCTGGGCAAGCTCAGGGGTGGCCGGCTGCAGAACTTCACGAAACAACTGAACCTGCGCGTTAATAGAGCAGGGTATCAGGGTCAGCGCTAGAATGATTAAAAGCTTTTTCATATGGCTCATATGCTAAAAATAACAGAAAAAGCCAAAAATGGAAATGGTATGAAAAAACCGGCAGAAACAGTTCGTTTCTGCCGGTTTTGAAATAACTCCAGTTCAGCCGCCGAGCGCTTTTTTAACCTTGTCGAAGAAAGACTTGCCAGAACCGATGCCAGTTGCTTTTGATTCGGGATCTTCTTCGGCAAGCATCATCAGCAGATCGCGTTGCCGCGAATTGATTTCAGTCGGCGTGCGCACAAAAATCTTGACGAGCTGGTCGCCCTGACCGCCACGCAGCGACTTAACACCATAGCCACGCAGTCTGAATATTTTTCCGGTCTGCGTGCCTTCTGGTATTTTAATTTTTACTACTCCCTTAAGGGTCGGAACTTCCACTTCTCCACCAATCGCAGCGAGCGGAAAGGTGATGTTCTTTTCGCAGATTATGTCATCGCCGATGCGCTCAAAGAAATCATGCTTGCCGACACTCAGGAAAATGTAGAGGCTGCCGCTGGGACCGCCTTTTTCGCCAGGTTCGCCTTCGCCGGCCAGTTTGAGTTTGCTGCCGGTTTCAACGCCAGGTGGAATCTTGACGTCGATTTTTTGCGAGTTCTTGATACGTCCGTTGCCTTTGCAGGCGCCGCAAGGCTTGTCGATGATTTCGCCTTCGCCCTGGCACTGATGGCAGGTGCGCTGTATCGAGAAAAAGCCCTGGGCAAGAGAGATCGAGCCACGTCCCTTGCAGACCGGGCATTGTTTGCGAGTGCTGCCGGTTTCGGCGCCAGAGCCAGAACACGTGGTACAGCGGGTTGACTTTTGAACCGTGATGTTCTTGTCGCAGCCGAACACCGCTTCTTCAAAGGATATTTCGAGATCATATCTTAAATCGGCGCCGCGCTTGGGTCCGTGTCGCTGTGTGTTTCCAGCACCGCCAAAAAAGTCTGATAGAATGTCGCCAAAAATGTCGCCGAACCCGCCAAACCCGCCCATATCCTGATAATTAAAGCTGTTGGGATCTATGCCGGCATGCCCGAACTGGTCATATGCCGATCGTTTCTGGGGTTCAGAAAGTATCTGGTATGCTTCGTTAATTTCCTTGAACTTCTCTACAGCATCCTCATTTTTGTTTACATCTGGGTGATACTGGCGCGCGAGGCTGCGGAACGCTTTCTTGATCTCGTTCTCATCAGCGTTCTTGGTCACGCCCAGTACTTCGTAATAATCGCGTTTGGCCATTTAATTCTCCCTTGAAGGCGTCTGGTGCTCTGTCTGAAACTCTGGCCGTATTATAAATTCTGGCTGGAGACAATGCTGCTGGCCGCGGACATGCGAATGCCCACGGCCAGTAACACGTATCAATCGGCTTTTTTAAATTCGGCGTCAACGACGTTTTCGTCTCCGCCTGCGGCAGACTGCTTGTCTGACGGCTGTTCGGGATTTGGCTGGTGCTGAGCGTCAGCATGTGACTGGGCGTTTTTGTAGATCATTTCGCCAAGCTTCTGTGCTGTGGTCTGCAGAGCGTCGATTTTTGCCTTGATCATGTCGACTTCTTTGGTTTCGAGAGCTTTCTTCAGCTCGTTGACCTTAACTTCAACTTCGCTCTTGAGCTCGGCAGTAACCTTGTCGCCGAGTTCCTTGAGAGTCTTTTCGGTCTGGTAGACCAGGCTTTCGCCGGTGTTGAGGGTTTCGATCGATTCACGCTGTTTGGCGTCGTCCTGGGCATGGCGTTCGGCTTCTTTGACCATGCGTTCAATTTCGTCCTTTTTGAGGCCGGAACTGTTGGTGATGGTGATTGCCTGTTCCTTGCTGGTGCCAAGATCCTTGGCCGAAACGTTAACGATGCCGTTGGCATCGATATCAAAGGTGACTTCGATCTGCGGAATGCCGCGCGGTGCCGGCGGTATGCCTACCAGGTCAAAGCGGCCAAGAGTTTTGTTGTCAGAAGCGAGCTGGCGCTCACCCTGCAGAACATGCACTGAAACCGCAGGCTGATTGTCCGATGCCGTTGAGAACACCTGGCTTTTCTTGGTCGGAATAGTAGTATTGCGGCCAATCAGGGTTGTCATTACGCCACCGAGAGTTTCGATACCCAGTGAAAGCGGGGTAACGTCGAGCAGCAGAACATCTTTAACTTCACCGCCGAGAATACCGGCCTGAATGGCGGCGCCCATGGCCACACATTCCATCGGGTCAACACCACGTTCGGCGTCTTTGCCGAAATGGGCTTTAAGAAGATTCTGAATGATCGGCATGCGGGTCGGGCCGCCAACCATGATGATGTGGTCGATTTCGCCGCGCTTGAGGCCGGCATCATTGAGGGCGTTGTCAATTGGCGCCTTGCAGCGTTCAACGACTGTATCGATAAGTTCTTCAAGTTTTGACCTCGAGATGCTCATCACCATGTGCTTCGGGCCTTCCTGGGTAGCGGTGATGAAGGGCAGGTTGATGTCAGTGCTGGTCGTGGTCGAGAGTTCGATTTTGGCGCGCTCAGCAGCTTCTCTGACGCGCTGGTAGGCCATTGAATCTTTCGAAAGATCGATGCCTTCCTGCTTTTTGAATTCGCCGATG
This sequence comes from Candidatus Riflebacteria bacterium HGW-Riflebacteria-1, assembly GCA_002839445.1. GTDB lineage: Bacteria > Muiribacteriota > Ozemobacteria > Ozemobacterales > Ozemobacteraceae > Rifleibacterium. Next base: position 256,940 of record PGYB01000009.1, read on the forward strand.
ATCCAGTCGATAATGATGTTGTCCATGTCGGTGCCGCCGAGGCGGGTGTCACCGTTGGTTGAAAGCACTTCGAATACGCCGCTGCCCAGTTCGAGAATGGTGACGTCAAGTGTGCCGCCGCCAAGGTCGAATACCATGATCTTGCGTTCGCCTTCTTTGTCGAGGCCATAAGCAAGCGCTGCCGCGGTTGGCTCATTGATGATGCGCTTAACTTCGATGCCGGCAATGGCTCCGGCGTCTTTGGTGGCCTGGCGCTGCGCGTCATCAAAATAAGCGGGCACAGTAATAACCGCGCCGGTAACCTTGTCGTTCAAAAATGCTTCGGCGTCAGCCTTGATCTTCTGCAGAATGCAGGCCGAGATTTCCTGCGGCGTATAATCTTTGTTGTCGACCTTGATTTTTTCTTTGGTGCCCATTTTGCGTTTTACGGCAATAATGGTGCGATCTGGGTTGGTGGTGGCCTGGCGTCTGGCCGGTTCACCAATCAGGCGCTGACCGTCTTTGGTAAAAGCAACAACGCTGGGAAAAGCTTTGCCGCCGATTGAATTGCCTTCGGCGCTCGGGATAATAACCGGTTTGCCGCCTTCAATAACAGCTGCGGCCGAATTGGAAGTACCTAAGTCGATACCGATAACTCTTGACATTAATATTCCTCCTGTATCTGTGTTACAGATTATTTCTGATTGATTTCTACCTTGGCGGTGCGTAGAACACGTTCTTTGAACATATAACCCTTTTCGAATTCAGCCAGAACGATCTCGTCATCCTGATCTTCAACGCAACGCTTGCACATTGCTTCATGAAAATGCGGGTCGAATGGCTTGCCGATCGGGTTGATTTCCTTGAGGCCTTCTTTGCTGAGCATATCAGAGAACTGGATCGAGAACATCTCCAGTCCATCGGCGATTTTCTTGTCGATATTGCTTTTGCTGATCTGCTCCATGGCCTTGTCTAGCGTATCAATTACCGGAAGCAGGTTTTTCAGGAAATCTTCGACACCGCGGCCACGAGCCTCAAGCACCTCTTTTGCGGTGCGGCGTTGCAGATTCTGATAGTCCGCCAGAGCCCGGTAATAGCGGTGTTTCATGTCGTCAAGTTCTTTGGCAAGATTGTTGCCTGCTCCCGGTTCTTCTGCGGCAGACTGGGCAGTATCGCCGGCTTTCTCTGAATCGCCAGCATCTTCGCCACTTTCCACACCATTCAAATCTTCAGCGTTGGCTTCTGATTCGTTGGGATCAGCGCCTTCTGCTTTAACGTCTTTTTGCATCATATTCAGGTGTCACCTTTTAAAAAAGTATCGGGTCACTTTAAATCGTTTTGGCCGACCAACAGCTTGCTAAGAGTGTTCGACAGTCGGGCCAGTGTCGCGACAACCCCGCCGTAGTCCATGCGCAGAGGGCCAATCAGGCCTATTCTGCCGACAGAGCGGTTGGGGCCGCAATAGCGGGCGGAAACCAGAGAAACGTCTTTGATAGCCAGCCCCGAATCAGAGCCTATGTTTACCACAATCTCTCTTTTACTATCAAGAGATTTTGCCAGCAGGCGCAGCAGATTCTCTTTCTGGTCGAGCAGACTGACCATCTGCCGAATTTTTTCGGGATCATTGAACTCGGGTTGATCGAAAAAGTTTACCAGTCCATCGAGAAAAATCGAGCCGGAGCCGGAGTCGGAGTCGTTCTCTGTGTCCTGGACGTGCTTAACCAGCTGTGATAGCAGGTTGTTGTAGCGCGACAGGATATGCCTGGTTTTTAAGATATAATCCTGTTCATACTGGTGGAACTCCTGCTGGCAGAGCTGGGCATTAAGCAGGATGGTGAGCTTTTCAAGCACATCATCGCTTGTTTCGTTCGGAATAACGACGACCTGATTGTTAATATTGCCGCAGTCATCAACGGTGACCAGCATTGCCTTGTTTTCGAGGATTCGGAACAGCTTGATCGAGCGCAGCGGGTTTTTGGCATGCTGCGGTGCGAGGAGAACCCCGGCCAGATTGGTTTTCTGGCAGGCATACTTGATTGCCGACTTTAAAATATCCTGTTGCCGGTTATGGGTTTCGTGCGAAACTTCGGCGATTTTGCCGATCAGGGTTTCTTCGAGCTGGCTGATACGCTCGAACTCGACGAGAAAATTTACGTAAAACTTGTAGCCTTTTTCGGTTGGCACTCTGCCGGCCGAAGTATGCGGCGAATAAAGGTAGCCCATGCTCTCAAGATCGGCCATCTCGTTGCGCAGAGTGGCAGGAGAACATGCGAGCTGGCTGGATTTAGACAGATTGCGCGAGCCTACCGGGATACCTGTTGAAATAAAGGTGTCGCAGACTTCGCGCAGAACTGTTTTCTGGCGCTCGTTGAGGCTGTCGTCGGCTTCCGCTTCGGCAAAGGCCGCCTGTAATAACTGGGATTCGCTCATTGCAATTTTTCATGAAGGTCCCCCGGCCTTATGGGCCGGGGGACAGGGTTCATGCTTAGTAGTCCATGTCCATATCGGGATTGGAAGGTTTAGCTCTCTTTTCGGGAATTTCGGCAACGAGAACTTCAGTGGTGAGCAGGATTGACGCGATAGATGCGGCATTCTGCAGCGCTGATCTGGTTACCTTGGCGGGGTCGATGATGCCAGCTTTGAACATGTCGGTATACTGGTCAGCAACTACGTCATAGCCATAGCCATTGCCTTTGTGGGCCTTGACATTTTCTATGATGATTGAGGGCTCAAGGCCGGCATTGCTCAGGATCATGCGCATTGGGGCGTAAAGAGCTTTTCTGACGGTGTTGATGCCAACTTTTTCGTCATCATTGCAGTCTTTTTCGAGCTTGTCGAGAGCGTTGAGGGCGTTGATGTAAGTCACGCCGCCGCCAGCAACAACGCCTTCTTCAACCGCAGCGCGGGTGGCGCTGAGAGCATCTTCGACGCGGGTCTTGCGCTCTTTCATTTCGGTTTCGGTAGCGGCACCGACCTTGATTACTGCAACGCCGCCGGCGAGCTTGGCCAGGCGTTCCTGCAGTTTTTCCTTGTCGTATGAGCTTGAGCTGTTTTCGATTTCGGCTTTGATCTGGTTGATGCGGTTCTTGAGAGCCTTGGCATCGCCACAGCCTTCAACGATAGTGGTCATTTCTTTGCTGACCACGATCTTTTTGGCCTGACCGAGCATGTTGATAGTTGCTGCGTCGAGCTTCATGCCAAGATCTTCGCTGATTTTCTGGCCACCGGTGAGAACTGCGATGTCGTCGAGCATGGCTTTGCGGCGATCGCCGAAACCAGGTGCTTTAACGGCCACACAGTTGAAAGTGCCGCGCAGTTTGTTAACAACCAGGGTTGCCAGCGCTTCGCCTTCGATGTCTTCAGCGATGATGAGCAGGGGTTTGTTAACCTGAACGATCTTTTCGAGCAGGGGCAGGATTTCTTTGAGGTTATTGATCTTGTTTTCGGTGATCAGAATGTAAGGGTTGTCGAGAACTGCTTCCATTCTTTCCTGATCGTTAACCATGTAAGGGCTTACATAGCCTTTGTCGAATTCCATGCCGTCGACGAAGTCGAGGGTGGTATCAAAGCTCTTGGCTTCTTCTACGGTTATAACGCCGTCTTTGCCAACTTTGTCCATGGCTTCGGCGATAATGCGGCCGATTTCGTTGTCACGTGCAGAGATGGTGGCAACCTGGGCAACGCTGTCCTTGTTGTCGTCAATCTTTTTGGAGAGGTTCTTGATTTCTTTTACGATAACGTCAACAGCTTTTTCGATACCATGCTTAACATAGCTCGGGTTGGCGCCGGCAGTTACGTTTTTGAAACCTTCGTGTACGATGGCCTGGGCGAGAACGGTAGCGGTGGTGGTGCCATCGCCGGCGACGTCGTTGGTTTTGCTGGCAACTTCTTTAACCAGCTGGGCGCCCATATTTTCAAATTTATCTTCGACTTCGATTTCTTTGGCAATGGTAACGCCGTCGTTAGTGACGGTCGGGCTGCCGAATTTCTTGTCGAGAATGGCATAACAGCCTTTGGGGCCGAGGGTGGCGCGAACGGCATTAGCTACGAGGTCAACGCCGGTTTCGAGGGCGCTGCGGGCTTCTGTCCAATATTTGAGATGCTTTGCAGTCATTTTATTTGCTCCTGGTACTTATAGCTGATCAGTTGACGATGGCGAGAATGTCTTCTTCGCGCAGAATCAGATAGCTTTCTTCTTCGACCTTGATTTCGGTGCCGGCATATTTTGAAAAGATGATTTTGTCATCTTTTTTGACTTCGAGCGGAGTGCGCTCGCCAGCGTCAGTCAGTTTGCCCGGGCCAGCTGCAATTACGGTGCCTTCGATGGGCTTTTCTTTGCTTGCTGTATCGGGAAGGATTACGCCGCCTTTTGATTTTTCGATGGCGTCTTTGGGTTTTACGATAACTCTGTCGTTGAGAGGTTTAAGGTTCATTTTTTTCTCCTGATAAACTTATAAAATTATTTTAAAAGTTGAGGCGGGGCAGGGGAGGCCCCTCCCCGCCGGGAATTACCGTCTGACTTACATCATACCGGGCATGCCCATGCCACCCATGCCGCCCATGCCGCCCATTCCACCCATGCCGCCCATGCCGGCCGGTTTGCCTTCTTCGGGGATATCGGCAACCAGGACTTCGGTGGTCATAAGGATAGAGGCGATCGATGATGCGTTCTGCAGAGCAGATCTGGTGACTTTGGCCGGGTCGATGATGCCGGCTTTGAACATGTCGATGTATTCGTTGGTGAGAACGTTATAACCGTAGCCAGCTTTGTCAGCGGCGCGGATCTTTTCGATGATGACCGCGGGCTCAAGACCGGCGTTGGCGAGGATGAAGTGGATCGGCTTCTGCAGAGCTTTTCTGACGATTTCGACGCCGATTTTTTCATCGCCGTTGACTTCGAGAGTGTCGAGAGCTTTGCAGGCGTTAAGCAGAGCTACGCCGCCGCCGGCGACAACACCTTCTTCAACTGCAGCGCGGGTGGCGCTGAGGGCGTCTTCAACGCGGGTTTTGCGTTCTTTCATGGCTGTTTCGGTAGCGGCACCGACTTTGATTACAGCTACGCCGCCAGAAAGCTTGGCAAGTCTTTCCTGCAGTTTTTCTTTATCATAGGAGCTGGTGCTTCTGTCGATTTCGGCTTTGATCTGGGCGATGCGGGCCTGAATCTCTTTGGCATTGCCGGCGCCTTCGATGATAGTGGTTGATTCTTTGGTGATAACCACTTTCTTGGCGTTGCCGAGGTGTTCGAGAGTTGCGTTTTCAAGCTTGAGGCCGATTTCTTCGCTGATCTTCTGACCTTTGGTCATTACAGCGATATCTTCGAGCATGGCTTTGCGGCGATCGCCGAAGGCCGGTGCTTTAACGGCCACACAGTTGAAAGTGCCGCGGAGTCTGTTGACTACGAGGGTTGCCAGTGCTTCGCCTTCGATGTCTTCAGCGATGATGAGCAGGGGTTTTTTGGTCTGCACGATGCTTTCGAGAACTGGCAGGATGTCTTTGATGTTGTTGATCTTGCTGTCAGTGATGAGAATGTAAGGGTTATCAAGAACGGCTTCCATTCTCTCGGTGTCAGTTACCATGTAGGGGCTGACATAACCTTTGTCGAATTCCATGCCTTCGACGAAGTCGAGGGTGGTGTCAAAGCTCTTGGCTTCTTCAACGGTGATAACGCCGTCTTTGCCGACTTTGTCCATGGCTTCGGCGATTACTTTGCCGATTTCGGTGTCACGGGCAGAGATGGTGGCAACCTGAGCGACGCTGTCTTTGTTGTCGTCGATGCGCTTGGACTGTTCTTTGATTTTAGCGACAACAGCGTTAACTGCTTTTTCGATGCCGCGCTTGATATAAATCGGGGTGGCGCCGGCTGCGGTGTTTTTAAAACCTTCGTGGACGATGGCCTGAGCGAGAACGGTAGCGGTGGTGGTGCCGTCGCCAGCGATGTCGTTGGTTTTGCTGGCTACTTCTTTTACCAGCTGAGCGCCCATGTTTTCGAAGCGATCTTCGACTTCGATTTCTTTGGCGATCATAACGCCGTCATTGGTAACTGTCGGGCTACCAAAACTTTTGTTGAGGATGGCATAACAGCCTTTGGGCCCCAGGGTCGAGCGTACTGCGTTCGCTACTGTATCGACGCCTTTTTCGAGGGCTCTTCTTGCGCTTTCACCATACTTCAGTTGTTTTGCTGCCATTGTAAAAATTCTCCTTAAGAATTAATTTTGTCGTTAGTTAAAGGGGTTACGGGAAAAGGGTTATTCAACGGCGAGAACTTCGTCTTCTTTCATGATCAGATGCTTTTCGCCTTCGATCATGATTTCAGTTCCTGCCCATTCAGTAAAAATTACGCTGTCGCCCTGTTTGACCTGCATCGGAACAGTTTTGCCCTTGCTGTCAGTAAGGCCTTTGCCAACAAACACTACTTTGCCGGTTTTCGGGCGTGCTTTTGAAGCTGTGTCGGGAATGATGATTCCGGTGGCAGTCTTCTTTTCGGTTTCGCTGGGTTTGATTACGATACGGTTACCCATAGGGGTGAGGTTCATAATGTCCTCCTTGTGATTTTTGTCGAATTATAAAAACTTATTCGCTGTTAGCACTCGATCGTGTTGAGTGCCAGCAGAATATAGCGAAAAGCTTCCGGGAACTAAAGGCTGATTGATGGCGTTTTTTGGGTTTTTGGGCTGCTTATGACGCTTTTGTCTTTAAAATCGTCGATTTGCTCAGAATTGCTTCTGAAATCTTTGGCGACGCTTGACGTTGGCTGTGGGTGCGCACAAGCGAAGTATGCGACAGTTTTTTTCTCTTTCACCGAACGCCAGCCGTGAACCGCCAGTGCTTCTTGCGCGTTAGCGATTCTGCTCAATCGATTAAACTCGCGTTACTGTTGAATGACTTCTGTCATTTTGCCAGAAGCATGCTGATGCCGGGGCCTATCGGCAGGCCAGCGAAAAACCAGATAACAAGCAGCATTGTCCAGCCAATCAGAAAGGCCACAGAAAATGGCAGCATTACTGAAATCAAAGTACCAAGACCGATATCTTTTTCATATTTTTCAGCAAACGCGACTATGACGGCGAAATACGACATTAGGGGAGAAATGATATTTGTTACAGAATCGCCGATGCGGTATGCCAGCTGAGTAAATTCAGGTGAATAACCCAGCACCATGAACATTGGCACGAACACTGGCGCCATAATTGCCCATTTTGCCGAAGCTGAACCAATGAAAAGGTTTATCAAAGCCGATACCAGAACAAAAGCAATTATCATCGGGATACCGGTAAGCCCGGTAGCACTTAAAATCCCGGCGCCTTTTACCGCAATGATTGTTCCCAGGTTGGTATAGGCAAAATATGCAACAAACTGACCGGCGACGAAAGCCAGAACAAGATAATCGCCCATTGTTCCCATTGATTTTCCAACTGCGTGGGCAACATCCTTGTCATTTTTAACAGAGCCGGTTTTGCAACCAAAGGCAAGGCCAGGAAAGAAGAAGAACAGTGCTATTATTGGAACCAGGCCATCCATAAAAGGTGAACGCCCTATTATCGCCTTGGTTTCAGGATGTCGAAGAACTCCAGATTCAGGCAGCACCATAATTGCAATCAGAGCAACAAACACCAGCGCAGTTATAACAGCATACTTAACACCTGCTTTTTCACCATCTGAAAGCTCTTCGATTTTCTCTTCGGCTTCGCCGGAATAATGACCAAGTCTTGGCTCAACTATTTTTTCTGTTACCCAGGTTCCGATAAGGGTTATTACAAAGGTAGAGGCAATCATGAAATACCAGTTGGCAGTCGGATCAACAACATATGACGTATCGATAAACTTTGCCGCCTCAGTTGTAATACCGCCAAGAAGCGGATCAAGTGTTCCCACCAGAAGATTGGCGCTGAACCCGCCGCTTACCCCGGCAAAGGCAGCCGCCAGGCCGGCAAGCGGGTGACGACCAACGCTTAGAAATACAAGAGCTCCCAGCGGCACCAGAACGACATAGCCGGCATCTGAGGCAATGTTAGACATTATTCCGGCCAAAACAACCCCCATGGTGATCAGCCTTGAAGGCGTTTTGAGCACCATAAGCCTGAGCGCAGCCTTTATGAGACCTGTCCGCTCGGCAACTCCCACGCCCAGCATGGCAACAAGAACTGTTCCAAGCGGGGCAAATCCGGTAAAATTGGTTACCGCAGATGAAAAAATATGTCGGATGCCTGCGGCAGAAAGAAGGCTGACTGCTTCGACTGTTTTCTCGACGTTCTGCCCGGATGTGAAAGTGGCATTCAGACCATATCTGACGGCAATCTCAGATATCACAACCACCAGCGCACTGAAGATTACAAAAATAGTGGCGGGGTGGGGGAGGCGATTGCCAAACTTTTCGATAAAATCAAGAATTTTCTGGGTTATGCCGTTTGTCGGGGTCTCTTGCATTTGTGGTTTACCTTTTTATGAATTTCAGGGCTCAAGTGTAACCGATTAGCAGGCATCATGCAATTCTTTGCCGCACACAGAAGCGAAATGCAATAAGATCCTTATTCTTAGATCCTGCTTAACATCTTTGTTCAATTCATTGCTCTTATGCTTGTTTCAAGCATCCACAAAGGTATGAAAGACGAAGGTCTTTACAAGAATTACTCAATGCAGAAACTGCTGGACGATCTTGATGTTATCGAGAGATACGACTTCCTCGGTAAAAAAGCTCATTTCAGCGAAATCACAGGCAAGCAAAAAGCTCTCTATGAATGCTTCGGAGTTAAGACGCCGGGCATGCTATAATTTCCGGGAATCCAGGATGTTATACCGTCCACAAGAGGTTAACAGCTCACCACGGCCACGGGCCCACAAGACCCTCCGGAGTATCAATCGTAATCATAATGGCTAACCACCCAATAACGACTATTCCGAGCAAGGCAATATTCAGAATCATGAGGAATCCTCTTGCCCAGCCCATGGAGGTATCCCCATTGCTTGCACTTGCCCTAGAGAATTCCAGGCATTTCAACCCCAATTTAATCGAGATCACAATGCATACTGCGACTATCAGCCATTTAAAGGGCGTCAAGGTCACAAATATCGGGAGCATTATCCTGGACGGCAGTGGGATCTCAACCTTCGATCGCAAGAAAATATCTGTATACTTAGGAATGGTAATTAATAACAGTAATGCAAAGCTCACAAATAGAATACACAATGACCCCGTCAGTATACAGTCCAGCGAAAGACCTTTTCGAACAGCTACGTCTGAAGTTTGGGTTGTTTTCAATTTAACCACAATGCGTTTTACCTATTTTGAAAATATTCGTTCAATGTTGCTTTTGAAATGAAAATTGGCCAGTCTTGGCTCTCATCCATTTAATCTCCACCTCTGCGATCATAACTGTCATTCAGCGCTTACGATCGTGCAAAAACAATAAAAGCATTTCCGTCACATCAAACAAGCGAAACAAACTTTACAACGAAAACAATCGTGTGTCCAAAAACAATCTTTCCCCCGCGTCACCCTGCCTACCGTTACGGATTTGTTTGGGTATTTTTGTCCTGGATTGTTGTCAGATTGTATTTTATTCTTAATTCTTAATTCTTTTTTTTGCTGTAACGTTTCGCTTATCGGCGCGGCCTGTCCGCGTCCGTTGCTGCGAATGGTTGTCATTGCATGGATTCCAATCCAACCCTTTTTTCTTCAGAGTTCACTATCCATTCGCCAGAAGAGTTCTCCTTATTTTAACTTCAGGTCTGAGTATACACATGAGTCAATCGACAAGATGGATTTTCCATTTCCTTTCGAAACTCGAATATTCCATACCTCCGAACATGAACACTGATGGATTGCGATAATACAAGGAAAAGGATTCGGTCCCGACTTGATAGCAATTGTTGGGATCGAAAAATCTGGGGATAGTTGCTTCAGATGCAATGATCGTCGAAATCGACACAGGCCAGATTCCATGATCTTTTTTGTATTGATCTAATTTTTCTGCTAATTGCTCACAGAACTTCTGGGTGATAGCTGCTTCTCGATCATTTATCAATTTGCTGAGGGGAAGGGAGATGCCCATGCTTCCACTAAACAAGCCCATGGTGAAAAAAAACATGGCGATTCCGGCAAGAATTTCGTGGTGCCATCGATGGTTCAAAAGCCAGAAAAGCCCACTCGCCAATAAAAGGGGAATCGTGCAATAATAAACGGCTGTAATCGCAAACAAAATCACGCCCCAGTTTCCCCATCCCATGGCGAATGCCATGGGAATTCCAGCGAGCAGACCCGTGATAATCGCGTAAATCAAAAAATGCTTTGACATTTGTTTCTCCGAAAAAAACGATTTATTAACTCAAAAACAAACCCATATTTTTCTCCGGTTGTGCAACCATCCGTCCGAGAAAAAGCCAGTCCCCTGATTGCCCATCCATGATTCTTTGTCCTAAACTTACGAGCTTGCCATTCGACTTTGGAACGGGGCGAACGCCGGCGTGAACGGCCTCATTTTCCGCGTCGACGCTCTGGTTATGCAGCTATTTCTAGACTAACGTCCCAACCTGGGAAGACTAAGACTGCCGGATGGCATTTCAATGCCCTGGCTAATGTTTTGGCTCTCTCAACACCTAAGTTAATCTTATCATGCTCAATAGCTGAAAGGGTTGATTGAGGTATGCCAGTTAGCAGGGACAATTCGTTTTGGCTTAATTCTTGTAACTCACGAATTATTCTTACCGATTCGCCAACAGATACCTCTGTCCTTTTTTTTGCCTCTATATAGTCTTTCATTTTATTTCCTCCGATAATCATGGGCCGTTACCTTCATAACTTTTACAAAAAATTGTTCGTTTTCAATTTTGTAAATGATGCGATACTGAATATTCAGACGGGATGAACGGTACCCTTTCCATTCACAGTGCAATGGTTCGTCCTTAAATCCTTTGATCTGCTTTAGACCAATAGGGCCTGAAATTGCTACTATATCTTTCCACTTCTCATATCGCCTAAGGATTTCTATAGCTAGCAACTCAATTTCTTTTAATACGCTTTTGTGCTCATATATTTTCCACATACCAATTATAGTATATATATTGTATATGGTATGTCAAGTGTTTGCTGCATAACGCCAGTCGTGACCAGAAAAACGAGACGGGCGCGGGTGTTGCGCAAGCAAGACCCGTGATCCGGCCGATTTTTCCGCGTCAACGCGATTGTTGGGCATTTTCTTTATTTACCCATGAGGATAAAGTAGTTAAAAAGTCTTCTCTGTGTGAAGTGCCATTTGGTTCTTTCAACGTATGGTCACAATTCTTGAAAACTCTTAGTGAAAGATTGTCTTTACCATTCTTTACAAATTCCTTTTCTATTAAAAAGACAGATTCAATTGGCACCATTGAGTCGTTTTCACCAAAGCCAATTAAAATAGGAATTTTCAAAGATAAAAAAAGTGGAAGTGGATGGAATTGAAAACTGGACGACCAATACTTATAGGTCTGTCCAAACATTTGATCTTCGAGACTTTCTGGATTATTTTGAACCTTCAATACTTCATTCTCAAGACTTTTTTGGTCATCTTTGAAAATCAATTTCAACTCATCAAATTGGTTTAGGCCACCGGAACCAACTATTGCAAGATGAGTGATAGATGAGAACCGATTGGCGAGTGAGACCGCAATGCCTCCTCCTTCAGAGATGCCCAATAAAATTATTCTTCTATACCTATTCTTTCGAGTTTGGATAGTTCTATCAAAAAACTCAATATGGTCTGTGAGTCTGGCTTGGAAAAAATTGTTTTTTTTAAATTCCATACTTTCTGCAGAAATCCCAAGCTCTCGATCAGAAACAAAACGCTTTTGCAGAGAAAATACGTCAAATCCGCCTGGAAGAGGTGATAGATAATATCTTATGTAGTTTTTCAAACTAACACGCTCTGAACCACCAATAAAAATTAGGGCATTTTCAGATTTTGTCTTTTCGTCGGTTGAATAGTAATAGAAATTTCCTTTATGACCATCGGAAAATTTAAAAGTATAGTTCTCAATAGACATTAACAAGCTGTATGAAAGCATTCTAAAGGTTTCGCTTTTTAAATAACCAAGGATAGATAAAATAAAAATAGAAATAAATATGATTATTAATGCTTTTCTCTTGGAAAAAATTGCTCGCATCAAAAAAGCTCCGGATTAGTTTTTATTTGCCCAACGCCAGTCGTGACCGGAAAAACGAGACGGGCGCGGGTGTTGCGCAAGCAAGACCCGTGATCCGGCCTCATTTTCCGCGTCGACGCATTGGTTATTTGCTTTTTTTATTTCTATTCTTGGCTTTATTCTTTGATTCATCTTCTGTCAGTCGTTGTTTCCAGTAATAAGGTTTCTGGTGAGAATGAGCAACAGCAATGATCGTGATCTCATTTTCTTTAGTAAGGTAAACAACGCTGAAAGGGAAACAACGCTGAAAGGGAAACGATGTGTCAAACAACGGCGAGTGCGGGAGGAAAAATGAGTCCAAGCCTCTGGATAAGCTTGAATTCGTTTTATTGTCGCATACACTTCTTCTAGAAAATCGTAGCCAAGGCCGGCTTCACATTCCTCATAATAATCAACGGCTCTGTTTAATTCTTCGCGTGCCGATGTATGAAAAACAAAATTCACTTTTTGAGTCGCTTTCTAATCTCTCGAAAAACCTGCTCACCTGGAATTGTCTGAACTTTTCCGGATTCAAGCTCATCAATTCTTCGTTCTGATTCTTCCGCCCACGCCTTGTCAACTTCTTCTTTGCTGGGTGCATTAAGGCTTTTTAAAAGCTTATCAACCAGGTAAATCCGATCTTCGCACGGCAAAGAAAGTAGCTTGTCCGCCAATTTGGTAGTTGCTGCTGTCATAGAAGTCTCCTTATACCCTCTCATTGTAGATCAAATTTTGTTTTTGAGCAATTCCATGTTTTTTTTTGCAGATAACGCCAGTCGTGACCGGAAAAACGAGACGGGCGCGGGTGTTGCGTAAGCAAGACCCGTTGTGGCGGTCATTTTCCGCGTCGACGCGATTGTTACGCGGCTTTCTTTTTGCTTTCTTCTAGTTTTTCGGACAGCAAAATCTTAATCAATGACTGGTAAGGGACGTCTTTTTTGTTTGCCATTACTTTTATTTCGTTCAGCATGCTTTCTGGCAAACGAATAGAAATGGTTTTCGAGGAAGGCTTCAAGTTAGGAAAAACCACTTTCTCTGCATCTGACCAATCAAAATAATCACAGGAATCGTGGGTAAGCCAGAATTCTCGTTCTTCTTGTTCGTTCTTAAAGTTTGGAAGTTTTTTCTTCATGTCTTTCATACTCCCTGAATTCACTTTTGGTCATATCTCTTGCTGAAATGACCCGGATCATTCTTTTTCTGAGGGTGAATGCAACAAACAAATATCTATCTTGGTCAGTCTTGCCGAAGGCCATAAATTGTTTTTCAGACAGAGAATGTTCTCGGTCAAATTTAATAAAAGGCTCATTCAAAAAAACAGCTTCACATTCAACTTGCGAAACACGATGACTAGACCAATTTTTGACTTCATTACCATCGTCCCAGTCAAAGCCAAGACAATTTCGAATCAAATCGAAAACATTCATTAACCTTCCCATTAGTTTAACCTCAAACAAAGTATATTTTTTTCATATACGGTTGTCAATGGTTTTTATTTCATTTCTCGCGTAACGCCAGTCATGACCGGAAATAAGAGACGGGCGCGGGTGTTGCGCAAGCAAGACCCGTGATCCGGCCGGTTTTTCCGCGTCGGCGCGATTGTTCTGCCTCTTCAATTTATTATAATCACTCGTTCCACAGGTGAATCAACTGATTATCCTATGCCACTTTTTGTATATATTCAGCTTCATATTCTGGAAACATGATTATTGCTGGGTGAATACCAAAGGCGTGTGCCAGACTCTCAGCTCTTTTTTTTCCGATTTCAACCTTGTCATTTTCGAGCATACTAATGTTTTTGGCATTAATGCCTGATCTTTTTGCTAATTCTTCCTGAGTCCAACCCATGAGGTCACGTAACATCCTGATAGTTTCACCAGTTGAGACTGAGATTTTAGGAGTGGCCGGCAGGAATTCATTCTTCTTCATAATATCTCCTAGTATTTGTGAGGGGTGATCTCAAGGACATAGACAATCACAGCCTCATTCTCAACTTCGTAAATAACCCTGTAATGAAGATTGAGCCTTGAGGATTTTTGCCCCTCTCGAATTCCAAACAACTTTTCATCATTAAAACCGGGGAATTTCTTAAGAACATTTGGGCCATGGCGGCAAACAAGATCCTTCCAAAGTTCATACTTTTTCAGAACCTGGGAAGGCAGCTTTTTGCATGTCTTAGCAAGATTTTTATGTTCTAAAATTCTCCACATTACTAATAATAATAACTTATTGTTTTCGATAAGTCAAGATGTCGAGCTTTTGAATGATTAACTGTCTCACCCAAACATCATCAAAGGTAATATTGGATATGTCCTAAATTTGGCCTGCAATTTTCATTTTTTTTCGGCAGAACGCCTGTCGTGACCGGAAATGGCCAGACGGCGCGGGGCTTGCTCCGCAAGACCCGTGACGGCGGTCATTTTCCGCGTCTACGCGATTGTGTACGCCCGGCATGG